>NZ_QJTJ01000017.1 GCF_003217295.1 Ureibacillus chungkukjangi
CTAATTCCGCTCCAACATCTTTTTTCTCATTATAAACAAAAGTACCCTACAAGAAGGACTTTTTTTAAAGTGTCCATCTTATAGGGTACATTTTACAAGAGAAAGTGCCCTGTTCCTAATTAAAGATTATAGCCATCATCTGGATTTAGTGACGTACGGTGATCAGTGTTTAAAGCGGTAATCGCTGCAATCTCATCGTTTTGTAAGCTGAAGTCAAAGATATTTAGGTTATCTGCAATACGCTCTGGTGTCGAAGATTTTGGAATAACGATATTGCCTATCTCTAATTGCCAACGTAAAACGATTTGTGCTGGAGTTTTTTCATACTTCGCAGCTAGCTTCTTCACTACTGGATGTGTAAACACAATACCAGTACCAAGTGGAGCCCATGCTGTGATGACGATATTTTCCTTTGCACAGAACTCACGCAAGCTATCCTGCGATAAAGACGGATGACACTCTACTTGGTTCACCATTGGTTTAATAGTCGTCTCCGCAAATAATTGCTCGAAGTGATGCTCATGGAAATTTGAAACCCCGGGAACACGGATTAGCTTTTCTTCATATAAGCGTTCAATTGCTTTATAAGTATCCACTAATGTTGGCTTTGGCCAATGGACTAAGTATAGGTCCACATATTCTAAATCTAATTTCTTCAAGGAAGTTTCAAAAGCTTTTAATGTATTGTCATAGCCTTGATCAGTATTCCAAACCTTTGTAGTGATAAATAAATCCTCACGTGCAATGCCTGATTCCTTAATGGCTCTACCTACTGCTTCTTCATTTTCATAAATTGCAGCAGTATCAATCGCACGGTAGCCTGCATTTAACGCATCAATTGTACCTTGGTAAGCAAGCTCATGGTCCTTCATACGGAATGTACCATAACCAATCCGCGGCATCTCTACACCATTTGCTAGAGTAATTGTTTTAGAAATTGTCATTCTACATTTCCCCTTTAATCTATTATTTCGAGTATAGAAGGAATTACTCTTAAACTTTACCGAAATTCGGGGGAAAATTCAAAGAATATTCACTATATTCATAGGGAATTTTTCATTTGAAAGATGGACGGTTGGACTGATAGGGTTCCCCATAGAAAAAAGGGCTACCCAATTTAAGGCAACCCTCTTCACGAAATTATTTTGATTTTACCGAACTTGTACGGTTCAATGCATGTTTTACAGCATTGACATATTCCTGATTTGTACGTTTACTAATTTCAGCTTCTGGATTGACAATTTCATAAGCATGGAAACCTCCAGGATATAAATGGAACTCCACATCCACACCAGCTTGAGCTAATTTAGTCACATATGCTAGCGTTTCATCGCGGAACGGATCTAGCTGACCTACACATGTATACGTATAAGGTAAGTTCTGAAGCTCTTCTACTTTTGCTCGTGCAGGTGCTGCATAGATTGGCACATTTTCTTTGCCATTTTCGCCATTTAGATAGGCAGCCCAGCCTTTTTCGTTTAAATCATGGTTCCAAATATAATTACCTGTAATTTCGAAACTCGATGGTGTATTATTTCGGTCATCGATCATTGGGTATAACGGCATTTGGAAGCAGATTTCTGGTCCTTTTCTGTCTCTTGCCAGTAATGCCAAGCTTGCTGTTAAGCCGCCACCTGCACTTAATCCCGCAATTCCAACTCTTTTAGCATCTACCCCTAAGCTCTCTGCGTTATCTGCCAACCATTTAAGAGCTGTATAGCAATCTTCTATTGGCGCTGGATAAGGATGCTCCGGTACTAAGCGATAATCCACAGAAACCACAACGCAGCCAGCTTCATTTACAAATTGTTGACATAACCCATCATTTTCCTCAGGGGAACCTAATACATAACCGCCTCCATGAATCCATAAAAGACCAGCTAACTCTTCCGTTTTTGATACAGGCTCATAGATTCGAAGGCGTAAATCATTGCCATCAGGTCCTTCAATGATTTTGTTCGTAATCGTGATGTAAGGATCTTGTGGTGCTAATGGTGCTTGTGCCGCGGCAGCACGTGCAGCTTCATATTGATCTAAATCTAGTGGTGGAAATAAATCTAAAATATCAACAAGCTCAGGATTTACACGATTTTTCATTAACAAATTCCCCCTTAGAATATTCATTCATTTCAAGTTATTAAAGTGTTATTAAAGTGTTTTCAAAATATGTCATTATTATTGAAGCACCACATTTGCCTGTGCTTTTTCAAATGAAAATCCTTCGTAATTGTTGTCAGCCACTTTATCACAAATGACTTTGTAATTATTTAAGCCGCCTACATAAATCACAAATCCGCGTTGCACTCCATCAATGTTCGCTCCTGTATACCAAGAATTTGTATGAGGGAATAGTGTCGAGTTCGCTAAGTCATCACATTCTTTTCCCCATTTAACCTCGGACACTTTTTGCGCTTCAATGGTTTGCAATTCATTCGTTTCTAAATACTCGATACAATGGTCAATCCAGTCCACATGCTGCTCAATTGCAGCTGGCATATTCGTTAATACAGAAGGGCTTTGTGGGCCAGTAATCATAAAGAAATTCGGGAAGTTTTCCATCGTCAACCCAAGATAGGTTTTTACATCTTGTCCCTCTCCCCATTTCTCTTGAATCGATTGGCCGTCCCTTCCTTGAATATCCATTTTCAAAAGAGAGCCTGTCATCGCTTCATACCCTGTGGCGAAAATAATCACATCGCACTCGATTGTGCCTTCACGTAATTTCACGCCATTTTCAGCAATACTTTCAATCGGATTCTCTTTTAAAGAGATTATATTCACATGATCCTCATTAAATATCTCATAGAAGTTCGTCCCGATAATTAATCGTTTGGTCGTAATATAATAATCTGGATGCAGTAATTGTGCTTTTTCTGCATCCTCGATAATTTCATCGATTTTATCGCGCACATATTGAGATACCACGAAGTTAGTTTCTTTATTCACTCCTGTATCCGTATAAACAGAACCTAACGCAAGACCGCCCGATTCCCAAACATAATCCAGGGCTTCCTTTTGGCCGGCTGCATCAAATTCTGTAGCCGATTTTCCTGTTGTGAACATACGAATACCGCCAGTTGTCGTTGTAAATGAATCACGAATGTCTTCGTAGTTTACAATCGCCTGATCCTGTTCTTCTTTTGTTAATCTCTTGTTACGAGCTTCAGCCACATAGTGAGGCGTACGCATTAACAAGGTAAGCTCCTTTGCTTCTTTTGCAATCTCCGGCATGGCTTGTATACCACTTGAACCATTTCCGATAATGACTACCCTTTTACCTGTCAGGTCGACTTTTTCATGCGGCCAACGCCCTGTATGATACTGTTCGCCTTTGAAGCTTTCCGTCCCCTCAAAAGGTGGTATATTCGTAGTAGATAAACACCCAACCCCACTGATAAAATATTTAGCAACGAAGGTTTCGTCTGTATCAGTTGCAATCTCCCATTGCTTTCTATCATTATTAAAGCTTGCTTTAGTAACGCGCGTTTTAAATTGAATATCTGGGCGTAGCTTTAGTTCATCAGCGACAAAGTTTAAGTACTCTAAAATCTCCGGCTGTGAGGCATAGCGATCCTTCCAGCGCCATTTTTTATAAAGTTCTTCAGAGAATGTAAAGTTATAATAGATAGAATCAGAGTCACACTTCGCCCCCGGATAGCGGCTCCAATACCATACTCCACCAACACCGTCAGCAGCTTCAATAACTTTTACCGATAAACCGCGCTCTCGTAGCCTATGCAACATATATAGCCCTGCAAAGCCAGCCCCAATAACGACTGCATCATATTTCTTTTCTCCCATAATATTCCCCCTTATATGTTAGAAAGATTTGTAGGTACCTTTTTCCAAAATGGCAACTGATTGCTTATTGGTGATAAAACGCTTACATTCTTCTGCACCCTTTCATCCACAGACATTGCTACTTTCGTATGCCACTTTATCTTACCAACCATTGCTTCTCCAAAACATTCCTTCTTTTAGCTAGTTCGAATATTATAAATCGGATAATATTTTGAAACTATTACTACTTTTTAGATTAGGAGAGACATATATATAATGAAAGGAGTGATTGCTATGCAAATTTCTACTTGGGCATTAGAAGAGAAACTATCAAATTGTGTTCACTTACACACACAGGAAGAGAAAATATGTCATATTCTCCATGTATTAGATGAACTAGCCTTTTGTGATGCCATTTCGTTTTTCCGTTACAGTCCCATCGGTTATGTAGGTGAAGGCATTGCAGGCTTACAAGATGGACAGCTTCAATCCCTTTCTTATATTCGAGATGATCTTCGCTCTTTGCCGATTGTCAAAAATGCCGTTGAAAAACGTAAAACGACTTTTCATGAAGGAAGAGAAATTATCACTCTCATGTCAAGTCGTTATCATCGCAGTGTGCCATTGAAAGCCTTACTCGTTATTCCCATTGTTGTAAATAATATGACCATTGCCTATATATGTTGCGAGTTTATAAAAAAGTTCAATTACTTCAAAGACAATGAGCTAGAGCAATTCACCCTTTTTGGTCGTTTAATCGGTGAGCTATTTATCCAACCACAAACAATCGCTCATCCCAAATTAAGTCCTCGCGAAAACCAAGTTTTGAGAGCGCTTGCAAATGGTTTATCAACTAAAGAACTTACAAACCTCCTATCGTTAAGTGAGGCAACTGTTAAACAGTACATTAAATCCGTGCTGGTGAAATTAGGGGCGAAGAATCGTACCCATGCAGTGTCAATCTATCTCGGACAAAACCTATGATGGACATCCATTTTGATTATTCAGTTCCTAGCCATAGAAAAAATCCGTCCGTTAATAAATTTACTAACAGACGGATTTGTAATGTTGTTGCTATCTCTAATTTTATAGTACCTTCTCCAAAAACTCTTTGGCACGTTGTGATTTAGGTGCAGAGAAGAATTCTTTTGGAGTAGCATCCTCTACAAGCTGACCACCTTCAAGGAAAAGGATACGATCGGCCACTTCTTTTGCGAAGCCCATTTCGTGCGTCACAATAATCATGGTCATCCCAGATTCAGCCAAGTTTTTCATAACAGCCAGAACCTCTTTTACCATTTCAGGGTCAAGTGCAGAAGTTGGCTCATCAAACAGCATTACGGATGGATTCATTGCCAAAGCACGCGCAATAGCTACACGCTGCTTTTGTCCGCCAGATAAACGATTTGGATATTCGTTGCGTTTTTCAAATAGCCCAACCTTATTTAATAGCTCTTCTGCTGACTTTATCGCTTCATCCTTTGAAATGCCCTTCACCTTGATCGGTGCATAGATTAAATTTTCCAGTACTGTTTTATGTGGGTATAAGTAAAAATGCTGAAAGACCATTCCTAAATTTTCACGTACCTTCATCACATTTTTTTCAGTAATAATGGTACCGCCAACTGAGATTTGCCCACTTGTTGGATCCTCTAATCTATTAATGCAACGGAGAAAAGTAGATTTGCCCGATCCAGATGGACCAATAACAGCAATGACTTCTTTTTCTTTTATTTCAGTAGAGATTCCCTTTAGCACTTCGTTTTTGCCATATGTTTTGTGTAAATTCTCAACTTTAATCACTGCGTCTCATCCTCTTTTCTATCATTTGTCCAAGGAAGGTTAATACAAGAGTCATGACATAATAGATTCCCCCTGCAATTAGCAACGGCTCAAGATAACGGAATGTTTCGCCGCCTACTATGTACGCTCGACGCATAATATCTAAAGCACCAATTACCGTAACAATTGCAGATTCCTTATTTAGTGTAATGAACTCATTCATAAGTGATGGCAATATATTTTTGATGGCCTGTGGCAGTATGATATCCTTCATCATCTTGCTATAAGGCACACCAAGTGCTTTTGCCGCTTCTTGTTGACCCTTATCCACTGCATTAATCCCTGCACGAATAATTTCTGAAACATAGGCAGCAGAATTTAAACCAAAACCTATAATAGCAGCTGGTATTGGCTCGATATTAAAGCCAAGAATTTGCGGCATAGCATAGTAGATCAGCAATAATTGAAGAACAAGCGGTGTTCCTCGGAAGATTGATGTATAAAAGTTCGCAAACCATTTTAAAGGCTTAAACGTTCCGATTTTGCATAGTGCTAATAATATACCAAGTACAAGTCCAATAATTGCTGCAAAAATAACGATTTGTAATGTAATGCCTATCCCTTCTAAGATGTAAGGAATAGAGGGTGTTACACGACTAAAATCAAACATCGCAAGCCCTCCTTTCAAAATTGTCATAATATAAACACGTCATCCAGTTAAACTGAATGACGCTAAATAATTTATTCAACTACAAACCATTTTTTCTTAAGCTCTTCGATTTTTCCTTCATCAATAAGCTCTTGAATAACTCCATCGAATTCAGCCTTTAAAGTGCTTCCTTCTTGGAATACAACAGCCTTGTAATCTGGCTCTTCTACTTTAATAGTAAATGCAGCTAAATCATCATTTTGACTTAAATAATTATCTGATACGATATTTTCAATTACGGCAGCATCAAGACGTCCATTTTTCATTTCTTGGATAAGCTGAGGAATCAAGTCACGGCTTTCAACTGTAAACCCGTGTTCTTCACCAAATTCCTTTGCTAAGTCCTCTTGGATAGATGATACTTGAGCTCCGACCTTCTTGCCTTTTAAATCTTCCATAGAAGTGATATTGCTTTCTTTCATGGAAACCATATATTGCTCTGTTTCATAGTAAGGCGTTGAAAAATCTACTACCTCGTCACGCTCTTCAGTCGGTGTCATACCAGAGATGACCAGGTCATATTTTTTCGCCTGTAACCCAGGAATCAAACTGTTGAAATCACTATTAGTAAATTTCAATTCGTAGCCTAAACGTTCAGCGATTAAGTTTGCTAAGTCAATATCAAATCCGATGATATCCTCACTTACCTTTGTGTCTACAAACTCAAATGGAGCATAGTCAGCAGATGTTCCTACAGTTAATACTTTTGTTTCTTCAGTTGTTGCATCAGTGCTTGAATCCGGCGCAGAACCTGAACCATTTGTTGATGTTTCATTTTCAGCTGTACCACAGGCTGCTAAAATACCGATTACTAATCCTAGCATCAATAAAAATACTTTGTTTTTCATGAGTTTGACTCTCCTTCTCTATTTCCCTATTGTTCTTCCATATATCTTTGAATTGCTTTTTCAAGCATTGTTAATCCATCATCTATTTGTTTTTTTGTAATAGTCAGTGGAGGAATCATACGAATGACCTCCCCTAAATTTCCACATAGGTAGAACAAAACCCCTTCTTCTAATGCATAATCGAGAATTTTCATCACAGCTTGTCCATCAAGTTCACCTGTTTTCGGATTGGAAATTTCAATGCCAATCATTAAACCGGCAGAACGTACATCGCTGATGACTGGGTATTTCTCTTTCAGCTTCAAAAGCTGTTCCGTTGCATAGGTCCCTACTACTTTTGAATTTTCCACAAGGTTTTCTTCATGGAATATTTCTAAGGTTGTTAGGGCAACTGAGCAAGCAATTGGATTTCCTCCAAATGTCGTCCCATGCATGCCTAAAGGCCATTTTTGCATTAATTCCCTTGAAGCAACAGTCGCACTTAGCGGCAGACCCGAAGCAATTCCTTTAGCGATTGCCATTATATCTGGCGTTACCCCAAAATATTGTGCAGCAAACCATTCCCCAGTTCGACCAAAGCCTGTTTGAACCTCGTCAAAGATCAATAGAATGCCATGCTCATCACAAATTTCACGTACCCTCTTCACCCAGGCTTTTGGAGGAATAATGTAACCACCCTCACCAAGAACAGGCTCCATAATGACACACGCTACTTCCTCAGGTGTCACCTGATGCTGGAACAGACGTTTAAAATCCTTTTCAAGCTGTTCTACACAGTAAACCTCTGGGTCAACTCCCACTGGGCAGTCCTTACTATCTGCATATGGGATTTGATAAGATAAATGTGATGGCTGCAGGAATTTTCTATATTTACTCTTAGAAGTGGTAACTCCTAAAGCTCCCATAGAGCGGCCATGGAAACACCCCGTGAATGACACAACATATGGGCGTTTTGTTACAAACTTCGCAAGCTTTAATGCACCTTCAATCGCTTCAGTTCCACTATTTGCAAAGAAAAAGCAATCTAAATCTCCCGGTAGCACCTTCCCCAGCTCTTCAGATAGTCTTAAAATGGACTCGTACATAATGACACCTGAAGGACCATGGACAAGCTGGTCGGCAGCATCTTTAATACTTTGAACTATTTTGGGATGGCGATGACCAGTGTTGGTTACAGCAATACCAGATGTAAAATCCAAATACTGTTTTCCATCTGCACCATAGTAATAGCAACCCTCTTCTTTAACAACTGGAATATTCGGATGATCCTTCGCCATACTTGGTGCTAGATAATTTCCCATCTCATCATATAAATCAAGCCAGTTATTCAAGATATTTTCCTTCTTTCTAAGTTGTATAATTTATAAGATAGCATTCTATCTATATATTGCAAAAGTTTCAACATTTATATATATTACTACTCAGCGTATAATTATGCAATTGTATTTTTAGGATACCACCCTTTGTTCCCACAAAATTATGTCCAATTCTTTAACAAACCCTCGCTAAATCCGTGCTGTTTTTCTCCTTTTGTATGGATTCCTTCTATATTATGTCATTGTTCTTTTAGGTCATTATATGAAAAAAATATTGCCCAAGCTGCTAGCTCCTGAGCAATATCCTTTATAGTTTTTTTCTATTAAAGTGTTACCGTTTACTATAATTGATAAATAGAGTTTCATCTAATTAATTATCTTTGCTTAATCTAAGCTCTTTATCCAGGCAATCGCTTCGTTTGTGATTGCTTCCCAATTTCCAGTTTGCAGCCATTCCTTTTTTATAAGGTCACTTCCTGCACCGACAATATCTGCACCTGCTACTAAGTAGGTGCTTGCAGTTTCTAGGTTGATACCACCAGTTGTCATGATTTGAATATGACTTAACGGACCTTTAACATCCTTTATAAACTTTGTCCCTAAGGAAGATGCTGGGAAAAGCTTAATGATCTTTGCGCCTGCACTGTAGGCCGTTTGCATTTCAGTTGGGGTAAATACTCCTGGAATAACAGGAATCCCCTTTTCAACACATAAATTTACTACATCTACATTCAATGATGGCGATACGATGAATTCAGCTCCTGCCTCGATAGCTTTTTCACAGTCCTGTACTGTTAAGACTGTCCCTGCACCGACTAAAAGGTTTTCATTTTGTGTTTTTACCTCATGAATCATTTCAATCGCATTTTCAGAATCCATTGTAATTTCGACTGCTTTTATTCCGCCATCACTTAATGCTTTCACTAGGTCCTGACATAGGTGATAAGGAACTTTTCGTAAAACTGGTATTAACTGAATGCCTTGTAATTTATCATACATAGCTGTAACTCCCTATCGTTCGATATTTTCGCGTGCTCCTAAAAACACCTCTACATCTTCTAAATAAGGCAATCCTTCGTTATCTCCCTCTACTTGGACTACCATCGCACCGACTGCATTTGCTAATTGAATCGATTTTTCCACTGGCCAATCCTGAATGACCCCATAAAGAAAGGCAGCATCAAAGCCGTCTCCAGCACCTACTGTATCGACAACCTTTTTCACAGGAAAGCCTGGGACATTTACAAATCTATTATTCTCCAAAAATGATGATCCAACTGCTCCGTCCTTCATGATTACCTGACTGAAATCATATTTTTGAAGCTCTTTAATAAACCGCTCCTCATCTTCAGTATCAAATAAGATTTCTAATTCCTCTCGGCCAGTCAATAAGAAATCGACATAGGGCAAATAGGATTGTAATGTCTGTCTTGCTTCTTCCTTTGACCAAAGCTTCAAACGAATATTTGGATCTAAGGAGACCTTTACGCCATTGTCCTTTGCAATTTTAATCGCCTCTAAAATGACCTGACGATTTTGCTCTAAAATAGCTGGAAATACGCCAGTAACATGTAAAATTTTCGCTCTTTTTATATAATCAATCGGCAAATCATTACTATTAAATGTTTCTGTCGGTGATTTGTGGCGATAGTAAAATGTTTTGCTATCCCCTGAAGCATGTACTTCCTTAAAGTTCAAGGATGTTGGATAGCCCTCGATCAGCTTTACCTCCGAAACATCAATACCCTCACCTCGAACAGTGTTGAGTATATGTCTGCCAAACTCATCTTTCCCTAGCCGACTAATCCAACCAGCCTGCAAGCCCAATCGTGCACAGCCAATCATTACATTCAATTCCGCTCCACCAATTTTACGTTTAAATCCATCAACATAACGGAGTGGACCTTTCACTGAAGGGTCAAATGTAATCATGCCATCTCCAATTGTAATAATATCCATATCATTAACCTCACTCAATTCGATTTATCGGCCCATCCAGCCTCCATCTACTACTAATACATGCCCTGAAACATAGTCAGATGCACGAGATGCTAAAAATACAGCTGTGCCTGCTAAATCATCTGCTTGGCCCCAACGTCCAGCCGGAATACGTTCTAAAATTGATTTATTTCTTTCCTCATTATTACGTAATGCCTCTGTATTATTTGTAGAAATATAACCAGGTGCAATTGCATTCACTTGGACACCAAAAGCAGCCCATTCATTTGCTAATGCTTTTGTTAAGCCTGCAATTGCATGCTTACTTGTCGTATAACTAGGAACATTTATGCCACCTTGAAACGATAACAAAGAAGCAATATTAATAATTTTGCCTGATTCTTTTTCAACCATTTGTTTACCAATGGTTTGACATAGAGTAAATACGGAGTTGATGTTCACATCCATTACTCGATTCCATTCTTGAACATTATGAGCCGCTGCTGGTTCACGGTAGATAATCCCTGCATTATTCACTAAAATATCAATTGTATATTTATCTAAAATTGGTTGAAGATTCGATTGTAAATTTTCAACATCACTTAGATCTATTAAAAATGTTTCGTAAGTTCCTTGTAGTTCAGTAATTTTGTCTTGTGTTTCTTGCATATTATCCTGATGCCCAACTAATATTAAGTGAGCTCCAGCTGCTGCTAGTCCCACAGAAATTGCTTGCCCAATCCCAGTACGGGCACCTGTTACAAGTGCAGTTTTTCCTTTTAGTGAAAAATAGTCTAATTGAAAACTCATGCTTCTTCTCTCCATTTCTATTGGAAATTCAACTATTCTTGATTTCTTAAATTATTGGACGCTTATTATCTACCTAACCAGCCGCCATCGATGGCCATTGTAAAACCATGAACATAATCGGAGGCACCTGATGCTAAAAAGACTACAGCCCCTTGCATATCTTTACCTGTTCCCCAGCGACCTGCAGGAATACGTTCCATTATTTGTCGACTTCTTACTTCATCTTGAATAAGTGCTTCATTCATATCTGTTGCCATATAACCAGGCGCTACACAATTGACATTGATGCCTTTTGAGGCCCATTCATTTGCTAGAGATTTAGTGAATTGCATAACTGCTCCCTTACTTGCAGCATAGGCAGGAACAGTAAGCCCTCCTTGAAATGAGAGTAAGGATGCGACATTGATGATTTTTCCGTACCCGCGTTCTAGCATAGGTTTTCCGAATGTTTGGCATAAACTAAAGACAGCATTTGCATTGACATTCATCACATAATTCCAATCCTCTTGAGGAAATTCAACAGCTGGATGTCGTTTTTGAACCCCAGCATTATTCACTAAAATATCAATCTTACCTAGCTTTTCTTCTATTATAGATAGAAGCTCTTTATGCAAAGCTAGATCGCTGATATCAAAAGCAATTGATACAGCTTTTACACCAAAGCTTTCTAGCTCTTTTACAGTCTCTGGACTTTCCGTTCTTGAAATAATGGCTACATTAGCTCCTGCCTCAGCTAAACCAAGAGCGATATCCTTACCTAATCCACGGCTTCCGCCAGTTACTACAGCATTTTTACCAGTCAAGTCAAATAAATGGTTCATGCGTTTCCTCCTAAAATGCGTATAAAACTTTAATCGCATTTGTTGGTGTTGTTAATAATTCAAAGCCTTCTGATGCTTGTTCCGAACTTAATACATGGGTTATAATCTCAGCAAACTGAGGAACCTTTGTTATTAAATCTAGTGCTAACTCTATATCCCGTTTTGTATAGACTCTGACAAATTGAATCGATAGCTCCTTGAACATCCCCTGGATTAAATTCATCTCAGTTGGCTTTTTATAGGCAGCAACAATTACAATCGTTCCCTGGACCTTCACGATTTCTGTTACTTGTTTTAAAACTGAGGGATGACCTGCACAGTCAAATACATAGTCAATTCCAGTATTTCCTGTCATTTTAGCTAGCTCTTGAACTACGTCATCTTTCATAGAATTGAATGTAGTAAACCCTAATTCTTGTGCCTTTTGAAGTCGCAATTCATTCGCTTCAATAACGATTACCTCTGACGCTCCATATGCTCGTAATGTTAAAGCTACACACAAGCCGATTGTTCCGGCACCATACACAACAGCACGATCCCCAACAAGAAATTTTGCTGTCCTTACAGCATGTACTGCAACAGCAATTGGTTCAGAAAGTGCGCCAAGTTTTAAGGAAACATCCTCTGGTAATGGAATGACTTTATCTGCCTCAACGGCTACATATTCTGCCATACCGCCATCAACATCAATCCCTACTAATTTTAAATCGTCACACACGTGAGATTGTCCGGTGCTGCAAGGGATACAAGTTCCACAGCTTATTAAAGGGTTAACTGTCACATTTGTACCAATTGGGAATTTAGGGTGTTCACTTTCTATTGTTGCTGAAAATTCGTGTCCTAGAATAAGAGGAGCTTGTGCTCGTGGATGTGTGCCTGCAAAAATATTTAAATCAGTTCCACAAATCCCTGCATAAGCATTTTTTAATAAGACGTAGCCTTTAGGTACCTGTGGTTTCTCTACTTCTTTACATTCAACAGTATTTGGAGCTGTATAAATAATTGCTTTCACGTATTTTCCTCCTTTACATCGGTTTCCTTAACGAGATTAGAAAAGCGACCAAAAGTACCTCTTATAATACCTTCGGACGCCTTTTCAATTGTTATTTAATAAGGCCTAGTAATTGCGGTAACCATAATGAAAGTTGTGGTATATATGTAACTAATAATAGAACTACAACCGTTACTGCAAAAAACGGTATTAATGGTCGAATTACTTGTTCAATTTTCAATTTCGCTACACGTGCACCGATAAATAAAACTGGTCCTACAGGTGGAGTGATCGTACCAATACTTAAATTGAAAACAACCATGATTCCGAAGTGTACTGGATCCATTCCAAACTGTGTAACAATTGGGAAGAAAATTGGTGTGAAGATTAATATCGCTGGTGTAGGGTCCATAAATGTACCTACTATTAAAAGCACGATATTCATGATGATTAAAATAATAATCATGTTATCTGTAAATCCTAATAATAAATCAGCTATTAACTTTGGAATGCCTGTAAACGACATCACCCAAGACATAATTGTTGAAACGCCAATTAAGAAAATTACGATCGCTGTTGTGCGAGTTGAATCCATCAATATTTTAGGCAAATCTTTAACTTTAATCGTTTTATATATAAACGAAAGCAACAAGGCATAAACAACAGCTATCGCTGAACCCTCTGTTGCTGTAAATACGCCCATAATGATACCACCAATTACAATGATGATTAAAAATAGACTTGGAATCGCATCTATAAAAACTTTTAACGCTAATTTAAATGGAACTCTTTCATTTGATTTATAGCCTTTTCTTTTTGCTATGAAAAACGCCATAATCATACATGCAATTCCCCATAAGATTCCCGGAACATATCCTGCCATAAATAGTGCTGCAATCGACGTTCCTCCACTTACTAGGGAAAAAACAATTAGTGTATTACTCGGTGGAATCAGCATTCCTGTTGGGGCTGATGCAATATTTACGGCCGCACTAAAAGTACGATCATACCCTTCCTTTTCCTGCATTGGAGCCATTGTTGAACCAACAGCAGCTGCTGCAGCAACAGCAGATCCTGAAATCGAACCAAACATCATATTAGCTAAAATATTGGTTTGTGCTAAAGATCCAGGCATACGTCCTGATAATACCTTGGCACAGTTCACCAGACGCATAGCAATTCCACCATTATTCATAATAACTCCAGCTAATATAAAGAAAGGAATTGCTAATAATGCAAAGGAATTCATCCCTGTAAACATTCGTTGTGCTGAAGCCTGAAGAGCATTTTGAGGATCTAAAATCGAAAACATAGCTAGCATCGACGCGATCCCCACACTAATACTAATTGGAGCACCAATTATTAAAAAGAATGCTACCCCTGCAAATAAAATTAAAGCTGCTATCCCTGCAGATATCATCGCTTTTTGCTCCTCTCTTGTTATTACACAGCTTCCAATGGTTTTTTATTTTTCGCAATTGTATAGATGTTGTAAATGCAATAGAAAATAATAAATACTCCGCATATCGGCATCGCTGCATATAAGTAACCGACTGGTATTTGTAACGCCGCTGATAATTGAGTCCATGCTAATTTTGTAATCGTCATCCCACCAGAAAGTAAAACAAGAGCAGAGAAGAAAATAATACTTAGCTCTATAAAGATTTGTGTAACCATTTTTAATTTTTTCGGGAATGCTTCTTGAATGAATTCAATACGCATATGTCCATTTTCTCCAAATACAAAGGCAGCTCCAAATAGCACTAGCCAAACAAAACAATATTTCGCTAATTCCTCTGAGAAAGCACTTGGATTATTCAATACAAAACGTGTAAATACCTGCCACGTAACAAGGAGAACTAATGCGCCGAATAACACGACGCATATAGTTGATAAAATCTTATCAAGCACTTTTTTTATTGTCTCCATGAAATCACCACCAATTATTTTGCTGCTTCACGAACTTTTTCATATAATTTCTTAGCATTTTCAGAAGTTAACTTCTCTTGAACAACCGGTTCTGTAGCTTTACGGAATAAATCTACATCCACTTCGTTGAAAGTTGCTCCAGCTGCTTCAGCATCAGCAATTGCTTTTTTTGCATCCTCATCCCACATCTCAACCTCGTGGTCAATAGCCTTTGCTAACTCATCTTTAAAGATTTGTTGATGCTCTTCACTCATACCATCAAATAGCTGTGAGTTGATAAGTAAAAAGTCGGGTAGCATTAAGTGATTTGTATATGAATAATACGGTGAGATTTCTGCGTGTTTAAGGTTAGCAAAGATAAGCTCGTTATTTTCTCCACCATCAATTACACCTGATTGAATCGCTGTATATACTTCACCTTGGCCCATTGGTGTACCAGTACCGCCCATTTGTTCCATCATTTTAATATTTGTATCCGACTCGATAATACGAATCTTTAATCCTTTTAAATCTTCAGGAGTATTAATAGGTTTTTTACTGTTGTATACATTACGCACACCTGAATGGAATGCACCAGCTACATATAAACCTTGGTCTTTAAGAGAAGAATATAAATCCCCTACGATTTCTTCATCACTCAATACAGACATTTGATGTTCTGCTGATTCAAAAACATAAGGTAAGTTAAATACTGCGAAATCCTCATTGAAGTTTTCTAGTAAGCTTCCTGCTACAATCGACATTTGAATTGTTCCAGTTTGAACTAGTTCAACTGTTTCACGTTGTGCCCCTAATAATTCATTTGGGAAGATATCGATTTCATATGCTCCATCTGTAAGCTCTTTAAATTTTTCACCAAACTCTTCCATCGCTTTATATTGTGGATGATTTTCTGGTTGGTTAAATGCCACTTTTAAAACCTGTGTTTCACCGCTTGAAGACGCTTCACCTGAAGCTGGAATTTTTTCATCCCCGCCACAAGCTACTAATATAGCTAAAACTAATCCCATAACCCCTAATAACATTAACTGTTTGAATGACTTTTTCATTTTGGTCCCCTCCAAATATGAGTAATAATTAAATTTTATTTACAGGATAGTGAAGCTTTTCATGCTTCACATATCTCACTGCTTCTTCAGCAACTTTTCTCTTTAGCTCTTGAGCTGCTTGCTCTGAATACCAAGCCATATGCGGTGTACATATAAATTGTTCTAGCGCTAGCAACGGTGAAGTTGAACTTATCGGTTCCTTTTCCGTTACGTCCAATGCAGCACCTGCAATTTCTTTAGAAGCCAGTGCTTCATATAGCGCAGCTTCATCAACAATGCCCCCTCTTGATACATTGATGAGATAGCTCGTCGACTTCATTTTTGCGAATACGCTTTCATCAAATAAATGATGGGCTTGATCTGAGGGACAGTGAATTGAAACAATATCTGCCTGTGTAATAAGCTGCTCAAAATCTACAAACTCAATAAACGATAAGGTAGAATCATGTTTCTTAGACTTTGCTGAAATATCATAGGCAATTACTTTACAACCTAATGCATGAACCTTTCTCGCAAAGACTGAACCAATACGTCCTGCACCAACAATCCCTACCACTTGTTCGTTATGACGATAGATTGGGATACTCTCTTGATAGTCCCATACTCCCTCTTTAACCAATTGAGTCATTTTTGTAATTTTCCTTGTAAGCGTTAACATTAGTGCTAAAGCATGGTCAGCAACTTCATGTGTTCCATAATCCGGTACATTACAAATCTGTACTCCATATTTCGTTGCTGCTGCTAAATCAATATTATTTACTCCTACACCATAGCGAACGACCAATTTTAAATGAGGTAGCTGAGAAAGCACCTTTTCAGTAAAAGGTGCATACTGATTAATGATTACAGATGCTTCCTGGCAATTATGAATTACATCTTCTTCTGTTAGATTTTGTTGTAATTCTAGGAAAATATTATTTTCACTAAAAATCTTTCTTTCAATCTCAATATCCTGATGATCACAGTCGGAAATAATCACTTTCATTTAGCATCACCTATTTTGAGTTTATTTCAAATCCTTCATAGCAACATGGTCCATATCATCAAAATCTAAATTTTCTCCACACATTCCCCAGATGAATGTGTAGCTTTTCGTGCCAATTCCAGAGTGAATCGACCAACTTGGAGATAACACTGCCTGCTCGTTTGCCATTACAATATGGCGAGTTTCGCTTGGCTGCCCCATTAAGTGGAATACTCGTGTATCCTCATCCATATCAAAATAGAAATATACTTCCATTCGACGTTCATGTGTATGACAAGGCATTGTATTCCAGCCACTGCCTTCTTCCAACACAGTCATTCCCATGCTTAGCTGGCAAGTTTCTAATACATCCGGATGAATGTACTGATTAATCACGCGTTTATTCATGTTCGTATCAGCACCCATAGGACGTTTGATGGCCTTTTCTTGATCAATCTTTACTGTTGGATATTTAGCATGAGCTGGACAGCAATTTATATAGAATTTTGCTGGATTACTAGAATCAACCGATTCAAAATATAGCTCCTCAGTTCCTCTGCCAATATATAAAGCTTCCTTATTACCAATC
The DNA here is from genome assembly GCF_003217295.1 of Ureibacillus chungkukjangi. Taxonomy (GTDB): domain Bacteria; phylum Bacillota; class Bacilli; order Bacillales_A; family Planococcaceae; genus Ureibacillus; species Ureibacillus chungkukjangi. The sequence continues at coordinate 17,527 of NZ_QJTJ01000017.1, forward strand.
TCGTAAATGTCTCCATCACAGATTATACGTCCAGGGCCACCTACATTAATAACACCCATCTCACGTCGTTCTAAGAAGTACTTTGCTGCTAGCTCTTTGCCAGCATCTAAAGTTACCTTTTGGTCGATTGGATAAATCCCTCCGTAAATAATTCGATCTACGTGGCTGTAATTTAATGTCCCTTCATTTTCAACAAACAATTTTTCCATTAAAAATTCTTCTCTTAATTTTTCAGTAGTGTAATGCTTCACATCTTCAGGGTGATGTGCATAAACGATTTTCATTATTTTTCCCCCTTATTAAGAAAGCGCTATCAGAAATAATATCGTTCCACAATGCAGAACACAGTTCCAATTTATAATAATTATATTCGTTAAAATTTTCAATTACAAGAAGAAAATGATTATTCTGTGAATAATAATAACAATTATTAACTTTTTGATGTATCATTTACAAATCGATAGTTTTTCGAATATGATTGTTAAAGGCATAGAATTTTTTAGAAATGGTGGAGAAATAAAATGGCAACCGTACAATCTATTGAACGTGCTTTTTTCATATTAGAGCATTTATCTGAGCATCCTAACGGCATGCAAATTACAAAATTAGCTTCGGAAACGAGCTTGTCCAAAAGTACAGTCCATCGATTATTGTCTACATTGATTGAGCTACAATATGTTAGAAAAGATGCAGAAACAGACCGATACTACCTGAGCTATCGTACGTTATACTTAACTCGCAATATATTAAGCAATTCAAGTTTAATAACTGTAGCAAAGCCCTTACTACAACAATTAGTAAATGAAATCAACGAAACAGTGCATTTATGTATCGAAGAAAATGAAGAGGTTATTTACATAGACAAAATCGAGAGTAACCAAACAATACGAATGTATTCTCGTATCGGAAGCCGTGCACCTATGTATTGTACAGGTGTTGGGAAAATGATGTTATCTGGTAAAGACGAAAACACTCTGCGTGATATCATCACAAGAATACATTTTACTAAACGCACGGATTACACCATTTTAACTCCCAACGACTTACTTCAAGAAATTTCTAAAATTAAAGAAGTCGGATATTCACTTGATAATATAGAAAACGAAGATGGCATTCGCTGTATTGCAGCCCCTATTTATGATTTTACAGGCAAGATCATTGGAAGTTTCAGTATTTCTGGTCCAAGTACTCGCGTAACAATGGAAAGAATTGAGACGGAATTAGCAGAAAAAATATTAAATACATCAAGAGCTATCTCCTCCCAACTTGGTTATGGTCAATAAAAACTTTAGATTATATAAGAATTTAGAATAAAAACTGCTTCTTACCTTTTACGATAAGAGAGCAGTTTTTTGCTTTTTCGATATAGAAAAAGAGAGCCTTCATAGCTCTCTTCTCTCTTCTTACCTCTCACACGCCATTCCATCATCATCGCGGTCGTGTTTACTTTCATATGCTGGATGGGAACTGTTTACACCATTTGGATAGACTTTGCGCATTTCGGTACAGTTTTGGAAGGACTGGGATGTGCTTTGTTGGTTTTGCTGTGCTTTTCGTTGAGCTTCTGCCTCAGCTGCAGCCTTACTTTGTGCTTCTGCCTCAGCAGCTTTTTTCTGGGTTTCGGCTTCGGTGGCTTTTCTTTGGGCCTCAGCTTCAGCGGCTTTTCGCTGAGTTTCTTCTTCCTCAGCCTTTCTCTGTGCCTCAGCTTCGGCGGCTTTTCTTTGCTCTTCTTCCTCTGCCTGTCTTTGTGCCTCTTCTTCAGCTCTCCGCTTTTCTTCCTCTTCAGCCTTTAACTTTTCTTCTTCCTCGGCTTTTAGTCTTTCTTCTTCCGTTTCTTTTTCTGCATCTAATTGCTCTTGTTCCTCTGTATCGATTTCGTTTTCATCATCTCCAAAGGCATTACAGCTACTAAACGCTAAGATGATAAAAATGATAATTCCTAATATCGTCCACTTTTTCTTTTTGCTCATTCTTCTCCATTTTTCAACCATATTCTATCTCTCCTTCAATACGAGCTTTCAACGGTTTAGCCGCTATGTAAGCAGCTGCAAAAGCCAATAAGCTGATAAGTAAATCCTGTACATCAAATGTCCCCATCTGATGTATAAATAGCTGAAGAATCTCAGCTCCTCCACCTAGCAACAAAGGAATGCCCATTATCAAATACTTCACTTTTCCTGAATCTTCATCAAATCTCCACATTGAGACAAGAAAATAAGTAAATGCATACACCCATAACCCATCCGGCAGGCTGTACTTCACAAAGCTAGGAATGTCCAAGTTCACAGAAATTGCTCTAATTTGATGAATTATTGAATCGATTTGAAATAGCTTGTACACCTTAAATATCAATAAAGTATCCACTCGAAACAACGTGTAAATTAGCCCACCAAGAATAATTGGTAGATAGATGTGCATCCAGGATTGACGGTTCCACATTTGATTTTGGGCCTCCTAACTGTTGCTTATTTATAAAGCGTTTTGAAAAATGATTTTATAGGAGTTATTTATTATGGACGGAAATAATTTGAGTATTCAACAATAAGCAAAGAAACTTAGACGTACAAAAATCCGTCAATTAAATTAACTGACGGATTTGGATTATTAATATGTCTAATTTCGCAAATACTAACTTAGCCGTGCAATTTTCTTCTCATTGTCGTTACTTACTAAACAATTATTTCAAATCTTTCGCCACGCCTGAGATTAAAGTTAAATATTCATCAATTGTATATTGAATTGATAATGGATTTGGATTACCAGCTGCTGCTAATGGTGTATTATCTTCAATCAGTACAACTGAGCCGTTTTGAATTGCTGGTACTTTTCCAAGAAGTGAATCTGCCTGAAGTGCTGTTAATGTACTTTCATCTCCATAGATGATGAACATTTCTACATCATTAAGAGCATCTGCATTTTCGGCACTTAGCTCGATATAGAAGCTATTTGGATCCGTAATTTGATCTTTAATGCCTTCTGGATACGCCATTCCTAAATCATGCAGGAATTCACCACGTGGATCTCCTTCTGTATAAACGTAAAACTTAGATAGGTCAGCTGCGTTGAACATTGCAAATACAGCCTTTTTCCCTTTAATTTCTGGATGCTCATTTGCCTTATCCTGAATTAGCTTTTCTGTATCAGCAATAAGCTGTTTTCCTTCCTCTGCCATGCCCATGCCCAGTGAGTTAAACGTAACCTGGTCACGCCAAGAAGTAACCCAAGGTGTTTCCTGATAAGGTACGACTGGAGCAATTTGCGTTAACATATCATAATCCTCCTGCGTTATACCAGAGTATGCAGCAAGAATAACATCTGGATCTGACTCAGCAATAGCCTCAAAATCTAAACCATCTGTATCCTGATAAACGTTAGGATTTTCTTCACCAAGCTCCTTTAATTTTTCAGCAGTCCAAGGCAGCATCCCACTTTCATCCTGGATACCATAGTTCGCTGCAGAGAAACCTACAGGCACAACACCAAGAGCAAGAGCCACATCATGGTTTGCCCATGCAATTGTCGCCACACGTTCTGGCTTTTTCTCAATAACCGTTTCCCCTAAAGCATGCTTAATAACAATTGGATATTCTGTCGCTGATCCTTCTGCTTTTGTTGCTTCTGAATCTGTTGATTTGCTATCCTCTGTACTAGATTCCTTAGCAGAACAGCCCACAAGTGCAAGGGAAAGAATCGAGATTAATAACAAGGTTAAAAATGAAAAATTTCGTTTTGAATTCATTTTGAATGACACTCCTAAAGTTTAGTTGATAACGATTATCATTATCATTGATAATATATAACCTACGGCAGAAGTTGTCAATATATTATTTTAATGGTAATTATTTAGAGTAATAGATTGCGCTGGTGTACTGTATTTTTTCTGCATGAAAAAAGGAAGCCAGCAGCTTTACTTTGCTTGGCTTCCTTCCTTCCTTCCTTACTTCCCTGCTATTCTTTTGGATTAATAACAATTTCTACACGACGATTTTTTGCTTTTCCGTCTTCAGAATTATTTTGGGCTATTGGCATTGTTTCGCCATAGCCAGCTGTACTGATTTTGATATGACCAACTTTTCCACTTTGTAATAAGTAAGCCACGACTGCTTTTGCTCGTTTTTCCGATAGCTCCATATTATATTGGTCATCACCTGCATTATCAGTATGACCATTAATTTCCATAACTGTGTCTGCTTTTAATGTCTCTAAATTTTGAATCAACTCATCCAAAGTTTTTTGTGCATCAGGCTTTAAATCGCTTTGATCGTGGTCAAATAAAATGTCATCAGGTAATTGAATTTTTGTTTCTTCACCATCTGTGGTAACACTTGTATCCTCTGGCGCTTCAACAATTGGTGGTTCCGGATAAAGGATGACCTCAATCATATTGCCACCTTCTTCGTTTGGAATCACCGGTTCACCAGTCATCTTTTCAAAGGTTTCTCCGTAAGCCTCGTTCATTCTCATTTCGAGTAAATGCCTGCTTTTTGGCTTCGAATTAATAACAATATAGCCTGCTTCTGTAATCGTGTTATATGGAATCTGAATCAAAAACGTACCATCATTCACAACATTCGTACTCGAGCTTATCCAGTTTTGTGCAACAGCAGCCTCTTCAGAAGAGAAGTAGGAAGCAACCAGCTCAGTACCCTCTAAAAGGTTAGATTTCCCTTTTACATAGAAATAGCGGTGATCGTTCGTTAATTCAGTTTCAATCCATACCTCTGCACTACCATAATCATCAGGAACCTTTTCCCTTTTTGGTGTTTCAATAGGATACACCGTTTGTTCGATGGTAGGTAGCACAAGAATCGAAGCAGAGATTTTTTGGTATTCCTCATCTATTATCTCATGCTTTTGAACAAAGGGACCTTCTAGGTTCTCGCCATCTTCACCATAAACAGCCTCAATCTCATCCGGCTGCCCCCAGCCACCAAGAAGCACGTCAATCGTGACTAAAATATGTCCAAAGCTCGTTAAATCTGAAGGGATTTCAAAGGTAAAATCTCCATTCTCATCAACCTCTGTACTCTTATCACAAAGAAGACAAACCGGATTTCGAATGGAAAAAGCACGATCTAGCCAGTCAATCCCGACGATAGTCCCCTCCATCAAATTACTTGTCCCTTTAACAACAAGCTTTCCATTTTCGGCTACCACTTCCCCGCCTAATTGAATGTCAGTAGGAAATTGCTCATCCGCTTTCTCTTCTGAATCTACTTCTTGTTCTTTATCTACTTGACTTGTCTGTTCATCATTATTTTCAGCTTCTACTGTCTGCGTATCCTCTTTACTCTCACAGCCCACTAAGAGAAACATCGTGGTCACTATAAGCAACAACCAGCCTGTTTTCTTCTCCATAGTCCCCCTCCTCAATTTCCAATTCTCTCTATACTACGGTAAGTTATTTTAGAAAATATTGGAATATGTGTATGGTCCTAGGAAATATATCTCTAATTTTAGAGAGTTTTTTTAGTTGTCTACCTAATAGGGTACATTTTAGAAATCTATTACATACTTATTTACTATATACATTCTCAAGTTTCTCTCTTAGACAAAATCATATTCTACTATTTCACTAAACACTCCTATTAAATGGAAGATTGACAAAAAAATAGAATTAATATATATTTATGTTAACCTAATTATAATTATAGTTAACATAAAAGATGGAGGTAGGTAATTTGTGAGTACTGTGCAAAAGACACTTTCAAAAACAAACGTAGTAGATTTAGTGTACTGTGGCATGTTCGCTACATTAATGATGATTGGAGCGAACATTACGTCATTTGCTCCATTCTTTATTGTCGGTGGAGTACCGATTACATTACAGACATTTTTTGCTGTGCTAGCAGGACTTGTGTTGGGTAGTAGAAATGGTGCCATTGCTTGCACAGTATACATGTTAATCGGCTTGGCGGGGGCACCCGTTTTCGCTAAGTTTAGTGGTGGCTTCGATAGTATTCTATCCCCCACATTTGGTTTTATTTTAACGTTTATTTTTGCTGCCTATCTGACGGGAAAAATTGTTGAAACGTTCCAAACTCTAAAGCACTACATTGTAGCCGCACTTTTTTCAATGCTGGTTATTTATATTGCTGGAACGAATTGGATGTATCTGTCATATAATCTTTGGGCAGACGCACCACCTGAACTTTCCTATCAGCTTGTTTGGGGCTGGATGCTGATACCACTTCCAAAAGATATCATTTTAGCGATTTTTGCAGCTTTTCTGGCATTCCGACTTCAAAGGATTCTAAAAATTTTACCTATTAAATCATCAACCAAATTGGAGGATTAACTTATGTGGACTCAGCTTGCTCAAGATGTGATAAATGGAAAAGAGCTAAGTGATCATGAAGCACTGGCTATTTTAACGGTTAATGACGATGAACTACTTCCGTTGCTACATGGCGCTTTTCAAATTCGGAAGCACTATTATGGTAAAAAAGTGAAGTTGAATATGATACTGAATGCAAAAAGTGGATATTGTCCGGAAGATTGCGGGTATTGTTCCCAATCATCCAAATCAACGGCTCCCATTGAAAAATATCCATTCATTACTAAAGAGGAAATACTGGAAGGTGCCAAACGTGCTTTTGAAAACAAAATTGGCACCTTTTGTATCGTAGCCAGTGGACGCGGCCCAACCCGCAAAGATGTCAAAGTAGTAAGCGAAGCAGTTAGTGAAATTAAAGAAAAATATGGTTTAAAAGTTTGCGCTTGCCTCGGTTTGCTAAAAGAAGAGCAAGCAGAACAGTTAAAACAAGCAGGTGTCGATCGCTATAATCATAACGTTAACACCTCCCAGCGTCATCATGACTATATAACAACAACGCACACATATGATGATCGAATCAATACAATTGAGATTGTAAAGAAACACGGTCTGTCTCCTTGTTCCGGAGCGATTATCGGCATGAAAGAAACGAAGGATGATGTTGTTCATATTGCCCGGGCATTAAGAGCCCTTGATGCAGATTCGATTCCAATTAACTTCCTTAATGCTATAGATGGGACAAAGCTTGAGGGAACAAAAGAATTAAATCCAAGGTATTCCTTAAAAGTTCTCGCGTTATTCCGCTATATAAACCCAACTAAGGAAATTCGTGTCGCAGGTGGTCGTGAAGTGAATCTAGGGACATTACAACCTCTTGCCTTATACCCAGCCAATAGCATATTTGTTGGCGATTATCTAACGACAGCTGGTCAAGAAGAAAACATCGACTATCGAATGCTAGAAGATCTTGGTTTTGAGATTGAATTAGCTGAGAAACAGGAAGAACTAAGCAGAGCGTAATTTTGATCAACTATAGATTCCATAAGCAAACACTAGAAATTTACTCCGATACTTTGTTCTGTTTAAACAAAAAACCAGTTGAAATATCGGTTATCCGATTTTCCAACTGGTTCCCTCTTCTATATCGTTTTTATGAACACAATCTTAGATAATCCCCTGCATACGTAAAAGAATCTCTGCTATTACTGCCGAGCCGAGGTATGTTCCTAGTAACACGAACATTCCTACAATGATGGTTTTCCAACCTAATTTAGCAAAGTCAGCCCATGAACGACCGATTGAAATCCCTGCATAAGCTAGGATTGGCGTTGCAATGGCTAAAAGATTTACTTTGGATGTCCACTCAACAATTTGTTCTGCTCCAGGCACTCCTGGAATGGTTACGATAAATGCTAGTATACCAATATAGGCAATACTTGGAATTCCTTTATAGGGGTTCACTCTATGAAGGATTAATCCAACTAAACTGATTCCGACCAAAGCCAATATCCCCGGCAGTGCTTCCAGTGGCATTACTTCATAACCAATCCAGTTTCCGACAGCCACCATAACGGATACAATGATAAACAAGAGGATCCATTCTTGAATATTTTTTAGCATAGATTATTTCACCACCTTAGATTTTGTATCATCAGTAACTTTCTCTGTTATCACACCTACGTTTGATTCGGCATCAAGCTTTGACGCCATCATATTTTCTGCACTATTTTTCTCTCTTCGTTTCGTCAACACTTTATAAAATTTCTCTGTTAAAGGTAGCCCAATAAGTATACTTGCATATAAACCAGTTACAGATGTTAATAGGTTACTAGCACCTGAAAAGGCTGTGATGGTATCAGCCATATCAGGGAATGCAGCAACTAACGGTCCCAACGCAGCAGCTGTCATACTGCCACTACCGATCCCAGTTGCCATTGCAAACGAATAGGGGTGAAGCGGTAATGTAGTTGCTAAAAATCCTGAAGCTAGTCCTATAAAGATTGACCCAAATACAGTACCGAAAATATACATGGACATGACGCCACGTCCTTCTGGAGAGGAAAGTCCGAACTTATCCGTAATTAATGCCAAATTTGCTTCTCGTCCAATTGAGTGGGTCATCCCAATACTCTCCCTTTTAAGTCCTAATAGAACTGCAATAGGAAGTGCTATTAAAATCGTACCTAAATTTCCAAGCTCCTGAAGAATTAAAGCGGGCCCTGCCGCGATTAATTGAGGTAATGCAGGTCCGGCCTGAACGCCAAACTTGGCTATTAATAGAGTAAGTGTAATATAAACCAGTGTTTCAGCATTTTCTGACTGTTTTTTTGTAACAATGGGAGTGAAGTAGATAGAAATCCCAATGATAACGGCATAAAGCATAGGAAGTAATAAAATGATTCCAGCGCCAATACTTATACTATGCTGTCCAATAAGTTCAGTCACAATCACAATGGCTAGTACAACAGCATGTAATCGCCAATCTTTCCATAAACCTAATGCTTTTCCCTCCATACACTTTCCCCCTTTAAATGAGAATATTAATAATTCCTATACTTGTACTTGTTTGGCGTGTACCTGCATATATTCCAAAGTTGCTTGTCCAAGAATTTTTGCTGCGATTAAGAGTGCTCTCTCATCAATATCGAATTTCGGATGATGGTGTGGATACGATACTTCCCACTCAGGGTTTCTCGCACCTGTAAAGAAGAAAGTTCCTTTTACTTTTTGTAGGTAGTACGAGTAATCCTCCCCACCCATAACAGGCTCCGTTTCATTAACAGCAGTGACACCAGGAATTTTCTTTGCGATTTCAGCTACAAATTCAGTCTCTTCTTCATGGTTGACGAGCGTTGGATAGCCACGAGTATACTTGAATTCAAAACCTGCTCTAGCCGTTTCACATATTCCTTTCACAACTCTCTCCATCTCTTCTTCCATAAATACGCGAGTCTCTTCTTTAAAGGTTCTAACAGTTCCAAGCATCTCTGCATGGTCAGCAATCACATTATATGGATTTTCTGCGACAAAGGATGTAACTGATAACACTGCTGAATCTAACGGATCTATTTTTCGACTGACAATCTGGTTTAAACTATTAATAAGCTGACTACCTACCGCAATACTATCGATCGTTTGCTGTGGATATGCCCCGTGACCTCCACGACCTTGTATGCGAATCGTAAACACATCAGGTGCTGCTTGAAGGGCACCCGCACGATACCCCACTTCACCCAATGGCGATTCTGCCTGTAAATGGGTACCAAAAATCACATCCACCCCATCTAAACAACCATCCTCAATCATCGAAATTGCACCGCCAGGAGGTAATTCTTCTGCATGCTGATGAATAAATACAACAGTTCCTTGCAGGTCAGACTTCATTTGATTTAGCACTTTTGCCAGCCCCAATAATGTTGCCGTATGTCCATCATGACCACAAGCATGCATGACACCATCGTTTTTAGACTTAAAAGGCACGTCCGTTTGCTCAACAATCGGCAGCGCATCAAAATCTGCACGCAATGCGACTGTAGGACCCGGCTGCTCGCCCTTTAAATAAGCAACAACGCCATTCCCACCAACGCCCGTTCTCGTCTCATGCCCGAGCTTTTTATGAAAATCAGCAATGTACTCAGCAGTTTTCACCTCATGAAACGACAGCTCTGGATACTCATGTAAATGACGACGTATCCCAACAATCTCCTCATAAATCCCATCTAAACCATCAAACAAATTTTGCATGCTATTTTCCTCCTTTTATGAATAGGTGTTTCTATGAATTAGTCATTTCTGCATCATTTCTACAAGTACTTCGTAGACGGCAGATGAATCCAAATTCCCTTTTCCTTTGTTTCTACCTAAAGAAAAAAGCTGATTAGTCATATCACTGACGAAAGTAGTTGTTTGATGATCTTCAGCAAGATTTCGGTATAAGTGAATATCTTTAGTCATATTGGCTAACGAAAATTTCACATTTTCAAATGACTGATCCAGGATATTGACACCGAAAACATCCATAGCTCGAGTGTGTCCACTACCTTTTTGCAAGATTGAAGCAAGCTTCTCTTTCGAAACTCCTGCTTTTTCGCCTGTTAAAAATGCTTCACTCAGTAGTGAAATAACGCCCGCAACCACCATATTGTGACAAAGCTTTACCGTTTGGCCAGCACCACTCTCACCTAAATATTCAATATGCTTTCCTATTACTTGTAGGACGGGGAGGATTTCGTCGAACCTCTCCTCATTTCCCCCAATCATGATGGTAAGCGTTCCATTATTTGCACCATCTGGTCCACCACTTAAAGGACAATCGTAAAATTCAACACCTCTGGTTTGAGCCATTTCATGTATCTGCCTTGTGAGATTCACATCATTTGTGCTCATATCCAGAATGAATTTGCCTTGGTTCATTCGGTAAAGAACTCCCCTATCCTCGTCTATGACAATCTCTTTCACTAGCTCAGGGGATGTTAACGATAAAATGAGATAATCCACCTGACTCGCTAATTCCTCAGGTTTTGAAGCAACGACTGCTCCTTGGTTTACCAAATTTTTAACTGCATCCTCATTAATGTCGTAAACCATGACTTCGTAGTTATTCTTTAAAAGATTTTTGGCGATTCCACTTCCCATTAAACCGCAGCCAATGACACCGACCTTTCCCATGCAAAGCCCCCCTTCTATACCTTAATGTAAACCGTCTTATATTCGGTCCAGAATTCCAATGCTGTAGAGCCCTGTTCACGCGGGCCTAAACTCGAAGCTTTTTTCCCTCCGAATGGATATTGATTTTCAAAATAGTTCGAAGGAATATTCACATGTGTAACACCCGTTTCTATATGTTTCACAAAGTGCATGGCCTTCGCTAAATCCTTCGTATAAATTGTAGAAGATAAGCCAAATTCACTATCATTTGCTACTTCCAGCGCTTCTTCATAGGAATCTACTTCTATAACTGCAATCACCGGTGCAAAAATTTCTTCCCGGAATATTCTCATTTCCGGGGTAACATGACTAAAAACAGTCGGTGCCAAGAAATAACCTTTATCCTTACCATTATCCACCAATCGTTTTCCACCACATTCGAGCACAGCCTCATCTTGAATGGCATCGTGGATATGTTCTAAATACAAATTCAATTGATTTTCATCAATGATTGGCCCATTATCGACATTTTCATCAAAGCCATCTCCAACGGTTAGTGATTTTGCTGCTTCTACTAATCTAGTAATCACCTCTTTTGAAATAGCTCGTGGGACAATCAATCTACTTGTTCCAGTACAACGTTGTCCATTATCATAAAAGCCGCTAATGACTATATTTTTAATTGTTTCATCCAAATCTGCATCCTCAAGTATGATGGATGCATTCTTTCCACCCATTTCCGCTTGTATTTTCCCTCCACGATTTGTTACTGCTCTTCCCAATGCCAAGCCTACTTCTGTAGACCCGGTAAATGAGACAGCTTTAATCTTTGGCTGATTACCAATTGCCTGTCCTATTACTCCACCTGGTCCTGTCACCATATTGATGACACCTTTGGGTACACCTGCTTTTTCAAACAGCTCCATGATTTTTATACTGATTAGTGACGTATTACTAGAGGGTTTAAAAACTACTGTATTTCCTGCCACAATTGCCGGTGCTATTTTCCAGATACCTATACCCAGCGGAAAATTGTAAGGAGCTATGACACTTACAACCCCTAAAGGCTCTCTCACTGTATAGCCAAAAATATCCGGATCATTTGACGGGATGGTTTCACCAGTTAAACGTGTTGCTTCACCACTAAATTGTTTCATCGCTTCGATGGTTTTTTGAACTTCACCCAGAGAATTTTTATATGTCTTTCCTACTTCTTTTGTGATAATTGTAGCGAGTTCTTCCTTTTGTTCTTCCAATAAGTTAAAGAGTTTGAACAATACTTCACCGCGCTCGGGTACTGCTACCTTCGACCATGTTTTAAAAGCCTTCTCGGCCGCTTCTACCGCTACTTCAATATCTCTTTGGTCGGATTTTTGAAAATAACCTAGTATACTATCTGCATTTGCGGGATTAATGCTTGAATACACCTCGCCTGAACTTGCTTGAACCCATTCACCATCAATGTAATTGAAATATGTTTCGGTCATTCAACGATCACCTCACAATCTTTTAAATAATTTTAATATTCAAAATTATAAAAATAAATGTGGCAAGTCACAAAAATAGAAATTACTCTTTGTGACTTGCCACATATAATTGAGTAGCGATAACGATATCCACCCACTCTTTTTCATTATTCAAATCAATCTGTAAAATTTCCTCCATTTTCTTTAGACGATAATACAACGTATTCCCATGAATATGTAACTCGTTAGCTGTACCTTTATGGTTTTTATTATTATTTATAAAACATAGTAACGTTTCGACTAATACGAAGTCTGTTTTTAATAGTTTTCCAAGCTTATCCTGAATGAAAATCTCTTTTCGTTGTGGTTCAATCTCATGAAAAAGCCGTTCCATACCGAGTTTGGCATACTCAACAATACGGGATGCCTTTGTCACTTTTGCATAATTTATGGACTGTATCGCTTCATTATAAGAAATGGATAATTGCGGTATACTTGTTTTCCTTCCAATACCAATGAGTACTTCTTTGTCCTTCCCCGTCACCGCCTCAATCCCATGAAGGATTTGTTGCAATTGATATTCCTTCATGTCTGGAAGAACGACAATCAGTTGAAAGGTATTCGTAACAATAAAACTATTCCCACAAATAGTTTTAAGCATATTTTCAAATGAAAGTAATAGCCACTGCTTATCTTTCAATTTATTTTGATCCCACAATGTTTTGACCGAACCCTCAATGATAATACATTGAAGATCATTTACTTCATTCCACTGTAAATATTGCAGGATCCTTTTTTGATCATAATTGGTTAGACCATTTAATAGCTGATTAAATATTTCATGTCGTAATTGAAATTCTTGTTCAAGCAATGCACTATCTTTCGTCAACTCAAGGGCGATGGCAGAACAGGCATGTTCAATAATTAATTGTTCAAATTCAGGGAAAGTTTCAAATGGTCGCGCCAGCTCTAACACGCCTAGAATTTCATGTCCACGCACAAGGGGATAATCATTGCTATTCTGACGATAACTATTGGTTTCGTGATGAACGACTTGAGAGCCTATCAAACTTTCCAATAATTGAAGAATACGTCCAATCCCTTCTCCTTCTATGATGTATTGATAAAACTTCTTATGAATGGAAATCGTTTTGGATAACATTTCATTCTTTTGCAGTAAGTTATGATAAACCCGAGAATGTTCAAGCGCGATAGCACTCTGGTCGGCAATGATCTGGATGACTTCCAAATCTGCACGGGAAAAGACCCCATCCTGACCAAAGTTATCTACCATAAGGACCCCAAGACAAGTATCCTGATAGATAATCGGCACACAAAAGGCACTTTTGATTTTTTTCCGCCGGACCCCCTCAAAATAATATTGATAGTTTCTTTCCGACATATTGCTCATATAAGTATCAATCTCTTGTTCCGATTTAAATAACTTGGCCTTTTTTTCTAAAAACACTTTCCCCGTAATCGATTCGCCCGGTGAAAGGACCAACTTTTTTAGTGGTTCCATCTCCACCCCAATTGCCTCCGACAATTTGAGCTTCCCCGTGAATTCATCATACAAATAGATCATAAACGTATCTGTCACGGTAACCAACTCACTGGCTGCAGTGATTAAATTTTTTAATACCTCTTCTAATTGTAAGGACTGCGTTAACATCTTATTAATTTCTAACAGTTTTTTGGCTTTTGAGAGTGTGAGAAAAGAGTAATCATTCTCCTGGCAAATATTCATGGGAATCACCTCAATCGTAAACAAATAGTTTTCTAACCTTGTTCCAATAGATAGAAATTTACCATTAGTTTAACATAACAAAATGAATTTTCTAATAAATCTGTATTTTAATTGTAAGATTGTTGTGTAACTAGTTCATTCTGGTTAAAAATTGAATACGACTAGACCTATGCCTCTTCTTTTTCTTCTCCAACCTATACAAATACTCTTTCTATGTCGAATTGTGTCCATATAAAAAGAGAGCCACTACAGCTCTCTTTCAATCACCGTGTATCAATAGATAACATTAGCAAATCAAGCTTGATAGAGGGAAAATAGAAAAAGCACCCTTGGAATAGACAACTTCTAGGCCAGAAATTGAGGCCTTCACCTGCTGTCTACAACTTCGTAGTAACCCTACCATCTGTATCATTTAATCTAATCTGAAAATTTTACCTGGGTTTAAAATGTTACTTGGATCAAGCACTTTTTTAATCGATTTCATGACATCCAACGCTTTTCCATGCTGCTCATGCTGATACTTCATTTTTCCTAGTCCTACCCCATGCTCTCCAGTACAAGTTCCCCCGACCGACAAAGCAAATTTCACGATTTGTTCGTTTACAGAATCCACTTTTTCTAAATTATTTTGGTCTAGAACGATACTAGCATGGAAGTTGCCGTCTCCAATATGACCTATGATACTGCCATCTAGTCCATTTTCATCAATACACTTACGGCTAAATTCAATGGCCTCTACTAAAGCGGATAACGGAACACAAACATCCGTATTCAACACTTTCTTGCCGGGATTCGCATGTTTCAAAATATATAAGTGATTATGCCTTACTTCCCAAAGTTTCTTTCTTCCAATCGAATCTGTTTCAATATCAAATTGATAGCAGCCGAATCCGGTAAATAATTCTTTTGTGATATCAAGATCGCCATCAACATTGCCCTTTGAACCGTGAAATTCCAAAAACAATGTAGTATCTTCTGTATAATTTGTTCCTGAACTTTTATTCATACCTTTAATGGTAATTGCTTCAACCAGTTCCATTCTTGCAATTGGGACCCCAATTTGAAGGAGGGAAGTTGCAGCTTGAACTGCATTGTGCAAGGATGAAAAAACCGCTCGTCCTGCAACAGTGACTTCAGGGATTCCATACACCTGCAATGTGAGTTCAGTGAAAGCACCCAAAGTCCCTTCCGATCCTACGAAAAGCTCTGTCAATCGATAGCCGGATGAAGATTTTTTCGCTTTACTGCCCGTATGAATAACACTTCCATCAGCTAGCACAACTTCAAGGTCACGAACATTATCCTTCATGGCACCATATCGAACAGTCGTCGTCCCGCTCGCATTTGTCGAAGCCATCCCCCCTATAGTAGCGTCTGCTCCTGGGTCAACAGGGAAAAACAATCCATGCTTTCCTAATTCCGCGTTCAACTGTAGCCTAGTGATACCAGGTTGTACGACTACCAATAAATCTCTTGGATTAATATCCATGATTTTGTTCATTTCCTGAAAATCAATCGTAATACCACCACAGATTGGAATCGTTTGACCTTCCAAACCTGATCCAGCACCAAAGGGCACCACGGGAATTTTATGATCATTAGCAAAACGTAAAATTCCAACTACCTCTTCTTTCACTTGTGGAAACACGACTACATCTGGAAGACTTGACGGATGAAAGGATTCATCTTGGCTATGATTCAAAAGAACCGTTTCATTCGTCGTAATTCTATCCTCTGGCAAAATTTCTTTTAATCGTTCAACCAGATTGATAGACTTTAAATCGCCTTTTACTTGATTCATTTATAGTCCTCCTACGAATTTAGTTTTAATATAAATGACACTTCACAAATTGACCTGGCTTCGTTCCCATATTTACAGGTATGGATTGCTACAAATTTCCGTAGCCTAGGACATCACGGGTAGAATACACATCCTGATGGGGAATTCAGTAGTGAAGGGGTTTCCCCTTTCAATCTGATTCATTCACGCTTCTTTCCAGGATTCAGGTGCGGCACAGAAGATAAGAATGCCTTCGTATCTGGATTTAAGGCTTCAGCAAAGAGATTGTCCGTATTGGTATATTCCACGATCTGTTCTAAATTTTCACGCCAATCCGGTCGGAAATATGGCGGACATTGCAAAGCAACAATAAACTAAAAGTTCTCCATACTTTCAACCAATACCTTTTTTAATAGACAGAATTTATGAACGCTAAAAAATTCTATGTTAGCCTTTGTTTAATTTCCATTATCCTAATGTTTGTGTATTGTTAGGGAAATAAAAAGAGCACTCTTTTGGGGAACTTTATACAGCATTCCCTTCTAAGAAATGAGGCAGCTTCAGGCACCCGTACTGAACATAGGACAATTCGAAAAAGATGCACATCGAAGCACAGAACGCCTCCACATCCAAAACGATTTTGTCCAAGCACCATCATGACTACAAAAGCTAACTAAGAGAATGTTTGAAAGCGGAGGAGTTATTGGGATTTCTAATGAAGAATCTGCGGTTGATGAGATTATGACTTGTAAGGTAGTCTCTATTGTTTAAGGGCACCTCTCAACTTATCGGAGAAAAGCCATTCAGAATGTTGGATTCATTCTGAATGGCCTTTTTAAGTTTATATAAATTTTGAACATACGGAGGAAATAGAACTGATTAGCTGGTACGAGTCCCAATCGATGTGGACCCGACTCAAGAACAAACTCTTAAAACATAGAGAGCCCTACCACGTGTTTGGCTATTGAAATCTCAAGCGTATTAACAAAATAGAAATTTTGGATCTAATGAATAATCTCAATACCACGAACTAGCGGCTGTCTCCTCAGTCAAATTTACAATTGCAACTCCATTACTAGTTCCAATCCTTGTTGCACCTAGCTTAATGTATTTTTCGGCATCAGCAGTCGTTCTTATACCTCCGGATGCTTTAACTTCTACCGCGTCACCTACTATCTTTTTCATAAGCGAAACCGTATCTTCTGTAGCTCCACCTGGACCAAACCCTGTAGATGTTTTAACGAAATCAATTTTTGTCTCTTTCGCCAGTTCGCACACTTTACTTACTTCTTTTGAAGTTAAATAGCATGTTTCAAGAATAACTTTAATAACTAAATTTGGATTATCTTCTTTTAATGCTATAAAAGAGGCCATTTCTTTTTTAACATTATTAAATTCTCCATTTTTGATATCACCTATATTGATTACATAATCTAATTCTGTAGCACCGTCTTGCAGTGCCTGTTTTGCCTCAAATATTTTCACATTAGTTAAAGTTGCTCCTAATGGGAATCCGATTACTGTGCATACTTTGACTTCAGTATCCTGTAATAGTTCGCTTGCCTTTTTCACATAGACAGGATTGATACAAACCGTGGCGAAGTGATTATCAGAAGCCTCTTTACATAACTTTTCTATTACAGCTGTAGAAGCATCAGCTTTTAGTAAAGTATGATCTATAAATTTTTCAAGTGCCATATAATGTAATTCACTCCACTCATTATTTAATTTCTGCAAACTTCTTAGTTTCATCTAAATACTGATCTACATTCGTTTCATCTATTAATCCTGTACCACCGTCTACATATTTTTCAACAGTTTCGCCCTTGCCAATTTTTACAGCTGTTTGAATAGACAATACACCAAGTGAAATCGGATCATTAATTACAGTTGCCTTAAATTTTCCTGCCTTGATTTGCTTTATTGCTTCCATTAGACCATCAATACCAACAATACTTACATCTTGTAATTTACCTGATTTCTCAAGAACCTGTATTGCACCTAAAGCCATGTCATCATTATGCGCATACACAAGATTCACGTCAGAATGTGCTTGCAGTAAATCTTGCATTGCAGACACCGCCTCAGCACGAATATAGTTACTATACGGTCCTTCTATAATTTCAATTCCTGATTCTTTTTCAACAATCTCGTGAAACCCATCATGACGCGCCTGCATTACCGTACCGCCAGCATCACCTTGAATTTCAATAATTTTTCCAGTTGCTTTTCCTTCTCCACCTAACAATTCAACTGCTTTCTTTCCCGCTTCTCTACCCATTTCCTCATTGTCGCGACCGATATAAGAAGCAACCTCTTGTTTCGTGTTGCGGTCAACAGCTATTACTGGAATATTCGCCTGTTCTGCCGCTTTTAAAGAAGGCGCCACACCTGACGGATTCACTGGATTGATAAGAAGAACATCAATTCCTTTAGTAATTAATGATTGGATGTCGGAATTTTGCTTTTCAATATCGTTTTGAGCATCTACAACAATCAATTCCGCGCCAAGTTTTGAGGCTTCTTCTTTTGCCCCTTCAACAAGTGCTGTGTAAAAAGGCGATTCTAATGTTGGTTGCGAAAATCCAATCACCAACTTACCTTCAGCATTACCCTCTGAAGACGTATTTGTTCCCACTTCGTTACCACCACAAGCAGCTAAAATCAATACCATCATTGTCAAAACAGAAAAAATATTCAATCTCTTTTTCATGATAATCCCCCCTATTTTTTATTAGCTATTAATTGATTCATAATTAAAGCGGTTACAATAATTGCCCCCATAAAGATAGACTGATAGTACGAAGAAAGACCCAATAGATTAAAAATATTTACAATCATACTCATTATTAAAACTCCGATGAATGTTCCACCTATTCCGCCTCTTCCCCCTGTTAAACTAGTGCCGCCAATTACTACCGCAGCAATCGCATCCAATTCCAATCCTGTACCTGCTGTCGGTTGCCCTACTGTAAGCCATGAAGCCATTAATATTCCTGCTATGGCTGACATTATCCCAGCTAATATATAAGTAGTAGTTAAATATTTTTCAACAGCAATCCCAGATAAACGGGCAGATTCCTCATTCCCCCCAACAGCATACAGTTTTCTGCCAAATGTCGTAAATTTTAAAATAACTACTGCAATAATTGTCAGAACAATCCAGATAATTGCGGGAATTGGGATATTCCCAAAACTTTCGCCAAGAGCCGTAAACGCCGGCGGCAAATCATAGATTGGTTCTCCATCTGTTGTCAATAACGCTAATCCCCTTGCACTAACCATCATTGCAAGTGTAGCAATGAAAGCTGGTACTTTAAATTTAGTAGAAATAAATCCACTTACAAAGCCCATGAAACCTCCTGCTGCAATTGTAATTACGATGGCAATGAATGGATTCACGCCACTAGAAATCAATAAAGCCACAAGCATTCCAGAAAGCCCCAGAACAGCCCCTACTGAAAGATCAATTCCTCCAACAAGAATAACAAATGTCATCCCAATTGCCACGATTCCCACAAATGCTGATTGTTGAAGGATATTCGAAATATTTTGGAATGTTAAGAAATGCTCCGACAATAATGTTCCAATAATTAAGAACACTATAAATATAAGAAATAGATTATATTTCTTTAGAAACGTACCTACTTGGAACTGACTTTTTTTAGGTTTTTCCAACACTTCCATATCTAAATTCATACTCATAGTTTTCACCCCTTTGTTCATTATTAAGAACCAGACACAGCTGAATTTAGAATCTCACTTTTTTGACTTACCGGAGATAAGAATTCTTTTACAACTCTTCCCTCGAACATTACTAGCACCCGATCACAGATAGCCAGCAGTTCATCGATTTCAGATGAGGCCACCACAATACTCGTCCCTTGACTTGCTAAGTCTCTCATTATTTTGTAAATTTCGTCTTTTGACCCTACATCAATTCCTTGTGTAGGTTCATCAAATAGCAACAATTTAGACTGGTGGATTAACCATTTGGAGATAATGACTTTTTGTTGATTTCCCCCACTTAAATTGCGGATTTCTGTTTTAGGGTCAGGAGCTTTAATTTTTAGCTTTTCAATGGATTGTTTCATCATTTCTCCAATTTTAGTTTGCTGTAAAAATCGACTTTTCGAATATTTGTTTAAAGAAGGAAGAAAAGCATTTGCTTCTATAGATAAGTTAGCGATAATCCCTTCCGTTTTTCTATTTTCCGGAACAAGCCCCATTCCCTCATTTACAGCATTTTTAGGTGAAGTAATTTTCTTTTTGATTCCATTTATAAAAATTTCCCCATCAATCAGTTTATCAGCTCCATATATAGCTCGAAGCAACTCAGTTCGACCTGACCCTACAAGACCATACAAACCAATTGTTTCTCCCTTGCCAACAGTAAAGGAAACATTTTTTATATTCTTGTTGGTTAGGTTACTGACTTTCAAAAATTCTTCTTTTTGTTCCAAATTATACTGCTTTGTTTGTTTTTCAATTTTCCGACCAATTATATGTTCAATTAGCTCCGATTGACTGACATTCTTCAATTCCTCTGTAACTACCCATTTTCCATTACGCAGAACCGTCACTCGATCACCAATCGTGTACAATTCATCGAGCTTATGAGAAATATAAATGATTGTATATCCTTGTTTTTTTAGTAATCTAATCACATCAAAAAGTTTATTAATTTCTTCACCAGAAAGAGCTGTCGATGGTTCATCCATTACAATAATTTTACAGTTAGTCGAGAGTGCCTTAGCAATTTCCGTCATTTGTTTTAACCCCATACTCACCTCTTTTACTAATAGGTTAGGAGAAAGAGAAAGCCCTAGAAGTGAGAATAAGTCTTTTGCTTGGTTATTTAATTCATTCCACTTAATAAAGCCACCCTTGGGATTGAGATAATTTCCTAGATAGATATTTTCGGCTAAACTCAATTCTTCTACTAATGAAAGCTCTTGATAAATTGTGGCAATTCCATTTTCCTTACTATCAGCAGGAGAAGTAATCTTCACTTCCTTCCCGTAAAGCAATATAGAGCCTTCATCCATTTCATACACACCAGAAAGGATTTTCATTAAGGTTGATTTTCCTGCTCCATTTGCACCGATCAAACAGTGGATTTCTCCTGGAAGCACAGAAAAATTAACGTTTTGTAAGGCTTTAACCCCTGGAAAAGACTTAGTGATTTCTTTCATTTCAAGTACATAACTCATGAAGCTCCTCCTTTCCTTTATTCAGTTTTTTCATAATAGGAAATAGCAGTTTATTTAGCTCCAGATACGTTTGGAAACCGTTATCATATTTTTCTTTATATTTTCCATCAGGCTCGAATACTTGTTGCATTTCTACCATCTGATCAGATGCTTCTTTAATGGAAGAGTATAATCCAATACCATAGGCCGCAATGATTGCCGTTCCTTTTGTACCGATTTCTTGATCCTTTGGTACAAAAATTGGGAGTCCCGTGACATCACTTATAATTTGCATCCAAGCAGCATTCTTAGTTCCTCCCCCTCCAGCAACTATTTTCTTTACAGGAATGGAGGAACATTTAAATGTTTCAATGACATTTTTCGTGCCATATGCAATTGACTCAAGAATCGCTCTATAAATATGAAACTTCGAATGTGATAAAGTTAGGCCGATAAATGCTCCTGATGCATAAGGATTTTTATAGGGGGTTCTATTTCCCTTCCAACTGTCTAATATAATCAGACCTTCGCTTCCTGCATCAATTTCTTTGATTTTTTCATCGAGTTCTAAATAAATTTTATCTACTTCCGTACTACCTTCATAGAATTCGTTTAAGAACCAAGAAATTAAAGAACCGCATGATAGTTGACCACCTTCAAGCAGCCAATGGTTTTCGATTAATGGTGAATCATAAGGTCCCCACAAAGCATCATTAAATATTGGCTCTTTGTGATGCATCAAGTGAACAAAACTCGTTCCCATGATCATACTTAAATGCCCTGGTTCAAGAGACCCGGAACCAATCATGCCAATATGTGCATCGATTCCACCTTGAAATACAGGTGTACCGGTCTTTAAACCAATTTCTTCAGCTGCGGCTTCCGTTATTTTCCCAACCAGTTCTCCTACTTTCAATATTCGATTAGGCCAATGTTTTGTTATTCCCTCTAGACCGATTTCGTTAAAAAACTCTTCTGAAAATCCATTTTGATGATTAACATAATTCCATTTGCAGGTTGCATTACACTGGGATGCAGCAACTTCTCCAGTAAGCTTAAAATTTATCCAATCTAATTGCTCGAGGATAAACTTATCTGTTAAATCATAGTTATTTTTTAACCATAAGGATTTTGTTGTCATCCATTCGATAGAAGTCTTCTGACCAGAATACAGTAGACGATTTTTAACAATAGAACTTGCATTATTATTAATCTCTTCTTCTTCAGCCACAGCACGTTGATCCATCCAGCACTGAGCAGGAATAATAGGTTGATAGTTTTGATCCGTCATCAATACGGTTGAAGAGGTTGCACAAACAGAAATGCCTTCAATAAGGGATAAATCAAAATTGTCGTTTGCCCTCCTTAGTGCCTTTATTAACGCATTCCACCAATCTTCAGCGTTTTGCTCGGATAAACTTCGATTGTTATGATGGGTTGGATAGGATACACTTTCCTTCAGTAAAAGGTTTCCTTTTCCGTTATAAATCCCAATTTTCACCGATTGTGTCCCTAAGTCGATTCCTAATAGATGTTTATGAACCATAGTTCTATTCCTCCGGGAAGATTAGAATTTTATTAAAAACAATATCCTTATTTTTGATTTTTTCAAAAACATCTGGTGTCTCATCAATTTTAAAACGATGTGAAACAATCGGATCAGTTTGAATTCTCCCCTTTGCCATGCACTCAATAGTGAAACTCCATTCCTCTCCAGGGAAGGGGTCCGAGAATGAATTCCATGAACCACGGATACCGATTTCATAACGAAGCAATCGATCAACCGATTTTGCGGACAAGGTTAATTCTTTATTGGAAATCCCTAAAAATACGACACTCCCCAGTTTCCCTGTCATCGAAACAGCTTGATTTTGTGCAGTTGGTGAGCCTGAAGTATCTAAGACCAAATTAACCTTCGTACTTTCAAGTTCTATAATCGGGTCTGCTTCTTTTGAATTGATGACTCGATCTGCCCCGAGAAGTTTTGCTACCTGTAATTTTTCTTCAAATACATCGATGGCAATGACCTCCGCTGCGCCCATTTCACGAGCATACTGCACTGCAAATAATCCAATTGCCCCAAGACCAATTACAACAACCGTATCACCAGGCTTTAAATCACCTCTCCAAAGACCATGTACTGCATTTGCCGCAGGGTCAACCATTGCACCGGCCTCATATGAAACAGTATCTGGAAGTTTTAAAAGATTATTTTTATGCACTTTTATATATTTCGCCATGGCTCCGTCAGTTCTTGAACCATAATAGTTATAGTTATCACAAAGTCCGTATTTCCCAATTTTGCAATAGTCACATTCCATACATGGAACAAGCGGAGCGATTGTTACACGATCTCCTACTTTCCAGCCTTCAGTATCTTGGCCACATTCCACAATGATTCCCGCAAATTCGTGGCCAAGTGTTAATCCCTGATAATAGGCACCTTTTACTAAAGCTCTGGGAATATCCGATCCACAAATCCCCACCGCTTTAACCTGAATCAATACTTCTTCCGAATCAATAGACGGTGAATCTACTTGCTCTACTTTTAGATTTCCAGGCTCATATAATTTAACCGCTTTCACTGTATTTCCCCCTTGTGTTGTTTTCATTTAAAATCTCGGCTGCCAGTACTTCATCTATAAATAAAACGTTTACATAACCGCCATTTAATGCCCCTATGACACTCTCAGCTTTTGATTTGCCTGAAGCTACAGCTATGGAGTATTCTTTTTGCTGTAGATCTTCTAGCTGCAAACCTATCGTCCGTTTGTTTAATTCCACATCTGCTAAAGTTCCATCTTCCTTAAAATACCTTGAACATATATCCCCAACAGCCCTTTTAGAAATTAACTCTTCATAAGCCCCCTCTTTGAAAAAGCCACCTTTGTAAAGGATATTATTAAAGTGAACGCTTCCAATTCCAAATATAGCAATATTACTTTTTTTCCCGATATTAATTGTTTCCTCTATACTTGAATCCGAAGTAATTACTTGAGCAATCATTTCGGAGTCAACTATCGTAGGAACAGGTAACATGTAGTAACCCGTTGAAAAAGTTTCCGAAAATTTTTCTAAAATTTGAGCAGCACCAGTAGAAATTGAATTTTTCGCTATACCGCCATTTAATTGTACAATTTTCATATCATTCACTTTTTTAGGAATTAGATGAGGAATAACATGAGCTAATGTTGTTCCCCACGAAATCCCCAGAATTGTATTGTCACAGCAAATTTCATGTAAATATTTCGCTGCAGCTCTACCGACATCGTTTAAAATTAGTAATTCGTCATCAACATATACCGGCAGTACAAATACCTTTTTCAATGCATACTTTTCTTTGATCTTTTCTTCCATACTTTGTACAAAATCAATCGGGTAATTTACTTTTACTTCAACAATCCCCTGTTTATAGGCAGTATCTAATATCCGACTAATGGTTGCACGTGAATAGGGCAATTTCTCTGAAATCTCTTTCTGGGTATACTGCATTTCATAATACATTTTGGAAACTCTTATCATTTCCTCCTGAGAATACATGACACACCTCACTCACTTTAGTGAAATTATGTTTACTCACTAAAATTTTGTTCATGCTCCAATTATATAGATTCCCTGACCTATTTCACACAATTTTTCAATAATTGAGAATAATTTCAAAAATCCAAATTTAGTTGCTAATGTATTCAACTTACTGTAAAATTATTTATTTTAGACAAATATAGTATATAGATGCGGCATTAAAAGTTAATTAGACTTTCATGAAGAGTGACCCTTAAAACCTGCCAGAGGACGGGAGAGGATTTTCGTAGAGAATTAGAAATGCGCACATTTGGATGTTATAGATAAAAAAATAGAAAATCTTTATTTAATATTAATGTACAATTTCTTAGCTAACCAGTAATAAACTATTCTTTAAAACTATATGAATCAGTACAAAAAAACCCTTGATATACAAGGGTTTTAGCACTATTTTAAGTCTTATGATTTCTATGTATGGAGACGGCGGGTGTTACTGATCAAAAAACCTAAAACCTTATTATATCAACGTTTACAAGGTTTTTTTGAACGTTAAAAAATGGTCTTACAAAGGAATTAATAAGGTTTATTTATTTTGCTTACGGAGACAGATTTTTATTGCAATACTATTAATTCTTAATTTTGAAGTATCTCTTCTTTAATATTTAAGATATTCCACTAGTTGTATGAGAGTAAATAACAACATGCAATTTGTCCAATTATGGGGTGATATACTATTATGGCAGAGTACAGATTTCTAAATCCAACCTGTATATGCTTCACCACTATTAGTAAGGTTAATTGCACCCAATCTTTTCTAACGATTAATTTGTAAAAATTGACTGTACTTTTAGCAACTGCACAAAGATATTCAATTTAACTAAAAATCCAATAAGTGTAGATATTTCAAAATTTATGAGATTTTAAATCTTGGTTACTAGTGGTCGGTTGGATATCTTGATAAACATTAAGTGTATACGGTTTATATAATGTCTTGAGTAAAATTTGTGCAAAATACATCTTGAAAAAAGGATGTTATCACTTTTATTGAAGTCATTTAATGTTATTGAGTTAGCAAAACTATTGAAAAATTGACTATGTGTGTAATTAATAAAAGAAACATGGTTACTTATTTAAAAAAAGACGAGGAAGTTGTTTCTCGCCTTTTTAGATAAAAAAGTAATTTTATTCACTTAAACATAGGGATCGAAGTTACCAAAAAAAGAAAGGATTATATAAAGAAAGATAATCCTTTTATACACTATTCTAAGGAAAGTATTTTATTATTTTTTATATTATTTTATTATTCATTGCTTTGCAAAGCAAGAAAAAATCTCTTATCCCATTTTCATAAGTAATTTAAAGGCGTAGGCGTAGAAATCCTTCAGTTATACTCCTATAGTTGATTAAATCAAAATTCTATCATTAGTTGTCCTAGATTTAACAACTTTTAATCAATAAAATTAGTTGTATTTATTGTAGGTAAAATAATTGCATTGTTCGAATCTAAAGAACTAACCATTGACATTATACTTCTAACATATGGATATACAATTGCAGTACCGTTAACGGTTAGAAATTCTTCAATAGATTCTTTAGATTCCACACCTTTAACATCAAATAAACCTTCTACTGTGAGTAGTATTTGGACTTCTGAATTTATAAACTCAACAGTTATGATTATTTTTCCAAATTTCATATCTTCAGAAATTCCACAACTCAAATTTAATTTTGAAGAAGGACTACCTTCTTTTGAATCTACTTTTTGATAAATCATTTGTTGAATTGAGTATCCTTTAAATTTTATTACTGGATCCTTCATATTTTAAAACCCCTTACACGCATTATGCTGATTTACTCAATTCATTAGTTTTTTGAAATTCCGTTTCATACCCAAAATCTAGTTCTTTAGGTTGAATATCCATTGATATTACTTTAATTGAAGAAGAATCAACCTCTAAGAATTTATTTATGGTAGTAGTACCTACTACTATATGAGATGAATTTTTTATTTCTTTTAATTCTTTAGAGATTGTATCTACCTCACTAGGAAAATTGTTAGTTTTTAGTTCTTCATTAATTAATCTAGATAGTTTATATTCAGCTTTAAGAATTTGAATATTTTTTTTTATTGTTGCATTTTGATTAATTATTTTATCAATATTATCTTTTGAAGCAACTAGACCGTGCTCAACATGACTTTGAAAAAATCCTTTCAACTTCTCAAACTCTTTAGAATCCATCCAAATCACTCCTTATAACCTTATTTTAACAAATTTTATTCAAAGAAGATATTACATTGTTTTCTTTAATTGTAAAATACGTATCAATCCATACTGTATTTTTGAACTTTCCTTTTCCCCCACCTTTTCTAAAGCTCCCTTTAACAATATTGTATTGTGTTTCTGAAGAATTAAGGAATAAGTCTAAAATAATTCCAGCTGCAAAAGGGTATCCTACATAATAATTATCAAAACTAATAATTAAAATTTCTCTAAGTAATAAAGTGCTATCACCTAATTGTTCGTTCCCTTTGTCAAAATAATCAAACGCAATTTCTTTTAACCTTTGATCTAGGAATTCTTTGAGTATTTTCCTGCTTTCTTGAGAATCGATATTAAGAAGATTATTTTCATCGATTTTACTACTGTCAATTTCAATAGCTATTACTGTTCTGTCACCTTGCTTTTTTTTATATTCTTTAGCCAACCGAATATCGAATTCAGAATAACAATATACGCCACTGCCCAACCAAGGGACATATATCTTTCCATCATCATATTCATGAAGTAACTCAACTGAACCATTAGCTTCGCTAACTTTTTCAAAAAATTCTTCTAAATAATCTTTTATATTAAAGATACTTCCATGAATTGTTTGACTGTTTATAATCGATGTAGCATTACTATTTTTAGTATTATGTAACAACTTCACTTTTAAACCCTCACGTCCTTGCTTTGACCAATAAATGTTACAATAGAAAAAATACCCTTTTAATAGTTACATTAATAATAGAGAATTTTATATAAATAAAAGCAAACAAAGCTTTAATAATAGTAGTCTTTATATTTGTTCAATCTATAATTTAGTTGATATAAATTAATTTACTTCTAATCTTAACCTCTAACAGACTTTTAGTCACTTAACCAATCTTTCAAGCTCTGGATTGAATTTTACAATAACTTGGGAGTCTATATTCTTGATTTTCAATAGAATATAATATTTCTAAAACCTTTTGCATTGCCTCTTCGACTAACTTTAACTCTCCCATTGTATCAGTTAGAGAAACAATTTCAATAATTTCATCTACAACTTCTTTATATTCACAATATAGGTCTAATCTATCCCTTAATTCCCATAAGTCGGGATAGGTAATCAAATACCATACAACACCTAATAATTTTTGCCAACCGTAATCATATTTTTCAGGATTGTTATTATGGTTGTTAATACAAATTTCATTTGCATTATTTCTAAACAGACCTTCTATTTCACTTAAACCAAAGCTCATAGATAATCTTCTACAATGGGGATGACTAAATAGTTCAATCAATCTCCCCATTACTTGATCTTCTCTAGTATTAACGACAATTGGTAATCTTCTAGCTAAGTAATCTGCTTCACCTAATTCATGTATTAACACAGATTGGACCTCTTCGTCCTTAATATCTCCCCGAAGTGTTATAAAAATCTTTTTCAATCTATTATCCTCTAATGTATATGCCTTAGAGCCTCCATTTGTAGTTTCAAAGAATAGCTTTTTACTTAAATTTTTATTTATTAGGCTTGAAACTTCACTAAAGAGTAATCGTGTATTTTCTTCCTTGTTAAGAAATGTTTCAACAGCTTTATTTTCTAATATATTTATACTTCTCTTTTCTATTCCTAAATGACTAATATAATCATCAATCATTTGTTGCAATGACATATTTTCACCTCTTAAACATTCACTACTTTAAGGATTTATTTTATCCTTTACTCTGAATGAATACCTATTTTAATGTAAGAAATATGATAAACCATTATGTGTAGGTCAATATCATCTTATATTTCTAAATAAGGATTTGATATTATTCTATTTCTCCTTGGGCTTTAAGTTTTTTCATTTGTTTACTGGTGTATACATATCCATGACTTTCTCTTAAATCTTTCATAGTGTATAACCATCCCCCAGCGTTATTTGAAGGGGGATATGGATTATTGGGCAGATCACATAACAAACTTAAAATATAAAATTTATACTTAGGAGCCTTGTCAAATTCAAAATCCCTATAACGATTAACAATATAGTTAATAAGATTTTCTTTAAGGGTTTCGGATATCTCCATCTTCTTAATTTCGCTTCTCCATTGGTTCATTTCAAGAGGAAACGTTTTGTTAATACTAAATATTTTTTCCATAACCCCTCCATTAGCCTTTCGAAATGTTATGTATCCTGTAGGTGAGTAATTATAACCTTTTGAAATTGGATGGGCATGAATTAAATACTCTTCAATGAGGTGTATCGTACTCCCTGCGGGAACTGATAAAACAATTAAATCTTCATCGATAACATTTTCTGATTTTAATTCAGATCCCCATGTGTAATTTATTTTTTCGTTATCTCTTTGATTATTTTGATATCTTAGTAAGATATCTTGTTCCATATGTATCTGATCCATTGTGATTTGCCAGTTACCAGATTGTTCAATTTTTTTTATTAATTCATTCGCATAAAAAATAACTTTGTCAACATCATCTTTTTTGTCAAAGTATAATAGCAATTCGTGATTTTTGTTCAGCCCTTTATTCGTAAAATTCGCCGAACCGACAAAACATTTTTTACTATCAATGATATAGGCTTTTGAATGTAAATCTTTTAAAGCTAAAACTTTTATTTCGTTTTGGAGAAGTAGTTTTAATGCATCTAGACTACTAGCTTTTTCTATAAATGCTTTACGTTCAAATCTAGTAATAATAGTGCAATCTATTTGGTTATTTTTAATAATATTTACTAATTTCTCAGCAATATTTAGACTCAAAAATGGACTAATAACAACAATATTATCATGACACAGTTTCAAATTTTCAAACAATTGCTGCTCTAAATCACTTGTTAATATCTCCAAGGCTGCTTACCTCCAAACATTTGTGTGTAAATTTTACCATAAAATACAGGATTTGAGGGCAATAAAGGATTCCAAATTGAATGGTACTATTATTGATCCCTTATGATGGGGTTCACCGTAGTTATTTAAGAGGCAAAAAGGCACCGGTAAACTAATCCCTACCAATGCCTTTTTAATTTTGTTCTACTATTCATTTACTGTTTCCGTACTCTAAATGTGTGGAGGGATGACTGTAAAAAAACCCAAAATATAAGCGAGATGTAGTGGTCCATTTTTCGTTTGCTATTTTCCTTTGTTCAGACTTAAAAATTTGCTTTTTAAAATCTTCTAACATTTCTCCTTTTTTACTTTTCTTCATCATACTTCTTTGTATTTCCAAAATTTTTAAATCCTTATATAATATAATTACTAAAAAAACTAAAGGATATTTGTGATGAGTGAACTTGAAAAAACAATTGAATCTTGGTGGCATTTGGAAACGTTGGCACCGGGATATATTAAGACGAAGTACTTAAAGGAACGAATAGCAAAAAAATATTTAAAAAATAATCAATATGTACAAAAGTTTAAAGTGTTTAAAGATGAAGCAACAATGGAGCTACCAAACATATGGCAGCAACTTGAGCTTAAAACTGAAAAGATTCAGAAACGCTTTGGCTTTTATGGCAGTGTATATTACGAGCATGAATTAACGCAATTTCAACGTGATTTACATAACGTAACGGAGGAAATAATTAATCCGTCTTTTTCCATTTGTTTTAGTTATTATGTAGAGTTCAATGAAGATGGGAAGTACATTGATGAATCACTGTTTATTCCTTATTTACAGCTCTATATTAAATTAATGGAAGAACAGAATGGATTGGGAAATATTGATTTTATGCAAGTTTATAACGAAAATAAACTCGTTTTAAACACACAAGCAAATGCGATTAATGGAGGTCAATTCAATAACCAATGGTTGCAAGAGTTCAACAAGCAGTTTGAGGATTTCTTTGGCACGGTGCCAAGGTCGGAAATTCGTGTATTGGAATGTATCTTAAAACAAGATGATGAAGAAGAAAATTTGAAGTTTAATAGCTTTTTTACTGAGGATCTACTGCGCGCAAAAAATGATTTAAATAGTACCTTAAAGACATTTTTAACAAAAGCCGTTAATCCCCAAGACATAAATGAAAAACGTGAATACATCGAACACATTTTACATCCAGAGCGATTGCCATTAGGAAGATGGCCATCGCCAGTTGAGCACCGACTATCATTAATGCAACAAGTAGCCGTAAATGAATTTTTCGCATCAGATACCCCTATTAGTTCGGTAAATGGTCCACCCGGTACAGGCAAAACAACACTGCTACAAGATATCTTTGCAGAAATTGTTGTAAAAAAAGCAGATGCAATGACCCGCTTTAGAGATAATGTTAATGGCATGATTAAGCAAACAAGTTTCAAAGAGATAATACCTAATCCTTATAAAGAAAATGAAGAGACAGAGCGTTATATTTATGAAATTGAACCAACGATCGCCCGACATGCAGTTGTTGTAACTTCAAGCAATAATGGTGCAGTGGAAAATATATCAAAAGAATTACCTCAAAAAAGTAAAGTCGATAAGCAATTCTTAAATGAATTAACGAGATATCAATTTGCTCCAAATGCAGCAAATAAGATGATTGGTCAGGAAAGCTGGGGTCTGTTTTCAGTAGCGCTTGGTAACAGTTCTAATATAAAAAAAGCAGCACAACAATTACTAGATCGAAAATCAAGTGCTATGGCTGAATGGGGTAAAGCAAAAGATGAACGAAATGAAGCAAAAGCAAATTGGGCAAAGATTTGTGATGAGTTTATTCAATTAAAAAATGAAGTAGAAGCTGAAAAATATGCGGTAGCACGAATGATTACAGGACATAAAGTAGTAGATGAAACAATGCAGCAATCAACAGATGCTTTTTGGATACCAACAAATTATAAAAAGCGTCAGCAAAGTGTATTATTTCAAACTGATAATTTAAACATTAAACGTTCCAAATTATTTATAAAGGCAATCCATGTTTTAAATCACTTTATTTTAATTCATGGGGAAAAATTACGTGCAGCTTTATCATTATTAGAAAAGAAAAACACCTTGGATTTAAATCATGACGAAACAATTGATAAACTTCGTACAATGTGGCATACCATCCACTGTTTCTTCCCGGTTGTAAGCACTACTTTTGCAAGCTTTGCATCGATGTATCGTGGTATTAAAAAGGACTTTATTCCGTACTTAATGATTGATGAAGCTGGACAAGCTGTTCCATTGCAAGCGGTGGGAGCTTTATGGCGCTCACGTAAGGCCATGGTTGTAGGTGATCCATTACAGATTGAACCTGTTGTCACATCAGATAATACGATATTACAAGATTTACGTAAAATTTATAGTGTTGATGAAGACTTACTAGGTGTAAAATGTTCTGTTCAATCGTTAGCGGATCGTAGCAATAGTAAGGGTACATTTGTGCAGGATAATCGGTGGATTGGGATTCCGCTTTGGGTTCATCGTCGTTGTTTAGAACCTATGTTTTCAATGGCCAATGAATTAGCTTACGGGGGGAAAATGGTATTAGGAAAAGATGGGGTAGGGAAAAGTGATTGGTATGATGTTAAAGGAAAAGTCGAAACCCAACAATTTGTTAAAGAACAAGTCATAGAGCTTGAACAAAAATTAGAAGTATATTGGAAGCAAAAAATTCAACAATTGTTATTAATGAAGATGTGGGATATTGCTAAAGATGACCCAAAAAAAGTCTTAAAAGATGTGTTTTATGAACACTTTTTGGCAGCGCCACAAGAACTCTCAACTGAATTCTCTGTTCTCTCGCTTCAAGCATTATTTAACCAATATATTTCTTACAACCCACAGCTACGCTCAGAGGAATTTGAAGAACAGTTAAAGTTATTCGAAAGTGGAAAGTTAAAATCACCATCTGTCTTCATTATTACTCCTTTTACAGCTGTTAAAAATGAAACAATAAACTATCTAAAAGAAAAGAAAAATCGTTGGGGTACATTAATAAAAGCGCTAAACCGTGAATTAAAACATGATGGTACTGATGAGATTGCAGAGACATACAGAACTCTTTTGATAAAAGTTGCAAAAGAGGCTAATGATTGGTTTCAAGATTGGTTGAAGGAGAATATTGGTACTGTTCATACATTCCAAGGAAGAGAAGCAGAAATTGTATTCTTTATTACAGGCACGGATAATACAAAAAAAACAGCAGCGGAATGGGCATGTAAGCAGCCAAACATTTTAAATGTAGCCGTCACACGTGCGAAGGAAGAATTCTATATTATTGGAGACCGGCAGCTATTAGGCGAATACCCAAACTATCAAATCATTTTAAAAAAGCTAATAAATACGTTATAACAGCAAAACCTCCCCTATCTTAAATGAAGTATGAAGTATTTTTTATGATGATGATATTCAAGTTTTAAAATTTAGTTGTATAAAGGCAACCATATGTTTCCTAAATATGGTTGCTTTTTGTAAATGAAGAAAATGAGTTTACCTATGCTACGATCTCAATAAATGCAAATTACAACCTTAGCAATCCTGCTCTAAAAAAATTTTTTACTTTTTCAACCAAACTGACTTAACAAGAATATTAACTTCTTCTATAATTGGCAATCCAATTAACCGGTATTTATCAATAAGGCTTATCAAAGTCTGATAATGGTAATTTTGCCATCGTTCTTATACACAAATATCGTCTTTGGCTACTTCTCTTAGAAGTCTCATAAATTGTAGTTGAAGTTTACTTTTCCACCCAAGATTCTCCCTTTTGGTGCGCTGTGCTGGCTGCTACTCTTGATAATGCAGTATTTCACACTTTTTTGTCCAAATCTATGACTATTTTATTCAACAAGACATTAATCTATTAACAGAGCCGCCTGTTTATTCATTGTAAAGGTTCAGTTCATAAAATAGTTATTTAGTGAAGTGAATATTTTTCTCTAGATGTTTTCATCACAAGGAATTTCTAAAAGCAAACTTCTTTAAATAACTTTTTACCATTTTGATAAATAACTTTATCTTTTAGATTTAAAATCATTAAAAAACAGACAGAATACAAATTTTCTGTCTGTTTTAGTTCATTTAAAGTGCTTTAATGCTAGTAATACTAAAATGCCCTTAACCACCTATTGAACTATCTCTATCTAATGAATTTAATTTTTCTTGTATGTTTCGATAGTACACACCATACCAAAGGCCATTAATTCGCTAGATACCCTTTTTGACTAAATCAAGGAGCCCATCAGCTCGCTTCAGAAACTCATTTATTTTTTCTTCCCTAATCCTTCTTCGCTCTTCCATAATTGTATTCATTGATTTACTTTGATCTATACTTCTAGGCCACTGATTAATATTAACTACCTTCTTGCACATCCCTACACATCACTTTCTAAAAAAAGTCTCACAGTTCTTAGGGATAATAAAAGCAGTAAACTCCTTACCCATTCCTTCATTCGGTTGATCTTTAATTGCTTGTATAATTGATGGGTTAGAAAAGCCAAGAGGTACCGCAGACTTTCCCGTATATTCAGCAAGCTGATGATTTATATATTTCCCTTTACTTCTTCCACATCTGCAACTCTTTTCTGACATGTCTAGATTAAATATATCATTACATTCAAGGCACATAAGAAGCTTCATTTGCATCCCTCAATCTCTATTAGTATTCTTTTCCTTATCAATCATTTCCTGAATATATGTTATTACTTCGGGGTCGTTCCTGTAATTTGTTATTTTTTCAGTAATTAGCTTGTTTTCAAACATGCCCCTTAACAGCTTATAGTTGTCAGTTTTTCTTTTAAAATTATAAAAGTCATCGAGTATTAGCTTTGCAAGTAGCGTTATAATAAACTCTTCTTCTAGAACTCCTTCAAGCCTTAGCCAAGCATCTTCTGTAAGATACATCTGAAACTTTTCAGTAAGCATCTCTCCGAGTATTAGCTTCATCGATTCAATTTCATAGCTATAAAGTCCTTCTTTAATCTCTGGGTTTTTCCTTAAAAATTTTTCAATGCTAAATGCTACTGTTTTTAAATGGAAATCCTGCTTTTCGGTCAGCAAAACCGAATGATTATCAAAATAAAGAAAAGCATCCTCATTATCCAAATAACTGCCTTCGCTTTCCTTCTTGTTATTTAGAGCCAACATAGGAGCAATACTCTTATAGAATTCCAGAAGTTCTTCTTCTATCCTACTATTTTCCTGTTGTAATAGAAGTCTCGCTTTTTTCTCCCAATCTGGAAAATAAGAGGTTAACTTTTCCACAACCTCGGTTAAAGGGATATAGGTTCTAATTTCACGTCCCGGAAACTTGATATCCATTACCATCATTCCAAATTTTCTTTCAACAATAGTTGGATGACCTTCAATTTTACGAAAGGATTTTAAAAAATCATATTTTTCTGGTGGAATACTTACCCAAGTAAGAGCAATTGCCCTTAACATTTCTTCAGGGTTGTACTTCGGTCCCCCTTCTTCCTTGCAAGCCATAAAAAACAAACTATCTGGTTCCTTAACTAAATTCAAATAATAGACCAAGAGCTTAACAGCTCCAATCTGTGTTGGGGAAGAGTACTTAACTAATTTTTCCTTAATCCAATTATGGAAAGTTTCTTTATCAGAGTTCTTATAAACTATCTCCATAATTTTTTCCTGATCTGCAATTGTCCATCTTTCAATCAATTCTATCTTTTCACGTTCACTTTTAGGAAAAAATCGTTTAAGCAACTGCTGTGGATCAACACGTAACGGTAACTTTATTGGGGTTGAGAGATGAGTGTCTGCCCATTCTTTTGCTTTTATACACTGCAGATAATCTATATCTCCACTTACACTAGCAAACTTGGGAAAACGACTCTCAATAAGCATAGCAATGGCTAATATATTAAGATGGTAAGGGTATCCTTGAGTCTTAGAATCAAAAACGACAACTGAGCTTTCGCTATTCATTAAAATATCTGTTTCATTATAAGTAGATGGTGCAGCATCCCTATACATTTTAATATCTGAGTAAAGGATGAAAGTTTCTGCAAATTTCTTACTGCCTAAATCTCCACATGTTTCCCAATATCGAGAAGGCTCTTCGTGTTCTTTGGATTTAACATATACAGGGATCTGAGTGTCAAATAAATTTTTTTCTTTTAATTCTGCAAAATCATAAGCTTGCATTAATATCACTGTTTCTTTGTAAACACTTTTCCAATCTTCTTGTGAAATCTCTTCAGGAAGCACCGATAGGCGAATATATGTCCCCACTCAAAACCACATCCCTTCTCTTATAGATACAATTGAATTGAATTCTTCTCTCACATTTATTGATATGTTTTAATATCATCGAAATAAAAAGGTTATCTCGATATTAGTAAGATAACCTCATAGTTGCATTACCAGAATTGCATGCATAGCCCATAAATCATTTAGATTATTATTAATTCCTATTACTCAATTCTAAAAGTTGCTCTGTTAGCTTTGTTATATACTCGATGTACATCTTTCTTGGATTGCTTTACATATGATTTAATCATTGAATAATCGTTCGTGTTGACATCTTCCACTTTCTCCAGCGTTGCTCCTACACTTCCAGCCAAATACCCAGCAGCCCCCAGTATCACTCTCAGTTCCTGCATCAATTCTGAAGATAATGCTTCATGTGCATTAATTTTCATGACTTTTTCTTCATCGCTTTCAACAATTGTTGCCAGATCAATTACTAATTTCCCTGAATATATTTGCATATAGCTTGTCCCCTTCATGTTGTATTTCATTTTCATTATTAAAGAATTATATACTTTGCACTCGCTTTTACTGGTTGATTTTAAAAGACACTTAATTTTCTATTACACATTTTCTTGTAACAGTTGATTTTCCTTTTCGATTCGCATTCCTGCTTTTATCAAAGCTAAGTGCAAAATATCTCGCTGCTCACATTTCTCACTGCTGGAAAAATCAAAAATAAAATGGTCAGTCACAATTTCATACTTTGCCAGAAGAGTTATTAAATCTGTTAGAAGCTTTTCAGATATATCTGCACGGGGATCTTCATTTATTTTGGTAATTCTATGTAGCTCGACTTGAATAAATCCTAATTGCTTCGAATATTCCACACGCCCCCTCCTAAAACATTTTCTGTGGATTGACCAAGGTATTTATTGCAAATACAAGGGCATCATTAAAAGCTGTCCTATATGCTAATTTTGTTTGGATATGTACTTGATCAAAGATGTTTCCTTTAATGTCGTCGATGAATTCGATTCTTTTTGCCTCATCGTCAAACTTTCCAAATTGGGAAAGCTTCTCATCCAAATCCCTATGCAGCAGTTCTGAATACATAACATACTCTTCACTTGTAATAATCTGTTCAAGCCTTTCTTCAATTAACTTGTTCACTACTTTTTGAAATCCATCAATCATTAAATATCACCTCTAATTATTCTTTATATGAATAAATTCTTAATTAGAATATATCATGATATATATTGATTGTAAAATGCAATAACGATACGATTACTAATAATGATATATAGAGGGTTGAAATATGAGTGATTTATTAATTGGAAGACTAATCAAGGAACTTAGAAAAAAGAACAATATGACAATGGTTGACTTTGCAAAAAAAATTAAAATATCCCAGCCTTCCTTATCTAAGATTGAATCAGGAAGACAAGAGGTATCGTTTTCACTATTGGAAGCTATATGTCATGAATTTGGGATTTCTAGGAGTCAATTTTTTCAAATACTTGAAAGGGATAGTATATATCACCAAACTTCCTCAGCTTTAGATTTCGAGGGATCTGTGGATGCAAACAAAGAAATTGAACGTAAAATCGGAGAAATAGTTTCAAAGATGACATTTGAACAAAAAAGAGCTTTGTATATTTTTTTATTTTCCAGTAGCAAGGAATAGTATCATCCTGTAAGTAGATAATTTAACTAAAAAGACCTAAGTCATGGATTTTTTCTCTATCCATGATTTAGGTCTTTTCGTTTTACAAGTCAACTTATTTCATGTCGAGATTAAACTTATTCTCTCATCGTTACTCGACTTTAAGGAATTTAGGGTATCTCCATATTTATTCATTCCCTGATTCTCCTATATTCGTTTTTCCAAATGCTTTAGTTACTTTTGTACTGAAGATTGTTAGAATAATCACATTTGTATTTCCAAAATCAAATGATTTCCCCCTCTAAAGGGGGATAAATTTACTAAAACATCTATAATCAAGTTTTTAGAAATTTTAGATCTGCATCTTTGCTTAATAGTCTACTATTATTTAAATAATTCCGGCACCAAAAAATTAGTTGCAACAGCCCCAGCATTTTTTAACGATACCACACCTACTGATAATTTTACTCGTCTAAGCCTATCAGCCATTAAAGGATCATTAAATATCTTGTTACGGATGTTTGATATGCGCTGACTTCTATCGCCATATTTAGTCCTTTTGGAAAAGCTTTCGTCAGGAAGAACAAATAGAACTCCGTGTTTACTGTCTGAATCCTGCTCAGCCAGTATACAGTATCTCCAAACCTTATCCTCTAGTTGTTCCAATGGCTCCGTACCGGTATCTAATTCGATGTTTAGATATCTTGTTTTTTGTCCTAGATTATCTATTTCCCTCTTTAATATCCAGTCCGGGCGAATTATTGTTACCCAATCACCAGTGCTTTTTTTATAATGTTGATTGTTATTAACAAATTGTGCTACTCTAGCGTGTGCTGCTCCCTTGTTAAACATAGCTACGGGCTTACTTGCCTTCTCAATCCACATTTCATAAGGAACATGAGACGGTGATAACGAGCTATATAATTTAGTTTGACTGTAATAGTTATATTGCGGCAATGATAATCTTTGTTTAGTGGTACACATAATACTCAGAACTACCTCTTGCGTATATAAGAAATGAAGTTTATTCTTCTTTTCTAATAGTTGATATATTTGATTCTTATTGTAATCTTCATACAAAAGTCCATTTTCAATTAATAAATTGATTCCACCAGTACCAATTGAAAAACACTTAAAACGTTCCCCATCGAAACCTTCTGCAAAACTAGAAGAACGAACTAATTTAAATTCCTCCAGTCTTCTTAATCGATTTTTAAATGAGTATTCTTTAATCTCTTCTCCCAAGAACTGAGTAAAATACTTATATAGTTGTGCCATCGTAAGCAATCGATGACGTTCTAGATATTCTAATAATAAGATTTCAGAAGTTTTAACTTCCAGCCGGTATCTCCCTTTCCCTTTAATTACACTAACATCGTCCAATCTTTTACAAACTCCCTTCCATTTTAGTTTTAAAAATTTCTGTGAGAAAACAATTAGCACCTAACCTCTTCTATAGTTATTGCTGTTAGAGTCTATTACCACGGAATAAATAAACCTGAGTAACAGCCTTTTCGATAGTAATAGAGTTTCCTCTATTTGAAAGCCTATTATTTCGGATCAATTAAAATATATTACTTAGATTAAAATCGACCTCATAAAATTAGATAGGAAACCATATCAGCTTGGTATATATAGATAATTCAGTAGAGCAAAGCTCCAAATGGATTTAACTAACTACTTTTCATTAAGCATTATATCGGGGATTCTCTATATTTCTAGTAAAATACCATAATAAAACTGAAGGGCTACATCATGGTTAAGAATGTCCAATTAAATGCTCGAAAACTCTAATATAGAGCTATTGAATTGTGTTTATATGGCGATAATTTAAAATCATAAAAACGAAGTACTTTGAACTATATTGATTGTTCCCGTATCCGGAATTGCCATCAAGAAAAGTGTTTATCACGGCTATTAGTAACATTCAATGGTTACCAGATAAAGATACTGTGAATAAATATATCGCAAATCGTTGATATAATGGCATTTTATATAGTTACCATCATTCGTTACCAAATCATTTTCAAACATAAGTCCTAGCTAGAATTCAAAAAATAATCCATTTATATGCCACTTAAATCTTAATAAACTATCATTTATGGTTATGGTACTCAATAAAGGTAACCAGTCATGGTAACCAATACATGAAATAGACACTATTATGGGTTACCAATATCAGTTCCTCTCAAGAATTGGCTTTCTTATTTAATTTACGGTTGCTCTCATTGTTACAACGATTTAAACTAAAATCCCCATATTCGTATCTCTGTAAAAAATAAGATCAACCTAACCAGATTGATCTTGTTCATTGCTTTTTATCTAAACACCGAATATTTTTTTAAACACGCCTTCATTCTCTTCTGCTGCTAAAATAGAACGAACGCTTTCCTCCGGCATTGCTAGAGGAAAAGTTATTTTTTCGATTCTGCTCTGAATTCTTCCTGCCGGATATTTACCCGACAATTCCTCTACACTCAAATTCGAGGTTAAAATGGTGACTTTTTTATAATTCATGCGCTCTTCTAAAATTTGAGTAAAAATGCTTTCTGACCAATCTGATGCTTTTTCTACACCAAAATCATCAATAATTAAAACTTCCACATTTCCGTAATAATTTAAAATATCTAATTCACGAATGCCATTCTTATTATCAAAAGTATTTTTTAGCTCATTAAGCATATTTGCTGAAGAAATATAAAGCACATTTACATCCAATTGTCTGATAATGTCATTCGCAATACTCACTGCTAAACTGCTTTTTCCACTACCAGTTGTTTTACTATAAAGATACAATCCCTTTCCTTGATCCTTGAATTCCTGAAAATTCTCCGTAAATTCAGTTGCGACTCGTTTTGCAAACTCGGCTTTCATCCGGTTTACCTCTACTTGATATATATCTGTTCGAAACTCCTTTACAGTACAATCTTGAAGGTCAATTGGAATCTTTGCGAATTTAAACTTAGTTAATAATTCTTTATCTTGTCGGCAGTTGCAAATAGCCATTTTAACTTCACCTAGATTGTTTTTTTATACAATATATCCAGAACCGTCACACTGTTTATAAGGACATTTGTCTGAAACCTCATCTAAGACTTCAAATGATTCCGTTCGCTTTTGCTCGATTGAACCATACTTCTCCTGAAGATTGCTTAGTATTTGTGAAAATTGGTCGTTTAGTTTTTCCATTAGATTTTTCCTCCTGAATATTATCTTGCTTGTGATTTAATTTCTTTTTAAAATTATGATGCTTATCGAAAATGTAGTTTGCGACATATGCAAATGATCGAATACGGTCCCTTTCGTGTTGTGGTACAAATCTATTGAAACAATTGTCAATTAATTGGGTTACTGTTTGTAAATTAAGATCCAGTTGTGCAACTTGTGTAATTGATAATCTATCCGAATCCGTTAAAACGTACTTGGCACTTTTCATTAGAAAATATCGAGCAATTTGATCAGCAAATGGGTCTTGGAAATAACTATCATTTGCTGACTTAGAGTCTTCCTCATCAATTTCTTTGTAAAAAATCT
This sequence comes from Ureibacillus chungkukjangi, assembly GCF_003217295.1. Lineage (GTDB taxonomy): Bacteria > Bacillota > Bacilli > Bacillales_A > Planococcaceae > Ureibacillus > Ureibacillus chungkukjangi. Next base: position 58,734 of record NZ_QJTJ01000017.1, read on the forward strand.
CTGTAGTATTCTCTGGTATTGCTCGCGCACCTTGATTATCCGAGGATTCAGTAATACTCATCGAACCGTCATTTTGCACATTCGATGGCTCACTTAATAACTGTTTTGATGAATCGGTAGACTTAACTCTATCATTATAGAAAATATTAAAGTGTTCTAGTCTGTAACCCAATTTATTAAGTTCCTCAACTATTTTCACTAGATTAACCCTGTACTGCAGTGTTTTATCAAATTTATATCTTGGGTTTGGATTTCTCCTTTCAAAGACATATTTCTGTTTAACAAGCTCTTTCAAGTTTCTCCTAACTGTACTCGGACTTCCTAACATGATTTCCTGAGACAATTCTTCAGAGGATTTATAAATCCAACCATATCTTAAATCAGAAACTTTATTTGTAGAAATACGTGCTAACTCTTCAGCAATCAAGCCGTCTGAATCCTTTACTCGTTTTGACCAATAAAGTAATTGATTTAAAGTTGTTGCCAAGGCAAAGTCTCCTGTTAATTCTACGAGTTCCTCTTTAATTACTGCTCTTTTTAAAATGGAATTTGCCATACTTTCCCCCTTCTAATTAGAAACAAAAAGACCCCCTCCTTATTCAGATAATGAATGTTTAAAACACACATTATTAGAACCAAGTTGGGGATCTCCCTTTTTAAATTGAATTTAATTAATTTGTATTAAAACAAATTGAATTTATTTGTTTAAACTTAATTTTATTATTTTCGCTCCTTTCAATTTAAACTATAAAAATTATAGCTACATTTTTTAAGATTTTAAGATATTTTTAGAAATTAATAATTAATAATTTTAAATTATTGCTGCCAATAACTTCTTTCTCTTTAAGTAGACTCCAATGCTTTGTTCCATTTTCACTTCTTCTACAATATTATGTTGATTTACCACATAAACATATACCAATCCATTTAATTCTTGGTAATCATTTATGTAAATAAATAATCCACCCTGCTACACTGTGAATGGTTAGGGTGGATTACTTTGCTCTAATCCACAATGGCACAGCCATTTGGATAGCCAAGGATTAAGTCCTTGATCTTACTTATTTTAACATATTTACAGAACTTTTCACCAGAGAATAGGTTGCCAGCATAAACGTTATTTAACTAAACTAAACAATTTTTTTGACTATCTTTTAGTCTTCCGTTCACTAGGTTGCTCTTCTTTTAGTTCAGACTTTTCTTCGTGTTTTTCTGATTTCCACCGTACCTTTTCTATTCTGTTCCACCATTGAAAAAAATGCTACTACAGGAACACTTACCTATACCCCAATGATTTGTTCCATTTTCACTTCTTCTACAATATTATGTTGATTTACCACATAAACATATACCGACCCATTTAATTCGCGGTAATCATTTAATTCCAATTGTTGAGAAAGCAACTCTATAGATGGTGTTAGTAAAATAAATCGTGTATTTCCATCTGCTTCTTCGCTTGTGAAATCGACTAAGCCAAATGCATTCTTAACACGGATGTTTAATCGCCCACTCTGATATTCATACTCTTTTACAACTTCTATGAAATCTTTTGGAATAACACGTGATGCACTTTGAATTGATTGTACATGTAGCTGTGTAATCGATTTAATGGATTGTAACTGGATACTTCTTTCTCTTTCGATATTTTCAAGTCGCTCTTTACTACGTTCCTCTAAGTCTTCAATTTGAGTATAGGTTTGGTTAATTAACGCGCTGTTTTTATTATTTAAGTTATCACTTAAATAATTAGTTAACCTTTCCTGCAGTGTTTGCATTTGTTCATCAAATGAACGTCGTAAATAAGTACTCTTACGGTTTAAATAATCATCGCGTTTCATTTGAACAGATTGAAGTATCTTTTTCGCTTGAAGAATAGATTCTTTTTTAAATGTTTTATCTTCTTTACCTGCTGTATTGATTAATTTAAATTGCTTTTGGAATAGGAAATACGGATCTACTTGAATGAACTCCCCAGTTTCCCTTTTAGCTAATAACATTAATTCTTGTTCTAATTCCCGGCCTGTACCATCAACTACACTAATACGGCTAAGTTCTAATGTTAAAGGTTCATTTACATTTGTTTTTACTGTACAGATTGGTAAAGCAACTTGTTGTAACTCTTGACTTGCGAGTTCCATCGCTAATTTTTTTAAAGGATGGTCATTCTGTAATATTGATAACTGTTCTGTTTGTTTATCTGGTCTTAATGTAAACCGTAATGATTCATCAGTTCTTAAAGAATATTTTCGCTTCTTAATTAGTTCACGAATATTTTTAGGGAATCGATCAATTCGAACTGTATTGTTATCATTTGAGATATTTAATTTAATACGTGTTTCCTCAAACTGTTTTACTACAAACTCACCATAAACTCGTGATGGCATACTGCTAATTGAAATTTCTTGATATGCACGTCTTGCACCCGGTAAATCAAAACTCGAATCATCTAAGCGTTCTTGTTTTGCTAATTCTAATAATCTTTCATGTTCTTCAGATAATGTTTTTTCCATTTGTGCAATTAGCTCATCTAAATTCTCTCGTCCACTAATTGCTTCCTCCATTAAGTGAGATAAATCGATATTATTTTCTTCAAGTACCTCACCAATAAAATCATAAACTTGATCTTGTCCTAAATCTGTGCGCATTTGTTCCATCTTATCGAGTAGACGTATCAGTACATCTCCTTCTCTTGTATTTTTAGCAACAAGATTAAAGATGAATACTTCATTTTTTTGTCCAATACGATGTATACGCCCCATACGCTGTTCCAAACGATTTGGATTCCACGGAATATCATAGTTAATCATTTGATTACAGAATTGAAGGTTAATAGATTCTCCCCCAGCATCTGTGGCAAGCATGATTTGTACATCATTTCGAAATCGCTCCACTTGTTCACGACGTTGATCCATCGAAAAGTTCCCAACGATTTTTGTGACTTCAGGGACATGCTGTAGAAGCTTTCGTTCAAGGTAATATAAAGTATCTTTTGATTCCGTAAAGATAAGAATTTTTTCTCCTTTAGAAAGCAATCCATCCGGACCGAATAATGTGTTTTCAAGCTCTAAATATTTACGTTCTATATCTTGATTTACGAGCATCTCTGCTTTATAAACTAAGCCATCTAAAATCTCTATTTCTAGCTTTAATTCCTCTATATCAATAACATCCGTTTCCCCTTCAACTAATGTTTCTATTTCTTCTTGCTCTTCTGTTGAAAGTTCGTCGTATTCAAATGGTTCAATTGATTTATTGACCGTTAACTCGGATTCTAATAATTCTTCTAACTTTTCTTTACGTCTCCTAAGAGATAAATAGATAGCATCTAAAGACGAACTTAGGCGACGTTGTAAAATCATCATTGCAAATGCTACATTTGGTTTATTATTTTGTTTTGCTCGATTAAAATGCTCTCGTGCATAGGTAGTAACTTCTTCATAAAGCTCACGTTCGCTGTAGCTTAAATCAAATGAAATGGTCGTTGTGGTTCTTTTCGGGAATAACGGAGTACCATCGAAATTTTTCATTGTTTCCTTTAATCTACGAATAACAAAAGGATTACTCTTTTCATATATAGAATCACCTGTATTTAAACGTGAAAAAATATCATGGTCTACCAAACTCATTAAATGTCGGAAATTTTCTTTATCCCCTTTATGGGGTGTAGCCGTTAGTAATAAGCAATGCTCTGTATGACGTAGTAAACTCTCACCAAGCTGGTAAATTTTCGTACGATTTACTTTACGTTTCTTGACACCATGTGTATAGGCAGCCATTTTATGAGCTTCATCAACGATTACTAAATCAAATTGTGCTTTTAAAATAAATGCTTTAATTTCTTCACGTGAAGCCCAATAAATTGATGCAATTATTTTGTCATGTGATTCGAATGGATTTACTTCACTTGAGCTATTTAATAAACTTCTATTTACTATGGTAAACTCTTCACCAAACTTATCTCTTAGCTCTTCCTGCCATTGTTTCAATACTAGAGGGGGAACTATAATTAAAATACGCTCTGCTGCCTGTCTTGCAATTAACTCCCGAATTAACATTCCTGACATTATCGTTTTCCCTGCTCCGGGATCATCCGCTAGTAAATATCGAACTTGGGGTGACTGTAACATGCGACTATACACTGCTTCAATTTGGTGCGGTAGTGGTATAATCTTTTTGTTTCCTCGCGCACGAGACTTCGAAAACTTGTCCTCTGTCTTTAAAATATAATATTGTAGATAGTGTTGCAGTCTTTCAGAATTAAATGAACTATCCTCATCTTGAATGTTTTCTAATTGTGCTAGTTGCGCCTTATCTAAATACTGTTCATAATATTTATTTGTTTTTCGCCCAATTGATTCAACTAAAAATAAATCATCGTCAATTTCTTCAAAATGCTTAATTTCAACAATTTCCGGCCAGAAAGATCCTTTAATAATTTCTCCTATTTTTAACAAAATAGCATCCCTCTCAATACTTACGTTCTCTTAGTTTAAATTATATAGTAAACACCCAGATACTGTTAGAAGAAATATAAGACAAAAAAGCTAGAGAACGGAATAATCAGTTCTCTAGCTTCTCTTTAGTAAAGCGCATTATACATATGAATCGTAAATTCTGTCTCGCGATATGTTGTGATTTTGTCATCTTCTACTGTTACCATTCTCAGCTCACAAGTTTGGCCTGTTGGATAATAGTTTTCTACAAGATTAAATGTTAATTGCACCGTGCGTTCATGATTTTCACCCACCATATCAAATGTCCATTCAATTTCATTTGAAATTCGCTCATCACTCAGGTAAAATGCTGCCCGAATTGTACGTGCCTTACATTCTTGTGAAATACTTTGTTCTTGATATATTGGCACTTGGATACGGAAACCTGTAATTACACGTTTTGGCATGGCTACACTGATTTCAACAGGAACTGCCTGCGAAGTACGACGATAATCAATTAGTGGCACAATTACTTCTTGTGGTGTTGCACCGCCGTGTACAAACTGTAATCCTCCGCCGCCAATAAATCGGTTCACGCCTTTGGCAATCACTTTTTCAACACCTTCTAATGTTGAAAAAACATCTGGCACATTAAAAGCTCCCTCATCTATTAGTAGATGATGACCAATAGCAAAGCGACGATTTGAATCAATAATTTCACCTTTAACACTCACTACTTTAATATCATTTTCAATTCTAGGATACTGATAAAGGAATCCGTGATCTGCGGTTATAAAAATTCGTTTTGCTTGCCATTTAGATAATCGATCAACAGCACTTGATAATTCTTTTATTGCTCGTTCCGCAGCTATATAAGTATCTCGTTCAGATTTTGCAGAATCACCAGCTGCATCGATTACATCATGATATAAGTAAACGAGACGTTTTCCTTTTAGATTTTCATCTGCTGTCGCTCTTGACCAGTCTAATAAATCTGTTAAACGATAAGCAATTGCTTCTGGATGAGCTGCTTGTAGAACTTTAGTACGATTTGCTAATCCATTTGTAGGTTGGTCATCTGCTAATACTGTTCCATTTTCAGTAATCGATAATACTTTATGGGGTAATAAAGATGCCATACCTAATTGTGTATACGTTGGCATATTTGCAATTAACGGACTGATAGAGGCTACCCCATTCGAGCGTAAATTTAACCGAGAAACTAATTCTTCCCCTACTTCATAGCGTACTGCATCCGAAATAATAACAAATACGCGTGTTGATTCTTTCTCAAGAATAGGCTGTAAAACTTCTTTATAAAACTTAGCTTGTTTAGGTAATTTTCCTACTTCTGCAGTTTCTAAAAGATAATTAGTCTCTTGAGCAATTTTTAATAAATATTTATTTTCATACCAATTTGTCAATTGCTCAGCTAGTTTTTCTAGCATTTCTTTATTTTCTAATTGCAAAAACCCCGTCATAAAGCGTCGATATGCTTGATCAATTAAGTAAAGTTCACTTGTATATTGGACGTATAAAGGCTCACGAGTATCATATTGCTTCAAGAACATTTTATATTTTGATAAATCAACTGCATCAATCATTACATTTAACAAGTTTCGGATTCGTTCATTTCGTTTCGCCCAATGCATTTTTAAACGCTTATTCAAAATTTCTATCCAAGCATCAAAATCGGATGTTTGATGAAGAAGTTCTGCTGTTAGCCTATTTATCAATAAATGATCGATTATTGGGAAAGTTGAAATATCAGCAAATTGCTCGATTGGCTGTTCGTGTAACACATCAATAATCGAAAATCTTTGTTCGATTTCCTTCATATATGTTTCTAAGACTTCTACTTCGCTTTCTTTAGTATGTAGCCAGTCATCAATAAATAAAGCACATGCATTGCCGCGTGTTGTTTCATATTTCTTTTGTAATGACTGTTCTTCAAATTGTGCATGACGTTTGAAATGTGCATACAGTACATGCTCGATTAAATACTGCAATGTCAAATCAATTGAATGCAAACCAAAGTATTCCGAAATATGCTCCCACATACGATTCGTGCTAAACCGTTTTGATATCGCTTTATATACTTCATTTGTTTCTTCTTGTAAGCCACGTAACAATAAATGGCGTGTAATCTCTTCCATATTTGCAATGGGTGCGCCTGTAAGAACTGCTAACATAGCATACTCGAATTCACGATCAGTAGCATTAGGCGGTACTACTTTCTTTAATTTATTTTTACGCTCTGCACTTTTAAAAAAGTCTCCATATTCCTTAATCAAAGGTCTTAAAACAGCATCACTTACTTGCAACTGTTCTGCAATTAAAGCATTCGTATCCGCTTTAAACTCTGTACCGTAAAACTCCATATCCAGTAAAAAATTGTCTTCTATCGCTGGCTTTGCAAAATCAGCATATAATAAAAAAGAATCCTTTTTCTTTTCCAACTCGATTTCTAATTTAAGCGTAAAGAAATTATTACGTGTTAATTGGCGGATATTAATCGGATCATCTGTAAATGCTTCTTCTAAATCAGAAACAGTATATTCTCCTTGCTCGTCATACCAAAAAATTACCGTGCGCGGTTTATTTTTTTTGTATAGCTCGTCCTCTATTCGCTCTTTTAACAGTTCAATGACATTCATTGTGTCACCTCATTATGAATATTTACTAATAATTTTAATTATACCTTAATATGAAACAAGCCTCCTTACCTAAGTAAGAAGGCCGTGATTATTTATTTAATCTTCGCTAATACACCTTTACCGCCACGACAGAACTTTTCATAGTTCACTTTCACACCATCGTCTAAATCAATTTCAATCTCTTCGTTAGCTATCTCAGCTAGACGTTTATCAAATTCTCGTAGTTCATCTATTTTCTTTTCAAAAGAAGATTTTTCTGCTGTTAGCTTTTTCTTCTCACTTGCTGATAAGTTTGGATTCACTAATCGGTTTTCTAGATCTGTAATTTCATTTTGATACTTAGCTTGAATTTCTTGCAGATGCTGGAAACGAATTGTTGCCATTGAATCTGGTTGAAAACGATGCATATAAATAAGCGTACGTAACCCTTTTTGCTTTCCAGAATCAACAAGCCAATAAATTGGCCGTTTTTGATACGTTTTACAATGGTCCTCAAAGAACTCATCTAAGAAGTATCGTCTTAAACGGCCTTCCTCATCCTCACCTTTTTTCATCTCAAGTGCTTCTGCTAACCATTGAATATTTTCGTCTACAGTGTCTGGAGAAAATGCAATTGCAAGGAACTTACGAAGACTTAGAATAATATCATTTTCAAAATATACTTTTTCACTAAAAAGAATACTACTCTTAGTATCATTATATCCCTTCAACTCAAATCTACCAAAACTGCAACCAATAAAATACGATAAGAATGACCTACAATCAATTAATGTGTAATTAATTGTTTTATTTAAAGGGGTTGGTTCTATTATATCCTCGAATTTCAATCTATATAAATCCATAAACACTTCATTTAGTTCACGCATAAAGGATTCACTTTTAATCCTTGTAGTTACAATCTCATTTTTATACTGTAAATCTATATTTTTTAGTAACTTCATTTCTTTGTAATTTAAATATGGATGGGAATCAAAATACCATGAAAGTTCATTTTTATAGTATTCATCTTTAGCAATTGTAAATAATTGTTCAACAAGTAAATTAACCTTATCAATATTCTCCTTTGATATTATAATAGGATAATTTACAATTTCCCCTACATTAAAATGCATTGTAGGACTTAAAATTTCACTAATTACATCCATGACATTTGAGTTTAACAGACCTAAAACATAATTTTGTATTTTAGTGTCTTCAAACAAAATTAACGGACTTGTTTGGTCAAATATAGCTTTTTTTATATGTGTTCTAATACTAAATTTACCACTGGTAATATTAGAAAAAACAAGGCCATCTTTTCGATAGTACTCTTCATTTCTAACTACAGAACTTTTATGATTTTTTATAGCTAAACCATTATCCTTCCAATCAATTACATACAATTGATTACCAAACCATTTACAGAATGGCCCTCCTTTAGAGCAAGGAACCCATCTTTTAGACTCTAAATTTATATCAAATTGAATGTTATCCTTTTCAACTTCATACCAATATCTAATAAATTTCTCATTATCCCCTGTTTGTACACCAACTTTTGCTAAAGCAATATCCGATAACTTCGGCGCGTTTAGAAAAATGTCGTAAAGATTATCAGGTGTCCAATAAGCAATAGGTATTCCCGGTATTGATTTTAACTTTTCAATATTTATCTTGGTGTTCCTATTATTTCTACTCGGGAACTTATATGGTATCCCCTCATCATCTATTTCATCATATCTTATACAGTTAAAGTTACTTACATATCCTTCTATATGATAGTTTTTTAAAATTGTAGCTACAGTTCCAAAATTAATACCTAAGCTTGTTCTACCTTTTCCTTCATATGGCATATGTAACATATTACATATAGTAGTTTCTTTTAAAATGCGTTTTCTTATAACTTCAAAACTAGATAAAAACATCCAAGATTCCATTGTAATTATGGAAATATAAGCTTCTCTTTTAGCAAAGAACATACATCTTTCTATAAACATCGAAAATAAATCGTTTTTGGAATCAGGATAATAATTTTTAGCATAATTAACTAAATCTTTATTCATACCCTTTAAAGCTAAATACGGTGGATTAGTAATTACCACATCATATTTTCCTGATAATAATCTCGCCACATTTAATATTTCAGTAACCTTTTGTATATCTTCAATTAAATCTAAATCTGTAAAACTCAATTGTTCTTGCTTAGTATTAAAATTATTTAATTTATCAATATAAGAATCATAATCCATCTCTGGGGGAATAACCAATGAACCAAACATACTTGCATCTTTAAACATCTCTATTATTCCATCGACTGCTTCAATATTTTGATCATCGACTTCAAGTAACTCGAAAATTTTTGTTTTATTCTTTAGATTTATATCCTGAATTAATCTTAGATTTAAGTTAACTGGTTCTTTTAAAAACGCTCTATGAATAGATCTTCCTTTCATCATTAGAGAAAAACTAGCTAATTGATAGGCTCTTATATCTATTTCAAATCCATATAAATTATTCTCAATAATTAGCTTAGGAATATCTCTATTGAAATATCCCATTTCTGCATAAAGGTCAAATAATAAATCAAAGGCATATAGAAGTATATGGCCAGATCCCATACATGGGTCTATTAATCGGATTCTAGAAATATCGAAATTTTGATCTTTTATATTTTTTTCTAAGTCCATATTTTCTTCTAATTCAATATAATATGGCATACTTCTTTCTTTAACAGGTAAGTTATTATCTTTAATAATTTGACCAAGTGAATTTTCAACCATATATCTTACAATCCATTTTGGAGTAAATATTTGAGTAGCAGATGGTATATTATATTTTTCTATTTTTTTATTCTTCTTCAAATCCGCAAATATCTTATCTTTAGGTTCGGAATTATAGTATTGATACAACCAACCAATCACTTCAATTTCATCAAAACTATTCGTTAATTCATCATTTTGAACAAGTACCTTAATGACTGATTCTGCATCAAGTAAAAAGTCTGGTAGTAAAAGCTCAGTATAATTTTGAATTCGTTCAAATAGGAATGGCAAAATACTGTTTAATGTATTACATTGTGCAATAAATAACTTGCGATATGCACCTTCTGTATCTCCTGTATCTAATAATTCACGAATTTCCTCTTGTTTTATTGGTAAATCCATTGTTTCATATTCGAATAAAATATCAGGATCTACGCGTCCTACACTACTTGATAACACATTTACTTTTTCTGGTAAGTAATCGTGTACTTCCATATAACGAATAGCAATAATACGGTTAAACCATGTATAGGCAACCTCTTCAACTAACTGCTTATACGCTTTTTGTTTAAGTTGATTCTTTAATGAGTTGAATGCTGGTTTCATATAAAGGGGATATGGCTTATCATTAATCATTAATTGCCCAAATTGTTCTTTAATTTCTAAATCATTCTTTTCATCAATACCGTACATTAGTGCCTTTGTTTTTACTTGTTCGATTAATTGACGACGTGATTGAATGGCAAAGTTTTTCAATTCCGTTTTGTTCACTTTTTTCCACCTCATTACAACAAAGGAAGGGAAAGTCCCTTCCAATGCCTATAATTCAATTTTTAATGTATTTTCTTTTAGTTCTTTTAATAACTGTGTTCTTAATTCTGCTAATACAGCATCTAAGTCAGATTGTGTTTCGATGCTTGTATGTGAAATCATATTTTTTAATTCGTTTGAAGAAATAATTTTGATTCCTTTTTCACGTATAACCGTAACAGGTGTATCTGGTGTTGGTGGTTTTAATTCTAGTAATTCTTTTTCTTTAAGTTTTGCTTCATCTTGAATGGATTCTGTTACTGTACGTAGTTTCGTCAAATTCATTTGTATCGTGATTAAGCTACTACTATTTAATATCTCTTGTTGCAACATTTTGAAATTCTGCATTTTATCGTTTATTAATTCCGTAATGATTTCATTATTCGAATAATAATCTTTTAAATCGTCTATCTTTTTCTCTAATTGTGTAATTTGACTTGCAAGACCTTGTTTTTGTTCTGTTACTTCTTCTTGAATTGCTTGATCAAGTTTTTCAATTAAACTAGGCAATTGTGGAATTTCTCTATACGGTGATGCTTTGGTTAAAATGTCGGTAATGTTTTTCTTTAGTAGGTTTACCTTTTGTGATTGAGTATAACGCAAATCATTTTGAACTTGATTTAAAAACGATACTGCTTCATCAAACCGTTCAATTGGTGCTTTTAAATAGAAACCAACTAATTGTTCAATCCCATCTTGCCAATCGTATAAATCATCCTCAACATCAATAAATGCCTTTACAAGTTGTTCAGGTTCCCGAATTTGTGTTAAACGGAGAATATCAATCTTTAAAGAACTAATTTTTGCACCTTCAGGATAAGCGAACTCAGAAGATATAGTTTTCTTTCGACGTTCATCAATTTCCTCTAATGGTTGGATAAGATAATTCGTAACTGCAGTTTGAATTGCATTCGCGAACTCTTGATAAGAATCACCAATATCCATTCGTCCAAATAAATCTTTATATAATCCAATGAAATCTCGACGCACTTTTGGATCCACTTCAATTTCGGGAATCACACGTATTTTATCTCTCTCAGTTGTACGAGCAAGTTTATCATAAAATTGAGGTGAACTTTTTGGTGTAAAGTGTTCATCTGCAATCATTAACTTTACTTTACCGGACTGCATTAAAGCTATGACAATACCAATTGTATCGTAGTCACTCCAGCCATAAGGGACCTGATTATATTTATCAATAAAATCCTTTAACGATGGTTTCTGATGCATACGAATGAGTTCATCTAAATAGCGTAATACTTCGTTATAAGCTTTTACATTACCTGTTTCACCTAGTAAATCATTCGAAATACCTTTCTCAGCTATGTTTCTCCATTGTTCTTTGAACGTTTTCATTTGAATTGGTTCATCAATGTATTCTAAATACTTGTATGTGTTGTGGATTAACATATCAAAGGCATCTGTTACTTGCTTTTCAAAATTTCCTCGGAATGTACGCTCCTGCATTTGAATGAAGATATTTGCATCTTCACAAGCTTTTCGTAATAATTCTTCTGCCTTTACTTCGTAGTCACTAATACTTTCCATTTTCGCATCATAAATACGATGTTGCGCCTGTGTTGTACTCGGATTACGTTTTAATTTCACATAACGATCAATCTGTTCCGAAATACGGATCGCTTCTTCTGCTTCAGCAATTAGTTCCTCATTTAAATAAATAACCATTTGCCCTTCTATTGCCTGTAAAGCAGCTTCTGTAGGAGTTAACCCGCCCGAAATTACTTGCATTGTTAATGGATACTTCATATTTGTTATTACATAACTATCAAAACGTTTATTGTAATCAAAAAGCATTCCTTTTTTATAAGTATATTTAGTATGTGGATACATTTTCGCGAAAAACAGATCGCCCAACTTTTCTTTTATTTTGCTACTATTTATATCTACGCTACGAATTTCTTTATTGATTTCCTGCTCTTCATCTGATAAGAATGAATACGTGCCATCTGCGTGTTTTTCAATAAACATCGTTAGCTCAAGACGGTTTAACGATTCTTTAATGACAAGTTCATTTTTTTCAGACTGAATACTTTCTAATAAAAGTGTTGAAATATTATTGGGTGTTGCTTTAATGTGGTCTAATCCTTTAATCAAATACAATACTTTTAAAACATCAACATCATATGGAACAAGGCCCTCCGAATTTTTTGCGCTTTTTTCAGCTCTCGAAATCGTCTGTACAATAGATGATTCTAAATGTTGACGTATAGTTGGATAAAACTCAGCCATCGTTACTAAATTGCCTAACTCTTCTTGGCCATTATAAATCGCAGCTTCTTGGAAAGCTTTTAATAATGAACGTTCCCCTCTTGAAGCGTAAGAACTTCCTTCACCATGTATACCTATTTTCTCTAAAACAGCTTGCAATAAATCCACTTGATAAGGTACAAATGGATATGTTTCAACAAACTCATTAGTAGAACGATAACCAGAGCGATATTGTGTTCGATCTTTATCAAAAGAAAGACGATTTCGAATTAATTGCTCATTCGGTTCAAAAATGGACTCTAATGTTTTCGAAGCAGTTTCTGTCTTTTCTAATAAACGGCGTTTTAAAACTTCATCTGTATCTGAACTCGATAAATTAATTCGTGTTTCAAATCTTCCTTGAATTTTCGAAAAGTCTTTTGTATTGGCTGCATTCATATTCGAAACGTCTTTAATTTTTTCCTGAGAAGTAACGGCAATCCATGCTTGTCCCATTGCAGCAGCTCCAATTTCTTCTACTGCATTTTGTAAATCAAGCATAAGGTTATTATCTGTACCGATATATTGGCCCACTTCGTCAATCAAAAAGATTAAGCGATAGTCGGAGCCTTTAGATTTACAATATTGTGCAATAAGCTCCCCTAACTGAACCGCTGAAATCGAAAATTCCTTTTGTGCTGATTTTACTAGGAAATCTGCTGTTTCTTGTTCATAGCCAATTTCACAAAGTGCAGCAATAACTTTTGCATATCTCAAGCGGAATTTAGTACGGAAATCTTGCCAGTTTTCGTTATACAATTCTTTAATCTTCGAACAGAAAGCATCGTATTTTTGGTCACTTGCTAATTGTCGTTCAAAATCTGCTACCCACAGCGTATTGGAATAACCTAAATGTTCATTAAAAATACGTAAGATAATTTCAATAATACTTTCTTTCGTTCCACGTGCTGCACTAGCACCAGCTTCAGAACCTACATTAAATAACAATGCATCGGACGGTTTTGATTCTATTCGAGACATTGTATCTAAAAGTGCAATATCAGAAATTTTATCTTTAAAGTATTCATAGGGTGTTTTATTTCCTACTTTCTTACCATCCAATAAATATGATAGAATTTTGAGGAAATGTGATTTACCGGAACCGAAGAAACCAGAAATCCACACACCAACATTTTTGGTTGGATTTGAATACGCTTTCTCATAATTTTTATAAAACCCTTTTAAGCTATCTAAAATTTCTGCTGTGACAACGTATTCTTCTAATTCTGTTTGTATTGTTTTTTCATCAATTTGACCAGCTTGTACAACACCATTAATTGGTCGGTCAATTTTTTTCTCAAAAATCTCTTGAATAATCATTATTCACACTCCTTATGAAATCCTTGTAATTTGGTATTCATCTTCATGTCGGAATTTATTAAATAGTCGTAAATCTACTCCTGAAAAATAACCCGGATAAAATAATATAAGCGTTGTTCTAAATGCATAATTAGATAGTTTTTTAAGTAAATGACTAGAGCGAATAAATGGATGTACCGTTCCTACACCTGTTATAAAAATCAATTCTACTTTATCCGCTTTTTCAATAAATGCATTTACCAATAAATCTTGATCTTCTAATACAGTTTGAATAGCTTGAGAAAGTTCCAAATAGCCTTCTTCTTCAGCAATAGTGATTAATTCTTCAAGATCTTCTTCGAATAAACTAATTAGAAATTCAAAGAGATTAATCTCTTTTATATTTAATGTTGTCCGCTTTAACAATCCTTCAACATATGTACGTACTGTTAGTTCTTCTTCTGCTGGATAATCAAAAACAAAATGCGGAATTTCACTGCCAATTCCTTTTGGTGTTGTAAATCCTTCTTCGTTAATACGTTCTTCTAATTGTTCTAATCTTTTATATATCGTCATACTAAACACCTACCTCTAATGTAATCATCGCTTTTAATAAAGGATCCTGTTCTTCTGCAAATTGTTTAAGAGCCTGACTAACATGTAAAGGAAAGACTTTATACTCGCCATCTACTAATTCAATCATACCACTTTCTCTGTAAAACAATAGGAGAATACTGTTAATTTTCCTTTTTGTCGTTACATTCCAATTTGCAATTTTTTCTGATTGCTGTTCCTTTTCTTCCATATAAAAGTTCATATTCGAATTCTGTAAAGTCCCATTGTTATGCTGATACCGATAAACAATTAGCTCATAGAAATTTTCATAGGCATATCGATAACTTTTCAAAAAACTATATAACAATAGTGCCTTTTGATCATGATTATGTCCTTGAAAATAATAGTCGCTTAAAATAGGATATAACGTCATCGCTCTTCGATAAACCATTTGAAATCTCTTGCCTATGGTCAATTCACTTCTAAGTAAAAATGGATTTCCATTCAATACATTTTGTCGAATTTCATCTCTACTTGATCCTTTTTGAAGTGCTTTTAAGACATATTCAATTTCTTGTTGGAACCATCCTTCACTTGCAAAACTAGCTGAGTATTCCATTGAATTCCCCTCACTTTTCCTCTTATTTGGATTATATCTATAAATGAAGCAAATGAGAAATCGGTTAACTAGAAAAATCACTACTAATGGGAATCTAGTATATGAATATGAAACTTTCTATTAATTTACTCGTATTACTTACAAACACCATTTTTTAGGAGGTAAATTTAATGAGAGAGGCTTGGCATAACAACGATGAAAAGATTTATTTGATTCCACAAAATTTATCGGAAAGAGAAGTAGAAAATTATAAGCAAATTGCAAAGAAAGGTACATTTACTTGTCCCTATTGCGAAGCAAAGTTAATTGTAAAAAGCGGAGACGTTCTTGGAAATTATTTTTCTCACCTTCATGGTGAAGGTTGTGAAATCTCTAAGCAAAGTGAAGCAAGGTACAAAAAGTACGAAAAACAAAAGAAAAATGATACACCACGACATCCACAAATTTTATCTCTCATGAATGATGAATTAGAAGTTTTATCCAGAGTATACCCACATCTAACTAGTTCTTACGGTTATTTAAATAATGAATTTAGTAAATATATTCCTGACATCTCACTAAAAATAAAAGACCAAAAATATGCTCTTACTATCATAACAAACATTAGCAGTTCAACTGATACTGCAACAGCAAAAAACATAAATAAACAAAAACAATATTACGAAACACTTGGATATGAACCTCTATTCTTTATTGAACGTAGTCACTTAGGAGTTGATATTGATGGACAATCTTTAGTACTTTGGGCAACTGAAAATGAAGCGTTAACAACACAAAAAGCAGATATAGGTTGGAAACGATTTTTAACTAGTTTAGCTCCAAAAAATGAGTACCATCAAATTTTAAACCTTCCAAATACCGATTTGAATGTAAAAAGCATAATGTACATAACACCAGCAAACGAGGAAATTGCGATTGAAGCATTCCATGTTCTACAACATCCAAATACTACACCAGTAAAGGCAAATTTTTTAAATAGCCCATATAAACTTACAATTTCTGAAGCATTTAAACTAGCCGATGATAAACTGTTATTAGCAGATATGCAAATCGAAAGTGAAAACCAGTCAAAATTTGCAGAGAAATTCAGACAAACGAAAAGAACATTTATAGAACAACAAAAGGAATTAGAAAGAATCAGAGAGGAACAAGAAACAGTTGCAAAACTCAAAGAGAAGGAAAGACAAAAGCAAGCAGAAGAAAAAAGAAAGGGCTATCAAGAAAGCTTAAATAATAGTTCTTATAAAAAAGCGGATAAAGTAGCAAAGCTCGAATTGTTAAAACGAACTTATAACGCAAATAATTAGGTGAATTTGAACTCGAACATACACTAACTCTATTAATTATTTAATAGACAATCTATGTATAATACATTTAATGTTTTTTTAATAAAATATTATGTAATTAATTATTATTGTTTAGGAAATTTTTAGACAAACTAATATTTTAATTTACTGATGAAAAAGAAATCATTTTCCATAGAGCCAAAAGGATTCTACCTAAGTCTAGCCCAAAATGTCCTAGACATTCTCAATTCGGTTTTAGGACTCATAATATAATCTATTAAGTAAAAGATTTTATTTTTTGAGTAGGTTTTATTAGTTTAAATTTCTACAATCTGCCCAAATAACTGAACAACAATTTTAAAAGATCTGGATATTTATGTTAACATTGAGGTGAGATTATGAAGAAATGTTCTTAAACTAACATGGCAGTTTAATTCCGTAAAAGGAATAAGTGTGTTTTGCAAGATAAAAGTGCAGAAGAATGCAAAGAAAAATACACAAGCTTGCCAGCCTTCATCTGAGTATTCATTTTTGTCTTGATAATGCG
>NZ_QJTJ01000018.1:0-61849 GCF_003217295.1 Ureibacillus chungkukjangi
TGTTCGAGTCAATTTTCCGGTTGACACTCAAGCATCATACAAGAGGGCTTTTTTTATTTCAAGTCCCCGAAAATCCTTCTAACAGGAATGCTCCTATGTGAAAATGCAGCATGCAAAGCGATACAGCATTTTAGTCGATTATTTACAGGAGAACTACCCAAAGCATGAGTTTGAGATAACACCTAAAATTCTTGAAGAAGGTTACCAGCCTTATGAATATCGAGTTGTTGCCAACGGATACAAATACCGAAATGAATACTATAAAGTTGATTCAGATCATACAGTTACCTTTACCTCTTATTCTACAATGGACAAAGCAAATAAGGATGAGATTGATCAATTATTGTTTAACTCAGTAGTTATCGAAGCACCTTTCGAGTATCTTGAAAAAGAAGTGAAGGTTGAGGAAATTGCCAATTATGAGGAAGATACTTTTTTAGTACGTTTAGTTCTTATTGAGGGAAACTTCATCTTAGCGAATTATTTAATAAAAAACGGACAATATTTTTTACAACAATGGAATCTTCCTGGTGAGAATAATACTATTGAAATGGAAGTATCACCATCTGGCAACAAAAATTATTATGTGATGGCGACATTACCAGGCTTCAATAAAGAACATTGGAAAACGGTAAACCCGATGGCGTCTAAAATTCAGCTTACTGAAGAAATTCCAGCAATATATGTTATTTCGAATTAAATTAAATTAATTTTAATTGTAAAAATGTCCAGTAAACATAACTTACTAGACATTTTTGATATTGCTTAAATCAATCCTTGATAATCAGTCCTAGTAATGAAGCAAATTGAATCGCCTGATTTGATGAAACCTTGCAGCCTCTTAAATTTGAAAGAGAAACATTTAAATCATCAAAAGTAGAAGTGCTTAAATCAATGCCTTTTAGAGAGGTTTCTTCAAAATTAGCACCGTCTAAATGACAGTTTTTAAGCTCGATACTTTTAAGCTTACAATCATAGAAATCCGTATTTTTTAATAAACAATTATTAATAATCACTTTATCGAGCTTTGAGTTACCAAACATTGATAGGTTTAAAACTGAATCTTCAAATTGTACATTTCCAAGACTCGATTCTGTAAAATTAACGCCTAATAGCTTGCAATCTACAAATCTTACACGATGAATAGAGGACTTACTTAGATTGGCATTAGACAAATCACATTTTTCAAATAAGACATCAGTCAAATCGATATTTTCAAAATCTGTATTATTGAATCGGCAATTTTTAATAGTCATTTGAGTTAATCTAGCACGATGAACGACTTCATTTTCAAAATTAGAATGCTGTATCTCGCAATATTCTAACTCTGGATCTTCTTCATGAAAGATATCATGAAAATTTTTAGTTGTTAAATCAGCTGGAATTTTAGGGAAATCAATTTTCATATAAGGATCACCGCCGTATTTTAGTTTATTAAACTATAACATTTTGTAGATTGACGGCGAAGTGATAAATATGATTACATAAAAACTAAGAAATAGGAGGGATTGGTTTGGAGTTATTTATGTTCATTATACCAACTGTCTTTTCAATATTATGGTTCTATAATTTAGTCCAGCTAATTGATAAAGTAAAACAGGGAAAAAGTTATCATAATCAAAAAATATTAGGTTGTGCCTGGAGTGCGGGCTTTACTTTATCAATGGTTTTTTCATTTATGGGTTTACATTAAAGTAAAAAGGTATTCGAAGGAAGGGTCGAATACCTGACATTTGGTCAAAATTGATTATCTGGATGGAGGTTATTTTGCATAAGCTCCTGTACATTAACGATTTGTTCTTTAGTTGCCAGCTCTGTTTTATACCAGCCTTTTTTGTTCATAATCTCGAAGAGCTGAAATTGATTATTACTAGCATTTTCAAAGCAATGCTCATAAATTTCACGCAGTTTGGGGTGTGTTGTTTCTAACAGAGTATTGCTGACGCTGCGGCAACGTCCTTTTTCTAGCTCTAAGCATAGCTGTAGCATTTCGCGGTCAGTTAAACCACGTCCTTCAATATTATTTGGCATTTAATTCACCCTTTACGTTATTGAATATTCTTTGTTCTGTTGAAGTATTGGGAAAGCTCAACGATTTTTAGCTGATGCTTTTCTGCCATTTCTTCAAGGGACTTCTTTAGCTCCTGGTCGTCACATTGCGCAGCACACCAATTCATTGTTTTTGCGGTAATTTCTTCTGCGCGAATTTCATCTTCAATAAATGCCAGTTCCTTAAGCGTAAGTTCGGTCATCATTTCACCTCCGAACAATTTATTTATGAAGTTAGTATTGTTTGGAGAAAGCAATTTTATCCATCTTAGATTTTTAAAGAAGGGGAATGTATATGATTTTTAATAATCAAAATAAAACTATTTCTACCAATCGATTAATACTACGGCTTTTCCAAAAATCAGATGCTATAACAGTTGCCAAATTGTGCAATAACTATAATATTTATAAAAGTACCTTATATCTGCCATATCCATATGAGGAAGCAGATGCTTTAGGTTGGATTGAGCAGCATCTGGAGAATTTTAACGCGAATCGATTATATGAGCTTGCGATAACAGATAAAAAAAGTGGTGAATTATATGGAGCCATAGGACTTTCTAATAATGAAACCTTCCAGCAAGGAGAGCTTGCCTACTGGGTTGGGGAAGAGTACTGGGGAAAGGGCTATGCAACAGAAGCCGCCCAAGCAATGGTGGAATTTGCTTTTGAAATAAAGAATTATCACAAGGTTTTTGCTCGATACTTTGGTTCTAATCCTGCTTCAGGTAAAGTTATGGAGAAAATAGGCATGAAAAAAGAAGGAATCCTCATCGACCAAATCAAAAAAGATGGTCATTTCGAAGACTTAGTATATTACGGAATTGTAAAATATGAAAGTAAATAAAGGGAAGGTAAAAGTGTTGATCCTAGAGAAAGGATGGACGCTTTTTTTTTTCTGAATTAAGGGAAGGATGCAAAATAGAACCGATATCACGACCTTTCGAGAGGAACCATGCTTCTGAAGGTAGTATAGCCGGGGATATTGCGACAAGATGAGAGGAAATTTGCTTTGAAAGGTATCAAAGCCGAGGAGATTGCGACGAAGCAAGAGGTAGTTTGCTTTGAAAAGTAGCAAAGTGGGAGTTATTACGCCGATCCAAGAGGACACCTGCTTCAGAAGGTAGCAAAGCCAGTGTTATTACGACGAAGCAAGAGGAAACCCGCTCCAAAAGGTAGCAAAGCAAGCGTTATTACGACGATGTAAGAGTTAGTTCGATTAGAAAAGTAGCAAAGCGGGAGATATTACGCCGATCCAAGAGGACACCTGCTTCAGAAGGTAGCAAAGCTGGCATTAATATGACGAAGTATCAGGAAACCCGCTCCAAAAGGTAGCAAAACCAGCGTTATTACGACGATGTAAGAGTTATTTTGATTTGAAAAGTAGCAAAGCGGGAGATATTACGACGATCCAAGAGGACCCCTGCTTCAGAAGGTAGCAAAGCTGGCATTAATACGACGAAGTATCAGGAAACCCGCTCCAGAAGGTAGCAAAGCCAGTGTTATTACGACGATGTAAGAGTTAGTTCGATTAGAAAAGTAGCAAAGCGGGAGATATTACGACGATCCAAGAGGACACCTGCTTCAGAAGGTAGCAAAGCCAGTGTTATTACGACGATGTAAGAGTTAGTTCGATTAGAAAAGTAGCAAAGCGGGAGATATTACGACGATCCAAGAGGACACCTGCTTCAGAAGGTAGCAAAGCCAGTGTTATTACGACGATGTAAGAGTTAGTTCGATTAGAAAAGTAGCAAAGCGGGAGATATTACGACGATCCAAGAGGACACCTGCTTCAGCAGGTAGCAAAGCTGGCATTAATACGACGAAGTATCAGGAAACCCGCTCCAAAAGGTAGCAAAACCAGCGTTATTACGACGATGTAAGAGTTATTTTGATTTGAAAAGTAGCAAAGCGGGAGATATTACGACGATCCAAGAGGACACCTGCTTCAGAAGGTAGCAAAGCCAATGTTATTACGACGAAGCAATAAGAACCCCGCTCCAAAAGCTATCAAAGTCAACATGATTACGACAAACCAAAAGTAAACTCACTCCACTGGGGATTAATAACGCTCGCCACGTCCACTCCCATCCCAATTCAAATCTCTAACACTCAATCCTTCATCACTATCAAACACACCAATTAACTTCTACTAACAACTCTAGTCCCTATCTAAAAAATGCATAAACTTTTTTTCATCGCTCATAATAAATAGGATTTTAAGGAGGGAGTTTTTGATGGAAATACCAGCACGTGCAGGAGGGAAAAGTGAAAAGAGCGGTGGAGGAAAGTTGAAATGGTGGCAACTCTCCCTGATTGGTGTTGGCTGTACCATTGGAACTGGTTACTTTCTTGGTTCGGGTATAGGTATTTCAAAAACAGGTCCTTCCATTGTCATCTCATTTATACTTGCCGGCATTACAGCCATGATTGTTTCAGAGCAGCTTGGAAAAATGTTTATCCAGGACCCACAAAAAGGGTCATTTCGTTCCTATACTAAAAAAGCTTTTGGAAGATGGGCAGGGTTTAGTAGTGGTTGGGTATATTGGTTCTCCGAAATGCTTATTTCCGGGAGTCAATTGACCGCACTTTCTATATTAACTCGCTTCTGGTTCCCCAATATACCGATTTGGATACTTGCATCAATTTACGCAACACTTGGAATAATTGTCGTTCTTATCGGAACAAAAGGCTTTGAACGAACCGAAAACTTATTCGCAGTAATGAAAGTGGCCGCTATTTTTATGTTTATCATCTTAGCGATTTTAGTATTATTTGGATTTTTCGGCGGAAATCGAGATGATTTTGATATACCTAATACAGCAAATGAGTTCTTTGCTGAAGGTATGATCGGCTTATGGTCATCCCTTATATTTGGTTTTTATGCTTTTGGTGGTATAGAAATCATGGGGATACTCTCAGTTAGGCTCCAACAGAAAACAGAGGTTATCAAGTCTACTACTGTTATGCTGATTATCTTAACGTCAATTTATATAATCTCAATAATATTAGCTTCAGGCTTAGTTGCCTATGATGAATTTAATGCAGAGGAAAGTCCCTTTGTCATTTCCTTGGCAGAGTATAATTTAGCATTTTTCCCCTATGTCTTTAATGCAGGTGTTATTATAGCGGGCTTCTCAACAATGGCAGCATCACTTTTTGCTGTAACAAGCATGCTCGTTACAATGTCTGAGGAAGGGGATGCGCCAAAGGTATTTTCTAAAAAAAGTAAATTAAAGGTACCACCTTTTGCATTAGCATTAACCATTTCTGTGTTAGTTATTTCTATAATCGTCTCACGCATTGTACCAGATCGAGTTTACGAATATATCACAACTGCTGCAGGGTTAATGCTTATATACAATTGGTTTTTCATACTTATTTCTTTTCCTAAGCTTATAAAAGCGACAAAGTTTGATCATGTAAAGCGATTTTTAGCCATGCTCCTTATACTACTTGCAGTAAGTGGAACCTTGGTAGATAAAGCAAATCGTATGGGCTTTTTTGTAAGTGTAATTTTCATAGTACTTGTTATAGTTGTTATTTTATTTATGAGAAAAGGGAAGAAAAAGAACAAGAATGAGCTGCCTCGTGGAATTTAGCAGACATTCAGAAAGCAAAATTAAGTATGTTAGAAAAACAATAATTTAATGGCTTGTACACCAAAATATAACCCGAAGCCAATAAGGGACAGGCCTGAAATTGCCGAAATCAAACCTAGAAGCTTTGCTGTTAAAACCTTTCTGAAGCTACTTGAAATAAAAGCCATAGTAACATCCCATATAAATAACCCAACGAAAATTGCAAGGCTATATAAAATCACATGGTCAAGATCGTAGGTAGTAACGGTTTTGGCCAATACTGAACCAAAGATACCTAACCAGAACATCATCGATAATGGATTAGTAATAGAAAGTAAAAAACCGTAGAAAAATGATTTTTTAAGTGAATCGTTTTTCATCTTATTCATCTTGATTTCTTTTTTTGCGTTGATAATGCTATCTACGCCGGTGTAAATCAGTACAAAACAACCGAATGACCAAAGTAATGTTTGCATAAATGGAGTTTCAAGAAAATGAAAAACACCCAAATATACTATGGCCATATAAATAGCGTCAGCTAACATTGCACCTAAACCGACTAGCCAAGCATGTCCGAATCCACCATAAATTCCTTTCGTAATTTGAGCTGCGTTTACAGGACCTATTGGAGCTGCAAGCGAAATCCCTAGTATGACATATCCGAAAAAAGCACTCATTTCAAAACTCCTTTAGTAACTAAAAATGGTTTGTACCATCTTATTCGTTATGGAGCAGAAGTAGGACAACTATTAATGCTTATTAAATTCTAAATACATTCAAGGAGTAGAAACAATGTCTGTTCATGTATATCAAACCTTTGAAATTAAACAAGATAAATTTAAAGAGGCAATCGAGAATTTACAGGAAATCAAAAAATATCGAAATGATTCTTATGATCATGAGGTAGAAGTGCTAATTCCTATTACGGGATACGATTATACTTACGCCATTATGGCAACTTACGATGGACTAGCCGAGATGGAATTTCAGGATAGAAAAATGTTTGATGATGATGAATATTTAAAACTAGTCGGAAAATTGTTCCTTGAGCATGTTGTTCAAGGAACAATGGTTACTCAGATTTATCGTGGAATCAATAAGAAGGTGTCTAGTAAGGATGAGAAAAAAAGTGAAGAATGATTAAAATTAAAACGCATAAATAAAGCGATTTTACTCAAAATAAAAAGACGGAGGTGAGTGACAATGGAAAAAAGAAACTACAATAATAATCGTCATCAACAAAACCAAAACAACAATCGTGAAGAGTTCGCGGAGGATTTAGACTTCAACCGCAACCAAGAGGAATTTGCTGATGAAGCAAGCTTCAACAACCGCAACCGTAATAACCAAAACCAAAACGACGACAACTGTGAAGGTTGTTAATTAAAAACCAAAAATGAATTTAACTCTGAACTAAGTTTGGCCTAAAAAGAGCGTTTATTCCGATAATAGGAATAAGCGCTCTTTTAATGTGTTATTTAAGAAAAAAATAAAATGGTTAGCTATTTATGTCAATCCTGTATTATACTATCGAAGAGAGGAATTTTGCATTCTGAATCAATATATAGTCTGAAGGCATATTAAATGCTTGGACGTCTAATTTAGATATAGTTAAAGTTGAGCTCTTATTTAAATGTACAATGCTTAGAGAGTAGGCATTTGTACATTTTTTATGTGTATGAAGGGATTTTTATAAAAATCGATTTTCTTTTGTTGGGGGAATGAAAGGATGATTTTTTAATCAAAACATACGCAGGTATAAAAAAAGGCTTTAGAGAGAATTTAAAAGAAAGTGAGTATTATTATGAATAAAAATACAAAGGTTGTTTTAGCAATCTTATTAGGGAATTTGTTTATCGCATTTTTAGGCATTGGCTTGATTATTCCAGTGTTGCCTACAATCATGAATGAATTACAAATTTCCGGAACTGTTGTCGGTTATTTAACTGCCGCATTTGCGTTAACATCTCTTGTATTATCACCAATTGCAGGGCGATTTGCCGATAAATATGGTCGCAAGATTATGATAATATTGGGGCTCGCTACCTTTGCTGTTTCGGAGCTATTATTTGGATTAGGTAAAACAGTTGAAGTTTTATTTATTTCACGAATTTTAGGCGGTGTTAGTGGAGCATTTATCATGCCAGCTGTAATGGCGTACATTGCCGATATAACAACTATGGAAACAAGACCAAAAGCACTGGGCTACATGTCTGCTGCAATTAGTACAGGATTCATTATTGGACCAGGTGTTGGGGGCTTTCTTGCTGAAATAGGTACACGTGTGCCATTCTTTGCCGCAGCTGTGTTAGGTGTAGTCGCTACTGTGTTATCGATACTATTTTTAACAGAGCCTGAACGTACGGAGCAACCAGAAGTTGTGGAACATGCTAAATCGAAATCTCCTTTAAAGAAGATCTTAATTCCAATGTTCTTAATTGCCTTTTTAATATTATTTATTTCATCATTTGGTCTAGCCGTGGTGGAATCGTTTATTAGCTTATATACAGACCATAAATTTGGCTTTGAACCGAGAGATATTGCGATTGTAATAACTGTTTCTGCTCTTATTGGTGCATTATCACAGGTTTTACTATTCGATCGAATGACACAATGGTGGGGTGAAATTAAGTTAATTCGTCTTTGCCTTGTAATTTCAGCAATTTTTGTATTTGCTATCACGCAAGTGTCTAGTTATTTAATGATTATTTTTGTTATTACGATGTGCTTCGTTGGATTCGATTTAATACGTCCGGCTGCAACCTCATATCTATCCAAAATAGCAGGAAATGACCAAGGCTTTGTTGGTGGCATGAACTCTATGTTTACTTCACTTGCAAATGCAATTGGTCCAATTTTGGGTGGTATGCTATTTGATATTGATGTTGACTATCCATATTATCTAGCAACTGTATTTTTAGCAGTCGCGTTAGGAATTGCTTTAGTATGGAAAAAACCAGTACTCAAGCAACCTGCCGAAACAGTAAGCGCAACAAAGTAAGGCACAAACTTTGAAATTACAAATGTTGTATTGGTATAATAAGGATTAGTGAGTATATATGAAAGAGGTAGATACTATGAACGCTTATGATGAATATATGAAGGGCATTGTGCAACCAATGCGCCAAGAATTGGTAGATGCAGGCTTTACCGAATTAACAACTCCTGATGCTGTAAATGAATTTATGGCTTCTGCTAAAGGAGTTTCATTGGTAGTAATTAACTCTGTTTGTGGATGTGCTGCCGGTTTAGCACGTCCAGCAGTTCGCCAAGCTGTTGAAGCAGTAAAACCAGATCATCAGGCTACAGTTTTTGCTGGTCAAGACAAGGATGCAACAATGGCTATGCGTGGATTCTTTGAAGAAGTACCACCTAGTTCACCATCTATTGCAGTGTTAAGAGATGGGCAATTAGAGTACTTCATCCCTCGTGATCAAATCGAAGGCTATCCAGTAGAACAAATTACTGAGCATTTAACAGGTGTATTAAAGCAAGCATGTGCACAATAACTCTTGTTACAACTGCTGGTCGACCAGATGACCTATCTATGACACTGGCAAAAAAAGCTTGTGAGAAATTAAATATCCGTTTCGAGCCTCGTAATAAAAGGTCCGTTACGAAAATCAGTCAGCAATTTGATGCAAATATCATTGTTGCTGGTAAAAATCGTTATGAATATTATCCGAAAGGTGCAACTGCACCTTTCTTTTTTCATCCTAATTCTGCAGCTTTTCGTTTAAAGCGAGTTGCAAGGGGAGAGACAGACCCATTCTTGGAAGCATGTAACATGGCTGTGGGAGATTCCCTCTTGGATTGCACATTAGGCATGGGTGCTGACGCAATGCTAGCTGCGTTTATAGCAGGAGAAACTGGTAAAGTAGTGGGGCTAGAGGATGATGAAAATGTTGCATTTATTGTCGATAACGGTATGAAAACCTATGATACTACTGAATTACCCCTAACTAGCTGTATGCGTCATATTGAAGTTGTCCAAAGTGAAGCAATAGAGTATTTAAAACAACAAAAGGATAACTCCTTTGATATAGTATACATGGATCCCATGTTTGAAGAGGTTATCGAAGAATCCAACAATTTTGAAGCACTCCGTGAAGCCGGCAGTCATGTACAGCTTTCGCAGGAATGGGTAGACGAGGCATTACGAGTAGCTAGAAAACGAGTCGTTTTAAAAGCACACTTTCGGTCAACATTTTTTGAGGATTTCGGATTTAAAAGAGAAATACGCTTAACCTCCAAGTTTCATTATGGGGTTTTGGTTAAGGAATAGTGAATTTGAAAGCAGTAGGAGATGAGAGCGGTGTTGGCGTTCTCATCTCTTTTTTTATTTTGAGGAATATGAATGAAACTTGTTTGGAGAAGGAGTAAGGAGTGAAACGATTTTCATCCGGTTCTTGAAACTCATTATAAGAAAATCTTGATACGTAACAAGCTTCATCTCAAAACCCCCACACAATCCTCATATCCGTCAAAAACACTAAAACAAAAAAGTAGCGAAGAAAATCAAAGTTTTCTTCACTACTCTATCTACTTATAATTCCTCTGTAAAAACATTTTTGTCCGCTCGGCTTGTGGGTTAGAGAAGAAGTCTTTTGGGATGCCAGATTCAATGATTTCTCCGCCATCCATAAAGACAACGCGATCTGCAACTTCTCTTGCGAAGCCCATTTCATGGGTAACTACAATCATTGTCATGCTTTCTTCTGCTAAATCCTTCATAACTTTTAATACTTCTCCTGTTAGCTCTGGGTCTAGGGCAGAAGTTGGTTCATCAAATAATAAGATATCTGGATTTAACATGAGCGCACGAGCAATAGCAACACGTTGTTTTTGTCCACCAGATAAGTTGGAAGGGTAGGCATCCGCCTTCTCCGTTAAACCTACTTTATCTAACAAATCTTTTGCATGGGTTTCAATTTCAATAGCTGGTTGATGATTTAGTAGCTTAGGTGCCATTTCAAGATTTTGTTTTACAGTTAGGTGGGGGAATAGGTTGAAATGCTGAAATACCATCCCCATCTTGCCAGTTACTTTTTTAATATCATTAGGTTTTACGTAAACTCCATCGTGTACTAAATAATCATTGTCGATTTGGATGCTCCCACCATTGATTTGTTCTAGATTGATTAAGCTACGTAATAATGTACTTTTACCGGATCCAGATGGACCGATAATTGCAACAACCTCATTCTTTTCTAGTGAAAAGGAAATTTGCTTGAGTACTTCGTTTGTACCAAAGGATTTTTTTAAATTAGAAACCTGGATTAGTGACATGCTATTTCACCTCTATTCAAATTTATATCGACGTTCTAGCCATTTAAAGAACATAGTTAAGATTAACGTCATGATTAAGTAAATAACCCCTGCAATGAAGTAGGGAACAATGGTAAAGTCTCTGTTTACAGCTGTTTGTGCAAAGTGTAAAAGCTCTGGTACCGCAACTGCGTAAAGTAAGGCAGTATCTTTAATAAGGGTAATAGATTCGTTTGAAACAGCTGGTAAAGCAACACGGAACATTTGTGGCAGGATTACACGAGTGGTTGTTTGCCATTTTGATAAGCCTAACACTTGAGCCGCTTCGTATTGCCCTTTATCAATAGCAAGTAATCCTCCGCGGAAAATCTCTGCAAAATAAGCAGCATAGTTTAATACAAATCCGATACATGCTGCAACAAAGCGATCGAATACTAAATACTCGCCGATAATTGGTAGCATTGGTAAACCAAAGCAAATTAATAAAAGCTGTAATAAGAGTGGTGTCCCACGCATGATAGTTATATAGCTCTGAGCAAGCCACGATAATGGTTTAAAGCTACTTTTTACTGCTAAAGTAAGCAAGAAACCAAGTGGAATTGAAACAATTATTGCAATGAAGAAAAGGAGTACCGTCATTTGAGCTCCTTCAAGCATTGGCCAAATAATCTTATTCCAATATTCAACCATTGTATTTCCTCCTCGAGTTGTTAAAAAATCGTGTTGTAATTCGATCTTAGATTCAAAAAGATAAGAGCTTCACATGGATATGGAAACTCTTATCAAGTGATTTTCATTTAATTAGTCTGTGAAATTATTTGAGTACAATGTCTTCGCCAAACCATTTTGTAGAGATTTCAGCTGAAGTGCCATCTTCATTCATAGCATCTAAAGCAGCTTGTACTTTTCCTAGAAGCTCTTCATTACCTTTTTTCACACCAACAGCGTATTGTTCAGGCGCTAAGGATTCTTCTAAAATTTTGAAGGTATCAGCTTGCTGAGTCATGAAGTATTCACCAACAACTTTGTCGATTACAACTGCTTCTACACGACCTGCTTTTAGATCAGTCAAAGCTAAAACATTATCTTTATACTCATTTAAAGTTACTTTTTCACTGATAGGATTAGCGTTTAAAGCATCTAATGCTGAAGATAAAGCCTGTATGCCTACCTGTTTGTCAGCAAGGTCATTTAATGAAGTAATTTTTGAATCGGCTAAAGTCATCACAACTTGAGCATTTTCTAAATAGGCCTCTGTAAATAAGACTTTTTGTTTACGCTCTTCTGTAACTGTATAGCCATTCCAGATTAAATCAATACGTCCACTGCTTAATTCAGATTCTTTTGTAGACCAATCAATTGGCTGGAACTTTACGTCTACATCCATGTGCTTTGCAGCAGCAGTAGCTAAATCAATATCAAATCCTACGATTTCGTTGTTATCATCACGGAATCCCATCGGCGCAAACGTGTCATCTATACCAATAATTAAGGAATCCTTACCAGAAGCACCTTCTGATTTGTCATCAGCTCCACAAGCGGCAACTACCGTTAAAATTAATGCTAGGATAAAAACTAGTGAAAATTTACGTTTCATAATAATCTGTCTCCCTTGTTGTTTATATTATTTTATTTATCTATTTAATTGTGAATAACGCTTTCACTCACTAAATTACTAACGTGTTAAAGGATAGCATATTGCTAGATTTGTGTCAATAAAGGTCGGATTGTATAAAATAAAAACAAATTGTTCAGAAAAATATAAACTTCCTATTACATAATGTATATATGGGAAGTAGCTATCAATGGGTTTTACTTTACACTTAAGATATGTTATAGTAGTTTTATGTTATTTTTAGGTTTGATGTAAATAAATTTGGCGTTTCGCTAGAGTTTTTAAAGATACTTATTCACACTGGCGCAAGTTGAGGCTTGCAAGGACGCAAAAGTAGGTAGGGTTTGCGTTG
This sequence comes from Ureibacillus chungkukjangi, assembly GCF_003217295.1. Lineage (GTDB taxonomy): Bacteria > Bacillota > Bacilli > Bacillales_A > Planococcaceae > Ureibacillus > Ureibacillus chungkukjangi. Next base: position 12,866 of record NZ_QJTJ01000018.1, read on the forward strand.
CTTAGGTTAGAAAGCGTTTAGTGGAATTTTACCGCGGTTGGTAAATGCACGAGGTTGCATTATATTATAAAATTCCCCTGATGATAGGGTAGAGACATTCTTTATTTATATTTTTCCATAGAAATACTAAAGGGGTATCCGAATAATCGGATACCCCTTGTCTAATTTTAGAAATAAAATGTAACTAGAAAGTAGCTCTTTAGAGCAAGATTTCGTCAAAAAAGGGAGTGTCTCAATGAATTTTAAGACACTCCCTTACTATGTGAATTAGTCAGTGAAGCACATAGATGTTAAATAACCTAGTAAAAGTAATAAACCAAATCCTGCTGCGATTTCCATATTGCAAACCTCCCTTGATAAAAAAAACACGCTTTATTTACAATATTATTGTACAATGAAATAGTAAAAGATGAAACCTTTTAATGATTTAAACGTACTAATTAATAGAAGGTTTTTACAAAATTGTGCGATATTGAAGGTGATTTCATGAAAAAATGGATGCAGAAAACCCTAGTCATAACAGTAGCATTATTAACATTTGGATTAATAACTCCGAATCATGAAATTTGGGATAGTTTAGAGAACAACCATTCCAATAACGGTTCTCAGGGTAGTAATGTCGAAAGTAATAATACAGAACTATCATCAACCATAGTTGAAGATAGTTTTTCCAAAGTTGAAAGTATTGATACACCTGATCTAGAACCTATCTTAGTCGCAGCAAAAGAACAATCATACATAAAATTTGGTTCAAGAATAGCACCTGTTATTAGCGATGAATTCGAACAAAGAATTTACCCGAAATTAGAAGAAGTACTCGACCTAACATTATCACGCCTTGATAATGATTCCTTTAAATATGTAGCAATTTCAAATCAGCCAAGTGGCGAGTACAACGAGAAGATTTTCAATATCTCAGATGGGACAAGCGGTAAAGACTTAATTCGCTTCCATGTACGCACTGAAAAACGACCACAAGAAGGCTATTACTATAATTTCCATTATCACACATCTGAAGACAATTTCATCTCACACCACTCATTAGGCGATATTTACTGGAGCAAAAATACACCGCCGAAATGGTTGTCCTAAAACACCCGTTCAGTTACGGGTGTTTTTTTCATGGAAATTGTTAATATATCAACATATTGAAGAAATTAACATTTATTGTTAGTTGATGTGAAAATGGCAAAAATATCATATACCCCAAATTGTACCCCAAAATCTAATTATCGCTGGGTTTTTTAATTAGTCACACATTTATCGTTCTTGATGAATACATCCAAACTATTTTAGGAAAACTTTCTGTATGCTAAAAATCTTTAAAATAAAATGAAATTGAGTGGAATATATGCGAGCTGTTATTACAGTCATTCTTTTAACAATTACCTTGTTCATAAACTGTTCCAGTGTTTTAGCAAATGAAGAAGGTGTGGGTATTCAGATAGAAATGCTCCCTTGGAAAAAAGCGAATGGGATTTTGCCAAAGTACAGCAAGTTTACAGTATTGGATGTGGAGACAGGGAAAATGTTTAAGGTGCAGAGACGTGCAGGAAACCGCCATGCGGACGTTCAGCCCTTGACTTCGAAAGATACGAAAATAATGAAAGAGATATATGGCGGCAAATGGAGCTGGAAGCGAAGAGCTATTATTGTCATTCATCACGATCAATGGATTGCGGCTTCAATGCATGGGATGCCACATGGGGCTGGTGCTTTAGAAAATAATTTTCCTGGTCATTTTTGCATCCATTTTTATGGAAGTAAGACCCACAGCACAAACTCTATGGATTTATCCCATAAACTAATGATTTTAAAAGCAGCAGGCAAACTTCAAGAGTATGTTGCCAGCGCAGACCCGTATGAATTAATTAATGCATATGTAGCCGGATTTAAGCAGCAGGATTCCCGCATAATCTCAATCATTTCCCATCAGCAAATTGACTGGAAAGAGTATATTAAATCGATTGAAAATATAAATTTAAAAAACATATCTATTTTTCCTGTTGAAGATCTAGTAAATGAAATAAGTCTTCAAGTGCCAGTTGAAATCGAATGGATGAGTGATAATTCACAAAGAAAATACTTTAAAGGGAATATTTACTTAGTCCGTTTTTCCCCCGCAGATGCATGGAAAATAGATAGTATACGGTTTTTAAAAGATAGTAGTATTTAAACGATTTAAAATAAATTTTTGGAGCCATCACTATGAATAGGATGATTTTACAAAGATATATAGTTAAGTAAATCATACTCTGAAGAATATACCATCCCTAGTTATTTCTACACCATTATAAATATATTTCAATCTTAATACGCAGTCATTAAGCAGTAAAACCAGGTATTTATTTCCTGGTTTTTTCTTATTGAAAAATAAAATCATTAGTTCTGTAATTAAAATATGAATGTGTGTTGGATTTTTTTGGGGTAGTTATGAAGAGTCAGATGTTAAAAGCTATGCAACGTAATCTGCTAGGGATTTTATCTACGTCTCAAAATCTGGTGAAATCGCAAAAGGTGCATTAAAGTTAGAAGAGTTTTAGATGGTTCGTTTGTAGTGTTTTGCTTTACCAAGCAAAATTTACTCTAATATACTAAATATGAAAAAGTTTGAAACCTAAGACTTATAAAAACATTGATTCTAAATGGTATTGCAAATTGAAAACATTCTATAACAAATTGGAACGTGCTCTGGACCAAAAATACTCTGTGAATGGTTATCCTAAAACATCCATTCAGTTACGGGTGCTTCTTCATGGAAATGTTGATATATCAACGTATTGAAGAAGTTAATATTTATTGAAGTATCTCCTACAAGAGCTCAAAGCTCGAAATTCGCGATTTTCATACCAGTTAAAAGTTAAGGCTTATTCTCCTCATAACTTTAATGAATACTGAAACTTTTTGATGACTTATCCGTAAAGATTGAGCATACAAAATTTTATAAGTTGCGAAATTGTATTAATAAATATAGAAAGGGAGTGACCGAAATGGATAAAAATAATTCTTTTAATGATGCGGTAGATTATTTGAAAAAACATATAGGGATACCAGATAAAATTTCGTTGAAGAAGCTACCTGTATTTTTAAGGATTTTCGGATATTTAGTCGCTCTAATTCTATTTATGTCTTTATTACTTTTCTTTATATTACCTTTTTTAAATTAATGGATTATATAAAATGTTATTTTTGTATTATTTAGATAAATATTTAAGATACTATTTAGTGTAATATTAATTATGGCACATTTAATTTTGAACGGATCACTAAAAGTTGGTGCTGCAAAAAGTGAGGTTCTATAACTGTTAATAGAATTTTAGTGACATCAGATAAGTAATTCCTAAATATTTACAGCTGTATAAAATCAGAACAGTGCACTCGTTTAGTTACGGGTGTTTTTATTTTTATGCATTTTTCAAACTTATCAAAAAAATGTTACATACAAATTTTTTGAATGGCATTATGATAAGGAAGGGGGTGTGTGAAGGGGTGTTAACGCGCGATGCGGATACAGAGGCTTATATTAATACTTTAGAAAATGGTCATATTTATAAAGATATTCGCGCCAAGTATGGGGAGCTTACGGATGATGGACGAAATTATAAGCATGAATATAATGAAATCGTCATTCGGTATGCGTGCGAAAAATACAATCTAACTACGGAACAGCTTGATCGAATTTTTATTGACTCCGAAATTAAAATTAGTGAATATGAGAGAAGCCGAGTAAAACCAAATAACTAAAATATTTAAGTCACATTTCAAGCGGAGTGTGGTTATTATTTTTTTAGCAATGTATTTTTTTTGTCCAATTGGAATTAATTCATTAGAGATAACTGCAGGGACATGATGAATAACTTCTGCATAAAATGAGTAAATTACAATTAAATAATTTATTTTGTTTTGAATAGTGAAAAATATTTCATTTCAAGGTAAAATGAATGTATAACATTTTTTGAGGAGGATGCCGATGATAACCGGTCAGTTAGAGCGAGCGTTTCAATTAGCAGAGAAACATAAACTCGACGTAAGCACAATTTTGGAGTTAAACAAAATTATTATGAAGGAGGTCAATTCATCTCCTAAAACAGAAGAAAAGATTTTGCAACAAATTTTACAACTACTTGAAAACAACAAACAAATTCTACGGGAGGCAACATAACAATTGAAAAAACAACTTGAATTGTATGATGATTTAGACACATTTGATTAAAGGCGCTGCTCAGCGAGTAATGGTAATACGAGCAGCGCCTTTTCTATTGCTTAAAAATAGATAATTAACATAACTGTGTTAGTTTACGTATACACTCATTCCCAAAAAATCCAATCTTTTTGTTGACTAACAATTTAGAATTTTGTTAATATAATGAAAAGTTTTTGGTGAAGGAGGCTATTTCTATGTCTAGATTGCAAGAATTTCAGGAGCTTTTTCGCCATATACGCCTTGCGCATGGAAATAATGAGCAAGCAGTTTTAGTAATTCTAGCTGCTGCAAAGGGTTCTGCTTATCGCCTGCCTGGGACGAAAATGCTTATGACTTCTGGTGGAGCAATGGTCGGGACGATTAGCGGAGGCTGCTTAGAGAATGACTTATATGAATGGGCACAGCAAGTATTTGAAAATAAAAAGGTAATGACTTTACAATATGACCTAAGTGAAACTGAAATTTGGAGCTTGGGAATCGGTTGTAAAGGAAACCTTGAGTTTATCTTTCTTCCAATACAGCCACAAATTCCACTTTTCCCAAAAATCGATCAATTATTATCCCTAAATCTTCCTTTTACTCTTATAATAGATATGAAGAATGGTGAAATGGATGTTATAGAAGCTCGAAATAATGAAGTTTCCTATAATGGTATTTTCCCAGAAGAAGTAGTAGATTACGCAATGAGTGTAAAGAATAAGCAAACTCGTGCGGCAATTCTATCAAGTGACAATCAACGATATTATATAGATGTAGTAAAACCAAGTGAGAGATTAATTGTTGCAGGAGCAGGGAGAGATGCTATTCCAGTAGCTGACCTAGCAAATAAAGCAGGATATGCAGTAACGGTATTAGATGGCCGTGCTCACTTTAACAATGAACAATATTTTCCTCGGTGCACCCATATTACTGAGGATTTAGAAAATATATCAAAGGAAGAGCTAGTTAATTGCTGGTGGATTATTATGAATCACCATCAAGAAAAGGATGAAGCTAGTCTTAAATTCGCCATTGAACAGAGTCCGAAGTATATTGGAGTTTTGGGGCCGGCCTATCGGACAGATGAGATGCTCGAAAACATTGGGTATTCCTTATTAAGTGCTCCCATACATTCACCAGTAGGCTTAGACCTTGGTGCAGAAGCTAGTGAAGAAGTGGCTATTAGTATTGTTTCAGAGCTAATGAGTTTAAGAGCAGGACGTATTCAAAATCATTTACATGGAAAAGGGAAAATACATGTGTAAAATAGGGGCTATTATTTTAGCGGCTGGTCAATCTGTAAGAATGGGGAAGCCAAAGTTACTTTTACCTTATTTAAATCGTCCCCTAATCCATTACCCCGTATCACTGGCAGTTGAGATGGATTTCGCGAGGATTATTGTTGTCGGTGGAGAGCATATCCAGCAATTACAAAGTGAATTAAGTGAATTTTCAAATCGGATAACGATAATCCACAATACAGAATATAAAAAGGGGATGTCCTCCTCTTTAAAGGCAGGTATAACTGCCATAGAGGATGAATTAGATGGTGTTTTAATCTTTTTAGGAGATCAGCCCTTTGCTTCAAAAGACGTCATTCAAAAGCTGATTCGAGAATTTAAGCAATTGAGGAACTCGAAAATTGTTCGTCCGCGCTACTCAATGCAGCCCGGGCACCCGATTTTATTTGATAAAAGTCTTTTTTCAAAATTTCATGCCTTATGTGGGGATGAGGGTGGAAAAAGTATTATTAAAGCAAATGAAGAAAAGCTGCTTTATGTAGACTTTGAAAATACAAAATTGAACTTAGATATCGATACCCCACAGGATTACGAATTGCTTCTAAAATCATAACAAGAGGAGTGTGAAGCTTCATGACTATAAAAGATACTTTAAAGAGACCACTCCGAGACTTAAGAATATCTGTTATGGACCAATGTAATCTTCGCTGTACATATTGCATGCCAAAGGAAGTGTTTGGGGCTGATTATGCGTTTCTTCCTTCTGAAAAACTATTAACCTTTGACGAAATTGAGGATCTTGTAAGAATTTTCAGCTCCCTAGGTGTAAAAAAGATTCGAATAACAGGTGGTGAGCCTCTTTTAAGAAAGGAATTACCACAGCTGATTGAACGTATCATCAGCATACAAGGAATAGAGGATGTTGCCCTTACAACCAATGGAATTTTGTTAGGTCATTATGCAAAGCAGCTTAAGGAAGCCGGGCTGAAGCGTATAAATGTGAGCTTAGATAGTCTAAATTCAACAACTTATGGCCAGATGAATGGACGTAAATTCCCTGTGGAAAGAGTTCTAAAATCCATAGAACAAGCAGCAGCTGCCGGACTGCATATTAAAATAAACATGGTGGTACAAAGAGGTGTAAATGATGGAGATATCCTACCTCTTGCCAAGTATTGCTTTGAAAAGGGCTATACGTTGAGATTTATTGAATTCATGGATGTTGGAAATACAAATAGCTGGAATTTAGAGAAGGTCGTACCTAGTAGAGAAATCCTCAATACCCTTCAGGAAATGTTTCCACTTGAACCTATAAATCCAAAATACATTGGTGAAGTAGCAAAACGCTATCGCTATAAGAATACGGACAAAGAAGTGGGTTTTATTTCATCGATTACAGAAAGCTTTTGTTCAACGTGTAACCGAGCAAGAATTTCTGCCGATGGAAAGCTCTATACATGCTTGTTTGCAACAGAAGGAACGGATTTAGTTGGCAAAATTAGAGATGAAGCATTAGCAAATAAAGAGTTAACTGATTTCATCTCAGAACTTTGGAATAAAAGAGAGGACCGTTACTCCGACCAAAGAGTTGAATTGAGCAAACAACCGTCCAAGCAGAAAATCGAAATGTCATATATTGGCGGCTAGTTTAAGGAGATTTATATGAAAAAGCTCGTTAAGATTTGTTTTATATGCTTGATAGCTATAATGGGGGGCTGCTCCCAAAGCACTTCAGGAAAAGACGATGATTCACTAGTATTAACCATTTCTGCGGCATCAAGTTTACAAAATGTGTTAGAGGAATTACGGGATGAATTTAAAAAGAATCATCGAGAGATAGATATACAATTTAATTTTGGAGCTTCTGGCTCCCTGTCAAAGCAAATTGAACAGGGTGCTCCAGTGGATTTCTTTTTATCCGCCTCCAATGACAAGTTTGAAAAGTTAAACTCTCTCGGTCTTATTCAAGAGAGTGCAACATTTATAAGCAATGAGCTTGTTTTAATTACGGGAAAGTCAGGAGATGTGACGCTCGATAAAACTGAAGATTTGGCTTCTATTGAAGTTGAAAAAATTTCAATTGGGACACCCTCTATTGTTCCAGCTGGTGCCTATGCTAAACAAGCTTTGGAGCACTTTAATCTATGGTCCAAAATTGAGAATAAAATTATCTATGCAAAGGATGTAAGACAGGTGCTGACATATGTGGAAACTGGAAATGTTGAGGCAGGTTTTGTTTATAAAACAGATGCCATTAGCTCGGATAGAATACAGATAATTGAGACTGTTGATGCTGCTAGTCATGATTTAATTACGTATCCAATTGGAATTTTAGAAAATACGGATTCCCTATCAGAAGCAAAACAGTTTTATGAATTTTTACAAGGTGAAGAAGCCAAGGAGATTTGGGTTGAATACGGATTTACCCTCATTCCTTAAATCTAGTTATACAGGATTTATTGGTAAATCGAATTTGATTAGGAATAGAAGTGAAGAATATGTGGAATCAGTTTTGGGAACCGATTCAATTATCGATAACTGTAACACTTGCTGCAAGTACTCTAGTAATCCTATTGGGTACATTACTAGGATTCGTTTTTGCTAGAAAGGCCTTTAAATTTAAAGTGCTCCTTGAAACGCTCTTTATGTTGCCTTTAGTGCTTCCACCCTCTGTCATAGGCTTTTTGTTAATAGTCATTTTTGGCAATCAAAGTCCTATAGGTAATATCATCAAGTCGATATTTGGACAGTCTTTAATTTTCACATGGTATGCGGCAGTGATTGCGGCTAGCGTTGTTGCATTTCCATTAATGTTTCAAACAGCAAAAGCAGGATTTCAAGGGGTTCAAAAAGGAATAGAAGAGGCAGCGATAGACTTAGGTGCAAATTCAAGGCAGGTATTTATTCGGGTTTCATTGCCCCTTGCGAAGAAAGCTTTACTCGCAGGATGTGTACTAAGTGGTGCGAGAGCCTTAGGAGAGTTTGGTGCAACGTTAATGTTTGCTGGCAATATTCCTGGTGTAACTCAGACCGTACCAACGGCTATTTATATGGCTATTGATAATGGAGAGATGTTTTTTGCATGGGCTTGGGTGCTTACAATGATGCTTTTATCCTTTATCCTATTATATTTTGTTCGTTCAAAAGAAAATAGAAGGGACTAATCGAAGATGAACAATCGATATTATAAACAAGAAATGTGTTCCTTTATAGGTGTTGAAGGACAAAGTAATATTAAGGAAAAGCATGTTCTGCTTATTGGTGTAGGAGCTCTAGGTAGTGCCAGTGCAGAAATGCTGGTTCGTGCAGGAATCGGTACGTTGACAATTGTTGACCGTGACTATGTGGAGCTAAGCAATTTACATAGACAGCAATTGTATAGTGAAGCGGATTGTGAGGAGGAAATTCCAAAGGTAGTTGCTGCTAAAAGAAGATTATCTGCTATAAATAGCGAAGTTAATATTAATGAGCTTGTAATGGATGCTGATGCAACCAATTTACTTCCTTATCTAGAAAACGTAGATGTCATCCTTGATGCTTCGGATAATTTCGATATTCGTTTTATTTTAAATGACTTAGCTCAAAAATATCAGATTCCATTTATTTTCGGCTCCTGTGTGTCGAGCTATGGCATGACCTATACGGTTCTACCAGGTAAAACCCCGTGTCTGCATTGCTTATTAAAACAAATACCAATGTCAGGTGCTACCTGCGATATTGTTGGGGTTATTAATCCGATTGTGCAACAGATCGCAGTGTATCAGGTGGCTGAATGCATGAAGCTATTAGTAGGGGATTTTGCTGCACTTCGAGCGACCTTTTTATCGGTAGATTTATGGAAAAACCAACACTATACGTTTCGTGTTGAAAAAGCAAAAAGGGAGGAGTGCTTATCCTGTGGAGCTTACGCTACTTATCCCTATTTACAATATGATTCTCAAACAAAAACCTCGGTACTATGCGGCCGTAACACGGTGCAGCTAAGACCGCCAGCTAATACAAATTTCAGCTTAGATTTATTGGAATATAAACTGAACAAACAGCTAAATGTTAAACGGAATCCATTCTTACTCAGCTGTGAATATGAGGATCACCGATTTGTTTTCTTCCAGGATGGACGAGTTTTTATCCATGGAATAGATGATATCCAAAAGGCGAAAAAGCTTTATTATAGTTTAATAGGTTAAGAGGTGAAGTACATGCTAACAGCTAGAAAAGCTATTTCAATCGGAGAAGCAATCGAAAAAATAATGGGTGATGTGTGTACAGGTGTTGCTGAGCGTGTACCTTTAATGGAGGCTAGTGGGAGGTACTTGGCTCAGGATATCAGGGCTAATCAAGATGTGCCAGCTTTTGATCGTTCTTTATACGACGGCTTTGCCATAAGAGCAAAAGATACGATAAATGCAAACCAGATGAAACTGGTTCTGATTGAAATAGTAGGACATATTGGGGCAGGAGCAGTTTTTCAGGGTGAGGTAAGTGATAATCAGGCAGTCCGTATTATGACAGGAGCAGAAATGCCAAAATGCTGTGATGCTGTTATTATGCTTGAGCATGTGAAGGAACTAATGGTAGACGGGAAGTCTTATATTTCGATTGATAAACAAATCGCAGAAAATGAAAAAGTGTTTAAAAAAGGAGCTGAGATTACAGAGGGTTCGCAACTAGTGAAAAAAGGAGAGCGCATATCACCGGGAATCATCGGCTTGCTTGCGACATTTGGTTATAGCGAGGTTCTAGTTGGTGCGAAACCGAAAGTGGGTGTCCTTGCTACAGGAAGTGAGCTGTTAGATGTCGAAGAGCCACTAGCTCCGGGAAAAATCAGAAATAGTAATTCCTATATGCTGATGGCTCAGATTGAACAGTTAGGTGCCACTCCAGTCTTTCTAGGCAAATTAGAGGACGATTTGGAGCAAAGCTTTAATGCAGTTGAGCAGGCATTAGAGAAAGTTGATGTATTGATTACCACGGGTGGTGTTTCAGTTGGAGATTTTGACTATTTACCAGAAATATATGAACTCTTAGGTGCACAAGTATTATTTAATAAGCTTGCTATGCGACCTGGTAGTGTAACGACAGTTGCTAAGGTGAAAAATCAATTTTTATTTGGACTTTCAGGAAATCCCTCTGCTAGCTTTATAGGCTTTGAGTTGTTTGTAAGGCCTGTCCTTAGAACTTTACTAGGAAATAAACAGCCCTATCTCAATACACATAAGGCTATATTAACGGAGAACTTCCTGGTTCCAAATAACTTTACTCAGCTAATCCGAGCAAAGGTTAAAGTAGAAGGGACCGATATATTTGCTTTCTCAAACGGTTTGAATATGTCTAACTCTATTACTTCATTAGTAGGTGCAGATTCGCTTGTTCTGCTTCCTCCAAGTAAATGCGGCTATGAAAAAGGAAGTTTGGTAGATATTTTATTGTTATCAGAGGAAGGGCAAAGCGAGTGCTTCTTCTTAACCTAGAATTTTTGGAGGTGTTATAAATGAAAGCTGAATTATTTTCGATAGTAGATAATCCTATCATTGTGGATGATGTCATTCAACAAGTTCAGTCAGTTAATGCTGGAGCGATTACCGTATTTATCGGAACGGTGCGTGAGTTAACTAATGGAAAAAGAACACTATATCTAGAATATCAGGCATATGAATCAATGGCTGTAAAAAAGCTCGCTGAAATAGGTGAGGAGATCAAAAGTAAATGGCCAGGAACGATTGCAGCTATTACACATCGTGTAGGAAGGTTAGAAATTTCTGATGTAGCAGTAGTAATTGCGGTTTCCTCCCCTCATCGAAAAGAAGCCTACGAAGCGAATGAGTATGCTATAGAAAGAATAAAAGAAATGGTGCCAATTTGGAAAAAAGAATATTGGGAAGATGGAACAAAATGGATTGGTGATCAGCTTCAAAAGGTTTCTTACGAATAGACAATAATTGAGGTGGAATATGATTAAAATATTATTCTTTGCAGGACTTCAGGAAGAAATTGATTCTGATTCTCTTATGATGGAGAGTGCTGAAGCGACTGTACAGGAAGTGAAAAGATATGTTCAATCGATTTATCCTAACGTTGATTTACAGCAAGTAATAGCGGCTGTAAATGAAGAATTCTCAAATGGAGATGACATCGTGAAGTCAGGTGATATTATTGCTTTTCTTCCACCTGTTAGCGGTGGATGAATGCAAGGAGAGGAAACTGAAACGATGAGTATAGAAGAGCATAAGAAGGTTCAATTAAAGAATGTAAAAGTGATGGTTGTTACCATTAGTGATACAAGAACGTATGAAACCGATAAAAGTGGTCGAGTGATGTGTGAGCAACTATCAAAAAATCTCTTTGAAATTACGAGATATGAAATCATTAAGGATGAAATAGAAGATATTGCATCTACACTTAAGTCAGGGATTCTTGATAGTAATGTGGATGTTATTCTAACGAATGGTGGAACAGGTATATCACATCGAGATGTTACTTTTAATGCTGTCGAGGAGTTAATAGATAAACCAATACCTGGTTTTGGAGAATTATTTCGCATATTAAGCTATGAGGAAATCGGTTCAGCCAGTATGCTTTCTCGAGCTATTGCAGGAATTGCAAATGAAACAGCTATTTTTTCAACTCCGGGTTCAACAGGTGCCGTAAAGCTTGCTATGGAAAAATTAATTTTACCAGAGCTTGTACATATAGTGAATGAACTAAAAAAAGATAACTAAGCATAAAAGCCAAGTTCTTATGAAAATCATGAGAGCTTGGCTTTTTTGTATATTTCCTTTAGCGAAGAAACTCACCATTTTTGCCGCCAGTTTTTTTCATAAGCATGGTTGGTCCGATAATCATATTTTTATCGACAGCCTTGCACATATCATAAATCGTTAACGCAGTAGCAGTTACGGCAGTTAACGCCTCCATTTCTACTCCGGTAGAACCTTTTGTTTTTACTTCAGCTTCAATGGTAATTTCATATTGTGCTTGTTTTTCATCTATTTGCCAATCGAATGAGATATTGACACCTGTTAAAGAAATGGGATGGCACATGGGAATGATGCTGGAGGTTTGTTTTGCAGCCATAATGCCAGCAATCTGAGCAACCCCAAGGACATCACCCTTCTTATTTGTTCCGTTTTTTATTTCTTCATAGATATCTTTGTTGATTTTGATTGAGGAGTGGGCGATTGCTGTTCTAACAGTCTCGTTTTTTTCAGATATATCGACCATTTGAGCTCTTCCTTGTTCGTTGAAATGCGTTAATTTTGACATCTAATCCCTCCCAATTGTTGTCTCTAAGTATAAAGAAATTCAGCTAGATTGAGAATGGAAATTTTGATTTTTAAAAAATATGTTATGTATTATTACACGATTATTTAGAGAGATAAGTAGATTTGGTTACTTTCACTAAAATAATTCTGATTATTAGGAAAATTTGTTAGTGACAACCAAAAAATTCCTTGTTAAGATGTTAGATAATATTACATGAGGTTCGTTTGTTATTTGATTAATTTTACTACAAAAACAATAATTATTACTTACATACATATCTGGACCGATGATTTTCACATTTGTTTGCCAAATGCCAAAAGGGGGATAAAACATGTCTAATCAAGTAGATACATTGAGTGCTGAGTCACCTGTAATATTGATGCCTACATCAATCGAAAAAGCGGTGGAGCTAAAAAGTCATTATGGATTAAATGGGGAATTTGTGTCAGGCGCTACTTTATTACAGTTACAGTGGTTGAATGGTCGGAAAACCCCAGAACAAATAATAAGTCTCGAACAGCTTACTGAATTAAAATCAATTCAATTTGATCAGCATAAGGGAGAGTTATCCATAGGGGCACTCACTCCGCTTGGGAGCTATCAAACTCATAAAATTTTAAAAGAGTTTCCGATCATCTGTACTGCATTAAAATCGATTGCTGCACCGGGCATTCGAAATCGTGGCACAATCGGAGGCAATATTATGGGGCGAGTAGGTGATTTAATACCCTTCCTGAGTGCCTTAAGTGCAAAGCTTGTATTTCAGGATGTGAAGGGAGTAAAACAGATTGAAATATGGGATTGGTTCCAACAAACCTCGAACAGTGATTTTTTATTAAGTCATATATTGATTCCACTAGATAGGGATATGCTGGAAAGTCACACCTTCTATCGGAAAGTTGGAAGAAGAGAAACCTTTACTGCTGCGATATTAACTGTATCTGGAAAAATAAAGTGGGATGAAGAAGGTAAAATCATAAATGCTAAGCTTGCAGTCGGTGGTGGTGATAACAAACCGATGCGCTTAGAAAAAACAGAGCAGCTTATTATTGGTAGAAATGCTATCCATTTAGATTGGAAGACAATTTTTTCAACTGTTGCAGAAGAATTTGTTGCAGCTGAAGATGCTTTTGTATCAAGTAGCTATCGTAAAAAAGTAGCCGCAAATCTTATTGTGGCAGAGCTTCAAAGCCAATTTGCAAAAGAGTAGAAGCATAAGGGAGGAGAGTATATGAAATCAAATATCCAAGAAAAAGAAGATCGAGTGCGTCCAGATGGTCTTTCCAAAGTTACTGGAGCGTTAAAATATTTAACCGATTTAACTTTCCCGAATATGCTATACGCCAAAATTTTGAGAAGCGCCTACCCACACGCTAAAATTCTTTCGATTAATACAGCAGAAGCCGAAAAACTACCTGGTGTAGCAAGCGTTATTACATATAAAGACGTACCAGGAATGAATCGTTTTGGAATCATCATCCCTGACCAGCCGGTATTGTGTGAGGAACGAGTTCGCACTGTGGGAGATGCAGTGGCTGCAGTAGCTGCAACATCATATGAGATTGCTGAAATGGCATTAAAGCTCATTCAAGTGGAATATGAGGAGCTGCCAATTATTGATACTCCAGAAAAAGGGCTAGAACCTAATGCCATCAAGTTACATCCTGCAGGCAACATTTGTCATCGCTCCTCTTATATAAATGGAGATATCGAAGAAGCCTTTAAAGCTTGTGAAGTAATTGTTGAAGAGACCTATGAGCTTCCTAGACAGCTGCATGGATATATGGAAACAGAAGGCGGAGTAGTAGTTCCACAGGAAGATGGAGGAATAACTGTTTATGCAGCAACTCAGCATGGATTCAAGGATCGCTTCCAGCTTTCTCGAATACTTGGTATTCCTGAAGGGATGATTCGTATCTTCTCAAGTCCGATGGGTGGATCATTTGGAGGAAAAGATGAGTTAAATATACAGCCATATGCAGCCCTTTTAGCACTTAAAACGAATTGTCCGGTAAAAATTCACAATACTCGAGCAGAATCCTTGCGAGCTAGCTTGAAGCGTCATCCCATGAAAATTACGGCGAAAACAGGAACAGATCGTTTAGGGAAAATATTAGCTCATCAAGTGAAAATTATTGCAGACAAAGGTGCTTATGCAACGCTAGGTCCTGCAGTTCTTGACTTTGCCGTTGAGCATGCAGCGGGTCCGTATATCATTCCTAATATTGAAACAGGGGGTGTCTCTGTATTTACTAATAATGGTGTTACTGGTGAATTTAGAGGATTTGGTGGCAATCAAATCACCTTTGCCTTAGAAGGACAATTGGATCGTTTGGCTGCAGTATTGAATATGGATCCAATAGAGCTTAGACAAATAAATTTAAGGAATGCCACAGACTTAGGACCTTTAGGGCATCGAATAGCACCAACAGATAGTGCGGCATTAGTGTTAAAAGAGATTCAGAGGCTTTATCAGAAATCTAATACTCCAAGTAAGGATTCGAATTGGAAACGCTATGGATCAGGTATTGCCATTGCCATGCATGGTGGAGGTCTTGGCTTCGGACGATTAGACAGTGCTGGTGGGCGAATCTTTCTAAATAAGGAGGGCAAAATCGAAATTTCCTTTGGTTTTGAAGAATGTGGGCAAGGGCTACTCTCGGTCATTGAAAATATCGCGATTGAAGAAATTGGCTGTAGCGCAGAAGATATTCAGATTGTAATTGGTGATACATCTGTCGTACCAGTATCAGGTTCTTCAACGGCCTCTAGAGGAACAAGTATCGTTTGGCAATCCATGCAAAAAATGAAGGAGCCCTTTAAAAATAAATTAATTCAGCATGCATCAATAAGTCTATCAATTCCAGCTGAAAATCTATATCTAGGTCCCACAGGAATTTGGGAGCTTGGAAAAGAAGAGGGACCTTGCATGACTTATAAGACCTGTGCTGAAGGTTTATTGGATTCTACTGTGTTAACAAGCTTTCACTTCCCGGTTACACCTGATGCAGTCAATGGGGGTCACTTTTTATATTCCTTTGGCGGTGTAAAAGTCGATGTGGAGGTGGATATTCTTTCTGGTATGGTAAAGGTAATGTCCATTGATCATGTTATTTCTGCTGGACCTGTTGTCAGTCCAAAAGGCTTTAGAGGACAGATTGAGGGTGGTGGTGTCATGTCGTTAGGCTACACCTTAATGGAAGAAGTTAAAATGATGAACTCTCAATATGCTACTCAAAACTTTGATACGTATTTAATGCCTAATATTGTGGATATACCATTTGATACAAATGTCTATGCAATTGAAGAGCTTTATGAGGGCGACATTTATGGACCCCGAGGTGTTGGAGAAATTGGTACAATTGCCATTACGCCAGCAATCATCAAAGCTATCCATGATGCAATTGGATGCTGGGTAACAAAACTGCCAATTTCCTCTGAGGATATTCTTGAAAAAGCGGAGGCAAGGGGGATGCTGTCATGGATATAAACAATAAAGTATTAGATAACCCAATTGATGCTTTGATGACGATAACATTAACAGTCAACGGAGAAAAAATTGATATTCAAACAGCCTCAACAGAAAAGCTAGTTAATATATTAAGAGAGCAATTGAACTTTGTCGGAACAAAAATTTCTTGTGGTATTGGACGTTGTGGAGCCTGTAGTGTCTTGATAGACAACGAATTAGTGAATGCTTGCTTCGTTATGGCCTATCAAGTGAACGGTAAATCTATTACTACGATTGAAGGTCTCGGCGGTGTAACAGTAGACGAAGTTCAAGAAGCTTTTCTAACAGAAGGCGGCTTCCAATGTGGGTATTGTACATCAGGCATGATTATGGCTGTAAAGTATTTATTAGCCTTGAATCCCAATCCTTCAGAGTCAGATATTAAAGAAGCTCTCGCAGGAAATCTATGCCGATGTACAGGATATGGGGGCATTATTCGCTCTGTTCAAAGCTTGGCAGCTAAAAAAATAGGTATCTAGGTTTGCATTACATTTAAAGGCAGTTGAGCTTGGCAAAACCGAGCATTCAGCTGCCTTTTATTTTATAGGGATTTTTACTAATAATTGCTGTTATTACAACTGACTTTTGGCATGTGAACATTATTAAATATATGGTCTTATTACTAGGTAGGAGACATATAATAAATAGAATTAAATATTCGAGTGGAATTCTAAAAAATGTCGTATATGGAATATAGATTCGTTAATAGATAGAAAAGGTGGGTAGTAGATGAACAATTATGATATCAAAGCAGAAGCGATGGAATTTGAAGCCCAAAAGCATAATCTTAAAAGATTAAGTTTTATTAATAAAATCTATCTAACAATCTTAGTTTCAATAATTTTCATTATTTATACCTTAGAAAAGGTATTTACTATTCATTTTGAATACCCGTTCAGCGGTAGCTGGTTTCAATATTCTATTTTATTGGTTGTTTATTCATTTTATGTGTTTTTACTAGATATCAAGAAAATGAAAGAAGTAAAGTCTACAATGGCAAAATATCTAGTGCATTTTTATATTGCATTTTCTTTAAGTGCCACAATACTATTTTCGAACATAAATCATACAGCATACATGCCAAACTTCTTTTACACTTTAGTACTCATTTCTACCGTTCCTTTTTTAGTTATGAAGTCAAAGGAGATTGCTATTACACTCTCAATTTCTAGTCTATTATGGGGAATTGGGTTAGGAATTCAAAGTGGTTTTAATGCAATTTATAGCATACAGGGAATTTATGTTCTTACTTTATCAGCAATAGCATTTTTTATATCTCGAACAGCTTATAATAATTATTTGGCTTCCCTTGAGCTTCGGACGCAAACAGCTGAAGAAATTCAGCGCTTAAGTAATTTAACTGAGCTTTTAAAGGAAGCGAATCGACAGCTTGAACAGGATGCCACTCTGGATCCCTTAACTAATTTATATAACCGGAGAGCATATAATGATTATTTGATTGAGCTTCAACAAAGAATTTTAGTAACACCTCAATCAGTTTCCGTTATTATGGTGGATGTCGATTGCTTTAAATTGTTTAATGATACATATGGTCACTCCAAAGGGGATCATGTTTTAAGTAAAATTGGAAGACTCTTGCATGATATATCAGCCGAATATAAATGCTTTGCAGCGAGATGGGGCGGCGAGGAATTTGTATTAATACTACCTAATGCTACAGAGGAGGTTGTAGAAAGAATTTGTTTACAGATTAAAGCAAGTGTACATGAGTTAGATATAGAGCATGAGTCCTCTACTATTAACAGAGTAGTGACAGTAAGTATGGGGGCGTGTACAAAATTTATAACAGAATTAAACGAGATTTACGAATGTATAAGTGAAGCTGATGCAGCGCTTTATTCTGTAAAAGAAAATGGCCGGAATAGCTTCGAATATCGCCATCAAATCCATGCTTAAAAGGTTGTTTTGAATCAACTAATCATCCTATTTTTATGCTCTAGTTTTCTGTTATAATATCAGAAGTAGAGTAAGGAGTGTGGTAGAAATGCAGCATCCAGATACAAGCTATTTAAATCTAGTCCAACGTATTTTAGAAACTGGTGTTAAGAAGGAAGACCGAACAGGCACTGGAACAATCAGTATTTTCGGTCATCAAATGAGATTTGATCTTTCAAAGGGCTTTCCATTATTAACAACGAAACGTGTACCTTTTAAGCTAGTTGCAAGTGAATTGCTATGGTTTATCAAAGGAGATACAAATATCCGATATTTATTACAAAATAATAATCATATATGGGACGAATGGGCCTTCAAAAAATGGGTAGAGTCTGATGAATATCAAGGTCCGGATATGAAGGATTTCGGATTGCGTGCCACAAAAGACGAGGATTTTGCTAAAGTCCTTGAAGAACAAATGGCAATTTTTAATGAGAAAGTGCTGAATGACGATCGGTTTGCCAGCAATTATGGAGATTTAGGGCCTGTTTACGGTAAACAATGGCGTTCTTGGCCAACATCAAATGGTGAGTCCATCGACCAATTAAAAAAAGTCATTGATCAAATTAAACATAACCCAGATTCACGTCGTTTAATCGTCACTGCATGGAATCCTGCAGAGGTAGACGATATGGCTTTACCACCATGTCATGCATTTTTCCAATTCTATGTAGCGGACGGAAAGCTTTCATGTCAGCTTCACCAACGCAGTGCGGATGTATTTTTAGGAGTACCATTTAATATTGCTTCTTATGCATTGCTGACACATTTAATTGCCCATGAGTGTGGCTTAGAAGTTGGGGAATTTATACATAGCTTCGGGGATACTCATATTTATGTAAATCACCTAGACCAGGTAAATGAACAGCTGACTAGAGAGCCTAAGGATTTACCAACTTTAAAAATTAATTCAGATAAAGTGTCAATCTTTGACATGGAATTAGAGGATATTACGATAGAAAACTATCAGCCACATCCATCCATCAAGGCACCGATCGCTGTATAACGATAGAAAATAAAAAACAGTAGCCAATATTGGCTGCTGTTTTTTTAGATTATAAATCAATCATAAGAAAGTAAAATCATTATTTAAGTATTTTTAATCCTTTCGATAATTCCCATTTTAGTTTAGAAAAAAACATGTAGAGCTTCATCGACCTTTTCTTTAATATTATTCTAATTATCGAAAATAGATATTATAATATTGTAATTACTTAATAAGAGACCATAATTATACCAATATTGTATTGAATTTCCAATTAAATTGATATAAAATTTGGAAAATCCAGTATTATACTTATTCTCTTTAGAGCGCATTATTTCTATTTTGCGCAAAAAATTTCACGAATCGACAAGGGTAGTTGGTTAGGGGGAGGGGTATGCTGGACTATTTTATTATCTTTTGTGTGGGCTTATTAAGTCATCTAATCGGGACATTAGTAGGGGGAGGGGGATTAATTTCATTACCGACAATGTTGTTTTTAGGAATACCAATTCATTCTGCAATTGCAGCTGAAAAATTAGGGGCGGCATGTAGTAGTTTATTAAATTGCATCTATCTACTTATAACTAAAGGAATATCGATTAAGGATATTAGTTGGCTATTTGCGCTTGGACTCTTGAGTGGAATAAGTGGGGGATTTTTTTCTGTTAAAGTAAGCGAAGGTACTTTAACAATTATTGCAATATGTTTAATGGGATTTGCGCTAATTGTCTCTTTTTTGGGGACTAAAGGTTTTGGAGATAAAGAAGAAATCTCAAATAAGTGGAAAATTATACCGACACTTTTTGGGGTAGGATTTTACGATGGTATATTTGGCCCTGGTAGTAGTACATTATCTCTTTATGTATTTTCAAGTCAGAATATTCAGTATGTTAAAAGCGTAATTTATACACGGGCAAGTTTACTTGCATGGTGTATCGGGGCGCTAATCCCTTATATTTCAAGTGGAAAAATGATTTGGTTAGTTGCGTTCTCCTTAACTGCCGGTGCAATAATTGGTGGGCAAATAGGATTAAAGCTAACGAATTACATTAAAAAAGAGCACGTTACTATTCTTTTAAGAATTGTAACGGTCATTATGATGTTGCAATTAATGATCTAATCTCAAGGGGAGAATGGAAATGAAAGTTGGAATTATTGGATTAGGTAAGATGGGCTTTAATTTAGCATGCAATATGTTGGAAAAGAATATAGAAGTAAAAGGGTACGACATCGATTTAAACGTGTTAAATAAAATTAATAATAATCTATTATTCAAAAATGGTAATTTTGAATTTTTTGATGAATTAAATCAATTTGTACAATCTCTTTCGGCAGAAGCTGCAGTATTTCTATTAGTTCCTCATGGTGAAGAAACAGAAAAGATGTTGAATGAGTTAGTTAATATATTGCCTGAACATATTATTGTTATTGAAGCAGGAAATTCTCATTATAAAAATTCGCAATATTGGTATAAACGGTATAAAGAGAAGGGTTTATTTTTATTAGATTGTGGCACAAGTGGTGGATTAAAAGGTGCAAGACATGGTTTATGTACGATGATAGGTGGCGATAAAGAAGCTTATGACCAAATTGAGCCGATTTTAAAACAAATTAGCCAAGAAAATGGATACTTATATACTGGTCCTGCAGGTAGTGGTCATTTCTTAAAAATGGTCCATAACGGCATTGAATATGGAATGATGCAGTCTATCGCTGAAGGTTTTGAATTATTAAACGAGAGTGAGTTTGAGTTTAGCTATAAAGAGGTTGCTACACTTTGGAATAGTGGGTCTGTTATTCAATCATGGTTAATGGAACTGATGATTGATGCTTTTAGTGAAGATGAAAAATTAGAAAAGATTTCTGGAGTAATGCATGCATCAGGTGAAGCAAAATGGACAGTAGAGACTGCATTAGATTTAAATGTTCCAACACCCATTATCGCGCTTTCTTTAATGATGCGGAATCGCTCATTACGAACTGATACGTTTTCCGGTAAAGTTGTAGCTTCGTTACGTCAGCAATTTGGAGGTCATGCTGTTGTAAAAAAAGAAGAATTTGAAGGAGGTGAATAGAGTGCAAATGCACCGGGATGTTTTGACAATTGGAGAAACAATGGTTATTTTTCAATCTAATCAAATCGGAAGTTTAGAAAATATTACGAGTGTGTCTCCTAAAATTGGTGGTGCAGAATCAAATTTTGCAATTGGATTAGCGCGGCTGGGAGAGTCTGTTGAGTGGATTAGTCAACTTGGAAACGATAGTTTTGGTTCGCTTATTTTGAAGAGAGTCAGAGGTGAGGGTGTATACAATAATCATGTTGTCTTCTCAGATAAAGGACCAACTGGATTGTTATTTAAAGAGCAAATTACCACTGAAAAGATGAATGTCTACTATTATCGAAAACAATCTGCGGCAAGTTATATGACAAAAGAGATATTAAATAATGTTCCATTTGAGAGCTTAAAGTATCTTCATGTAACAGGTATTACGCCTGCATTAAGTGATAGTTGTTATGAACTGACAATGCATGCGATTCGATTAGCAAAACACCATGGTGTAAAAATTATTTTTGATCCAAATATTCGATTTAAACTATGGTCAAAAGATAAAGCATTTAAGGTGCTCCATGAAATTAGTGCACTATCTGACTATGTCTTGATTGGAGATGAAGAAGCTTATTTCCTAACAAATTTGCAAGATCCATTAGAAATGTGTAAGAAGCTCGATGTGAATAATGATAAAGTCATCGTCTTAAAATGTGGCGCGAATGGAAGTTACGTATATGATGGTCAACTATCTCATGTACCAGGTTACCCCGTAAAGACAGTTGTAGATGCGGTAGGTGCAGGTGACGCTTTTGCTGCAGGATTTACGCACGGATTACTCCAAGGCACAGATATCATTAACTGTGCGAAAATAGGCAATGCAATGGGGGCACTTGTTATTCAACAATTTGGAGATATTGAGGGATTACCAACGAAAGATGTTTTATATGCATTTTTAGAAAATGATAATGAAACTTCTGATGTAGTTCGCTAAGGGGGATTTTATGCGTAAATGGGATAAGTTAAAGTTTATTGAACAAAACGGGATTGTAGCAGTTATTCGAAAAATTGAACTGACGATTTTAGTGGATGTCATCAATGCGCTAGTATCTGGTGGGATTAAAGTTATCGAAATCACAGTAGATAGTGATAATAGCTATCAATCTATTACTAAGTTGAAAGAGAAGTATGGTGACGAATTACTTGTTGGAGCGGGTACAGTGTTTGATGCACCTACAGCTAAAACCGCAATTGATGCTGGTGCAGATTTTATTTTTTCACCAACTTTTAACGAAGAAACCATTCAAATGACAAATCAATATGGTCGAATATCTATTCCTGGTGTATTAACACCAACTGAAATACTAAATGCATATGCAGCGGGTGCAGATATTTTAAAAGTGTTTCCAGGAGCTGCATTAGGTACAAATTATTTTAAAGATGTATTAGGGCCATTAACGCATATTCCTTTGATGCCAACAGGTGGTGTGAATTTAACTAATTTGAAAACTTTTTTAAATAATGGTGCAATGGCAGTTGGAATTGGTAGTTCATTATTGGATAAAGAATTAATCACAAATCGAGATTTCAATGGAATACAATCTTTGGCAAATCAGTATGTAACGTTGTTTAAAGAGGTGAAAGAGATTGAAAATTAAACAAATCGAAACGTTTATTGTCCCGCCACGGTGGCTGTTTTTAAAAATTACAACTGATGATGGACTCGTTGGTTGGGGAGAGCCGATTGTCGAGGGGAGAGCTGCAACAGTTGAAGCAGCTGTACACGAATTAAGCGAATATCTTATCGGCAAAGATCCAATGCGTATTGAAGATATTTGGCAAATGTTATATCGAACTGGTTTTTACCGAGGTGGCCCGATTCATATGAGCGCAATTGCAGGGATAGATCAAGCACTGTGGGATATAAAAGGAAAATACTACGATGCTCCTATCTACGATTTAATGGGTGGAGCATGTCGAGATAAAGTACGCGTATATTCATGGATTGGCGGAGACCGTCCAAATGATATTTTGAAACAAGCAAAGTTAGCGAAAGAAAATGGTTTTACCGCTATTAAAATGAACGCGACAGAAGAGCTTCAAATCATTGACACGCATTCTAAAATCGACGCTGTTTTAGAACGAGTCGCAGTTATTCGAGAGAATTTAGGGGCGGATTTTGGCATTGGTGTTGACTTTCATGGCAGGGTGCATAAACCAATGGCAAAAATTTTATCTAAAGAATTAGAGCAGTATCATCCAATGTTTATTGAAGAGCCTGTTCTACCTGAAAACAATGAGGCATTAAGAGAAGTTGCATTACATTGTAATATTCCAATTGCTACTGGTGAACGGATGTTTTCAAGATGGGATTTTAAAAAAATTTTACAAGATGGCTATGTAGATATTATTCAGCCAGACTTATCACATGCTGGAGGAATAACGGAGTGTAAGAAAATTTTTGCAATGGCGGAGGCTTATGATGTAGCTGTTGCTCCACATTGCCCGTTAGGACCTATTGCTTTGGCATCATGTCTACAAGTAGATGCATCATCATATAATGTGTTTATTCAAGAACAGAGTCTAGGAATTCACTACAATCAAGGAAGTGATTTATTAGACTACCTAACGGATAAAACTGTATTTGAATATCAAAATGGCTTTGTATCAAACCCAACAAAACCTGGTTTAGGAATCGAAATTAATGAAGAGTTTGTACGTGAGCAACAATTGGTGGGACATAATTGGAAAAACCCTGTGTGGCGACATCAGGATGGGACGGTTGCTGAATGGTAAATTTTTTTGATAAATCTAAAAATCTAGATCAAAAGAAAAAGATTGCTGAATTAAGCGTGGCTATCGTGGAAGATGGAATGACAATTGGATTAGGCTCTGGCTCGACAATGGCTTATTTTGTGGAAGCGATTGCAAAAAGAATGAAAAATGAAAAATTAACAGTTCGATTTGTTCCAGCATCTAAATTTATTGAAAAAAAAGCGATTGAGTATCATCTGAATATGATATCAATTGATGAGATTGAAGAAATTGATATTGCATTTGATGGTGCAGATTGGATTATAGGTAAGGAAATTTTAATTAAAGGTGGAGGTGGTTCGTTGTTTCGGGAAAAGAAAATTTTATTAAACGCTAAAAATATTTGCATTTTAGCAGATCAAAGAAAATATATTGATTCGTTAAGTGAATGTATCATACCAATTGAAATTATACCTTTTGGTTATACGAAGACACTGCAGTCAATTGAAAAAATAGGTGGTACATGTTTTATTAGGAAAAATAAGGATGAAGAAAACTTTGTAACAGATAATTTTAATTATATTTTAGATACAAAGTTTTCAGGAATTTATAACTGGAAGGCCATTCATGAAGAGTTAAAAAGTATTCAAGGGGTAGTCGATACAGGAGTTTTTTATGGTATGGAGTTTAACTTTATTAGTTAAAGTATGATGATATATTGAAATAGTAGTTTAATATAATTTGAATTTTACAAATTTTCTTACAAATTAATATTGACTACTGTAATATTTTAACAATATAATACGGTTAGCAATAATATTAAGCGTTTTCATTTTTTAAAATCAGAAATGAAAACGGCGTTTTACATTATAAAACTAAGGGGGATTAAGATGTTTAAGAAAAAAATGTTTTTCACATTATTACTTTTAATGGTAATAACGATTTTAGCAGCTTGTGGGGGAAATTCGTCAGAAGGTACAACAGCAGTAAGTGGACCTGCATCGAGCGATGGGGAAGCTCGTACTTTAAGAATTAGCTTAGGTTTAAACGATCAACATCCACTTTATAAAGGATCTGAAAAGTTTAAAGAAATTGTTGAGAGTCAAACAGATTCTTTAAAAATAGAAATCTATCATTCTGGGCAAATTGCAGATGACCGTTCAGCGATAGAAATGTTACAATTTGGGACTTTAGATATTACAATTCCATCTTCTGCACCTTTTGTTCCTTTTGTACCAGAATACGGTGTATTCGATCTACCATTCACACTTACGGATACAGAAATGGTTGATTCAGTATTGCAAGGTGAATTCGGGAAAAATTTAGCAGCAAAGGTTGAATCTCAAGGAGTTGTTCAATTAGCTTGGTGGGAAAATGGTTTTCGACAATTAACCAACAACTCGAAACCTATTAAAACTTTAGAAGACTTAAAAGGATTGAAAATTCGAGTGATGGAAAACGAAACGCATATTGCTTCATGGAAAGCACTTGGCGCAAATCCAACACCAATGGCTTTCACGGAATTATTCACAGCAATGCAACAAAAAACGGTTGACGGTCAAGAAAATCCATATCCATCCATTTTATTAGAAAAGTATCCAGAAGTTCAAAAATATCTAACAGAAACAAATCATGTATATTCACCATTCCTATTCTTATTCTCAAAAAAGGTATGGGACGAACTTACACCTGAACAACAAGAAATAATAGAAGATGCTGCGATTGAAGCAGGAGAATATAACAGAGAATTAACGCGTCAGACGGCAGAGGAAGCATTGGAAGAATTGAAGTCACAAATGGAATTTACAGAAATTAGTGATGAGGAACTTGCAAAATTCAAGGAAGCTGTACAACCAGTTATAGATAAATATAAGAGTCAAATTGGTACAGAAATTGTCGATCAATATTTAGCGGAAGTTGAAAAGTATTCTAAAGAATAATGAATTAGTAGTGGAAAGGTTGAATAATACAGCCTTTCCACTTTAAAACAAGGGGATGAATGAATGCATGAAAATAATCAAATGGCTAGATAACAATATTGAAAGAGTCATCTTATTAATATTGTTAGTCGTAATGACAGTCGTTACGGTTCTTCAAGTATTTATGAGATATGTAATGGAAAATTCATTAACATGGTCCGAAGAATTGGCGAGGTTCTGTTTCATCTGGCTTGTCTACATAGGAATAAGCTACGGAGTAAAACGTGCTAAGCACGTCCGTGTAGAAGCCATTTTTTCAATAGTTAAAAGAAGAGGGAAATTTATCATTAATTTAATAGCAAATGTTTTATTCTTATATTTTGCTATTTATGCTACTTACTATGGTTTTACAATTATGAAAACTATTCAATCAACAGGTCAAATAGCACCTTCAATTGGTATCCCGATGTCAATTATGTATTTGGGTATGCCTATCGGTATGTTTTTAACAACCATTCGCTTAGTACAACGAATTATTTATGAAACAAAAATATTTAAAGATGGGAAAGAAATTCAAGATAATACCCCTCTAGAAAGTGCACAAGTAGTCCAGCAAGAACCTGAATTAGAAACGAAAAAAGAAGTGGGTATTTCTTAAGTGAATGTAAGGGAGGTTATCAGTAAATGGGA
Organism: Ureibacillus chungkukjangi; assembly: GCF_003217295.1. GTDB lineage: Bacteria > Bacillota > Bacilli > Bacillales_A > Planococcaceae > Ureibacillus > Ureibacillus chungkukjangi. Next base: position 39,416 of record NZ_QJTJ01000018.1, read on the forward strand.
ATTACATTGTTTGCATCTTTCGGAATTCTAATAGTTGCTGCTGTTCCTATTGGTATAGCACTAGGATTAGCGGCCATGATAGCACTTTTAATCGATGGTGGAATGCCTTTAGAGTTTTTAATGAAAGAATTAACTACCTCAGTTAACTCCTTCCCACTTTTAGCAATTCCATTTTTCATCCTTGCAGGTGAAATTATGGGGCGTGGAGGAATATCAAAACGACTGATTAACGTTGCAGAATCTATAGTAGGATCTGTTGTAGGTGGGACAGCTTTGACATCAATAGTAACGTGTATGTTTTTTGCAGCTATATCAGGTTCAGGTCCTGCTACTGTAGCTGCAGTTGGGGGAATTATGATTCCGGCAATGGTTAGTAAAGGTTATGATCGTAAGTTTGCTACTGCTGTAGTAGCTTCTGCTGGATCAATAGGGGTAATTATACCACCTTCAATTCCAATGGTTATGTACGGTGTATCAGGCAGTGTTTCAATTGGTGATATGTTTATTGCGGGTATTATCCCAGGAATTTTAGTGGGCTTTGGTTTAATGATTTATGCATATTACTACTCGAAAAAGAACAACTATGCAGGAAATGGTAAGAAGATTTCCATTAAGAATATAGGGAGAGAAGTTTGGAATGCAAAATGGTCTTTATTAATACCTGTTATTATTTTGGGCGGAATTTATGGTGGTATATTCACACCAACCGAGGCTGCAGCTGCAGCAGTATTTATCGGGTTTATAATTGGACTCTTTTTCTATCGAGAACTTAAATTAAAAGAACTAGCAGATGTTTTTATCGAATCTGCCTTAATGACCGCCACAATTTTAGTTATTGTAGGTACTGCCACTGCTTTTGGTAAGTTGCTGGCAATGGAGCAAATTCCAAATCAAATAGCTGAAAGTATGTTGTCAATATCATCTAGCCCCATAATTATTATGTTATCTATGATTCTATTACTACTTATAGTTGGATGTTTCATGGACACAATTGCAGCAATTATTATTTTAACACCTATTTTGCTTCCGGTTGCTACACTAGTCGGATATGATCCAATACATTTCGGTATTATTATGATTGTTGCCCTTGCAATCGGATTTATCACACCACCGGTTGGAGTGAACTTATTTGTTGGTGCGGGTATTTCAGGCATCTCGTTGGAATCGTTATCAAAGGCAATTTTACCGTTTATTGTTGTAATGATTATCATCTTATTGATTGTTACGTTTATTCCAGCTTTATCATTACTTTTACTATAGGAAGCAAATTGGGGGAGAGTAAATGTTATTTCCAAAAATTGAAAAGGGTGTGAATCCCTACTCTGAAAATGTACAAGGAAAAGCCAATGAGCCAATTACGGTTGCAGGCTTATTAGACCGTGCTAAACAAATTCTAGGACCTTTATATGAAGGCGGAGTACCAGATTGGACGTTAGATGCAATTTATGATCGATTAGAAAATAACGCACCACGTATTGCAATTATTGGCGGTTCACCAGATCACCCTGCACATATTATGGATTATTTAACTTCTTCGAGAGCAGCTATTCGTATTTGGCAAAATGGGGGTGTTCCGTTCTACTTTTCCACACCAGTAATGTGTGATGGAACAGCGCAAAGTAATCAAGGAATGAGCTATTCATTACAGAGTAGAAATGCAGTTGCACAAATGATAGTAAATCAATTAGAAGCACATAGTTATCATGGTGCTTTTGTTATTCAAGGGTGTGACAAACAGCCATTAGGTGTAGTAAGCGGTCTTGCTCATTTAGATCGATTACGTCAGTCTCGTGGTGATGCACCGTTTTTTGCAACCTTTGCACCGGCACATGTATTGCAGGGTGGTACTATACCTGAAGATGTCGTTATTCAATTAAATAAAGTTTATGACAAAGCAATTGTAATGGGACATAAAGATATTGCAAATGATTTAAAAGATACCATGAGTTATATTTTACAATGCTCTTCAAATACATCTTTCCAAGGCGTTTTCGAACGTGCATTAGAAAGAAACATTATCACAAAAGAGGAGCATAAATATTTTGAAATGCGATTAGCGGTTGCAACCTGTGATACTCAAGGAGGTATTTGTGCATTTAATGGTACAGGGAATAGTTCTCGTCATGTTGTTGCTGGTTTAGGTCTAGTTCATCCAGCTGTTGAGTTATTAACTCAACCACCAAATCAACAACAAATCAATGAAACTATTGATGCACTAGCAACAATCATTAATAAACCTGAATTTGGAGTTGCGGAAATTGTACATGCAAACATTAAAAACGCCATCCGTATTCATAGTGCATCAGGTGGTTCAACAAACTTAATGATGCATATGGTATCGGCGATGATCTACGCAGGATATAAATTTACATTATGGGATGTGGAAAAGATTCATAAAGAACATCCAATTCCCGATTTATTTGATTATAGCCTGACTGAAGGCCGCGACATATTTGCTTTAGCAATGCAATGCTGCAGTGGGAATAGTCGAGGAATGGAAACATTATTTTATGAATTATTAAACAATAGTGTACCAATGGATGAAGATGCACTAACAGTGACAGGTACATCTTGGCGTAGTAGGATACAATACTCTGATGCACTACCTTCAGGCAATATAAAAGAAAATCCAGTGATTTTAAATAGACCTCGTCGTTCGTTTAGTGGAGTCGATGTGTTACGTGGGAATTTCTTTGAAAGTGCAGTTGTAAAAATTAGTGGAATGCCAACCCCTCAATTAAATCAGTTTGATGATAAGTTAGCATTTGTACTATATTTTGAAAATGAAGATCAAGCGAATGAAAGTTTACTAGATTCAAAATTAATAGAAAAAATTAAGGGAAAACGACATTTTGAGGAAAAAGAACTGATTCAAACGCTAAAGTATAATGCACCAGAAAGGTTTGAAGAGTTAAAAAATACTTCTTATGATGAATTGTTTGATGTAATGGCGAAAGAAGGTATTTTAAAAATTGCTGTTATTATTGCTGGTCAAGGTCCTGTTGCATTTGGCATGCCTGAAATGTTTACCCCTATGCAACATATCAATGCAAATAGAATTCTGAAAAGAGTTTGTACAATAATCAGTGATGGGCGATATTCTGGTGTAACTTACGGTGCAGCGATTGGTCATATGACTCCAGAATCAATACAAGGTGGAGGAATTGGCTACTTGAAAACTGGTGATGTACTGCATTTGCAATTACGTAATAAACGAATTGATTTAATTAATAGCAATTCATTAGTCAACCAAAATAGCCTAATCTATGTAGAAGATTTAAAACAGGAAGAAAATCGCCAACTATTATATCAAAATCGTTTATCAAATATTAAACAAAGACAAAAATTGGTTGCAGCGGTAAATAGAATGGTTGGTCATACTGATGCTTCTTGTGGTGTAGTACCTATTCAAGTATTTGAAGAAGCAGAACTAGTTTATAAGGACCATTATTCTCATCAGCTGCTTCCTTGAGGAACGTGAGTAAAATGCCTATCATTCAATCAGTAGCTAGGGCACTAGCGATATTGGAATTATTTGATGATACAAATCGAGAGCTATCCATTAAAGAAATAAGTGTGAAACTAGATTTAAATAAAAGTACCGTACATTCCTTATTAAAAACATTGAAAGAATATGGCTACATTTCTCAGAATAATGAAACAACGGACTACTCATTAGGTTGGAAATTATATGAAAGAGGCCATTTAATGGTAAGTCAATTGGATATCCGAAATGTTGCAAGGGTTCATTTGGAAAAATTAAATGAACAGACAAATCAAACTGTCCACCTAGTTACTTTGCTAGGTAAAGAAGCAATCTATATTGATAAAATCAATGGACATTCCGCATTAGTGATTTACTCAAGAATAGGAAAACGAGTACCTTTGCATTCAAGTGGTGTTGGTAAAGTGTTAGCTGCATTTCTTGATGAGAGTCAGTTGAAATCTCTGATGGATGGCTATATTTTCGAGAAAACTACAGTCAATACAATAGATTCATATAAATCATTTGTTGAGGAATTAGAAGGAGTAAGAGAAAAAGGTTATGCAGCGGATTTTGAAGAAAATGAACCTGGAATCATTTGTATTGCCATGCCAGTACATGACTTTTCTGGGGAAGTAATCGCTGCGATAAGTGTTTCAACGCCGAAATCTCACATTAATGATGAGGTTGCCGAAAGAAATTATCAATATTTAAAAGAATGCGTAGAAATAGTTTCTAGCAATTTAGGTTATAAAAAAATTGTCTTGTGAAGGGGTAGGGATTAGGATGAAATTTATTCGTTTCAAACAAGGGGAACGTATAGTATCTGCATTAATCACAAGTCAAAATGAATTTGTGGAAATTGGTGACATTGATTATGTAACTTTTTACAAGCTACTTAAAGAAAATCAATGGTCTGCAGAAATCTATATTGATGAAAATCAATTAGAACGACAATCCAATATTGAAATTTATTCACTTGATTTAGTCGTACCAATTGAAGCAGATGAAGTTTGGGCTTCTGGTGTGACGTATTTACAAAGTAAACATGCGCGTAATTACGAAGCGACAGATGGGAAATTAAATAGTGAAACGTTCTATGACAAAGTATATGATGCACCTCGTCCAGAAATTTTTATGAAATCCACAAAACGTCGAACTGTAGGTCCAAACGACAATGTATATATTCGAAGAGATTCAAACTGGCAAATACCTGAACCGGAGTTAGGGTTAGTGATTGGGGAAGGCGAAGAGATTATCGGATTTACACTTGGTAACGATATGAGCTGCCGGGATATTGAAGGAGAAAATCCACTTTATTTACCACAAGCGAAAGTTTGGAAAAACTCATGTGCGCTTGGTCCTGCGATTCTATTACCTGAAGCGATTGATGATCCTTATTCTATTGAACTCAATTGCAAAATTTACCGTGACGGGAAAGAACTATTTACTGGAAGTGCCTCTGTTAGTCAATTAAAAAGAAAACTAGAAGAACTTGTTCACTATTTAGTTTATGAAAATGATGTTATACCAGGAACAGTTCTATTAACAGGTACTTGTATCGTTCCACCGAATAGTTTCACATTGGAAATTGGAGATGAAATTGTTATTTCAAGTACACAAATCGGTACGTTGAAAAATAAAGTCTATCAAAACCAGTAGGAGGGAAAGCATGATGGGAGAAGTATATTCAAATTATATTAATGGTGAATGGAGAGAAAGTAAGAGTGGCAATTTAATAGATAGCATTAACCCGGCAAATCTCGAAGTGGTAGGCTCTGTTCAATTTTCAACAATTGAAGAAGTTACTGAAGCAATCGATGCTGCAAAACTAGCTAAAAAAGAATGGCGCCAATTAGGTCAATTCAACCGAGGGCAAATTTTGTATAAAGCAGCAGAAGCGCTTGAGAATAATCTACAGGATGTAGCGGAGACATTAACAAAAGAAATGGGTAAAACCCTCCCAGAAGCAATTGGTGAAACGCAACGAGGTATAGCAATCTTAAAATACTATGCTTCAGAAGGCGCTCGTAAAGAAGGAGATGTTATTCCTGCATCAGATAAAGATGCGCTAATGTTTACAAAACGTGCACCATTAGGAGTTGTAGGAATAATAACACCATGGAATTTCCCAGTAGCTATTCCAATCTGGAAAATCGCTCCAGCTTTAGTTTATGGTAACACGATTGTCTTTAAACCAGCTTCAGAAGCAGCTGTTACTGCAGCAAAAGTTGTGAAATGCTTTGAAGAAGCAGGTCTTCCAAAAGGGGTACTGAATTTCATTACAGGCAGTGGTTCCCAAGTGGGAAATGCACTAATTAATAGTAAGGACATTAATGGGATTACATTCACTGGGTCTGAAAATACGGGGCATTTAGTAGCAAAAGCTGCTTCGGTAAATGGTGTGAAATATCAATTAGAAATGGGCGGTAAAAACCCTGTCATTGTATTAAATGATGCAAATGTAAATAATGCAGTAAATGCCGTACTAAGTGGTGCTTTTAAATCAACTGGACAAAAATGTACTGCTTCAAGCCGTGTTATCGTTCAATCAGGTATTTACAATCAATTTAAATCTATGTTACTTGAGGAAGCGAGTAAAATAACGGTTGGTGACGGTTTGTTAAACGATACTTGGATGGGCCCTTGTGCGAATGAAAGTCAATATAATACGGTTCTTGAGTATATACAAATTGGGCAGGAAGAAGGAGCTAACATTATATACGGTGGAAAACCTGTAGAATCAAATACAAATGGTTTCTACGTAGAACCGACAATTTTTGAAAATGTATCTTCGGATATGCGTATAGCTCAAGAAGAGATATTTGGACCTGTTATCTCATTAATTCAAGTGGATACAACTGAAGAAGCAATTGAAGTTGCAAATGACACTCAATATGGTCTAAGTGCATCAATATTTACAACAAATATTGGTTCAGCTCTAACGTTCATGGAAGAAATTGAAGCAGGTTTAGTTCGTGTGAATGCTGAGAGTGCGGGGGTAGAACTTCAAGCTCCATTCGGAGGCATGAAAATGTCAAGTACAGGAACTCGTGAGCAAGGAGAATCTGCGAAAGAATTTTATACGGCTGTTAAAACGGTATTTGTAAAAGCAGAATAAGGGGGTGCGGTAATGTTTAAAGGGATTATTCCACCAGTTGTAATCTTTTTCGATCAAAATGGTGAAATCGATTATTCATTGAATAAAACACATATTGATAAATTAATCGATTCAGGAATTGATGGTGTTTTGTTATTAGGAAGTTCTTCAGAATTTTCATCACTAAAACTATCAGAAAAGATGGAATATTTGAAAGAAATCGTTCCGCATATAAATGGTCGTGTACCAATTTTAGTTGGTGTAGGTAATACGGTTTTGAAAGAATCTATTGAATTAGCACAATACGCAGAATCTGTCGGGATAGAAGGGGTAATGGCGGTTAACCCGTATTATTGGAAATTAACAAATGACCAAATGGTTGAGTATTTCAGTGAAATTGCTAACGCGGTTTCAATTAATACTTATCTATATAATATTCCGCAATTAACGGGGCAAGAAATCCCAATCGAAGTTATTTCGACCTTAGTAGAAAATCAACCTAATATCCGTGGAATCAAAGAAACAGTATCGGATTTTGGAAGAATTCGTAAAGTATTGAAAGAGATTAAAGGAAAACATCCACAATTCGATGTTTTTACGGCATTTGATGAACATCTAGTTGATGGCTACTTAATAGGTGCTGCTGGCAGCATTAACGGAACCACCAATTTTTTACCGGAAGTAACAGTCAATTTATTAAAAGCTTTAAATTCAAAGGATTTTGACCAAATTCAAAAATACCAAGTTCAAATATCTTCCCTAATGGAAGTTTATGATATTAATAATTCACTCTTCTCGACATTTAAAGAAGGTGCTTATTATCGTTGGTTCAATGATCTACAAACAGGTGTGAGAAAGCCATTCAGTAAGTATGACAAAGATACACGCAAAAAAGCTGGGAAATTAATTGATTCTATTATTGAACAAGGGGTGTTTCATTAATGAATGAATCTCAAAAGCTATTAGAGAAATTAGGATATCCACATACAGATTATACGGATTTACCATCATCAAAAAAAAGATTCCCTGATGGTGCACAATATCGTATTGAAATACCAAGTGTCGAAGGTCCAGTTGCGCTAAAAGAAACGTTAAAGGCGATTGATGAATACGGACTGACGATTCATCGTGTTTCTCAAGGTAGTGGCATTATGCTACAGACGGATGATGAAATAAAGGAAATGTGTGCATTAACAGCTGAGCGCGGAATGGAGCTTAGTCTATTTGTTGGACCAAGAGGAACATGGGATATAAGTGCAGGTCCGTTAACATCTGCAGGTAAATCACAAGCATTACGTCACGAAGGCGCTAATCAACTTGTGTATGCAATGGAAGATTTGAAACGTGGCGCAGATCTTGGTTTACGAGGTGCTTTAGTAGCTGATGAAGGATTATTATTAATGACAAAAAAAATGAAAGAAGAAGGCCTATTACCAGAAGATTTTGTTGTGAAAGTCTCTGTACAAATGGGTGCATGTAATCCTGTTTCAGTAAAAATAATGGAAGAGCTGGGAGCAGGTACTTACAATGTTCCATCATCGCTAACTTTACATAAATTAGCGGCGATACGACAAACAATTGATATACCAATCGATCTTTATGTTGAAGTTCCTGATAATTTCGGTGGATTCTTAAGATATTATGAAATCCCAGAGTTGATTCGTGTATTAGCTCCTGTTTATATTAAATTTGGTCTTCGAAACCATCCAGATGTTTATCCTTCTGGAAAGCAGTGGGAAGCAACGAACATATCTTTAGTTCGTGAACGTGTGCGTAGAGCTTCAATAGGGATGGAGATTATCAACCGATACTGTCCAGATGCAGTCATGTCTGAACTAGGTGCAGAAGGATTAGGTATCTCGAAAGTAACGGCGGATAGAGGAGTGTAGTCATGACATATAAAATTGTGGTTACAGATTATGAGTATCATGATTTGAAGATTGAAGAAGAAGTTCTTTCTGGGTCAAATCTCGACATTGAGTTTGTTGCTGCTCAATGTCGAACACCTGAGGAAGTTATTGATATCTGTAAAGATGCGGATGGTATTATTAATCAATATGCTCCGTTAAATGCAGAAGTATTATCTCAATTGGAAAAATGCAAGGTGATTTCTCGATATGGAGTAGGGGTCGACACAATTCATTTGCCTACTGCCCTTGAAAAAGGTATAACAGTTACAAATGTCCCCGATTATGGAATTGAGGAAGTTTCCAACCATACTGTAGCTTTTCTATTGGCCTCATCACGAAAAATCGTTCAATTAAATGAAGCGGTAAAAAATGGTGTTTGGGATTTTAAGGTAGGAGTTCCAATCCATAGATTTGAAAATCGAATTTTTGGTGTATTAGGTTTTGGAAAAATCCCAAGACGAGTAATTGAAAAGGTGAATCCATTCGGTTTTCAATTAGTTGCATACGACCCGTTTGTTACTGCTGAAGAAATGAGTAAATATAATGTTAGAAAAGTTGAACTAGATGAAATTATTCAAACTTCTGATATTTTGTCTTTACATCTTCCGCTTACCGAAACTACACATCATTTAATTAACGAAGACAGAATTGCTAATATGAAAGATGGTGTTTTAATCATTAACACCGCTCGTGGTCCAATCATTAAAGAATGTGCATTAATTGAAGGGGTGAAAAGTGGCAAAATTGCAGGAGCAGCACTTGATGTTGCTGAAATTGAACCAATTCCTCTTTCGAGTGAGTTAATTCAGTTTCCGAATGTCTATTTAACACCTCATAGTGCATTTTATTCGGAAGAAGCGATTGTAGAGCTTCGAACAAAAACAGCAAAAAATATTGTTCAAGTATTAGAGGGCGAAAAAGTAGAATATTTAGTTAAATAACAACTTAAAAAGACTTAGTTCTGGAAAATAGAACTAAGTCTTTTCTTGTTTAAAAGAAAATTATTTATAAATGAATTCTATTTTTCAAATTCATTTACCCAAATTGACAAAAGATTTTCAAGCTGGGATTCTAGTTTTTTAAGATCATTTTCGTAAGTATTATTATTTGTCTTATTGAACTTGGCTTTTTTCTCTATTATTTTTTGTTCAAGTTTTTCGATTTGCTGATCGATAGGTATACTATCAGTTTTGTGCTTTAGTGGCAGTTCTGTCTTTACATTGACTTCATACTGTCCATGCTTCTCTCGAGCCCATTGATAATTGCCTTCATATAAATAGAGCTTTTGATTTTCTATCCATGCAATTCTGGAAAAGAGCTGGTTTAAGAAGTAGCGATCATGCGAAACGGCTAATACGGTACCATCAAAATGCTGCACCGTTTCCTCCAGGACCTCTCTTGATTCAATATCTAGATGGTTGGTCGGTTCATCAAGTATTAGGAGATTAATATCTTCATACATTAGCTGGGCTAAGCGGAGCCTCATTTTCTCGCCACCACTTAAATCCTTCACTTTTTTAAAGACATCATAGCCATAAAATAAAAACTTCGCTAAAACGTGACGTGCTTCTCCTTCGGTAATGGATACTTCTTTCCGGAAAACATCAATTAACCGGGCATTGGCATCTTCGTAAACAAAGCTCTGCGATAAATAGCCGATTTTCACATTACTTCCGACAATTACTTTGCCGGCATCAGGTAAAACTTCTTCTGTCACCATTTTCAGTAATGTGGATTTTCCAGTTCCATTTAAACCAACGATTGCGAGACGATCCTGCCAGCGTAATTGAAGGGAAAGCTCTTCGAACAGAACTTTGTCATATTGCTTTTTTACTTTTTCAAATAGGACTACATCCTTGCCACTTCGTTCATTTGCTTCAAGCTTTAACTGCATTTTCTTTGAGACAATCGGCTTCTTTACTAATTCAATTCTAGCTAAGGCTTTTTCCATACTTTTTGCGCGGCGATGTAGGGCAGCATTGGGTGGATTTGCTTCATTTGCCCATGTTTTTAACCTTTTGATAGTTTCTTTCATCTTGGTAATTTTCTTTTGCTGCTCTTCATATTGAGCAAATTCGTTTAAAATTCTAGCCTCGCGCATTTTTACAAAGGTATCGTAATTTCCGATGTAAGAAAAGGGCTCGCCATTATCAATTTCAATAATTTTCGTAACTGCTTCATTCATAAATTGTCGATCATGAGAGACAACAATTAATGTCCCATCATAGCTTTTTAGATAATTTTCAAGCCATTCGATTGCATTCATATCCAGATGATTTGTTGGTTCATCTAATAATAAAATTTGTGGATTGAGTAATAAAATTTGACCTAACATGACCTTTGTTTTTTCGCCACCACTTAAAAGCTGGAATGGGGACTGGAGTAGGGGAGTAATACCTAATCCGTTAGCAATCATTTGAATTTTAGCTTCTATTTCATAGCCACCAAGAGCTATAAATTGTTCCTGTATTTCACCATATTGTTTAAGTAGCTTATCAAGGTGGGCTGTACAAGACATTTGTTGCTCTAAACTTTGCATTTGTGTTTGCATAGATAAAATGTTTGAAAAAGCCTCTTTAAGCACATCGATAGCAGATACATTCTCATAGGGTGGAATTTGGTGCAAATACCCAATTGTTGTGCCTTTTCTTTTAATAATTCTCCCAGCATCTGGCTTTTCTATGCCAGAGAAAAGCTTGAGAAGAGTTGTTTTGCCACAGCCATTGCGTCCTACTATTGCAACACGCTCTCCTTTATGAATATCTATTGTTAAACCTTCAAAGATAACCGTACCACCGTAAATTTTCGTAATATTCTCTGCTTTTATGGACACTGTGTTTTCCTCCAATTTTTACACAGTGAAGCCAATCTTTAAATGTATTTTTATACATAAAAAAGACTGCTCGATTAACAAGCAGTCTTTTCTAAAGTTTGTGAAAAGAATGGCTAATCAGCTGTGTTTTCGATTTATTTGTCTAAAAAAGGGCATACGAATCCCGTTAGTCGCAAAATCGAAAGTAATGACACGTGAAAAATAAAGGAAACGGTCATTATTTACACATGTCGTCACAGCTAATGTATTCATTCTCTTCACCTCCGTTCAAAATAATTATTTTCAGTATATTCATTTTTTTGTAAAATGTCAATCGTTTCCTACTTATAGAGGAAAATTAATATTATTTTAATGAAGGTATACAGCTTATACTAATCGAATTATTTTAAGGCAATAAAGTATATTGAATTGGAGATTATCAAAATGTATTTAGAAAGTAACAGATTACTTATTCGCAAATTTTCTATGGATGATGTGCAGGAGGTAAGTAAATATACTTCATCTCCAGTAGTAATGAGATACATGCCTGAAGGGGTTATGAATGAAGAAGAAACAAAGAAACTTGTGCTCGGAAATATGGGAGAGAATCCTAAGAAATTTGCAGTTATATTAAAAAATAAAAATATCCTAATAGGCCATATGGAATTTTTCAGGTATTTCGGAGAGCATACATATGAAATTGGTTGGGTATTTAACCCGGATTATTATAATAGAGGGTTTGCAACAGAAGCAGCGCAAGTGCTATTAAATTTTGGCTTTACTGATATGAAGCTGCATCGGATAATCGCAACATGTCAGCCTGAAAATATACCTTCTTATCGTATTATGGAAAAGCTTGGTATGCGTAGAGAAGGATACTTTAAAAAGTGCATACCTTGTGGAGAAGAATGGTGGGATGAATACTTTTATGCAATCCTAGCAGAGGAGTGGGTTAAACGATAGTATAATAGTACTCCCAAAGTTTTGGACCAAACATTTGGGAGTACTAATTTTATTCACATAATAATATTTCCCTGACGAATAGATGTTTTTTTGTAATGCAGCGGTCCATGATTTTGAAGCCGACATCTTCCACTAGATCGTCGATGGTTTCAATGGTTACGATGACGCATTTATCTGCGATTCTTCGAGCTTGTTTAATAATATCAAACTGTTCCTCGCGTGTAATATGTGTATAAAGATTATATGGTAAATCAATAATACACACATCATAATGCTCACTGACCTCAGAGATTGGCCCATTTGTTATTTCGCCTTTTAAATTGAAATATGCGATATTTTCGCGAGCACCCTGGCACACTGTAGGGTTAATATCACGTCCTATTAAATCAATTCCCATGGATAGTGCTTCAACTACTACAGTACCAATCCCACAGCACGGATCAATGGCACGGATTCCGTCCACATGTGGTACAGCTATATTGGAAATTGCTCGAGCCACTCGTGTATTAAGTGCTGTGGAATAGCTATTAGGCTTATGTAAATGTTCATGCCAAACTGAATTGCTTTTAGTATAGTTCCCAAAATACCAACGATTGTTGAGTAGCACTAAGCCAAACACGACCTCAGGACTATCAAGATCTGGTTCGCCATCGATAACTAATCCGAGCTCGCGTTCAACCTGTCTCCGCTCAGGGTGAGGGATTTTCTTTGTTTCGCCTAAATCCATTCTATTAAAACAATAGACTTTATATGTCGAAGCACTGACCTTAATATCCTGAATTAAAATTTTCATGTCAGAGACGCTGTCAGCCTCAAACATCACTTCCAACCGTTCTTCGATAAATGGACTACGACTTGGATCCACCTTTATATCACTTATTAAAAAGTTTAAAGCGGTATCGAAGCCGAAAAATGAGCGCATCTCCATTCGACAAAGGTCGTGTTCATTTTTGTGATGTACATATGTGTAAATATAAGTTACCTTCTGTTGTTTGTTATTCAATTGGTAATCATCCTTTAACTACTGCTGTTCTATGGCACTTACTAACTGTCCGATGAAGCTATAAGTTAGTGAAGTTGCGTCTTGTATTGTCATTTCTTCACGGAAGCCGTCCATATTATCTAGGGGGATATTGATATCCCAAAGCCCGTCTTCTCCAGAAAACATCATACTTGAGTAGATTTCCTCACCATGTAGGTTTTCTTCTAAATAAGCTTTAATAATGGGAGCATGCTTCTTTTGTACCTTCAAACCAAGTAAAACCATATACGTTTTAAAAACATCGTCAACTTCAAAAGAGAGGCTATCTGTTTTGATTGGTTCAAAAGAATTTGATTCAATGTAAACAAATTCATTCATATGTTGTTTTAAATGTGTTAAGGATGTATTTAAAAATGCAGCCTGTTCCTGTGCAATTACTTCTTCAGAATCTTTGTCACAACGCTCAATATAAACCTCTGATAAATTAAGTGTCATTTTTACTAACCTCCAAAATTTCTCTTCCTTATTATAACCTTTATGCCAATAAAAATAGACAGTCAGCAAAGGACTGTCTTAACTCAACATTTAGTTTAACATAATTTATAAATAATGATAATTATTCTCTAAGCTAATTTAGCTTAAATAAACTTTTTGTCCAAATTTCTGTGGAGCTCGGGTGATTGCTCTCAAAGAGTGAAAATCGATTAACAAATTGAATTAACTCCTGATTTATAAGCGGCTTTAAAGACTTAGGGCAAGCGTTTATAAGAATAGAGTCCTTCTTAAGTGAATCGAGCTGATTGACAAAGTCATTCTTTGTTTGTGGAATTTCTGTCCACATTTTTTGCCACATTTTATCTCGTAGCTCGCGATAATAGTTGTTCATTGGTTTTTCATGTATAAAATGAAGTGACGTCTGGAAATTCACCGCATTAATAATTATTACGCGATATTTATGCTGTTCCTCTATAGCCTGATGCTCCCTAAGAGCTAATATTAAACTTTCTATACTTTTTTCTATTTTTTTACCGGTTTGACCTTGAGCTGCTCCAATAGGAATAAGTTTTTCTGTATTCTGTTCATACTCATCGATATGAGGGGATTCTAATAGAATAGCTATGGTTTTATTTTTATAATTTGTATCAATGATATCGTCACAAAAAATTGAATTTAAAACCAAATCATTCTTCTCAGAAGGAGCTTCTATTGTTATCTCATCGCCAGAGAGCTCGACAAAAAAGCGAGTTATATTTTGTACCTGCTTGTTCTTTTTAAAAAAAGAACGCTTCAATGTAAGGGTGTTTTTCTCTTCATCTAATAGAAGATACTTGCTTTTGCTTTCAATGAGATCCTCATAAACCACATCATTAATTTCTGTTTGAATAGGGTATCCTTCTAAAGTAATTGCTAATTTTTGTTTAACAAGGGTATGCATTTTTCCACTTCCTTTACAAGTTTTAAGCTGTGTATACTGGCATATATAAAAGTCTATTATTTATTTATATTAAGATTTTTGTAAAAATATGAATAAAAAAGTATAAAATAGAAAAAGAAATGATGATAGGAGAGATAGAATGATTTCACTAATAGTTGCTCATGACAAAAATCGAGTAATTGGCTATGAAAACAAAATGCCCTGGCATCTACCTGGAGAATTACAATATTTTAAGGAACAAACGATGGGTAAACCGATGATTATGGGAAGAAAAACCTTTGATTCAATTGGACGACCATTGCCAGGCCGCAGAAATATCGTAATTACCAGAAATGAAAACTATATAGCAGAAGGAATTGAGGTTGTTACCAGTTTGGAGGAAGCATTACGACTTGCTGGTGATGTAGCAGAAGTAATGGTTATTGGTGGAGAGCAGATTTTTAAAATAGTTCTCCCGATTGCTGATCGTCTCTATATCACTCATATCGAGCATGAGTTTAATGGAGATACGTTCTTTCCGACGTATGGTGATGGATGGTCTCTAATATCAAAAAGTGAACCGATTGAAACTCCCGATGGATATAGCTATACCTATTGCATTTATGATAGAAATAAATAAATCAAGAAATTCTCTCTTTATCCAAAAGATAAAGGGATTTTTTGTTTTATTAAGAAAATTATAATTTTTTGAAACCAAGTGTCGAATGATTCGTATATAAGCTGTAAGGATTTATTTGGTAAAGGTGGTGTTATTTGTTGCTATTTGGAGCTGAACTTCATACAGTTTATTTATTTACCCTCATTATCGTTGGATGTATTACCATTCTGTACCTATTTTTCTCTGAAATTTTCGATGGTTTGTTTGAAGGGATTCCTTTTGTAGATCCTGCAGTTATTTTAGCCTTCATAACAATTACTTCAGCTGGCGGCTTCTTATTAGAAAAATTCACAGCCCTATCCAATACGTTGATTTTCATAATTGCGTGTATTATTTCTGCAATTATTAGCGGTTTAATTTATTTCTTTATTCTCGTTCCTTTAAAAAGTGCTGAAGTGTCCTTAGCTTATACTGAGGAATCTCTAGAGGGGCAGGTAGGAAAGGTAATTGTCCCGATACCTACCAATGGCTACGGAGAGATTGTAATCGAATCGGTTAATGGAATTATATCTAAGCGAGCAACGGGCTTTGAAAACGAACCGATTGACTATGATCAGCAGGTCCTAATCATAGAAGCAAAGGAAGGTACGGTTTATGTAAAGAAATATGAGTCTCACTTACAATTTAAATTATAGGAGGAAGAAAAATGCCAAGTACATTAATTATTATCGGGATCGCAGTATTTATACTTTTAGCCATTATTGTGGTGTATGTTACAAAATACAAAACGGTGGGACCAGATGAAGGGTTGATTGTTACAGGGAGCTTTTTAGGCTCAAAAAATGTGCATACAGACGATTCAGGTAATCGCATAAAAATTATTCGTGGAGGGGGTACCTTTGTATTCCCAGTGTTCCAGCAGTCAGAGCCATTAAGTCTATTATCTAGTAAGCTAGAAGTAACTACACCTGAGGTTTATACGGAGCAGGGTGTACCTGTTACCGCAGATGGTACGGCTATTATTAAAATCGGTGGATCTATCTCAGAAATTGCTACAGCAGCTGAGCAATTTTTAGGAAAAAGCAAAGCAGATCGTGAAAATGAAGCAAAAGAGGTTTTAGAGGGGCATTTACGTTCGATTTTAGGTTCTATGACAGTAGAAGAAATCTATAAAAATCGTGATAAATTCTCGCAGGAAGTTCAAAGAGTAGCATCTCAGGATTTAGCAAAGATGGGATTAGTGATTGTATCCTTTACGATTAAAGATGTGCGCGACAAGAATGGCTATTTAGATTCTCTTGGTAAACCAAGAATTGCACAAATTAAGCGTGACGCAGATATTGCCACAGCTGAAGCTGAAAAAGAAACACGTATTAAACGTGCTGAAGCTGAAAAAGAAGCACAAAAGGCCGAGCTTCAAAGAGCAACAGAAATTGCAGAGGCAGAAAAGGAAAACCAGCTCAAAATTGCCGAATATAAGCTTGAGCAAGATAAAGCAAAAGCACGTGCTGACCAAGCCTATGAGCTAGAATCAGCAAGAGCTAAGCAACAGGTTACAGAGCAGGAAATGCAGGTTCGCATTATTGAACGTCAAAAGCAAATTGAACTAGAGGAAAAAGAGATTTTACGTCGTGAGAAGCAATACGACTCAGAGGTGAAGAAAAAGGCTGATGCAGATCGTTATGCAATTGAACAAAATGCCTCTGCCCAAAAAATGAAGGATTTAGCGCAAGCTGATGCAGAGAAATATCGAATCGAGTCCTTGGCAAAAGCAGAAGCTGAAAAAATACGTTTAGACGGTTTAGCAAAAGCCGATTCAGAACGAGCACAAGGGGAAACAGAAGCAGAAATCATTCGTCTAAAAGGTTTAGCAGAAGCGGAGGCAAAACGTAAAATTGCCGAAGCATTCGACCAATTTGGTCAGGCGGCTGTCTTGGATATGATTGTTCGTATGATGCCTGAATACGCAAAAGAAATCGCAAGCCCATTATCGAATATCGACAAAATTACAGTGGTGGATACAGGAAATGGGGAAGGCGGCGGTGCAAATCGTATCACTTCCTATGCAACTAATCTTATGGGTAGCTTACAAGAAACATTAAAGGCTTCTTCAGGAATTGATATGAAGGATTTAATCGAGACATTCGTAGGAAAGCAACCAATTCAAGCTACAATTGAAGAAATTAACACAAGAGAAGAAGAAAAACATTTAGTTTAAGAAGTATTTGGTACTTTCCAAAGCTTGATAGTGCATTCTTAGTTGTATATTGTGGCTCAAATATTCAATAATGACTAATAGATGTAATACAATGTAGGTTTTATAAAGGAGAAATTACATGCTATCAGTCATCTTAAGCTTTAAAAGGCTATTAAAAGGATTATACCACGGAATAAAAGAGCCACAATTTTTAAGTATTTTAACCACAGTTGCCTTAATTGTCTTATCTGGTACATTGTTCTATTCACGGTATGAAGGCTGGCCGAAAATAGATGCTTTCTATTTCGCGGTTGTAAGTCTGATTCCAACTGGAGTAGATACAGATTTAGTGCCATCTACAACGGGTACGAAGTTATTTACAGTACTTTATTTAATCATTGGAACCGGGTTGATGTTTGCATTACTTGTTAATTTGGGAAGAGCTATCATTAAAGAAGATAAGGCAAGGAGATATAAATTGCGTAAAGAAGTAAACAATAAGCCTTCCGCACCCAAAATCTTAAGGGTAAAATAGAATAAGTAATATAACTAGAAGTCTCGAATAAATTTCGGGGCTTCTTTAATTTTTCGAAAAATATTTAATAGAAAAAACTTGTAAATAGTAATCGTTACGATTTACAATAGTCTCATAATCCTCATTATTCAGGATTATTTTTTTATTTATCAAATAGTAATGGTTACTAATTGATGAATTCAACTGTAATACTACGACTAAATTATTGGGAGGAACCTATGAGAACCAAAATTACTTTAGCATGTACGGAAACAGGAGACAAAAATTATATCACTACAAAAAACAAACGAAATAACCCTGAACGTCTTGAATTGATGAAGTATAGTCCACGGCTTAAAAAAAGAACTTTACATCAGGAAACTAAATAACTGGTTTGTGAAAGGAGATTTTTTATGGCTAAAAAATCTAAAATCGTTAAAGAGATGAAAAGGCAAGCATTGGTCGAAAAGTATGCTGAAATAAGAAAAGAATTAAAAGAAAAAGGAGATTATGAAGCACTTCGTAAGCTACCTCGCGATTCATCACCTACTCGGTTAAAAAATAGATGTGAAATCTCTGGCAGACCAAGAGGGTATTTACGAATATTCAAAATGTCTCGAATTAAATTTAGAGAATATGCTCACAAGGGCCAAATACCAGGAGTAAAAAAGTCGAGCTGGTAAATTAAGAATAATTCATTTGATTGAATTAAATGAAGGAGAGTTAAAGGATGGCTAAAAAAATTCCAGTGACTGTGCTAAGCGGTTACTTAGGTTCAGGCAAGACAACAATACTGAACCATATCCTGCAAAATAAAGAAGGCTTGAAGGTTGCTGTTATTGTAAATGACATGAGTGAAATTAATATTGATGCAGAGCTAGTGAAAAAGGGAGGAGGGCTTTCAAGAACTGAAGAAAAACTTGTTGAGATGTCGAATGGCTGCATTTGCTGTACTTTAAGAGAAGACCTGCTAATCGAAGTACAACAGCTCGTACAAGTAGGAGATTTTGATTATATCGTAATTGAATCAACGGGCATTGGTGAACCGATTCCCGTTGCTCAAACCTTCTCTTATATTGATGAAGACTCAGGAATTAACCTGCCAGAGCTATGCAAGCTAGATACAATGGTAACCGTTGTGGATGCAAATCGTTTTTGGCATGACTTTCAATCTGGAGAAAGCCTATTAGATCGAAAAGAAGCAGTAGGCGAATTAGATGAACGAGAAGTCGCTGATTTATTGATTGACCAAATTGAATTTTGTGATGTATTAATATTAAATAAATGTGATTTAGTGTCCGAGGAAGAATTGAAGAAGCTAGAGAATATCTTGCGTAAGCTTCAACCTGATGCGAAATTAATACGTACAGTAAACGGAAATATTAAACCAAGTAAGATTTTAAATACTGGAAGATTTGACTTTGAGAAAGTAGCAAATTCTGCTGGATGGTTAAAAGAGCTGCAGCTAGGTCACGAAAATCATACTCCAGAAACTGAGGAATATGGCATTTCATCTTTTACATATACAAGAAAAATGCCATTTAACGCTGTTCGTTTCAACGAGTGGAGTGAACAAATGCCACTTTCCATTTTAAGGGCAAAGGGACTTATATGGAGTGCTTCCCATCAGGATGTAGCCATTCTTTTCTCACAGGCAGGTCCATCAGTTAAAATCGAGCCAATCTCATACTGGGTAGCTGCTTTACCAGAGTACCAACAAAAGCAAATTTTAGAAAATAATCCAGAAATTCAAAGGGAATGGGAATTGGAGTTTGGTGATCGAATGACTAAGCTAGTTATTATCGGAACAAATCTTGAAAAACAAGAAATAATTCAAGAACTTGATCGTTCTTTATTAACACAAGCTGAATTTGATGCTTCCTGGGGTAACTTGGAAGATCCATATAAATGGCAATATAAATAAGTGACAGTAGGGGCTAATTTTCATTTAGTCCCTTTTATTTTTGTCTATGTAACGATACATGATTTACTTCGAAGTCCATCATACTATTTTATAAGGTGGTGGATGATTTATGATGTATAACTTTGATTCAGTCGAACTTAAGAATGAGAATGGTGAATTGCAAATTGTTTTACATATGAAGGTTCCAAAGAATTCAGCAAATACCGAGTTTGGTGCAGAATTTAACTTCAACAAAGACGATTCATTAAGACATAATGCAGTTAACTTCGTAAAAAAGAAGTTTCCGAAGCTTAAGGTGGCTTCAATCGTTGTAGTAGCAGGAACGCTACTCTTAACAACCATTCCCATGCAAAAAGCAGAGGCTCATGAAGCTGATTTTAATATGAGCTATCTTTATTTCGGGAATACAAGCTCTTATATTTCACAAGTAGACAAGACGCAAGGGAATCTAAATCTTGTATCCCCAAGTTACTTTGACTTAAATGCGGATGGGTCCTTAAAATTGACGAGTCAGTTTGATTCAAAATTTGTAAACGAAATGCATAATCGTGGCATAAAGGTTGTGCCCTTTTTAAGTAATCATTGGGATCGTACTCTTGGGCGTGCAGCCTTAGCAAACCGCGAAGCTTTATCAACTCAAATTGCAAATGCGATTGTTAAAAACAATTTAGATGGTGTTCAGGTTGATATTGAGAATACAACAGATGTGGATCGAGACGCTTATACAGACCTAGTGAGATTATTGCGAGAGAAATTACCTGCAGATAAAGAAGTATCTGTTGCGGTGGCGGCAAATCCAAACGGTTGGACAAAAGGCTGGCATGGTACCTACGATTACAAGGAATTAGCAAAATACGCAAGTTATCTCATGATAATGGCCTACGACGAGTCCTATGAAGGGGGTCCTGAGGGGCCGGTTGCGAGTATTGGCTTTGTGGACCGTTCTATTCAATATGCTTTAAAGCAGGGTGTTCCAGCAGACAAGGTTGTTTTAGGAGTTCCTTTTTATGGTCGTTTTTGGAAAGAAGGTGCACCAGCAAGTGAGGGTGGAAAAGGAATTTCAAATACAAAGGTAGATGAAATGCTAGTTAAATATGGTGGGAATGTGATATTTGACGAGGCTTCAAAATCTCCAAAGGCTACTATTACCATTAAAAGTGGAGATCCAACTACAACAATTGCAGGAAAAACATTAGCCCCAGGAACCTACCATATTTGGTATGAAAATAATGATTCCATTAGAGAGAAATTACGACTTATTCACAAGTATGAAATCAAAGGGACTGGAAGCTGGAGCTTAGGCCAGGAAAATACTTCTATGTGGCAATATTATAAAACCTGGATGTCCCATGACGGAGTGGAAGTCATTCCTGTCAATCCTGACCAGCCTAAAGAACAAACCGGTGAAATTTCACCAACACAAATTACGTATACGGTAAAATCGGGCGATTCTTTATGGAAAATTGCAACAGCGCATAAGTTGACAGTCGATGAATTAAAAGTTTTAAACGGACTAACATCGGACGCTATCAATATTGGGCAGGTATTGAAAGTAAGTAATGCTGTTTTGACCCCAACTACTGTTCCAGTAGTTGAGGCGCCTACAATTCAAACAACAACCTATACGGTAAAATCAGGGGATTCATTATGGAAAGTTGCTACGGATCATAATATGGCTGTCACTGAATTAAAGACATTAAATGGATTAACATCAGATGTTATCAATATTGGACAGGTGTTGAAGGTGAAAAGTTCAGTTACCTCTACAGCCTCTACTATTACACAAACTGTTTCACAGCCAAAAGCTAATACACCTGGTGCGATTTCAGCGCCAGCACAGGAAGCAGTGGCACCAAAGCCTGTAGTAAAACCTACACCTGCCCCTGCTAAAACAACGACGACTGTAGCGGCTAAAACAACGACAGCAGTAGCAAAGTCTTATACTGTATTAAAGGCAGGCTCAAAAGGAACTGCGGTTACCAACTTGCAAAATAAATTAATAAAAGTAGGTAGTTACACAGGGAAAGCAACTGGTACTTATGATACAAAGACTAAAAGTGCGGTAGTTGCCTTCCAGAAAAAATACAAGCTTGCTGCAGATGGAATCGCTGGTCCAGCTACACAGTCTAAGCTTGATACTGTTATTGCTACAGCAACAAGTACTAAAGCAACTACTTCCACCAAAGCCGTTGCAAAAAGCTACCCTGTATTAAAAGTAGGATCAAAGGGGACAGCAGTTACCAACTTGCAAAATAAATTAATAAAAGCTGGCAGCTACTCAGGAAAAGCAACTGGTACTTATGATACAAAGACTAAAAGTGCGGTAGTTGCCTTCCAGAAAAAATACAAGCTTGCTGCAGATGGAATCGCTGGTCCAGCTACACAGTCTAAGCTTGATACTGTTATTGCTACAGCAACAAGTACTAAAGCAACTACTTCCACCAAAGCCGTTGCAAAAAGCTACCCTGTATTAAAAGTAGGATCAAAGGGGACAGCAGTTACCAACTTGCAATCG
>NZ_QJTJ01000018.1:61944-74713 GCF_003217295.1 Ureibacillus chungkukjangi
AACAAGTACTAAAGCAACTACTTCCACCAAAGCCGTTGCAAAAAGCTACCCTGTATTAAAAGTAGGATCAAAGGGGACAGCAGTTACCAACTTGCAATCGAAATTAATAAAAGCTAGAATTTATAAGGGGAAAGCAACTGGAACTTATGATACAGCAACGAAAAATGCCGTTATAGCTTTTCAGAAAAAATACAAGCTCGCTGCAGATGGAATCGCCGGTCCAGCAACTTTGGGTAAAATGGATTCCGTTATCAAATAGGAGGATTTTCAAATGAAAAATATACTTTCACCAATATTAGCTATTGTACTTTTCTTATCAATTCAGCCTTTTACCTTAGCTGCAGAAGAAACACCGGAAATCCCTTATTTTGGTATTGGAGCGACAGTTCAGGAGAAAATGGAAGGGGAGTATCTTGTTCAAACTGAAGGAGCAAAGGAGCAGGAAGGATTTGTTTATACTCCTCAGGAAGCCTTTAAGAGTGAGAACATTAAAATGCAAATTACCTTAATGGGTAAAGGCAGGGTAATTCTTAAGCTGGAGGAAACAAATGCTAGAGGGCAATATATAAAAGAAAAAACAATGGAAGTAGAACTTACCGAGGATTGGACAGCCTACGAAATGACTTTTACATTAGAAAGTCCCTCCTCACAGATAGATGCTTCGGTTATTACAAAATCAAAAGAAAGTGCAGATTTCACATTTAAAAATTTGCAAATTATTGAAGAATGATAAAATAAAACGAAGTCTCAAATCTTTGGGAAAGGATTTGAGGCTTTCAACTTTTGAGGTGGATATATGAAGCTTGTCGGGATTTCAGGTTCGTTAGTTGGCTACAAAACATTAACGACTGTTTTTAAAGTATTGCAGGCAGCTAAGGCAATCGATTCAAAGCTTGAGACAGAGTTAATAGACCTAAAGGATTTCGAGGTTGAATTTGTGAACGGGGCACCTTTAAGCTTCTATAATGCAGATACAGTGAAAGTAGTTGACACTATTTTGTCTGCAGATTGTGTCATTATTGGAACGCCAATTTATCAAGCTTCAATATCTGGCGTCCTAAAAAACCTCCTAGACCATCTTCCAGTTGATGGGTTGATGGGAAAAGCAGTTGGAATGGTCGCAAATGGCGGGACAGATAAGCATTATCTTGTTATGGAGTATCATCTGAAATCAATCCTTACATTCCTTAAAGCAACAGTCCCGAACAATAATGTGTTTGTACACAATGATTATTTTGATGAAGAAAATGACTTACATGATCGAAATCTTCATTTACGCTTCGAAAAATTAGCAAAGGAAATACTATCGATTCAAAAATATATTCAGCAAAAAAATTAAAAGCAAGGTGAGAGGTGATTTACTTTCTCAGCTTGTTTTTTATTTTGGAGGGTCTTTTGTTATCACTGTTAATATCTACAAAAAATATATGCTTTCTATTTTGGTGCTATCTCATTTATACTAGTATAATGTGTGTAAAATAAGTTGCGAATTCGTTAATCTTATAAAAACAATAAACTTAAAAGATAAGTATGCTTCAATAGGAGGAAAAAGATTTGACAATTACTACAGGAGAATCATTAGTTGTAGATATTAGCAAGTTAGATGAAAAAGGTTCAGGACGTGCCATCATCTGGCGAGAAAATGAATTAGGGAACCAAAAAAAGCTACGCCTTACTATCCCTCAAGTTCTACCAGGTGAAAAAGTGAAGGTAACAGTTGATAAGCCTGAACGTAGAAGAAGAAAAGCATTGCTGGACGAAATCTTAGAGACGAACCCAGAGCGTATCGCGCCACCATGTCCACATTTTGATTTATGTGGTGGATGTGTATGGCAGCACTGGGACTATCAAGGACAATTAAAGCATAAGACAAACCATGTAAAAGAGGCTGTTGAATCACAAGGATTTGATCCAAGTCTTGTTAAAGATACAATCGGCATGGAAAACCAATGGCACTATCGTAATAAAATGGAATTTACATTTGCTATTGATGGTTCTCTAGGTCTTCATGAGCAAGGAAACTTCAGAAAAATTATTTCTCTTGAATCATGCTTAATTGCAGGGAAAGAAATGGTTCAAGCTGCTATGGAAGTTGCTGATTGGGTGAAATCTCATCAATTATCAGGCTACAACAAGGATGCGCATGAAGGATTATTACGTCATTTAATGGTAAGACAATCATTTGTAACGGGTGAAATGATGCTTGCTTTATTTGCTACTGAAGCACCAGAAGCACATCTTAAAGATGCGGCAGCTGATTTAATCAACCGAATTACTGAAAAGTTCCCACAAGTGAAAAGCTTGATGTGGCTAGAAAATACAGACTGGGCTGACCGTACACAATCAGAGAAAACTCACACTCTAGCTGGTCGTGACTTTATCTATGATGAAATGGATGGCTACCGTTTCCGCCTTTGGTTCGATACTTTCTTCCAAACGAACCCAGTCCAAGCTCAAAAATTAGTCGATTTAGCGGTTGAAATGGCTAAGCCAAAGAAAACTGAGAAAATGATTGATCTATTCTGTGGTGTAGGTACATTCTCTTTACCATTCGCAAGCCGAGTAGGAGAGCTAGCAGGTATTGAAATCGTAGAATCATCGATCGAATCTGCAAAACGTAACGCTGCAGATAACGGTATCGACAATACGTATTTCCTAGCAAAAGACGCGCGAAAAGGGATCGACGAAGTGCTAGAAACTTTCGGAACACCAGATTTACTACTACTTGACCCACCTCGTTCAGGCGCAGGCGGCAAAGTTATGCGAAAAATCGGCCGTTCAAAACCAGAACGCGTTGTCTATGTTTCTTGTAACCCAGACACATTCGCAACAGACATCAAAGAACTAGAACAATTCGGCTATGTCCTAAAAATTGTTCAACCAGTGGATCTTTTCCCACATACAGTGCATGTAGAGTGTGTTGCGGAATTGGTTTTAGAAGAAACTGAAGCATAATAAATTATTGAGATTAGAGACTCGGATACGATTTTTGTATTCGAGTTTTTTTGTGGGAGAAAAGTTTTATGGAACGGTGAATTAAGGGTAATTGCGTTGTAGTAAAAAAAGGGGGAGCGGTTTGGGCTGGAGGTCCGGTCATGAGCTAGGCTTGTTAAATAACAGGAAAGATTACCCATATTTACTCTGAAATGAGCTGTCTTCTGTAAATAACCGAAAAATCTTCGCTTATTTCCTTTAACTAGTTACTTATTTAAAACAAAGAGATTTTATCGAAATAGAAGCTATTTTGAGTTTGAGCGGCATGTACTTTTATTTCAGATTTCTATCCAATGGAATGGAGTACCGTAAATGTTAGTTTATATTTGTAATAGGTAATTTATTAATGAAGATTTTCAAATCAAATCTCAGTTTAACTAAAGTGAAGTAAAAAAAAATTGACTTTTAATTTTGAAAAAATTACAATTCAACTATTCAATAATATTCTTGAATAGAAGGTGATTTAAAATGTTCAATGAAAGAAATCTAAAGGATCTGTTGTATCAAGAGTTCGCAAGAATTGGTAAGAGCCTTTCAAGTCCAAAACGGTTGGAAATTCTCGATATTTTATCTCAGGGTCCTAAATCGGTGGAATCTTTGTCCAAAGCAACTACTATGTCCGTAGCGAATGTATCTCAACATTTACAAACTCTCGCTAATTCAAGATTGGTAAAGTTCCAGAAGAAAGGTAATTTCGTAATTTATGAGTTAGCAGACGAAGCTATTTCTGACTTTTTAAATTCTTTGCATACCTTGTCGGAAAAGCAGTTTGTGCAAGTCCAACAAATAAAACAAGAGTTCTTAAATACCAATTTAGGAATGAATGGAGTTACGCTTGAAGAACTTAATGATCGGATGGAAAAAGGAGAAGTTTTATTATTAGATGTCCGACCAAGAGAAGAATATGAAAATGCTCATATTCCAGGTGCTATTTCTATACCGATTGAAGAATTAGGGGAAAAACTCACTTCTTTACCAACGAACTGTGATGTTGTTGCATATTGTAGAGGGCCATATTGCTTGATGTCTGTAGAGGCAGTTGAAATTTTAAAGAGTAATGGTGTTAATGCTTATCGTTTAGAACAAAGCGTTCAAGATTGGAATGAATTTCAAGAACATTTGAATTAACTCGCAAATAGAAATTAGTTAAGTAATGTTCTTAATTTAATTGGGGGAAGTAGGTGTTTGCTATGGCCAGTGAAACTAATAATTTGGCACAGGGATATATAGATAATCCAGAGAAAATAAAAAAATTATATAACCGAACATTAATCATAGTCGTTCTATCTCAAATGTTTGGTGGAGCAGGTTTAGCTGCTGGAATCACAGTTGGAGCATTGCTTGCAGAACAAATGCTTGGAACAAATGCATTCGCAGGTTTACCAACTGCTTTATTTACGTTAGGTTCAGCAGGAGCTGCTTTAGCGGTCGGAAGACTTTCGAACCGTTTTGGAAGAAGAATTGGTTTGGCGACAGGCTTCATAACAGGTGGTCTCGGAGCTATAGGAGTTGTAGTTGCAGCTGTCTTAAATAGTGTGCTTTTATTATTTGCTGCCCTGCTCGTATATGGTGCGGGTACTGCAACGAATTTACAAGCTCGTTATGCTGGTACAGACTTGGCAACTAGCAAACAGCGAGCGACGGCAGTAAGTATAGCGATGGTTTCCACGACATTTGGTGCAGTTGCGGGTCCAAACTTAGTGGGGGTAATGGGGAATTTTGCTCTTTCTATTGGTATTCCATCACTTGCAGGACCATTTATTTTAGCTGCAGGCGCCTATATCTTAGCTGGTGGTGTCCTTTTCATAATGCTTCGTCCAGATCCATTTGTCATTGCTAGAATGATAGAAACAACAAATCAAGAGACTGGTGTAAATGAACATTTAGCAAAAACACATCATACAGAAAATAAAAGAGGCATAATTCTTGGTGCAACAATAATGGTTCTAACGCAAATTGTAATGGTAGCTATTATGACAATGACGCCAGTCCATATGAAGCATCATGGACATGGCTTGAATGCTGTTGGTCTTGTAATAGGCTTTCATATTGGTTCAATGTATCTCCCTTCATTAGTTACAGGAATCCTTGTTGATAAGCTAGGGCGAACTGCGATGGCTATTGCTTCTGGAATTACGTTGCTTCTGGCTGGAACGATAGCAGCGATTGCACCTGCAGATTCGATGTTACTTCTAGTAATCGCTCTTTCATTACTTGGATTAGGATGGAATTTTGGTTTGATAAGTGGAACTGCACTTATTGTTGATTCAACTAAAATTTCCACACGCGCTAAAACTCAAGGGACAGTGGACGTTTTAATTGCATTAGCTGGAGCTTCTGGTGGTGCCTTGTCTGGAATGATTGTTGCTGGTTCAAGTTATGAAACGTTATCACTCGCAGGTGGAATATTATCCCTGATACTTATTCCAGTTGTGGTTTGGTCTATAGGCGGTAAAAATAACAAATAGCTAAGTACATTGCTAGAAGGATTAAAATAACGAGAGGGAGGATTTTTTAATGAAACAAATTACAGCAAAAGAATTAGAGATGAAATGAAATCTGGAGAAAAGGTAAACATTATAGATATTCGTGAGGCTAATGATGTTGCTTCGGGCAAAATTTGGGGAGCTAAACATATCCCTTTAGGGGATATGTTTAGCGACATACACTCCGCACACGTAGAGTGTGTTGCGGAATTGGTTTTAGAAGAAACTGAAGCATAATAGATTATTTATGTTAGAGACTCGGATACGATTTTTGTATTCGAGTTTTTTTGTGGGAGAAAAGTTTTATGGAACGGTGAATTAAGGACTATGTGGATTTTAGTAAGGAGGGTTTGGCTCGGTTATGGCTGGAGGTCCGGTCATGAGCTAGGCTTGTTAAATAACAGGAAAAATTCCGCTTATTTAGAAAATAAAGTGGAAAATAGCCTGAATAACCGAAGAATTTCCCCTTAATAACTTGAAAAATAAGAAATGATCGATTTTTCTTATAATAGCAGGAAAATCTTCCCTTATTTACCCTGAAATGAGCTCTCTTTTTGTAAATAACCGAAAAATCTTCGCTTATTTACAATCGCTCTATTCATTTCTAAGTGTCTATTTTTCCGTAGTCGCTAATGACCTTGATGATGTAATAAGTTGCTCCCTCTACACCATCTATATCAGAACACTAGCCATCATAAAAAGGATTTTCAACATTCACATCGAAATAATACATAAGCTATGGAATTCAATTTTTCCAGATCATGAAAAGGGGATTTTAAAATGGATATAAGAAACCCAATTGGGAAACTAGAGGTACCTGAAAATGTAACTTTGCATCATGTACAAAAATGGTTAAAAGAAATCGAAACCTATACAATTCGATTAAGAGAAACTGTCGAGTCGATAAATAAAGAGGATTTAAGTAGAACTTATCGTGAAGGTAGCTGGACAGTTCGGCAGCTTGTGCATCACATTGCGGATTCGCAGCTGAATATGTATCAACGCTTGAAGCTTGCTTTAACAGACGAGAATCCAACAATTCCAGCCTTTGATGAAGAAAAATGGGCAGTTCTCCCAGATACAGAGCTACCAATCGAGCCTTCTATAAAAATGCTAGAAGGTATAAATGAACGTGTTGTTTCTTTGGGCAATAGTTTAACTGAGGATCAATTAAATCGAGTCTTTACTCACGAGACGAATGGTAAAATAACGGTTGCATATAAAATGGCAAAATTAGCTTGGCACGAAGAGCATCACTTAGCACATATAAAAATCGCCTTAAAACCAAACAATCGATTGTAATTTTCATTCACATTGAGATTCCCGTTAGGCAGATTGTATCTTTTAAGGAATATATTTTCCAAAAATAGAAAATTATTATTTCTAAATGTTAAGATTTGTCGTACAATGAATGGGACAACTGAATATACGTTTCGCACTAGGGGTGCTGTAAGGCTGAGAAGCGGGTTAAAATCCTGCTGACCCTCATGACCAGAACTAGGTAATACTAGCGTGGGGAAGTGCAAGTGATTTCATTATATTTTGTATTTTCTATATAACATTTCACTGCATCTTCTATTTGAGATGCAGTTTTTTTGTGTTTTTATGGACTATACTTCCCTTTTAAATAGTGGGCGAAACGGACAACAATTTACAAAATGGGAGGAAGAAAGAATGCAAGGTTTAAGCTGTGGTACAAGTAGAATCGTAGGGTGTCGTTTTTCCATCTATCCTATGGCGGACAATTTCATTGATGTAATCATGAAAGCGTTAAAAGAGGTAGATGCGAGAAAGGTTTGGATGGAAACAGATGACATTAGTACATGCATTAGAGGGCGAAGTGAACACGTATTTGATGTGGCTAAGGCTATTTTCATACATGCAGCCAAAACGGATGTACACGTAGTCTTTAATGGAACGTTTTCTGTAGGTTGTCCTGGAGATAGTGAAGGGGATAGTTATATGTCAGAGAATGACGAGCGTTTAAATGAATATGCCTCTAGTAAAGTAAAGGTTGAGGTGGCTACTCAGTTTGCTCTTTATCCTATGAACAATCCCGAATATATGCAGGTTATTGCCGATCAGGTAGAAGTTGCAAAGGCTCATGGAACATTTACGAAAGGTGTTCATTATGCATCCCGTCTTGATGGGGATGCCAATGCTGTGTTTAAAACAATTGAAGAAGCGTTTGTTAATGCATCCAAGACACATGAAAGAAGTCATGTGACGATGACTGCAGCAATTTCGGCGAACAGCCCATCAAAAAAACATCTATAACTTAAAGGCTAATTGAAACACAGATTTGATATGTGAAAACAAATATGAATTTTTTTAAGGAGTTCAGCAAATGTTAAATAAATGGAATTTACGTGAAATTGTCCTAATGGCAATTCTGGGCGTCGTGTTTGCGGTTATTTACCTTTTCTTTTTCACCGTTGGGACAGGTATTACCAACATCTTAACACCATTTGGCTTAGGGCCATTTGGATATGAAGTGATTTTTGGTATTTGGTTCATTGTTTCAATTATTACTGCTTATATCATTCGTAAGCCAGGTGCTGCATTAATCTCTGAAACGATTGCGGGTGGTGTTCAAGTGTTATTAGGCTCGCCAGCAGGTCCTATGCTAATCGTTTCAGCATTTATTCAAGGGCTTGGTGCCGAGTCGGTTTTTGCTGCAACTAAATATCGTAATTATTCTAAGGGTGTTCTTATTGCTGCCGGAATTGGTCCAGCTATCTTTAGTTTCATCTGGGGCCTATATCATTCTGGATATATTGCCTTATCACTGCCATTGCTTAGCTCGATGCTAATTGTTCGTGTGATTAGTGGGGCATTGATTGCTGGTTTACTAGGGAAGTGGATTTCAGAACGTTTAGCAGAAACTGGCGTGCTAAGAAGCTACACACTTGGAAAGGAGTGGCAGACAAAACGTGAGCAAAAAGCATCATAAGCCACTCATCTCAGTAGAGAATTTCTCGTTTGGTTATGATTCTGACAAGGAGGAGCTGCTTAAAGATTTGACATTCTCCATTCATGAACAAGAAACGCTTCTTTGTATCGGTCCAAGCGGTTCTGGTAAAAGCTCACTTTCCCTTTGTTTAAATAACCTTTACCCTGAAGCGGTTGAAGGAAAGGTAAATGGACAAATATTATATAATGGAAAGCCTCTAAGTCATTTTAAAAAGGGAGAAATCAACCAAGAGATTGGAGTTGTTTTTCAGGATCCCGAAAGTCAGTTTTGTATGGTTACGGTGGAAAATGAATTAGCGTTTACACTTGAAAATATCAAAACACCAAGAGAAGAGATGTCTAGAAGGATAGACGATATTTTAAAAGCTGTAGGGCTTATTGAAGAAAAACATCGGCCTATTCATGAATTATCAGGTGGGAATAAGCAAAAGGTAGCTCTTGCTTCTGTTCTTCTTTTAGAACCAAGACTATTAATCTTGGATGAACCGACAGCAAATCTAGATCCAGCTTCCCGTTTCGAGTTTATTGAATTAATTAGATCTTTAAAGAAAGAGCGGGAGTTTGCTCTGTTTATAATCGAGCATCAATTAGATGATTGGCTTCCACTAGTGAATCGGGTAATTGCCATTGATAGCTGTGGGAAGCTGCTGCTAGAGGGGATTCCAGAGGATGTATTTTATAACGAAGCAAAAAAGGTTAAAGAAGAAGGAATTCATATCCCAAGAATTGTTGAAGCTCTCGATACCTATGAGGGTAAGCTTCTTGAAAGCAATCGTCCCCTTTCCGAGAAGAGTCTAGTTTCATGGATGCATTCGATTGGCCAAGAAATGCTGCCTTTACGTAAGGAACTGCATTCATCCTATCAACTTGATGATAAGGTGAGTGAGGTTTTATCCTTAAGTAATGTTTCCTTTTCAAGGGGAAAGAAGTCCATCCTGCAAAATATTAATCTATCTCTATCATCGGGTGAAATAATAGCTATTGTTGGCAAAAATGGGGCAGGAAAGTCGACCCTATTACAGTTAATGTCAGGAATTTTAAAGACTAATACAGGTAGTCGTCTGCTTTTAAACAAGAAATATGAAGTGTGGTCAGAAAATGAAATGAGAAATGAACTGGGCTATGTATTTCAAAATCCTGAGCATCAATTTATAACAGATACTGTTTATGATGAAGTTGCGTTCAGCATGAAGCTAAACCAGGTTAATCAGGAAGCGATAGACCAAAACGTTAGCCAGCTGCTCAATCGTTTTCATCTTACAACTCATAAATGGAGCAATCCCTTTGCATTAAGTGGTGGGCAAAAAAGACGTTTAAGTGTGGCAACGATGCTAGAAGGGACACCGAGTGTTTTACTGTTTGACGAACCGACATTTGGCCAAGATGCCAAAACGACAGAAGAGTTAATGCAAATAATTCAGACGCTGCAAAAACAAGGTACTGCTATTGTATTTGTTACTCATGATATGGATCTTGTCGACAAATATTGTCATAGAGTTTGTGTCGTTAGTGAAGGTGAATTAAAGTTCAACGGCGAGCCTCAGGAACTATGGGAGAAGCTAGATTTAATCTATGAAGCTAATCTTAGACTCCCTTTCAGAATAAGGATAAATCGGGCGCTTGAAAGCCTATGTAACAATCAAGGTGAACAGGGGGATGACCAGGCACATGCTTACATCCATTAATCCGACGATGAAGGCCTTTGCAGTATTGATTCCTGCTTTGCTTCTAGCATTTTCGTTCGACCCACTAACACCTTTTATCTATTTAGTATTTACGATTGCTATAACATTTCTCTTTGGCAAGATTTCGTTTAAACGTTGGCTTTTAGTTTTTTCACCATTTCTTTTATTGGCAGTAAGCTTCGCATGGATGACGATGCTCCATCCTAGCGATACATTTTCAGGTGGGGAAGTTATATTTTCACTTTGGTCGTTAGAAGTCACTTCAGATAGCTTTTGGACTGGTATTTCATTGGGGCTACGATCACTTTCTTTCGCTGCATTATCCTTATTGTTTATTTTAACAACAGACTCTACAAAATTTATGTTAAGCTTAATGCAGCAATGTAAGCTACCACCAAAGCTAACCTTCGGGATTTTGGCAGGGTATCGTTTTTTGCCGACCTTTCGTTATGAGCTTCAGGTGTTAAAGCAAGCTCATCGTATTCGAGGTGTTGGAAGAGCCAGAGGAGTAAAAGAGCGTTTGCATCAGTTTCGGCGCTATGCCATTCCACTTTTGGCGAATGCGATTCGAAAAGCGGAGCGTGTAGCACTCGCTATGGAGTCCAAAGGGTTTACTGGAGAAAGCGACCGAACACATTATCATGAAATGTCCATCAATAAACGGGATTGGGTATTTGTTAGTGTCTTTTTTGGAATGTTTTTAGTGAGTATTTTTATATCTTATCAGCTTGGTATTTTAAATATTTTTGGGATAGAATTTGAAAAGTATTGAATGATTCAGAGAAATTATTCTATGGATTACTTAATTTTGAAGGTGGTAGAACATTATGACTGTAAATATTATCATACCTTCTTTTGCTTTATTGCTATTTATGATGGGGATATGGATGGGAAGCATGGTTGATCCGTTGTTTGGTTTACTAGCGATTTTAGGAGGTTTGTTATTAGGATTATCTACCTCATTTAAAACTGGAATAGTATCGAATAAAAAGACGAGACTTTTACTACTGGCATCCTTTGTTTTCCTGCTAGGTTTAATGTCATTGGCTTACTTGGTAATAATTCAAATGGTAATATAGCTTTAATGACATTGGCGCATTTCTCAGTGAAGTGCGCCTTTTCATCGTTATGGAAAGTATACTATTTCGATTTATAGATAACACTCTGAAAAAGCAAAATCTATATTTTATAACTTTGATTTCCTATAGACCTTGAAGACTCATAAGAGGAGAATTTTCCTCTAATAGTAATATAGAGCACCTATGAAGCAAAAATAAGCGAAAGATTTTCCGTTAACTGCATTAAACAAAGTGAATTACGAAGATTTTTCCCCTATAAAAGGAAAAACTTCCTTTATTTTTAAGGAAATATGGCTATTTATATAAATAAGCGAAATTCTTCCTCTTATTTTTGGATAGTCATTAGCGTTTAGTCCTTCAGAATAGACAGGATCAAATTTACGGTGAAGCTATTTGCAAAATGTGAAGGAAACGCCAGTAAGAATAATATAGAAAAGTGGACATACCCTTTTAGTGGGAGGGGTATTGTGAAAAAAGTGCTAATCGGATTTAGTTTGTTGCTACTCATAATTACTATATCTTTTGTGTTACTTAGCAAAAATTCAAATGATTCAACAGCTGTAAATGCGGAAGAACTAGAAAAAGCTTTGTCTAAAAGTATGAAAGAAACTGAAAAGGAAAAAGAATTGCTGGACAAGTTTTTTTCGGAGACCGCCCATGAACTACATAATAAGGGACTTCAAGTTGGTTTAAGCTTCTCGTTTGAAGAACGAAGCTTGACTGTACAAGCTCAAGATCAGACATATATAGATGTAAATAGAAGCAGCATTGAAAAGATTATTCATAATAAGTCAAAAGAGACTGGTTTTAAGGATTTTAAACTTGATTTTCTGACATTGGATAGTCGTGTATTAGCAGTAAGTGAAGATGAAGAACAGATAAGGAAATCTACTATGAAAGTTTATGAGGAGATTTCAGCTTTATTGGAGGAAAAGGGATATCATTATAATTCACTTTCAACGAATATGGATAATGAAATCATTATAGAGCTCCAGGGAAATAATGCTGATTTGGAGAACAGTGAGAAAATTGAAGCACTCGAAAAGCTGATTGATGAGAGGATACTTTCAAAAACAGATTTGAATTTCACTGTAAATTTTAAAAGGCAAAGTGAAAACGCAATCAGAGACCAAGAATGGCAACCAATTTTTACTGCGATAATTGATGAGACAAATAAAAAATTTGAAGAATATAGAGGGTTTGGCTATTCTTTTCATCCTGCCCCTTTACAAATCATTATCAAGACGGAGCTAGATTCACCTAGCTGGTTCTCGAATTCAGATGAAAAGGTAAATCAAATAACTGAATATGTCGAGAAAATCATTGAAATGAAAAGAAACGAGCTTTCGATAGAAGAAATACCGTACAAAATAATAGTTAGAGATAAAAATAATAAAAAATTAAATTAGAGCAATGCATGTAAGAAGGCGATAAACCATATGGTTTATCGCCTTTTTCTTGTGCGCCCGGCATGCGCATGAACTATAGGGTGTAAGTCCCGAACCCCGAAGACAGAAGTAGAGGTTAGCCAAGAGCAAGGGTGTCCGTGGCG
>NZ_QJTJ01000019.1 GCF_003217295.1 Ureibacillus chungkukjangi
CGCCACGGACACCCTTGCTCTTGGCTAACCTCTACTTCTGTCTTCGGGGTTCGGGACTTACACCCTATAGTTCATGCGCATGCCGGGCGCACAAGCAAGTGGAGAGAAACGATTTCGTTTCCCTCCATTTGTTTTTTTGTTTGTTAATGAATCTGGTGGCGGCTGACTTGATTTTTCTTTTGGGATGCATGTCATCACTTGGCTTATGAACTACATTACGATTTGGTTTTCCTTCTGCAATGTATTTCATTTGGATTGTGAACTGCTTCTCTATTCGCTTTTCTCTCTATAATGCACTTCATCTATCTTATGAACTGCATCCCGAACCAATTTTCCCCCTGCAATGCACTTCATCCCGCTTATGAACTGCTTCCCGATTTACTTTTCACTCTACAACGCATTTCATCCAAAATTATTAAACTAGATTTCGCCCCCTTCTCCCTTCCATCCAACAAAAAAACTGCCCTCCATCACCAGGATGAGGGGCAGTTCCTTTTCAACTTTATATTTTAAATCGATTTAATAGCTCTCTTAGTTCGTCTGCAAATTGTGCAGTTTTATCAATCGATGCTGTGATATCTTGAATTGAGCCAAGCTGCTCCTCTGAGGAAGAGGCTACTTCTCGAATATATTTTGAAGATTCAACAGAGCGATCTAAATTATCATTTATTACTTGTTGTACGTCTTTAACTTTCGCTAAAAGTGTTTCGATTTCATCAAAGATCAAATCCACTTCACTCGAAGATGCTTTAGTGGAGTGATAGACATTTTGTAAAATGCCATTAACTCCTTGCAGTCTTTCCATACCTGTTCCGAATTGATTTGTTCCTGCTTCAATCTCTATAACTGCACTTGAAGTTTCGGTTAATATTTGATTTACGAGCTCTGAGATTTGTGCCGCTGACTGAGCAGATTGGCTAGCTAATTTTTTCACTTCATTTGCCACAACAGCAAAGCCTTTTCCGTGTTCACCAGCTCGAGCTGCCTCGATAGAAGCATTTAAAGCAAGAAGATTTGTTTGCTCTGTAATACTAGTAATCATTCCAACAATATTGCCAATTTCTGATGAACGATTCCCTAATTTCTTTACCGTCTCTGATGAGCTACGGACTGAATTTTGGATATCTTTCATTTGATTCATCAACGCTTTTACTTCTTCATTTGCCTTCTCAACCTCTTTATAGGCATCCTTCGTTTTGTTCGATACTAAAGAGGAATGATCCTTTATTTCTGAAACACTTTGCGTGATTACATGAATCGATTGTAGATTATTTTTGTTGCCAGTTTCTTGTTCAATAGAAATTTCTGCTGAATGCTGAACGTTTTTAGTGACACCATCTGATAAATGAACCATTTCTTCTGCTCGATCTAAAAGGGCAGTTGTGCTATCAGAAACTACTTCCCCCTTATGGAGGATATCTCGAATCAATTCCTGCAAGCTTTCCAATAAGGAGTTGAAGTTATTTGCCAGCATACCAACCTCATCTTTTCTATTGATAGCAAGTCTTTGTGTTAAATCTCCATTATTAGTTACCAGTTCTTCAATTTTGTCATTGACCTGTTGAATAGGCTTTAACGAACGGCGATTAACAATATAGCTTATCAATGCGCCTATCAAAATAAAGACAATTGTCATAATAATAAAATAGTTCAATAAGGATTGAGCATCTGCAAAGGCTTCCTTAGTCGGGATTGTGATCATAATTCCCCAATCCATTTCACTTGCTTTGCTATAAAAGACTAAGCTGTCTTCTCCTTCGAATTTTGTTTCAATAACACTACTTTTACCCGCCATACTTTCATCTACCAATTTATTTAAATCGGCATTGTCATAATCTGCAATAGTCTTATTAAGAGTATCTTCCTTCTCTTTGCCTGCTACTATTGTCCCGTCATTAGTAAAGACTGTAACGTACCCACTATCCCCAATTGTATTTTGAGTAATAATATTTATTAGACTTTCAATTTGGTTTCCGCCTGAAGCTACCCCTACTACTTCTCCATTTTCACCATAAATTGGAGCGGAAGTTAAAACAATTGGAGCACCATTCACACTTGGTGAAGAAGAAGGTACTGGATTATAGGTTTTCGTTAGCTCCTTCATACCGCCTTGATAATGCTCAAATTCAGCAACTGGAATTTGGGAGCCACCTAAATATAAAAAACCGTTCGCATCCATAAAGGCAAAACCATCTGGATTCCCTGTTTTTTCGGCAATTCTAGCTCCTAAAGCATCTGCTTTTTCCGTATCAACCGACTTTAATTCATCAGCTTCAGCTATGTATGCCATTGTTTCCTGCTTACCTTGTATCCATATATCGATATTCGCTTTAATGGATTCTAGCTCACCGAATGCCTGCTCTTCAA
Source organism: Ureibacillus chungkukjangi (assembly GCF_003217295.1). Classification (GTDB taxonomy): domain Bacteria; phylum Bacillota; class Bacilli; order Bacillales_A; family Planococcaceae; genus Ureibacillus; species Ureibacillus chungkukjangi. The sequence continues at coordinate 2,368 of NZ_QJTJ01000019.1, forward strand.
ATCTTTCATATAGAAAGTCCTTCGCCTTCAAGTACCCAAAAGCCGAAATACTTATCATAGAAATTGTTATTAAAATACTAATAACTATCGTATTTTTAAATACTAGTTTCACTGGTTATTCTCCTATCGTTAAGTGATTTTTTAAAGAAAAATACGAAAAAATCCACCCTAAAAAAAGGTGGATTCAATAATTGAAAGCCATCTTTTTTCGGCAACCCAGCCACCATAACAAAACGTCTTAGGTCTGTAGCTTTGCGTCCCTACCTTTCAATAGGTTTGCCTTTATCGTAAGATTATACATCGGTATAATTTATATCAATTTTATCATAATATCTATGGAAATAATATTGAGTTTATTATCTTGAAATAACAAAAAAATACCACCCCACAAATAATTCAAAGTTATTTGTAGAGGTGGTACTTCTATTGGATATATTTTAACAGTCTTTTTTTAGCATTTACTATATGCTGTTCATACACACTTAAAGCTGTATTTAAATCATTCTGCTTTATTGCATTAATCAATTCTTTATGTTCATGGTTAGGAAAATGACTTTGATTCGTTATAATAGATGGCGAATAAAGTGCTACACCATCCCATAATTGATTAATAAACGCCACAAGCTGCTTATTAGGGCACTTTTCTAACAACAATTCATGAAACTTTGCATTTAAAATAATATAATCTCCACTATCCGTTATATGCTCCATTTGCTGTACCATTCCGTCATATAAAATAATATCTATCTTTGAATAATGTGGAAATGCCATCTTCAATCCTTCCAACTCTAAAATCAATCGGGTATCATATAAATCTTCAATTTCTTTTACAGAGAATGCCTGAACATAATAACGACTATTAATTCTTTTTTGAAGAAAGCCCATACTTTCTAATTTAACAAAAGCTTCTCTAACAGGAATTCTACTTACATTGAAATTATCAGCTACTTCTTTTTGACTGAGGCTCTGATTTGGTTTTAAATTCCCTTTTAAGATTTCTAGTTTTATTGAATTGAATATTGTTTCAGATAGGGAAGAGCTCGAGTTGACTACTTCAAATTTCTTCATTATTCCTCCTGCCTTATGCTTTTAATTTTCTAATGAGGCTAACAAATTTTTCATTTTAAGATACACTGGCATATCAATCATCATGTCTTGATATGCCAAGGTCTTAAAATTATTCGTCTCAAAAAAATTTACGATTTCTTTTGCCAAAACAATTTCACTTTCATGAACTTTAAATACTTCTTGAATACATTCGATTTGTTTCGGATGAATAGCTTGCTTTCCATTATAACCGAGTTTTCTTGCTTGAACCGTTTCTTTCTGCAATAAATCCATCTCCTTTAAATAAATGCATGGTGCATCTATAGGAGGAAGTTTTTTAAATTTCTTAGATAATAAAGATATTTGCATTCTTATATGCTGAATTAATGGATTATCCACTATATCCTCTTCATTTACAGATAGATCTCTGGCTAAATCTACAGCGCCAAAAGCAATTCTCTTAACCACACTTGAGACAAGTATATTTTCTAATTCATAATATCCATTTACTGTCTCAATTAGAGGGATGATTTCCAAACTAGCAGGTATCTTTTGAATTCCTTGCTGAACTTTACTTATTTCCTCTACGTGTTCGCATTTCGGTAAAATAATACCCGCTACTTTTTCAAAGTTTATAACTGTTAAATCATCATCAAAAAATTCACATTTAGTATCGTTTATTCTAATATAGATTGGGGTTGTACTGTTATAATTTGATAAAAAATCATTAACCTGAATTCTTGTATTTAATTTTTCGCCCGATGGTATGGCATCCTCTAAATCTATAATAATATAATTTGGATTCAACTCAGACCTAACCTTTTCTAATGCCCTTGTATTATTTCCCGGCACAAATAACCAACAACTAATAATTACTCCTCCTCTTTTTATATGGCGATAATACTTCATCAGTATGTTCTCCTAATAATGGAATATCTCCCCAATGGCATGAAATATTATTAAAATTCATAGGGGATTGCAACATCGAGATTTTTCCCACTTCAGAATTGACATTTTTCCATTTTTGATAAAATTGGAGTTGTGGATGATTAATTAATCCATTAATATCATTGAAATAAGCATTTGCTATTTTCTTCTCATCTAGTAAATTTGCCAAATCTGCCCGATCAATTTCACCCGTTACATCTTCTATAATTTTCTTTAAAAGCATTTTATTTTGCACGCGAAGAATATTAGTCTTAAATCTTGGATTAACAATGAGCGAGGCATCTTTCAAAATCTCCCTACAAAAAATCTCCCATTCTCGATTATTTTGAATGGCGATAAATAATTGCTCCTTATTCATAGTTAAAAATGGACCATACGGATATATTGTGGCATGATCTGTTCCACTTCTTACAGGTTCTGTTCCACCATAGGTATAGTAAATAGGAAAACTCATCCATTCTGCGATTGCTTCTAGCATTGAAATCTCTATTATGGTTCCTATTTTTGTTTTATTACGATGGATGATTGCTGCTAATATCGAAGAAAAAGCATACATTCCGCTAGCAATATCTACCACTGCCAGCCCCGTTTTCGCTGGGGCATCAGGAGAACCGGTAATTTGTAGCACGGCAGCTTCCGATTGAATTAATAAATCATAAGCTTTTTTGTTGCTATAAGGACCTTCTTTTCCATAACCAGAAATACTACAAATAATTAAATGTGGAAATATTTCATGCAGCTTTTCTGGATTGAAACCTAGCCTATCTAATGCTCCTGGTCCTAAATTATTTAACAAGACATCGGTATCTTGCAGGATATCAAATATCAATTGAACATTTTCTTGCTTCTTTAAATCTAACTCTACTGATTTCTTTCCTCTATTTAACCAAACAAAATTACCTGACAATCCGTGAGTTGCCTCGTCATAGCTCCTTGCAAAATCACCGACACCAGGTTTCTCAATTTTAATAATCTCTGCTCCAAGGTCAGCTAATTGCCTGCTTGCAAAAGGCGCTGCAACTGCATGCTCAATAGAGACCACTCTTATACCCTGTAATGGCAACAAACACATCCCCTTTTATGCAAGCTTGATAATTGGTTTAATTTCTTTAAAGTCTTTCATACTTTCAAGTGCTTCGTTAATTTCTTCAAGGTAATATATATTTGTAATCATTTTGTTAAATGGAACTTCATACTGATATTTTTCAATAAATTTTAATGCTTGATAATAATTCCCTATACCACCTGAAAATGAACCAATTAATTTTAAATTTTTTGCAGTAATAAGTGATGGCATGATTTCAACTTTTCCTGTTCCTAATTGTCCAACAACTACATACCGTCCGTTTTTCCGAATATAATTTAACCCTTCCTCAAAAGCACTTGGATGACCAGAATATTCCAATACAATATCTGCACCTAGACCATTTGTCAGATTGTTAATTATCGCATTTCGACTTTCCATTGTTTTCTCAATAGAAATATTGATTATGATATCTGCTCCCATTTCCTCTGCTAAACTTAAACGTTCCTCTGGTCCTCCAATTGCGATTACACTCTTAGCACCTGCTTTTTTAGCTACACATATAGCTAATAGACCTAATGGCCCTGTCCCTTGTACTACCACAATATCTTCAGATGAAATGCTTCCTAATTGGTTAAAACTGTTCATTACAGATCTAAATGCGCAACTACATAGACTTGCTAATTCCGAGCTTACAGTATCGGGTACTTTCACTCTTCCTGATGTAGGGAGAATATATCCGTATTCACTAAATCCTCCCATTAAATACGGATACTTTTCCATTGTTTCATACATGTAACTACGTCTATTTAAACAGAGGGTTGGTTGCTTTTCGACATTGCAATAATAGCAATTTCCACAATCAGCATGAGACCATATAACTCGATCTCCCTCTTTTAATGGATTACCAATTGAATCAACACTAACTTCTTCACCAAGCTTTACAATTTCACCAACCATTTCATGACCTAATATTACTGGTAAATTTACCTTTAAATTTAGCTCTCCCTGCCATAAGTGAACATCCGTTCCACAGATTGAAGACATTTGATTTTTCACCAGAACCGCTCTTGGTTCTATTGTTTGAGGTATTTCTACATTTTCAATTTGTAACTTTTCTCCAAAATTTCTTAACACTGCTGCTCTTGAAAGTTTAGGTATCTCCATTGTCGCCATCCCCTTTTCACTTTTTGACTCATTCATCATCACTTGTAATATCTATCATTATTGTTTTTATTTCAGTGAATTCATTTATTACTTCCAAACCATTCTCCCGACCATAACCACTCATCTTATAGCCGCCATATGGAACACTCCAATGTATTTTCCTATAATTATTAATCCAGACTGTACCACTCTGTAATTTATTTGAGATACGGTGGGCTCTTGCTAGATTTTTAGTCCAAACTCCAGCTGTTAAGCCATACTTTGAATCATTCGCCATCTTAATTACATCATCTTCATTTTTAAAAGGGATAATGGCTAAGATTGGCCCAAAGACTTCTTCCCTGCATAAATAAGAGTCATTATTTAAATTTGTTACAATTGTGGGAGAAAAATAGAAGCCTCCATTGTTTAAATTTATTTGCTCACCACCATAAATAATGGAACCGCCATCAGCTTTTACTGATTCTATAAAGGTCTGTAGTTTATCTAATTGTTCTGCAATAGAGATTGGTCCCATGACAGAATCTACTTCAAAAGGATCGCCTACTTTTATTTTCTTTGTCTGTTCAATAATTTTTGCTAAGCACTCTTCATAGATAGTTTCTTCTATAAAAACACGTGACCCTGCTGCACATGTTTGTCCCGCGTTTATGAATATTCCCCGTACTGCTGCATTTGTGGCTTTTTCCATATCGGCGTCTTCAAAAATAATATGGGGTGCTTTTCCCCCTAGTTCAAATGTTAATTTCTTCAATGTGTCACTCGATTGTTTTGCAATACTAATAGCTGTATTGGTAGAACCTGTAAAACCTAATTTATCTATTTCTGGATGTGTTGTTAGTGTTTTCGCAACTGGTAAATCTCCCGTAACAATATTTACAACTCCTGCTGGAATGCCCGCCTCCACTATTAATTCTGCAAAAGCCAATGCTGAAACCGAGGTTTGGATAGCTGGTTTTAATACAATTGTATTTCTAGTTGCTAGTGCAGGCGCAACTTTCCAAGCAAGCATTAGTAAGGGGGAGTTCCATGGTACAATTGCTCCTACTACGCCAATTGGTTCTTTCTTAATATAGCTAAATACATTTTTGGAAATTTCAACATACTCCCCCCTTAATTGGGCTGCAACGCCTGAGTAAAAGTAAAACCATTCAGCAACTGCAGGTATTTCATTTTCAATTAGTTCAATATATAATTTTCCATTTCCTTTACACTCTAAAGTCGCTAACCGTTCCTTATTTTTTAAAACTAAATCTCCTAATCTACGGAGTAATTTACTAACCTTAGTAACATCTGTTTCACTCCACCCATTTTCAAATGCCTTCCTTGCAGCCAATATCGCTTGAGTTGTTTCATGTTCTGTACAATCTGGAATTTCCGCCCAAAATTCTCCGTTAATTGGGCTAACTAATTTTGTATAGTTTTCAGTTTCTAAAAACTCATTATTTATGAAATATCCATGAAATTTTTCCATAAAATCCTCCCTAATTGTATAACTGTATACACTTTTGCTTAAATAAATATCTAAGTAGGTTTCTATGAAAATTTTGCTACTTAGATATTTAATATCATTACACTTTTAATAAGCTGCTTGGAATACTTCGAATAAAGTTACTTCTGTTGCCAATCTAGGATTTATATTCATTAGTCGTGAAATGTCTAGAGTCTCCATTGTCATTGCTTTTAAATCTCTTTCATCCACATGCAGTTCTGAAAGCTTTGTTGGTAGATTGATAGATTTCAGTAACTCAATGAAATAGTCGAAAAGTTGGTTTTCTTTTTCTTCTTGATTTGAGAATTTTTGACCCGGCAAGCATAAATCATATAATTTATCGAATTTCTCTTCGTTTGATTGATAATTATACTTCACTGTATAAGGCAGCATTAAGCCAGTAATTTCTCCATGCGGGGAATGAACCCTTCCTCCAATTGCATAGGCCATTGCATGTGAGATTGACGTGCCAGCATTTGAAAATGCTAGCCCTGCTAATAAGCTTCCTAACAACATATTCGATCTCGCCTGAATGTCTTTTCCATCTTTAAAAGCATCCACTAGACTTGCAGTTATTAGCCTAATTGCCTTTTCTGCAAATAAATTGGTTAAGATTGAAGATCCTCTAAAATCCGCTTGATAATCAGTATCGAATTGATTAAAGTTTTTAGAAGTATACGCCTCAACTGCATGTACTAGTGCGTCAATACCAGAACATGCAGTAACTCTTGGAGGCATTCCTACTGTCAATTGTGGATCAAGTATCGCATACTTTGGTTTTAAGAAGTTGCTAGAGATTCCAACTTTGAGATTACGCTCTTCATCATTTACAACTGCAACCCCTGTTACTTCTGATCCGGTACCAGCCGTCGTAGGAATTGCGATGATAGTAGTTGTTTCGAAATCTATTTTATTGTTATAAAAGTAACTAATCGGTTGCTCCGTTTTTAGCATAAATGCAATCATCTTCGCTAAATCTATGCAGCTCCCTCCACCTAGACCGATTAAAATGTCAATCTCCTTATTTTTATAAGTACCTAATACTTCTTCAACATCTTTAACTGTAGGTTCTGGCTTTGCCTGATCAAAAATTTCATAAGGTATGTCAAATACGTCCAACTTCTCTTTGAGTACATTTAATACCCCGCTATTTTTAATGCCTTGATCTGTTATCACAAGGGTCTTTGGTTTATCAGAGGCTGCATAGATATTTTTTAGTTCATCTAATGAATTTTCCCCAAAATAGATGTTCCCAGGAAAGTTATATTGCCAATATGTCTTCAAATCTTCCACCTACCCAATCTAGTATTATTTGAATCTATAAAAACCAAGTTGTTAAGAAAGGCACAAATGCAACAATCAACAACACGATTATTGAAACTAGCAAAAACTTTAATGTATGTGGCATCATTTCTAATACGGAACTTTTATTAACCTTTGCTGAAACAAAGACGTTTGCAGCCATCGGAGGAGTCAGTAACCCGATTTCAATAGTAGTAACCAATATAATCCCAAAATGTATTGGGTTAATTTCAAATGTTTGTGCTGCTGGAGCTAATAAAACCGCCATCAGTAATACTGCTGCATTTGTTTCCATAAACATTCCTACTACAAACAAAATAAGGATTAATAATAGTAAAAATAGGAATTTGTTATCTGTTAAATTCATTGCTGCCTCTGATACCAATTGAGGAATTTGTTCCAAAGTAATCATGTAATTAAATAGATTACTAAATGCAATAATTCCTAGAATGGCTGCTGATGAGATAGCAGCCAGTTTGAATGGTGAAAATAAATTGCTGAATTTAATCTTTTTAGTCACAACTGCCAGAACTAAACCATATACACATGCTACTGCTGCTGCTTCAGTGGGTGTAAATATCCCACTGTAGATTCCTCCCAGTACAATGATTGGCATAATTAAAGCTGGAATCGTTTTTAAAAAAGTTCTTCCTAACGATTCAGTAGCTGCTTGTTTTTCAAGTTGCTTTGTTTCTTCAGAAATTGAGGCATTTTCTGGATGATATACTTTTTTCAATAAAATACGATGAAGTACAAGATAAGCTAAAACAAATACAATACCAGGAACAATTGATGCAATAAACAAATCAGAAATTGATGCACCTACTGTCGCCCCATACAAAATTAATGGGATTGAAGGGGGGATGAATACACCTAATAATCCGGCAGCAGCAATTAGTGAAGCAGTATATCCCCGATCATAACCTTTTTCAACCATTTTATGACCAATTGAACTTCCTATTGCAGATACCGTCGCAACAGAGGAACCTGTAATAGCCCCTAAAAAGGCACTTGCTAACACAGTTACATACCCTAAACTGCCATGAATTTTTTTCAACAACTTCTCTGATAACTGAATTAACTGTGAAATAATACTGCCTTGGTTCATAATTTGTCCTGCTAAAATAAACAAGGGAATCGCTAATAAGGAAAAAGAAGATACAGCTTGATTTGATAGTGAGGCAAATGAAGCAAATGGGATATCTAGTAATTGCCCCCCTAATAATGCACTAATTGCAAATGTTACTCCAATTGGTACACCTATCATTAAAATAGCAATTAGAACTACCACAATTACTAACATTAAATATCCCCTCCTTTTCGCAACTTTTGTATCCCCTTAAAGATATTACTTACACAGTGCAAACCCATCACTACAATGGATAATACAATAATTCCATATATAATGGATAAAGGAATTCCTGCTTCTAACGTTTTTTCACCGCTCTCCCCTACAAATTTTAAGAATGAGTAGACGATATTGAAAAATACTACAACGAAAATTATAAGTATAATGTCAACTATCAAATTCATAATAGTTTGTATGTTTTTAATTTTAATCATTTGACTTAATTCAATAGATATATATTCTCTTGTATAGGTAATTGCGCTTGCACCTAAAAATGTAATCGTCGTCATTCCTATAGCTGCATATTCTGGCATACCTAAAGAATGCCATCCAAGTAATCGTCCCACAATTTGAAGGATAACAGCAATCATAATAACTATTAGTGCAATGGCAATTAAGAATTCTTGTGTCTTATATAAGCCTTTTTCAAACTTATGCCACATTTTATTCACTCCTTATTTACTTAATGGGACAGATTTCTCTGTCCCATTAATCCTAATAATTATTTATTAATCTCGGCTAATTCATCTTTAAGTGATTGAATTAAATCTGCACCATAAGTTGACTCATAGTTATCCCATTGACTTAAACCAAATTCTTGGAATTCTTTGATCTGTTCCTCTGTTAGTTCTGTTACTTCTACGCCTGCATCTTCAAACATTTTAATATAGTTTTTAGTAGCTTCTCGATTGTTTTCAATCTGCCACGCTTGCACTTCTTCACCTACCGCCTTGAAGATTTCTTGTTGTTCTGGAGTTAATGAATTAAATTTACTTGTATTAATGACAATTGAACCTGATGCATAAACATGATTTAATTGAGTGTAAAACTTATTTACCTCTTGGAATTTGCTATCACCAGTTAATAGTAGCCCATTGTCTTGCCCGTCAACTGTACCTTGTTGTAATGCTAAATACAGCTCGTTAAATGGCATTACTAATGCTTGTGACCCTGCTTCTTCAAAGAAACCTTTGATAGCTTGAGATCCCGGAACCCGTAACTTTAAACCTTTTAAATCCTCTACTTTCTCGATTTTTCTATTAGAATTGGAAACTCCGCGAAATTCGTTTTCGAAGAATCCTAAAGTAGTCATATTATGTTTTGCTAATGTGTCCACCATTAATTTTGGTATAACACCTTCACCATAGAAAATTTTATCGGCTTGTTCATAAGATGTGACAATATAGGGTAAGTAATGGAAATCCAATAACGAATCTAATCCAGACAATGAACCTTGATTGATGAATGACATATCTAGAGTTCCTCGTGAAATATCTTGTGCCATTACCTCATCCCCACCTAATTGTGAAGCAGGGAAAACCGAGATTTGAATTGCTCCATTTGTTTCTTCTTCGATACGCTTTGCAAATAATTTGGATGCTTGATCTTTTACACTATCTGTCGGGAAAATATGACCCAGTCTTAATTTTGTAACTTCCCCCGAGCTTGATGCTGCTTCGGTATCATTCTCATTACCGCTACAAGCAGTCAAGACTAACATACATATCGCTAAAAAAATTGCCCCAATTTTCCATCTTCTTTTCATCTTTTTATCCCCCTAGTTTGAAAAATATTTTCCCTTTACCCACTTTTGCTTATGCATCTAAAACAATCAGCTTTTCTTCTGTCATTTCCAATACTGCATATTTTGGACCCTCTTTGCCAATTCCGCTATTTTTCACACCTCCATATGGCATAGCATCTTCTCTATAAGTTGAAACATTATTTACTATTACGCCACCAAATTTCAATTTTCTGATAGATTTCATAATAATCTGAATATTAGAGGTAAATATTCCCACTTGCAGCCCCATCGTTGAATCATTTGCTTTTTGGAGCACTTCATCAATATTGCTATAAGTTTGAATTGTAATAACCGGTCCAAATACTTCTTCACAAACCACTCTCATCAATTGTGTTACATCCGCTAGAATTGTCGGTTCAAATTGCGTACGCTTTCTTTGACCACCAATCACAAGTTTTGCACCTTGTTGAACTGCTTCATCAATCCACGACTCAATTCGTAGTGCTTCTCTCTCAGAAATTACCGGTCCAACATCACCATCTGGATTATCTTCACTGCATGGAACTAGTGACTTCGTAAAATCAGTAGCATAACTTATAAATTGTTCATAGACTTCCTCGTGTACATAGATTCTTTGCACTGAAATACATGCCTGACCAGCATTTGAAAAGCCTCTTGTTACACAAAGTTCAGCTGCTCTTTTTAAATCAGCCACATCTTTATGCACGATGTTTGGGGAGTTATTTCCTAACTCAAGAGCAACTTTTCTAATTCCTGTTTTACTTTTGATAAGCTGGCCTACTTTAGGACTTCCTGTAAACGTATACATATCAACTAAGTCATTTTTTAATAAATAATCCCCAGTGTGTGTTCCTCTACCATTCACCAAATTGAACAAGCCATCAGGTAATCCTGCTTCTTTGAATATTTCGACTAATTTACACGCAATTAATGGAGTCATTTCAGCTGGCTTTAATACCACTGCATTCCCAGCTGCCAAGGCCGGCCCAATTTTGTGTACAGTTAAATTGAATGGGAAGTTAAATGGGGTTATGGCTACTACTACCCCAACCGGAACACGAACAGTAAATGCAAGCTTTCCTAAATCAGTACTATTTGGAAGAGCAACCCCTTGCCCTGTAATTCTTTTCGCTTCCTCTGCTGAAGCTCTAAGAGTAGAAATTCCGCGCTCAATCTCAGTTACCGCATCCTTTCTTGTTTTCCCAGCCTCATATATTAGTACTTCTGCTAACTCTATTTTTCTTTTTTCGATTAATGTAACCGCTTTAATTATTATGTTAAAACGATCATCTGCAGAAAGTTCGGATGTTTCATAAGAGTCATAAGCATTTTGAACAGCTTTATTTACAATCTCTTCGTCTGCTTCATAAATTTCTCCAAAAGTTTCCCCAGTGTATTTGTTCATTACTGAAACAACTTCACCAGCTTCAATCCATTCCCCATTAATAAAGTGGCCATATCTTTCCATAATCACTACACCCCTATGTTAAATTTATTTAAAATGATTTATTAGGATCTTTTTCTAGCAATCTATTTGAGGCACCTAATATATGTTCTTTAATAAATTCCAATGCGTAATCCATATCTCTCATTTGAATACTCTTTATAATTCTTTCATGTTCTCTTACTGTTTCTTGTTGATCTACAGCACCTCGTCGATAGTAAAACCTTGCAATATGGAGGTGGCAAAATAAACTTTCAAAACTCTCAATCAGAAAATTGTTTTCTGAATTTTTAATTAATTCTAGATGGAACATGTTATCTAGATTATTAAAATCCAGTATCTCTCTGTAGTTAGTGATTTTAATCTGCTCAATTTTCATGTTAATATTTTCCAAATTTACTATACATTCCATTTTATTATTTCGGATTATATTTTTTATCGCCTCGGATTCAAGTAACAATCGAAACTCCGACATTTTTTTCATCGAAACCTCATCTAAAATATCCGTTACATGGTACCCCTTGTTTGGAATCAAAATAACGAGCTTTGAAGATTGTAATCTGGATAACGCCTCCCTTAACGGAATCGGGCTAATTTCCATTTCCTTAGACATTTTACTTACATTTAACTTCTGTCCTGGCCCGTATTCCCAACTGAAAATTTTTTCTTTTATCAGGTTATATGCGTAGTCCGACTTCTCTCCATGTTCCTTTTCGATAACCAATTGACAGCACTTCTCTCTAAAATATTATATTATTTAATCAGATTTTATAATATATAATTCCAAAATACAATACTTTTTCCACTTTTTGTCGTAATTCATTTGAAATCGACTCTATATATTATATTATTTTCTTACACAATATATTATATAACCCTTTGGATTATTTAACTCCATATAAAAAAGCTCAACCTCATCGAGACTGAGGTTGAGCTCACTATTACATGTACCTGGTACTTTACAATCTAAATTTCTTCACTGCTTCGTTCAGGTTTTCTGCCATTTGGGATAGTACGTTGGCAGAGGATGTGATTTCTTCCATTGTTGCGGATTGTTCTTCTGAGGAAGCCGCTACATTTTGGATGTTTCCTGATGTTTGAGTTGAAATCGCACTTAAATCGTTCATCGAAGTTGAGATATGGTGGATGCCTTTGTTCATTGCTCCGATTTCGCGATTTATTTCTACAATTTGATTGTTAACGCTATTTACTGAATCTAGAATATTTCCGAAGTCAACGCCAACGTGTTCAAATGAAGAGACACTGTCTTTTAAAGTATCATAGCCAACAGCCATGGATTTTACAGCATTGTTTGCTTCATCTTTAATCAATTCAATTTTATTTCTAATATGATTTGCAGCATCCTTTGATTGATCTGCTAATTTACGAACCTCTTCAGCTACTACAGCAAAGCCTTTTCCATGCTCGCCAGCTCTTGCTGCCTCTATTGAAGCATTTAATGCAAGTAGGTTTGTTTGATCTGTAATTTCAGTAATGATGGAAACAATCTCACTGATTTCTTTTGTATAATCACTTAATCGATTAACTACATCTGAAGTTTCTTGGATTGTTTTATAAGTGAAGTGCACCTTTTCCACTGCTTCGTCAATGATCTTGCTTCCGTTTTCCGCTATTACAGTTGTGTTTTGAGAATTATCCGCAACTAAGCTTAAATTGTCATTGATCTGTTGCATGCTACCTGAAATATTCGTTACGCTATCATTCATCGTTTCAATATTTGATGCCTGATTATCCATACCACTTGTTACTTCTTGAATCGCCTCAGTAATTTGGTTGATAGATTGGCTTGTTTGTTCTGCACCTGCCATTAGCTCCTGAGAAGTAGCCGCAACCTGGTCACCACTATGAGAAATAGAGGCTATCAATTGATTTAAGTTTTGTACCATACTCTGAATACCATCAGATAGTTGAGCAATCTCATCCTTACCCTTGATGTTAAGATCACTCACTGATAAGTCTCCATTAGCTACACGGTTAACATAATTTTTGATAAGGATAAGTGGATTAATAATCTTCTTACTTACAACGAAGGCAATAATCGCTCCGATTATAATAAAGATTAAGGAAATCACAATTGCAATCATTAGAATTGTTGAATATAGCTTTTGAATAAACGATGCATCTAGGTCAATCCCTACAATCATGTTCGTCCCTGCAATCGGGGCAGAAATTGATTTATGGACTCCATATTCATCCTCATAGATATCACTGATTTCAGTTGTGCCCTGAGAAAGTGTCTTCCTCATTTCATCGGTTAAAGCATATTCTGTTCCATATAAGTCATCACCATTTACAGCAACAATATAGCTTTTACCGCTATTCTCTGTAAGAACATAAGCTAATTCAACAGATTCATATTTGTCTGCATAATGATTTAGTGTATTTAGTAGCTCTTGATATGTTTCTTTATCGCCACTATCTGCCGCTTCTACTACAGCTGGGTCAATTTCTCTTTGAGCTTCCTGCACTAATAACTCTAAGTTTCTTTCAAATTGACCTAATACATGGTTATTTACAATACTTTGTGAGAAGAAATATAAAATCGCACTAAAGCAAATTGAGAAAATAGCAATTGGAATAATAAAACTCATAATATATTTCATTAAAATAGAATGTTTGAATTTAGATAGAAACTTCACTTGTTGCTTCCTCCAGCTCTGAAATGGCTTTTTCAACCGCGTCAATAATGTGGTCTAAATGTTCGACTGTTGTATAAGGCGAAATCGAGAAAAACTTAGCCGCATAAATTGGACAGCGATTCTTTGAATCAACTACATCTACTAAGCATTGTTTTTTTGTATCTCCAAAGAAAACACCTTCACGATTTTTACCTAATATCTCAAATAAATAATTGTTTAATCTGTTTGTCGTTTCAACTTCCTGAAGCGTTGCTTGTCCACTAATTTCGTGATGCCAGCTTGCTTCGCTTGCATACAGTCTAAATGTTGTAATCGGTCCGATTGTTTCGCTATTTGTAATACCGATTGTAGGAATCTTTGAAACTAATTTTTCTCTGAAGGCTAGATTTACACGAATATAGTTAGCTAGTAATTGTTGATAGCCTTCAACACCAAAAGCTAATAATGACGCATAAATTGAAACAGCACTTCCCATTCTCGAGCATTCTAATGTATATCCTGTATGATAGCTTCCGTACCCACGATTTCCAACATAAGGTGTGTCAAATTCTTCAAGGTCAAGCAACCCAAAATCCTGACCATTTTTCACTAGATACAAGCTTGCGTTATAAGGATTTTGACCTAGTTTATGGAAGTCAAAGCAGCAGCTATCAGCTAAATGAATATGTTGCATTCTTTCATTAATTTTTTCTAAGCTCGCTACGACGTTTTCTTCAAATTGAAGTGGATTATTTGCGAAATCGTATTCACGGAAGAAGCTATAAAATCCACCCATTGCAGAATCAGCATGGATATGAATCGGCTTTAGCTGATATTTTTCTTCTAATTCTGTCGAGATTTCTTTAATCGCTTTTACATCGTCAATTCCAAAGCTGTCTGTTACACCTGTTGTTGCAGCAATATATACTGGAATACCACCCTTTTGAATGACCTCTTCCAATTTACTTCTTAAATCAGCCAAGTCCATTGAATGATCTGAACCAGCCTTTACTGTCACTAAATGCTTACTGCCAATACCTGTTGCTTCTACAGATTTTAATAAGCTGTAATGGGCATTTTCAGAAGCAAAGCAGTAAAGGTTATTTGGAATCCCCTCTTCGTTTGAATGAGGAAATTGCTTCACAATAGCAAGTCGCAATCCATTAAAGACAGCACCTTGTCCGCCCCATGTTGTATAGCCCCAGCTTTTCGTGAAGTCATAGCCAACTAATTTAGACATCATAGAAATTACTCGAACTTCAGCTTCAGTGGCTGCTGGCCCATAAACATCCCATAGACTGTTTGAGTTTAATAATGCAGTTGTTAGCTGACCAATTATCGCTGCCATACTCGCAACCGGAATCGAGTTAGTTACATAATTCCTCGTTTGATAAGGGCTGCCTTCTGATAGGTTAATCAACTCTTGAACAACCTTGTCCATCCCAATTCCAGATTGAGGTGTGTATGTATTTTCAATAATTTCTTTATAGAAATCGTTGTTTTTATCTTGAATATTACCTAATGTAGATTTGTCTGGATCCTTTAAAAGATCAATGTTCTCTATCAAATTTTCAATATAATTTAAGAATGTTACTTGCTGTAGTTTATTTCCATCCTCGCTCGGGAATAGTTGTTGTACACTTTTAAAATCCATTGTTATTCCTCCAATTACTAAAGATTTTATTAGGTTTTCTTTTAATACATTGGAAATATTTCAAACAGAGAAATTCAACTATAAAAAAAATCCCTTTAAGGGATGCAAAATGCTCGTAAAGAATAGTGGTTGTTTAGAATTGAAATCTATCCAACCTAGCTCCTGCGTCCCTATTTTCCAATAGTTTGCATCTATTTGAAATTATTAACATTGATGCCATAATAACACGCAATATAGGACTTTTTACTAATTTTATTTATTTAGAATTGATAGAAAATTACCGATTAACACTACAATTCCCTTTAAAATTAGATTAACTTGGTGTTTTCATAAAAAAAGACACTCCAAAAAGAGTGCCTTTTCTAAATTTCTTTATTTTTTCGAGCTTCGATTTCATTCTGCATTTCTTCTTCCATTGCCTGAATTGATTGTTTTCGCTTTTCATTTTTACCTTGAAGCATTTGTCGTTCTTCTGGACTTGCAAACTCCATACTAATTTCAGCTTCCTTTAGCTTACTTTGCGTATTTTCAATCATGTCATGTAAACGTTCGACATTATTCAGTCTGTTATCTGGCTTTTGCTGCTCCGCCATGTAATCCCTCCACATACTTTTGAAGGTAGTTTGGTTAATTTTCATTTTTATATACTAGAATGAGCTTGGGGTGTGAGTAATTTTAGAATCATTTATAAAAGAGGCAGGATATAACAAACAATTTGTCATATCCTACCCCATTATTTAAATTCCTTATTCAACAACATTAATAGTTTCTTTTACTTTTGTTAAGTCTTGATTGTAATTGTACTGAGATGGATCGACTTTAGTAAAGTCAGCTGGTGTATAGAATCTCAATAGGTCTCCATTAACCACCTGATCAGACAGCTGCAATTTATAATCGACTTCTTTTTTGTATTCATCCGCTAATTCTAATAGGCTTTCATCAAGTGGTAAGCCCGTTTTAGCATCATAATATTTGTTGTTAATAGAATAGATAGTTGGACTAACAAAGTCCCCGTTTCTAAACTGAACTACTTCATTATGCTCTTTTGATAATAAATCAGTACCAAACTGAACATAATTATGTGTATCAACGCCAAGTAAGTGTAATAAAGTTGGAAGAAGATCAATTTGACCTCCGAAAGTATGA
The DNA here is from genome assembly GCF_003217295.1 of Ureibacillus chungkukjangi. Lineage (GTDB taxonomy): Bacteria > Bacillota > Bacilli > Bacillales_A > Planococcaceae > Ureibacillus > Ureibacillus chungkukjangi. The sequence continues at coordinate 19,125 of NZ_QJTJ01000019.1, forward strand.
TTCACTCCGCCTTCCATTCCTGGAACGTGAATGATTAAAGGTACGCGTTGTAAGTTTGTACTTTCGTAAGAATTAATTTCTTTTCCTAAAAGTTTAGACATAGCTTTGTTATGATTTGCAGAAATACCATAATGGTCTCCATAAAGAACAAACACACTGTTTTCATATAAGCCTTTTTCTTTTAAATCAGCAAAGAACTGTTCGATCGCTTCATCAGCATAACGAGCTGTTTGGAAGTAATCATCCACACTTGAATCTCCAGTATCCGCTTTACCAATCGTTGTTAAATCTTGATTGATTTTATATGGATAGTGATGCCCAACCGTAATGAATTTCGTATAGAACGGTTGAGGTAATGTTTCTAGCAATGGTACTGATTGTTCAAAGAAAGGCTTGTCCAGTAAACCGTATTCAGCCATATCAATTTCGTTGCTTGTATCATAATATTTTGTATCAAAGAAATGCTCATAGCCGAAGCCTTTATAGATCTTGTTACGGTTCCAGAAAGTACCGTTATTACCATGGAATACAGCAGATGTGTACCCATTATCACTTAAAATTGCAGGTGCCGCTTGGTAAGTATTCTGACCTTTTGTAATAAAAGCAGATCCCTGTGGCAAACCAAATAAAGAGTTTTCTAGCATAAATTCAGCGTCTGAAGTTTTACCTTGAGCTGTTTGATGGAAGAAGTTATCAAAGTAAAGTGAGCTTGAATCTTTTGTTAACGAATTGATAAACGGCGTAACCTCTTCACCATTTAGCTTGTAATCAACTAAAAAGGTTTGGAATGACTCTAAGTGAATATAGATAACATTCTTACCTTTTGCAGCACCAAAATAATCCTGATTTGGTTCTGCATAGTTGGATTTTGTATAGTTAATAACCTCAGTCATATCATCATTATCAGCTAAAACCCTTTGTGAAGAAGCCTTAACTGTTTCAGTAGCATCATAAAGAGTGTAGTTATACATTCCTAAATACTTCACAATATAACTTCTATCAAAACCACGAGTTAATAATTCTGGGCGATCAGTATTAGCTAATTCTAAATTCACTGCAGATAGTCCAATGATAAAAGCAATCATTGCAAGAGCTTTTTTATAGCCCATTCTTGTTGTATCTTTTTGCAGCTTTTTAGTAGTACATAAGAAAATTAATACCAATACATCTACAAAGAATAAAACATCATAAGGCTGCAGCAATGAAACGACGCTACCACCTAAATCTCCAAAGTTTTGCGTTTGAAGAATCGTTGGCAATGTAATAAAGTCACTGAAGAATCGGTAATAAACTGCGTTTGCATATAAAAGGATGGACATAAGGATGTAAATCACTACTAGTGATACATATCGTCCTTTTCCTCTAAATAAAAATGCTAGACCAAGGAATAACATTGCTGAGCCTAAAGGATTTATAAATAATAGGAATTGTTGAAGTGGTCCTTCAACCCCCAAGTTAAACTGCGTTACTTGCGTTATATATGTTTTAATCCATAGCATGATAACTGCTAATGAATAAAGTCCAAAAAATTTATTTAAAAAGTTGTTATTTTTAAGATTTAATTCTTTCATTTTTCCACCTTCCTATTATTCTAATAGACTAAAATATAGTACTTAAATTATTATTCTAAAAAACAACATTTAAGTTTTACATTTGAAGATTATATCGTTAAATTATAAGATAATTTATTTTTCATCTAGAACTTTTTCTAGAACTTACTTACATTACATCTTGCAACATACTTCTGTCAAGACCCTAACCAAGCTAGATTACTATTTTCCACACTATCGACCTAATACAAAATAGATAAATCATCCTATAAAGCAGCCGATAAAACCTATGTTTTCTTTGAGCGTAGTCTAATAATTAAATCGCAATAAATTATTTTACTATAATTCCTTCTCACTTCCACTTAGATTCAAAGGCTTATTACTACTAACATTTATACAAATGCAAGTATAGGCTAGATTTCAAGACTCTAAACATATATAGGCTTTATACACATTAGTTTTTCATCCTTTTCACAGATGACCATTTACATTATTAACATAACGTTTACATGCCCTTAAAAGTTTCACATTAGCTGACGATTTTTCATAAAAAAAAATCGAATCCGTCTAAAGAACGAATTCAATCCTTTTGTTAAGCAGCTATTATATATATATATTATTTCCTTAATGTGTTACTCTTTTCTTCTTATTAAATAAATACCATATCCAGAACACAACAATAACGAATGCTTTAAATAAGATGATGCTATTATGATACTCAACCGGAAGTATTAATAATAAAAGAATTGCAATAAAAATGGTCGGAAATACTGTATAAAACCATACCCTGACAACAGGATTTTTAAAATTCATTTCAAATCTTTGCATTTAATACACTCCTAACATTCCATCTTTTAACAATTATCTCAAACAATCTAAAGGTTTTCCATTAGTTTATATAATTACTTCCTATTTAAAATGAAAGCATACTTACTTATTTTTTCTCCTCATTGCTTCCCCGCATTCAGTTTAACCCAAGAAACATTCCTGCAATCTAATTGCCATTTGTGTAAACGAATTAACACCTGCTTGTTCTTTTTCTCGAAAAATTCTATGTTACGATTATCCTCGAAAATAGCAACCTAGAATTTGGAGGATGGATAATTGTTTAAAAAAATCATAACGATTGTACCAGTAGCTGCACTCTTAACTGTAGGTGCGACTGCACAGGCATCAACTATTACCGTAGAAAAGGGAGATACTCTTTGGGGGTTAGCACGTGAGAATAATACAACTGTCGAGACTATCCAAACAGTGAATCATCTCACAAGTGACCTTATTTACCCTGGGGATTTATTAACGATTGCAAAAGAAAAACAACATACAGTTAAACTCGGCGACACTTTATGGGATATCGCTATTGAGCATGATGTAACTGTTTCTCAAATAAAAGACTGGAATAATTTACAGACTGATCTTATTCACCCTGGATTAAATCTAGTAATCTATGTAGGAGCAAAGGCTTCTGCTGTTAAAGGAACTTCAACTGTAGCTGCTCCTGCTCAAAAGTCTAAAGAGTCAGTTCCAGCAACAAACAATTCCGATGATGCACCTAAGACAGCTGCTCCAGTATCAAGTACTACACAACCTACAGGTGAAGCAACTGCGCCAGTATCAAATAATGAAGCTGTAAAAGAAAGTGCTCCCGAATCTTCTGCTCCAGCCCAAACTGAAGGTGCAAAGGAAATTATGGTCGAAGCTACAGCTTATACTGCTTCTTGTGAGGGATGTACAGGCATTACCTCTACTGGAATAAACCTTTTGGAAAACCCTGATGCAAAAGTGATTTCTGTAGACCCAACTGTTATTCCATTGGGAAGTAAAGTTTTTGTTGAAGGCTATGGTGAAGCAATTGCAGGTGACACTGGTGGCGGCATTAAAGGTAACAAAATCGATGTCTTCATTCCATCAAAACAAGAAGCGATTAATTTTGGGGTTAAACAACTAAAAGTGACAATACTAGATTAATATTTTTATCGAGCTTACCTTTGGCCTTTCTATATCAAGTCCATAATGCAAAAAAGGAACCAATTTAGGTTCCTTTTTGCTTTCTATTTGATTAAATTCAGTAAATCTCTTGCTTTAAGCATCAATAAAGCCTTCTGTTAAAGCCTTTTCCATAAATTCACTCGGTTCACCAATACTATAAAGCTGTAAATAGTGCATTGCTCTAGTACATGCTGTGTAGAAAACTCGACGTAAGCTTTCGTCACCATATATTTCCTCTGATGCATCATAAATAATGACAGCATCGAATTCAATTCCTTTGGATAAATAGGATGGGATTATAACAACACCCTGCTCGTATTCAAAAGAGCCACTTTTCAAAAGCTTAATATTTTCAATATCAGATAAGGCCTCATATGCCCGTTCACTTTCCTCCGCTGATTTACATATTATTGCTATACTATTATATTGAAGCTTTCGCAAAGCCTCTACCTTAAAAGCAATACAGCTGTGTAATTCTGGGTGGCTGGATACTTGTGTCAGAACAGGCTTCTCTCCTTCACGCTCAAAAGGAATAATGTTAGCTCCATTTGGGACAAGCCTACGCGTAAATTCAATAATCGGCTTTGTGGATCGATAGCTGCGAGTCATGTTAATCACTTCTGTTTCGTCTTCTCCATAGATACCTGATAACGTTTGAAAATCAATCGATTGACTGGCATGGGCGAATATTGCCTGATTAAAATCACCTAGCACTGTCACCCTCGCAGAAGGAAACAGTCGTTTTAAAAACTCAAATTGAAATGGTGAATAATCCTGTGCCTCATCAACCAGTATTTGTTTAATCGCACGGTTCGCTTGAAATCCTTGAATGAGTTCTTTGATAAGTAAATAGGGCGTTGCATCTTCATAAGAAAGCCGTCCCTTTTCCAATTGCTCTATTGTAGCTCGGCAAATTTCTTCCCATTTTGCTGGTACTTCTTCTGCTATAAATTGTTTTATTTGCAATGGATTAGCAAAAAGATTTTTATATATTCCCTTAATGTCTACGAAATGATATGCCTGCACTCTATTTCTTATAGGTTTAAATTTTTGTCGAACAATCAATTTTGCAAGTGCTTCAGGCTCAACCTCGTAATCAGCTATTTCTTCTTTTTTAAACCCTCGTTTTTTAGCTAAGTGGATACGGGCCTTTTCATATTCTTCATTACTAAGAAGTTCAATTTCTTCCTGCACCCATTGTTTATGCAATTCTCCTTTTTCAGCAGCATTTATTTGCTGAATTAACCAATCCTTTAGCTTTTCCAGTCTGTTATGGAAGCGGAGTGAGGTGTCTGTATTATAAAATCTGGAGGCAATTTTCTCACCACTCACAATAGACATCCCTCTAAATACAATATCCTTGAATAACATCCCCGATTGCTCTAGCGATTGTCTATAGGCATCAATTGCCTCAAAAAAAGTAACAGATGCTTTGAATTGGATGCCTTTTACCCTAGCTTTGTATAGACTTGAATGCTCTGCAGTTAAAATATACTCTAGCTGCTCGAAGGGATTTTCTACTTTAAAATCCTTACTCAATCGCTGATTCAAATAATCCTGAAAAGTCACCTGCTGCATATTCTCTTCACCAAGCTCTGGCAGCACATTTGACACATAGCTGTTAAATAATGAATTCGGCGAAAATAAAATGATTTGATCGGCCTTTAGAGTATCTCGATATTTATAGAGTAAATAAGCAATTCTTTGGAGTGCTGCCGATGTTTTTCCACTTCCAGCTGCTCCATGAACAACAAGTAGTTTCCCACTATCATGACGAATAATTTGGTTTTGCTCTTGCTGAATTGTTGCAACTATATTATGCATATGTTTGTCAGAGCCCTTGCCCAGAACTTGCTGTAATATCTCATCTCCAATAGTGAGACTAGTATCGAACATGGATTGAAGAACTCCACCGCGAATAAGATATTGCCACTTTTTCTTCAGGTCACCTCGAACGATGCCACCAGGGGTTTTATATTGAATTGGCCCAGGCTGGTAATCGTAATAGACACTTGAAATCGGAGCTCTCCAGTCATAAATAAGAAAATTATCGCCACTTTCATCTGTCAGTGAAGAAATCCCTATAAATATTTGCTCCTGTGTTGATAGCCCTTCTTCGATGAGATCAATCCTACCGAAATAAGGAATTTCCTGCATTCGTTGCAGTGTTGATAGCCTCTTAGAAGCATGTCTATGCGTACTCTGAGTTACGGAGAGATTTTGCGCTTCTTGTCTCAATCCAATAACTGTTTCAAGATAATCATCGAAAGTATCGGTATTTACCTTAACTTCATCCCAAAAGTGCCTGCGAATATTCACCACTTCATCCCGTCTACGAGATGTCTCTTCTTCCAGGTTACGAATTTGATTTGCAATTGTTTGCATCACACTGTCAACTCGTTGTTGCTCCTGCTGAAATTCCGAATTCAAAGCAAACACTCCTTTTCAAACTTTATGGTTGACTAATTTATAAATATAATATAAAATAATAATAGGGAATATATTACCTTTTTGGAATAAAAGTACATATATCCTTATAAGATTATCATATGTCTTCATCTATTTCAATTTAATTGTTTTTCTATTCTTGTCATTTCCTCCTTCTTTAAGCCAGCTAATTTTTTCCTCCTGATTTAAATACCCTTTAAAAATAATTTCAACTAAAAAAGCATCAATCATCTCGGACTGACACCTTTACAAAAAATTATTCTAAAATCCCTTAGAAGAACTTTAGAAAATGAGTAATCCAATTTTTTTTACCAATATAAAAAAACAGGAAAGAGCTATTACCCTTCCCTGTAATTAATTATTGAACCACACGTTTAGAGAATAGATAGTTCTTAGACCAATAAGGATTTTGTAAAACATTCGTCGAAATCATAACACCCTTCGACGTAGAAGCATGAATCATACTACCATCTCCCATATAAATACCAACATGGGCTACACGTCCGTCCGTATAAGTGTCCTTCATAGTGAAGAACATTAAATCTCCAGCTTTTAGATTAGACGTCGCAACTGATACACCCTTACTAGCTTGATCTCTTGAAACCCTCGGAAGCTGAATACCGGAATTTCCAAAGACATACTGCGTGTAAGAAGAACAGTCAAACATATTTGGCGCTTCTGCTAATGTAGCACCATACTTGTATTTTGCACCAATGTATTTCTTGGCATCTGCCAGAATTGACGCTATTTGCTGTGCAACCGTATCTTTGCTATCATTTTTGACTGGCTCCTTCTCTTTTACAGGCTCCATTTCCCCTTTAGATGCATCTGGGCTTGGTAAATTTAAGACTTGTCCATCATGGATGATATTTGTCGTTAGATTGTTTGCTTTTTTCAGCTCATCAACCGTAATATGGTGAATGCGAGCAATGTTAAATAGCGTATCTCCTGTATGCACGATATATTTTGTTGCTGGATTTTGAATTTGAATCGAACCATTTTCTTTCTTAAAAGTAATATAGGAGTTAAATATCGCACCACCAGTATGAAGTGAAACATACGGTGTTTCATTAATCCATCGTGGAGGCTCAACATTTATATATTCATTTCCCTTTTTAGCTCTTGTTCCACCCATCGTTATTCGTATAACCGTAGAACCATCCGTTATTTCGTAGGTCTTTGTTTTTTCTTCAAACTTGATGCTATTGTAATTTAAAATTTTAGCTAAATCTATAAATGGTAAGTAATACACACCATTTTCAATAATCGGATTTATACCACTGACAACCTTTCCATTGATAAACACACCTGCATTCGGAACAGATTGCACTTGAGCATTAGTACTAATCGTTCCACTTATACATAAGCCAAGCACTAACATGAAACCAATTGTCATTCGTAAAAATTTCCTCATAGTCACTCTCCCTATAATTTTATTTTTCCGTTACTTAAAGGTTATATTGGCTTTTAATGATTTTTTTATTCCTTTAAAAACACACCCTTCAAACGCGAAAAGAAGGTATTCCACAAACCGAATACCTTCTTTTGAATAATCCTTATATAATTGGGACTTTATTTTAAAATAAAAAATGCGTAAATCCTAAACGAGATGTACACATGTTTGTCATTATGTAATTTACTCTTTTGTAGAGCTTTCTATATCCTTTAGCTGTTTTTTGATTTCGTGCAGCTCTTTCCTCAAGGATCTCACCTGCTTTGATGAATCAATGCCAAATCGAACTGCAAATGAAATAATGAGATAAAGTACTCCCAAACCAGCAAGACTTAATAAAACTAGGTCCATCCCTCCATCACTCCCAACATTTTCCCTATTTTAAATTTTACCATAACTAGTAAATGCATTATAGCTTACGTATTTTTTATCCTCCCAGTTAATATCCGTATACTAAACCATTCGATTACGATATACCATTAAGGTTACTGCGTTTAAAATAACTGTAGAAAAAAGAAGTACTATGGTTGCCATTACTACACCACCTGTAGTGTCCATTAACGCCGCCCAATCTTCAATTTTCACTAAATGATAGTTATAAAAAATTTGAAGACTCAGTGAAAAAGCACAGGCAGTAACACTCACAATAGATAAAATAAACCAATTTTTATTCTCATGCTTTTGGTACCTCAATAAATTTATAATCGGAAGTATCCAAGCAACCAAGCCTAAGATAAGACTTCCGAGATTAAATAAACCGACCAATTCCATTCCCCCTTGAACATATTGTTTCCCCATTAATTGACGGAATATTTCGGTATAAGTTTCGAATATTCTTACTATATTTACAAAAAAAAATGACTAGTAGGAGTCAGTTCGAAACCACTGCCATACTAGCCATTCTATTTTGCAAAAAAGTTATTCTACTGTTCCTGTCTCATCTACATCTTTTCTAAAATTATCGAGCAATGCTCGCACTTCATCTGTAGATTTCGTGTTCATCAATTGGTTTCTTAATTCACCAGCTCCACGGAATCCTTTGACATAAATTTTGAAAAAGCGATGAAGGCCAGAGATTGAACGAGGCACTTCTTCTGCATATTGATCTTGAAGATCAAGCTGCAATCTCAAAAGATCAAGGTATTCTTCAGGGCTATGCTCTCTTGGTTCCTTTTCAAAGGCAAAAGGATTTTTAAAAATACCTCGTCCAATCATAACGCCATCAACACCATACTTTTCAACAAGCTCAAGCCCAGTTTTACGGTCAGGTATATCCCCATTGATTGTTAGAAGCGTATCGGGCGCAATACGATCACGAAGCTTTTTAATCTCAGGAATCAGCTCCCAATGGGCATCGACTTGGCTCATTTCTTTTCTTGTACGTAAATGAATAGAAAGGTTTGCAATATCCTGCTTTAAGATATGTGTTAGCCACTCTTCCCACTCACTAACTTCATAAAAGCCCAGTCTTGTTTTCACGCTGACAGGAAGTCCACCCGCTTTTGCCGCTTGAATAAGTTCTGCTGCAGTCTCTGGATGTAGAATAAGACCACTGCCCTTCCCTCTAGAGGCAACATTCGGCACAGGACATCCCATATTGATATCAACACCCTTAAAGCCAAGCTCTGCCATACCAATACTCATTTGACGAAAATATTCAGGATTATCTCCCCAAATATGCGCCACCATTGGCTGCTCATCTTCTGTAAAAGTCAACCGGCCACGAACACTTTTCATGCCTTCTGGATGACAATAACTATCCGAGTTTGTAAACTCTGTAAAAAATACATCTGGTCGACCGGCCGCACTAACTACATGACGAAAAACAACATCCGTCACATCCTCCATTGGTGCAAGTACAAAAAACGGTCGTGGCAAGTCACGCCAAAAATTATCTATCATTTCTAACTCAAATCCTCTCACTATGGTGAAAACTTTAAACCATCTGCCAAAAATACCAAACCAATTGTTTTACTCTATTTAAACTTAAATCATTTACGAAAAAACTAAGCTGCGAAATTCGGCAATCTTTATTTTAACGAAAATCTGCTCTGAATGGTATTTTTTTAAACAAAAAAGCAGATGATATAGATTTTTGCCTATAACAACTGCTTTTCTATTCAAATTATAACTCTTCCACAGTATCTAGCCTGCATTTGGTAGAACAATATGGGGCGGAGTTAAGTTCTAAATTTTATGGTCTTTATTTTTAAATAGCAAAATATGCAATAGGTTGGATTCGAATGTTTCATATTAATTTTTATGTTAATAGCTAAATATGCATCAATGCTCCATCCGGCTTCGGTATGTCTTGGACTGATATCTGATTCATTTTACAAAAATGTTTTAAAAATTGTTGTGCAAGTTCTCGTTCCTTTGGGTCACTTTTCAACTCAACTATATCGATTAAAATTTGAGCCATCCTTAAATTATCAAAATAACGGTGTTTACCTGTATTCCATGTCATTTTGTGGGGGGATTTTTCATTTACGTAATAATTCCAAAAAAGCATCTGATCCGATTCCTGTTCTGAAAGCTTGAGTCTGTATTTTGAATGGGCAGGAATATTTCCATCTTTACAAAGCTTACCAATAAAATCTTCTTTTACCATATAGACACCTAAAATACGTCTGTTTTTTTCAGTCCCGCTTGAATCAATTTCGGTTAACAGGACGGCGCTATTTTGGTACAAGCGGATGGGTTTGACTGTATTCCCCTTATTATTACCGCTCTTTATTACACCTGAAAAAACTTTCCACTCAGAAAAAGAACTAATCTGTTCTTCTGTGTCACACCAAAAAACCATTTGTGATTCTGGATGGAGTTTATGATTTTTCATAAGTTTTTCATGCTCCAAGCGAAGTTCCCTATTTTTTTGATATAGCTTTTTTTCCTCTCTCTTCCTCCATTCTTCCTCCCTTAGTTCAACTTCCTTTTTTTGTATAATTTTTTCAAGTGAGTCCGCAACATTTTTGTCATGTAATTGTAGGTGCTTTCCAAATACATCTGGAAAAATAAACTTTTTATTTTCCGTTGCGAAATTTATTTCAATACTAGACTCATTTTGTTTAACTATACTCCCCATGCCAAAACGCTTGTGTGTTACTTTCTTATTAATTAGATTCATTATTAAAATCCTCCTTGTAGAATAGAAATTCGGTTACTTTGATAGTAAATTGATAATTTCATTCCACTAACTTCGTTTCAAGTGCACACAACTGTTTAAATTATTCTTTGATATTAAAATGGATATAAAAAAACGTATCCATAATTCAATACACCGGAATTACGAATACGATTGAATAAAACAATTGTAAGACTATTATAACATTTTTCTGAAGATTTTACAAATTTCTTGTTGACAGCAAAATTCATTGTGAGGTAAAATGGAAATTTATTCTCTTTAATCATTAAAATAGCTACGAAATAAATGCCTCCTAAAAGCCTCAAAATTTCTGGAATGCTCTTTAAAAATCTATCCCAACGATATTTAAGAAACCAAGCTAATAAGAGATGAACATACTCACTACTGAGTAAGTTTACTTCCTGACGGTAGATAAACTACCGAAACAATATTCAGAAAGATCTTGAGAGTGAATAACAAGAATTTCAGACCGAACATTCATCTTGAAAAACTCAAACAAACCGTTCCAATCTGATACAATGACAGAGTTTATCTTCTATCGTTCCTAAAATTTCAGCAGCAAAGTTGGATGCGAGCATTTAATAAGGTTTTCTATGAAGATAACAAACAGATTGAATGATACCCTTCCATCTCATTTCTTTTTCAATAAGCTTAATGAATTTTAAATATGTAACAATGTAACTAGCGAAAGTAAATAAGCGTAATTTTTCCGGTTATTTGCAGAATAAAACTCGTTTTGAAGGTAAATAAGGGAATATTTTCCGCTTATCATAAGAAAAATCACTCATTTCCTCATTTTTCAAGACGTTAAGGGAATTTTCTTCGGCTATTTAGACTATTTTTCACTATATTTTTTAAATAAGCGAAATTTTCCCTTCTATTTTACAAACCTGGCTCTCAATCTTCCCTCCCAATCTATGAGAGCGAAACCTTTTAATCCCATTAAACTCACAATTCAACGTACAAAAGCATTTTTACCACTAAAAAAACTCGAATACAATAATCGTATTCGAGTCTCAAATTTCAATATATTTTATTAAGCTTCAGTTTTCTTCTAAAATCAACTTCGCAACACACTCGACATGCGTTGTTTGAGGGAACATGTCCACCGGTTGGATTTCCATTGTTTTATAGCCGCCGTCTTCTAGGAAGCGAAGATCACGGGCTAATGTTCCTGGGTTACACGATACATACACTACACGTTTTGGCTTTTGCTCGATGATTGTTGATAACAATGCTTCGTCGCATCCTTTGCGAGGTGGATCGACTACTAGAACGTCTGCTTCTTTCCCATCTGCGTACCAGCGTGGGATTACTTCTTCTGCTGGTCCAGCTTCAAAGTAAGTGTTAGTGAATCCGTTGATTTCCGCATTGCGTTTTGCATCTTCAATAGCTTGCTCAACGATTTCAACACCCATAACAGATTTTGCTTTTTGTGCTAGGAATAAAGAAATTGTTCCGATGCCACAGTAAGCATCAATTACTCTTTCATTTCCCGTCAACTGCGCATAATCTAATGCCTGCTTGTATAGAACTTCTGTTTGAACTGGGTTCACTTGATAGAACGATCGAGCTGAAATTTCAAAGCGAACGTCGCCAATCGTATCCTCGATGAAATCTTTCCCCCAAAGTGTCACTGTTTCATTTCCAAGAATGACATTTGTTTTTTCGATGTTAATGTTTTGAACAATCGAAGTTACATTCGGAATAAGCTTTTGAATTAATGCAATTGCCTCATCTTTTTGAGAGAATTTATGTTTATTTGTAACGAGAACTACCATTACTTCCTCAGTTGCACGACCTTTACGAACAACCACATGGCGCAGCATTCCCTGATGAGAAGCTTCGTTATAAGGCTGCAATCCGATTTCCATAAGCTCTTTTTTCAAGGTAGCCATCATGGTATCTGCTTCACTCACCTGAATTAAACAACGTTCCATATCCACAATTTCATGTGACTTAGATTTGTAAAAGCCTGCAATAGGACCGGTTTCGGTCATTGAAAATGGAATTTGAGACTTGTTTCGGTAATTCCAAGGATCCTGCATCCCTTTTACAGGCAGTACAGGCGCATCTATCTTGCCAATTCGTTGCATCACATTGCGAACCATACTTTCCTTCCACTTCAATTGCCCTTCATACGACAAATGCTGAACCTGGCAACCTCCACATTGACCAAAATAAATACAAGGCGCCTTCACTCTGTCAGGTGATTCTTTTATAATATCTACGATTTTCGCAAAACCGTAGTTCTTTAACGTTTTTAGCACATGAACTTCAACCGTTTCCTCAGGTAATGCCCCTTGAATAAACAAAGGATACCCATCAACCTTCGCCACGCCATTCCCATCATGCGTCAAATCTTCTATATATACCGTCATACGATCATTCTTCTTAACTGGTGCTACCATCTTCCGTCCTCCATTTCAGTTACTCTATTGTAGCAAAAATAAATCCAACTCAACAGTAAGTTGAGTTGGATTTATTTTCTGCGCCGAAAGCTTGCGGCAGGCGCAAAATAACTTTTAATGAAAAGTTGAATTCTATTATAAAAAATTTATTAACTTAATAACACTCAGCAGTAATTGAGTTGAATTCTTTTTCTGCGCTGAAAGCTTGCGGCAGGCGCAAAAAATCAACAAATGAAAAGTGAACTCTTTCCTAAAAAATTCATTGATTTAATAACACTTAAAAGTAAATTCAGTTGAATTCTTTTTCTGCGGCGAAAGCTTGCGGCAGGCGCAAAATAACTTTTAATGAAAAGTTGAATTCTATTATAAAAAATTTATTAACTTAATAACACTCAACAGTAATTGAGTTGAATTCTCTTTCTGCGCCGAAAGCTTGCGGCAGGCGCAAAAAATCAACAAATGAAAAGTGAACTCTTTCCTAAAGAATTCATTGATTCAATAACACTCAAAAGTAAATTCAGTTGAATTCTTTTTCTGCGCCGAAAGCTTGCGGCAGGCGCAAAATAACTTTTAATGAAAAGTTGAATTCTATTATAAAAAATTCATTAACTTAATAACACTCAACAGTAATTGAGTTGAGTTCTTTTTCTGCGCCGAAAGCTTGCGGCAGGCGCAAAATAACTTTTAATGAAAAGTTGAATTCTATTATAAAAAATTTATTAACTTAATAACACTCAACAGTAATTGAGTTGAATTTTTTTCTGCGCCGAAAGCTTACGGCAGGCGCAAAATAACTTTAGTTTGAAGAAAAAACATACAACTGTGAGCAAAACCAGTCACTTTACTACGATTCAGAATGCAAACCACTCTACGTGGTAGCAAAGCCAGTCTCTTTACTACGATTCAGAACGTAAGTCGCTCCACATGGTAGCAAAAACATTCTCTTTACTACGATTCAGAACGTAAGCCGCTCCACATGGTAGCAAAGCCAGCCTCTTTACTCCGATTCAAGCGGTAAACCGCTCCACACGGTAGCAAAAACAGTCACTTTATTACGATTCAGAACGCAAACCACTTTACATTGTAGCAAAGCCAGTCTCTTTACTACGATTCAGAACGTAAGTCGCTCCACATGGTAGAAAAAACTCTCTCTTACAGCGTTTCATCTACCCTATGAAACGCATTACATTCAAAAATTCACTTCCCAACACGTTTCACCTGATCTATGAAACGCATCTCAATCAAAATTCACTACCCTAATGCAGTTCATCCACCTCATGAAACGGATCTCAATCAAAAATTCACTTCCCAACACGTTTCAACCGCTCTATGAAACGCACCTCATTCAAAAATTCACTTCCCAACACGTTTCACCTGATCTATGAAACGCATCTCAATCAAAATTCACTACCCTAATGCAGTTCATCCACCTCATGAAACGGATCTCAATCAAAAATTCACTTCCCAACACGTTTCATCGCTCTATGAAACGCACCTCAACCAAAAATTCACTTCCCAACACGTTTCAACCACTCTATGAAACGCATCTCAATCAAAAATTCACTACCCTAACGCAGTTCATCCACCTTATGAAATGCATCTCCTCCAAACCCCACCTTCTCAATGCGTTTCATCCAATACCATCCGATAATACCCCGGTGTGTTTCCTCAAAAATTAAAAACCCATACAACAGTGAGCCGAGCCGCTCAACTGCTATATGGGTTAGATTTGTTATTTTATTCCACTCGATCTAAATCTCGGATGTCTTCTAATGGGACGAACACATCGATATGTCTTTTTAGGTTGGTAAAGGTTACAGGTGCATCGCCTCCGTATTCACCATCTAGATTGATGTGAATCTCTTCTTCGTCGATTGTTGATGTAACTTTAACGACACTTGCCTTTTTGTAGATTAAGTTTGGATCATTTAGATGCTCTCCGCGTAAAGCCAGTGATGCGATTCTTATAAAATCTGCGATGTTACATTTTTTTAGAATCATCATTGTGAAGAGACCATCATTAATACTTGCATCTGGGGCGATTTTTTCAAATCCACCTACTGAATTCGTGAGACCACATAAGAACATCATGGCTTCACCTTCAAATACCTCGTCATCGTATTCAATTCGCATTGTTGTCGCTTTAATGGATGGGATCATCTCGATACCCTTTAAGTAGTAGGCAAGCTGTCCCAGTATCGTTTTCATTTTGCTTGGTACTTCGTAAGTTAACTCAGTAATGCGACCACCTGCAGCAATATTGATGAAGTAGCGGTCATCATTTATTAATCCAACATCAACTGGAATTGTGTCGCCTTTAACAATAATATCGATTGCTTCGTCAATTTTTCTAGGAACTCGGATTGCTCGGGCAAAATCATTTGTTGTTCCCATTGGTACGATGCCTAACTTTGGCCTCTTTTCATAAGGGCTCATTCCAGCTACAACTTCATTTAATGTACCGTCACCGCCAGCAGCAATAATAATATCAAAACCACGTTCTACAGCATGGGCAGCAGCTACTCGCGCGTCCCCTTCACAGGTTGTTGCATGACAAGATGTTTCATAGCCTGCTATTTCAAGTTTTTCTAATACCTCAGGCAAATTCTTTCGAAACAGCTCTCTCCCCGATGTCGGATTATAAATGATTCTCGCTCTTCTCATATTTTTTCCATCCTATACCTTTTATTATGTAAAAACATATTTAGGCGTAAAAAGGTTCCCTTCAATCGCAGAAAATATTTTTGAAATTGAAGAGAACTTCACCTAACTCTATATTATAATAACGCTTTCGAAATGACCGTCTTTACATCTTCGTAAACCCAAGTAGCACATTGTGGGTCTTTTACAAATTTCACCTGCAAGTTAGTATACAACTCTTTTTGTTTTTGTTCAAATGAAGGGTCGTCTTTTTCTGGAAGCTCAGCACGCATTTCCATTACAAGCTGCTGTAATTCTGGTGCACGAGGCCCCCATTTCGCAATTACTTCACCTTGATCGTTCAAGAATAGATAAATTGGAATTGCTCGTCCACCATTCGTTAAATAGCGATCGATTAAATCCGTATCTGCATCACGGAATGCACAACGAATTTCTAATTCAGCTGCTTCTGCAATTTTGCGGATTACTGGGTTGTTTAACATAGCATCCCCACACCAGTCTTCAGTTATTGCTAAAATATGTGGTTTTTTTGCTTGTAATAATTGAATGACTTCATCTTCTGAATTGACGTTGAAGCTTTCATAAACCTTAAAGCTAGGTTCCTTTAATTTAGTCGTCATTTGCTCCATGTATTCAGCCATTGTCAATGATTCTTCAAAATATTGTTGTTCAGTTTTCATAAATGAACCTCCTTTTCCTTAATAATTCCATTTTGCATTGGATTTTATAGAAATACAATTTTTCTGTTTGTAACCGGAGAAAAGCCCCTATAAGCTAAATTCACTTTTTAGCTCATAGAGGCTTATTTAGAACGGTAATTGATTCTATCTTTTATTGATTTCTTCAAGCAAGATTTTGTTCACCATTGGTGGGTTTGCTTGTCCTTTTGAAGCCTTCATGATTTGGCCTACTAAGAAGCCTATCGCACGGTCTTTCCCGTTTTTAAAGTCTTCAATAGATTGAGCATTTGCATCAAGAACTTCTGTAACTAAACCAAGTAAAACAGATGCATCAGAGATTTGAACTAATCCTTTTGCTTTTACGATTTCGTTAGCATCTCCACCATTTTTCACAAGCTCAGTGAATACTTTTTTCGCGATTTTAGATGAAATCGTTCCATCTGCAATTAACTTCACCATACCGCTTAAGTTTTCAGGTGTTAATGGTGTATCAGCAAGCTCTTTTTGTTCTGCGTTTAAGTACGCTGACACGTCACCCATTAACCAGTTAGCAGAAAGCTTTGAGTCTGCTCCAAGTGCTACCATTTCATCAAAGAAATCTGAAATGACTTTGTTAACAACAAGAACGCTTGCATCGTAGTTATTTAAGCCAAGTTCTTCAACATAGCGTTTTTTACGAGCATCTGGAAGCTCAGGAATAGAAGCTCTAACTCTTTCTAACCATTCATCATCGATATTAAGGTCCACTAAGTCTGGCTCTGGGAAGTAACGGTAATCATCTGTTCCTTCTTTAACACGCATTAAGATTGTTTTACCCGTTTTCTCATCAAAACGACGAGTTTCTTGCTGGATTTCGCCACCAGACATTAATACTTCTGCTTGGCGAACTTCTTCATGCTCGATACCTTTTCGTACAAAGTTGAATGAGTTTAAATTTTTAAGCTCGGCTTTTGTACCGAATTCTTCTTGACCATAAGGACGAATCGAAATATTGGCATCACAACGAAGTGACCCCTCTTCCATACGTACATCAGAAACACCTGTATATTGAATAATTGCTTTTAATTTTTCAAGATATGCATATGCCTCTGCTGCTGTGCGGATATCTGGCTCAGATACGATTTCCACAAGTGGCGTTCCCTGACGGTTAAAGTCTACTAATGAATAGCCATCGCCATGCGTTAGTTTACCAGCATCTTCTTCCATATGAAGACGAGTAATACCGATCTTTTTCGTATAGCCTGGTTGACCATCTGTACCTTCGATTTCAATTTCAATCCAGCCATTTTCACCGATTGGTTTATCAAATTGCGAGATTTGATATGCTTTCGGATTGTCAGGATAGAAATAGTTTTTACGGTCAAATTTTGTTTGTTGGTTGATATCCATGTTAAGTGCAAGAGCAGCCTTCATAGCATAATCTACAACGTTTTTATTCAATACAGGTAATACACCTGGGTAACCAAGGTCGATTACTGTAGTGTTTGTATTTGGCTCTGCACCGAAATGGTTTGGTGCTGGAGAGAATATTTTAGAATTTGTTTTTAACTCAACGTGTACCTCTAAACCAATAACTGTTTCAAAGTTCATAATTATTTACCCTCCCAAATTTGAGGAGTTTGAGTATTGAAATCTGTTGCTTGCTCATAAGCGTAAGCAGTGCGATAGATTGTTTCCTCGTCAAAATGTTTGCCGATAATTTGTAAGCCTAATGGAAGTCCATTATCAAATCCACATGGAATTGAAATCGCAGGAACGCCAGCAAGGTTAATCGGAATCGTTAAGATGTCGTTTGCATACATCGTCATTGGATCATCAATATTTGCGCCAATTTCGAACGCTGCTGTTGGTGCAGTTGGTCCAATAATAACATCATAGTTTTCAAACACTTTATCATAATCTTGTTTGATTAGAGTACGTGCTTGTTGTGCTTTTTTGTAGTAAGCATCATAAGTACCAGCACTTAATGAGTAAGTTCCTAGCATAATACGACGTTTCACTTCGTCACCAAAGCCCTGTGCTCGTGTTTCTTTATAAAGCTCCATTAAGTTCTTCACGTTTTCAGCACGGAAGCCATAACGGATACCGTCAAAACGAGAAAGGTTTGATGAAGCTTCAGAAGAAGAAAGAATATAGTAAGCTGCTAAAGCGTATTTAGAATGAGGTAGTGATACTTCATCAACCGTAGCACCTAAGCCTTTTAGTACTTCAAGGGCTTGTAATACTGAATTTTTAACCTCTTCTTTAACACCTTCACCAAGGTATTCTTTTGGTACTGCAATACGTAAGCCTTTAATGTCGCCATTTAGCTTCGATGCATAGTTAGGTACCGGTACGTCTGCTGAAGTTGAGTCGCTAGGGTCTACACCAGCGATTGCTTCTAAAAGAAGTGCATTATCATAGACGTTGCGTGTAATTGGTCCGATCTGGTCTAGCGAAGAAGCGAATGCTACTAATCCAAAACGAGATACACGACCATAAGTAGGCTTCATTCCTACAACACCACAATAAGCTGCTGGCTGGCGAATTGAACCACCAGTATCAGAGCCTAATGAGAATGGTACTTCTCCTGCTGCCACTGAAGCTGCAGATGCACCTGAAGATCCACCTGGTACATGATTTAGGTTCCAAGGGTTTTTAGTTGTTTTATATGCAGAGTTCTCGTTTGAAGAACCCATAGCGAATTCATCCATGTTAAGCTTTCCAACCGTTACCATGCCTGCTTCACGTAGTTTTTTAACTACAGTTGCATCATAGATTGGCATAAAGCCCTCTAAAATTTTAGAAGCACAAGTTGTTTCAAGTCCTTCTGTTACAATATTGTCTTTTACACCGATTGGTAAACCAAATAATGGACCACGTTGTTCGAATGGCACTTGATCCATTTGAGCAGCTTGTTCCGTTGCTTTTTCTTTATTTAAAGCTAAGAAAGCTTGTACATCGTTATCTAGGTTTTCGATACGAGCAAATGCTTCGTTCGTTAAATCAGCGATCTTAAATTCGCCGTTATGTAAGCCTTCTTGTAATTCTTTTGATGAAAGTTTGAATAACGTCATGAGGCTACCTCCCTTTGCTCTTATATTAGTCTTCTAAGATTGCTGGTACTTTTACTTGACCATCTACTTGTTCTTTAACGTTTTGCATCATTACTTCACGGTCTAGACCTTTTTGTGCAACGTCTTCACGCATTACATTAACGATAGGTAAAACGTGTGATGTTGGTTCCACATTAGTAGTATCCAGCTCATTTAATGTTTGTGCGAAGTCAGTAATTTTCCCTAATTGGTCTGCAAATTTTTCCGCCTCTTCATCAGTAATAGCAAGACGAGCTAAATGTGCTACGTGTTTTACTTCTTCTTTTGATAATTTCGCCATAACTTTACACCTCCGATAATCTCTACGTGGCAATAATCATTAATTGTACCATTTTTAGTTTTAGAAAAACACGATTTTCGCCAATTATAGCGAAATCAGGCTTTTCTTATACCGATATCCAAATACTCCATTTAATATCATATCAGTGAAATAAATCATGAAATTTGATAAATCCCGAAGTTATCTGTCAATGTCCGTCACAATAGGAAATAATTAATTCACTCTGCCATTTTAATACATTGAATCAAACTCTATTATCGCCTTATCTTCCATAAATTCAAACATATGAATTTGAAATTGTTTGTGTGCTGTTTGTGTGCCAGGTACATATTACATTTCGAATATTCCGAATTATCCACGTACCTGGCACACAAACAATTCACCACAAAAAAAGTGTAGCCGCGTTGGGCTACACTTTTTTAGTAGTCGTAGATATGAACGAAGGGTTCTTGTTCGTTTCGTTCTTTTATGATTAATGCTTCCGCTCCATTAATGGATGTGATGCTTACTTCGATATCTACATCAACAGGTAGATGTTGCATGATGACACCTGATATATACTGCGTAAATCCAATGATTTCGGTCGTTCCGTAAAATTGGATTGGCACTTCGATCGATAGCTTACGAAGCGTATTGTTTTGATAGAAGCCCCTACCAATTACACTCGTATAATTTGAGAAGTATTCATCGATATCCTGCTTAAACTTCAGGAAGCTGTCATTTACATCACGATAGAGTGCTTCTGGTGAAGACATTGGGAAGGTCACATACTTCTCGTTAATACCCTGCCAATCTCCTAAAGCATTTTGACCTTTGTCCGAAACGCTAAATGAAAAATAACTTCCAGGAACGATTGAGTTATTAGCTGCCTGTTTAAATAGACCAATCACAATTGGTACATCTTGAAGCTCTGGACGTTGACGAAGTCTCGAAATTACTTGTTCAGCAATCTCTTTGCCCTTTTGTTCAAGCTCTGTATCCGGAATTGGTTCTTCAAATGTATCGCCGTATTGCTCTTTTTGGTAGTAATAAATTGAATTTAAGGCTAGACCGATGGATATCCCACCAAGCTTTACTTTATTATCATCTGTTTTAACTAGATAATTTTGTTCAATCACGTGAGCCAAATAGATCGGTGCTTCTTGTGCTCTTGTTACAGGATCTAATGCTGTTCCATTTGCATCCACATCAGGAGGATTTAACCCTCGTAGCTCTTCTGATTGATCTTGATTTTGATTACTTCTTGCAAGCCAGTTTTTAACCGTATCCGTATCTAAATACTGACCTTCCTGGAAGTAATAGTTATCTGTATCATATACGTTTTGTGAAAGTCGCATTAAACCTTCTTCTACTTCTTTAATGTCATATTTTGTATATAAATTTGACACGACTAATCCACGGCTAGCACTTTCCTTATAAGGTACTAGCGTTCTATAATAATTATCATTCAATTGCATACTTGGGATGATTGTCGTTTCAATTACGCTTTCAGTTTCATCTGTATCTTTTAACACTTCTGTATCTTCTTTAAAGGAAGGCACACAACCTGCTAGCATTGCAACAACGACCACCGCCGGAATCCAGCGAAATCGGTTCATCGTTTGAAACTCCTTTACTGTTGTAATTGTTCAACTAGGCGGTCTTCGTCCCAAACTTCGATACCTAGTTCTGTTGCTTTTGTTAGCTTTGAACCGGCATCCTCGCCTGCAATTACAAGGTCTGTTTTCTTACTAACACTACCTGTAACGGTTCCGCCCAACTCTTCTATTTTCGCCTTTGCTTCATTACGTGTCAATTGTGATAATTTACCTGTTAAAACAATTGTCTTGCCTGCAAATGGATTTTCGCCTGCTTCAACCTGTACTTTTTTCCCTTTGTACAGCATATTGACGCCAGCAGCTTTTAGTCGTTCGATTAACTCTTTCACTTCATCACTAGTAAAATAAGTAACGATGGAATCAGCCATTTTATCTCCAATTTCATGAACTTCAGTGACATCTTCCTCTTTTGCGAGCATTAGAGCATCCATCGATTCAAATTGTTCCGCTAAAAGTTTTGCAGCCTTTTCTCCAACATGACGAATTCCTAAACCAAATAGCAAACGCTCTACTGAATTTTCTTTTGAACGTTCAATGGCTTCTACTAAATTGGTAGCGGATTTCTCACCCATACGTTCAAGTTTTACAAGCTGCTCCTTTTCTAGATGATAAAGGTCAGCAACATCACGAATATACTCTGCTCGAAGGAGCTGTTCTACTACCTTTTCGCCAAGTCCATCGATATTCATAGCATTACGCGAAACGAAATGCTTAATTCCCTCTGCGATTTGTGCAGGGCAAGTAGGATTTACACAGCGTAAGGCTACTTCTCCTTCAATACGTACTAATTCGCTTCCACATGCAATACAATTGGTCGGCATTTCAAAAGGAATAGATTCTTCAGGTCGTTGTTCAAGGATTACCCCTACAACCTCTGGGATAATATCACCTGCTTTATGAATAATAACCGTATCTCCAATTCGAATATCCTTTTCACGAATTAAGTCTTCATTATGAAGTGAAGCTCTTCCTACAGTTGTTCCAGCTACTTGTACAGGATTTAAAATAGCGGTTGGCGTAATCACTCCTGTACGTCCTACTGTTAACTCGATTCCTGTAATTGTTGTAACAACCTCTTCTGCAGGAAATTTGTAAGCAATTGCCCAACGAGGACTTTTTGCCGTATATCCTAGCTCATCTTGGTGGGCATAGCGATTTACCTTTACGACAATTCCATCAATCTCATAAGGAAGGCTAGGGCGATTATCTGTCCACTTATTTATAAACGACAGTACGTCCTCAATTGTTTCACAAAACTCACGCTCTTTATTTGATGGGAAGCCTAATGTCTCTAAATAATCTAGCATTTCCGCATGCGAATCAATTCCATATGCTTCACCATCTCCACCAATCGAGTAAATAAACGTTGATAGATTTCGGCTGGCAGCAATTTTGGGATCAAGCTGACGAAGTGAGCCTGCAGCCGCGTTACGCGGGTTGGCAAAAAGCTCTTCACCCTTTTCTCTACGGGCTTGATTCAATGCTTCAAAGGATTTTTTAGGCATGTAAGCTTCACCGCGCACTTCGATTGTTACCGGTTCCTTTAAACGAAGAGGAATAGCACGGATTGTTTTTAGGTTAGCCGTGATGTCCTCACCAACAGTCCCGTCTCCACGCGTAGCACCTTGTACAAACACACCGTTTTCATAGCGCAGGGAAATGGCTAACCCATCAATTTTCAGCTCACAAACATATGAAAAGTCATCACCGATTGCTTGGCGAATTTTTCGGTCGAAATCTCTTAGATCCTCTTCACCAAATGCATTCGATAAACTGAGCATCGGATAAGTATGGGTTACCTTTTTAAAGCCTCCAAGTGGAGCGCCCCCAACACGAGTTGTCGGAGAATCAGGATAAATCAATGATGGATTCTCTTTTTCAAGAGCGATTAATTCATGTAAAAGCTGATCATAGACAGCATCTGACACAAGTGGTTTATCCATTACGTAGTAAGCATGCCCATACTCATGAAGCAGTTTATTTAGCTCGGCAATTCGTTTTTCGATTTCGTTCATGTTATTCCTCCATCATCACATCAATACTTTGTTAATTAACCTTTTGTAATTGGTGCAAATTTAGCCAATAAACGCTTAATGCCTACGTTCGGGAATGCAATATCCAGCTCAAGGCCATCATTCTCACCTTTAACACTTACTACAGTACCTGTTCCCCACTTACCATGGACCGCCTTATCGCCAGCTCTCCATTCCATTTGGTTTCCACCTGTAGCTTGTAGGCTTGCAATTTGAGGCTTCGTTTGGACATCACCGATAGTACGACGTCTTTGGCTTTGTGCACGGCTTCTTCCTGCACCAAATGGCAATTCATCCTCATCAAAGCGATTGCCTGATTTTGAAATTTGTTCAATGATGTCTTCTGATATTTCTTGCAGGAATCGAGAAGGCATATTGAAGCTTGAGCGTCCGTACAATGTTCGGGAACCAGCACAGGTTAAATACAATCTTTGTTCAGCACGGGTAATTCCAACATAAGCTAGACGACGTTCTTCTTCCATCTCAGCGGCATCATCCAATGAACGTGAATGCGGGAAAATATTCTCCTCCATTCCGATAATAAATACTACTGGGAATTCTAATCCTTTTGCAGAGTGCATTGTCATTAGAATAATAGTACCTTTTGATGTATCTTCTTTATCTAATGAGTCAATGTCTGCTATTAAGCTTAAGTCTGTTAAAAAAGCAATTAGCGACTTGTCATCACTACGCTCTTCAAAAGCCTTCGTAACAGATAAAAACTCTTCTATATTTTCTAAACGACTTTCTGCTTCAATCGTTTTTTCGTTTTCCAGCATAGCTCGGTAGCCAGATTTCTCGATAACTTGTTCAACAAGCTCTGTTACTGACAGATAGTCCTGCATTTTAGTGAAATCTTCTATTAACTGATGGAATTTCTCCACACTGCTTGCCGCTCTTCCTGTAATCCCCATGAATAACACTTCCTTCATGGCATCAAAAATTGAACGGTCTTGTCCAATTGCGTAAGAGGCAATCTTTTCAAAGGAAGTTGCTCCAATGCTTCGCTTCGGCTCGTTAATAATTCTTGCCAAAGATAAATCATCATCATTATTGGCTATCAATCGTAAGTAAGCTAACAAGTCTTTAATCTCTTTACGGTCATAGAACTTAGTTCCGCCAACGATCTGATAGGTCATATTCGACTTAACGAGCACTTCCTCCATCACACGGGACTGGGCATTGGTACGGTAAAGAATCGCAAAATCATCTAATGAGCGGTTTTCCTTTTCCATAAGCTTTTGGATTGTCTGCACGACAAATTGTGCTTCATCCTGCTCATTTGAAGCCTTGTAATGAACAAGCTTTTCACCATCTAAATTTTCTGTACGTAATTTCTTTGGATAACGGCTTTCGTTATGCTCAATGACATCATTAGCAGCCTTTAGAATGCGTTTTGTCGAGCGATAGTTTTGCTCAAGAAGAATGACTTTAGCTTTTGGATAATCCTTTTCAAAGGATAAAATATTGCCGATATCTGCTCCACGCCAACGATAAATCGATTGGTCGGAATCCCCTACGACACATATGTTTTTAAATTTTTGTGCTAGTAATTGAACAAGCTTATATTGTGAATGGTTGGTATCCTGATACTCATCTACATGTATGTATTGGAATTTATTTTGGTAGAATTCCAACACCTCTGGTACACGCTCAAAAAGTGTAATTGTCGTCATAATCAAATCATCAAAATCCAATGATTGGTTTCGACGCAGTCTTTTCTCATAGCCTTCATAGACCTGAGAAATTACTTTTTCATATGGATTACTAGGATTACTGTTAGCCTTGTACATATCTGCAGTGATACATTCATTTTTGGCAGAGCTAATAGCATTTAAGATAGCTCTAGGCTCAAAACGTTTTGAATCAATATTCAATTCTTTTAACACATTTTTCACTACAGTTAACTGGTCACTTGAATCTAAAATAGAGAAGTTTTTTGAAATACCAATTCGATCGATATTACGTCTTAAAATACGTACACACATTGAGTGGAAGGTTGATACCCACATACTTTGTGTCGTACCGTTTCCAAGCAGGTTATCGATACGTTCACGCATTTCTCGAGCTGCCTTATTGGTAAATGTAATAGCTAATATTTTAGAAGGATAGACTTCCTTCTCAACAACTAGATAAGCAATACGGTGCGTTAAAACACGAGTTTTACCAGATCCCGCCCCCGCCATAATTAACAATGGGCCATCTGTTGTTTTTACCGCTTCAGCCTGTTGTGGATTCATTCCATTAAGTAAATTTTTCGTTATTTGTTCCATGATGCACCGCCTTCTACACAAACATTTGTTCTGTTTTTATTATAACGAATTTCTTTTAGCTTGTGAATTTTATATTTAAATAGTAACGTTCTTTACCGCCTCAACTGTTTTCAGGGCTTGTTTTAAATCATCATAAATAATATTCCCTACAACGACTGTATCTGCAAGACGAGCCATCTCAGCCGCTTGCTCCGGACCAGTAATACCACCGCCATAGAAAAGTCGAGTCTCGTCTAAAACTTCCTTTACAGAAGCAACAATCTCTTCGTCACCATAAGCACCACTATATTCAAGATAAAAAATCGGTAATTTAAAATAGTTTTCAGCTAAGCGTGCGTAAGCAATCACGTCATCCTTCGTTAAATCCGTCTTCGCGTCTGTTACCTGGGCTACCTTGCAATCTGGATTTAACACACAATAGCCTTCAGCAATCAGCTCATCCCAAACTAAAATATCACCATATTCTTTAATCGCTTCATGATGCAAATCCTTTACCCATTTTGTATCCTGACTGTTTAATACACTTGGTATAAAATAATAGTCAAAGCCAGCTAAAATTGCGTCTACATTGGAAATTTCCAGTGCAACCGGTACTGAAAAACGTCGTACACGAAGTAATATATCTATCACATTTTCTAGTGTTACATCATCTGTACCGCCAACTAATATGACATCAGTTCCAGATTCACATACCATCTCTAATGCTTCCTCTGACAGCTCTTTTGCAGGATCAATTTTGAACACATGTCGCCAATTTTTATATTCCATATTCCTTACTTCCCACCTATCAACCCTAATATTTATATGTTTTGACTCTTAATATTCGTCTTCAAGTATAACGTAAAGTGCACTAAATCAAAAAGTTTTCATTCTTCTAAAATCCATGCAGTTTTATCCTATGTATTACTTTAAAGAATGGTAAAAGGCTATTTAGCAAGTCTTGTTCTTTGACTAACTAAACAGCCTATTTTTATTTAATCGATTATTATTTTGAAGCCTGAAACGGTTTTTCGTCTGGATAAAGACGTCCCAACATTTCATCGTAAGTATCATTTCCATAATCAAAACAGCGTCGCACACGTGAAATCGTTGCAGTCGATGCACCTGTTTCCTTTTTAATGGATTCATACGTTTTCTTTAGACGCAATAAATGAGCTACTTCAAATCGTTGTGCTAATGATTGAATTTCACTGATCGTACATAAATCATCGAAGAACTTATAGCATTCCTCTATATCCTTCAACTCTAATACAGCCTTAAATAATTGTTCAGTTTGATGCCCACGAATTTTATCGATTTGCATTTATAATCTTCATCCTTTCGCATTTGCTACGAATATTTTACCGATGTAGTAATTCCTGGTTTTGTCGGTACGAAATGAACCCATGTTTTTCCTGGGGTTAATTTCACTTCACTACCATCCTCTTCAACTGCTTTTAATACGCCATCTCTATTTTCCCAGCGTACCTCCCGCATTAAGCCTTGCTGAAAAACATAAGCAGTCCCACCAGAAGTTAAATCAATTTCGCGACGACCTTCACTGTCTATAATGGAATGGCTCATTTCAAAAAACAAGACATTCGAAAGCTCTACCTTCTTATTTGTTAAATAATCGATTGTTTCTGCATTTCCTGATTGTCGTGTATAGGTATTACTTTCACCATCATAAGTGTATAAGCTATTAAACATGTCATTATTACTATAAGTAATAGCTACTGATTCTGCCTCAGTCCCTATTTTAACACTTTCATCCTCTTTATAATAAGTATACGATACTTTTTTCTGATAAAGAAGTGAAGCGTTCACTTTATCCGCAGCAGTTTCTAAATTTTCACCAGGGAAGTAAGAATTATGTGGTGCAACACGGTCAGACGAACGTTTAAATAGGATTCCGTCATATTGCATACCGTTTACATTGTCAACAAACCCATTGACTAATTGCTGCTGAGCTTCTGGGCTATAGCCATGGGCAATGTAAAAGGCATCGAGCCCTGCAGCTAATTCAATAAAGTAATCCCGCGCACTACGTATTGGTCCAATCGATTCTGGAATTTCCGATTGATATAACGCTAGTAATCTAGTAACATCACCTTCTGCGAGCATTTCATAAATCACGTCAGCCGATTCTAAACCTGATTGTGGACGTGCATCAGGATAATTATTAATAGTTGCTAGAATAGGGCGCTGGGTAATCTCATTTGCAACACCCATGCCTGTAAATGGTGCAAAATAGGGGAACGTGCTTTCTTCTCCTGTTACAGGCACTACTTCTTCACTAGTATTGTTTGTGTTTGCTTCTACGACTTTCTCTTTGTCGCCACATCCAGCTAATAAGCATAGACAGGCAAGCACTGGAAAAACTTGATTTACACGCATAGAATTCGCTCCTTTAGCGCATCACAGCAGGCAACATCACTTTCTTTTTCATGACATCATATATACCTTGTGGAGTGATACGAATATATGGTAAATGTGTGGATTGTAAAAAGAATAAGGTATAGATTGCATCTGAGTGACTATATCCTCTATCGTTAAGAGCTTTTGATAGCTTTTTCTCATATTGTATCAACTCTTCTACTTCACCATCAAAAACCTTGCCGTTTATTTTAAGCGGGATTGATGCAACTACTTCTTTATTTTCTGCTAGAACAATTCCACCATTTATTCTCTTTAGTTCATTAAATGCGAACTTCATATCTTCTATGCTTTTTCCTATTAAAATAATTTCACCAGTACTTGAATAAGAGGAAGCAAATCCTTTAATATGCGTATCGAATCCCTTGAGCATAGTATTAACACGCCACTTGCCTTTTCTGTCGATTAGCATAAGATAGCTTTCATCATTGTCTAGAGGAAGCTCCTTTTTACTAAACTGAAGATTAATAGAATATGGCTTGGTAATAACCTCATTAGTCAAATGAATTCCTATAGGCATTGAAAATTGAAAATCATCATCTGAAATATCAAAAGGAATTGTAAAGGTATCGTATTGGTCCCATTTAATTTTTGGAAGAGCATTTACCTTTTTATCATCCCTTTTTAGCCAAACGCCTTTAGATAAAACCGATTCAGGATTTGGTGTCTTTTCATTTTTCAGAATATTCAACGTAGCAAAACGCCCAGTTGCAATTAACCCATGTAAATGTGATTTATTATAGTAACGGGCAATGTTGTATGAAGCCATATTATAGGCATCAATTGGCGAGACACCCTCTTCTAGTGCAATACGAATACATTTATCCATGACACCATCCTCATGGAATGCAGGAGTAGAACCATCTGTCGTCATCATTAAATGATCAAATATGTCTAGCTCCTTATCTAAAATCCCTTTTAGTAATTGCGGTAAATCTGGACGAATTGAAGAATGACGTAATGTCACATCTAAACCATGCAGAATTCTTTTCTCTACTTCTTCAACC
The DNA here is from genome assembly GCF_003217295.1 of Ureibacillus chungkukjangi. GTDB lineage: Bacteria > Bacillota > Bacilli > Bacillales_A > Planococcaceae > Ureibacillus > Ureibacillus chungkukjangi. Next base: position 48,163 of record NZ_QJTJ01000019.1, read on the forward strand.
GTCATAGCTTCATGATCACTATCTGCTCCAAAAAGCTTCATACGAGCGATTGTCTTTTCTGATGCACCGGGAAAATGACCTTCAATCTTTTTCCCTTTCATTTTCGCCGCTTGAATCCAGCTTAGCATTAGATCATCTCCACGAACTAAACGTGGCCATCCAGTTAACTCGCCACCTAGAAGCACATCATCCCGCCCTAGCCATTCTAAAACAGATTTATTAGTAAAAATTTCATCTTCATTTTGTAGCTCTGTTTGTGAATCAAATCTCGCCCACCAGTAAAATGAAAACGGCAATTTTTTTAATTGATCCATAATTGTAAACGCTTTCTGATTTGACAATGAAAGAGCGAATGTCATGTTATCAGCAATGAATGTTGTTGTTCCAGTTTGAGCAGCAAAATCTGCAAATGAATGTGGATTATACAATTGTGTTGGATGTACATGTGGCTCAATGTATCCAGGTACAACTACTTTTCCATCCAAATCAATGACTTCCGTTTTAGACATCTCTATTGGCATCTCATTACCTACATATACAATTCGATTCCCTAAAATCCATATGTTTCCTACTAGCCATTTTTTTAGCACACTATGTAGAAAGCGAGCATTTTTTAAAACCATTGATGGTGCTAGTTTTCCATCGATTACAGCCACTTGTTTTCGAATTTCGTGAATCCTCCAGGTAGATTCTGGCATTTTTAACACTCCCTTCTATTACTTATAAAATTTATTTTGGTTAATCGACTTTTATACGCACATACTAACTTTGCTCAAAAAATGTTCAAATATTAATTGAGTATTTAGAAAAAATATAGTGTTTTTATCGTATCACAGCATTTTTTTAAAGAAAAGATTTAAATTTGCTACTCAATAACTTTTATAAGGGGAGTGACTTTACATGGAAGAGAATATTTCAGAAAGAAATGGTTTTGTCCGTTTAGCTCTGGGTACAGGTTTAACAGCATGCGGAATTGCTCACCTCTCAAAGGAATCCGGTAATCGTGGCATAGGTGCTCTTTTCGTCGCAGCAGGTGCCATGAAGGTGGCAGAAGGCATTTTCCTTTATTGTCCCGTAAAAGCTTTAATTAATTCTAATGTAAAAGAAGCCGTTGCAACATCCTTTAATGATTACTTAGATGGCGATCACCTTATGAGTGCCTATAACGACTTCTATACAGAAAAATGGGGTACAGGAGCTTCAGATTCTAGCGGTGGTCAGTCTAACACTGGCTCTAGTATTGAAAAAGCGGCTAATGACATTGGCCAAATCGTATCGAATACAACGCAAAATGACTCCTTAAAAAATACTGCTTCACAGGCGGTAAAAACTGCTGCCGGTGCTGGTTCAGGGAAAAATACACACTCTTCAAAATAACGGATAAGAGCTAACGCTAATATATTATTTTTAGTATTGGCTTTTGCCCGATAAGATAAATTATGGCAAGAGGCGTCTATTCCTCTTGCCATTTTTATTAGTCCTGGAAAGTTCTCCAGCCTATATCTTTACGATAGAAAAATTTATCCCATTTTTGTTGTTCAATGCCTTCATATACTTGTTCTTGTGCTTCTTTTAATGTAGCTGCTTTTGCTGCAACCAAAAGAACTCTGCCTCCATTGCCCACAAATTGATTCTCTACGAGTTTAGTTCCAGCATGATAAACCTCATAATTTTCGGTTAAACTATTTAAGTCCGGAAGTGGATTCCCTTTTTCTACATCACCTGGATAGTTTTCTGCTGCAATAACAACACCTAACATTGCTTCGTCAGACCACTGTAGATCAAAATATTTTTCCTCCATCATGGCTTTCATGAATAAACCAAAGTCTGAGGCCATACGTGGAAGAACTACCTGCGTTTCAGGGTCACCGAAACGGGCATTAAATTCAATTACTTTTGGACCTTGCTTCGTTAATATCAAGCCTGCATACAGGATTCCCGTAAAGGATACTCCTTCTTCTTCCATCGCCTTAACAGTTGGCTCAACAATCTCGATATATGCTCTGGAAATATACTCTTGTGTGATTTGAGGAACTGGTGAATATGCTCCCATTCCACCTGTGTTTGGCCCTTTGTCTCCATCGTAAGCACGCTTATGATCCTGTGCAATTACCATTGGATAAATTTGACCCTTATGAACAAATGACATGAAGGAGAACTCTTCCCCGTCTAAAAACTCTTCAATTACCACACGAGATGACGACTCACCAAAACGTTGATTGCCAATCATATCGTTAATAGCATCGATTGCTTCTTGCTCCGTCATAGCGACAATAACACCCTTCCCTGCCGCTAATCCATCCGCTTTCACAACAATTGGTGCACCCTGCTGTTGAACATACTCTACAGCCTCTTTGACATCCGTAAAGGTTTCATATGCAGCAGTTGGGACATTATATTTTTGCATAATTTCTTTAGCATAGGATTTACTGCCTTCGATAAAAGCTGCCGCTTTTGTTGGCCCAAAAATTTGTAGCCCTCTTGCTTGGAAGAAGTCTACAATTCCTCCTGCTAAAGGTTGCTCAGGTCCAACAAACGTCAAATCGATTTCATTCTCCTTTGCAAATTGAGCAAGTCCTGCAAAATCCATCGCATCTAAAGCAACGATTTCAGCATCCTGCCTCATCCCATCATTTCCAGGTGCAACAAACACCTTCTCAACTGAAGGAGAGTCATTAAATTTCTTTGCAATAGCATGTTCACGTCCACCACTACCAATTACAAGAATGTTCATGTGAAATGCCTCCTATATTTATGTTTTTAATTTACTTAGTTATGAGCGCTGCGCTTTGGTTGCTCGATTACTTGAGAGTTTTAAGAGAATACTTGCGACTTTCGTTAGGTTACTTGCCACTTCAAATAGTTTGCTGGCACCCTACCATCCTATTTCCTATTCCCAGCACAAAGCCAACAAACACCTAGTTACCCCTAAAAAACGCCCGGCTCATCGCCGAGCGTTTCAATACCACTTCATACTCTTATTCTAAATTAGTGTTTAAAATGACGTACACCTGTAAATATCATAGCGATTCCGTATTCATTGGCTTTGTCGATAGAGTCTTGGTCCTTGATAGAGCCTCCTGGTTGGATGATTGCTGTGATACCCGCTGAAGCAGCTGTTTCAACAGTATCGTTCATCGGGAAGAACGCGTCAGATGCCAAAGCTGCACCCTTTGCTTTTTCACCTGCTTGCTCTAGAGCAATTTTTGCAGAGCCCACGCGATTCATTTGACCAGCACCAACACCTAATGTCATTTGAGTATCCGTTACAACAATTGCGTTCGATTTCACGTGCTTAACTACAGCCCAGCCTAGTTTTAAAGCTGCCCACTCTTCTTCAGTAGGCTCACGGTCTGTTACAACTTTAACGTCTGCTTCCGCGAATCCGAAAGCATCGTCTTCTTGAACTAATAAACCACCTTCAACAGAAACCACTTTTAACTTGTCTTGGTTTTCCTGTGCGAAGTTAATAGTCATTAAACGAATATTTTTCTTTTGAGTTAAAATTGCTAGAGCTTCCTCTGTGAATGAAGGCGCAATAATGATTTCTAAGAAAATGCCGCTTAATTTTTCAGCTGTAGCAACATCTACTTCACGGTTTAAGGCGATAATTCCTCCAAAGATAGAAGTCGGATCCGCCTCGTAAGCCTTATCAAAAGCTTCCTCAATAGTCGTACCAGTACCTACTCCACAAGGATTCATATGCTTAACTGCAACAGCAGAAGGAATATCAAATTCCTTCACGATTTGTAGAGCCGCATTGCCATCTTGAATATTATTATAGGATAGTTCTTTACCGTGTAATTGAGTAGCATAGGCTAATGAAAAATCAGAGCCTAAACGTTTTTGATAGAATGCAGCCTTTTGATGTGGATTTTCCCCGTAACGTAAAGTTTGTTTTAACTCATATGTCATTGTTAAATTTTCAGGGAACTCTTCTTCAGTTAAGTAATTCGAGATATATGAATCATAAGCTGCTGTATGACGGAATACTTTTGCTGCCAAACGTTTACGTGTTTCAAGACCTGTAGACCCTTGTGCTTTTAGTTCTTCAAGTACTTTTGCATAGTCATCTGAGTCTACGATTACTGTTACATATTGATGGTTTTTCGCTGCAGAGCGTAACATTGTTGGACCACCGATATCGATATTTTCGATTGCATCATCCCAGGTTACATTCGGTTTTGAAATTGTTTCTACAAACGGATACAGATTTACACAAACAATTTCAATCGGTTCGATACCATGTTCATTCATTTGTGCTTGGTGAGAAGGATCGTCAAATTTGCCTAACAAACCCCCGTGAATTAATGGGTTCAAGGTTTTTACACGCCCATCTAGAATCTCAGGGAATTTTGTTACTTCATCAACAGCCGTTACAGGTACATCGTTATCCTGCAGCATTTTTTTCGTACCACCAGTTGATAAAATCTCGTAATCTAATGCTACCAATTCTTTTGCAAATTCTAAAATACCATCTTTGTTAGAAACACTAATAAGTGCACGTTTCGCCACGAAAAAGACCTCCAATTATGTAAATAAATTAAGTACAGTATTTCGGGAGCATCAAATAATGAAGCTCGGCTCGAAATTAACAGCTCTTAGGAACTTTTATAAATTAATGAAATAATTTAATTTCCTTTTTAAACAGCTTTTGCAATGTGCTTGTGTAAAGCTCATGCTCAAGTGCATGAATCTTGGCTTCTGTTGCAGAACGATTTCCTTCTACAACATCTACTGCCGCCTGACTAAGAATTGGACCAGTATCCAAACCCTCATCAACAAAATGAACCGTTACGCCCGTAACCTTGACACCATGCTCTAATGCTTGTCCAATAGCATCTTTGCCCGGAAACGCAGGGAGTAAGGAGGGGTGAATATTCACAATTCGATTCGAATAAGCAGACAGTAAAGTGTTACCTATTAAACGCATGTATCCAGCAAGAATTACCCATTGTACTTCATGCTCTTTTAGAATATTAATAATTTCCTGCTCATAATCTGCTTTTGATTCATATTGCTTTGCAACGAACGAGAATACTGGAATGCCAAAATTTTCTGCACGTTTTACAACGTAAGCATCTGGTTTATCCGTTACGACGACTCCAATCTCTGCATCTAGCTTCCCGTTTTCGATAGCTGTTTGGATTGCTTGAAAATTGCTCCCGCTACCAGAAGCAAATATGGCAATTTTGGTAGTCATTATTTCAAGCTCCCATCATGTGACCCGTTAAATACGACACCTTCTCCTTTAACGACACGACCAATTTTGTAAGCTTGTTCACCATTTTCTTCTGCAATGGCAAGAACCTTGTCCGCTTCGGAAGCTGGAACTGAAAGAACATATCCAATGCCCATATTAAAAACGTTATATAAATCTTTATCAGCTAAAGCACCTTTGTCCTGTAAAAAATCAAATATACGTAAAACTGGCCAAGAGCCTAGCTCGATTTCAGTAGCTAATCCCTCAGGCATCATACGAGGAAGGTTTTCATAGAAACCGCCACCTGTAACATGGGCCATACCGTGAATATCTGCTTGCTTCAAGATTTCGAGCACAGGCTTTGCATATATTTTAGTGGGTACAAGCAAGGCTTCGCCGATTGGACCAAGATCCTCATAGCCATCCACAACCTCGTCAACTGCGAATCCATTATCAGTAAAGACAATTTTACGAACTAGCGAATAACCGTTGGAATGAACACCGCTTGAAGCTAGACCAATTAGAACGTCACCTTCTGCAATTTTCTCTCCAGTAACGACATTCGCTTTTTCACAAGCCCCTACTGCAAACCCCGCTAGATCATATTCATCTTCTTCGTAAAGTCCTGGCATTTCAGCTGTTTCCCCGCCAATTAAAGCACATCCAGCTTGCACACAGCCATCTGCTACGCCCTTTACGATTTGTTCAATTTTCGCAGGTTCAGCTTTTCCAACTGCCACATAATCTAAGAAATAAAGTGGCTCTGCACCCTGAGCAACGATGTCGTTAACACACATTGCCACACAATCAACGCCAATTGTATCGTGTTTATCGACCATAAATGCAAGCTTTAATTTTGTCCCAACACCATCAGTACCTGAAATTAGAACCGGTTCCTTTAAGTTTAAAGAGGACAAGTCAAACATGCCTCCGAAGCCACCAAATGTACCCATTACACCTAAACGATTTGTACGTTCTACGTGGGATTTCATTCGGTTTACGGCCTCGTATCCAGCCTCAATATTAACGCCCGCTTGTTCATATGCTTTTGACATGACTGTTGAATCCTCCTCTTAATCATTTCGCCGCGATGTAGAAGTATCAGGGCAAGTGTTTAATGCTGCAATTCCTTCACATGTGGTAATACTGTATCTGGGAAAATCTCTGTTGGATAATCCCCTGTAAAGCACGCCATGCAAAGTCCGCGAGTTTCGTCCTCAAATGCACGTGCAGTAGCTTCTACCAGTCCATCTGCTGAAAGGAAGGTTAACGTATCCGCACCAATGGCTTCACGCATTTCCTCTACACTCATATTGGACGCAATAAGCTCTTCGCTTGTTGACGTATCTATACCATAGAAGCAAGGATTTTTCATCGGCGGTGATGAAATGAGAACATGGACTTCTGTTGCCCCAGCCTCTTTTAGCATGTTCACAATTCTACGTGATGTAGTGCCGCGTACAATGGAATCATCCACCATAATGACACGCTTCCCTTTAACCACCTGTACGACTGGCGAAAGCTTCATCTTCACTCCACGTTCACGAAGCTCTTGTGTAGGCTGAATGAAAGTACGACCAGTATAGCGATTTTTGATCAAACCAAGCTCATAAGGGATGCCGCTTTCTTCAGCAAAACCAATTGCCGCTGAAATTGATGAATCAGGAACACCTGTTACAACATCTGCTTCAATTCCAAAGCACTCTTTCGCCAATTGTTTCCCCATACGTTTTCGTGCAGCATGAATGTTTATTTCATCGATATTGGAATCTGGACGAGCGAAGTATACATACTCCATCGCACACATTGCACGTTTTTCCATTTGAACGAAGCGATCCTCTTCAATACCATTATCTGTAATGATCAATAGCTCCCCTGGTTCTACTTCTCTTACAAACTCAGCACCAATTAAATCAAATGCACAGGTTTCCGATGCGACAACATATGCATCTCCTAATTTACCAAGAGACAAAGGACGTAAACCATTACGATCACGGGCAACCATCATGCCTTCCTTTGTAAGAATCAAGAATGAAAAAGCACCTTTTAATAGAGAAAGTGATTCCTTTACTTGTTCACGGAAGCCTGGCTTTTTACTTTTCTTGATCAAATGGACAACAACTTCTGTATCAGAAGTAGATTGAAAAATACTTCCCGAGCGCTCTAAATGCTGCTTTAAATGATTAGCATTTACTAAATTCCCGTTATGGGCAATCGCTAATGTACCAGTTGAGGAACGGAATAATAATGGCTGTACATTTTCAATTCCCCCACCACCGGCAGTAGTGTAACGAACATGGGCAATTGCCGAGTTACCTTTGGCAGCACTTATGTTTGCCTCATTAAATACATCATTTACTAGTCCTTCACCTTTTACCGCACGAAGAGAGTGACCGTCAGTTACGACGATCCCTGCTCCCTCTTGACCACGGTGTTGAAGTGCATGTAGACCATAGTAGCTAAGTTGTGCAGCATCAGGATGTCCCCAAATTCCGAATACACCACATTCTTCGTTTAAGCCTCTGATTTCACCAAGCATGGGATAGCTCCTTTCCAAGCAGAACGGAATTCCTCCACTGTACCTTCTAAAAGAACGCCAGTATCACCGTTGATTGTAATATTTGCATCAGCTGTTACAATACCGATTTTCTTCGCATCAGGAATTACTTTTTCAAATGCAGCTGCATTTTCTTCTTTTACTGTCACAACAAAACGTGATTGAGTTTCACTAAATAAAGCCGTTACAGCAGAGCCTTCTAAAGTTACGTCTATACCTAAGCCCGCTGCTCCAAACGCTTTCTCAGCTAAAGCTACTGCTACGCCACCTTCTGAAACGTCATGTGCAGATTGTAATAACCCTTCACGGATTGCAGTTAAAATTGATTCTTGACGGCTTGCTTCTACCTCTAAATCAATATAAGGTGCTTTACCGAAGATTTTGCCGTAGACCAGCTTTTGTAGCTCAGATCCACCGAACTCAGTAGCCGTCTCGCCTACTAAGTAAACAACATCGCCAGCAGCTTTAACTTGTTGAGTAGTTACATGTGCCAAATCCTCTACTAAACCAACCATACCAATTGTTGGTGTTGGATACACCGCTTCACCAGAACGCTCGTTATAAAGGGATACGTTCCCACCGATTACTGGTGCATTCAGTGCTGTACATGCTGCTGAGATACCATCTGCTGATTTTTCAATTTGCCAGAAGATTTCTGGTTTTTCTGGATTCCCAAAATTTAGACAGTCCGTGATTGCAAGTGGTCGCCCACCTGAAGCAACGATATTACGTGCGGCTTCTGCTACTGCAATTTTCCCACCCATTTCAGGATCTAAGAAAATATAACGAGAGTTACAGTCAGTTGTCATTGCAAGACCTTTATTTGTACCACGAACACGTAATACAGCCGCATCTGATCCAGGTGCAACAATTGTATTTGTACGTACTTGGTAATCATATTGGTCGTAAACCCACTCTTTAGAAGCAATTGTTGGTGCCTGAAGCAATCCTAGTAAAGTATCTTTATAGTTAACTACTTCTGGTTCACTATTTTCAATTGCTTGGAACTCTGCAAAGTATGCAGGCTCCTGTGATGGCTTATTGTAAACTGGTGCATCTTCAGCAAGCGCATCAGCAGGAACCTCTGCAACCACTTCTCCTTTATGTAATAAACGAAGCATTTTATCATCTGTAACGCGGCCAATTGCTACAGCATCTAAACCGTATTTTTCAAAAATCACTTTGATTTCATCTTCGCGCCCTTTTTTCACAACGAGTAGCATGCGTTCTTGTGATTCAGATAACATCATTTCGTAAGCTGTCATTCCTGTTTCACGTTGAGGTACTAGATTTAAATTCATTTCCACGCCAGAACCAGCTTTTGAAGCCATTTCTGCTGACGATGAAGTAAGACCTGCTGCACCCATATCCTGAATTCCTACAAGAGCATCTGACTTTACAACCTCTAGACATGCTTCAAGTAAAAGTTTTTCCATGAATGGGTCCCCAACTTGAACTGCTGGTCGCTTTTCTTCTGAAGCTTCTGACAGTTCTTCCGATGCAAATGTCGCACCATGAATTCCATCACGACCTGTTTTAGCACCAACGTACATCACTGTGTTACCAACTCCAGCAGCAATTCCGCGCTGAATGTCCTTATGGTCGATTAGGCCAACACACATTGCGTTTACAAGTGGATTCCCCTCATAGCATGGATCGAATTGAATTTCGCCACCTACTGTTGGAATACCGATACAGTTTCCGTAGCCAGCAATCCCTGCAACTACTTCTTCAAACAAATACTTACCACGCTTAGTTTGTAATTCACCAAAGCGTAATGAGTTTAACATGGCAATCGGACGAGCACCCATTGAGAAAACGTCACGGATAATCCCGCCTACACCAGTTGCAGCACCTTGATATGGTTCAATTGCTGAAGGGTGATTATGTGATTCCATCTTGAAAACAACCGCTTGTTCATCACCAATATCAACAATCCCTGCACCTTCACCAGGACCTTGTAAAACTTGAGGACCTTTTGTAGGGAATTTACGTAATACTGGTTTTGAATTTTTGTAAGAACAGTGTTCAGACCACATTACAGAGAATAGACCTGTTTCAGTCCAGTTTGGAAGACGACCTAAGATACCCTCTACCATTGCAAATTCTTCATCTGACATACCCATAGAAGCATATAGCTTTTGTTCTTTGATTTGCTCTTTAGTTGGTTCTAAACTAACTGACATGTGATTCCCTCCACATTTTTACAATAGATTTAAATACCTTAAGTCCGTCGTCACTACCTAGTAATGTATCCACAGCACGCTCTGGGTGAGGCATCATTCCTAGTACATTTCCTCGTTCGTTAATGATTCCTGCAATATCCTCAAGACTACCATTTGGATTTTCCCCTGAATATGTAAATACAATTTGATTGTTCGCTTTTAACTCAGCTAGTGTTTGGTCGTCACAGAAGTAGTTTCCTTCTCCATGTGCGATTGGAACATTGATAATTTGGCCAGCTTCATATTGATGTGTAAATAATGTATCGTTATTTTCAACTTTCAACTCAACAGTACGACACATGAACTTTAAGTTTTTGTTTCGAAGTAATGCTCCTGGAAGTAAGCCTGCTTCAGTTAAAATTTGGAATCCGTTACATACACCAAGGACTGGCTTGCCTGCTTCAGCAAACTTTTTCACTTCTGCCATAACGTTCGATTGGTTAGCCATTGCACCACAGCGTAAATAGTCGCCGTAAGAAAATCCTCCCGGTACTAAAACGCCATCAAATTCGCTTAAATCTGTTGCGTCGTGCCAAACGTATTCTACTTCTTCACCTAGTTCGTCTTTGATCGCATGATACATATCAACGTCACAGTTTGACCCAGGGAAAACAAGTACTGCGAATTTCATGATTAGTTAGCCTCCTCGACTTCGTAGCGGTAATCTTCAATCACTGTGTTTGCAAGAAGCTTTTCACACATTTCTTTTACTAGAGAATCTAGATCGCGCTCTGTATCACCAATTACAACCTCTAAATATTTACCAATACGGATATCCTGAACCTCGTTGTAACCCATTTTCACCAATGAACCTTGTACAGCTGACCCTTGTGGATCAAGTACACTTTCGCGTAATGTAACGTAAATTTTAACTTTAGTCATTTCTATTTTCCTCCAAGTCTAGCAAGAATAATTTCATATACATCTGTTAAACTACCTAAATCACGACGGAACACGTCTTTATCAAGCTTTTGTTTTGTTTCTGCATCCCAAAGACGGCATGTATCTGGTGAAATTTCATCTGCCAAGAGTACATTTCCATCCTTATCACGGCCAAATTCAAGCTTAAAGTCTACTAAAATAACGCCGACTTCTTCAAAAATTGGTTGAAGAACACTATTAACCTTTAAACCTAGTTCATAGAGAATTCCGACTTCTTCCTTTGTAGCAATCCCCAAAATATCGATATGCTCGTTATTAATGATTGGATCTCCTAAGGCATCATCTTTATAGTAGAACTCTACAATCGTACGGCTTAGCGGTGTTCCTTCTTCAAACCCAAGTCGTTTCGCAAGACTGCCCGCAGCGATATTACGAACCACAACTTCGATTGGGATAATATCAACCTTGCGAACTAGTTGTTCGTTTTCAGAGATACGCTCCACAAAGTGTGAATCAATACCTTGCGTTTTTAATTTTTCGAAAATTACAGTTGTAATGCGGTTGTTTAGTATACCTTTTCCAGCAATCTCTGCCTTCTTTTCACCGTTAAATGCAGTAGCACTATTTTTATACTCAACGAACAAAACATCCTCTTGCTCTGTTTGGTATAAACGTTTTGCTTTCCCCTCATATAAAAGCTGACCTTTATTCATGACGCGTGCCTCCAATTATTTTTCATTCATCTCCCACTTAGTATGGAAGATGAATGATTATTATCAATGGTTACTAGCGAAAATCAGTTAATCATTTAATCAAATTCGCCTTGGCGTATTTGCTCGCCCAGATTTTATCGAGCTTAGGCCTGCACGATGCAGGTCAGTTAGCCGTTGTCGTAGGACGCGACGATTTTAGGCTAACTTCCTCTTTAAACTTCATTTGAAAATCTGTGGCATCCGCCGGAGGCTTAGCATATTCATTGAAGTTTACTTCAATGAATATGCTAGTTTAGTCCAAGACGTTCAAAGATCATATCTACATTTTTAATGTGATAGTTATAGTCGAAGCAGTCATCAATCTCTTCTTTTGATAATAAAGAAGAAACTTTTTCGTTTGCTTCTACTAATGGGCGGAATTGCTTTTGTTCATCCCATGCAATAGCAGTAAGTGGTTGAACCGTATCATAAGCTTCCTCACGTGATAAGCCCTTATCGATTAATGCAAGCAAGATACGTTGTGAGTAAATTAATCCGAATGTGCGATCCATATTGCGTTTCATGTTTTCAGGGAATACCGTTAAGTTCTTCACGATGTTTCCAAAACGGTTTAACATGTAGTTTAATCCGATAGTTGCATCTGGAATAATTACGCGCTCTGCCGAAGAGTGTGAGATATCACGCTCATGCCATAAAGATACGTTTTCATAAGCTGTTAACATATATCCGCGTAATAGACGAGCAATACCTGTCATGTTTTCAGAACCGATTGGGTTACGCTTATGCGGCATTGCAGATGAACCCTTTTGACCTTTTGCAAATCCTTCCTCTACTTCACGTGTTTCAGATTTTTGCAGGCCGCGAATTTCTGTTGCAAACTTTTCAATAGAAGTTGCAATTAGAGCTAAAGTTGAGAAGTATTGCGCGTGACGGTCACGTTGTAATGTTTGAGTCGAGATTGGTGCAGCTTGTAGACCTAATTTTTCACAAACATATTGTTCAACGAATGGATCGATGTTGGCATAAGTTCCAACTGCTCCTGACATTTTACCTGTTTCAATTACCTGTGCAGCAGTATCAAAGCGTTCAAGGTTACGTTTCATTTCCTCAAGCCATAATGCAAGCTTTAAACCAAATGTCGTTGGCTCAGCATGTACACCATGAGTACGTCCCATCATTACAGTGTATTTATGCTCTTTTGCTTTTTTAGTTAAGATATCGATAAAGTTCACGATATCTTTACGTAAGATTACGTTTGCTTGTTTGATTAGATATGATAGAGCCGTATCAACTACGTCTGTTGAAGTTAGACCGTAGTGAACCCATTTACGTTCTTCCCCACAAGTTTCAGATACCGCACGAGTGAAGGCTACTACATCATGACGCGTTTCTTTTTCGATTTCATAGATACGATTAATATCAAATGAAGCGTTTTGACGAAGTAATGCTACGTCTTCTTTTGGAATGTCCCCAAGCTCAGCCCATGCCTCACAAGCTAAAATTTCAACTTCTAACCAAGCTTTAAATTTGTTTTCCTCTGTCCAAATTGCGCCCATTTCCGGACGTGTATAACGTTCGATCATGTTTTCTTCTCCTTTTATTCTGACCAGATGCCAGAATGCTCGATTTCTTTAAGTGTGTCGTCAATATTATCTGTCAAAATCGTTACATGCCCCATTTTACGATCCACTTTTGCTTGAGTCTTCCCATAAAGATGGATGGACCAACCAGGATACTTAGAAATAGAATTACTTAATGGCATCACATGCTGACCTAGAACATTCACCATTATCGATGGTTTCATAAGCTTTGGTGCTCGAAGTGGCCATCCACAAATCGCTCGAATATGCTGACCAAATTGAGATACATTACAAGCTTCAATGGAGTAATGCCCTGAATTATGAGGTCTAGGTGCAAGCTCATTAATGATAATTTCACCATTTTCTAAGACAAACATTTCTACAGCTAATGTACCAACAAGCTCTAGATGATCTGCTATTTTCTTCGCAGCTTCAACCGCTTTGTTGTAAGTTTCATCAGCAATACGTGCAGGTACAATCGTTTCATGCAAAATGTGATGAACATGGATATTCTCCCCAACAGGTAGACAATACGTCTCCCCCTGTCCATTTCGCTGAACAATGACAGATATCTCTTTTTCAAAAGGAACGAAACCTTCAGCAACACATTGCGAATGCTCAAATAGCTCTTTTGCCAATGGTAAATCATCTTTTGAAGTTAATAGTTGTTGACCCTTACCATCATAGCCACCACGTGAGGTTTTCACAACACTTGGATAGCCAATTTTGTCGATTTGATTCAATAACTCGTCGTAATTCTTTGCTACTATGTATGGTGCAACAGGACAACCAGCTTCTACAATTGCAGCCTTTTCTGTTACACGGTCCTGAGTGATGCGAACTAGCTCAGCACCCTGTGGAACATATGCAATCTCTGTTAACCTCTTTAAGCCTTCATAATCTATGTTTTCAAATTCAAACGTAATTACGTCACTAACATCTGCTAACTCTTCTAATGCAGCCTCATCATCAAAAGGAGCTACAATTCGAATATCGGCAACTTGCCCACAAGGCGAATCCATCGCTGGTTCAAGTACAGCAATTTTATATCCAGCCTCTTTTGCTGAAAGAGCCATCATACGGCCTAATTGACCACCACCAATAATGCCGATTGTCTGTCCAGGGAAAATCATTTTTGTCATGATAAGTCACCCGTGCTTTCTAATACTTGCGCCTTAATGGCTTCACGACGTGCATCCAGTCTTGCTGCTAACTCATTATCTGTAATCGATAAAATTTGAGCTGCTAATAGTCCTGCATTTGTTGCCCCAGCTTTTCCAATTGCAACTGTTGCAACTGGTACACCACCTGGCATTTGTACGATTGATAGCAATGAATCCAATCCATTTAACGCTCTTGATTGGACCGGTACACCGATAATAGGTAAAGTTGTTTTAGCTGCAACCATTCCTGGTAAATGAGCCGCTCCACCTGCACCTGCAATAATTACTTGAATTCCTCTTGAACGAGCGTTCTCTGCATATTCAAACATAAGATCGGGCGTACGATGCGCAGAAACTACTTGCTTCTCATAAGGCACCTGTAGCTCTTCAAGAATATCGCATGCATGCTTCATCGTTTCCCAGTCACTAGAACTTCCCATAATAACACCGATTTTTGGATTCATTTCAATCTCTCCTTCAATCTTCGCTCTTCTTTACGATTACGCTTTAATGTCTTTAAAACTAAATATATTTCAATCAATTTTTTCTGGAATGACTATCTAGCCAATTAAGCTTGATAGTTTACATCAATTTGTTAACACTTTTCCATTTGAACAATAAAATAGCCCTCAAATAATCCACTCTCTCCTACACGAAGAAAGCAGATTACTTGAGGACATAAGATTGAAAGAGAATGAAGTGAACATAGTACACACCCACACCTTTCTATATACCAAAAGCTCGCTTTCCCGCATAGTCCAACATTTTCGGTGTCGGGTAGAGACACTAGAGCCATATTCTCTAGCATATATGTGGGATATCATATTTAATGGTGACTAAATTACTTACTTACTTACTTACTTACTTACTTACTTACTTACTTACTTACTTACTTACTTACTTACTTACTTACACGTCCTCTGCAATCATTGTCTTGTGATTTGTTTCAAGCACTTACATGACCATGCTAGAGGCTAATCTTCTAAAATAGTATTTTTCAATATTTTTAGAAGTTTTACTTCCTTCTCACATTTTAACAACCCTTCAGAAGAAAATCAACGGTAAAATGCGAACGATAAATTTTCAGAAAACGGTAATGTTCGTATTTAGGTTAAAAGTCTCCTTATTCTTCTAGCAAAATCCCCTTAAACATAATCTTTTGACGTAGATACGTCGGCTCTCCGTCCACAATGTGAAATACCGGTTCTTCCTTACGTCCCATTGCCATATATCCCTGTTCCTTCATACGCTCTAGACATTGATCAATTGTTTCATTTTCTTCAACTTCAAACCAAATTTGTTTTTTTCCCATGCTTAATTCCTTTCAATCATTGTAGTAACAATCATAACAAATATTAAATCGTCATTTCTGATAAAGTATTTAAATTCTTTATTAATTTACCTATTACAGTTGCATTCAAAATGGATATCCTTTTTCATATTTTTCAGCTTAACATCGCTGAAATGATTATTCCAAAATATATAACAAATATTTTCATAAAAGTGGGGTTTTCTCATTAATTTCTAATGGAGATTATGTATGATTTTATATAAGAAGAAAAAAGTGAGCTGATAAGATGACTGATAAAATTTTAATTATCGAGGATGAAGAGAATATTGCCCGTGTTCTGCAGTTGGAGTTAGAGTTTGAGGGCTATGAGGCAGATGTTGCTCATACAGGAACGAGTGGCTTAATAAAGTATCGCGAGGGAAGCTTTGATTTAATACTTCTTGATTTGATGTTACCTGAGATGCATGGTTTGGACGTTTTAAAGCGAATCCGTGCTACAGAGCAAAACACGCCGGTCATTTTACTAACTGCTAAAAGTGAGGTTGATGATAAGGTCAAGGGATTAGATCTCGGCGCAAACGATTATGTAACAAAGCCCTTTGAAATCGATGAATTATTAGCACGTATCCGAAATTCTATTCGATTTTCTAAGATGAAAAACCCTAAATCACTGGCTGATGAAAAAGATACTCATCTAGTAAGCTATGGACCTCTTTCTATTCATGAGCAAACCCGTGACGTGCTTTACTTTGAAAAGCCGGTTGAGTTAACTCCACGAGAGTATGATTTACTGCTCTATTTGCTTAAACACGCAAAACAGGTTTTATCACGGCAGCAAATCCTGGAGGCTGTGTGGGGCTTTGATTACTTTGGCGATACCAATGTAGTAGATGTCTATATTCGTTATATTCGTCAAAAGCTAGAGTCGGTAAACCCTACAGCTATTATAAAGACTGTGAGAGGCGTTGGTTATGTCTTAAAGGAGTCCAATCATGAAGCTTAGGACAAAAATCCATCTTATCACTACTTTGCTTATGCTGATTTTATTGGCATTAATGAATAGCGGTGTTTATGTGCTATATGAGCAGCTGGCTATCAATACTGAATATAAGCAATTAAAAGTGCGAGGAGAAGAACTTTTAACGTCTTTTAATCAATTAACCGATGTAGCAGTAACTGATCCATATATAGTTCTACGTGCTTATATGCCAACAGATGGTGCAATTCGGCTATTAGATGCGTCTGGAAAACAATTGAGTTCAGTTGATGCTTCACTGGAAATCGAAAATATCAAGCTGGAATTAGGGAAAGATGAAAACTATGCCAAAAGAGAGATAGAAGGCACTCCTGTCATTATGATTGAAACCCCTGCCATTTGGATTGATGGGAGTGTTGTTAAATTACAGCTATTACAGCGTTTAACTGAAGTTGCGAATAATGCTGAGTTGTTAAAGCTAATTCTCATCGCTGTTACAACTATAATAGCCATCCCTCTTTTACTTTCCAATATGGCACTAAGCCGCATCATTTTAAAGCCATTAGACCGTCTAAATCTAGCTATGAAGAAAAGCCGAACGACTGGTACCTATGAAAAAATTGAAAAAGCAGAGGCTGGTAAAGATGAGCTTGCTGAAATTGGGAGAACATTTAATGGAATGATGGAGGCTCTTGAAACAAACTACAAAAAGCAGGAACAATTTGTATCTAATGCTTCCCATGAGCTAAAAACCCCTCTTACAGTAATCGAAAGCTATGCGAAGCTTTTGTTACGAAGAGGCTTTACGAATGAAAAGGTAGCTCAAGAAGCCTTAGAAGCAATCGCATATGAATCGGACCGCATGAATGATTTAATCGTTCAAATGCTAGAGCTAGCGAAGAATAAAGAGAATGCCTCCCTTTCTATTAATCAGGTAGACGTCTCCTTACTTCTTGAAAGCACAGTATCCCAAATGCACCAAGCCTATAATAGAACATTTGAAATACAAGGAGATTCACATCTATCCGTTCAAACAGACGGAAAAAAACTAAAGCAGCTTTTATTTATTATTTTGGATAATGCACGAAAATATAGTGAAGATAAAATTATTATCACTACAAGGAAGCAAGAAAAATCAATCTCTATCGCTATTCAAGATTTTGGTGAAGGAATAGCACAAGAGCAGATTCCTCATCTGTTTGACCGTTTTTATCGGGTAAGTAAGGATCGGAACAGAAAAACGGGTGGTTCAGGGTTAGGTCTTGCAATTGCAAAAGAGCTATCTAAGAAGCTGCAAATCGTTATTAACGTTCAAAGTGAATTAGGTGGAGGAGCATGCTTCACACTGTTAATTCCCTTCAAAATAGAAGCTAAGCAGGAGGAGCAAAAATGACAAAGTACACTAAAGGGATGATTGCTTTAGTCATCCTGATGATAACCGTTACCGCCTTTGTCATTTGGCTTATTCATGATCGCTTTTTTGAGTCCACAGCCGAGCTTACTGTACAAGAAGCCTCACAGATGATTACTAACCTCTATGGAGGCTCTGTGGAATCGATTGAAGAGAAGGACGATATTTTCTATATCTCTGTCGTTCGAAATAATCTAACCTATGATTTTCAAATCGATACACAAACCGGCAGCATCCTTCAATTAACTAAGAATGACAACAAATTACCTAATGCTCTAACTAATGTGAAAACAAAGGAGGAAATTCAAGCTTTAATAATGGCTCACCAAAAAGGTTCTATTCATTCTATAAGCTATCAAGATGCTGCAGAGCAGCCTCAGTATATAGTTGAGATATTAGAACAGGAAAATTTAAAAACAGTAGTTATGCATGCCATTACAGGTGAAATACTGTCTGAAGAAGTGAAACAACCAAACACATCTGATAATCATACACTATCAATACTTTCTAGTGAACAAGCAAAACAAATTGCCCTATCCCAGCTCAATGGCACAGTGGAATATGTAGTATATGAGGCGGCTAATGATGGAGGCTATTATCTCGTTGAAATAGACGGAGAAAATCAAGAATCCATCTTTCAAATACATGCCGTTTCTGGAAAAGTGATGTCTGTGACTAAAGAGGACGACGATAGTGACGATGATGATTAGAAAAGCTTCATAGTATTCTAATGGAATCCTAATCTTTCTCTCTCCTTCTTATAATTTACCGCCAGTATTATAAAGGTATCAAATAAGTTTAAGGAGAGAACACATGAAAAAGATAATTTTAGTACCTGCTTTATTAGGAATAATGAGTATTGGAGGAGTAATCGCCGTATCTGGTGACAACCTAGTTGGTTCTGCTAATTCTTCTAAAGAATTAACAAAAAATGAAATAGAGAAAAAAGCATTGGCAGAAGTAGATGGAAAAATCACTGAAATTGAATTAGAAAAAGAAGGGGCTGCACTTCTTTATGAAGTAGAAATAGTAACTGCCGATGCAGAGCATGACCTAAAATTCAACGCCTTGACTGGTGAATTACTAAAGAAAACAAAAGATGATATTAAAAAGTCTAAGCCTAATACGAATATAAATTCAAACAGCGCATCTAAAGATCATCCAGTACCTTATCAATATTCTCATGGGGATGATGATGATTTTGATGATCAATATGATGACGATGATTTTGATGATGATGACTGGTATGATGATGATTTTGATGATAACGATGACAACAGGTATGATAATTAATCTATAGATAATGAGGGAGTAAAACAACACGGTTTACTCCCTTTTCAATTTGTAACATAGCAGCTAACTTCGACGTCTAGTGTCGAGCAGATACTCATGTACAGTATTTCTTTTTCTTATACGCACCGATGAACCTTCGGCTTTAATAATAGTTGGGCTATTTTTGAATATAAAAAAACCACTGATTAATCAGTGGTTTCGTTGCCTAGCGACGTCCTACTCTCACAGGGGGAAGCCCCCAACTACCATCGGCGCTAAAGAGCTTAACTTCCGTGTTCGGTATGGGAACGGGTGTGACCTCTTTGCCATCATCACTAGACTTGCACATAGATGTGCTGGCTTCGCCTTTGCAACATGGACGTTGCGCTCTTAGGCGAAGTTCCTATTTGTTTCTGAAAGAAGCTTGTTCTCTCAAAACTGGATAAAGACATTGATTGCATTCAAGATTTTGGTTAAGTCCTCGATCGATTAGTATTCGTCAGCTCCATGTGTCACCACACTTCCACCTCGAACCTATCTACCTCATCGTCTTTGAGGGATCT
>NZ_QJTJ01000020.1 GCF_003217295.1 Ureibacillus chungkukjangi
TTCCCTCTTTTCATGTTTATCGTCGCTGAAAACATTGTATCCAAGAGAGAATAAAATGACTCTTTTTCTTTTTACACAATTATATGGACTTTATCCGATCGAGGCGGGTGTGAGTAGTGAAACGTCGTAAAGCGAGTGATAATGGGACGAACGAGCCGGATGTGAGGAGCGAAACGTCGTAAAGTGAGTGACAATGCGACGGTCCAGCCGGATGTGAGGAGTGAAACGTCGTAAAGCGAGTGACAATGCGACGATCGAGGCGGGTGTGAGGAGCCAAACGTCGTAAAGCGAGTGACAATGCGACGATCGAGCCAGATCTGAGGAGTGAAACGTCGTAAAGCGAGTGATAATGGGACGAACGAGCCGGGTGTGAGGAGTGAAACGTCGTAAAGCGAGTGATAATGGGACGATCGAGCCAGATCTGAGGAGCGAAACGTCGTAAAGCGAGCGACAATGCGACGTTTCAGCCAACTGTGAGGAGCAAATCGTTGTATAACCAAGACCAACACGCCTGTCCTAGACCAAACAGGAGCACCTAACATCTATTACAAGCACTTGCACACTCTACTCACAACAAAATTATACAGAAAACCAAACTAAACCAGAACCAGTCAACTGTAGCCTTCAGCCGAAGTAGCAGCCGCACCATAATAGCTTCAAATTGTACCTTGTGATGTAACGGAAATCACGGATTAATGTAGACATTCTTCCTATATAAATAAATAACCTAGATTTTATATCACTCAAATCTTCGTAATAGACTCGAAGTTTCTTTCAAATTTTGGTTTGTGAGGAAATTTAATAAGTTTAGAAGAAATGTGTGTTTTTTTATTATCAATTGTTATATTATTGAGTAGTAAGGAACGCACAAGCCTGAAAATAAATAGGGAGTAAAAAAGACCTATTAATAATAGCTTAAGTCCTTAATAGATGATATAATTGGATTTGTTAATGAATAGTAATAAAGTCTTGTGAATTTATTGAATATAAATCTTAAATCTGATATAAAAGTATGAGGTAAAGATACGGTGGATAGAGTAACATCAGAAGCGAAGTGATTGACGATTGCTTATCCTACAAACAATTTTAGTGAGGTGCATATAATGGTACAACTACAATTAGACAACGAACAAACTCTTTGGAATTGCTGGATTAACGATCGCGATCCGGATGCAGGAAATATGCTAATAAAAAGATATCAATCTATCGTATCCTATCATGTTCAAAGAATAGGTTCGAGTGTTCCTAAAAATGTATCACGTGATGATTTAATGAGTTTAGGCATGATGGGTCTATTTGACGCATTAAATAAATTTGATATAAATAGAGATTTAAAGTTTGATACATACGCTTCCTTTCGTGTAAGAGGAGCTATTATAGATGGGCTAAGAAAAGAGGACTGGCTTCCTCGTTCAGCTCGCGACAAGGCAAAGAAGTTGGAAGCACATATTGAAAAATTAGAGCAAAAGCTAATGCGTACAGTTACACCTGACGAGCTTGCACAGCATATGGAATTACCTGTTGATGAGGTATACCAAACAGTACAAGAGCATTTCTTCTCGAGTGTTTTATCGATCAACGAACAACAAGATCAGGAAGAATCAGAAGGAAAAGCATTTGTTATCAGAGATGACAATACAAGAACTCCAGAGCAAGAAACAGTCCACATGGAATTAATAAAAGACCTTTCCGATAATATTAAAAACCTAAGTGAAAAGGAACAGTTGGTTTTAAGCTTGTTCTACACTGAAGAGTTAACTTTAACTGAGATTGGTGAAACGCTTAATTTATCAACATCACGCATCTCACAAATCCACTCAAAAGCATTATTAAAGTTAAGAAAGCTTCTTTCAAATGAAATGTTAAGCTAATAACATAAGAGAGTTCATTATTAACAGCCCAGGTTTCTCGAGCTAGCTCCTAAAAAGTTAGCACGAGAAATCTGGGCATTTTCTTGAGCTATGGGGCTAGATGTAAGCCCTCTGTATTGTTTATCACTCATCTGAATCTTATAATAGTAAGAGGGGAGCTGATACGATATGAGTTTAAAGGCATTAGAACTTCAGATTGCTATTCCAAAGACCTTTGATGCGGGGAAGCTGGCCGATCAGCACCAACAAAATGTGCTGGGTCAGCAGGTAAATGCCAATGAGGCATTAAAAAAAGAGATTAGAAAAAAACAATTACAAGTTAGCGATACAGAAAAAATCGAAAAAATTAATGATAATAATCAAAAGCAAAATCATGAAGAAAATTTAGCTGGTGAAAAGCAGCAAGATACTGAACAGAAGAATGTAGAGCAGCCAATGCAGCATCCTTTTAAAGGTAATTTTATCGATTTTAGCGGATAGGAGCACATGTATGGTCATAGGTCTAATCATCATATTGGTTATTTCTCAACTCATTTGTTTTTACTTCATCGTTATTTTAAATACGAAAATAGCAAAATTTAAGGATTTAGAAAAACGACAGGATCAGCTAATTCGAGAAATGGATGATGCGATTAGTTTATATCTAGTAGAGATGAAGGAAGAAAATGATCGTCTCATTGACGAACTTTCATCTATAAAACAACGTGAGTTCAAAAATAATGATATAAAAAATCAAAAAATGGCAATGATTAACTTGGAGGAGGCACAGGAAACCGCTGGTGCTACTCAAGATGAAAGTCTACAGAAAAAAGAGCCGGTGGAAAACATTGCCCAGAAGGCGTTTGTACCAAAAAAAATGGCTGCCAATGCCTATAAACAGCAAGCGGTAAATGAAACTCCAGCTGTTCCACAAGCAAAAGAAACTAAAACTGTAGAAAAAGATATGTCCTCTCTTCCAACTTTCGAACAAAAGGTATTAAACCTTTACCGACAAGGAAAATCAATTGACGAAATTGCGAAAATCACGCAAAAAGGGAAGACGGAAATCGAATTGCTCATCAAGTTCCATGCATAAAATTGTTGCACGAGGAAAATTAGTGTGATATATTATCAATTGGTGTTAATTACACACGCATTTTGATGTAGTAAGTGGTGCTTTTTTGTAAAAAAAGTTGCTTGTTATAGATGAAAAATGCGGAGGGAAAAAACCAAAACATTAGGAGGAAACACACATGTCAGTAATTTCAATGAAACAATTACTTGAAGCTGGTGTACATTTCGGTCACCAAACTCGCCGTTGGAACCCAAAAATGAAAAAATACATTTTTGTTGAACGTAACGGTATCTACATTATCGATTTACAAAAAACGGTTAAAAAATTAGAAGAAGCTTACGACTTCATGCGCCAAGTTGGGCAAGATGGCGGTAAAGTACTTTTCGTAGGTACGAAAAAGCAAGCTCAAGAAGCTATCAAAGATGAAGCTGAGCGTTCTGGTAACTACTACATTAACCAACGTTGGTTAGGTGGTACTTTAACTAACTTCGGAACTATCCAAAAACGTGTTGCTCGTATGAAAGCAATCGAAAAAATGGAAGAAGATGGAACTTTCACAGTTCTACCTAAAAAAGAAGTTATCCAACTTAAAAAAGAACACGAACGTCTAGTTAAATTCTTAGGCGGTATCCGTGATATGGCTGGCATTCCAGACGTTATGTTCGTGGTTGACCCACGTAAAGAGCGTATCGCTGTTGCTGAAGCTATTAAATTAAATATTCCTATCGTAGGGATTGTTGATACAAACTGTGATCCAGATGAAATCGACTACGTAATCCCTGCTAACGATGACGCTATCCGCGCTGTTAAATTATTAACTGCTAAAATGGCTGATGCTCTAATTGAGTCTAAACAAGGTGAATCTGAAGCTACAGCTGAAGAAGCAGTAGCTGCTGAGTAATTCACTTATTAGAAAACTTGGCGCAAGTAGTCAGTTTTCTATGAAAAGCCTTAGTTGCTCTTAAGCAGCTAAGGAAGTGATAAACTTTCTTAGCTCTACAAAGGTGATAAGTGGATGAACCCTCTTATCACCTTTTTTTAGAAGAAAAGTGGAAGCGCTCCGATTAGCCACAACAGACGTTGGAGGTACCTTCCCACGTGTGCTTGCACACGTGGGAAGGTACCGAAACGGCCGAGGGGCTGAGCGCTGCAACTAGACAAGAAGAAAAGTGGAAGCGCTCCGATTAGCCACGACAGACGTTGGAGGGACCTGACGAGTGTGCTTGCACACGTGGGAAGGTACCGAAACGGCCGAGGGGCTGAGCGCTGCAACTAGACAGAAGAAAAGTGGAAGCGGTTCGTTCAGCTCCGTGTCGACGAAAACGCAACATCCTGTTGCAACGTCGACATGGCTCACATCGTGTGAGCCTCGAAACTGGCCGACAATAACGCAACGTCCTGTTGCATTGTCGGCACTGGCACATCCATGTGCTACGGAGATTTTCGACAAGCATGCTTGCATGCGCGGGAGGAAATTAGTTTTTTGAGGGGCTAACCGCCGCAACTAGACAAAAACAAAAAAACTAAATAACTCACACAACTCAAGGAGGAAACTTCAAATGGCAATTACTGCACAATTAGTAAAAGAACTTCGTGAAAAAACTGGCGCAGGTATGATGGACTGTAAAAAAGCTTTAGTACAAACAGATGGTGATATCGACGCTGCTGTTGATTTCTTACGTGAAAAAGGTCTTTCTTCAGCTGCTAAGAAAGCTGACCGTATCGCTGCAGAAGGGACAACTTATATCCTATCTGAAGGAAACGAAGCGGTAATCTTAGAAGTTAATGCTGAAACTGACTTCGTAGCAAAAAATGAAAAATTCCAAGTACTAGTTTCTGAATTAGCTCACCTTATCTTAGCTAACAAACCAGAATCAGTAGAAGCTGCATTAGAGCTTACAAATGCAGAAGGCGTTAAAGTTGTTGACTTAATTTCAACAGCTGTAGCAACAATCGGAGAAAAAATCAATCTTCGCCGTTTCGAAGTAAAAGCTAAAACTGATGCAGATGCTTTCGGTTCTTACCTACACATGGGTGGGCGTATTGGTGTATTAGTAGTTCTTGAAGGTTCTACTGATGAATCAGCTGCTAAAGATGTAGCTATGCACATCGCTGCTATTAATCCTCAATATGTATCACGTGATGAAGTTTCTGAAGAAGAAGTTAACCGTGAACGTAAAGTATTAACTGAACAAGCTCTAAACGAAGGTAAACCAGAAAATATCGTTGCTAAAATGGTAGAAGGTCGCCTTGGTAAATTCTTCGAGGACGTTTGCTTACTTGATCAAACTTTCGTTAAAAACTCTGATCAAAAAGTACGTGATTTCGTAAAATCAACTGGTGGTAACATCACTTCATTCGTACGCTTTGCTGTTGGTGAAGGTATCGAAAAACGCGAAGACAACTTTGCTGAAGAAGTTATGAACCAAGTTAAAGGTAACTAATTTAAATAATAAGTAAAAATAGGGGACACAAACCAGTGTTCCCTATTTTTCAAGGGATTGAAAAATCACCTGATATGTTTGAAGAATAAAATTGAATTGCGGAGGTTTACTATGAGTGTGCCACAATATGAACGAGTTGTTATTAAAATTAGCGGTGAGGCATTAGCAGGAGAAGCAGGTTACGGTCTATCACCAAAAATCATTAAGTCAGTTGCAGAGGATATTAAAGAAGTAGTAGAGCTTGGCGTTGAAGTTGCAGTAGTAGTAGGTGGCGGAAACATCTGGCGTGGAAAAGTAGGAAGCGAAATGGGTATGGATCGTGCCTCAGCAGATTATATGGGAATGCTTGCTACAGTGATGAACTCATTAGCACTTCAAGATGCGCTTGAAAAATTAGAAATTGGAACTCGTGTTCAATCTTCTATCGTTATGACACAAGTAGCAGAGCCTTACATACGCAGAAAAGCAGTGCGTCATCTTGAAAAGAAACGCGTTGTCATTTTTGCTGCTGGTACAGGAAATCCATTCTTCTCTACAGATACGACAGCTGCATTACGTGCTGCGGAAATTGATGCCGATGCAATTCTAATGGCAAAAAATAATGTGGATGGTGTTTATTCTGCTGATCCAAAAACTGACTCAACTGCTGTTAAATATGACACACTCACATATTTAGACGTAATTCAACAAGGATTACAGGTAATGGATTCAACTGCTTCCACTTTATGTATGGACAACGATATCCCATTAATAGTATTCTCTATTATGAATAAAGGAAATATTAAACGAGCGGTACTCGGTGAAAAAATCGGTACAGTTGTTAGGAGGAATTTTTAATGCCTAAACAAGTATTAGCCCAAGCAAAAGACAGAATGGACAAATCGATTTCTGCATTTTCTCGTGAATTGGCTTCAATTCGTGCAGGACGTGCAAATGCGTCACTTCTAGACAGAGTGTCAGTTGATTATTACGGTGCACCAACACCAATTAACCAATTAGCTGGTGTTTCAGTTCCAGAAGCGCGCTTACTTGTAATCCAGCCTTATGACAAATCAATCTTAGGTGAAATTGAAAAAGCGATTATGAAATCAGATATCGGAATTACTCCGACAAACGATGGTAACGTAATTCGTTTAACAATTCCAGCTTTAACAGAAGAGCGTCGTAAAGAGCTTGTGAAAGTTGTGAGTAAAGAAGCGGAGAGTGCAAAGGTTGCAATCCGTAACGTACGTCGCGACGCTAACGATGATTTGAAAAAATTAGAGAAAAGCGGCGACATTACAGAAGACGATTTACGTGGATTCACAGAAGATATTCAAAAATTAACAGATGACTACATCGTTAAAGTCGACCAGGTTGCAAAAGATAAAGAAAAAGAAATCTTATCTGTTTAATAAAATGCAATCTTGATTGATATTTATCATTTGCAAACTTTTTGTAAATCTAAATGAATCATGAACTTATTCAGACAGTAGGGCGTCCTATTAAATGGGACGTCTTTTTTCAATGTTGATGATGTGTAGAACCGGGTAGTAAGCCAAATCTGCGCAAATTAATATGGTAAAATAGAAATAAAATACATAATAAGCAACAATAAATTGAAAAATTTAGAAGTTATTCAAAAGAACGTAAGACACAATCATTTGTTTTTGATATGATTAGAAAAATACGCTTTTCGCTAATTTACGCGGGAATCGGGATTTTTTATAACTTTAAGAATTTTGGTATCGTATCTTATAAGAAGAAAAACGTCCAAAAAGTTGTCAGGTGGGGGAATTGCTGATGTTAAAAAAGCTATTAAGTAAGTCAAAAAAAGGAAAGCACTCTTTGGAGGTTAACGAAACTCTAATCAATAATGAATGTGTACCTTCCCATATCGCAATCATAATGGATGGCAACGGACGTTGGGCGAAAAAAAGAGCCATGCCAAGAATCGCAGGTCATCATGAAGGAATGCAAACTGTACGTAAAATTTCTCGTATTGCAGATGATATGGGTATCAAAGTTTTAACTCTTTATGCTTTCTCTACTGAAAATTGGAAGAGACCAAAATCAGAGGTCGACTATTTAATGAGCCTTCCTCAAATGTTCTTGAACTCCTTTATGCCAGAGTTAATGGAACGGGGCATCCGAGTTGAAATGATAGGCGATAAAGAAGGACTTCCAACTAGTACTAAAGTGGCTTTGAATGAAGCGATGGAAAAAACAAAGAATAATACTGGCCTTATTTTAAATTTTGCTATGAATTATGGTAGTCGGGCTGAAATTGTTAAAGCAATGAAGGATATAATGGTAGAAGTGAATAACGGAAAATTGACTCTAGATGAAGTGGATGAAACACTCATTGATCAATATTTACTAACTTCAAATCTTCCAGAGCCTGATTTGCTTATTCGTACAAGTGGAGAAGTTCGTCTTAGCAATTTTATGTTATGGCAGCTTGCTTATACAGAGTTTTGGTTTACTGATATACTTTGGCCAGATTTCAACCAAGAAACCTTTATGGAAGCTATACAGGCTTACCAGCAACGTAACAGGCGCTATGGTGGGCTGAAAGGAGAATAATTACATTGAAGCAAAGAATTATAACGGGGGTTGTAGCAGGAGCGTTATTTATCATTTTTCTTGTGCTAGGTAACCTACCCTTCACGTTATTAGTATATGCATTAGCAGCAGTTGCAATATATGAGCTGTTAAAGATGAAGAATATTCAAATCTATTCAATCCCAGGTATTCTTGCATTACTCATTACATTTAGTTTATTGCTACCGAAAGCGATAACACTCAATTTTTTAGAGGCATCAGTATATACAAAGCTAGACTTTTTACTGATTGGTGTCATCCTATTATTAATTTACTCGGTCCTAGTAAAAAATCATTTTACCTTTGATGATGTAGGATTCATATTACTGAGTACGGTATATGTTGGAATGGGCTTCTATTATTTAATTGAGACACGTAATGGTGGCTTGGAATATCTAATTTTTGCTCTACTAATTGTTTGGACGACTGATTCAGGTGCCTATTTTATCGGCCGAAAACTCGGCAAGAAGAAATTATGGCCTGAGATTTCACCTAACAAAACGGTAGAAGGCTTTGTTGGCGGAATTATTACAGCGGTAGTGTTTGCATCGATTATGCAAATGATTTTCCCGATTTCGTCATCATGGATTGCTCTAATCGTGATTGCAATAATTGCGTCGATTTTCGGGCAGATGGGTGATTTAGTGGAATCAGCTATTAAACGTCACTATGGTGTAAAGGACTCTGGTAATTTACTGCCGGGTCACGGAGGAATATTAGACCGTTTTGATAGTCTGTTATTTGTATTACCTCTATTACACTTCCTGCAATTAATCTAAATCTGTGTTTAAAGAAAGTACTATTTCTAGTTGTTGAAGGGAAGATAAAATCAATCATGAAGAAAATCAGCTTATTAGGAGCAACAGGTTCGATTGGGATACAAACCATTGATATATTGTTGAACAATCCAGAGAGTTTTCAGCTTGTTGCATTATCTTCAGGGAAAAACATCGAAAAAACTCGTGAAATTATCTCTCAGCTAAATCCAGAGCTTGTTTCTGTACAAGATGAACAGGATGCAGTTGCACTGGCAAAAGAGTTTCCACAAATCCATTTCACATTCGGAGCTAAGGGACTAGTAGAGGTTGCAACACACCCAGATTCTACAGTTCTTGTGAATGCTGTTCTAGGAAGTGTGGGTCTAGAATCTACTTTAGCTGCAATACGAATGTCTAAAACGATTGCGATTGCTAATAAAGAAACATTAGTAACTGCAGGTCATTTAGTAATGGCAGAAGCAAAAAAATATAACGCACCGATTCTACCTGTGGATAGTGAGCATTCCGCGCTATTCCAATCTATGAATGGTGAAAATCCAAAGCAAATCGAAAGACTGATCCTAACAGCATCAGGTGGTTCATTCCGTGACAAAACGCGTGAGGAACTAAAGAATGTAACAGTTAAAGATGCATTGAATCATCCAAACTGGTCAATGGGTGCTAAAATCACGATTGATTCTGCAACGATGATGAACAAAGGCTTAGAAGTTATTGAAGCAAATGTATTATTTGATATGCCTTTTGATAGAATTGATGTTTTATTACATAAAGAAAGTATTATTCATTCTCTAGTTGAGTATCATGATACAAGTGTCATTGCGCAGCTTGGGACACCGGATATGCGTGTACCAATCCAATATGCACTAAGCTATCCAGATCGACTGCCACTTGTTGAAGGTACTCGATTAGATTTAGCGAAGATTGGACAACTCAATTTTAGAGAAGTAGACTTTGATCGATTCCGCGCTTTAAAGCTTGCTTATGATGCTGGACGAGCAGGTGGCACGATGCTAACAGCAATGAATGCAGCTAACGAGGCGGCTGTAGGTTTATTCCTGCAAGAAAAAATCACTTTCCTTCAAATTGAAGAGATTATTGAACAAATTATGAATAATCATCATAATATTCTAGCTCCAGATTTAGAAACTATATTGCATGTAGATACCGAAACAAGAAAATCAGTAGAGAGCATGGTAAAATAGAGAGTACAAGCATAGAATAAGTTAACTTGCACTTTGAAGGTGGGATGATATGCAAACAGTTATAGCATTTATCGTTGTTTTCGGCTCCCTAGTATTCTTCCATGAGCTTGGGCATTTCATTTTTGCAAAACGCGCAGGGATTTTAGTTCGTGAGTTTGCAATTGGAATGGGTCCGAAAATCTTTGGAATGATGAAAGGTGAAACGTTATATACACTTCGTTTACTGCCTATCGGTGGTTATGTCCGAATGGCGGGGGAAGATACCGACTCAGTAGAGCTTCAGCCAGGATATCGAGTAGGTTTAATCCTAAACAAAAATAACGAAGCCGAAAAAATTTACTTGAATCAAAATGTACAAAATCCAAATGTTCTATTTTTGGAAGTAGAACGTGCCGACCTTGAAAAAGGGCTATGGATTGAAGGGTACGACGAGGACGATCAATTTGTTAGAATCAATTTATCTAGAAAAGCGTCGATTATTGAAAATGGCACTGAAACATTAATCGCACCATATGATCGTCAATTTAATTCAAAAACGGTTGGGCAGCGAGCAATGGCTATCTTCGCTGGGCCGCTCTTCAACTTTATTTTAGCATTCTTCGTATTTGCTTTTATCGCCTTGATGCAGGGTGTTCCTACCTACGAGCCAATCATTCATGATGTAGTAGATAATGGACCGGCAGAGACTGCTGGTATGAAAGCTGGCGATTATGTAAAAGCAATCGATGGACAACCTGTTGAAGACTGGCAGCAGCTATCCGGCACTGTTCAAGAAAAACCAGGTGAGCAGCTAACGCTTATCGTGGAACGTGATGGACAAAATATCGAGCTGAAAATGACGCCAGACACCCTTGTGGAAAGCGGTAAGGAATACGGACAAATTGGTGTTATGTACCAAAGTCCAGTGGAGAAAAATCCACTAAAAGCAATCGTTTTCGGTGTCACGCAAACATATGATTACACTGTTCTTATTTTAGGTCTATTAGGCGACTTAATTACAGGTCAATTCACAATTGACGCCCTTTCTGGTCCAGTAGGCATCTACAAGGCAACAGAAACAGTTGCCCAATATGGTATCTATAACTTAATGAACTGGGCAGCAGTCCTAAGCATTAACTTAGGTATCATGAACCTATTGCCACTACCTGCACTAGATGGAGGAAGATTATTATTCTTCGGTATCGAAGCACTACGCGGCAAACCAGTAGACCGTCAAAAAGAAGGCCTCGTTCACTTTGTAGGTATCGTACTACTAATGATCCTTATGGTAGTCGTAACATGGAATGATATACAGAGATTCTTCTTTTAGAGCTGACTGACCCGCGTTCTAAGCAAGTCTAAAACAACCCAAACACGAATTTCTTAACCTTATTCATTTGTGGTAAAATCCATAGTGAATAAGGTTAACTTTTTTTGCGGATAGTAAAGTTAGATTTAGGGAGATTTACTGAATCATTATGGTGATGAAAGCCATTTTTGAAGGGAATCAGGGTTAAAATGTCTTTCATAAGCAGAATGAAAGCCACTTTTGATAGAAATCTGGCTTGAAATGTCTTTCATAAGCAGGATGAAAGCCATTTTTGAAGGGAATCAGGATCGAAATGTCTTTCATAAAGAGAATGAAAGCCACTTTCGATAGAAATCTGGCTGGAAATGTCTTTCATAAACAGGATGAAAGCCACTTTTGAAGGGAATCAGGATCGAAATGTCTTTCATAAAGAGAATGAAAGCCATTTTCGATAGAAATCTGGCTGGAAATGTCTTTCATAAACAGGATGAAAGCCACTTTAGCTGGAAATCTCGCTGAAAATGTACTTCATCTCCAAGATGAAAGCTACTTTCGATAGAAATCTGACTCAAAATGTACTTCATCCCAAAGATGAAAGGCACTTTAGATAAAATTCTAACTAAAAGTGACCTTCATAACCCAGGATGAAAATCTCAGCTAAAGTGTTCATCTCACTAAAAAAACCGCTCATGAATGCCGAGTTATTTCAAATTGTGATTTATATTCTAAAATCAACTTTTGTAACATTTTTTAAAACTTGGATATTTTAGGATTTAGGCTATAAATAATAATCGAAATTTCAATCCAAATAGCAGTTGTACGTACGATGTAACTTCATTGTATGATATGCTAAATATGTGATTTAGAAGAGAAAAGGTGGAGCACATGAAACAAAGTTCTACGTTAATTCCTACACTTAGGGATGTACCTTCAGAAATTGAAGTGAAGTCTCACAAAATGCTACTTCGTGCAGGATTCATCCGAGAAACGACAAGTGGTGTATATTCCTATTTACCATTAGCTAAACGTGTATTGAACAAATTAGAAAAAATGATTCATCAAGAGATGGAAGCCATTGGTGCAGTAGAGATTGGTTTGCCTACCTTGCAGCTGCAAGAGAATTTAGAGCAAACTACAAATTTTGCTAGTAGTCGAGATGAAATCTTTCATTTAACAAACGAGAACCAACAGAATTTAATACTGGCGCCCTCCTATCAGGAAGCTGTTACAATGTTGCTCGCTGAGGAAAGCCAATCCTATAAAAATTTACCGATTACTTTTTATCAAATCCAATCAAAATATCGCAATGAAAAACGCAAAACAAATGGCTTGTTGCGAAGTAAAGAATTTTTGATGAAGGATGCCTACTCCTTCCATGCAAATGAGGAGAGTTTAGAGGCTTCCTTTAATGAAATAATCCAAATCTATTCGAATTTATTTAGTAAGCTAGGCTTGCATTATGAAATAATCGATGCAAATCCAGGAGCTGCAAATGGTGCTATTGCAAAGGAATTTATCGTTGCTTCTGAGGCTGGTGAAACAATCGTTGCCTATTCAGATGATTCTAGATTTGCGGCAAATATCGAAGTGGCACAGGTTGTAAATGAGTTTAGCCCTTCAGAGCTGCCAATCAAACCATTGGAAAAATTCGAAGCACCTAACTTGAAAACGATAGAAGAAGTTTGCACATTTTTTAATATAGAAGAAAGCAATTATATTAAATCTTTCGTATTTAAGGTGGATGGTGATTTTGTCGTTGTATTGACACGTGGAGATCATCAGGTAAACCCTTATAAACTACAGAATGTTTTAAAGGCTACGTCAATTTCATTAGCAACTGAAGATGAGGTGCAAGAGCTTTTAGGCTGCAAGCTAGAATCGGTTGGCCCCATAAAGCTGCCTATCGATGTGAAGGTTATTGCAGATTATGCAATTCAATCCATTCGAGGTGGAGTGGCTGGAGCGAACGAAGAGGGCTATTACTATACGAATGTTTCGCCTGAACGAGATTTTGCTATCAGTATGTATGAGGACATCAGATATATCAGAGAAGGGGATCCTTCACCTGATGGACAAGGAACAATTCTCTTTAAAAGAGGAATCGAAATAGGCAAGATTTGCAAACTAGGTGTTAGTGTATCAGAACAATTTAATGCTAGCTTTACTGATGAAAATGGACAATCTCAAGCCATTTTCATGAACAGCTTCCATCTAGGTATTTCAAGAATATTAGCTGTAATGGCTGAAAACTATCAGGATGACAGCGGTTTTTATTGGCCAAAACCGATTTCGCCATATGACCTTCATCTGTTACCGGTCGATCGAGAAGATGAAGTGCAATTTAATTTGGCATTAGAACTCTACAATATATTAACCTTCTATCAGTTTGAGGTGCTATTTGATGATCGTGACGAAATGGCAGAAGATAAATTTACAGATGCAGACTTAATCGGTCTACCAGTCCGCATTAAGGTAGGCAAACGTGCAAGCGAAGGCATCGTAGAAGTCAAAATCAGAAGCACTGGTGATACCTACGAGTGGGCAAAAGAAGAACTAATCGACCACTTAAATGAACTTTTTAGAACGAATTAATTTATTATACTTATGAAATCCAAAATAGGCTTCTATTTAAGACGTCGCGAGCCTACCACGTAAGATCAGTATATCCAGAAGTTTAAGGAGAAATAACAAATTTGAGCGGGCCTTCACAAAAGCACAAAGACAAATCGATTTTCGTAAACTTACGAAAATCGTATTTTTTCGGGTAGCGACTAGCATTACAAATATTAAACAGGTGGTGAGTAAAATGGTAGACAACCAAGAAGCAAGAGAACGATTTTTAACGCTATTACAACAGCTCCAACTAACAGAAGATGTCTACATGTCTTTTTTTGAAAAAGGTGAGCTTACTCGACTAACCGTCCATAAAAAAAATCGTGTCTGGTGTTTTGCCATTCAACTAGAAAATATCTTGCCCTTCCAATTGTACCAACTATTCCGTACAAGAATGGCCGAGCAGTTTTCACATATTGCCCAAGCCTCCATCACAATTGAGGCTAGAAACCCTGTAGTGACGGAGCAGTTGATTACAGATTATTGGTTATCAGCAGTGGAGCAGCTAGACGCATCACCTCCAGTGAAAAATCGTTTAGTCTCACAAATTCCAAAATGGACAGGGAATAAATTAGTAGTTTCTTGTATGGCCGAAATGGAACAGCTGACACTAAAAGCAAAATACGTGCAGAAAATTGTAGATGCCTATGAGACACTTGGCTTCCCTCAGTTTTCGGTAGACTTCCAATTAGTTGAAGCAACAGACGAGATGAAGGAAGAACAGCAGCAATATATTGAGAAACGTCAGCTAGAGGAAGCTGAGCTTGCGAGAAAAGCAATGGAAGACTTCCAAAGTCGTGAGAAAGCGAAAACGGATAATCCAGATTCAGTTGCAAGCAGTGGACCATTCCAGCTTGGGAACCTTATCAAGGATACAGATGTTATGGAAATTCGCCGCGTAGTAGAAGAAGAGCGTCGCGTTGTTCTTGAAGGATTTGTATTTGCTGTAGACATCAAGGAGCTAAGAAGTGGACGCTCCCTTCTAGAGCTGAAAATGACCGACTATACAGATTCAATCATGGTGAAAATGTTCTCTCGTGATAAAGAAGATGCTGAACGCATGGCACAGCTGAAAAAAGGTATGTGGGTTAAAGTTCGCGGAGCAGTTCAAAACGATACCTTCGTCCGCGATTTAGTTGTAATGGCTCAGGATATCAACGAGGTCTTCAAGGAATCACGTAAGGACACAGCACCAGAGGGAGAAAAACGGGTCGAGCTTCATTTACATACACCAATGAGTCAAATGGATGCCGTAACGCCAATTGAACAGCTAGTAGGACAAGCTGCAAAATGGGGTCATCCGGCAATAGCCATTACAGACCATGCTGTTGCACAAGGCTTCCCAGATGCCTATGCAGCAGGTAAAAAGCATGGCATTAAGATTATTTATGGGATTGAAGCCAATTTAGTTGATGATGGGGCACTGATTGCTTATGCAGAGCAGCATATCGAACTTGATGATGCAACCTTTGTCGTATTCGACGTAGAGACAACAGGTCTTTCAACTGCATACGATACGATTATTGAGCTTGCTGCTGTTAAGATTAAGGAAGGAAAAGTAATCGACAAATTCGAACGCTTTGCTAATCCTCACAGACCTTTAACAGCCAAAATTATCGAGCTTACTCATATTACGGACGACATGCTTACAAATGCACCAGAAGTCGACCAAGTTGTAACAGAGTTTAAGGAATTCATTGGGGAGTCAATCGTTGTAGCCCACAATGCCTCCTTTGATATGGGCTTCTTATATACAGCCTATGAAAAAGCGGGGATTCAAGGGGTAACCCACCCAGTTATCGATACTTTAGAATTATCAAGATTCCTTAACCCTACATTAAAAAGTCATCGTTTAAATACCTTATGTAAACGATATGGTATCGAACTAACTCAGCATCACCGTGCCATCTATGATACAGAGGCGACAGGTGAGCTAATGCTGCATCTATTAAAGGATGCAAAAGAGGATCATGGCATTTATTATCATGATGAATTTAATAACCAAATCAATCGAGATGAAAGCTATAAACAGTCTCGTCCATATCACTGTACGATTTTAGCGGTCGACAATGATGGATTAAAAAACTTATTTAAGCTAATTACAATTGCCCATACACAAACCTATCACCGTGTACCGCGTATTCGCCGTTCTGATTTAACGAAGCATCGACAAGGACTAATCGTAGGTTCTGGCTGTAATAACGGTGAATTGTTTGAAACGATGATGAACAAATCAAGTGACCAGGCTGAAAAGGTAGCGCGATTCTATGATTATATCGAAGTTCAACCTAAGCCAGTCTACGCACCTTTAATAGAGGGTGGCGTTATTCATGATGAATGGAATCTAGAGGATATCATACGCAAATTAGTGAAGCTTGGGAAGCGTATGGAAAAACCTGTTGTTGCAACAGGGAATGTTCACTATCTAAATGAAAATGATGGGGTATTCCGTCAAATCTTAGTCGGCTCGCAAGGTGGGGCAAATCCACTAAATCGTTACAAATTGCCAGCAGTGCATTTCCGTACAACAAATGAAATGCTTGCTGAATTCGACTTTTTAGGGCCGGATTTAGCTAAAGAGATTGTGGTAACGAATCCACAAAAAATTGCTGATATGATTGGTGACGTAAAGCCAATTAAGGACGACCTTTATACACCAAAAATTGAAGGCTCTGATGATGAAGTAACGAATTTAACTTACGAAATGGCGCACCGTATTTATGGGGAAGAGCTACCAGAAATCGTACAGGCTCGTATTGAAAAAGAACTGAAATCGATCTTAGGTAACGGATTCGGCGTAATTTACTTAATCTCCGCTAAGCTCGTTAAAAAGTCTCTAGCAGATGGGTATCTAGTTGGTTCACGTGGATCTGTAGGGTCTTCGCTAGTTGCGACCTTCATGGAAATTACAGAAGTAAACCCATTACCACCACATTACATTTGTCCGAGCTGTAAAAACGTTGAGTTCTTTGATGATGGTTCTGTTGGTAGTGGCTTCGACTTACCGAATAAGGAGTGCCCGAAGTGTGGTACAGGGTACAAAAAAGATGGACAGGATATTCCCTTTGAAACCTTCCTTGGGTTTAAAGGAGACAAGGTTCCCGATATCGATTTAAACTTCTCGGGAGAATATCAGCCACAAGCCCATAATTATACAAAGGAACTGTTCGGAGAAGACTATGTATTCCGTGCGGGTACAATTGGTACTGTTGCCGAAAAAACGGCATATGGCTACGTAAAAGGCTACACAACTGATAATAATCTTACCATTCGGGGAGCAGAGGTTGACCGTCTTGTACAAGGCTGTACAGGAGTAAAACGTACAACTGGTCAGCATCCAGGTGGGATTATCGTAGTACCTGATTATATGGACATCTATGATTTTACACCGGTGCAATTCCCGGCAGATGCGCAGGATTCTGAATGGAAGACTACCCATTTTGACTTCCACTCCATCCATGATAACGTGTTAAAGCTTGATATACTGGGACACGATGATCCGACTGTGATCAGGATGCTTCAGGATTTATCTGGTATTGATCCGAAAACAATCCCAACTGATGATCCAGAAGTTATGAAAATCTACTCCACACCAGAATCTCTTGGTGTAACGGTAGAACAAATAGGCACAAAAACGGGTACTTTGGGGATTCCTGAGTTTGGTACACGATTTGTTCGACAAATGCTTGAGGACACAAAGCCTTCTACATTTAGTGAGCTTGTCCAAATTTCTGGTTTATCCCATGGGACAGACGTTTGGCTAGGAAATGCCCAGGAATTAATCCATAACGGAACCTGTGTACTTTCAGAGGTTATCGGTTGTCGTGATGATATTATGGTGTACTTAATCTATCAGGGACTAGAACCAAGCTTTGCCTTTAAAATAATGGAGTCTGTGCGTAAAGGGAAGGGCTTATCAGAGGATATGGAAGCAGAAATGCGTGCTCAAAGCGTGCCGGAATGGTATATCGATTCATGTAAGAAGATTAAATACATGTTCCCGAAAGCCCATGCCGCTGCCTATGTATTGATGGCCGTACGTATTGCCTGGTTTAAAGTACATCATCCGATTCTTTATTACGCAGCATACTTTACTGTTCGTGCGAGTGACTTTGATTTAATCGCCATGACACAGGGCTCAGCAATGATTCGCTCACGTATTGATGATATTAATGTAAAAGGTTTAGATGCTTCGAAAAAGGAAAAGGATTTAATGACGGTATTGGAGCTTGCCTTAGAAATGTGCGAGCGCGGGATGAGCTTCCAAAAGGTAGACCTGTATCGCTCTCAGGCAAGTGAGTTTATCATTGAAGGCAATACATTAATTCCACCTTTTGATGCAATTCCTGGTCTAGGTACAAACGTTGCAAAAGCAATCGTTGCAGCAAGGAAAGACGGAGAGTTCTTATCTAAAGAGGATTTACAGCAGCGTGGTAGAGTATCGAAATCTCTTATCGAGTATATGGATACACTAGGCTGCTTAGAAGGTCTACCGGATGCAAACCAATTATCATTGTTCTAAAAGAGAGCTGATAATGTGTATTACCATTTATGTAACACATTTGCGTAAATTTGCATTAAGTTAGAAATTGTGCTATTGTAATGGTAATAATTTGTTGATAGTTTTGCAGCAAAAGAGTGGGGCTTTTCCCGCTCTTTTCTGTTGTTACGCTTATTCAAATTTTTTTACCATCAAATTCGGTACTTTCTCAAATTTCACCATGTCCTGGTGGAATTTCTGTTTTTATACTGATTGAGATTTAAAATCCAGAGAACAATTAGTATAAAAAAAGCATAAAATCTCATCTTTTAGTGAAATTTTAGTTTATATAAACCGATTTTTTGTGAAAAAAAGGCAAGAGACAATTACGTTGGGAGGATACTATGAGCAAAGTAACGTCAGTAATTGAAGAACTTGTTACGCCAATTGTTGAAGAGTTGAACCTTGAACTTGTCGAAATTGAGTTTTTAAAAGAAGGACGCAACTGGTTCCTTCGTGTATATATTGATACACCAGAAGGCGGCATTGATATTGAACAATGTGCACTCGTTAGTGAGCGAGTAAGTGAAATTCTGGATGAAAAAGACCCAATCGAGCAAAACTACTACTTAGAGGTTTCTTCACCAGGTGCTGAACGACCATTGAAAAAAGAATCAGACTTTGAAAAATCAGTAGGCAAATTTATCTATGTGAAAACATATGAGCCCATAAAAGATATGAAAGAATTCCAAGGCTATCTAAGATCATATACTAGTGAAGGCTTAGAGCTAGAAGTTCGTATTAAAACACGTAAATTAACTGTTTTTATTGAAAATGAAAAAATCGCAAAAGCACGACTTGCTATCGATTTTTCATCATAACTGAATATTAGGAGTGAACAAAATGAGTAGTGATTTACTAGATGCTTTAACTGCTCTGGAGCAACAAAAGGGTATTTCAAGAGAAGTAATAGTTGAAGCAATCGAAGCTGCATTAGTAACTGCATACAAACGAAACTTTAATCAAGCACAGAATGTACGTGTAGATTTAAACTTAGATAACGGTTCAATGCTAGTTTATTCTCGTAAAGATGTAGTAGAGGAAGTTGAAGATGATCGTCTTCAAATTGCTCTAGAGGATGCAAAAGACATTAACCCTGCCTATGAAATTGGGGACGTACTAGAACAAGAGGTAACGCCTCGTAACTTTGGACGTATTGCTGCTCAAACAGCAAAACAAGTGGTAACACAACGAGTTCGTGAAGCAGAGCGCGGCATTATTTACGAAGAATACGTAGATCGTACTGATGATATTGTAAATGGTACAATCGAGCGTCAAGATGCTCGTAACATCTATGTGAGCTTAGGTAAAGTTGAGGCTGCATTACCTGTGAATGAACAAATCCAAGGTGAAGTATATCGACCACAAAGCCGCGTACGTGTTTATATTACAAAAGTTGAGCGTACAACACGCGGACCTCAAGTAATTGTTTCTCGCACACATCCAGGATTACTTCGCAGACTTTTCGAAATGGAAGTTCCAGAAATTTTCGAGGGTATCGTCGAAATCAAATCAATCGCTCGTGAGGCTGGAGATCGCTCTAAGATTTCTGTATTCGCTCACAACCCAGAAATTGATGCAGTAGGTGCTTGTGTAGGTGCTAAGGGTGCCCGTGTACAAAATATTGTTAACGAGTTAAATGGTGAAAAGATTGACATCGTAGAATGGTCAGAGGATCCAATCGTCTTTGTGGCAAATGCTTTAAGCCCTTCAAAAGTGCTTGATGTAATTGTAAACGAAGAAGAAAAATCTACAACGGTTGTTGTACCAGACTATCAATTATCACTAGCTATCGGAAAACGTGGACAAAATGCACGTCTTGCAGCGAAATTAACAGGCTGGAAAATCGATATTAAGAGTGAAACAGACGCACGTGAAGCAGGAATTTATCCAAACGAGTCAAGTCGTTTTGTTCCAGTGGAAGAGGCGAACAATGATAGTGATTTCTATGATGAAGATGTAACATATGATCTTTATCAAGACGACGAAGAATAAGCTAGAAGCTATAAAGCGTAAATATGGTTAAGGAATGTGCTTAATCATAAGGGAAGGTGAATTCTTATGGCAACACAAAGAAAGGTTCCTTTACGTAAATGTGTCGTAACAGGCGAGATGCTTCCTAAAAAATCAATGATACGTGTTGTGCGCTCAAAAGAGGGCGAGGTATCTGTTGATATTACTGGGAAGAAATCAGGACGTGGGGCTTATATTTCAAAATCGGAAGATGCAGTGGAAGCTGCTCGGAAGAAAAATATATTAGAACGCCAGCTAGAAGTGAAAATCCCTGAAGAGGTTTATGATGAATTGATTAAACTGATTCGCAGGGAGTCAATTCTATGAGTGAACTACTCCAACTACTAGGTTTAGCAGCTAGAGCAAGGAAGATAGTTACTGGGGAAGAGTTAGTAGTGAATTCAATACGTACAAATAAAGCTAAGCTGGTGCTACTAGCAAATGACGCCTCAAAGAATTCTAGCAAGAAGATTCAAGATAAATGTACGTATTATAACGTTGAGTATCATGTGTTTGGTGATCGCTACCAGCTAGGGACTGCAATTGGTAAAGAAGCACGTGTCGCAATAGCTATCGTAGATAGTGGATTTGCGAAAAAGATATCTAGTCTACTCAACGAAAATTAATCGGGGGTGAGCAGATGACCAAAGTAAGAGTTCATGAATATGCGAAAAAAGTAAATAAATCAAGTAAAGAAGTAATCGAAGAGCTTAAAAAGCTAAACGTTACGGTTTCAAACCATATGTCGACGCTTGAAAGTGACGCTGTTACAAAATTGGATACTGTTTTTAAAGGATCTAATTCTGCACCAAGACACACAGAAGTACGTCAAGAGAAGAAGCAAGCTGCACCGAGTGGACAAAGAACTCAGTCAAACGACCAATCGAACCGTCCAAATCGCCCAGCAAATTCTTCAGCTAACCGACCATCAAATGGTCAAGGAAACCGCCCACAAAATGGATCAGCGAATCGTCCATCAAATGGTCAAGGAAACCGTCCACAAAATGGATCGGCGAATCGCCCACAAAATGGCCAAGGAAATCGTCCATCAAATGGCTCTGCAAGCAGACCAGCAAACGGATCATCAAACCGTCCGTCTAACAATAATACAGCGAATCGTCCAAACAATTCGTCTAACGAACAAAGATCAACGTCACAAAACAGTGGCGAAAAATTTAAGAATGCAAAAGGTAACCAAAATCGAAATATGTCCCAAAATAATAATAACAACTCAAACAACAATAACAACAAAAAAGGCGGCTTTAACAACAACCAACGTAAAAAGCCAGGTATCCATGGAGGCAAACGTCGCCATCCTAAAACACACCAACCAACAATTCCACAAGCTCCAAAAGAGCTACCGGAAAAAATCACGTTTTATGAATCTTTATCAGTTGCAGAATTAGCGAAAAAGCTACACCGTGAGCCATCTGAAATCATCAAAAAATTATTCATGCTTGGCGTTATGGCAACGATTAACCAAGAATTAGACAAAGATGCAATCGAGCTTATCTGTGCTGATTACGGCGTAGAGGTTGAAGAAGAAGTTCGTATCGACAAAACTGACTTAGATGTTTACTTCGAGCAAGCTGAAGTTGTCGAAGAAGAACAATCAGTACGTCCACCAGTTGTAACAATCATGGGTCACGTTGACCACGGTAAAACAACTTTACTTGACTCAATCCGTAACACAAAAGTAACTGCTGGTGAAGCAGGTGGAATCACTCAGCATATCGGTGCTTACCAAGTAAATATCGATGGCAAAAAAATCACATTCCTAGATACTCCTGGACATGCTGCGTTTACAACAATGCGTGCTCGTGGTGCAAGTATCACGGATTTAGCAATCATCGTAGTAGCTGCTGATGATGGTGTAATGCCACAAACAGTTGAAGCGATCAACCATGCGAAAGCTGCTGAAGTACCAATTATTGTTGCAGTAAACAAAATGGATAAGCCATCAGCGAATCCTGACCGTGTAATGCAAGAATTAACTGAGCACGGCTTAGTTCCTGAAGACTGGGGCGGCGAAACAATTTTCGTTCCAATATCTGCCTTAAAAGGTGAAGGTATTGATACGCTATTAGAGATGATACTATTAGTATCTGAAGTAGCTGAACTAAAAGCAAACCCAGGTCGTTCAGCTATTGGTTCAGTAATTGAAGCACAGCTAGACAAAGGTCGTGGCTCTGTAGCAACATTATTAGTACAAGATGGAACTTTACGTGTTGGTGACCCAATCGTAGTTGGTCATGCTTATGGACGTGTACGTGCAATGGTTAATGACCTTGGCCGTCGTGTAAAAGAAGCAGGTCCTTCAACACCGGTTGAAATCACTGGGATTAACGAAGTGCCACAAGCTGGTGACCGTTTCGTAGTCTTCGAAGATGAGAAAACAGCCCGTCAAGTGGGTGAATCTCGTGCGATGACTGCAATCCAAGCAAACCGTTCTGAAAAACAACGCGTAACGTTAGATAACCTGTTCGAACAAATGTCACATGGCGAAGTTAAGGAATTAAACTTAATCGTTAAAGCTGACGTTCAAGGTACTGTGGAAGCAATGGCTGCATCATTAATGAAAATCGATGTAGAAGGCGTTAACGTGAAAATCATTCACACTGGCGCTGGTGCGATTACAGAATCGGATATTTCATTAGCAGCTGCTTCAAACGCAATCGTTATTGGATTTAACGTTCGTCCGGACGTAAATGCAAAACGTGCTGCAGATGAAGAAGGCGTTGATATTCGTTTACATCGTATTATTTACAAAGTAATCGAAGAAATCGAAGCGGCGATGAAAGGGATGCTTGATCCTGAATTTGAAGAAAAAATTATCGGTCAAGCTGAAGTTCGTCAAACGATT
The DNA here is from genome assembly GCF_003217295.1 of Ureibacillus chungkukjangi. Taxonomy (GTDB): domain Bacteria; phylum Bacillota; class Bacilli; order Bacillales_A; family Planococcaceae; genus Ureibacillus; species Ureibacillus chungkukjangi. The sequence continues at coordinate 23,251 of NZ_QJTJ01000020.1, forward strand.
AAAGTATCAAAAGTTGGTACAATCGCTGGTTCATATGTAACTGAAGGTAAAATTACTCGTGACTCAGGCGTTCGTATCATTCGCGAAGGTATCGTTATTTTCGAAGGGGATTTAGATACGCTAAAACGTTTCAAAGACGATGCAAAAGAAGTAGCAAAAGGTTACGAATGTGGTATCACAATCAAAAACTTCAATGACATTAAAGAAGGCGACATTATCGAAGCCTTCGTAATGGAAGAAATTAAACGATAATGATCGTTTACGCGGAAGTTGAGTTTATCATTTCTGAATCCCATTCGTTAAAGGAAAAGCGAGCTGTTCTACAGCGAATGATTACCCGAACAAAGCAGAAATTTAATGTTTCTGTGGCAGAAATAGATCATCAAAATGTATGGCAACGGACAAGAATCGCTCTTGTCTGCGTGTCTTCATCTAAGATGAGTGCAGAGCGAGAAATCAATCATGCACTTCACTTCCTAAAGTCTAACCCTTCCTGGGAGCAACTCGAGGTCTGGACAGACTACTTATAAAATGGCGGTACTCGTTCTCGTTAAGCTATAGCTTTAAGAAATTTTTGATGCTCCTTTTATTACGAATCGTTTGCTTTTACAAGGCAATGGGTACGTAAAGTAGGAGGCAATATTTTAGCGGATAAGAAAGAATAAATCCTTCTTATCCGCATAAGTGTAACTAAGGCTAATTGTCAAAAAGCTCGGCAATTAGCCTAGTTTTCTAATCTTTATACAGAGGTGTCACTATATGTCATTACGTTCAAATCGAATAGCAGAACAAATGAAAAAAGAGCTTGGTGATATCATCACTCGTAAACTAAAAGACCCACGCGTTGGGTTTATTACAGTAACAGATGTAGAAGTTTCTGGTGACTTACAACTAGCAACAGTCTACATCTCATCACTAGGCAATGACCGTGAACGTGAAGAAACGCTAAAGGCTTTAGCAAAAGCTGCAGGCTTCATCCGCACTGAAATTGGTCATCGTATTCGCTTGCGTCGCACACCAGAAATCACATTTGAATTCGATTCATCTGTAGAATACGGCAACAAAATCGACGCACTTCTACGTTCACTAAACAACGACTAATCGATCAATTAAAAGCAAAGCCTACATCTGCATAAGCAAGTGCGATGTAGGCTTTTTCTTGCTGCCCGCAAGCTACTTCAGTTGATAAAAATTTAGGGAAACAAGTAAAATATTGACTAGGGTTTGTGAAGTGTCGGGATTAATCAAGAAACTGTCGGGATTTTCAGCAAAAGTGTCGGGATTATTTCAAAAGAAGCTTTTGCACAAACTTAGTAGTAGGAAACTATTGCTTATTAATATGTCACTTAAGTTTTAAGCTTGATTAAAGAAAAGTGCTAAAGTGTTTTAATAAATTTGTGCCAAATTTATTAATAATGCACTATGCACTTTTGAAGTGGCTAGATTATCAGCAAAAGTGGCTAGATTATAAAAAGAGCGACTACGTTTATTAATTAGCAGTCAAAAGAATGATAAAATTGCATCAAATTCAATAAAAAATTGATGGGTTAATTTGAGTTGACGGAAACGCCTCTAGTTCTGGCGGATATCGCAAGTCTTCCTCCGCCACCCCATCCAAAGGAGCTTACATATGAACGGCATTTTACCTCTATGGAAAGAGCGCGGCATGACAAGTCATGATTGCGTCTTCAAGCTACGTAAAATTTTAAAAACGAAAAAGGTTGGCCACACCGGGACACTCGATCCGGCTGTAGAAGGCGTATTGCCAATCTGTATTGGGCAAGCAACAAGAATTGCAGAATATTTAACTGACGCGGGCAAAACATATGAAGCAGTTGTATCTATCGGCAGAACTACGACAACTGAGGATGCAGAAGGCGAAACGGTTGAGGAGAATTTATCTCCTAAAACATTCTCACGTGAGCAGCTACTAGAAGCACTTCAGCAACTAACAGGCGAAATTGAACAAACTCCGCCGATGTTCTCAGCAGTAAAAGTAAATGGAAAAAGACTTTATGAGTATGCTCGAAAAGGAGAAATCGTTGAACGTCCAACTAGAAAAGTAACGATTTATTCGCTTGAATTATTGGATGATGCACGAAGCTTCGAGGGGGAAGAAGTTACTTTCCGAATTCGAATCGCCTGCAGTAAAGGCACATATATCCGAACACTTGCTGTTCAAATTGGGGAGAAGCTTGGTTACCCTGCACACATGGCATCCCTTGTTCGTACGGCATCTGGCACATTTACTAAAAAAGATTGCGTTACACTCAAACAGGTGGAAGAAATCATGAACGAAGGGAATATCAATGAGGTAATCCTTCCTGTTGAATATGCATTGACAGCCTATCCATCTATTGAGGTTGACGAATCAATTGAAAAACAAATTTTGAATGGACAAGTTCTTCCAATTCATGCATTATTGAAAGAAAATGATAAAATAGTTTATAGCATCCAAGGTAAGGCTTACGCGGTCTATATTCAACATCCAACAAAAGAAGGGTACATGAAACCAGAGAAAATGTTCCCGATCAACTGATTAGGAGGCAAGATCCGTCATGAAGGTAGTACATTTAAAATACCCGCATCAACTTAATTTAGTAAACGAATTTTCTACTGCATATTCTTTAGCAGTGGGTTTCTTTGATGGCGTACATAAAGGACATCAAGCCGTAATTCAAAACGCAAAGGAAATGGCAAAGCAACTGAATATCGAAAGCGCTGTCATGACTTTTGATCCGCATCCATCGATAGTTCTAGGAGGGCGCAAAGAACAAGTATTTTACATAACACCTCTCCAACAAAAGCTTGATGTACTAGAAGAGTTCGGTGTGGAAAATGTTTTTGTTGTTAATTTTACATCTGATTTTGCAAAGCTTTCACCAGAGGACTTTATTCAATACTTTATAAAAGACCTAAATGTGAAGCATGTTACAGCTGGTTTTGACTTCTCCTTTGGCCAATTTGGAAAAGGGAAGATGGAGACAATGCAGGAGCTAAGCAACGGAGAATATGGCGTAACGGTTATTGAAAAGCAGAGTGATGAAGAAGAGAAAATCAGCTCTACAAGAATTCGTGCATATCTTCAAGATGGTGACATGGAAAGCGCTGCTAAGCTTTTAGGTCGCGCTTTTGAGGTGCCAGGTATTGTAGTTCACGGAGACAAGCGAGGACGTACAATCGGTTTCCCTACAGCGAATATTCAGTCCATAGAAGGAAGCTTCATACCTGCTACAGGTGTGTATGCTGTTAAAATCCTTGTACAGGATAAATGGTATGATGGCGTATGTAATGTGGGCTATAAACCGACCTTTAAGAATCCTGAGGACAAGCAACTATCCATTGAAGTGCATATTTTAGACTTTGACAAAAACATCTACGGGGAAGAAGTTAAAGTAGGCTGGTATAAACGCATCCGTAGCGAGAAGAAATTTGATGGCATCGAATCGTTGAAAGCTCAGATTGAGAAGGACAAAAACGAAGCTATTGAATATTTCCAGGTACATTCGTAATAGTTGATTGTCAAACAGAAGTATGGTACTATTCATTAAGTGCATAGCACAAACCTTGGCTCGGCTTTTCGATTCTCCAACGACTGCTGTGCTAGAGGTGTAAAATAATTATTATTTGGGAGGTCCATTCAACATGGCAATTACAAAAGAACGTAAAAACGAAATTATCGCTGAGTACCAAACTCACGAAGGGGACACTGGTTCTCCAGAAGTACAAATCGCAGTATTAACTGCTGATATCAACGCTTTAAACGCTCACTTAAGCACTCACAAAAAAGATTATCACTCACAACGTGGTCTTCTTAAAAAAATCGGTCGTCGTCGTCACTTATTAAAGTACCTTCGTGAAAACGAAGTAGCACGCTACCGTGAACTAATCAAACGTTTAGGCTTACGTCGATAATACAAAAGCAGGTGCAGCTAGGCTCGATTAGATTCAAGCCTAGCTGCTAAAGCTACACATAAGGAAGCAGAGAACGATCTCTGTTTAAGAAAAGCGGGAACATTCCCGCTTTTTATTTATGTAAAAAGTATATGGTCAAATCTAGCAATTAAACCGATTATCAGTATTTAATTGTAAAATTTGGACAAATTGATAATAAAAAGTTTCTCTTTAAAAGATCAATCAGTCATAAAAATGGCCTGATTTTTAGATAATAGATATAGATCTCCTAAAATAATTGTAAAAATTATACGAATTAGACATAATTAGATTGAAAATATTTAGCATAGATATTGGTTTTTTGATACACTTACTATGATTATATTCGTGATGAAAGTGTGTTTCAAAAGAAAGGGGTTCATTAAATGACCGAAAAGAAAGTCTATTCATATGAATGGGCTGGCCGACAACTAGTAGTAGAAGTAGGACAGCTAGCAAAACAAGCAAACGGTGCTGCATTAATTCGATACGGTGAATCAGCAGTACTATCAACAGCAACAATGTCAAAATCACCGAAGCCATTAGATTTCTTCCCATTAACAGTGAACTATGAAGAACGTCTATATGCAGCAGGTAAAATTCCTGGAGGTTTCATTAAACGTGAAGGACGCCCATCAGAGCACGCAATCCTTGTTTCACGTCTAATTGACCGTCCGATTCGTCCAATGTTCCCAGATGGCTTCCGTAACGAGGTACAAGTTATCTCTATGGTAATGTCTTCTGATCCAAACTGCCCTACTGATGTAGCAGCAATGTTCGGTTCTTCTTTAGCGTTAGCTACTTCGGATGTTCCATTTGATGGCCCTATCGCAGGTGTGCATGTTGGGTATATCGACGGAGAATTCGTTCTTAACCCAACAACTGAGCAATCAGAAAAAAGCACTGTTCACTTAACTGTGGCAGGGAACAAAGATGCCATTAACATGGTAGAAGCAGGTGCATTAGAAGTACCTGAGGAAATCATGCTAGAAGCAATTATGTTCGGTCATGAAGAAATTAAGAAATTAATTGCCTTCCAAGAACAAATCGTTGCTGAAATGGGCAAAGAAAAAATCGCAGTAGAATTATACGAAGTGGATCAAGAAATTCAAGCACAAGTAAAAGCTATGTGTGAAGAAGATATGATCGCTGCTATCCAAACGGTTGAAAAGCATGCTCGTGAAGAAGCAATCGGTGTCGTAAAAGAGCGCGTGATGGCTAGCTTTGAAGAGCAAGAAGCTGATGATGCAACATTAAAACAAGTAAAAACAATTTTAGATAAAATGGTAAAAGAAGAAGTTCGTCGTCTTATCACTGAAGACAAAGTTCGTCCAGATGGTCGTAAAGTCGATGAAATTCGCCCACTATCTTCTGAAGTAGGCCTATTAGAGCGTACTCACGGTTCTGGTCTGTTCACACGTGGACAAACTCAAGCACTTTCAATTTGTACATTAGGTCCACTTGGCGATGTTCAAATCATTGATGGCTTAGGGCTTGAAGAATCAAAACGCTTCATGCATCACTATAACTTCCCACAATTCTCAGTTGGGGAAACAGGACCAATTCGTGGACCAGGTCGTCGTGAAATCGGTCACGGTGCTTTAGGTGAACGTGCATTACTTGCAGTTATTCCTGATGAAGCAGACTTCCCATACGCAATCCGTTGTGTGTCTGAGGTATTAGAATCAAACGGTTCAACTTCTCAAGCATCAATTTGTGCATCAACACTTGCAATGATGGATGCTGGTGTTCCAATTAAAGCACCAGTTGCTGGTATTGCAATGGGTCTTGTGAAAAAAGGTGAGCACTACTCAATCTTAACGGACATCCAAGGTATGGAAGATCACCTTGGCGACATGGACTTTAAAGTTGCCGGTACTGCTAAAGGTGTTACAGCACTTCAAATGGACATCAAAATTGATGGTCTATCACGCAACATTCTTGAAGAAGCATTACAACAAGCGAAAGCTGGACGTATGATCATTCTAGAATCAATGCTTGCAACACTTGCTGAATCACGTACAAGCCTATCGAAATACGCTCCAAAAATCGAAGTGATTCGTATCAATCCAGATAAAATCCGTGACGTAATCGGTTCTGGTGGTAAAACAATCAACAAAATCATCGATGAAACTGGCGTAAAAATCGACACAGAACAAGACGGCACAATCTACATCTCTTCAGCAAACGAAGAAATGAACAAGCGTGCTAAAGAAATCATCGAATCAATCGTACGTGAAGCTAAAGTAGGCGAGTACTACATGGCAACAGTAAGACGTATCGAAAAATTCGGTGCCTTCTGTGAAATCTTCCCTGGAAAAGACGGATTACTACACATCTCTGAAATCCAAGAAGAACGCACAAGCAAAGTAGAAGACGTCCTAAAACTTGGCGACGAATTACTAGTAAAAGTAATCGAAATCGACAACCAAGGCCGCGTCAACCTATCTCGCAAAGTAGTCATCAAAGAAGAAAAAGAACGCGCTGAACAAGGCGAATAATAATAACTTTAAAGCAGAGGGAGTAAGTTTCCTCTGCTTTTTTTGGGGGATTGGGAGGAAAACCACTTGGATTGCTACGGTTTGGAGCGAGTGATCTAGTGGAACGTCGTAAAAGCGTCAGCATTGCTACGATACGAAGCGGGAATTCGTTTGAAAAGTAGCAAACCAGCTAGGATTACTACCGTTAGGAGCGAGTAACCTAGTGGAACGTCGTAAAAGCGTCAGCATTGCTACGATTTGGAGTGAGAATCTGTTTGAAAAGTAGCAAACCGGCTTGGATTACTACCATTAGGAGCGAGTGACCTCGTGGAACGTCGTAAAAGCGTCAGCATTGCTACGATACGAAGCGGGAATCCGTTTGAAAAGTAGCAAACCAGCTAGGATTACTACCATTAGGAGCGAGTGACCTAGTGGAACGTCGTAAAAGCGTCAGCATTGCTACGATCCGAAGTGAGAATCCGTTTGAAAAGTAGCAAACCGGCTTGGATTACTACCGATAGGAGCGGGAATCCTTTTGAAAAGTAGTAAAACAGCTTGGATTGCCACTATCTGGAAAAAGTAACCTCATGAAAAGTAGCAAACCGGCTTGGATTACTACCATTAGGAGCGAGTGACCTCGTGGAACGTCGTAAAAGCTCAGCATTGCTACGATTCAAAGCGAGTAACCACATGAAATGTAGCAAACCAGCCTCCTATGCTACAATCCGAAGAAAGTTCCCTCATGAAACGTAGCAAACCCACCACGCCCACCACTTTGTACATCAAACCGCCCCCATCTCAATAAGAAAAACCGATCAACACTGACCGGTTCCCGAGGTAACTCTATATTCAAAGTCCAATCCTATAACTCCTGTCTCAAGGCCTGGATTACTTCGATTTTTGTTGCGTTTCGTGCTGGACGTAAGCCGGATAGGATGGCTACTGCTAAGCTGATGCCTCCAGCGATTACGACTAGGCTCCATGGAATCAATGAGAATGTAATATCATAGGACGATAAGTCTTCATCTGAGAAGGCGAAGGAAACAACGTAAGGTAAAATCGCGTTTGCGGCGAAGCTTACAGCGTATGAAACAATAATCGCTAAACCGGTTCCTAATAGCCCGATGAATGTGCTTTCCATTAAAAAGAGTCGTTGAATCAACGATGGGGAAGCGCCAATCGCCTTTAACACACCGATTTCCCTAGTTCTTTCTGTTACGGCCATCGTCATTGTATTGAAAATACCGATTGAAGCGATGAGAACTGCGATTGTCCCGATGAATACGAGTCCGATTTTAAAGATTAAGAAGAACAAATCGAGCTCTTCTAATTGTTCTACCTGTGAATATACTTGATAATTTTGCTCTTTCAGCAATTCTAACACGGGCATGACATTTTCCATCGAATCCACATAAATTGTTGTCGATGGATATGTTATTAAATCAGGGTACGATACTAATAATGAATCACTAAACTGAATACTTGTGTCTCTGTACCAATCGTAAGAAGGCTCTTTTAATATCCCGACAATTGTAAAAGCAGCAGGTTCCATGTATTCCTGTGTGTTCTCATCGTAAAGCTGGATATTTACTTCTTTATTTAAAAGCGCATCCTTATAGCCTTCTTCAGAACCATCATAATATGAGCCGGCTTCTTCAGCTTCCCTCGACTTTCTTTCAAGCTCCGCTAAATCAGCTTCATTCAATAAGCTTTGGCCATAATGATAGCCCACGACAATTTCATTTGCATTTTCTGGTAAACGACCTTCACTAAGGCTAGAAGGGAGCTTATTTTGAGCAGTCATATCGGCAATGGATGCATTGGTTTCTCCTGTACGATCATCCAAAGATGATTTCACCATACCGTTGATTTCTGCTCTATTTAAGACTACATTTACGTGATCGATGCCTTCGATATAAGCCACATCTTCCTCTGCAAGCGTTTCGTCGCCCCAAAGCTCGATTTGGGTAATTGCGTCATCATTTAAAAGCTCACTTTTTAAAGTGTGCTGTATTCCAAATCCAATCGAGGCTAGAACGATTAAAAACGCACAACCAATCATGGCAGCTAAAACGGTCATGGTAACGCGTAGTTTGTTTTTCTTCATATGCTGTAAGACAAATTGTAATTGGTCCTTAAATAACACGGCTCATACCTCCAACTAAAACGCCATCTGTCATGCGAAATTGTCGATCAGAAATCGTTGCAACCTCTTCGTCATGAGTGATGATAACGAATGTTAAATTTTCTTCTTTATTCAGCTTGCGAATCAAGGCTAAAATTTCTTGCTCGGTTTGGGAGTCAAGGCTTCCTGTAGGCTCGTCCGCTAAAATAATCGGTGGGTTTGTAATCATGGCTCTTGCAATAGAAACACGTTGCTGCTGCCCTCCAGAAAGTTCGTTTGGATAATGGTCTGCAACCTCTGTTAACCCCACTTTATTTAGTAATTCAGTTACTTTTTGTGCACGTAAATCACGGTTTACACCTTTTAGCTTCAAAGGTAGCTCAATGTTTTCGAAAACCGTTTGTGCCGGCAGCAGCTGAAAGTTTTGAAAGATGAACCCGAAATTATCCAGGCGAAAGGCAGCGCTCTGCTTTTCGTTATAGCCTGCAATCTCCGTATTGTTTACTAGAATTGAGCCAGAGTCTGGCTTCATAAATCCAGCAATAATTTGAAGTAAAGTTGACTTGCCTGAACCGCTTTTTCCAACAATCGCGATGATTTCTCCGCGTTCAATGTGAAAACTAATTCCCTTAAGTACTTCTACTTTTTTCTCATGCCCCTTCTTCCCAATCGAGAAGGTATGATGTAAAGCATCCACTGTAATCATAGTTACTCATTCCTTTATCTGTTGTGATAACTTCATTGTAGAGGGTGATTCTGAAGATAAAGGAAGCATAAATATGAAGAAATTCTTAAGAAATTTAAAGATATGCATACAAAATTAAAAGTTTCTAAGTTGAAGGTTCGAGAAGTTTAGCATATGATTAATCAAATAAGCCATTGTTTGAAAATGGCGGGAAATACACAGATAAAAATAACTGAAGATAGCTTCAGATTAAAAGAAAATTAGATAGGTGTGGGGAAATTTGGTGACAGTTTATACATGTAAAAACGGTGTTCGAATTGTTTCGGAGGAGATTCCTCATGTGCGTTCCATCTCAGTAGGGATCTGGGTAGGAGCAGGCTCACGATTTGAATCACCAGAAGAAAACGGTATTACACATTTTATTGAACATATGTTGTTTAAAGGGACAAAAACGAGAACGGCTAGACAAATCGCAGAAGAGTTTGACCGAATCGGTGGGGAAATAAACGCCTTCACCTCAAAGGAAAACACATGCTATTATGCCAAGGTTTTAGATCATCACGGTGAAATGGCCGTTTCAATTCTAGCAGATATGTTTTTCAATTCTACTTTCGATGAAAACGAACTAGATAAAGAACGACAAGTTGTACTTGAAGAGATACTTATGAGTGAAGATGCACCAGACGATGATGTACATGAGCAATTATGGGGTGTCATGTATCCAACTGATGCATTAGGTCTCCCGATATTGGGGACGAATAAAACACTTTCAACCTTCTCATCTGACACAATTCGACAATATATAGATAAACATTATTGCCCAGAAAATATTGTGGTGTCGATTGCCGGGAACGTAACAAAGGATTTGCTTTTACATATTGAAGAGCTTTTCGGTAGCTTTGAACGTTCACCAAATGCAGTTGAAACAACTCTAACAAATCCTGTATTCCACTCAGGTAAGTTCGTGAAGGAACGTGATGTAGAGCAATCTCATCTTGCAATCTCCTTCCCTGCTATCAGTGTGATGGATCCTAAGCTAAATGACTTCATCGCATTAAATAACATTGTTGGAGGAAATATGTCGTCCCGACTATTCCAGGAGGTTAGGGAAGAGCGGGGATTAGCCTATACAATTTACTCTTACCAATCCTGTTATGCCGATGTTGGTGCGTTTACAATTTATGGAAGTACAAATAATCAACAGCTTTCCGTGATGCAGGATACCATTAACGAGACATTGGGAAAGGTTCGTACACACGGGATTACGGATATTGAGCTAGTGAACGCGAAAGAGCAGCTTAAGGGGAGCTTTGTTCTGGGCATGGAGGGGACGAATTCTAGAATGAGCCGAAATGGTCGAAACGAGCTGATTCACGGCCGTCATAAATCGATTGACGAAGTAATCTCAGAGATTGACGAGGTTTCGATGGATAAAGTGAATGACCTCATTAACTCAATTTTAAATGCAGACCCTGCCATTGCAATTATCGGGCAAGGGGTAAAATAAAATGATGAAAACGGTTGTCTTCTATTTTAGGAGGCAGCCGTTTTTTTGTCTGAAATTCATGTTTTCTCTCTATTATTATCGATAATTATGTTTTTCTAAGTGATTTAGTAATAATGAGTAGGTGACTTTCAGTAAATTAGTATATCTGAGAAATTTTTTGAAGTAATAAACGGGATTCCTATAACTACAGACTACTCCAAAAATGTATTTTATGGCCTAGCTAAAAAAGCTCTTGATATGTCGCCTTTAGATTCAGTCGTTAGTAGGGGATTCGTAAAAAAGGGGCACCAACAAATCTGGCATTGCATATAGTAACAATAAGCTCATGGAGGAGGGAAAACATGCTGCTATCGGAGCTTGCGGAGAAGGAATTGATCGAAATGGAGAATGGTGTGAGGTACGGCTATTTGTCTGAAACGGAATGTCTATTTGACCCAAAAACAGGGAAGATTTTTGGTTTTGAGTTACACGAACAAACCTCTAAGATGCCATTCCAGAAGAAAAAAGCTGCTGCACCGTTATTTATTCCTTGGGAAGAAATTCATCTCATTGGCGAAGATCGAATTTTATTCCACCGAACATCATCAAAAAGAAGGCAGTTTGACTAAATGACTGAAGAGAAATGGCTGGTTGTAGGTACAGATACGCGCATGAAGGTGTTAGCGAAGAATCTAAGCAATGATAACCGAACAGTTTATTATAAAAACCTGGCAGTGTGGGATGAGGAGCTTAACAAAACAGTTCTTGAGTTTCATCCTGATTTTGTCGTGTTGCCCATTCATCCACTACCGATTGAAGTACCTGTGGTGGTTGGACTTTCGAAAACGGTGGTTTTCACTGGAAAGCTGAATGATGAATGGCATGAGATCTTAAAAGAAAACGAAATTCACTATTATTTAGAAGATGAAGGATTTATATGGCACAATGCAGTCTTAACAGCAGAAGCCTTTGTATCTAGCTTTTATAATACAAAAAGAGCAATTATGGGGAAAAAGTTCATTATTACCGGATTTGGTCGGGTGTCGAAAATGGTTGCACATATTTTAAGAAGCATCGGGGCAGACGTTTGCATTGCGGTGCGTTCTGATGTGCAGCTAAACGAAGCCAGGGCATTTCGTTATGAAGCTGCGGATATCAATGAAGTAGGAGAAATCGAAGGTGATTTCTTTATTAACACTATTCCTGCAAAATGGCTGGATGAACAATTTAATAAGAAAATTACAATACCAATTTATGATTTAGCCTCCTATCCAGGGTGTTTACAAGATGGTATTAGTAGAAAGCAATATGAGCTGTTGCCTGCATTGCCAGGAAAGTTTTTCCCTGAAGATGCTGGAAATGTACTATATGAATCAATTGTTGAACAATTAAGGAGGAGACACACTTGCTAGAAGGTAAACGCATAGGGCTAGGTATTACAGCATCCCACTGTACGTATGAAGATGTGATTCCGAAGATTGAGAACTTCACAAAAGTGGGAGCAACGGTAGTTCCTATTATCACACATTCCGTGTTAACAGCTGCAACGCGATTTGGTACGGGGGAAGAATGGATTAAAAAGATTGAGGCATTAACTGGAGAAAAAGTTGTTTCTTCCATTATGGAGGCTGAACCATTCGGACCGAGTAACCCATTAGATTGTATGGTAATTGCCCCGATGACGGGTAATTCGATCAGTAAATTTGCAAATGCATCAACTGATAGCCCCGTTTTAATGGCGGCTAAGGCTACACTTCGTAATGGTTCACCGGTTGTACTGGGTATTTCAACTAATGATGCTCTTGGTTTAAACGGTGTTAACATTATGAAGCTCATGAACTCAAAAAATATTTACTTTATTCCATTTGGTCAGGATGATCCACAAGGAAAGCCGAATTCACTAATTTCTGACTTTACGAAAATGGTAGAAACGGTTGACCATGCCATTAACCATAAAAAACAGCTACAGCCTCTATTAATCCAATATTGAAATAACTAAAAATTCTAACACAACTAGTCCTTTTTATGATACAATTTTCAACATTATGTTATTTGTATTTTGAGGAGAGATGAGTTATGGCAAAAGAATTGACAGTTGCAATTGTAGGTGCAACAGGAGCAGTAGGAACACAAATGAAAGAACAACTATTGAAACGTAATTTTCCAATTAAACATATAAAATTTTTAGCATCTGCTCGTTCTGCTGGAACAGAAGTCGAATTTGGCGGTAAAACGTATACAATCGAAGAAGCGACACCAGAAGCCTTTGAAGGCGTAGACGTAGCGCTATTTTCAGCAGGTGGTTCAGTTTCAGCGAAGTTAGCACCAGAAGCTGCAAAACGTGGGGCAGTGGTGATCGACAACACAAGTCACTTCCGCATGGATCCAAACGTACCTTTAGTGGTACCTGAAGTAAATCGTGAAGATTTGGCAAAGCATAACGGAATTATTGCCAATCCAAACTGTTCGACAATTCAAATGGTTGTAGCATTAGAACCAATTCGCGAGCAATTTGGCTTGAAAAATGTAATTGTTTCGACTTACCAAGCCGTGTCAGGTTCAGGAGTATCGGCAATTGAAGAGCTACGCGAGCAAAGTGCCGAGTGGGAAGCTGGTAAGAATGTTGAGGCAAAAATTCTTCCGGTAAAATCAGACAAAAAGCATTATCCAATCGCACGTAATGTCATTCCGCAAATCGATGTATTTACGGACAATGGCTTTACATACGAAGAAATGAAAATGATAAATGAAACAAAAAAAATTATGCACATGCCTGATCTACCAGTAGCAGCTACTTGTGTGCGAGTTCCGGTTGTTTCAGGACATTCAGAATCTGTTTATATTGAAGTAGAAAAAGAAGCCAGTGTGCAAGAAATCTTTGATGTGTTAAGAAATGCTCCAGGCATTGTTCTACAAGATGATATTTCAACACAAGACTACCCAATGCCTTTATTTGTTGAAGGGGAAGATCCAGTTTATGTTGGCCGTATCCGCCAAGACCTATCCAACAAAAAAGGATTCCATTTATGGATCGTATCAGACAACTTACTAAAAGGCGCCGCTTTAAACTCAATTCAAATTGCCGAAAGCATGTTAGAGGATAATCTACTCTAAGGGGTGTTTATTAGTGGATTTAGGTCGAGTTGCTACTGCCATGATTACCCCATTTGACGAAAATGGAGCTATAAATTATGAAGTAGCAGAGCGAGTAATTGAGCACTTAATATCTAATGGTACAGATTCAATCGTGGTATGTGGGACGACAGGCGAAACCCCAACATTGTCAATACCGGAAAAGAGAGCCTTTATCGACTTTACCATCAAAAAGGTCAATAAACGCATTCCGGTCATTGCCGGTGTTGGCTACAACGACACTGCGTACACAATCGAGGCAACAAAAGTAGTAGAAGCATTCGGTGCTGACGGCATTATGGTCGTCGCACCCTTCTATAACAAGCCGAACCAAAGAGGCATTTACGCACATTTCGAGGCCGTTTCCAAAGTAACGGATCTGCCAATTGTCGTGTACAATGTCCCGGGACGCACTGGTGTCAATATCTCTTCTGACACAACCATTGCATTAAGCAAAATTCCAAACATCCGCATTGTCAAAGAAGCAAGCGGTAGTTTGGAGCAAATGACTGAAATCCTAAGAGGTGTTTCTGATGACACCTACGTGTACAGTGGGGATGATGCCCTAACACTGCCGCTTGTATCCATCGGGGGCAGAGGCATCATTTCCGTTGCCTCACACGTAATCGGAAACGAAATGCAGGAAATGATCCGCGCCTATGAAGAAGGCCGTCACCAAATCGCGCAAGAATACCACCAAGCCATGCTACCACTAGCCAAACAACTATTCGTAGACCCAAACCCAGTCCCAGTCAAATACGCACTAAGCAAACTAGGCTTCCAAGTACAGCACGTCCGCCTGCCATTAGTAGGCATGCTAGACGAAGACAAATTAAAGTATGATCAGATATGGGAAGAATTCCAAGAGCGCGTGAGTGAAATAAAGAGTCATTCGTAAAGGTAGGCTGTCCAGAGAAAAAGAGAGCAAACACTGCTTTATGTGGTGTTTGTTTTTTTGTGGTTACGAAAAATAAAGGGAAAGGGAATTCATTCCTTAAATAGTTTAGGATGAATGAAAACACTCTAAAGTTATTGATAGTAGCTCCACTGATGTTTTCCTGAGTGTTGAAAGTGCTTTTTTAAACTTCTTTGAATACGCTGTTTTGAAGGAGTAATATTGCACCATTCAATCATTTTATTGGTAGTAACTTTTTCATTGGGAAATAAAATTTTATATTCATTAACAGTCCTTGCTACTGCAGTATCAAACAGTTCAATTACTCCACATGTCATACATCTACATTTTCTACCGATAATTTGCATATCAAAAGACTGGCAATTTGAACAGGCTATTCCTTTTTTAACTTCTTGGTAGTTATAAGTGGGCAGTTGCTGATAAGGATTTTCCTGCAGATGCAGTGATAATAAAGCTTCAGCTAGCTCAGTTTGTTGAGGTGTTAATTTTGCAGTGTCTGTATTTAGCTTTTTAAAGAAACGATTCAATTGACCGGGAAAAATAAAAGGCTTCTCCATAGGCGCCTGATACATAGTAAATTCGGGGTTTATAAAGATAACATAAGCTTGGATAGGTATGTTGGTATTGAGTTTAATCAACATTTGACGAAGCAAGGTTTCGGATCGGCATAATTGTATGAGGGGGTTAGTGATTTCTTTACGAGTATTATGTAATCGATCATTTGATTTGTAAAAGTGATCCCCGCTGAAGTTTTTGATTTCAAGTAAATAGATTTGGTTTTTCATGATTATTAAGGAGTCAATTTGAAAATTCTGGTTGTTCGTTTTGAAAACTAAATCATTTAAAACAAGACAATCTG
This sequence comes from Ureibacillus chungkukjangi, assembly GCF_003217295.1. Classification (GTDB taxonomy): domain Bacteria; phylum Bacillota; class Bacilli; order Bacillales_A; family Planococcaceae; genus Ureibacillus; species Ureibacillus chungkukjangi. The sequence continues at coordinate 38,867 of NZ_QJTJ01000020.1, forward strand.
ACGTGAGATTTTTAGTTAAAGCATCAAACATTAACTCACCTTCATAGCCTTTTCTTAAATTATAGTAGAGTTGTTGATCAGTTTTCGACAACTCCATACGCCGATTTAAAAAACTTAAAATAATTAATTCAATGGACTCAGTTCTATGCTTGAATAACAGATTTCTCATCCTCTCTAATATTTATTAACCATATTCTAATGGAAAAAATTATAAATTACTATCGAAGTTCCGAAAATAATTATTTCACTAAATTTGAATGCGAAAAATAAAAAACGAGCAATTTGCCGCGAATGAAACGTGTTAAGCGAGAGTGAGGAGGGGGGGATGCGTTTCATGGATGGGATGAAACGTGTTAAGTGTGCGTGAAAAGGGAGGAATGCGTTTCATGAGTGGAATGAGACGTGTTAAGCGTGCGTGAAAAGGTAGGTATGGATTTCATGAGTGGAATGAGACGTGTTAAGCGTGCGTGAAAAGGTAGGAATGCGTTTCATAAGCGGAATGAAACGTGTTAAGTGTGCGTGAAAAGGTAGGAATGCGTTTCATGAGTGGAATGAGACGTGTTAAGCGTGCGTGAAAAGGTAGGTATGGATTTCATGAGTGGAATGAGACGTGTTAAGCGTGCGTGAAAAGGTAGGAATGCGTTTCATAAGCGGAATGAAACGTGTTAAGTGTGCGTGAAAAGGTAGGAATGCGTTTCATGAGTGGAATGAAACGTGTTAAGTGTGCGTGAAAAGGGGGGGATGCGTTTCATGGATGGGATGAAACGTGTTAAGTGTGCGTGAAAAGGTAGGAATGCGTTTCATGAGTGGAATGAAACGTGTTAAGCGCGCGTGAAAAGGGCGGAATGAGTTTCATAAGCGGAATGAAACGTGTTAAGCATGTGTGAAAAGGTCTGAATGCGTTTCATGAGTGGGATGAAACGTGTTATGCGAGCGTGAAAAGGGCGGAATGAGTTTCATAAGCGGGATGAAACGTGTTATGCGAGCGTGAAAAGGGCGGAATGAGTTTCATAAGCGGAATGAAACGTGTTAAGCGCGCGTGAAAAGGGCGGAATGAGTTTCATGATGTAGATGAAACGCGAAGTGCAAAGCAAAGAAGAGACAAACGCGTTTCAAAAAGGATCTGAAACGCGAAGTGAAAGAAAAATAAGAGACAAACGCGTTTCATGATGTGGATGAAACGCGTAGTGCAAAGCAAAGAAGAGAGAAACGCGTTTCAAAAAGGATCTGAAACGCGAAGTGAAAGAAAAATAAGAGAGAAACGCGTTTCAAAAAGGATCTGAAACGCGAAGTGAAAGAAAAATAAGAGAGAAACGCGTTTCAAAAAGGAGCTGAAACGCGAAGTGAAAGAAAAATAAGAGACAAACGCGTTTCAAAAAGGATCTGAAACGCGAAGTGAAAGAAAAATAAGAGAGAAACGCGTTTCAAAAAGGATCTGAAACGCAAAGTGAAAGCAAAAGAAGAAACAAACCCGTTTCATCAACAATATAAGCTCTCCCTCCAGCCCAGCTGCTTCGGATCCACAACACCCAACCACCTCCACCCGCCCCAATAGCATCACATAACCCACTCGCCCCACCCCTCACAACCCTACCATTTCCAACCCCCAATCCCATACTCTGTAAAAAATTCGCTTTTTTATTTGTGCTTCACACATTGAAAACGTATAATGAGTTATAAGTGGTTGCGTTCGGGATATTATAGGAGGAAATCAAGTGACTAAGACTAAAAATGAAGTAATCCGAGTAATCCCTCTTGGCGGAGTTGGAGAAATCGGGAAATCGATGTATGTAATCGAAATCGATGACGAGCTTTTCATTGTGGACAGTGGATTAATGTTCCCAGAGGATGAAATGCTTGGGATAGATATCGTGATTCCGGATATTACATACCTAGAAGAAAACAAAGAGCGTGTGAAGGGGATTTTCCTTACACACGGACATGAAGATGCGATTGGTTCAATTGCATACGTGCTGCAAAAGATTAAAGCGCCGGTTTATGGCTCAAAGCTGACGGTTGCTTTAGCGAAAGAGCACTTGAAGGATTTACCAGTTCCACAACCTGTGAAGTTCTTTGAAGTAACAAATAAAAGTCGTATGAATTTTAATACGACATACGTAACGTTTTTCCATACGACACACAGCATTCCGGATTCGTTGGGGATTGTGTTCCATACTTCGGAGGGGGCAATCGTTCATACGGGTGAATTTAAATTTGATCAGTCAGCGACAGGCAAATTTAAACCGGATATTGCGAAGATGGCTCAGCTTGGGGAAGAAGGCGTATTTATGCTGCTTTCCGAGTCTACAGAAGCAGAACGACCTGGCCATACGACTAGTGAAGTTGTGATTGAAGAGAAGCTTGCGAAGTATTTCCATGCGGCACCAGCACGTATTATTGTTGCAGTGTATGCATCGAACTTTATTCGCATTCAGCAGGTTTTCAATCATGCACAGGAATCGGGAAGAAAAGTGGCGGTTGTTGGGAAAAGCCTGGAAAAAGTAATCGATATCGGTTTAAATTTAGGCTATCTAACAGTGGCTGATGATACGTTGATTCCAGTGAATACAATTCAAAAGCATGCGGACGAGGAATTGATTATCCTAGTAACAAGTAATCAAGGTGAACCACTAGAGGCGATTGACAAAATCGTTCGTAAACAGCACCGTGATATCCGCATTAAAGATACGGATACTGTGTTGATTACATTTACGCCATCACCTGGTATGGAAGTTCAAATGGGTAATGCGATGAACAACCTTGCAAAAGCAGGGGCGAACGTCTTAACAGCTGATAAAAAGGTACATGTTTCAGGTCATGGTAGTCAAGAAGATCTGAAGATGATGCTAAATCTGATGAAACCAAAATACTTTATCCCAATTCAAGGGGAGTACAGAATGTTAATTGCCCATTCTAAGCTTGCCCAGCAGGTTGGAATGAAAAAATCACAAGTCTTTATCGCCGACAAAGGGGATATCGTTGAGTACAAAAATGGTAAAATGCGAATGAGTGGCCGTGTACAAGCGGGCAATGTCTTGATTGACGGAATCGGTGTAGGTGACGTAGGAAATATCGTATTAAGAGATCGTAAATTACTATCTCAGGATGGGATTTTCATCGTTGTTGTTACATTGAATCGTGGACAAAAAAGAATTGCGTCTGGCCCTGAAATTTTATCGCGCGGATTTGTTTATGTGCGTGAGTCAGAGGAGTTAATCCTTGAAGCAACTGAACTTGCACGAACTGTTATTGAAAAGTATGTAAATAAAGATACATTTGAATGGACAAACATTAAACAAGAAATCCGTGATACACTAAATGCTTATTTATTCCAAAAAACAAAGCGCCGCCCAATGATTATCCCAATAATTATGGAATACTAAGCCCTAGGTAAAGGTGCGTTGTAGACAATAAAATAAGTTTTTCCTTACCAAAAGTGAGGAGCTGTCACAACAAAAAGGATTTTCTTAACCGTCACAGGTCGAGGAAATCCTTTTTGTCTTCAAGAAGAGTTTATGTAAAGAGGTGAGAAAAATGGCAGAGAAAAAAACAAAAGCCAAAAAAGGACTACATCCATTAGCATATGAAATTATTGGGTTATTATTAATCGGTTTTGCCATTATCGTCTTTTTTGAATATGGTGTAGTCGGGCGAACAATCCAAACGGTTTCGATGTTTTTATTTGGCAACTTGCATGTGATGGTGCCATTCTTTTCGGTGCTGATTGCCGTCCTATTAATGATAAACCGAGAAGGCGTCGGATTTACGGACCGAATTGTCCAAGGGGCGCTCTTGATCGTTTGTAGTTTATCGATTTTTAGCCATAGTGTTTTATTTGAAGAATTATTTAATAGTGATCGACTATTATCGGACTCTGTAATTCGTGAAACCTGGAGAATACTTGTCGATATGGAAGGCGTTGAAAACCGTAGCAGTGCTATTGGGGGCGGTATGGTTGGAGCGTTACTATTCAGTATGTTCCATATTTTATTTGATTCTGCCGGTGCGAAAATTGCTGCGTGGTTCCTATTCTTTATCGGACTGATTTTAATTACTGGAAAAGCATTAGTGCCGATATTGGTTGAAAATGCGCCAAAATGGAAAAAGAAGTTCCCGCGCAGAAAACGTAGAGCAAAGCCGGTAGTTAAGGATGAGAAAAAACCGAAACGCTCTCGCACAAAGGACGAACCAATCTCAGATGAAATTGCTGCAACATCCGAAGCTCCTGCTCGCGGTAAAAAGAAACGAAAACCAAAGCCTGAGCCGATTGTGGAGGAATTAATAGAGGAGGATGAAGATGATTATGATGAAGAACCGATCATCTCAGCCTTTACACAGCATATTCAACACAATCCACAGCCAGCTCCAGCAGCTCAAATTAGTATAAAAGAAGAGCCGGTAGCTGATGATAAAACGAATATCGATGAGGTAATCCAAAAGGCCGTTGAAACAAATGTAGAAAATGTGGATTATCGTCTACCTTCCATGGACTTGTTATTATTGCCGCCTTCCTATGATCAAAGTGGGGAGTATTCAGTGATTCAAGCGAACGCGAAAAAGCTGGAGCAAACCTTCCTAAGCTTTGGAGTAAAAGCTAAGGTTACGCAGGTTCACCTTGGTCCAGCTGTAACGAAGTATGAGGTTATGCCGGATGTCGGTGTGAAGGTTAGTAAAATTGTGAGCTTGCAGGATGACCTGGCATTGGCACTTGCGGCAAAGGATATTCGTATGGAGGCACCGATTCCTGGGAAATCTGCCATTGGGATTGAAGTGCCAAATAGTGAAATTGCAATGGTTACATTGCGCGAGGTGCTTGAAGCTAAAGAGAATAACAAGCCGGATTCTAAGCTGTTGATTGGATTTGGACGAGATATTACAGGACAAGCAATTCTTGCAGAGTTAAACAAGATGCCTCACTTACTTGTAGCCGGCTCGACTGGTAGTGGTAAGTCGGTGTGTATTAACGGAATTATTATTTCAATATTAATGCGCGCTGCTCCACATGAAGTAAAAATGATGCTAATCGACCCGAAAATGGTTGAGCTAAATGTCTATAATGGGATACCGCATTTGCTTGCACCGGTTGTAACCGATGCACGAAAAGCATCGCAGGCCTTACAGAAAGTAGTTTCTGAAATGGAGAGACGTTACGATTTATTCTCCCATACTGGAACAAGAAATATTAAAGGCTATAACGATCATATTGACAAACACAATCTAGAAACAGAAGAAAAGCAGCCGAAGCTTCCATATATTGTCGTAATAATCGACGAGTTAGCTGACTTAATGATGGTAGCATCCCATGATGTAGAGGATTCAATCACTCGTTTGGCACAGATGGCACGTGCAGCTGGAATTCACTTAATTATCGCAACGCAGCGCCCTTCAGTTGATGTAATAACAGGCGTTATTAAAGCAAATATCCCGTCTAGAATAGCTTTTGCCGTATCATCTGCTATTGATTCGCGCACAATACTAGATATGGGTGGTGCTGAACGTTTACTCGGAAGAGGGGATATGCTTTTCCTTCCTGCTGGCTCATCAAAACCAGTACGTGTTCAAGGGTCATTTTTATCAGATGAAGAGGTTGAAGAGGTAGTAGACTTTGTTATAGAACAACAAAAAGCACAGTATGACGAAACAATGATTCCGTCGGACGAACCGGAAAAATCCTTTGAGGAAGAAACGGATGATTTGTACGATGATGCTGTTCAGCTTGTTGTCGAAATGCAAACTGCTTCGGTCTCAATGCTCCAAAGACGCTTTAGAATAGGCTATTCTAGAGCCGCTCGCATCGTAGATCAGATGGAAGTTAGGGGAGTAGTCGGTCCTCCGGATGGAAGTCGTCCGAGACAGGTTTTACTAGATAAAGCGAATGTAGAATAATGGTAGATTTGTAAATAACATGGTGCCGTTATAAAAAATATTCCTATTACACAACAGATTTTTTTTTTTACTATTTTCATTATTCAAGAAAAATGGTATATTATGAATCGATTAGTAGGAATGTTCAACATCAGATGTCTGATCTTGCGTAGTATGGTGGTGATGAAATTGTCAATAAAAACAGATCATCGTCATTTATATCTCCAAGTTATTGATCGATTAAAGGCGGATATTGAAAACGGTATCTATCGTGAAAACGAAAAATTACCTTCAGAATTCGAGCTATCGAAAAAGCTTGGAATAAGTCGAGCAACTCTTCGTGAGGCACTTCGGCTATTGGAGGAAGAAAACATCATCGTTAGACGTCATGGGGTCGGGACATTTGTAAATCCAAAGCCTGTCTTTACATCAGGCATTGAGCAATTATCAAGTATCTCGTCCATGATTGAAAATGCTGGCATGACTCCGGGAACCATCTTTATTGATGCAACCGAAAACGAGCCAACAGAGGATGATATAGAGCGCTTCCAATGTGACAAGGATGACCAAGTATTAACAATTGAACGTGTTAGAACTGCTGATGAGGAGCCGGTTGTTTATTGTCTAGACAAAGTACTAGCGAAACATCTTCCAGCTGATTATGTTCAAAACAGAAAAGTATCCATTTTCTCGTCGCTTGAACAAGCTGGTGATATCCATGTTGCTTATGCAGTCACTTACATAGATCCAGTAGGCTATCATGAACAAGTATCACCAATCTTAAATTGCGGTCGAGAAACAGCATTGCTCGTATTAAAGCAACTTCATTACGATGATAATGATCGAGTTGTTCTTTATTCTAAGAACTACTTTAGAGCTGATAAATTCAGCTTCCATGTAATTCGAAAACGGGTGTAGAACATTTCTTCAAGTAAGATTCCTGCTAATTACTAATCTTTGGGGGGTAACACAAATGAAAAAACGTAAATTTGGTTTAGCTCTTGCTTCAATCTTTGCGGCTGGATCAATCCTTGCTGCATGTGGCGGAGGCGAAGAAAAAGAAGAAACAACTACAGGTTCTGGTAATGGTTCAACTGAAGAAACATCTGATTTCTCAGTAGCTATGGTAACTGACACAGGTGGTGTGGATGACAAATCATTCAACCAATCAACTTGGGAAGGTATCGTAGAGTTTGGTGAAGCTAACGGTCTTGAAAAAGGCAACGGTGGTTACGATTACCTACAATCTGCAGCAGAATCTGATTATGTTACAAACTTAAATAGCTTAATCCGTCGTGATTTCGACTTAGTATTTGCAGTTGGTTTCGCATTACACAATGCAGTAGCAGAAGTTGCTGATCAACAAAAAGACGCTAAAATCGCTATTATCGATGAAGTAGTAGCTGACAAAGAAAACGTAGCTTCAATTATGTTCAAAGCTAACGAAGCTTCTTACCTTGCTGGTGTAGCAGCAGCCCTAGAAACTAAATCTAACAAAATCGGTTTCATCGGTGGTATGACTGGTGAAATTATTGGTGGATTCCAAGCTGGTTTCGAAGCTGGTGTAGCTTCAGTTAACCCTGATATCGTAGTAGACGTTGAGTATGCAGAAAGCTTCACTGATGCAGCTAAAGGTCAACAAATCGCAAAAAGAATGTATGACTCTGGCGTAGACATTATCTTCCACGCAGCTGGTGGAGTTGGTAACGGTTTATTCACAGAAGCAAAAGAACGTAAACAAAAAGATCCAAACGCTAACGTATGGGCAATCGGTGTAGACCGTGACCAATATGACGAAGGACAAGTTGATGCAGAAACAAACATCGTTTTAACTTCTGTATTAAAACGTGTTGACGTTGCAGCTCAAGAAGTCGCAAAATTAGCATTAGAAGGAAACTTCCCAGGTGGAGAAACTATCACTTACGGTTTAGCTGATGGTGGAGTTGACTTAGCTGATTCTCGTGGTGCAATCACTGAAGAAACAATTGCAAAAGTAGAAGAAGCTAAACAACAAATCATTGATGGTGAAGTAACAGTTCCTGAACAACCAGAAAAATAATCATCAAGATTAATCATGAAGGCTAGCATTGCTAGTCTTCATGTTTTGTAATCAGGTATTAGTTTAAATTTTCAGCCAAATCAAAATTACTATAAAAATCGGACTTGAAAATTATTCGAATATCATGTTTAATTACATAGATTTATCTGTTATCAATTTTCAGAATAAAGAAATTTGTGAAAGCGTTTTTTATGGAAAGCCTTGCCATTACTGAATTGATAGACGAAAGGTTTAAATTTAGCAAAATTTACATAGAATCACCATCTTAAATTAAAACCTTTCTTGTGTTAATTTATATACAACACTAGTAACCTACTTTCATACTGGTACCAATTTCATATCAGGATGAAATAAACCTCAGATATCGAGCAATTGCGAAATCTGTGTTCTTAAATAATAAAAGTATCCAAGGGAGTGAACACATTGGAATATGTAATTGAAATGCTTGGAATCCGTAAGCAATTTGGGGATTTTGTAGCCAATGATAACATCACCCTTCAACTAAAAAAAGGCGAGATTCATGCACTTCTTGGTGAAAATGGTGCAGGGAAATCTACGTTGATGAATGTACTCTTTGGGCTATACCAGCCTGAAGCAGGAACAATCCGTGTTCGAGGGAAGGAAGTAAAAATTACTGACCCGAACGTTGCCAATAATCTAGGTATCGGAATGGTCCATCAACACTTTATGCTAGTTGAAAATTTCACGGTGACAGAAAACATCATTCTTGGTAGCGAACCTACAAAAATGGGCTCAATCAATATCAAGGATGCTGCAAAGAAAGTACAAGCTCTTTCTGAACAGTACAACTTGAATGTTGACCCTTATGCGAAAATTGAAGATATTTCAGTTGGGATGCAGCAGCGTGTTGAAATTTTGAAAACGCTCTATCGTGGCGCAGATATGATTATCTTCGACGAACCAACGGCATCTCTAACACCACAAGAAATCACAGAGCTTATGCAAATTATGAAACGCCTGATTGAGGAAGGTAAGTCGATTATCCTAATCACACATAAGCTAAAAGAAATAATGGAAGTATCTGACCGAGTAACAGTTATCCGTAAAGGACAAGGAATTGGCACTGTTACAACTGCCGAGACGAATCCAACAGAACTTGCCGAGCTAATGGTAGGTCGTCAAGTTGTGTTTAAAACTGAAAAAATTGCTTCTAATCCAAAAGAAGTAGTTCTACAAATCGATTCGTTAACAGTTGCCGATAACCGAGGAATTGATAAGGTGAAAAACTTAAACCTTACAGTTCGTGCTGGTGAAATTGTGGGGATTGCAGGGATTGACGGAAATGGTCAATCTGAACTAATCGAGGCAATTACAGGTCTTCGAAAAGTGAAAAATGGTCATATCAAGCTAAATGGTCAAGAAATCACTGGCTTAAAACCAAGAAAAATTACGGAATCTGGTGTAGGACATATTCCTCAAGACCGTCATAAGCACGGACTTGTATTAGATTTCCCAATTGGTCACAATATCTCATTACAAACGTACTATAAAAAGCCAATTTCAAAAAATGGTGTCATTGACTACAAAAAAGTGAATGAATTTGCTCGTCAAATTATTGAACAATATGATGTGCGTTCAGGTGAAGGCGAAATGTCATTAGCCCGTTCACTATCAGGTGGTAACCAGCAAAAAGCGATTATCGGTCGTGAAGTTGAACGTAATCCAGATTTACTAATTGCTGCATTACCGACTCGCGGACTAGACGTTGGTGCGATTGAATTTATTCATAGACGCTTAATTGAACAGCGTGACAAAGGAAAAGCCGTTCTATTAATTTCCTTCGAATTAGATGAAGTAATGAACGTTTCCGATCAAATTGCCGTTATTTATGATGGATATATTATCGATACAGTAAGTCCTGAAGAGACAACTGAGCAGGATCTTGGTCTACTAATGGCAGGACAAACACTAGAAGAAAGTAATAAGGTAGGTGGCCGCAATGAGTAAGCGTGTAGTGAATATCCTCGTGCCACTTATCTCGATTCTATTAGGTTTAATCATTGGTGCTATCGTAATGGCAGTTAGTGGTTTTAACCCAATTAATGGATATGTGGCATTATGGAACGGTATCTTTATGGATACATATACAATGGGTGAAACAATTCGCCAAATTACACCGTATGTATTCTCAGGTTTAGCGGTAGCATTCGCCTTCCGTACTGGACTATTCAACATCGGTGTTGAAGGTCAGCTAATCATGGGTTGGCTGGCAGCTGCTTGGGTAGGGCAAGCTTTTGAACTACCTGCAGTTGTACACGTGCCATTAGCATTAATCGCTGCAGCTGCGGCAGGTGCTCTATGGGCCTTCATTCCTGGTTTACTAAAAGCGAAATTACAAGTTCACGAGGTTATCGTGACAATTATGATGAACTACACTGCATTACATGTAGCGAATGCATTAATCGGTGTAATTTCAGGTGGTCAGGAGCGTACAGATAGCATTCACGAATCTGCCTCGTTACGTTCACCGTTCTTAGAATCAATCACGGATTACTCACGTATGCACTGGGGCTTCGTTATCGCCCTAATCGCAGTAATGATTATGTGGTTCATTTTACAAAAAACAACGCTTGGCTATGAGCTAAAAGCTGTAGGATTCAACAAAAATGCATCTGAGTATGCTGGTATGAATGTTAACAAAAACATTATTTTAGCAATGCTTATCTCTGGGGCTTTCGCAGGTCTTGGTGGTGCGATGGAAGCACTAGGTACGTTTGAAAATATGTCAAAACTACATGCCGCAACAGGTATCGGATTTGACGGAATCGCGGTTGCCTTACTAGGTGCAAACCAACCATTTGGAGTACTTTTAGGAGCTATCCTATTCGGTGCACTAAAATATGGTGGACTAAATATGCCAAGTGAAGCTGGCGTTCCAACAGAAATCGTTTCGATTGTAATCGCGCTAATCATCTTCTTCGTAGCTTCAGGCTACATTATTCGCGTGGCGCTTGAGCGATTTGGTAAAAAGAGAAAGGAGGAAAAATAACATGAGCTTTTTAGATGTGCTATATTTTATTATTCCTTCTGCAATTTTCTATGCAGCGCCATTAATTTTAACAGCAATCGGTGGAGTATTTACTGAGAGATCAGGTGTTGTAAACATTGGTCTTGAGGGGATTATGATCGTCGGTGCTGCAAGTAGTATTATCTTTAACTTATCATTTGCTGACCAATTAGGAAATGCAACTCCATGGGTTGGGCTAATCGTCGCAATGGGCTTCGGTATTCTTTTATCACTAATCTTAGCTGTTGCTGCTGTTTCTTTACGTGCAGACCAAACTGTTTCTGGGGTAGCCCTTAATATGCTGGGTCTTGCTGTAGCAGTATTCACAGTAAAAATGATTTTCGATAAAGGTCAAACAGATTCAATTACAGAACGTTTCTCTCGCTTTGATATTCCTGTATTAGGCGATATCCCAATCCTTGGGAAAATGTTCTTTGTAGACGTATACGCAACATCTATCTTAGCAATCGTCGTAGCAATTGTTGCATGGTTTGTAATCTATAAAACACCATTCGGCTTACGTTTAAGAGCAGTTGGGGAACACCCAATGGCGGCCGACACAATGGGTGTAAACGTTACAAAAATGCGCTATGTAGCAGTTATGATCTCTGGTGCCCTTGGTGGTATCGGTGGTGCAATCTACGCACAAGCAATCTCTGGTAACTTCGGAGCATCAACAATCAGTGGTCAAGGCTTCATGGCCATCGCTGCAATGATCTTCGGTAAATGGCATCCACTAGGTGCACTAGGAGCGGCTTTATTCTTCGGCTTCGCACAGGCACTAAGTGTTGCCGGGGGTTCAATTCCGTATGTACAGGACGTACCAAAGATTTTCCTATTAATCTTACCTTACGTTCTAACAATCCTAGCACTAGCAGGCTTCATTGGAAAAGCCCACGCACCAAAAGCAAGTGGTGTCCCTTACGTAAAAGGCAAACGCTAATCTTGTCCGTTAAGTCGGACGGGCTACCAACCGTTTGACTTATATAGAAACGCCTCCCCTCGAGTTAGGTCGGTTGGAGGCGTTTTTTTGTTTTTGGGAGGAGCATGGGGAGCATGGAGCTTGATTCCCGACACTTTTGTAGATATTCCCGACACTTTTTTGAAGAAACCCGACAAAAATGCGAAAAATCCCGACACATTCTTCAAGAAACCCGACACTTCAAAATCACACGCGTTCAGTTAGTAAATTATTAATAAATTTGGGACAAATTTATTAAAACACTCCAGCTCTTTTTCATTAAACAAGCTGTAAAGATAGTTACTTAAGTAAATTGTTAAGTGCATAGAGAAGAAATGCGTTTACAGACAATCCTAACACCCTCACTAATTTATCCGCCAAATTTTGAGAGAAATCCGCCACTTTTACTGAAATACCCGCCAGTTAAGCAAATATATCCGCCAAACCAATCCCCCACGCAAAACTTAATCCACACAACAGCCCAATCTAAATAACTTTCATGCATTAATCCTACTGGGGAGGGTAAAATTAATTAGTGGATGATGAAGATATGAAAGAAATTGGATTATTTTTGCATAATAACCAATTCTACATGTATAGTAGTACTATCACTATTTTTCCGGTTCCACATGTGTTTTGGGGACCAAAAACATAAACCTAGATGAATAAACAGTCAGTGTGCGCAGGCGTTCATTGATGACGATCGGAGGAATTTTTTTGTTTTTATCGACACAGTTAGCAGAGGGTGTAAATCTGCATATTCGACAAACGACACAATTTAAAACTGTGAGTTTCTCAATAAAATTTAGAGCCCCATTGGATCAGCAATCTGCTGCAGAAAGAGCAGTTCTATCGAATGTTCTTCAGCACAGCAATGGGAAATTTAAGAAATCGGCCGAATTCCGAAGCTATTTAGATGATTTGTTCGGGACTGTGCTTTATTTTGATGCGTCAAAGCGTGGGAGCGAGCACACACTTCTACTTAATGTAGAAACGGTGAATGATCAATACCTTCAACAAAACAAAGTATTTAATGAAGTGCTCGATCTTATCAATACAGCGATTTTTGAGCCAAACCTAGAAAATGGTACTTTTGTGCCATCGATTGTTGAACGTGAAAAGGAAATGGTGACACAGCGTATCCAGTCCATTTTTGATGATAAAACACGCTATGCTCAGTATCGTTTGACACAAATTCTTCGCCCGAATCACCCGGCTTCGATTTCAGCGAGCGGGACGATTGATACAGTGAAGCAAATCACGCCTGAATCGTTAACAAAGACATATCAAGCGATGATAAATGAAGATAAGGTTGATATCTATGTTGTTGGGGATATCGATGTGGAAGCGGTGCAAAAGAAACTAACAGAAGCACTTCCATTCAAGGATCGTAAAGCTAAAGAAACTCAACAGGATACAAACGAGTCTAAAGCTGAAAAAGAGTATACAAAAGAACAGCAGGAGATGAAGCAAGGGAAGCTGCATATTGGCTTTAGTACACCAGTGCGCTTTGGTGATGAAGACTATGCAAAAATGCAAATCTTCAACGGTGTGTTCGGTGGCTATGCGCACTCGAAATTGTTCATGAATGTTCGTGAAAAAGAAAGCTTGGCCTACTATGCTTCAAGCTCTTATAATTCCCAATACGGCCTGGTTTATGTTGTTTCAGGGATTGAGCCTTCAAACGAAAAGAAGGCAACAGATGTCATTAAAGAGCAATTAGAAGCCATGAAAAATGGTGAAATCACGGATCTTGAGCTGACGCAAACAAAAGCGATGCTTGTGAATCAGCTGAAGGAAACGCTAGACCTTGCACGTGGGCAGATTGAGATTTATGACCAGTATAAGGATTTAGGCGAGACTTTCTCAGTGGATACTTGGAAGGAACGCTGGGATCAGGTGACAAAAGAAGATGTGCAAAAAATGGCTTCTCAAGTACAGCTAGAAGCAGTTTATTTCTTATGTGGGAAGGAGGCCTGAATCGTCATGAAAACGATTGAATTTAAACAATTAGATGAAACTTTATTTTACAAAAAGCTACCGAATGGCTTAGATGTCTATATTTTGCCGAAAAAGGGGTTTTCGAAAACCTTTGTAACGTTCACGACGAAATATGGCTCCATTGACCGTACATTTGTACCGATTGGTGAATCAGAAGCGATTACAGTGCCAGATGGGATTGCCCATTTCCTGGAGCACAAAATGTTTGAAAAAGAGGACGGGGACGTGTTCCAGCAGTTTAGTGAAGCAGGTGCCTCTGCCAATGCCTTTACATCATTTACTCGTACGGCATACCTATTCTCTGCTACTGACCATATTTACAAAAGCACAGAGACGCTTTTAAATTTCGTTCAGGAGCCTTATTTTACAGAAAAAACAGTAGAAAAGGAAAAGGGCATTATTGGTCAGGAAATTACGATGTACGACGACCAAGCAGATTGGCGTTTGTACTTTGGTGCGATTGAGAACATGTACCATAGCCACCCGGTGAAAATTGATATTGCCGGAACAATCGAGTCGATCGACAAAATTACGGCTGAGCATTTATATACATGCTATAACACGTTCTATCACCCATCGAACATGCTATTGTTTGTAGTTGGTGCGATTGACCCGACTGAGATGATGGCCTTTATCGAGGACAACCAAAACAAAAAAGAATTCTCGGAGCCAGTACAAATCGAGCGTCATTTTGAGGAGGAACCAACATGTGTTGCGGTTAAGGAACGCGAGCTTAAAATGGATGTGCAAAAGGCGAAAGTCTATGTTGGCTTAAAAGCGAAGCAAACAGACCTAAAAGGCGATGAAATGCTCAAGCATGAGCTTTCTGTACAGATTGCCCTGGAGTGCCTATATGGTAGAGCTTCGAATTTCTATACGGATGTTTATGAAAATGGCTTAATCGATGAATCCTTTGCCTATGACTTCTCTTTAGAGAAGGGCTATGGGTTTGCATTAATCGGCTCTGACTCTGCTCAACCAGATCAGTTAGTGACTAAGATCAAGGAAGTTATCAATAATGCTGAAAGCCTTCTTACTTCTGACAGCCTAGAGCGAGTTAAACGCAAGAAAATTGGCTTCTATTTAAGAGCTTTAAACTCAATGGAATTTATCGCGAACCAATTTACGCGCTATGAGTTCAATGAAATGAATCTGTTTGATGCGGTTCCTGTGATTGAAAAGCTAACGCTTGAGGATGTAACAGAAGCGCTGAAAACAATTCAAGGGGAAGAGCAGCAAACGGTATTTAAGGTGCTGCCTTCAAGTGAGCGTGCTCAGTAAATGAAGAAGTTCGCACTTGTAGTAGGTGCTTCTGGTGCGATTGGAAATGCAATAGCGAAGCGACTAGCATTTGATGGTTGGTCGCTCTATTTGCATTTTAATGGGGGTCGCGCAAAAGCAGCATCTTTGACAGAAGAGCTGACAAAGCTTTTTCCTGAGCAGGAATTTCTATTAGTACAGGCTGATTTTGGTAGCGAGGAGGGCGCAGAGCGCCTTGCTTCTCAAATCTATTCTCTGAAGGCCGTTGTGTTCGCGGGCGGTCATAGTTTTTACGGGATGCTGGAGGATACGCCGGCAATAGAGATGGATAAGCTGTGGAGGGTGCACGTCCAAAATCCGTTGCGCGTTTTGGCTCTTCTCTCACCAAAGCTCAGAAAGAATGACTGGAGCCATGTGCTGTTTATAGGGTCGATTTGGGGAGAGACGGGTGCTGCGTTTGAGTCGGTGTATAGTGCGGTGAAGGGTGCCCAGCATGCGTTTGTGAAGGCCTATGCAAAAGAGGTAGCCTATAATCATATTTTGGTGAATGCGATAGCGCCAGGGCTGATTGATACGTCGATGAATGGGCATTTAAATGATGAGGAAAAGCAAGCGTTGTATGAGGAGATTCCACTAGCGAGAGCGGGTAAGGTTGAGGATGTTGCAAATTTGGTCAGTTTCTATTTAAGTGGTCAAGCGAATTATGTTACAGGACAAATTATTAGAATTAATGGTGGATGGTACATATAAATTCCGAACTTGCGCATAATAAGTGTGCAAAGGAGGAGGAGATAAATATGGCACTTTTAGAAAACTGGGAAAAATGGACATCATTTTTAGGTGAACAAGTCAACGAAGCTCAAGAGCATGGTATGTCTAAAAAGATGATTGAGAAATCAGCTATTCAGATTGGTGACTATTTAGCTAAGAATGTAGATCCTAAAAACGAGCAAGAACGCGTACTAAAAGACCTTTGGGCCGTTGCTGATGGCGATGAGAAGCACGCTCTTGCTAACTGTGTTATCAAGCTGGTACAAAGCCACCGCGTACAATAGTAGTATCCACTCTTTATGCCGTTATGGCTTATAAAGTAGCACTTTGTACAAGCCTGTGCAATGAATGCTACTTCCTTTAGAAAAATCCTTATATCATAGAACATTTCTACATGCGTTTCATCAATTCTTCTAAGTTGTTTAAGGAGGCTTGTCCTCCTTTTCTTTTTCTATCATTATATAGGAGAAATAAGACTTTTTTCCTCATTTTAAAATTACTACCAGTTGGGGATTTTCTTCAAAATTCGACAGAAAACTTTGTCAGGTTGTTAATTTTCTACCTAATGATGATAAAATTTAATAATTTGGAAGAAAAACGGTTGTTTCTAACTTTTCAATACATATAAAATCCGCTATGATGAAACTTATAGGAAAAATTTTCGTTTCGTTAGTAGGGGGACGTTTTTATGGGCGAATGGTACTTTGAATATGAAATCCAAGTGAATCGTCCGGGGTTACTAGGTGATATTGCATCACTCCTGGGTATGTTAAGAGTAAACATTGTTTCGATTAATGGAGTAGATGCAGAGCGACGGGGAATGCTATTAAAAACAGATAATGATGAATCCATTCAACGGTTTATATCGATTGTTTCGACAATGGAGAACATCAATGTCACAAAATTTCGTGAACCGAAAGTACGCGACCGTCTAGCTGTACGCCATGGTCATTATATAGAACGGGATGCCGATGAGAAAAACACATTCCGTTTTGTAAGAGATGAACTCGGTATTTTGGTTGACTTTATGGCAGAATTATTTAAGAAAGAGGGACATAAGTTAATTGGGATAAGGGGCATGCCTCGTGTTGGCAAGACGGAATCCGTTGTAGCCGCAAGTGTTTGTGCCAACAAAAAATGGCTCTTTTTATCATCTACTATGATCAAGCAAACAGTTCGCCATCAGCTAATGGGTGATGAGTTTAGTGAGAATAATATCTTTATTCTTGATGGAGCAGTTACGCGGAGGACTACAGATGAGCGGCATCAGCAGCTTGTTCGTGAAATGATGCGTGTTCCGGCTATTAAAGTAGTAGAGCATCCTGATTTGTTTGTTCAGCATTCTGAATATAAGATAGAGGATTTTGACTATATTATCGAGCTGCGTCACCATCCAGACGAAGTGATTACGTATGAAATTATTGAGAAAAATGAAATGATGTCACAGAACGACCATTTTGGTGGATTTGGTGGCGGATTTAATTTTTAATGAAGCAAAGTAATTGAAAACAGCCCACAAAAACTAGTGGACTAAGCTCCTGGAAATGTCTCAAATTTTAAGATGAAAGCGTAATTCATATTAAAATCGTGGACGACAAGATCCCCGAGTTGAAATGATTATTAAAAAGTAGGTGTTATTGTTGACTGAACTCGGAACTCGCCTTAAAGAAGCGAGGTTATCTAAAGGATATAGTTTGGATGATCTTCAAGAAATTACAAAAATACAAAAAAGATATCTAGTTGCGATTGAAGAAGGAAATTATTCAATCATGCCTGGTACTTTTTACGTTAGAGCATTTATCAAACAATATGCAGAGGCTGTTGGGCTGGATGCAGAGGAAGTCTTAAGTGAGTTTAAGAAGGAAATTCCCGATCAGCAAAAGGAAGAGGTTGCTCAATCGATTTCTCAAAGTCCGACACGTCGTAAGCTCAATACGCGTTCAACGAATCGTTTACTGGAAACGATGCCTAAAATCATCGTCGGTCTATTCATCATCGTAAGTTTGGTGGCATTTTGGTTTTTATATCAAAAAAAGATGTCGTCCGATCAACCAGAAGAGCTCCAAGAGGATGCACAGGTAGAATACGAGCAGCAAACGCCACCTCCAACAGAAGAGCCAGCTGTTGACGAAGAGGAAGACGCTGCAGAGGATACTGAAACTGAAGAGACGACTGAAGAACCAGAAGAAGAGCCAGCTCCAACACAAGTGATTTCTCCAGGTACTGCACAGGGAGAAACAACATCTTATGAGTTATCTGGCACTGAAACGATGAATATTCGTATCGAGGTTACAGGAGACACTTGGGTGGGTATACGTAATGAACAGGGTGCCGAGCAAGTGGAGGACCGTGTTTATACAGCAGGCGAGCTAGTTAATTTTGATGCTACTGCAAATGCTTACGCTCGTATCCGCTTAGGAAATGCAAACAATGCGAAGGTCTTTATCAACGACGAACAGCTTCAATATGCTCAAACCATTACAACGCAAAATATCATTATCACATTACAGCCAGGAGAATAGTCATCATTTTTGATGGCTATTTTTCTCCCGTTTTAACGAATACAAAATTTAGCAATAAATACGAAATCGAGGAAGCAATTGGAAAGGGCAATTCCTTCACTAGCTGTTTCACATACTCGAATGAAAGGTGTTAGCAAATGAATATACCGAATAAGATTACAGTCTCGAGAATATTTTTGATTCCAGTCTTTATGATTGTAATACTATTTGACTTTGGTTTAGGAAATATGAGCTTTTTAGGGGCAACAATGCCGGTGAATCACTTCTTAGCGGCTTTAGTTTTTATCATTGCCTCGTGTACAGACTGGGTGGACGGGTATTATGCCCGTAAATACAATCTTGTGACGAACCTAGGAAAGTTTCTTGATCCATTAGCAGATAAATTATTAGTAGCAGCAGCATTTATCATCTTAGTAGAGCTTGGCATGGCGCCGTCATGGATTATCATCATCATTTTAAGCCGTGAATTTGCAGTAACTGGATTGCGTGCGATTCTTGCAGGTGAGGGAGAGGTTGTTGCAGCAAGCCAGCTAGGGAAAATTAAGACTTGGGCACAAATTGTTGCCATCTCGGCATTACTTCTTCACAATACGATTTTTGAAATGATCAGTATTCCATTTGATATGATTGCCCTTTATGTGGCGTTAATATTTACAGTGTGGTCTGGATGGGAATATTTCTATCTAAACCGTCGTGTGTTTGTCAACTCGAAGTAAGGGGGTTAGGACATGAATGCAGAAATCATTGCGGTTGGCTCGGAGCTGTTGCTAGGGCAAATTGCCAATACAAATGCAAAATTTATCTCCACGCAACTATCTGAGCTAGGCATCAATGTTTTTTACCATACAGTGGTAGGGGACAATGCTGAGCGCCTAAAAAGTGCGATTGAAATTGCAGAAGCTCGTGCAGATTTAATCATCTTCTCTGGAGGACTTGGACCGACAAAGGATGATTTGACGAAGGAAACGATTGCCAAGCATCTCGGATTGCCTTTGGTGATGGATGATGTGGCATTGAAGTTTATCGAGGAATTTTTCGCTGCACGCGGACGCGGCATGACCGAAAACAATCGCAAGCAGGCGTTGATTTTAGAGGGTAGCACTGTGCTTGCAAATCATCATGGAATGGCACCAGGAATGCTTTTAGAGAAAAGCGGCAACACATACATATTACTTCCTGGACCGCCAAAGGAACTTGAGCCGATGTTCCAGTTTGAAGCTAAGTCAAAGCTTGCTGCCCTTCTAAATGATGGCAGCGTTATTCAATCTCATGTCCTGCGTTTTTACGGCATTGGGGAGGCTGAGCTTGAGGATCGTGTTCAAGACATCCTGGATAACCAAACCAATCCAACTGTTGCACCGCTTGCAAGTGATGGCGAGGTAACATTACGTATTACAGCAAAGGCTGATAATGTTGAAGACGCGTGGAAGCTTATTAAGTCTAAGGAAGAAGAAATACTGGCTATTGTGGGCGAGTTCCACTACGGCTATAATGACGATTCTTTAGCCTCCAAATTAGTGGAAGTGCTGATTCATAACAAGCTAACCATTTCAGCAGCAGAAAGTCTGACAGCAGGTTTGTTCCAATCAGAGCTTGCTGAAATTCCTGGAGTGGGAGGTACCTTAATCGGTGGTGTTGTAACCTACACACCAGAGGCGAAGGTCAATCAGCTCGGAATTGAAAAATCTCTGATCGAGCAATGCGGCGTTGTAAGTGGCGAATGTGCAGGAGCTATGGCAGCTCAGGTTCGCAAAAGATTTGGCACAGATGTTGGGGTAGGCTTGACTGGCGCTGCTGGACCAGATGCTCATGACGGGCAGCCACCAGGAACAATCTGGCTAGGCTTTAGCATTGGTGATGCTGAGCCGGTAATGCATAAGCTTTCATTGCAGGGTATGCGCAACACAAATCGTATCCGAACGGTAAAATTTGCATGCAGCTATTTAATGCGCTTGCTTATTGAGAAGGGCTACGAAAAGATATAATATAAGAGGGTAGTATCTTTTAAATATGGTACTACCCAATTTTTAGAATTTGGGCTTAAAAAGGGCTCAAATTTTTATTTTGCCAGAAAAACGAAAATATGTTCGCTTTTTTCTTGAAACTTGTCTCAAAAAGAAGTATAGTAGAGACATAAGAAAATGAACTAGATTCTTGTCCCTAGCAAATTAGAAATTGCGGTCAATTAATCTTTTGCTAGAAAGTATGAAGTAAAGGCGCGGGTGTATTAGCACCTAAGCCAAAGTGAATTTTGATAATAATGTTTTTATATATAAGGAGGAAATATTTTGAGTAATGATCGTAAAGCTGCCTTAGATATGGCGTTAAAGCAAATTGAAAAGCAATTCGGTAAAGGCTCTATCATGAAACTGGGTGAACAATCAGATCGCCAAATGGAGACTTCTTCAAGTGGTTCATTAGCACTTGACGCAGCATTAGGTGTCGGCGGATATCCAAGAGGTCGTATCGTAGAAATCTACGGTCCAGAATCATCAGGTAAAACAACTGTAGCACTGCATGCCATCGCTGAAGTTCAAGCAAAAGGCGGACAAGCTGCATTTATCGATGCAGAGCATGCATTAGACCCAGTTTACGCACAAAAATTAGGTGTTAACATCGACGAGCTATTACTTTCTCAGCCAGATACTGGTGAGCAAGCATTAGAAATCGCTGAAGCATTAGTACGAAGTGGTGCAATCGACATCATCATCATCGACTCAGTTGCTGCCCTAGTACCAAAAGCCGAAATTGAAGGCGAAATGGGTGACTCTCACATGGGTCTACAAGCTCGTTTAATGTCTCAGGCATTACGTAAATTATCTGGTATCATCAACAAATCTAACACACTAGCAATCTTCATCAACCAAGTACGTGAAAAAATCGGTGTTATGTTCGGTAACCCTGAAACTACTACTGGTGGACGTGCCCTTAAATTCTACGCGTCAGTTCGTCTTGAAGTACGTCGTGCAGAAACAATCAAGCAAGGCACTGAAATGATTGGTAACAAAACAAAAATTAAAGTCGTGAAAAATAAGGTAGCGCCACCATTCCGTACAGCTGAAGTAGACATCATGTACGGTGAGGGGATTTCTAAAGAAGGTGAAATCGTCGACATCGGTGCAGAGCTAGACATCATCCAAAAAAGTGGCTCATGGTATGCATATGATGGCGAACGAATTGGACAAGGTAGAGAAAATGCAAAAGCCTTCCTTAAAGCGAACCCAGAAATCCGCGAGAAAGTTTCAAACCAAATCCGTGAATCTTATGGCATGACAGCTAACTCATACACAATCGGCGCCCATGACGAAGAAGAAGAAATGGACAAAGAACTAGCTTCATTACTAGATGAAGAATAAAATCTAAATCCCAACCCACTCCGACTAGTTGGAGTGGGTTTTACTGTGGGGAGAGGGAAGTTAAGAGAGTTGAGAGTGTTAAAAGAATTGTGAGATCTAGAGATTTAGTGCGCTGCAATTTGATATTTCTAATAAAATTACGCTTCGAAATTTAAAGTGGCTAGATTAATCACGGAACCACAAACTAGATTGATAGAAGCAGCTAACTTCGCCTCAACACCTCTGCTTTTAACAATTCTCTTAAGTAACTAATCTTTTTATCTCTGCTTTTAACAATTCTCTTAGGTCTCCCAATTTTTTACTCACTCACTAAACTATTTTCAAAAAACTTAATCAAAACCACATTGCTATCTTGCCGATAATAAAATGATGAGATTATTCCCAAATCCGCACCATCTATACGTAAATTTTCTCAAAAATGAATACAAATCATAAATTTTGACAACAATAGTTAGAAATATCTTATTTATTAGATATTTTGGAATGTATAGTAATTCATTAGACTCTCGCAAGACTGGATGAATTAAAACTAAAGGCTCATAAGTGGGATTTAGACTACTTCAATAAGCTTACATTTTTTAGGGGTAGGTTGTGGGAATCCTTGACATTGCTAGGTTAGAGCTATACAATTAAAATTGTATAATTTCTAAATTTTGAAATGAAATAGGCAGTATGTTGAAAGCTAAGTTTTGTGAACAATGGAATATCAAATCACAGGGTGAATTTGATATATTGAAAAACTTTAGTCAATGTATGGGCCGACTGAAAATGAAACGAATATAGCAAGAGGAGGTGTTCGAATGATGGAATACATTATCTCCGCTTTGCTTGGACTCATCGTCGGTGGCGTTGTTATCTATTTGTATATGAAAAAAGTGAACGAATCCAAAGTAAATGGTGCGAAAAATTCAGCTGAGCTAATCATTGATGAAGCTAAGCGAGAAGCGGAAGCGCTGAAAAAAGAAGCACTACTTGAAGCAAAAGATGAAACTCACAAAATTCGAACTGAAGCAGAAAAAGACATCCGTGAACGCCGGGCAGAGCTTCAGAAACAAGAAAACCGGTTATTGCAAAGAGAAGAAAATCTTGATCGCAAGGATGATGCTCTGAATAAGAGAGAATCAGGCTTAGAGCGAAAAGAAGAAGCTCTAACTGAGAGACAACAGCATATTGAACAGATGGAAAGCAAAGTGGAAGAGCTAGTACGCGCACAAACGGCAGAGCTTGAACGTATTGCTGCTTTAACTCGCGAGGAAGCGAAGGGAATCATCCTTAAAGAAGTTGAAAACGAACTTTCAACGGATATTGCGGTGATGACAAAAGAAGCAGAAACACGTGCAAAAGAAGAATCTGACAAAAAAGCTCGTGAGATATTATCACTTGCACTACAACGCTTTGCAGCAGATCACGTTGCTGAAACAACTGTATCTGTTGTAAACTTACCGAATGACGAAATGAAGGGCCGTATCATCGGTCGTGAAGGACGTAACATCCGAACACTAGAAACACTTACTGGTATCGATTTAATCATTGATGATACGCCAGAAGCAGTTATCCTATCTGGTTTCGACCCAATCCGTCGTGAAACAGCTCGTCTTGCACTTGAAAAATTAGTACAAGATGGCCGAATCCATCCAGCTCGCATTGAAGAAATGGTGGAAAAATCACGTCGTGAAATGGACGAGCAGATTCGTGAAACGGGAGAACAAACAACGTTCGAAGTTGGAATTCACAATCTGCATCCAGACCTTATGAAAATCCTTGGTCGCATGAAGTATCGTACAAGCTATGGCCAAAACGTATTGAAGCACTCAATCGAAGTGGCACATCTATCAGGTCTTCTAGCAGCAGAGCTAGGCGAGGATGTAACATTAGCAAGACGTGCAGGATTACTTCACGATATCGGGAAAGCCATTGACCACGAAGTCGAAGGTAGTCACGTAGAAATCGGTGTAGAGCTTGCTACTAAGTACAAAGAGCATCCTGTTGTTATCAACAGTATCGCGTCTCACCATGGTGACACTGAAGCAACTTCAGTTATTGCCGTAATCGTTGCAGCTGCCGATGCATTATCAGCAGCAAGACCAGGTGCACGTAGCGAAACGCTTGAAAACTACATTCGCCGTCTAGAAAAACTGGAAGAAATTTCAGAAAGCTATGATGGAGTAGAAAAATCCTTCGCTATCCAAGCTGGTCGTGAAATCCGTATCATCGTTCAACCAGAAAAAATCGACGATCTAGCTTCACACCGTTTAGCACGCGACATCCGCAAACGAATCGAAGAAGAACTCGACTACCCTGGCCACATCAAAGTAACGGTCATCCGCGAAACACGCTCAGTAGAATACGCTAAATAGAAATTTAACCCCTTTTGACACACTAGTTGTGTAAAGTGTACCCTTTGTAAAGGACATTTTTAAAAAGACTCTGGGGAATTAGGCAACTTGAAGAAGATGATGACTGTATTGTGCAGGCGTCATCTT
>NZ_QJTJ01000021.1 GCF_003217295.1 Ureibacillus chungkukjangi
TCTTTCTCCTACTTCTACAAAGGAGTGGGAGAAGAATCAACGAAATTGTTCAAAATTAATTAGCAAAATGTGTCCAATTCTACTTGACGCTTACACCTTTCTAATCACTACAATCCCTCCAATTAAAAATGAATATTCAAATTAAATTATTCAATGCATTTACTCAAAATACTACCAGTATTTTAATATATTTATCCATTATATTTGGAGTTTTATTCAACAGTTGGCACGATTGTGGAATAACCAGTCTCTAGATAGATGGAATCTTTGCTATTCATAATAAGTTGTTAAATTACATAAATATCTTGAATTATATGTCATATATTTACACTGTTTTTAGATGAATAGATAAAAAAAAGACCGCCTTCATATTGAGAAGGCGGTGTTCATTCCACTTAACAACAACGTTTGAGTGGCAGTGGAATATAATATTATTACTACGACCATACCGAAGCACCAACAATAATTAACAAAATGAAGAGAACAACAAGCAATACAAATGAACTAGAGTTATTTCCATTTTCGTAACCTGACATTATCTCACCTCCTTCGATATACTAATATATTATATTAATTAGTATATTGACTGGAGTGTGTATACGTGGAATATAAAAAAATATAAATAAAAAAGGATTGCCCTCCACCTCCACAATGATGGAACGGTAGTAAATTAATTTCACTAATAATCCGAAATATGGAAACTGGTTAAGCGGTTCAGCAGCGATATATTCTGCACCATTTGGCAAAGGAAAATGTTATGTATTCGATGGTTAAATATTTTGATAATGAAAATGTTTTAAAAGAAGTTGGTTATAATTAGGAAAAATACGAATAGCTGAAGATGCAGTTTATCCTAAAGCTGAAAACCTTGATGATTTCCTTCTCTTGAAACCTTTTTAACTGGACCTATTAAACCTGGAACGATATTTTTAAATTAGATAATAGTTGAGACAGGTGTAGAGTTTGCTACTCCCTACCAAACCTTTAACAATGTACTAGTTTTAGAAGAATCAAGTGATGGGTTTACAAAATAAAAATTATCTCGCAGAGGACTACGGAAATATTAAGACAGAAGCAATAATGAAAACGATTCCTCTGAAGAGATAATTGTAACTTCTACATTAGAAAATATCAGTTTGCATTAAAAGAGACATCCCCCAAAAGGGATGTCTCTTAGTTAACGTTTATAGTTTTAATTAATACTAATTAAATTTTTGTTACGTTAGCAGCTTGAGGTCCGCGGTTTCCATCAACAACCTCGAATTCCACTTTTTGACCTTCGTCAAGTGTTTTGAAGCCTTCGCCTTGGATAGCTGAGAAGTGTACGAATACGTCGTTTTCCCCTTCAACCTCGATGAATCCAAAACCTTTTTCTGAGTTAAACCATTTTACTGTACCTTGTTTCATTTAAGAAAACCTCCAAAAAATAAAAATATTAACAATATGTGATTGATTTACCGTAATAAAAAATTCACATATTACAAAGAGTACCGACTTTACACCGATCACTCTTTGTAATATGTGAATCAATTTGTACCCGGTCATGCAATTTTATTGTTATTTAAATTATACCATCTTATCCCAATTTGTCAAAGTCTTTTTTTAATTTTCACTTATTTCAGTTAATTGAGGATTATTCGTTATTATGTTGAGTCAATTTATCGATTATTATTCCATGATAAATTTGGATATCATCCTCACATGCTTCACAGTATTCCCGTTCTTTATCTGTCCAAAACGCATAATACTTATTTTCTTTAGAAGCTTCATGCTCATACTGTTGTCGAAAAGACATTAAAGTCTCCAGAAGATGTTTATCGAACTCATGCTCAGACTGGAAAGTTGAGGTTGTTACAATATTCGATTGCCATCCCTCAAACATCCACCATGGTTCATAATCTGCTTTCATATAAATTATTTGGTACACTATAATTTTCGTTCCTTTCCTTCTGCTATTAGCATTTTAATGGAAAAGTTATAAATTTGTCCATTTTAAGACCTTAAACGACAATAACAATGCATTTAAAACTACATTTATTTTCCTGTAGAAAAAATGGTATCTGATTAGGCTATACTAATAAATATAAGCTTGTGGTTTTATAACTATTTCCTTTAAAGTAAAAAATAGAACATTTTAACATTTTAGATTAAAAATTTGAGAACAATTGAAACTTTTAGTAAGCTACTTTCGTAATAAAGATATAGAAATAAAGGAGGTACGGATATGCTTGGGGCTGCAAATTTCTTCATACGACATGCACTCAATTTTTTAATTAGTTTTACAGTATTTATTTTAACGGTTGTCCACTTTGATCTTGGCTTTATTTTCGTGCCGATTGTATCTATTGCTGTTTATTTAATAAGCAATAAAGTGATAAAAGCTTTTCAAAAATCTAAGCGAAGTAAAGAGCTCGGTCTATCCCGCTCTGAATTTAATCATATTGAATCACAGTTAAAACAAGCAAAGGGACATATTAACTCCCTTTCACAACAATACATTCGTGTTCGTTCAGTTCGTTCCTTTAAATTATTAAATGAGATGATGAAACTTTCAAAAAGAATTGTCAACATTGTACAGAAAAATCCACAAAAGTTTTATTCGGTAGAGGATTTCTTCTATTCGCATTTACCATCTGCAGTGCAATTAACAGGAACATATACCATGTTAAGCCAAACTCAGGTTAAAGATACAGAGGTTCACTTAGCTCTTGAAGATACGCGTAAAACATTAAAAGGGCTTCATATAACAATGGAAAATGATTTAAAAAGTGCGATTGAATCAGACCTAGAAAACTTAAGAATTGAATTAGATTTCGTAAAGCTTCAAAATGCTAGAAAGCTGCAGCAAATCGATCTTCGAGGTGGAAAATAATGACCAATAATAAGAGCTCAAATCATCCATTTGAAGAGTTTTCAAATAATGAGAGCTCTTTTTCTTGTACAAGCAATCACTATTCGACCGATACATTGGTATTCTCTTCTCTGTCTGAAGAAAATCAATCACATGCATTACTACTAGCCAGTAAATTAGATGCTTCACAATACGAAAATGTTTTACAGTTTGGATCTGAAATTCAGCATTCATTAAAAAACTTTACTCACAATATGCTTATTCGAGTTCAACGTAATGATACTTCCCCTATACGTGAAATTTTGCATAAGCTCATAGAGCATTTAAATAAAATTAACCCTGATGATTTAATTGAAAAAGAGAAAGGTTTTCTACAAAAGCTGTTTAACCGCTCAAAATCATCAATTCAGGAACACATCACTCAGTATAATCGATTAAGTAAACAAATCGATCGCTTAGGCATACAGCTGGAGCATTCTCAAAAAGGCTTACTTGGCGATGTGCGGATGTTAAATGAGTTGTACCAATTGAACGAAGATTATTATCATAATATAAATATGTATATTGCAGCTGCAGAAATGAAGAAAAAGGATTTAATTTTAAATCAATTACCTAAAATTGAACAAGCTTATGAATTGTCGAATAATCCGTTAGACAAACAACGATTAAACGATTTACAAGCTTCGATTGATTGGTTAGACAAACGTCAATATGACTTACAAATTTCACGAGAGATAGCAGTTCAAACTGCACCTCAAATCAGAATGATCCAGCAAACCAATCAAATGCTTATAGAAAAAATTCAAAGTTCCGTTATGACAACCATTCCATTATGGCAAACCCAAATTTCCATGCTTATTCATATGAATAATCAAAGAAGAGCAAACATAACAACTCGTCGCCTAATGGAAACTTCTGAGCAGATGCTACATAAAAACGCTAAAATACTTGAAACTACTGCTCAGGATACAAATAAGCAGAAGGCCATCACAAATAATGATGTCGATTTATTTAAACAAACCCAATTGGAGCTAATTCAGTTAATCGAAGAGACTCTACGGGTGCAAGCTATAAGTAATGAACAACAAGCCACAGTTGAAGCAAGTATTAAAGAAATCGAATAGTGTCCACTTTGTAAAAATAGTTTTTATTTTTTATATACAAAAACACCCTAGCTTCCTCA
Source organism: Ureibacillus chungkukjangi (assembly GCF_003217295.1). Taxonomy (GTDB): domain Bacteria; phylum Bacillota; class Bacilli; order Bacillales_A; family Planococcaceae; genus Ureibacillus; species Ureibacillus chungkukjangi. The sequence goes on from NZ_QJTJ01000021.1 coordinate 4,035, forward strand.
TCTGAGAGGAACTAGGGTGCTGCATTTTAATCATTCGAAATAGTCTTTATAATAGCCGCCTACATTACCAGTATTATCAATGACAAAGATGAATTCTTCTGTCTCATTTTTCACTTCATATTCTTTGCCAACTGTTAACACATTAGAAACTAAATATTTCTCAGCATTCGTATGTGTGCATTTTACTTTACGTATCGTTGGTGCATCTTTCCATTTTAAATTTAACATCTTTTTAACCTCACTTTAAATCTTCTATATATTGCTTCTATTCTAGACCCTATTGTATCTCATTTCCACTCTTTTGTGGAAAGATTTCTATCTATATTGTGGGAAAATGTTATAAATGATACATTAGATTAGAGGTGATCAAATTGTTCTTTGGTGGTTTTAGCGGAGCTCCAATGTGGTTTTTCATCATAGCAATTGTTTTTGCTATTATATTTATAATCATATCTGAATGGAATTCGAGAAGTTAATTCCAATAATATTTAAATATTATTTACTACAGAATTCGGAGGTTTCAGATATGAAGGATTCTCCTGATTATAAGGTTGAACAGTTAATGAAGGTAGTTTTGTTACTTGAGACAACAAATGAGTGTGAAGCGTTTTTTGATGATTTGTGTACCCTAAACGAGTTAAAAGCCTTTTCACAAAGACTTGATGTCGCTAGAATGCTCTTAGATGGCCATACCTATGAGCACATCGAGGCATTTACTGGAGCTACCTATAATACCATTTCTCGAGTAAATAAGACACTCTCAAAAGAAAACTCCTTGAAAATCATATTAAATCGTATAGAAAACAAATTATGAAAGCTTGCTGAATGCGGCTTTTTTATTTTGACGTAAACTAAAATATTCTATACTTATCACGCTTTAACAGTTCACCGCGTTAAATGGGATGATTGCTCACATTAAAAAAATACTATAGAATCCATTATAGCTAAATAATTACATAGAATAATATTCTTAGTTAACTATTGAAGGGAGGATCATTCCATTGAAGTATGTACACCTTATGATTGCATGTCTCATTGTTAATATGGGGATATATATCTTGCATAGCGCAAATGTCGCTACTGGCGGAACAGTAGGCTTAGCATTAAGCATTAACTATTGGATAACTTTAGGCTTTGCAATAACCTATCTTTTAGTAAACATACCATTTATGATTCTCGCTTATAAAAAACTGGGTAAAGAATTTACAATTTCAACCGTTATATCAATTTGTATGCTTACTGGTATTTCCTTTTTAACAGGATTAATTCCTACTATTTCCATTCCTGCTTGGATAGGTGTAGTTTTAGGAAGTGCATTTGCAGGAATCGGTATGACATATTTATTCCTCAAAAATTCTTCCCTTGGTGGAACGAGTATATTAGCTGTTTTTCTACAAAAAAAGTACAATTGGGACCCAGGTAAAACTCTATTTGTTTTAGATATTTTCATCCTCCTTACAACGGTATATTCAATTGGCTGGTCTGGTTTATTATATTCAGCCTTATCTGCTTTTATTGTGTCGTCGATTGTATCCATTTCTAGAAAACAAATAAGCGCGAAGCTTACTGATAATCATGAGGATGATTCTATTCTTGAAGACGAATCTAGTGAAATGTTGATTATGCAATAAAAAAGATAAATTTCTGAGTCAATTCAGAAATTTATCTTTTTTATTATTGCTTGATAGTTCGTTTTAAAAATTCTTTTGTTCTTTCTTGTGTCGGGTTAACTAGCACTTGATCAGGTGAACCTTCCTCTACGATAACCCCTTTATCCATAAATACTACACGGTCAGATACTTCACGAGCAAATTCCATTTCATGCGTAACGATTAACATTGTATGTCCTTCATCAGCAAGCTGACGCATTACTTTTAGCACTTCTCCTACCATTTCAGGATCTAATGCGGAAGTTGGTTCATCGAATAGCATTACCTCTGGATCCATAGCCAGCGCACGTGCGATAGCTACACGTTGCTTTTGACCACCTGAAAGCTGGCGAGGCTTTGCATTCACATACTGATCCATACCTACGATTTGCAAATATTTTAATGCGTTTGATTTTGCTTCTTCCTTTGAACGTTTTAGAACCTTTTGCTGACCAACGACACAATTTTTCAACACATTGTGGTTGTTAAATAAATTAAACTGCTGGAAAACCATCCCTAAATGTGTACGATATTGTTTAATATCGTGTTTGTCGTCTAAGATGTTTTCGCCTTTATAAATAATTTCGCCGCCACTTGGTGTTTCAAGTAGATTAATGCAACGTAATAATGTTGATTTTCCGGAGCCTGAAGAACCAATTAAGCAAACAACCTCACCTTTTTTTACTGTGAAGTTTACATCTTTTAAAACTTCATGGCTGCCAAATGATTTATTTAGATGTTTAATATCAATTACTTTTTCCATCATACGATCTCCTTATGCCATTAATAAATTTACTCTTCCCTTTTAACTTGAACTTGATATGCATCTTGACCATCCATTCTTTTTTCGACAATACGTAATAGACGAGAAGCAACAAAAGTCATGATTAAGTAGATGACAACAGTAATGATAAAGGATTCTGCAAAACGGAAATTTGCACCAGCAATCGATTTTGTTGTAAAGAATAATTCCGTTACACTAATTACACTTAGTACGGCAGAGTCTTTTATATTCATAATTAATTGGTTCCCTGTTGCCGGTAGAATATTGCGGAATACCTGAGGTAAAACGACATGAATCATCGTTTGGAAATGTCCCATTCCAATAGCTGACGCAGCCTCATATTGTCCCTTATCAATCGATTCAATACCACCGCGCACATACTCAGCCATATAAGCACCCGTATTTAACCCAACAACAACGATCGCTGCAACAAAACGATCCATTTCTATTCCATAAGCATATAATCCATAGTATACGACCATTGCTTGTACAATCATTGGTGTACCACGGAAGATTTCAACATAAACTGTTAATATGAAATTAAAAATCTTTAAAATAACAGATTTAATAGATTTCTTACGAAGAGGAATCGTGTGCATTACACCGATAAATAATCCGATAAGAGCACCAATAATTGTACTAAAAACTGCAATTAATAACGTCATATATGCGCCACGTAAATAACTTGGCCAATTCTCTTTTAATATTGAGAGTATAATATCTAAACTCATAAATATCCTCCTAAATAATTTAGAAAACCTTTAACTCTACTAAACACTTACTCTAAAGATAAAATAAGTCTGGCTAAAAGATGGATACTGGCCACTAAAGTGTGACCAGTATTCACCGCTTTAACTATTGTGCTGCAGGTTGGTTTTCAATTGCTTGATCCATAATTTGTTGACGTTCTTCTTCAGAAATTGCATTTAACGTTTCATTGATTAAATCAATATTTTCATCGCCTTTTACAAGTCCGATTGCAATCGCTGTATCTGCTTCTTCTGTTTTAAAGCCTTTTTCTAACTCTACATATTTGAAATTTTGATTTGCTGTTGTAGCTGAGATTGCTTCTGGTCTTTCAGCCACATATCCATCAATTGCACCTGATTCTAGAGCAACACGCATATGTGAGAAGCTTTCCATTGCAACTTCTTTTTTAACATCCGGAATTTGATCAATTACATCATAATTTGTTGTATTTAGCTGTGAAGTGATTTTTGCTCCTGCGAAATCTTCAAGAGTTTTAGCATTTTCAAATGCTCCACCTGCTTTTGTTACAATAACAAATTGACTTGTATAATAATTATCTGAGAAATCAATTACTTCTTTACGTTTATCAGTTGGGCTCATCCCTGCAATAATTGCATCAATTACACCTGTTTGTAGTGCTGGTAGTAAACCATCCCATTCTGTTTTAACGATAACTAATTCTTTACCAAGTGCTTCTGCTACACGTTTAGCGATTTCTACGTCATAGCCACCCGCATATTCCTGGGAGCCTTCAATTTTAACCGCCCCATTTGAATCATCGTTCTGAGTCCAGTTAAACGGTGCATAGCCAGCTTCTAAACCTACTTTAAAAACATCGCTTTCTTTAGAATTTGAAGTTGATGTTGAAGTCCCTTCATCAGCTTTACCACAAGCTGCTAGTAATACAACTGCCAGCAATGTAGTCATTAAGATTTTAAGTGTTTTCGACATTTCTCTCTCTCCTTCTCTCTTTTTCGAGCTAAATAATGCAAAAAGCGACCTAAGATGAACTTAGGTCGCTAAAAATATAGCCCAAATCCTCTAACGTTCCCGACTGAGATAGCTCACCTCAGATGGTTGGGATATCCATCTGAGACAGTCCTGCAATTATTCACTGCAGACCCAGCATGAAGTAGAGAGCCTACATTCACACTTCGGCGATATTTCCTCATTTTTCATATCATGGTTTTGCTCTAAACTCCATGAAAAACTATTAAGTATCGCGCCTCTACCTCACTAGTAACGTGAGGTTTTAATATTTAATTTACTATTTGAATATTACTATACTAACAATATCATGTCAACATTCATTATTCTGAAAAATAGACTTTGTTGACCTAGTAATTATTGTTAATTTAACTTCCTTACAGTCACCTTCACATTTAAAGTATGGGCTCCACCATGATATACACCCTCAACTGGACTAACATCCTGATAATCTCTACCGACACACATAATAATATGATTATCGAGTACTTCAACATTATTGGTAGGATCAAGACCAATCCATCCAATTCCAGGTAACATTAGCTCTACCCAAGCGTGTGTTGCTGTATTCCCTACTAATTTATCATCTTCACCTACATATAGATAACCACTTATATAACGAGCAGGTATATTAAAGTGCCTTAAAACTCCTAACATAATATGGGTAAAGTCCTGACACACGCCGGCCTTTATAGCAAAAGCCTCGGCAGCTGTTGTATTTACATTAGTTGCCATCTGATCATAATTCAAATTCATGTACAGGTAGGTCATAAGATCGCAAGAAAATCGAATAGGGTTAATAGGCTCTCCAATAGTTTTTAAAATTTCTTCAAGTTGTCTTTTTTCTAGCCTCGTATAATTAGTTGTAGTGAGATATGGACGGTAGTGATCCTGAAAAAGTGGTGAATGGAAAATTTCCATCATTTCCTTAGAATATTCAATTTGATATAAATAAGGTGATCTTTGAACGCTTACAATTGATGATGAAATGATGCTTAGCTCTTCATGTTTTTCTGGTATATAAAAACTAGATGTTGAATTTTTCCATATATCGATATAATCCTTTGTCATTGAATTGGGGGAGATTTTAAGATGATAGGATAATAGGCGTTGACATTCATTATTTCTAGGCTTTAAACGAACCGTATTTAATGATTGTTCAACTGGTGTATCATATTTAAAAGTGCTAGTATGTTTAATGCGATATTTCATATTATCCTCCCTCCAAATTTTATTGGCATTTCACTTTAATATTTAATGGAATTTCCTTTCAAGGTACTAAAATTGGAGGAGTTAGGTAATACGTTTTTGAAAAGATCGGTCCAAAGCTCGTACATTGCTCTCTAATGTCCTTAACCCATTTCCTGCACTGTTCAGTTGATAATAATGTTGTATCAATTTGTAAACTATTTTCAAGCTCGGTCAGTGCCTCAAACATATCAGCAGTGTATACTTCGGTTTTCCCGTTTTCTACTTCTATAATAGCTTCTTTTATCTTCTGGACTGAAAAAGCAATGGAACGACTAGTTTTAAGATCACCTATCAAAAAGTTTAAAACTTTGCGGTTAGAACGATCTCTAGATCGTCTAGTATATTCTTCAAGAGCATGTGTTAATTGTAAGGAGAAGGTTGCTGTGAAATCACCTTTAAGCTGTCCTTCCTGTTCTAATAGCTCATTAAGAATTATAGCCGTCTTCTCGGCACGCTCTAGCCATTTACCAATCTTCAAAAATAAATAGCATTCGTCGCGTGTCATCAACGAATCTATGATACCACTAGCCGTTAAAGAGGCTTTCCGTATTGAATACAGAAACTCTTGTGTTGCTATAATCGAATAATCCTTGCGTTCTTTACTTTTAATCGACAGGTACAAATCGTTCCATTCCTCCCACAACTCATTCGGAAGGATATCTCTTGTATTTCTAGCATTCATTCGTATACTTTCAACCATGGAGTTCATCGAATTGTAATTTTCAACATCACATAATAGATACTGAATCATTTTTTGTAAGTCATATCCATTATACCTACTTGAATATTCATTATGATATCCGCAAATCTTAATAATTGTTTCCCACTCAATTTCGTAATTTTTATCTTCCGTAGAAAGCTCAATCATATGCTCTAATTGAGTAGAAAGAATATGAGCATTTGATTCTGTACGTTCACTATATCTACCAATCCAGTATAGAGAGTCCGCTACTCGACTAAGCATGTACCTTTGCCTCCTTTACAACCCATGTATCCTTACCGCCTCCACCTTGTGAGGAATTCACAACAAGAGAGCCCTCTTTAAGTGCAACTCGAGAAAGACCTCCTGGAAGAACGTGCGTTTCTTTTCCTCTCATCACAAAAACTCGCAAATCAACGTGGCATGGGTAGAATCTCCCCTCTTGAAAGGCAGGAGCTCTAGAAAGCTTTATAGTTGGTTGAGCTATATATTGGTGAGGAGCTTCTTCAATTTTTTGTCGGAAAATTTCACGTTCTTCTTCAGTAGAATGTGGTCCGATTAGCATGTCATAACCACCTGATGCACCAACATTTTTGATAACTAGCTTGTCCAGATTATCAAGCACCCAATTTTTCCTTGCCTCATTTGTTAAAAGATAAGTGTCAACATTCTTTATAATAGGCTCTTCATTTAAGTAAAAACGTATCATTTCAGGAACATACATATAAATTGCCTTATCATCAGCTACTCCGTTTCCAACAGCATTTAAAATTGCTACATTCCCTTCTTTATATGCCTCCATAATGCCTGGTACACCAAGCAATGAATCTTCTCTAAAGGTTAAGGGATCTAAAAAGTCGTCATCAATTCTTCTGTAAATAATATCAACTTGCTTTAGACCACGAATTGTTTTTAAATATACTTTTTTGTTTTTAACTACCATATCTCGACCTTCGACAAGTGGAATATTCATTTCTTTTGCTAGGAAAACATGATCGTAATATGCAGAATTATAGATTCCAGCTGTCAAGAGCACTGCACGAGGATCCTTACCTGGTTCTAAGTTTACAGGTCTGTGTGATAATAAAGCCTCCTGCATTTGAAGTAATTGTACCTCTAATGTTTCAATAGAATAATCTCTAAAAAATTCAGGGTACATTTTTCGCATTACATATCGATTTTGATAGACATAGGATATTCCAGAGGGATTCCTCAAATTATCCTCTAGCACACGATATTCTCCGCTTTCATCTCTTATCAAATCGATACCTGCTAAAAAGATATGGTTATGTAATGGCAGATTAGCGCCAATTACTTCTTTGTAATGATAGGGATTATTTTCGATTAAACTTTTTGGCACTACTCCTGCCTCTAATATCAGTTGGTCATGATATACATCATGTAAGAACAAATTTAACGCTTCGACTCTTTGCTTCATTCCCTTTTCAATATTACCCCATACCTGTTCAGGTATAATGATAGGAACAAAATCAAAAGGCATCGTCCTTTCTGTATCACCGTCCGCACCGTAAACTGTAAATGTTATACCCTGTCTTAGGAAGCTAGATTGGGCAGATGTATGCTTTGTTAATAATTCTTCGTCTGTAAACTTTAATAATTGCTCATAAAAAGGAATATAATGTTTTTTAGGTTTATTGCCCTCTAGCATTTCATCATAAAAGCTATAACAATCATATGGTTTGAACATTTACAATCGCCTCCAGTAATCATCCATGAAAGAAAAAGTTGAAATTTTATAATTCTCCTCATTTTTAATTTTAGAAAATTTTTAATATTTAAATTTTAATATAAATGGAAAAAAAAACCTAGCGAAATTTTTCTCCGCTAGGTAGTTTTTAAGGAAATTATGAATTTAATAGTAAATCTTCTGGATTTTCGATTAATTCTTTTACTGTTTTTAAGAAGCCAACAGAATCTTTTCCATCGATAATACGGTGGTCATATGATAATGCAACGTACATCATTGGACGGATTTCAACTTCTCCGTTTACTGCTACTGGACGTTGAACGATTGAGTGCATACCTAAAATACCAGCCTGTGTACCGTTCATGATCGGTGTTGACATTAATGATCCAAATACACCACCATTAGTGATTGTGAATGAACCACCAGCCATGTCATTTAAACCTAATTTTTTCTCACGTGCTTTTTTAGCTAAATCAGCAATATCTTTTTCGATTTCAGCAAAGTTTTTAGCATTTGCATCGCGAACAACTGGTACTACTAAGCCTTCTTCAGTAGATACAGCTACACCGATATCGAAGAAGTTGTTTAAGTGAATTTCATCACCATTGATTTGAGCGTTAACGTAAGGATATTTTTTAAGTGCAGCAACTACTGCTTTTGTGAAGAATGACATGAAACCAAGTTTAATGTCGTTAGCTTTCACGAACTCTTCTTGTTTACGCTTACGTAATGCCATGATGTTCGTCATATCGATTTCGTTGAAAGTAGTTAACATTGCTGTAGATTGTTTAACTTCAAGTAAACGTTTTGCGATAGTTTGACGACGACGTGACATTTTTTCAATTGTAACACGATCCGTTTCTGCTGCTGGAGCAAATACAACTGGACCATTAGTTGTAGAAATAGGTGTTGCTGGTGCTGCTTGAGCTGTTCCATGAGCTGCTACATCTTGAACACGTACGCGGCCTTGTGGATCTACAGGTGAGATTGCAGCAAGGTCAATTCCTTTTTCACGAGCTAATTTACGAGCAGCTGGTGATGCAACTACACGTTCATTAGAAGTTTCTTCTACCACTGGAGCTGGTGTTGGTGCTGCAACTGGTGCTGGTGCAGCTGCTGGAGCGCTTTCAGCTTTAGGAGCTTCTTGTGTTGCTGCTGGAGCCGGTGCAGCACCTTCTCCTGCTTCTACAACGGCGATTACTTGGCCAACTAAAACCGTATCGCCTTCTTCAGCTAATACTTGAGTTAAAACACCAGCTTCTTCTGAAATAATTTCTGCATTTACCTTATCAGTTTCTAATTCAACGATGAATTCGCCTTTTTCAACGCGATCTCCAACTTTTTTTACCCATTGTGCAATGGTACCTTCTGTAATTGATTCTGCTAATTCAGGGACTTTAATTTCAGCCACTTTAAATATCCTCCTTTAAATATCATATGTACCTTGTAAAAGGTACATATGGTATCGCTACTACTTATCATAGTGTAGCTGTTTTAATCAGTAAATTAAAATAGTAATTTATTTAGCAAGCGCCTCATCAATAACTTTTGCCTGCGCAATTTTATGTGAATCCATGTCACCTTCAGAAGTTGAAGACATTTCTGGACGTCCAACATATTTTACCTTTTTACCATCTGCTAGGTCTAGTAAATATTCTAATGCATATTTCCATGGACCTTGGTTTTTAGGTTCTTCTTGTACCCAATAGATTTCTTTTGCATTTGGATATTTTGCAATGATATCAGCAATTTTTTGTGATGGGAATGGGTAAAGCTGTTCAACACGAACAATATGAAGATTATCATATTCTTTCCCATCTTGCACACGGTCTGCTAAATCAATTGTTACTTTACCAGAAGCAAGAATGATGCGTTCCACTTTTTTAGCATTGCCACCTAAACCAGGTTGTTCAATTACTTCTTGGAAACCACCTTCAGAAAGCTGTTCCTGTGAGGCCGCAGCTAATGGATGGCGAAGTAAAGATTTTGGTGAAGGAATGATTAAAGGACGAATAGCTTCAGTTCCTAACATTTTCGCTTGACGGCGTAATAAGTGGAAGTAGTTTCCTGCATTTGAGCAGTTTGCAACAATCCAGTTATTTTCAGCCGACAATTGTAGATATCTTTCAATACGTGCTGAAGAGTGCTCTGGACCTTGACCTTCCATACCATTTGGCAGTAGGAATACTAAGCCAGACTTTTCTCCCCATTTAGAACGCGATGACGAGATAAAGTTATCAAACATAACTTGTGCCATATTAGCAAAGTCACCAAATTGGGCTTCCCAAATTGTTAAAGCATTATCATTTTCTAAATTATAACCGTACTCAAATCCAACAATAGCAGTTTCTGTTAATGGTGAATTGTGTACAGAGAATGATGCTTTAGAATCCGATACATTGTGTAATGGTACTAATTCAGCGCCTGAGTTTTTATCATGTAATACTAGGTGACGTTGAGAGAACGTACCACGTTGTGCATCTTGACCTGTAATACGGATTGGATTACCATCACGTAAAATTGCAGCGAATGCTAATGTTTCAGCATGACCCCAATCGATTTTATCAGTTTCAAGAGCTTCAACACGTTTATTTAAGATTTTAGCAAGCTTGTTTTGTGGCTCAAAGCCTTCTGGCCATGCTAATAAATCGTCATTAATTTGTTTTAGGTCTTCTTTACTTACACTTGTATCTACTACAGGATATTCATTTTTAACTGCTTCAGGCATTTCGATATCGAAATGTCCTTTTTCAGCACCCACTTGTTTAACATGATCGTAAGATGCTTGCATTTCTGCATAAACCTCTTCATCAAGCTTTTTCACTTGATCATGAGTTAGGATACCTTCGTTAGTTAATTTTTCTCCATAAAGTGCACGTACCGTTGGATGTTTTGTAACGATTTGATATGTTAACGGATTTGTAACGGTTGGGTCATCAGTTTCGTTGTGACCAAAGCGACGGTATCCGATTAAGTCTACTAAAATATCTTTGCCGAAAACTTTACGGTATTCGAATGCTAAACCAGCAACTTGTAATACCGCTTCTGGATCATCAGCATTAACATGAATTACAGGAATTCCATAACCTTTAGCTACATCAGAAGAATACTGAGTTGAACGTGAATCATAATGCTCAGTTGTGAATCCAATCATGTTATTAGAGATAATGTGAATGGAACCACCAGTTGAGAAACCACCAGTATTTGCATAGTTGAACACTTCTTGAACAATTCCTTCTCCCGCAAATGCAGCATCACCATGTACAAGTACAGCTACAGCTTTACTTGGATCGTGGCTAGGGTTTCCAGCGTTAGAAGTTACTTCTTGTGCAGCACGAGTAGAACCAGTAATAACTGGACTTACTACCTCTAAGTGTGATGGGTTGTAAGCTAATTTTACTTTCATGCCCGATTTTTTAGAATGAGTTGCACCCATATGGTATTTCACGTCACCAGTCCAACCTTTAGTAATTTCTAAAGATCCATCTGTTGGGAAGAAATAATCGTTTGGAACATGTGCAAAATCAGAAAACATCATATCATATGGTTTGTTTACAACGTGTGTTAGAACATTTAAACGACCACGGTGTGCCATGCCGATTTGTAAATATTTCATTTTTTCTTCGTCAGCTTTTCTAACGATTTCATCAAGTAATACTACTAATGTATCTAAACCTTCAATTGAGAATCGTTTTTGACCAACAAAAGTTTTATGAATAAATTTCTCGAAATCTTCAACACGAGTCAATCTTTCTAATAATGCTTTTTTGTTTTCAGCAGTTAGATTAAAAGCTGATGTACCAGACTCAATTTTGTCTTGAATCCATTGGCGTTCTGCTTCTTGAACATGAGTATATTCATAAGCGATTTTCCCAGTATATAGTGAACGTAAATAGTCGATTGCCTGTTTACCGTTGATAACGCTTCCAGGAGCATTATTAAAGAATAATGATGCTGGCATCTCTACTAAGTCAGATTCAGTTAAACCATAAGAAGCTAATTCAATACGTGAAGAATCTAATTTTCGGTCTTTTAATGGGTAAATATCAGCAGCTAAATGACCGTGAGCGCGAATTGCATCTGCTAATTGTACTGCAGCAAAGATTTTTTTAATATTGCCTGTATTGCCTGGTTGAGTTGTTACACTTTCAGTTACACCTTGTTCATTTCCAATAACTGGTGAGCCAAATTGCTGGAAAAGTGCAACTAGTTCTGGCTCTACTTGTTCAGGAGATTGTAAAAATAAATCGTATTGCTCCATCACGTATCCTAAGTTAGGACCAGAAAATGCTGACCAAGGGGAACCAGCAAATAATACATTGTTCGACATGAGATAACCTCCAAATTTCGCCCTAAGGCAGTTCCATTGTTGTAACTAAAATATTATTTCATATTTTACCATTCTTCTACAATAGAAATTATCTATTGAATTGATTAATATTTATTATTAATAAGATAATGAAGAACGTTTTTTTTCCATATCAATCTTACTACTCTCAATAAAAAAAACAACTATTTTTCACGAAATAAGCAATTTTTTTTGACTAATAACCCATTTTTTGTCTCAATATTAAAAATTATACTAGGAGACAGTAAATTTTAGTGTGAAAGTTGTACCTTTTCCTACTGTACTTGTTACGTCCATTTCGATTTGATATTTCTCTGAAAGCATTTTGGTGATACTTAATCCGAGACCGGTTCCACCGCCAATATTTTCTCTTGAGACATCTACTCGATAGAAGCGGTCAAAGATAAAGGGCAGATTGTCATTCGAAATTCCTATCCCATTATCTCTAATTGTTAAAAAGATGCTTTCCGTTAAGTAGTGTACGTCAATATCAATCACTGGTGATTTATCATTATATCGAATTCCATTTTCGATAATATTACGCAAAATCTGAGCCAACGCGTTTTCCGTAATATTAGGTTGTTTTTCTTCGCCATTTTCAGCAATATTAACAATCGCCTCAGGGTAAATGATTTGTAGCTCGTCCTTTACAGAGCTTAAAACGTTTCTCACATTTGCTTCAGCCTCTATATCCCGTTCTTCTTTTCTAGCCAAATTTAATAGCTCTTCAATCATTTTCTTCATGCGAATCACTTCTACAAGTGAAGTGTTCAAGGATTCCTCTAATACATCAGGATCATTTTTTCCCCATCGTTTGATTAATGATAAATGCCCTTCAATTGCCTGTATCGGAGTACGAAGCTCATGAGACGCATCTGATACAAATTGCTGCTGCTTTGCAAAAGAATTCTCTAAGTCCGCCATCATCGATACATAGAGCTTAAGCAAATCTCCAATTTCGTCATCTGCATCATAGGAGAAATTGATTTTTTCTTCAAAACCCTTTTTCTGAATGGATAACATGGAATCACGTAAATCCTGTAAAGGTCTAATCAAAATATTTGCTAAATAATAGCCTACAAATCCAGCTAATAATATAGCTCCAAAACCTGCGATAAGCATTGTGGTTAAAATATATTGCATCATCGAATGGAAGGTCGATAAGGGATGTATTAACTGCAGTATCCCTGTAAAGTCCTGAGTTTTGATAAGCTTATTAACAACATATACTTCCTCCTGATCCACTTCTTCTTTTGACACTATCATATTATCTAGCTGTGCATAGGAGGCTTCTAAAGGTACTGCCGAATTAACGTTATTAATTCTTATTATTTCATATCCATCAAAGTTAAAAATTCGAACCGTTTGACTTTGATTTAAAATTGCCTTTGATAAACCAGTGTTTTTTTGAATATCCTGTACTGATATCCAGTCGTCTTGTGAGTTAAAAAAAGAGGTTAAATCGTCGGCAGTTCGAATGGCGTTATTTTCTTCATTTTGAATTAGCCAGGAGTATAGTGCAATGTAGATTACACTACAGATAGCTGCATAGCTTATGAAAATGACGATTGCTGTTGAAATTGTCCATTTCTTTTTTAAGGATTGGTTATTTGGAAAAAGTTTAATAACTTTATTCATTCTCTCACCACATACCCAACGCCACGTACAGTTTCAATATATGGTGCAAGCTCTGTTTTCAGCTTAGCACGTAGGTGTCGAATGTAAACATCTACAACATTTGTCTCCACTTCAGTTTTATAGCCCCAAACAGATTGCAATATCATTTCTCTTTCGCAAACCCGATTTTTATTTTCACATAATAGCTTTAACAAATCATATTCAGTCTTAGTTAATTCTAGCTTTTTATTCTCAAAGCTTACTTCATAGGATTGGGGATTTATTATAATATCGCGCACCTTAATAAGATCGTAATCTTCCTCTACATTCGTATTAACCCTTCTTAAAACTGAACGAATTCTTGCGAGCAGCTCCTCAATGGCAAACGGTTTCACGATATAGTCATCTGCACCAGCATCTAATCCTGCCACACGATCCATTACAGCATCCCGCGCCGTAATTAAAAGAATAGGTACATCTGACTGTGTACGAACTCTACGACAGATTTCAATCCCATTTAAACCAGGAAGCATTACATCAAGTAATAGACAATCGAATGGTTGTTCTAATGCTATATTCAAGCCTTCCCTACCGTCGTGGGTTACAAACACATCAAATTGTTCATGCTTTAGTTCAAGCTCGATAAAACGGGCTATATTTTTTTCATCTTCTACTAATAGAATTTTCTTCTGCATCTTATCACCCTTTAAGCAAATAAATAGCCTCTTTTTAAGTTTAACTTAAAAGGAGGCTAGAACAAACTATAATAGTTCGGGACTATATATATTGTAATTATTTTTTGACGTCGTCTTTACACCATATAAGGCCTTATCTGAATGGGATAATAAATTCTCTAGGCTTACTCCATGGTCTGGATAAAATGAAATGCCGATAGATGCTGTTGGCGCAAACATTTGGTTAGATATCAACCAACCACGTTTTAAATTTTGATTGATTCTATCAACAATTTGCTTAACCTGTTGTTTCCGACTTATTTTCTCCTGATGTAATCCAGTTAAAATAATGGCAAATTCATCGCCACCCATTCGAACGACTAGGTCATTTCCACGAATGCTCCTAGATAAGGCCTTGCCGAATTGTATGATAAACTCATCGCCAACCTTGTGCCCAAACTGGTCATTTACCTTTTTGAAATTATCTCCATCAACATAAAGAACTGCCAAGGATTCTGAGTTCGAATTAGAGCTCTCTATGATGCTAGGAAACTCGTTTTGAAGATAACGTCTGTTTGGTAATTGAGTAAGAGAATCATGGTAGGCCAGAAATGATAGTTGATTTTCTATCGCCTTTCTATCATTAATTTCTCGCGCAACCATAATAATTTGAATCCCTTTGTTACGTAGAAAATCTTTAACTATTGTGTAATTGCACTCAGTCCAAAAATTCTCGCCTGACTTCGATTGATGGATCAATTCAATTTTCAAATCTTCCCCATCAGAATCAACTGAAAACTCTTCATTCCATTTAACCTTACTTTCAGGGGATAGAATATCAGTATAAAATTTACCGAGTAATTCCCCTTCATCAAACCCAAGCTTATTCGTATAGGCTTTGGAGACATATAATATGATGCCATCCTCATTAGTAATCACAATCATATCATTCGTATTTTCAGTGATAAGCTTGAACATATGCTCAATATTCTGAAGCTCTGTCAGCATTCTTTTCTTTTCAGAAATATCATAATAGACATTAATGTATTGTTTAATAGCACCATCTTCATCAAAAAATGGGATAATGGTTGTATCAGCCCAGTACGGAGCACCGTTCTTTGTTTGATTACAAATTTCCCCTCGCCAAACTTCACCTTTATGTAATATTGAAAAGATATTATCAAAAAACTCTTTGGAATGTGTACGAGAATTAATGATTTCAAGTGTATTACCTATTAACTCTTCTTTTACATACCCCATTTGCTGGATAAAACGATCATTTACATTTAAAATACGGCAATTTGGATCCATGATGATAATTTCTGCAACGCTATTAATGGCATACTGAAAATTAGAAAGCCCCATAGAGGTTGTGCGCAATTCTTTTTCTTGTTCAATTAGCTGTGTAACTTCCTGTAAGATGATGAAAACCGCTGCTACCTTCTCCAGCTGAATCAGGGGAGAAAAGGTAGCCGTAAAGCTTCTAGAATTCCCATTTTTGTCAATGAAGGTTAATAGCTTAGATGTTAAGTGTGTACCATCAAATGATTCATTTAAATACTGCTCTAGCTGCTCCTGATTAGAGATGAAGGGTAGATCAATAAGCTTCTTTAAACGAACCTCTTCAATATTCACATTAAAATCCTCTAAAAATTGGGGATTGGCTTCTAGTAGCTTCCCATCATTTGAGATTAAAACCGTTGATAAGAATGAATTAAAGAAAACTGAACGCATGAATAGATATTTATCCTCTAAATCTCGGTCGAAGGCAATTTCTTTTGTTATTGCTAACACATAAGTTCGATTGTTATCAAAAATAGGTATGACCGTTGTTTCATACTTTTTCACTTCAGAAAGGTAATAAATATAATCCTGGTAACTAACCTGACCTTTTTTAACTACGGCTTGATGATAATTTTGGGCGATTGTTTCAGAATCACTTGGCTTCATCACTTCAGCAATTGTTTTACCAACTACCTTTTGAGAAAGTATTTCAATAGATGATTTATTCAAATAGATGTAACGAAAATCCTCCCCGTCTTTTTCCATGAAATAAACCAGATCCCTGCTATTCTCAAAAAGCAAATCAAATTGAACCTTGGAAAAGCTTTGTAAAGACATTGAACACACCCTCCTACTCATCATTAAGAAGCAAAAGAAGCGGTCTCCTTCTTAACAAGTTCAAGACATTTTTCGTATAGTTTTTGTTCCCCAGTTTGTTGACTGCTTACAAATTTAAATTCGTTATCCATGATATCAACGACATAGGACGACGTAACTGTAGCATTACCGATAAGTGTTAACTTATAGCCATCCACGAGGATTTTAACTTCACATTTAACAAAGCCACCTGGATTAAATACAGTGACGACATCTGTATCTACAATGTTGTTTAACCTTGATACAAGTGCAGATGCGGTCATTGCTGTGCCACATGCATTCGTAAATCCGACACCTCGTTCAAAAGTACGAACGAAAATTGTGTCATTTTTCATTGGATAGACATAACTTACATTTACCCCGTCCTTAAAAAAGTTATTTTCACCATTTAAATGTTGAGATAACTCTTGCTGATGTGCATTATTTTGAATATCCTGCTGCTCTACAATTCCGATTAAATGTGGGTTTGGTACAGAAACAGCTGTATATGGAACCGTAGCTGAAAATTCTGGAATGATTTGATGCTGTATTTCAGTTTGTTGCTTATACTCCATAGGTAAACTCGTTAACGAAAATGATACTGGAGAAATTTCAACTGCATAAGTAGGAATTTCTGCTAATAATGATACTTCTTTTCGTACTTTTAAGTTTGCTTTCATTGTTTCAATAATTGCTTCTTGTTTATCTAAATTTTCACAGACAAATCTCGCCACACATCGGAGACCATTACCACACATTGAAGCTTCAGAACCATCTGCATTAATCACACGCATTTTTGCATCTGCTGATTTTGAAGGTAAAACGAGTAGTAACCCATCTGCACCATTATGGTTATCCTTTTGACATAACCACTTCGTTAGTTCAACCCAGTTAAACTCATTTTCGTCGCTAGTATTATATAAGTAAAATGTGTTACCTGACCCATGTACTTTTAAAAATGTTCTTTCCACGCATCAATCGCTCCCTATTTATCTTTACTTCTATCATAATTGTAAATGATTTATGAAGCAACTTAATAAATCTTTTAAAAATTTTATAATTTGTTCACAATTTTTAATGAGCAAAAATTGTATTTTTAGATTAAAATTATTGTATAAAATCGAAATTCTATAATATGATGTTAACAGAATTTAAATGTAAATATAGTATTTTTGATGCTATTTTTCTTAAACTAATAAACTTCAAAAATATTTGTTTGACGTCTAGTTCCTTTAGGTATATTATTTCAAATGTTGCCTTGTTATTAAGTAATTTTCAGTTTTGCAACTATCCTAAAAAAGGAGGCGTTTCATTTGTTAAAGTATAGAGATCTTTCAGAAACGAATGAGTTATACCAATTAATGATCCACCCAACAGTTTTCCCATACGTTCGTCATAAAGTAAACTCAGATGAAGAGTATCTATTTATCACGAAACAACTATTAGAAGAAGAACAACTAGGCAAGACTATCTCAAGAACGATAACCGATGACTGGGGTCAACCTATTGGTACGATCACTTTATATGATATTCAAGATGGAGCTGGCTTCCTTGGAACATGGATAGGTGTACCATTTCAAGGTAAAGGTTATAACCAAGCAGCAAAGCATGAATTTCTAAAAGAGCTCTTTTTTGAAAAAGACATTCATACAGTTTTCTTACGTATCCGTAAAGAAAATGAAAAGTCAAAACGTGCAGCACAAAAACTACCGTACGTAATTGATGCAACAGAAACAAACCCTGCTTTATATGAGGAAATCAACGCAGGCGAAACAAAATTTGACTTATATAAAATTCCAAAAGACTTATTCTACATTGTTTCTGCAAATGACCAATCAAACGAAGAAGAACAAGCGATGTAATTCTCGTATCTTCTTGCTATTATAAATATTTACATGAGTATGTTAAAAAACAGCCAGAAGCTTTTGCTTCTAGGCTGTTTTTGTTCTTGAAATCTAACCATAATCATCTAGTCAAATTATTTCTCGAATTTAAGGATTAATTTTACCATTTCATCTGGTGTTTTTGGGCTTTCCGCTTGTTCCATAGCTTGTTTATATTCATTACTTTTTTGTATTAATGTGTTGATGGCCTTCATAAAGGTACTCTTTGAAAGCATTTCCTCTTCTAAGACATGAGCAAAGCCTTGTTTTTCGAAAATATTCGCATTCAATATTTGGTCACCACGACTTTTACTTGCTGAAAGCGGAATAAGAAGCATTGGTTTTTTCAAAGCTAAAAATTCAAAAATTGAATTAGAGCCCGCACGAGAAACAACAAAGCTAGCTGCATGTAGCAAATCTGGAAGTTCAGTTGTTACATAATCAAATTGCTTATACCCTTTTAAGTTATCTAAAGAGGCATCCACATTCCCTTTTCCACATAGATGAATCACATTGAAGGATGCAAGAAGCTCTGGTAAATTACTTCTTAAAGAATCGTTAAGTACAACAGAACCTAAGCTTCCTCCCATAATGAGTAATACCTTTTTCTCGTCCGTAAACCCACAAAGGCTTTTCCCCTTTGCTGCATTCCCTTTAAATAATTGCTCACGCACAATTGAACCGGTGCAGGTTGCTTTATCAATCGGTAAGTATTTTAAAGTATCTTGGAAGATCGTAAACACATGAGATGCAAAGGGTAATGCGATTTTATTGGCAAGGCCAGGTGTAACATCTGATTCATGAATAACAACAGGGATTTTAGCTAATTTTGCAGCTATTACAACTGGTACTGAGACGAATCCCCCTTTAGAAAAAATCATTGTCGGCTTCACTTTCCTAATAACCGAAAAAGCCTGACCAACTCCAGCTAAAACTTTAAATGGATCGGTAAAGTTCTTCATTGAAAAATAACGTCGTAATTTCCCGCTAGAAATACTGTGATAAGGAACTTCAGGATAGCTTTGAGTGATTAACTCCTTTTCAATGCCATCATTAGACCCAATATAATGAACGTCATATCCTTCCTTTAGCAAAGATGGAATAATCGCCTGGTTTAAAGAAACATGCCCCGCCGTTCCGCCACCTGTTAAAATAATTGATTTTTGATTCACAAAAAAACCCCTATCTAAATACAGCTAAATTGTATTTCACTTAAATTTATATGATTACAAAACAATATAATGAAAATTTACCAATAAACTTTCCGTTTAAGTCAATATTGTACCATATATCATTTTACTAACAATCCAAATAAATAAAAAGATACTAAGTGATATACCTTGAGTACTTATTCAATAATTATTTTTCCGAGTCCTAAATCGTTTCAGTATCGATTAAACCGTTTCTATTTCTTCAGCAACCAACTTTCAAGAAGTTTTACTTATTGTTACACTAGTTTAAACTACTAACTACTAATTATATAAACTTCCCAGATTCAAGCTTCATTACAAGCAAATAAAAAATACCGAGGAAGAGTGTTAGCTAACTCTTCGCTCGGTATTAATCTCAACAATTATAGCTGAATAAATTGCTGTGTCCAATAGTTTCCGTTTTCAACATAGCCTATTCCAATATGTGTAAAGCTTGAATTTAAAATGTTGGCACGGTGACCTTCTGAATTCATCCATGCTTGTACAACTTCTTCAGGCGTTCTTTGACCCTGAGCAATGTTTTCACCTGCAGCACGATAAGTAATCCCGGCAGCCTTTATTTGATCGAATGGGCTACCGTAAGTTGGACTTGTATGTGAGAAATAGTTATTAGAAGCCATATCCTGTGATTTTGCACGAGCAACCTTCATTAGAGGATTATAGGCTTTAAGTGGTGCCAAGTCATATTTAGCACGTTCTGCATTTGTTAACTCCACAACTTGAGCTTCAAATCCAGCTACAGAATCAGCCTCTGCTACTGTTGAGGGTTTTGTTGCTTCCTCCACTTGTTCAGCTGGTTTTGACACTGCTGGTTGTTCCGTCACTGGAGCTTGAGGTTTAACCACCTCTTGCTCCTTACTAGATTCTTGCTTCTCCACTTTTTTTGGCTCTTGAACTTTTTGTTCATTAGCAGTTTCATTCTTAACAGGTTTTTGCGATGGCTGTTCCCCTACAGAAACCTTACAACCTTTTAATTGTACCGCGATTAATTTTTCTAAGTTAGCTTTTGAGATTTGCAGTTTATTTGATAAATCTTTAACACTATGAACATTCGTGAAAGACAACTCATTTTTAAATTGAGCTAGAATATCTTCATATTGTTTCATATTTATAACCTTCACTTCATGTTTTACAGACTTTTCTTGCCCTTCCTCCTGATTAGATGCAGCATCTGCTGCTTGAGCTTGTGTTGAGATTAAACCAAGTGCACAAAATGTGATAAACCATTTTTTCATTTTGTATTCCTCCTCTCGCAACTAATCATATACGAGAATAATTGAAAAGAAGGATCCATAACCTGGAAGCATTGCCAACTCAAGTTCAAAATCTGGCTACCTATATGTTTAGAAAGAGCAGAAATAGGAAGGCTTTTCCTGCAAACGAAAAACTTACAACTGAAATGCTATTGACAAATTTTATAGATTGCTATATAAGGCAAAAACTTATCTTATATGACATCCATATTACATTTATTTTTCGCCGATAATATCGATTTCCTGAATGTTCTCGCCAATCATGACAATCTTCGGAGGCATATTGATATATTCAGGTATCCATTGCACCAATCCATATGCATATTGGAAAAGCATGGGGTTGCGAATTCCTTCTATCGGAACATAGCCTTTAATTCGATATACAGAGGACGGCATAGAACGAACCCATTCCTCAAATTGCTCTTGAGAAAAACTTTGCTTAAGCTCTACAAGACGCGAACTTAAATGTAGATGTTTACCAATTTTGGCAGCTTGAATATCGTCCTTAGATGCTTGTGCAGTTGCCTGTAACCCTTCAAGTAGCTTCAATGGGACCTTTCCATTAGTCGTTTGCAGGATAAAAGCATTTGGATTGACACCCTGCATTTCAAACACAACCTTCGCTTGTTCTGCTTCAGTTAATAAGTCCATTTTATTGGCAAGTAAAAGATGTGCATGACGAATTTGTTCTATAAATAGACTTCTAACCTGAGGTGTTAACGAAGAACGATCAAGCCAGAGCTTACTGTCTGCAACAGTGACTATTCCCTTAATATTGAGGCTTTCTGCAAATAAAGGGGAATACACCGCATCCAATGCCTCTACAGGATGCGCTGCCCCCGTAGTTTCGATTATTAAGACATCAAATTCATTATCCGCTAAAAGTGATTGGATTTGAGCCTCCGTTTTTTCTGCCCCTGAACAACAAATACAGCCCTCAAGCATTTCCTTTAAAGGAATCTCTTCATCTACTGCTTGTGAGTCAAATGGAAGCTTTCCTAATTCATTCATAATGACAGCAGGCTTTAGCCCCTTTTCTTTAAATTGTTTAAGGACATTAGTAAGCATGGACGTTTTGCCACTACCTAAAAAACCGCTGAATAAATATACATCTTTCATCTACAGCACACCTTTCCTGAATTTAATTAACAAAAAGAGGGCCTTCAATTGCTCATAAGTTGAACAAAAGCAGCCCTCTCCTATAACTTTTAATCTAATAACAGCTCTAATTCGTAGCTGTTAATAATTCTTTTGCTTTTAGTATATGTGGATCGTCGTTATTGATTTTCTCACGGATTGCATCCATTAATGCATACGTCGTTTCACCAACAAGTACTCCACTTTGTTCTAATTGGTGAGCTTCTTGGAAGGATTCTACTGCAGCTTTAGTTGCTTCATCGAAGGTTTCATCAATTGTACCAGCTTCATAGCCTAATGCGTTTAGGATTTGTTCAGCAGAACGAACTGATGGAGAAACATTCCCAATTTTAAATTCAGTCTCTGGGTTAATATAAGTAGCAGTTGCGTATTCTGGATACTCAACCTTTTCATCTGGCTCTATACCCTTTTCATTAATCCAATTACCATTTGGAGTTAACCATTTACCTGTTGTATATTTTAGGTTTGCACCATCTTGTAAATAGCTAACTGTTTGAACTGTCCCTTTACCAAAGGAATTTAAACCAACAAGCTTAGCACCGGCTGATTCACTTAAAGCACCAGCTAAAATTTCAGATGCAGATGCACTACCATTATCGATTAAAACCACTATTGGTTGACTGTATTTCTTGCCACCTTCAGCTAACATTACTTCCGCATCGCCTTCTCGCCCTTGCACTTGTACAATTGGCTTTCCTTCATCAAGGAAAAGATTTGCGATATCAATTGCAGATGTTAGGAAGCCACCTGGATTTTGACGTACATCTAAAATAATACTTTTCATGCCATCTGCATTAAATTCCTCCATGAATTTAACTAATTCATCGAAAGTCTGTTCACTGAAGGAAGTGATTTGAATATGGGCGATCTTGTCTTCTCCCATTTCACCGTAAACTGTTTCAATTGGAATATCGTCACGAATGATTGTCATTTCGATTAATTCTTCTGATTGGCCACGTTGGATTGTTAGCTTAACTGGTGTACCTTTTTCACCACGAATTAATAATACCGCCTCAGAGGCACTCATACCTTGTATGCTTTGCCCATCGACTGTCAAGATTATATCTTCTGGTATCACCCCTGCTTTTTCGGCTGGTGAGTTTTTTATAGGCGACACAACGACAATGTTTCCATTACGTTCTTGAATTTCTGCCCCAATCCCCTGGAAGCTTGATGAAAGATCACTATTAAATTGTTCAGCTTGTACTACATCCATATAATCTGAATATGGGTCTTCTAAGGCATCAAACATCCCATTAATAGCACCTGTTATTACAGCCTCTTCATCAATTTCAACATAGTATTTATTTTTCAGCTCATCAAAGGCATCATATAACTCCGAAAATTCCTCTCGCTCTACAGGAACGGAAACCTCGACTACCTTCTTTTCACCAAAAGTCAGTGCAAAAATTGTTAAGCCCGCTGTCAATAAAATTGTTAAGAACATCAGCATGATGAAACTAAACGGTTTAATACGAATAAATTTTTTTGCAGGCTTCACCTGTTCTTCCTGTTGTCCATCATGTTCGGTTTTCTCAAATCCTTGTTGGTTTTGATCATCCATCTAATTCACCACTCTCATTTTTACACTCACGTAAAAGAATCTGCTTTACATCCTTTTTGGATTTTTTCTCTAGTATAACGAAAGATAACTTAGCTTGCATAAACTTTCCTGTTATTTACGAAAAGAAAGGCTGTCAATTATTAGACAGCCTTACGAAAAAAAATATGCAAAGCATTTGCTATACATTACTCTTGAATTGCAGCTTCTAACGCAACGACGATCATATCATTGAATGTTGTTTGACGTTCCTCAGAAGAAGTAGCTTCACCTGTAATAATGTGGTCAGAAACCGTTAAAACAGATAATGCTTGACGTCCAAATTTAGCAGCTAGTGTATATAGTGCTGCCGATTCCATCTCAACAGCTAAAACACCGTAGCGAGCTAATTTTTCGTTTTGATTTTCTTCTGAATAGAACATATCAGCTGTAAAGATATTACCTACTTTAATGTTTAACCCAGCAGCAACACCAGCGTTATATGCTTTTAGCAATAAATCAAAATCTGCTGTTGGTGCGAAATCGATACCATTAAAGATAATCTCATTCATTTTAGAATCAGTTGAAGCAGATTGTGCAATGATTACGTCACGCACTTTTACGTCTTTTTGGATTGCTCCACAAGTACCTACACGAATTAGCTTTTGTACTCCGTATTCTTGCATTAACTCTGTTGCGTAAATTGAAATTGATGGTACACCCATTCCTGAACCTTGAACAGAAACACGTTTTCCTTTATATGTACCAGTATATCCAAACATATTACGAACTTCATTATAACATGTTACATCTTCTAAGAACGTTTCAGCTATATATTTTGCACGTAATGGATCTCCAGGTAATAAAATAGTTTCTGCGATGTCACCTTGTTTAGCGTTAATATGGATACTCATTAGCAATCCCTCTTTCCAAAATTATCTCATCTTAAAATATACTTGCTTTTGCAGCATTGTGCAATGATTTACCTTATAATATACATTTTGCACTACTAAAAATCAAAGAAATAAAAGCACTTTAATATTTTATCTCATAAAGTTCCCAAAGTTCATCGAAAGTTTGCGTTGACATGTTATCATCAGCAATCATCTCGATATACCTTGATACTTCCTCAAAAGAGGTGCTGCTTTTAGGAAAACTATGATCTAAAAATGCAGTTTCGGCAAATCTAGTTTTAGGATCGTTTGCATTTCCTCCTCTAAAAGAAAGGATATATAAATAAAAACTCTGTTTCATTTCGGAGCCCCTTTGCTTCTCGATAAACTAATCTATCTATAGTTACTTTGTACTCATATAAAAACATTTTATTTTCTATTCTTATATTTTTAATTGTACTTGTCAAAGCTATCTAAAAAAAGTGTTAGAAGGAAAAACGATGCATAAAATCGGGAAAATTGGAATTTTACATGTCATTTTTTTAGTAATGACCTTTATCGGATTAAAAAATCACGTAACAATCTTACCACCTATTTTAGACCATGTAAAAAGAGATGGGTGGATGTCTGTTATTCTAGCAGCTGTCATTATGTTTCCGTGGTTATTTTTAGTGCTCTTTATCCATAATAAAACAGAGCAAAAACCATTAAAAGAATGGCTATATCAAAAAATAGGTAAAATACCTAGCTCAATTCTCTTATACAGTGTTGTAGTATTTATTTTTATACTTGCAGCTTTTACTATGTGTGAAACATTACTGTGGGTTAATGCGACTTTTTTACCCAATACACCCAAATTAGCTCTCTTAGCGATTTACATTATTCTTTGTTTTTTATTAATTTCAACCAATATGCTGACAATCGTAATTGTTAATACATTTGTATTATTCTTCGTTGTGGTCTTTGGCTTCTATGTAGCAATTGCTAATATTCAAGTCAAGGATTATAGCCTTATACAACCGTTCTTGGAGCATGGTGTTAACCCTGTAATACTAGGTGTTGTATACCCAGCCTCAGGATTTATAGAATTACTATTGCTCTTATTTATGCAACACCATTTTAAAAGTAAACTTCGATGGTACCATCTTGCAATTATGCTATTCATATTGACTGGTCTAACACTTGGCCCACTTTTAGGGGCAATAGTAGAATTTGGACCTGAAGAGGCAGCGAGACAAAGATACCCAGCTTATGAAGAATGGGGACTTGTAACAATCGGTCGTTTTATAGAGCATATGGATTTTCTATCGATTTATCAATGGCTAACGGGTACATTTATCCGAGTTAGTTTACTGTTATTTATAGCTTGCGATATTTTAAATTTGACAGGTCAAAGAAAAAAGATATGGAAGTTTATGTTTTTCCCCTTTTTCTTTTTCTGCTTAATAGTAATAGGATTGGATGATACTCTTTTTTTACATTTAAATGGAAATGAAATGCTGATTACTACCTTTGTTTGCTTTTTAGGTATTTCAATTCTATTAAGTACAATCGCTCTAATCTCAAGTAGAAAAAAAACTAAAATGGCAAAACATCCAGAGAATAATCAAAATTAAGAAAGTAGTGAATTTGGATGGATGTAAATGGACAGAAAGAAATAAATATCACTACATTAAGGAAGCTCTTTAACAAATCGGCCGATGTTATTTTCAATGAATTCACCTTTAACCAATCCCCTGTATTCTTTATTAAATGTGATTCAATGGTAGACGAAAAATTGCTTTACACAGTCGTCTTACCCAATATAGAGAGCTTATTTAAGGATAACAATTCCTGTCTAGTAAATGACCAAATGATTGAGCAATTGCCCATTCCCCAAATACAAAAGATAACAAATGAAAATGACATAATTTCTAAAGTATATAGTGGCAATATTTTAATTTACTTTAAGGATACAAAATTGCTCTATGCTTGTAATATATCTAGAAAGCCTAATCGAACACCTGAAGAAACTAATATGGAAGTACTGGTGAAGGGTCCCCGTGACAACTTTATTGAAGATTTATCTACCAATATTGCATTAATTCGAAAACGCTTACCTACTAATTCTCTTTGTGTCGAGAAATTTAACATAGGTAAACGGTCAAAAACTGAAGTAGCAATAATGTATATGGATGATATTGCGAATAGAGATATTTTGACAGAGTTAAAAAAACAATTTAATAAGATAGATACTGACATAATTGTTAGTGCACAAGCTTTAATGGAGTTTATTAATAAAAAAAACTGGGTTATGCCATCAACCAATTCAACCGGAAGGCCAGATTTTGCTATTCAATCATTAATCAGGGGCAGGTTTATAATTATCGTCGACGGTACACCTTATGCTGTTATTACACCTATCAATTTTTTCTCTTTACTTAAAACATCTGAGGATAACGAAAACCCGATTATTTTCAGCTCTTTCGAAAGGATTTTACGTTTGCTCGGTGTTTTTTTAGGTATCGCCCTACCTGCATTTTGGCTGGCACTGACTCTATTTCACCAAGATCAGCTACCCTTACAATTACTTGCAACAGTTGTAATTTCAAACAGGGGCTTACCTTTTCCCGCTGTTTTAGAAATGTTAATTTTATTAGTAATTTTCGAATTATTCCGTGAGGCTGGATTAAGGATGCCTTCAAAAATTGGTACAACAATAGGAGTAGTAGGTGGTTTAATTATTGGTGATGCCGCAATTCGTGCAGGTATTACTAGTCCTGCAATGGTAGTTGTTATTGCGCTATCAACTATAGCTTCCTATTCGATTGTGAACCAATCACTAGTAACAATGGTCGTTATTCTTAGAATCACCTTTATTTTCGTGACATCCATATTTGGCTTATTTGGATTTTTTGTTTGTATTTTTTTACTTTTAATATATCTCGCTAATATTCGTATTTTCGGAACTCCGTATTTGGATATTACAGCTGACTTAAGCTGGGAAAACATTAAAAAAGCAATTATCAGACAATCAAAACCAAAATATTCAGAACGACCAAATATGCTCGATCCCAAAGATGACACAAGAAACCAAAATGAGGGTACAAAATGAAAAAAACAATCAAGTTATTATACTTATTCCCCCTCGCCTTTCTTTTAACAGGTTGTTGGGATTTAAATGAAAATGAAAGAATGTATTATGCCTTAGGAGCAGCCATCGATTATAAAGAGGGATATTATGAGGTATATGTTCAAATTATCAGCTTCTCAAATGTAGCTAAATCGGAACAAGTAAATCAAGATGTCATTCAATCCGAAGTGAATTCTTTCAAAGGTGTAACCCTCAGTGAGGCTTTTTCAAATTTGTATAAAGCAATTGATGAAGAATTATATTGGGGGCATTTTTCATTTTTAATATTAAGTGAAAATGCTTTAAAGGATAATAGGTTGAATTCCGTAATCAATGATATTACGAGATTTATCGATACGAGATACAATACGTGGGTTTATTCAACCGATGAGCCTTTATCAGAGTTCCTTACGACTGTACCTTTATTAAGACGCTCAATTACGCTGACTAGATTGGCTGACCCTCTCAATTCATATAAACAACAATCCTTCATCGAACCAGTTACTGTTCGAACACTAATCATCTCGTTGAATGAGCCCCCAAAAACAATTAATATACCCTACGTTCGACTCAAAGATGATTGGAAAAACCAAAAGGATCCAAGTAAGAGCATTGAGACAGCTGGAATAGGAATCCTAACACCCACAGATTTTAAAGGGTTCGTAAAAGGTTCTGATGCCGAAGGTTTAAAATGGTTAAGCAACAAAACGATTTCAGCGAGAGTTACATCAACTTTAGAGAATAAAAACCACTTCTCCACAACAGTAAAAAACATAAAAGTGAAAATTGAACCAATTGTAAATGGTAATGATGTGCAATTTGATATTAACCTTTCTTTAACGGCTGGATTAGATAATTTCACAGGAAACTTAACACCAGAAGAAATAGAGAAGGCCATTGTTAAACAAATTAAAAAAGAAATAAAAGATAGTTTTAAGGTAGGGCTAGAAAAAGATGTTGATATATACCGACTAACAGAAACTTTATATCGAAAGCATGTAAAATTATATAAAAAGCTTGAGAAAGAAGAGAACTTAACGTTAAAAGAGGATTCAATTAGAAACATTAATATTAAAGTTCAAGAAATTGATACAGGTAGAAAATCCTTTGAGGATACTATTAACTAATCGATATTAGAAAAGTTGCAAAAAGGGACAACAAAAAAGGTGGAGTTTCTCCACCTTTTCCAGTATTTATTTAAATAATTGTAAATACTCTCCATAGCCTTCTTCTTCCAACTTATCCTTTGGAACAAAGCGAAGTGCAGCAGAGTTAATACAATAACGTAACCCTCCTAGTTCACTCGGGCCATCTGGGAAAACGTGCCCTAGATGTGAATCAGCAGCTTTACTTCGGACCTCCACTCTTCTCATACCATGTGAAGTATCAAAATGCTCTGTTACCTCTTCTGTTTCTACTGGTTTAGCAAAGCTTGGCCAGCCACATCCAGCATCAAATTTATCTTTTGAACTAAATAATGGCTTTCCTGATACGATATCCACATAGATGCCTTCTTCAAAATGCTGATCATATTCGTTTTGGTACGGTGGCTCTGTCCCTTGTTTTTGTGTTACGTAGTATTGCATTTCAGTTAATTGTTTTAATCTTTCTTCTTTATTCATGTTCATGCCCCCAATGTTTTTGAATAAATGCAGCACGTCCTGATCCAATTTGATAACGCTCATAATGCATCGGATTTTTTCTATAGTATTGCTGATGGTAATCCTCAGCAGCATAAAAAGGCTTAGCAGGAAGGATTTTTACGGAAATCGGTTTTTTAAATTTACCTGATTGTTCTAGACGTGCCTTCGATTCTTCTGCTATTCTTTTTTGTTCGTCATTATGGTAAAAGATAGCAGTCGTGTATGACTCGCCTCGGTCATAAAATTGACCGCCTGCATCAGTAGGGTCAATTAGAGTCCAATATAATTCAACCAATTTCTCATAAGAGTAAACCTTCGAATCGAAAGTAATTTGTACAGCCTCTAAATGACCGGTTGTTTCAGAGCACACCTGCCGATATGTAGGATTTTCAATATGACCGCCTGTGTAGCCTGAAAGTACTTCTTCAATGCCGGGTTGTTGGTCAAAGGGCTTCACCATACACCAAAAACAACCGCCAGCAAATGTCGCGATTTCTTTACTCATTCCTTATCCCCCTATTCGTTTGGTACAATTACCTCTAAAAGAACACGATTATTTTCTAAATCAACTTCCTTTGCTCTTACACGAGCACCATTCATCACCTTAATATCTGTTAGATCTACATAAACCTCTTCTTCATTTGGTCGAACAATTATCCAATCAGGAAATGCTACAGCATCATTCATAAGCTTTAAAACTGTTGATGGCTGTATATTTACTTTTCCTACATTAACGGAATCCTGCTTTAATTGTATATTCCCCTCTTCGGTAACTACTGGGTTAAATTTCATTGAAAACGGAACCGTTACACCAAATGCAGTTAGTTCGCTATTTAGGTTAATGGACTTATCAACTACAATATCGATTGGCAGTGGACTATTGGCTAACTCTTTTTGTAAATAATTCATTGCCATTTTTTCGATATCATCAGCTGTTGCTTCGACAAGTAATACACTGTCAGTAGGACTTACCGTAACACCTTTACTATTGATTTGAACATCTTCTGAAGGAGAAGTCGCCAAATAAAAAATGATGGTAATGAAAAGAATGATGGCACCTGTTAAAATAAAAAAGGCGACTTTCCACTTATTCATACTTACGTTCACTCCTTAAATCTTTCACCTTAAAAACTATGTACCCCACATATGACATCATCAATCTATCACAGGATAAGGGCTAACCTTACTTTCTCCATTTTAATTGGTAAAGATTAACCCGTTCGATGAATCTTCTATGTGACAGGCTTTCATCATGGAGAGAATTCGTTCTGTCATTATTGTATACCCATATCCATTTGGATGGAAGAAATCTGAATGATAAACTAAATTTGCGTTTTCATCGAACAAATCCTGGATGTCCACAAAGCATGAATTTTTATACTTACTAGATGTTCCTTCGATTGTATCATTCCATTCCGTGATAATCGATTCGAATTCAGTGATTTCATCTGTTATTACTGAGAAAGGATTATACAGTCCGATCACTATAATTGGAACCTCAGGGTTTACCGTTCGAATATTAGTCAAAATTTCGTTATAGCGATTTGTAAATTGAACTAATTCTTTATCAAAGTCTGCTCTTTTAAGCTCAAACAAATCTTTTTTAACTACTTTCATAATATCATTTCCACCAATAGTTAGTGTAATGAGTTCAGCATTTTTTAGTTCGTAATCATAATGGCCTTTTTTAATAAGGTTCAGTAATTGATCACTTCTACGGCCTCGTTTTCCTCTATTGTCTAAGATTACCTCAGCTACATCAGTAGATTGCACAAGCTTCTCCACTAATCTTTTAGTATACCCATTTTTTTGCTCTTCATCCCCAACACCTCGAGTTAATGAATCTCCAAGCGCCAAATAATATAATCTAGTTGAATCTTCTTTTATTTCTTCAGGTGGGACTAATTTTAATTCATTTAATAATTGCTCTTCAATCGATTCTTGGAATGCTGTCGTTAAGGTCAGTTCTTCAACGGATTCGTCTAAGCCTTCAACTGGATGCTTTTCTGCTTCTGCTTCCGTTTGTGCTTCTGTTTCTGTTTCATCCTCAACTTGTTGAGGTTGATCAGTTTCTGTTGCACCATTTGCATCTAAGGCGACTATTGTATTCGATAGATTTTTTTGTGAAGATTCGTTAGTTACTTGTTTATCACCAGCCACTTTCAAATAACCTAGAAGTAAGACAACACAGCATACGAAGAGAATAGTTATTCGTTTCAGAATGATTACCCCTTTCATATTTGTTTTCTTTTTAAATTTCAAATCGGAATTTGTTGTAAATTGTTTAGTTATATTTAGTTTAATTTGAGCAATTATTTCGTTTTGTATGTGAAATCTATTCTGAAAATAAAAAAGCTATCATTCTACTCATAATAGTATATGAGCGTATGATAGCAGATTTCTTATTATTCAGCGAAATAAATAAATCCAATTGCACCAGGGCCAGTGTGTGTGCTAATGATCGGAGAAGTAAATTTAATCTCTATGTCCTTGATGCCAGTTGATTCAACTAGTTCAATAAGCGGGTTACCCATAGTTGTTAATCCGTCCGCATGAGAAATTCCAACAGCTTTAACTGTTTTCCCTGCAACATCCTCTTGGAACTGCTTAAATAAGTAACTAACAACCTGTTTGTGACTTCTTACCTTCGCAACTGGTGTATAAGATCCATCATCGAGTGTAGCAATTGGCTTGATGTTTAATAAAGAACCAATCATTCCTGTTCCTTTACCAATACGGCCACCCTTAATAAGATTATCTAATTTGTCTACCACTACAAATAATCTTGTGTTTTTTCTTACCTCTTCAAGGCGGGCAATGATTTGCTCTACTGAGGCACCTGCATCACGTAGTTTAATGGCCTCACGAATTTGAATAGCAAGTCCCACCGCGATGTAGCGTGAATCGAAAACCGTTACGTCTGAATCACTCATTTCAGCTGCTTGTCGTGCCGAATCAAATGTTCCACTCATTCCACCAGTCATATGAATGGAGATAATTTGATCGCCCGTGCTTCCCAGTTCGTCATAAAGTTCTTTGAATTTCCCTGGTGCTGGCTGAGAGCTTTTTGGTAATTCCTTTGAGTTTTTCATTAGGTCTAAAAATGATTCAGGTTCTACATCCTGACCATCTATATAGGTTTTTCCATCAATTTGAATTGTTAAAGGTACGACTTTAATGTCATGTTCCATTAATTCTTCTTTTGTTAAATCACAAGTTGAATCTGTAACAATATGAATTCGTCCCAAAATGACACATCCTTTAATATAGTAGAAATATTATAATACAAATATTCACTCTGGAATAATGACAAATGTAATCGATTTCAAAAAATACCTATACTTTGTGTATTTATTGTTCACAATTGTAAAGAAATTTATATGACAAATGATAGTATCTGTCCATTTATTATTCAAGTATAGTGAAATCACAGGGAGTGAAAACGATGAAAAATAACGAAGCATTTGATTATAAAAATTGGAAAGAAGAATTATGGAATGCGATTACACATGGAATTGGCTTATTTATAAGTATTCCCGCTTGCGTCATTTTAATAATTCTCGCCGTTCAAAAAGGAAGCACGGTCCAAATTGTTTCTAATTCCGTTTTTGGAGCTTCACTTGTCCTTTTGTTTTTAATGTCAACTTTACTACACAGTATGCCCGAAAAATATAAAAGATTTTTCTCTATTTTAGATCATTCATCTATTTACATACTTATTGCAGGAAGCTATACACCATTTTTGTTAGTTGCCGTGGATGGAGTTTTTGGAATTGTTCTCCTTTGTACCATCTGGTCAATCGCTATTTTTGGCGTAGTATTTAAATGTCTATTTATCCATAAATTCGAAACTTTCTCATTAATACTTTACATTGTTATGGGCTGGCTAATTATCTTTGCCATTAAACCATTGTACCAGTTCCTGCAATTTGATGGATTCACTGTTTTACTAGCTGGAGGATTGCTATTTACTTTTGGCTCAATCTTCTACGCTTGGAGAAAAATCCCCTACAACCATGCAATTTGGCATCTGTTCGTTATTGCGGGCTGCGCTTGTTTAGTGATATGTGTGGCAGTATATCTTTAAACGAAGTTAGCAGGCTATTTACATTTAGCAATATACCCAACACGAATTATCTAAAAACCTAAAATAAAGGGAATCAATCATAAAATTTGATTGATTCCCTTTTTATAATGGTCTTATGCGAAACCTATTCTTTCAAAAATATTTTACTTATTACTTTTCCTTAGAAACCAATTTTTTTAAAGCTTCTGGTAAAGCGATTAACGCTGGGACAAACAGTGGAAGTAAAATAAAGCATAAAACAATCAGTCCCGTTATGACTGCAATCGCTAATTCAGTTAACAGGACAATTCCTGCTGGCATTAATGTAGCGAATGTACCGCCAAGAATAATTACTGCTGAAATAATTACTCCACCTGTATGCTTAGATGCAAGCACAATTGCTTCTTTTGCAGTAAGCTCAGGGTATTCCTTAAAGCGCATCATTAAGAAGATGCTATAGTCTACTCCAAGTGCCACGATTATGATAAAGGAGAAGAAAGGAACAAATGAAGAAATTCCTGCATATCCCAAAATATCTAGGAAAATAAAGTTAATGATGAACATGGCAGTATAGTACGCGCCAATAAGCGACGCTGTGATAAATACTGGTGTCCAGAATGAACGAATCACCAGGAATAACACGAGTAATACACCAATAATCACAATTACTGTTGTACGATTTAAATCCCTTGATAATACATCGTTCATATCATTAGTTGTTGCACTTGTTCCAACAGTTCCGCTCTTTGCATCAGAAAGTTGTGTTCCTTTTAGCCCGTTGGAAAGCGCATCATTAATTTGACTTACTGTTGCCAATGCTGCATCTGAATATGGATCATCCTTTAAAACTACTGTCAATTTAGTGATTTGACGATCCTCAGACATAAATGCATCCAAGGATTTTTTAAATTCTTCGTTTGTTAAAGCTTCCTCAGGAATAAAAAATGTCTTATTCGTATTTAGCTGAGTTAAATAACCATTCGTTTGATCAAGCCCGCTTGATATTTCTTCCAACCCATCATTTACATCAGTTAATTTATCGCCAAATTCACCGAAACCATTAAGACCTGCAACTAACTGCTGTTGACCAGCCTTCATTTCACTCAGTCCGGTATTAACTGCATTCATATTGGTTACGATTGTGTCAATTCCTGAAGATGCTTGTCCAAGGCCATTCTTTAATTTTTTCAAACCATCTGCCATCTGCGATAAACCATCAGTCATACTTGCCAGACTTTTATTCGCAGTGGCAAAGCCTGCATTTGCTGTATTATAGTTTTCATTTAAAACAGCGATACTCTCAGGTGTGATTTGACTTAGAGAGGTTGAAAGCTGATCGATAGTTTGTTTTAGTGCTTGGAAGTTTGAATCTGTTTCAGATCCCTCGTAACTATTGCCTATTGCATCTGTCATAGATTGCATTTGAATAAGTGCACCTTTGACTGCTAATAGCGCGTTTGCTGCATCTTGATAATGTGTTCCCATTTCAGAGTAACCAGCCTGCAATTTCCCATAATTTTCTGCTAAAATCGCAACTCCATTACTCATAGCTGAAAGATTAGTTTCTATAGCTGCCAAGCCATTCTGAATCGTTTGTGGATTATTAGTCCCATCATCGATTCCAGCTTGAATTTGTTTAAGACCATTTGCTAAGGCTGTAACACCAGCCTGAAGTTTTTCTGTACCATCAACCATTTGGCTTGCTTTAGAAAAGTCGGCGGATTTTAAACCTTTTTGAGCTTCTGACAATCCGCTATATATTTGGTCGACTCCAACTTTTGTTTGGGAAATTCCATCTGTAACACTTCCCATTTGACTATCGACATAAAAGTCTTCAATTGGCTGTCCTTGAGGCTGAGTAACAGAAGAAACCATTTTCACACCATCAAGGGCCTTTAATCTCTCTGTAATATTATCAATAATAGCAAGAGATTCATTGTTATTAAGTGGCTGATCATTTTCAATTACAACAGTAGCCGGCATAGCTTGACCTTTTCCAAAATGCTCTGCTACTAGATTAATAGCTTTTGATGAAGGATAACTATCTCCTAGCTCTCCAACTGTATCGAAATTAAGTTTTTCGTCATGAAGCAAGATCATCGGTAAAATAAGCACGAGAATAATCACCGTAACAAGTATCGGATGCTTAGTACCGAAGGAAGAGGTTTTCTCCCAAAATTTATTCTCCTTATGTCCCCCTACATTTTTCGATGGCCAGAAAATTTTCTTGCCTAACACTTTCATGATAAATGGTGTTAATGTCAAAATTTCGATCAATAAAATGGTTACGCCAATCACAACAACTACACCAGATTGATAGATTGGAGATTCAGAGAATACGAGTGCAAGGAAAGCTATAAATACAGTAAGAATACTATAAGCAATTGTTTTTCCCGCTGTTTTATACGTATTAATTATTGAATCATCTACTGATTTACCATTAGCTAATTCTTCTTTAAATCGATTAAATAAAAGAATGTTATAATCTGTACCAATCCCGAACAAGATCAAAACTAAAAGCATTTGCGTAAGACTCGTAATTGGGAAGCCAGCTTTATCAATTAGCTGTGCAGCAATCCCCATTGACACAAGGTAGGAAAATGCTACTGCCACAAGAGAGATAAAAGGAGTAACAACTGATTTAAAGGCGATAACTAATACTACGAGTATGAAAATCACCGTCAGTGCAGCACTTTTTTCAACTCCTGCCTGTGAAGCTTTTAAATAGTCATTATTTATGAAATCTTCACCACTAAGATAAAATTCGACAGGGACACTATCAAGTTTGTTTTCAAACTGTGTCTTAATGTCATCGATTTCTCGTCCTTTTTTATCTAACTTATAGCTCACCATTAAGGTTGTACCATCTTCAGAGAATAAAGAGCTCTTGGCATCTGGTAAACTGAAAGGGTCAATCATTTCTGTAATACCAAGCTCTTTGCTACTACTGCGAATTGATTCAACCGCATCTCCTATTTTTTGCATTTCTTCCTCAGAAATTTTATCTTCATCGTAAAAAACAATTAAATTATCTGTTCCTTCAGTGGTATTCATTTTTGCCAAAATATCCCCTGCGATTACAGAAGGACTATCACTACTTGTACCTTCCTGTCCTTTTTGTCTTAATATCGCATTAATATCTGGCTGTATTATTGTTAACAATATTGTCGCAATAAGCCAAATTACAAAAATAGCCCAGCGTCTTTTTATGATGGTTTTCACCTTGTAGCCTCCATTTTTACTATATGTTATTTCCCACGTTTTTCTTTTTCAGAGAAGTATAATATGTCGATGAAATCATAGTTGTCAATTCCCTCAGCAAGCATTTTTTCTTTTGCGGCAGACACTAATAATTTCATCCCTTTCTCCACTATTTCTTGCTCTTCTTGAGTTAAAAGATTCATTACACCAATTAGTGACTGATTTGTGACCTCGGAAATACTTTCATCAATTTTTTCAACTAAACTAGGAGCTAACGAAATATCTACTAGTCGTTTATCTTTTTGATTTGGCCTTTTTACCAGCAATTCTTTTGCAATCAATCTATCCACAATATCTGAAACCGTACTTTGAGTCATTTTCAAATTTTGCGAGAGTTGCTTAATGCTAACAGTTTTATGGGCATATACATCGCCAATAACCCTTATTTGAGGAATAGTTACGCCATGCTCTTCTGCTGTTTTCTGTAAGCTTTTCATCGTATAGCGGTGTATAAAATCAATAGATTCACCAATAAACTCAGCTTTATTCACAGTTAGTATCCCCTTCCTTAGATAAATCGGATACGATACATCGTACACGATATATATTAAGAATAAAAAATTCCTTTGTCAATGTTTATTATTTTCATTCATAGATTTTATGGCCTATTTTTTAAGTTACTTATAGAGATAAAAGTCATATATTACTAAGTTGACTTTTGTTCCATTAAAAAATAGCCATCCAAAATGGACGACTATAAAAAGGGTGTTTTTTTATGATTGACGAATTATTCCTCCATTTACATGAAGTACTTGACCAGTTACGTACATCGACTCGTTAGCTGCGAGGTATACAAATGCAGGAGCGACTTCAAATGGCTGAGCTGCACGTCCCATTGGTATGTCAGTACCCAGTGTTGCTACATCATCTGCTGGATATGTGCTAACAGTAAGTGGTGTCCATGCCGGCCCTGGAGCAACACCATTTACCCTTATTCCCTTTTCTACAAGTGATAGTGCCAAGGACCGTGTAAATGATACAACTGCCCCCTTTGAAGCTGCGTAGTCAAGTACGTTCTTTTCTCCCTCATATGCAACTCTCGAAGCTGTATTAATAATTGAGCTACCCTTCTTTAAATATGGAAGAGCAGCTTTTGTCATATAAAATAATGGATATACATTTGTTCTGAAGGTGTCGTCAAGTTGGTCATTAGAAACATCCATAATATCCTTTGTGTAAGGCTGAACCGCTGCATTATTCACTACAATATTAATTCGCCCAAATTTCTCTATAGTATGAGTTATAGCATGCTCAGAAGTTGTTGGTTCACGCAAATCTCCTCGGATTAGAAGACAACTGATTCCGAATTTCTCTACATATTGCTTTGTCTCTTGTGCATCTCGATCCTCATTAAGATAGACGATCGTTAAGTTAGCCCCCTCTTTCGCATAAGCTACTGCCACTGCACGTCCAATACCACTATCGCCACCAGTAATAAGCGCAACCTTACCTTTAAGCTTTCCACTACCTTTATATCCAGCATAATCAAATATGGGTCTTGGATTCATTGCCCATTCCATGCCAGGTGCCTGATCTTGATGCTGAGGCGGAAAAGCAATTGGCTGTTGCACTCCCTTTTGTACTACACCTAGGTACGGGTAAACCGGATAATCTTGAGTCATTTTTTCAAGTATCCTTCCATATATAATTTTTATAAAATCTGTCTAAAGGCAACTTTAGAGGTATAGTATGTCGCATGCTTTAATATTGTGCAGTTCAATAATTATGAAAACCTATAAATGGACTCTTTACTTGTCCTTCAAATTTTAACTAATCATATTACGAACGAATTTCATATCTAAGACAATTAGCACTAGAATATCGAATCCGTAATATTAAGATAGATTAGCATTTTTCCGTACCCGTCACTTTTCACACAGTCCATAACATGAATAAATCTTGAAATACAAAACGAACATCAAATACTACTAGAGGTAGCATCCGATGTCCATTTAACTATCAATATATTATTTTCTTAATGTTAGTAAGGCGCCGCTCCAAGCAATAACTTGGTCAAGCATTGCATTTACATTTGTAAGGTGTAATTCAGCTGGTTTGAATGTTGTATAGTTTTCAAAATCTGTGAATAGAGATAATGTAGGGTGTACGCGTACATCTGCAATCATTAACTCTCCCATAATTCCGCGCAAATGCTCTGCTGCACGAGCACCACCAGTCGAACCGTAGCTCACAATACCAGCTGCTTTGTTATTCCATGCTTCACGAGCGAAATCAATTGCATTTTTTAAAGCTCCACTGATGCTGTGGTTATATTCTTGCGCAACAAATACAAAACCATCTAGGCTAAATAATTTTTCATTCCAAGCTGCGATTCCTGGCTCTGAACCATCCGTAGTTCCTAAGAATGGTAATTTATAATCTGCAATGTCAACGATTTCATAGTTTGCGTCTCCGCGGCTATCTGCAATTCCTTTAATCCATTCAGCCACTTGTGGACTAACACGTCCTTCTCTTGTGCTTCCAATTATGATACCAATGTTTAGCTTTGTCATGATTAATTTCCTCCATCACTTGTTTTTTAATTTATTTATCTAACCTTGTGCACCCATTCCAATTCTTTTTAGTAAATCAATTAGAAGTTCTTTTTCCTCATCCGAGATAAATGAAAAGTTTTCAGAAATAGTAGTAGCATGTTTAGGGAAAACCTGATCAAAAAGTGTTTTGCCTTCTTCAGTCAGTACAACATTGGATGCCCTTCTGTCGTTTGGGATAGGCTGTCTTTCAACAAGCCCCTTTTTCTCTAACTTATCCACAACGTAAGTGATACTTCCACTTGGGATTGACAATGTTTCACTTATTTTTTGCACTGGATGAGGCCCTTTACTATAAAGCAATTCAAGAATCATAAAATTTTCACTACTGATCTTATGATTGGCGATATCCTTTTGTATATTTTCAACAACTGCTTTCGTTGCTTTTAGCCAAACACGAAATAATTTTAAATCTAGATTATTTTGCTCTTCCATTACTCAATCTCCTAACTATAAGGCTTATCTTCGTCTACTATATAAAGGATAATCAACTTCAGTTGGATTCTCAATAAGCAGCACCCGAAGCATCTACCTTTAGGACTTGATGAGCAAGCTTAAATTAATGAACCAAAATTAATAACCAGTACGATTAATCCTAAAAATAACAGAATAATTGGCATCATCAAATCTTTTACAGCATCTTCAATTTTGATATGAGTGAAAATTGCACCAAGCATCGTCACAACGATTACTAAACCACCCCATGCTGCCAAAGCTGAATTCCAAATACCCGCAATAACTAATACAGCTGCAGCAAGTTCAACTACTCCTGTAAATACTCTAAACCAAGCAGGGTAACCATAATTCTTAAAGCCTTCAACCATTTGCTGAGACCCAAGCTTCATAAAACCAAACATTAGGAACCCTAAACCTAATAGAACCTGTAAAATTATTGATAAAATCGTCAATTACTTTCTCTCCCATTAGACTAACAATATTTAGCCTAAAATTATTTATCCTAAACTTAGGACTATTTTATCCTAACACTAGGCTATATTCAAGTCAATATGGGATTGAATACTTTTTTAACCTCTTAAAATAAAAAAAGAACAAATTTCCCGTGGGGTTATTTGCTCGATAATTTAAAAGCCCGAATACACAATCTGTATTCGGGCATGGGTACATTAAGTTGTTCTCGTACTCTGTCTAATAAGGACTCGATTCCCTTTTTCTAAAGGGGCATTTCTCAT
This sequence comes from Ureibacillus chungkukjangi, assembly GCF_003217295.1. Classification (GTDB taxonomy): domain Bacteria; phylum Bacillota; class Bacilli; order Bacillales_A; family Planococcaceae; genus Ureibacillus; species Ureibacillus chungkukjangi. The sequence goes on from NZ_QJTJ01000021.1 coordinate 44,404, forward strand.
TAGTAAATAAGATATAAGAAGAAATGTAAAAGATAATCCAAACAAAATCACAATAAATAGCATATAGTTATCGAAAATCACATCTAAAATCTTACTTATCTCTGCAAATAGAGCTACAATTGTAACCGCAATTATTAGGAACGTGGCTAAAGAAAGAGTGAAAAGTGTGCCATAGTTAAACCATATTGTTTTTGCGATTATGCCGAGACTAAATACAAAGATAAGCCACGTAAAATCTATCCATAGCTCCATAAGCAAATTAGAATCATTCACAATATTGGCTAAGTGAAAAAATTCAATAGTATTATTAGCATTAATAATTTTACTCAAATAGTAAAATAAATTTAAAAGTAATATACTTATAGCACCATATATCAAGCTCGAAAGATAGAAAGCAAACACAAATTGCTTCCTAGTCCCGCCAAATGAAAGTATATATTGATAGCCTTTAAAATTTATAAATGGATATAACAGAAAGACAATAAAAAGTGGTCCGTGCAAGAAAAATATTCCTGATTTCGCTACATCAAATACACCTAACAGATTAAAGAAAATAAATAGCACAAAAGTAATTGTGGCATTTATATAAAAGGTCATGCTCATTTCCTTTATCATTAACCGGAATGGTCCAACAAATGAATTCATACATTATTCACCTCTTTTTGAGTAGTAAAGCTTATGAGATAATCCTGTAATGGTACTTTTTCTACGTTAATGCCAGCTTCCTTGGCCTTTAATTTCCAATCATTTGAAAATACATCATCAATCATCACACTAATCAGCTTTCCGAGCGTTCTTTTTTCTAGTACTCTTTCGCTAACAATTAAAGGTTCAATTGCCTCCCGTGATCCAGATAAATGTACACCTCGCATTTTTAACTCCTCAGTATCTTGATAGCGTACAATAGTATGCTCATTGATAATTGCAATTTTTTCACACAATGCTTCAATCTCTTCAATATGATGAGTAGATAAAATTATTAAACGAGGATCCTCCTCTAATGTACTCAGCAGCGCTTCTTTAAACTGCTTCCTCATGTATGCATCAAGTCCGTTTGTTGGTTCGTCCATTATCGTTATCGGAGATTTACTAGCAAGTCCAATAACAATTTGAATCATAGTTTGCATACCTTTAGAGAATTGTTTAATCTTCTTTTTTCTCGGTAATTCGAACAAAGTAACTAGATGCTCTGCCAGCTCACTATCCCAATTTTTGTTGAATAATGCCCCGAAACGTAAGGCATCCTCTACATTCCAAAGGTCTGAAAAAGGGTGATTTTCCTGCATGTATGTGATAGTATTCATCGCTTCATTGTTGTTATACGGTGTCATCCCGTTAACACTTATCGTTCCTGCATCTATATTTTCCAAACCAGATAAAAGCTTCATAAGAGTCGTTTTTCCAGCACCATTTCTGCCCCATAATCCTATGATAATCGGCTCTGTTTCTAATAAATTCACATTCTTTATCACTTGATTACTGCCATAAGAAAACGAAACATTTTCGAGTTTAATCATCCCTATAATCCTCCTCGATTAAATTTTGTAGCTCTTCTTTTTTAATATCAATCCGTTTAGCCTCTTCAAGCATTGGTTTTAAATACTCGTTGTAAAATTCCTCCTTACGTTTATCAAGCAATTTTTGTTTGGCTCCTGATGCAACAAACATACCAACCCCGCGTTGTTTATATACATAGCCAGCTTCAACTAATTCTGCAAGGCCTTTTTGAACCGTTGCACGATTAACTTGGTAAAACTTTGAAATTTCTGTAGTTGAAGGAATTTGGTCCCCTTCTAGCAACTCACCTTCGACAATATCATTTGCAATCATTTCTGATATTTGCTGAAATATCGGCTTCGAATCATCTAAAACAACTTTCAAGAATTTCTCACTTCCTCACACGTTGAACGGTTGATTAGTTATGTAATCAACTATACATCGAATCCCTCTATTTGTAAACTGCTTTCAAGCTCATTAATAAAATTACATTATTTAGGAAAATAAAAAGAAACCATTTTGATAAGCTACTTCAAAATTGGTTTCTTTCATTACATATAATCCTCTAAAATAGTTGTTTAATTATCTGCGTTTTTAAATCCAACCTGTCAAACCTGAAAATACTCGAGAAATTTTTGAATTAAACGAAATTGACTTCGATTTTTTGAGTAAATACCTCCAAATAGTAGGTTAAAATTAAGTGGAAATCCTGTTAAGGGGATTGAAATAATCCGTCCACTTTCCAAATAAGGATCATCTGTTAGCATTAGACTGGAAAACAAACTAATTCCTACACCCTCTGCCACCGACTTCTTAATTACTTCCGAATTTGTTGATTTAAAAATAATATTCAGTGCACCGTACTGTTTTTCAAAGTCTTCAATTAAATTGATGTAAAAATTCTTCCCATAAATTACAAAGGGGTGTTCTCTAATATCCATCAACTGCAGCTCCTTACTAAAAGCTAATGTGGAGTCCTTTGAAACAATCACATTAAATGTCGCTTGTGATTGAAATGAATGAAAGGAAATGTATTCAGGAAACTTGTGTTTTACAGAATTAGATATGGCGATTAACCCCAAATCGATTTTGTTTTGATTTACGTGTTCAATAACCTCTCTATTATCTAGCTCCATGAGCGTTACTTTTATTTGCGGGAAATCCTTTTTAAATTTTGCTAAGGCTTTAGGTAAATATGTCATAAATATGCTTGGCACTGTAGCAATCTTTAACTCCCCTATATAAGAGGAGGTTAAAGATTGGACTTCTTCCTTTAATTCATCCGCTTTTTTTAAAATTTCAAGTACTTTCGTAATGATAACCTTGCCTTCTTCTGTTGGAAGCGTTCCATTTCGAGAGCGTTTAAATAGTTCAACCCCAAACTCTTTTTCCAATAATGAAATCGATTGACTGATAGCAGATTGGGTCACGTGAAGGTTTTTTGCAGCAATCGACATTGATTTCGTTTCAACAACCTCTTTTATATATTCCAGCTGTTCAAAATTCATCGAACCTCTCCATTACATTAGTTTTGCTTATATTAACATTAATAAATATAATTATACATTAATGTTCTTTAACTATATAATCAATAAGGTTAAAATCCAATTTGAGTTATATAAGAAAGAAGAGAAGTAAATGAAAGAAAAGATATGGACAAAAGATTTTATCTTTGTATGTTTAAGTAATTTTTTTGTATCGCTGAATTTCTATATATTAGCCACAGCATTCCCTTTATATGTAAAAGATATCTTAAATGGCAATGAGCAACAGATGGGACTAGCTATCACTATCTATTCTCTTGGGATTGTACTAATTAGACCATTCTCTGGACAATGGGTAGACCGTTTCGGTAATAAGAAAATGGCTCTCCTCGGACTGGTAGTCTTTCTTATCGCATCCTTCTGTTACTTTGGTGCAATGGGAATAATTGTTTTCTTAATCATCCGCTTTCTTCACGGGATGGCCTATGCCCTTGCTTCCACGGCTACGACTACAATTGCTTCATCACTAATCCCAGTCTCAAGACAAGGTGAAGGGATAGGCTATTTTAGTATGTTCATGAGCCTGGCAATGGTTATTGGTCCAGCATTCGGACTATTTCTATGGAAAGACAAAAACATCACATTACTGTTAGTAGCTGCCTGCATCATTTCAGCATTGTCACTTCTATTTGCTTGTGCCATGCGTGTCTCATCGCCAAAACGTTCTAATACTGAAGTACAAATTACAGAGCCCATAAAGAAAAAGAAAATGCAATTCAGTGATTTTATTGAAATAAAAGCATTACCAATAGCATTACTCGCATTTTTACTAGCCTTTTCTTATAGCTCATTATCAGGTTTTTTAGCTTCATTTACCGCTGAAATCAATCAAACTCAAATAGCAAGCTTATTTTTTGTTGTGTTTGCTTTGATGATTGTTGTTTTTAGACCTATTGTCGGGAAGGCTTTCGATAAATATAAGGAGCATTATTTGTATTATCCAGCAATTTTATTGTTCGGGCTGGGACTAATCTTGCTTAGTCAATCTCATTCTGGAAAAATGGTCTTATTTTCTGCATTGATAATGGGGATAGGTTATGGAACATTATTTTCGTGTTATCAAGCACTTACCGTTAAGAACTCTCCTATTCATCGCAGAGGAATTGCAACAGCGACATTCTTATTATTTTTTGACCTTGGCTATGGCATAGGCTCATATTTTATGGGGTTAATCGCTTCAATCGTTAATTACAGCATGATGTATCAAGCAGCCGGTATCATCACATTATTATCCGTTTTCTTATATTACGTATTACATCATCGACCACAAGCCAAGGAATCTATAAAAAAACAAGATCAGCATGCTATATAATTAGTGGGGTACTCAAGAAAAGCCTATTACTTTTTGTAGTTATACAATAAGTAACAGGCTTTTTCCATATAAATGAAATGAGATTTTCAATCTTAGAGAACTATGAAAATACTAGGATCTTACGTGCAATTGATTCAGTTAAACGAGATGCAACTTTTGGAACTGCCCATTTAATTACTGGCGTTAACACTGCACCCGAAATGCCTCCTGCACTGACATCTACTGTACATGTCATTGTTGTTTTACCATTTATTTCTTCAGCAGTAAATTGACCACTTCCTGTAAAATTATCCGATAAACCCTTTAGTTCAAACTTTATATTTGAAGGTTCTTCCCATTCAGTAATATCAACTTGGGCTTGAATAGTTTTTTTAATTCCCTTGACACTGCCTTCAAATGTCCAAATGGATTGCTTATCATTGATTAATTCATGTTCTTTATAGGCCGGTACTGTAGGTGCCCAATTTTCCAAGTTACTTATATAATCCCAAACTACTTGTACTTCTACCGGAATTTCCACTGTATGTGTTCCTGTTGCCATTATGATTCCTACTTTCAATATGCGTTATTAGTAATATTTACATAAAAATATTATTACATAAAAGAAGTAAACTTACATCAACATTTTCGATAGGAATTTATGTTCAAAGGGAGAATAGATTTTACTTGGAAATTAGATAGTCTGTCATTCTTTTATCAATTATTTATTTGTAGTTCATTAACATAATTTAAGAATTCACTTGCTTTTACATATTCGTCTTTAACTTCGGTAGGAATCATATCGATTTCAGGAGTACTTGAAGTTCCTACAAGTGCCATTGTTGTTTCATAAGTGATTAATGCTTGAATATATTGTTCATACTCTTCATCTGTCAGTAAATCTCTACTGGATGGTAGACTATTTAACTTATCAAAAATTGGTTGGATATCATACATTACCCCCTCTATCTCCTCAGTCTCTCTCTTTGGAACTAAAGAAAAATTTATATTCCCATTTTTATCCCCATAATCAAGCTTTGCACTAATAATGATATTTAGTAGCTCTTTGAACTTTTCATACTCTTCTTCTCCTAAATTACCTTTTGCTTTATTTAATTTAGCATCAAATAATAGATAGTTTTCCATTGTAAAATTAGTCACATGTTTTTTCACATTGTCAAAAGAACCATATAAATCGTCAGCAAGCAACGATTGATAAGCAAATGTTCCTGTCGGGACTATTATACAAGAGGCTAAAACCGCAATTGCGATTTTTCTTTTCACAAATCGTTTAACACTCCCCGCCAACTCATTTTTTGCAGCTTGGATTCCCAATTTACTTCTTTCATTAATTTCGTCTGGAAGAACAATTTTTTTTATTTCTTCTTTAATTTGATTATCCATAATTGCCTACCTCCTTAGAATTTTCGCGCAGCTTTTCTAATGCCCTATATAAAATTGACTTTACTGTACCAAGGGGAATTTCTAATACCTCCGATATTTCCTTGAATGTTAAGTCGTCATAATATTTTAGTAATATAACGTTCTTTTCATCATCCTTTAAAATCTCCATTAAACTAAGAATCGATAATGATAGTGCGATATCTTCATCTTCATAAACTGGAGTATGTAACTCAAATTTCGGATTTAATGGGATCACCTTTTTATTCTTATTGATGAGATTTAAGGAACAATTTATTGTAATTTTCATTAACCAGGTCTTGAAGTATTCCGGTTTTTTTAATGTGCTTATTTTCTTAAATGACTGATAGGCTACTTCTTGAACTATATCCAATGCATCGTCCTTATTTTTCACATACACATAAGCCATTCTATAAATATCAGCTTCAAATTCCTGAAAAAGTACTAAGTAAGCACTATCATTCCCTTTTTGTGCCTTCCTTACTAGGCGTTTTATGTTCACTACCTTTTCCTCCTTCCGTTTGCAAATACAACTATTAGACAAACAGGAATCTAATTTGGCTCAGATTCTAAGATCTTTTGTGAAAATTATATATTTTACTTTGAGTACCAAAAGAGAAAACTCGAATACTAAAAGTATCCGAGCCTGATATATATTTTAATTATCTAGGAATGTATAAGCCTAATAGAGTATTATACGGACCAGTTATATGCATGTGTGACCCAATCCTCTAACTATCGAATATGTAAAATAAAAATGACAGAACAAGTAACAGCTAATTACTTCTTATTACCTTATTCATCACCTGAATAATATTTCCAAATTGCACCATATATTATTATAGATTGTTTAATCAAATTTCTTCAATAAAAAAACCGCATACAAAGAATGTACGCGAGTTAGAATATCAATATTAAAAGAAGATTAGTAGGAGTATTCCTACAAGAAAACAATAATAGGTAAAATATATTAATTTTCCATTCTTCATAATGCCCATAAACCATTTCATCGCCACATAGCTCATGATTAATGTAGAAAGAAATGCTGCTAGATATGGTATTGCTAAATCTGTTTTATTTGGCTCATTTATGAAATCAGATAGACCTAAAATTACCCCTCCGAGACTTACTGGGATATATAATAAGAACGAAAATCGAAGTGCTGTTTCTTGTTTCATGCCAACAGCAATGGATGTAATGATTGTTGCCCCTGAACGACTAATTCCTGGTGTTAAAGCTACAGCCTGTCCTAAACCAACTATTAATGCATCCTTAGTCGTAAGATGACGTTCATCTTTTACACCCTTCATATTGCGAATTAACCATAACGCGATTCCCGTGACAAAAAGCATTATTGCGATCATTGTCATACTAACATGTTCAGCTATATAATCATCCAGCAGTATCCCAAGTACCCCTGCTGGAATTGTACCAATTATGATAAAACTCACAAAACGGAAGTCACTCTTGTACCTGTGATTTTTTGTTCTAACATAATAAATGGAATTTGTAGCTATTCTACTAATATCATGTCTATAAATATAAAGTATCGCGCATAGTGAAGCTGTATTGGTTAAAATTGCGAAAGTAAAACCTTGTTCACCTAATCCTAAAAGCTCACTTGCTATCATTACATGGCCGCTTGATGACACAGGAATTGGTTCTGTAAAGCCTTGTACTAAACCAATAATTATCATTTTAATGATATAAAGAAAATAAGACTCTTCCATTATGCCCCCTTATTCTTCAAAGAATTTTATAGATACAGATAAAATATGAAATCCTTGAATAAATTTAATGTTTTTATAGTTCTATTAATCTTCTCCTAACATTATTACAACGACGTAATTAAAAAGAAGGTTCTACACTTTTTTCCTAAAATTATTAAAAGATCTAAATAATTCTCCATATGCTGCGCCTCCTAAGATTAATACAGCACCACCCATTTGAACTAGACTTAACTGTTCACCTAATATTAAGGCTGAAAAAATCAATGCTGAAACCGGTTCTAAATAACCGAGGATGGAAACAGACTGTACAGGAAGCTTACCAATCGACGAAAAATATAAATAGCAACCAATTCCCGTATTCACAACACCTAATAATAGTATAGGAAACAAATTCCCATCTACTATATTGACCGAAAAACCTTGTTTAAATCCTATAAAAATAGCAACTGTTAAAAAGCTGATGACTAGCTGTCCCGTCGCATTTTCAAGGCCTGTTATGCTTCTAGCCTTTTTGTTAAAGACAACCATAATAACATACATGAATGCTGACAAAATCCCAAATATCAATCCTATAGAAACCGTCCCCTGCATAAATGCCTGAACGTTTACACACAGCATCCCGATCATAACTGCAATAAATCCGAGTATCTTAGCCCTTGTCATTTTTTCCTTAAATAGAAACGGTGATAGAATCATAACAATGACTGGTCCACAGTAATAGGCAAGTGTGGCAATACTAACACCAATTTGATTGAAGGCTTCAAATAAAAATATCCAGCTTGCACCCATCGCCACCCCGGAAATTAGCAAATACATAAAGTGTGCTTTATTTTTTAAAATGTGTAATTTTTGCTTTGTTAATATAAATATGGCGATCAAAAATATGCTACCAATTAAAGTTCTAAGATAAACAATCTCATAGCTGGTCAATAGTATGTAACTCGCAACAATTCCATTAGAGCCAAATAAGAGCAATGCGAATACATATTTAAAATAAGTATTTTTCACTTTAAGTTCCCCCAAGCCTCTTGTGAATGCCTAACCATTCTGTAAACCCATCCCTTTTAAACTTGATTTTTCAATAGCAATAGAATAGCATACCCATATATATAACAAAATTGAATGTTTCTCATGCTTTACATAACAAAACCGAATGTTAAGGAGGGAACTATGAATATCCAAAAATATATGGCGTTTGTAAAAGCTGTAGAATATGGGAGCTTCACAAGAGCTGCGGAAGCATTGAACTATACTCAATCAGGTATCAGCCGAATGATTAACGATTTAGAATTAGAATGGGACGTTTCACTTTTTGAAAGAGGACGTGCAGGAATAAGCTTGACCTCTGATGGTATCAAGCTGCTTCCTCAATTACAGCGAATATGCAATGAACATGAAATTTTAATGACACAAATCGAGGAATTACAAAATTTACAAACAGGAATAATCCGTATAGGCACTTTTTCAAGTGTGGCAACACATTGGCTACCAAATATCATTAAATACTTTAAAAAGGACTATCCCAATATCGATTTCGAATTGCTTTTAGGAGATTATACAGAGATAGAGAGCTGGATATTGGAAGGACGTGTTGACTTTGGTTTTTTAAGACTACCTACTAGTAACGCACAACTGGACACGATAGTTTTAGAAGAAGACAGATTGCTCGTAATAATACCTCAAGATCACTCATTTGCTGATGCTGATAATTTTCCAATAAGAGAATTATTAAGCAGTCCCTTTATGCTGTTGGAAAAAGGGGCCAAAGCAGAAATCTCTGAAATTTTCGAGAAGCATCAAATTACTCCACAAATTTCTTTTACAACCTGGGATGACTATGCGATTATGTCTATGGTTGAAAACGGTTTAGGCATCAGCATATTGCCAGAATTAATACTAAACCGTATTCCCTATCAGATATTTGCGAAGGAGCTTGAAATACCTGCATACCGAACTATCGGCATTGCAATGAGAGAGCGAAAATCCCTTTCTCTAGCAGCCAAAAGTTTTTTAGAGTATTTACATTATAGAAAGAAAATGTAAAAAGTTCTTACTGATATAGAGCTTGCAAATTATAGAAACCTAAAAAAGGAGCTTGATAGACTAAGCTCCCTTTTTTAACTATATACATTTGAATCCAACTATCATTTCACTAATTCTTTAATTCTGTAGATAATTCTTGAAGAGTTACCCAATCAACAACTTTTTCTTTTCCAACTCCGTCAATCTTATAGTTAATTTTCACTCTCCGATTACTATCTTCTTTTACATCCTCACCCAAAGTTAATTTAAAAACGATTTTACCTTCCTTTTGAATTTCTAGATTTTCGATACTTTTGAGATCTCCAATATCTGATTCTGGCCAAACACCTGATGTTTTTAATGGATCTGCACCATAAACTTCATATTTTATTCCATCTTCTTTATATGTAATTGTCTCTTCCTTGTTTTTTATTAATTCAATTGAATCGATTTCAACTGGTAAATCACCAGTCCACTCTGTTTTCGTCACGATAAAATAAGTTTCATTTGCTTTAAAGGGAAATCCAGTATTATATAAAAGAAAATCTCCATTTTCTTCGACCTGTCCACTGCATCCAATAATAAATAAGAAACTGACTATAAAGCTAACTATAATTAATAATTTTTGCATAATATCCCCTTCCGATAAGTCATGTTCTATCATCTTTACTTATTTTACCATAATATAAAAACGTATAATTTTCAGCAAAAAGTTTAGTAGATTTATATTTAATAGGTGTAAAAAACTCGAATACATTAGAGCGTATTCGAGTCTATAAGTACCATATATTACTTAGGATTTTAAACATTGCTTGTACGTATTAAGATTAGGCATAATATTTTTAATATCAGCACACTTCTACAATTCTCTGCAAAATAAATCTAATTTCAATCTAAAATTAAACCCTTAGTGAACCACGGAATCCCCTTGCAGCATAATAGGATTCTGCTCCATTGTGGTATAGAAAGACTGTGTCATAACGACAATCGCAAAACAGTGCCCCACCCAATTTTCTAATATTCTCAGGTGTTTTCACCCAGCTTGAAGTTTTATTATCGAATTTCCCTAACCTTTGAAGCTCACGATACTGTTCTTCAGTCAGTAATTTAATGCCCATTTCAGCAGCCAAATCTATAGCACTATTTTCTGGCTTGTGCTGCTTTCTTGATTCGAGTGCTTCTCGATCATAGCAGAGGCTCCGGCGACCTTTAGGACTCTCTTTTGAACAATCAAAAAATATAAATTCACCAGTTTCTTTATCCTGTGCAATGACATCTGGTTCACCGTTAGTCAATTCCATATAGTTAAGTGACCATAATTTTTCAGCATTTGTCTCAAGCCTAGCTCTTACTTCTGACCACTCCATCCCTTCATGTCGATTCATGTTCTTTTCGAATCGCTTTTTCAATAAATCAAGTATTTCTACACGTTGTTCAGGTGACAGCTCTACACCTTTTTTTGCCATGTGCTTTCCCCTTTATCATTAGTATTTTAACTAATTGTCTAACTAGAGTATCCCTATTAAGGATAATAATAACAAAGATAATCATTGGTAAGAAAGAAAATATATAATTATTCCTATTTCGAGTTTTATAAACCGTAATAATTACTATTTACGTTGACATTTGCAAATTAGCTACGTATAATCATAAAGCGTAACAATTACTATTTATAAAAGGAGAATGATGATGAAGGCAAAAATAAGTTGGTTAAGTATTTTGGCATTAAGCGCTATGTTAGTTGGCTGCGCTGAAGAGGAAACAAAGGATAACTCGGTTGAGCAAGCTACCACTCCATCCGAAGAAACAACGACAAGCGAAGAACAGGTACATAATCATGATCACGACCATAACCACAGTCATGACGAAGATTCAAAGGATATTTATGCAGGCTATTTTGACGATGAACAGGTAAAGGAACGTGAACTAAGTGATTGGGCTGGAGATTGGCAATCAGTCTACCCTTATTTACAGGATGGAACTTTAGATGAGGTATTTGAGCACAAGGCAGAGCATGATGATACGAAAACCGCAGAAGATTTTAAGGCCTACTATGAAATTGGCTACAAAACGTCAACTGATCGAATCGTTATCGAAGGAAATAATGTAACATTTTACGATAACGGACATGCCCACATGGGAGAATTCGTGTATGACGGTTATGAAATTTTAACTTACGAAAAAGGCAATCGAGGCGTTCGTTTTATTTACAAACACACAGGTAACGAAGAAGGCGTGCCTGGTTATATTCAATTTAGTGACCATATTATTTCACCACAAAAATCTGATCACTTCCATTTATATTGGGGAGATGATCGAGCAGCGCTATTAGATGAAGTAGAAAATTGGCCAACATACTACCCAGCTTCTATGGATGGACATACGATAGCACATGAGATGATGGCACACTAGTATTCTATTAAACAATCAAAGTCTACAATATAATGTTTTATTTAAGCTTCTAAAAAAGCTCGAATACATAGCGTATTCGAGCTTTAATCTATCATTTTCCTAACCTACTTTACGTTCTGTAAATAATAGATCCATAATAGGGTTTGAATTGCGACTGTTAGCTCTTGCAAAAATAGGATTTAGAATCATAAGTATCAGGATGTTTGCCATTAAACCCCAGAAACCTTCATAGATGCCATAAGTCATTCCTGTTGCAGAAACTGTAAACGTTACCACTAATCCTACAATTAACCCGATAATCGTTGCCTCTTTCGTTTGCTTTTTCCAGAACAAGCTAAAGACAATAGCAGGGAAAATTTGAACCATTCCAGATACCCCTAGAAGTTGAAGTGATACAAGGGCGGTTGGGAACAACATTCCAAATACCAGAGCTAATCCGATAACGACAAATACCATAGAACGTGTAATAAGCGTTAACTTTGCAGGAGCTACCTTCGGATTAATAAAGTCACGATAAATATTATTCGCAAACAAATTGGAAGCCCCAATCGCCATAATCGAACATGGAATAAGTGAAGCAAGAGCAATTGTAGCATATGCTAGACCTTGAACCACCCCGCCATAAGACATTTGTATTAAATTTAATAATGCAAAACGAGGATCACTTCCCTCTGGTAATACATGAAATGCAGCGAAGCCTAGAAACACAACCAGAATCAGCACTATATTATATAGTGGTAGATAGATTGCATTCTTACGAAGTGTATCCGCGTTTTTTGCCGTTAATACTCCTGTTGCACCATGCGCCCACATAAATAACGCTAAACCAGAAACAAGTGAAGCGGTTAGAAACCAAGGAATGCCCTTTGGACCAGTTGTTGGAATTGTGAGAAGCTCAGGAGACTCGACCACAATTTTATTAATCATAGAGCCCCAACCACCAAAATGAATCATTGGAATAGTTACTACAAGGAACAGCATAATAACCCAGATTAAAATATCTTTGATAATTGCTGTATAAGTTGGCCCTTTGATACCACTAAAGAATGTATATAGTGCGACTAATAAAAACGATATAATAACAACTACCTGAACATTAATATAACCTGTACCAGCTACACGTAAAGTATCTTGAATACCTGCTAACTGTAAATCAATATATGGAATAAGCATTAATACACCTACAATGGCTATTAGCAATGATAAAAACTTACTATCAAAACGGCCCTTTGCATAATCGGCAAGGGTAGTGTATTTAAACTCTTTTGCAACCTTCCAAAGCTTTGGTAAATAGAAATAAGAAATAAAGAATGCAATAATCGTGTAAGGAATAGCAAAGAACGCAAGACTACCACTTGAATAAGCAGTACTTGTTAAGCCAAGAAACGTATAAGCTGTATATAAATCAGCACCGACCAAAAGCCAAACAAGTAATGGTCCAAATTTCCTTCCGCCAACTGACCACTCCTCAACAGAGCTTCTACTAGACTTATCTCTTCCCGCTATAAAACCAATTAATACAACCGATAGTACTATAAAGCTTGTGACTAACAAAGCTGTTAAATTTCCTTGCATCATTCAATACTCCCTTCCGATTTTTGGATTCTATAAATGAGATAAGTACATACAGGCACAATGACCATGCTTAAAAATAGCCAGAAATGGAAGAAAGGCAGACCTAGAACAATTGGATGAATTCGGTTAACAAAAGGTATAGCCCCCAGCATTAAAATAAATGGTAAAACGATTAAAATCGCCATTATCAATCTTTTCAATATATATATCCCCCTTCAGTAATATTATAATAGTTTAATATATTGAAATTGTTAGAATTTACTAATAGTATCATAAAGACAGCTTAAAACAAGTGCTATTTTTTTAAAATAGTAAGAAATAATCTTAAATTAGCTACTCGTAGGATTTCATATAGTTCAAAAGTAATCCGATAGTATATTTCGATAAGATATTACTTGCTATAAAATATCGAGTAGGAGGGAGTGATTAACTCCCGACCTCTCACACCACCGTACGTACGGTTCCGTATACGGCGGTTCAATTAAGATGAATAACGCAAAGT
>NZ_QJTJ01000022.1 GCF_003217295.1 Ureibacillus chungkukjangi
AGATCCCTCAAAGACGATGAGGTAGATAGGTTCGAGGTGGAAGTGTGGTGACACATGGAGCTGACGAATACTAATCGATCGAGGACTTAACCAAATCTTGAAAGCAATCAATGTCTTTATCCAGTTTTGAGAGAACAAGCTTCTTTCAGAAACAAATAGGAACTTCGCCTAAGAGCGCAACGTCCATGTTGCAACGGCGAAGCCAGCACATTCATGTGCAAGTCTAGTGATGATGGCAAAGAGGTCACACCCGTTCCCATACCGAACACGGAAGTTAAGCTCTTTAGCGCCGATGGTAGTTGGGGGCTTCCCCCTGTGAGAGTAGGACGTCGCTAGGCAACTAAACCACTGAGTATTCAGAGGTTTTTTATATGCAGAAAAAGTCCAACTATTATTAAAACCGATGGTTGATCGGTACTTATAAGAAAAAGAAATATATCCAGAAGTACAAAGCACAGTATAATTTTTACATGAGCCTTGGCTCGAAGCTAGACTCCGAAATTAGCCGCCGTATCATCATACTTCGCAGATTAGCGTCATCCTCTGTGAAAGTAGGGCGTCGCTAGGTATTTGAAACCCGCTGAGTATTCAGCGGGTTTTTTATTATTGTTGTGTTGTCCTATTTATAAAAGCTTGAACATACACCACAAACAATAGAGTAGATATATTAGCATCGAATAGAGGCATCCTATTCAGAGTGACTAGTAACTACCCCATTAAAGTATTCAGTGAGGTTTTATTTAATTTAGGGAAGACTGCTAATAAATAATGAAAGAAAGTTGTGAAAGGTGATATTTTTTTACAGCATATCTTTTTAGAAAACTATATTTGCTAATTGAAGATATATAACGAAATGTTTTGAGCAATAATCAAACTAATGAAGGTTTTATAGACTCTGTGAAGAATTTAAAGAATATGAATGGTAACAGCTTCTTATTTTGTACCCAATGAATAAAATTTATAAAGAAGTGACATAAACCTTTTTTCGGGAAGTGAAGATGAGCTTACTGAAATGGAATATAATCAGAATGACAATCAGTTGGAGAGTTTTATAGACTTCTTTGAAAGAATGAAGAAACGTTAGTTATACATGAGTATAGGGATTTTACTGATTGGTTTATTCAATCTTGGTAAAGATAGGTGGAAATGCATTCTAATTGCAATCACATTTATCTTTTAACAACAATTACGAATTGAATGATTTAAAGATGAATCAATGAGTTGATGAAGGAGAAAAGTTGTCCTAAATAAAACGGAATGTAGGTTCATTTTACATAGTAGGCCTTTATATAAAGGATACAAAAAGCGACCTATCAAAGTCGCTAGGCAAACTGTATTAAGAATATAATTTACCCCTAACAGATACTTTCGAAAAAATATATTATCCTGTATTGGTGAAGGGAGAGGGAAGATGAAGCTTTATGGTGATTTTATCAAGGGAGATTGGTTAGAGGCTTTAGGTGTAGATGAAGAACAAATCCCATTATCTTTTATCATCCACGGGGAATGGAACCATGAGGATAATCTAGTTTTGTGGAAAAATATCCTCAAGGAGGAAATGTGGTTGCCCAAATGGAATGCTATTATTGGAAAGTATAAAGGATACAATATGGGATTCGCCAATGTATATGGTAGCCCTATGGCGACGATGATTACACATCAATTTGCATCAGCAGGAACCAATCAATTTATTCAGACTGGATATTTTGGAGGTTTAACTTTTGATATAAAGTATGGAGATATTCTGATTGTTTCAGAAGCTGAGATGCAAGATGGAGCATCTCATTGGTATCTTCCTAATACTAAAATAGTTAAATCTGATCAAAAGTTATTAAATGCAGCTATAGATTATTGTGAAAAAAGAGATTACTCCTATGTGGTTGGAAGTGTGCTCTCAACTAGTGCAATGTTTCTTGAAACCAAAGAAATGATTGATGAATGGGCTTCGAATGGTCATATGGGAGTTGATATGGAAACAGCAACAACTTTGGCAGTAGCGAAAAGGTTTGATAAAAAGGCTGTTGGATTGTTAAATTTATCTGATCAGCTTATTGTAGGAGATACGCTATACTCCTATACAAAGAAAAGAGAGTTAATTGAAGCAGAAACAGATGAAAAAATAAGGGATGTTGCACTTTATTTATCTTCAATCTCAGATTAGTGAAAGAAAAATTAAAAGGTACTGATTATGTGCTTCAATTCAAATAGTTCTATTTACGATATCTCCTATTCACTTTCGTTTAATGCCCTCTAAGACTATAATAGAAAGGGAAATAGAACGGAGTGAGAAAATGAAAAGGGAAAGACCGGTCGTTTCAGCTTTGCAAAAATTTGCGCAAAATGAGCCGTTGAGCTGGCATGTTCCGGGACATAAAAACGGCTTATTATCAAACCTACCACGTACTATCAAGGATGCACTTACATATGATTTAACAGAGTTAACGGGTTTAGATGATTTTCACCACCCTGAGGAAGCCATTGCACAGGCAGAAATGCTATTAGCTAATGCATATCAATCAAGCAATAGCTTTTTCTTGGTTAATGGTTCGACAGTTGGAAATCTTGCCATGATTTTTGCGACCTGTAAGCGAAATGAAAAAATTATTATACAAAGAAATGCACATAAATCAGTTTTCCACGCCTTAGAGCTAGTTGGAGCAAAAGCGATATTTGTAGCACCTAAATGGGATGAGGCTACAAAAACTGCCGGAGCTGTCCCGACTACTACATTAAAAGAAGCATTGCAGCTTCATCCTGACGCTAAAGCGGTTGTTTTAACCTATCCAACCTATTATGGCATAGCAGGTAAGGAGCTAGAGCAGCAAATAGAAATGTGCCATGAAATGAATATACCTGTTCTAGTAGACGAGGCACATGGTGCTCATTTTATCGCAAGTCAGTCGTTTCCATCCTCTGCAATTCAGTTAGGGGCAGATGTAGTTGTTCAATCTGCACATAAAACACTTCCTGCTATGACTATGGCCTCGTTTTTGCATGTAAATTCAAATCTGGTTAAAGTAGAAAAGGTCAATCATTATTTAAGGATGCTTCAATCGAGCAGTCCGTCGTATTTGCTTCTTGCTTCTTTAGATGATGCAAGAGATTATATAGATAGCTATTTAGAAAGTGATGCAAACTATTTAAAACAAAAAAGAAGTCAGTGGGTAGAGGCATTACGGTCAATAGAACCTTTACAGGTCATTGAAGTAGATGACCCTTTAAAGCTATTATTGCGCTTTTCAGGGTATACAGGGTTTCAGTTAAAGGAAGAACTGGAGCAGCAAGGAATTTATGTTGAGCTGAGTGATCCGTATCAGGTTTTATTCATATTGCCGCTACTAAAACATGGACAAGCTTATCCATTTGCCGAAACACGGAAGCGTATTAAAGAAGCAATTTTTAACTTAAGGAAAAAAGGGGTAAATAGTATTGAGGCGGTTTCACCATCAAACGAAATGACAACCGTTTCAACACCTGAATATTCCTATGATGAGTTGGAAGAGCTAGAAAAGGAATGGGTACCATATATGCGGGCAATTGGGCGTGTTGCTGCAAGTATGCTGATTCCTTATCCGCCCGGTATACCATTATTCTTGCCGGGAGAAAAAATTACAGTGGCCAAATTAAGTCAACTAGAAGAGTTACTTGCAGTAGGTGTAGCTTTTCAAGGACAGCATCGTTTGCACGAAAAGCTCATTTACGTCATAAAGTAACAATCGGAGGAATATAGAAATGAAAAGCAATTTATTTATAACATTTGAAGGCCCAGAAGGAGCGGGAAAAACGACAATTTTAACTCGGATCACCGAGCGTCTTCGTGAGAATAACATTGACGTGTTAGCAACTCGTGAGCCGGGTGGGATTGAGATTGCGGAGAAAATTCGTGAGGTCATCTTAAACCCTGAAAATACAGCGATGGATGAAAGAACTGAAGCTTTATTGTATGCTGCAGCTAGAAGCCAGCATTTTTTTGAAAAGGTTGAGCCTGCAATGAAGGCGGGTAAAATGATCTTATGTGATCGTTTTATTGATTCCTCATTAGCTTATCAGGGCTATGCTCGCGGAATTGGTATCGATGAAGTGTTATCGATAAATGAATTTGCCATTGGGAAGCGTATGCCGGATTTAACGATACTTTTTGACCTAAATCCTGCTGTTGGACTAGCCCGAATTCATGCACACAATGAGCGTGAGTTGAATAGACTTGATGTTGAGAGCTTATCATTTCACGAAAAAGTTAGGGAAGGTTATCATGAAGTAGTAAAGCGTTATCCTAATAGAATTAAAGTAGTGAATGCTGATCAGTCTGTGGAGAATGTAGTAGAAGATGTCTGGCGTCTGATCTGTGAATCGCTAGATGAAAAGTAAATGAAGTAGGCTATTATGTATGCTATAATATAAACACCAATTCAATATATGGGAGTGAGTGCGGATGAAGTTAGTTGTTGCAGTCGTTCAAGACCAGGATAGTAATCGTTTGTCTAGCGCGTTAACTAAAAATAATTTTCGCGCAACGAAATTAGCAAGTACTGGCGGGTTTTTACGTTCAGGAAACACAACCTTTCTCGTTGGAACGGAGGATTCATTAATTCCTCAATTGCTCGACATTATTCGAGATAATTGTCGTTCCCGCGAACAGATGGTATCACCTGTTTCGCCATTAGGTGGCAATGCAGACTCTTATATCCCATATCCCATTGAAGTTGAAGTTGGGGGAGCAACAGTTTTTGTGTTACCAATCGAACAGTTCCACCATTTCTAACCTTATTTAGTAGAAATTTCGTATAAATCATGCACTAAATTATTGTAGAATTTATATAGTAAGATTCTTCAACTCAAAATAAGGTTAAACCCATAGCAATTGTCTTAAATCACTTCGAAATAATTAAACACTTACGCTATTTTGGTTTTGTGATTAGGTGGAGGCGAAAGGTAATTGAAAATAAATCAAGATTTACGTGTAGGTCTAAAAACGAATCACCATGATATAAAGCAACCGAACCAATCAGGAAATCGCTTTGGTGAAGTACTTGTGAAACAGGGAACTAAACTACAATCTGAGCAGTTAACAAGATTGATGGGCGACATTTCTGCCGCAGGTGACCGTGTAGCAAGGTCTCGTAACCTGCGTGAATTGACTCGTTTTAAAATGTTAGTAAAGCGTTTCTTACAAGAAGCAGTTGAATATGGCCTTGATATGAAACAATCCCATACATGGAATCGTTTTGGAGAAGGGCGTCGTCTGAAAATTGTCGAAACGGTTGATGAGCGTTTAATAGAACTTGCACAGGAAATTTTAAGTGAAGAAAAGAGTTCAATTGATTTACTAGATAAAATCGGTGAAATCAAAGGATTACTAGTAAATTTATATATGTAAAACCCGTGTCTATTTACTTTCCTGAATGGGACACGGGGTTTTTTCTAAGAAAAGGTGAAAGGGAAGACAGAACTTCATTTTCATAAATGTTACGTTTAGAGAAAAAGGTGAACAAAGTGGTAGAATATGTGGATGAGCTAAAGGTGCTACAGCCTGTAGTAATGAAGCAGATACAAACGATTTTTGAAAAAAACAGAACCGGTCATGCGTACATATTTGATGGTGAAAAAGGGACGGGTAAAAAAGAAATCGCAATTTTCTTCATAAAGCTACTTTTATGTCTGAACCCGTCGAAAAATGTTCCATGTGAAACATGTCGAAATTGCAAACGCATTGAAACTGGTAATCATCCGAATGTGAAGCAGTTAGAACCAGATGGACAATTCATAAAAACCGACCAAATTCGAGACCTTATTTCTGGAATGACAAAAACAAGCATGGAGGAGGGACGTAAAATTTATGTTCTTCATCATGCAGATCGAATGAATACCTCTTCCGCTAATACATTACTTAAATTTTTAGAAGAGCCCGAGGGTAATGTGACTGCCATTCTACTAACAGAAAGCTATCAGTCCATATTACCGACGATACAGTCACGGTGCCAGCATATAAAATTTGCTACTGTTCCACGAGATATTTTATTAAAGCAGCTTCAAGAACAGGGTATCACCTTTTCAATGGCGTCCACTGTTAGTATGTTAACGAATAGCTTAGAAACAGCGATTTCACTAGCTCACGATGAGCAGTTTGCACATGCAAGAAAAACAGTGTTAAAATTAGTAGAGACAGTTAGAAAAAATGTCCATGAGGCATTATTAGTTGTGTATGAAGATTGGTTGGTTTCCTTTAAGGAAAAAGAGGAAATTGAACAAGCGTTAGATTTACTACTTTTCGCATATCGTGATATTGTAGCTATAAAAGCGAATCCACAAAGCTCATGTACATATCCAGACATGTTGCAAAGCTGGAAGGAAATCGCATTACACACAACTTATGATCGTCTGTCTGATCAATTGCAGGCAATTTTACAAGCAAGACAAAATTTGCAGCGCAATATGAATCGGTCGCTTTTGATGGAGCAGTTAATGCTTAATCTGCAGGAGGGGTATACATTTGTATAATGTAGTAGGAGTCCGTTTTAAAAAAGCGGGTAAAATATATTATTTTGACCCCGGTGATTTTCTACTGGAAAAAGGACAATATGTCATAGTAGAAACAGCAAGAGGGGTTGAATACGGAAAGATTGTCGTTCCAATGAAGCAAGTTGGGGAAAATGATGTTGTTTTACCATTAAAACAAGTATTACGTCCAGCAGATGAACGAGATCGTATCCAGGTTGATGAAAATAGGCAAGAATCACAACGAGCTTTTGAACTGGCCAGTACTAAAATTACTGAGCACAAGTTAGAAATGAAGCTAGTTGATGTTGAGTATACATTTGATCGAAATAAAATTATCTTTTACTTCACAGCTGAAGGTAGAGTAGATTTCAGGGAATTAGTAAAAGACTTAGCTTCCATATTCCGTACACGTATTGAGCTACGCCAAATTGGTGTGCGTGACGAAGCCAAGCTTCTTGGTGGTATCGGTCCTTGTGGTAGAATGCTTTGCTGTTCGACATTTTTAGGGGATTTTGACCCTGTGTCGATTAAAATGGCAAAGGACCAAAACTTATCATTAAATCCAACGAAAATTTCCGGACTTTGTGGTCGTCTTATGTGCTGTCTGAAGTATGAGAATGATGATTACGAAAACGCGAAGGAAGGAATGCCTGATATCGGTGATAAGACAATGACACCAGATGGTCCAGGTAAAGTAGTAGGAATTAATGTTTTAGAACGATTAATTCAGGTCTTCTTAGAAGAGCAGGTACGTACTGTTGAATATACATTAGAAGAAATTATTGAATGTGAGAAGAATTTGATTTAGATGAACAATGGGGTGGCTTTCTAGTGAAGGACCGTAATTTCTTAGATACTGTTATGGAATTCGAACAACAGCTCGAAACGCTACAGCAACAATACATTGATTTGAAAAAATATGTTGCACAAATGGTGGAAGATCATCAAGCAATTCAAACAGAAAACCTTCACCTGCGTAGACGTCTAGAAGAGCTTTTATCTACAGATCCTACAGATGAAAGTAGTAATGAGGAAAAAGTAAGCTTATTAGATATTGGAGAGGGATATGATAATTTAGCGCGTCTATACCAAGAAGGGTTCCATGTTTGCCACGTACATTTTGGCGGTTCCCGAAAAGGTGAAGATTGTTTATTTTGTCTATCGTTTTTAAATAAACAAAATGCATAAATTCCCTCAAAACCGTAAAAGGCTGATACCACTTAATGTGGTTTTCAGTCTTTTCTTTTGGGTATGGCGAAAAGATGCATAAGGAGGTTTTTTATGGAACAATGGTTAAAAGAGGATGAGCGGCTGGATTACTTATTGGCAGAGGATTTAAGAATTATTCAAAGTCCATCCGTATTTTCGTTTTCGTTAGATGCAGTATTATTATCGAGGTTTGTCAATGTTCCTATAAATAGAGGAAAAATTGTCGACCTTTGTTCAGGCAATGGGGTTATTCCATTATTCTTAAGTGCGCGCACAAAAGCTGAAATTATTGGTGTCGAATTACAAGAACGACTATTTGATATGGCAGAACGCAGTGTGAAGTACAATGGATTGGGAAATCAAATAGAGATGGTGTTAGGGGATGTTAAAATGATTCCCCCTCAGCTAGGAATTGAAAAATATGATGTTGTAACATGCAACCCACCTTATTTCTTAGCACATGAATTAAGTGATAAAAATTTAAGCGAGCATTACGCAATTGCCCGTCATGAATTACATCTCACATTAGAAGAAGCGATAGAATCAGCTAGCAAATTGTTAAAACAGGGTGGGAAGGCTGCCTTTGTCCATCGCCCAGGAAGGCTTCTCGATATTGTAACAGCAATGCGAGCCAATCGACTAGAACCAAAGCGTATTCGATTTGTCTATCCGAAATTTGGTAAAGAAGCAAACACTTTATTAATAGAAGGAATTAAGGATGGGAAGCCTGATTTAAAGGTATTACCTCCATTATACGTATATGATGAGAACAATGAGTATACGGATGAAGTGAGTGAGATACTTTATGGAGACAAAAAATAATCATTTCTTTTATGTATTAGAATGTGCAAATCACTCGCTCTATGCGGGTTATACGAATAATCTTGAGAAACGCGTGGCAACTCATAATGCCGGAAAGGGAGCAAAATATACGAAAGCACATTTACCAGTGAAATGCGTTTATTTTGAAACTTACGAAACAAAACAAGAGGCGATGCGGGCTGAGTATGCATTCAAACAACTAAAACGAAGTGAAAAACTGAAGTACATTGGAGGAGCACCAACATGAAATCACAAAAAAGCAGCCAGCACGAGCAAGGAAGCTGTTTATATTTGGTGGCAACACCAATCGGAAATTTAGAGGATATGACAGTCCGTGCACTGCGAATCCTGAAAGAAGTTGATGTGATTGCAGCTGAAGATACACGAAACACTAAAAAGCTTTGTAATTATTTCGAAATTCAAACACCTCTTGTAAGCTATCATGAGCATAATCTTGAGTACGGGGGAGAAAAGCTATTAGGCTATTTACGAGATGGGAAATCTGTTGCTTTAGTAAGTGACGCTGGGCTTCCTTGTATTTCAGATCCAGGTGCAGATATTGTTGTTAAAGCAATTGAAGAGGATTTTGCTGTTGTTCCAGTGCCTGGCGCCAATGCCGCTTTAACCGCTTTAATCGCATCTGGAATAGTACCTCAGCCCTTCTACTTCTTTGGGTTTTTAAATCGCCAAAAGAAAGAGCGTAGATTACAGCTTGAGAAATTAGCAAAGCGAGAAGAAACGATGATTTTTTATGAAGCTCCCCATCGTTTAAAAGAAACATTAAAGGATTTAGAACTCGTTTTAGGTGAGCGTAAAATAGTATTGGCTCGTGAACTGACAAAGAAATTTGAAGAGTTTTTGCGCGGTACCATTTCGGAGGCACTAAATTGGGTAAATGAAAATGAAATCCGTGGCGAATTTTGTGTAATTTTAGAAGGTAATGTTAATGGTGAGGTTGAAGAGGAAGAAGCTGCCTATTGGACAAACCTATCTATAGTTGAACACATAGACCATTTAGTAGAAGAAAAACAAATGAATTCAAAGGATGCCATTAAAGAAGTTGCAAAGATAAGGGGCTTACCTAAACGAGATGTTTACCAGCAATACCATGTATAACACTTACATTAATTGGAAATAATTTGTGTAGGTAATACACAAATGCAATAAAAAAGCATTGCTATTTAGATTTAAATAGCAATGCTTTTTGCCTGATTAGGGCTATTCTTAAAAAGAAAAACGATTCTCGCAAAGGATGGCGAAAATCGTGTATTTTCTTATGATTATTTTGAAAAGTGTTGTTGGATTTCTTTTACTAAAATATCTGCACCTTCTGGACTTAAGATTAACTTTCCTCCAGCTAGACGGAAGTTTTCATCTGAAACTTCTCCTGTAACAGCACAAGTCATGTTAGGCATATATTTTTTAAGAATGATTTTATCGTCATCAACGTAAATTTCCAATGCATCTTTTTCTGCGATTCCTAATGTACGGCGAAGTTCAATCGGAATAACTACACGTCCTAATTCATCTACTTTACGAACGATACCTGTTGATTTCATGACAATATTTCCTCCTATATGTTGTATATTATATTTTACATTCGTCAAAATTCGACATATTTCATCTGTCTGATTAGAATCATACCAAGTAATCCCATAAACGTCAATTATTTAGTATTAATGGTTGAAACTTGATGTGAATAAATTATAAACATTATTATAGATAAATGAGGTTTATTTAAGATAAAATGGTATTTATTAGAGATTATTATTATGGAACGATATAATTAGTGAGAAAAGTTCATTAAATTTACACATTTTTCTAATGTCATTTTTCGACAAAATCCTGTAATAATATTCTTTCATTGAAACAATTTTCTTACTTCGATAAAATAAACACTATACAGTTAACAATGGAGGCCATTTTAAGTGAGCGAAAAGAACACATTTTATATAACTACCCCAATTTATTATCCAAGTGGTAAATTTCATATTGGTACCGCTTATACTACAGTAGCATCAGACACAATCTCACGTTACAAACGTTTAAGAGGCTATGATGTTCGCTTTTTAACAGGAATGGACGAGCATGGACAGAAGATCCAAGAAAAGGCTGCAGAAGCTGGCAAAAACCCGCAGGACTATGTAAATGAAATAGCTGAGAGTGCTAAGAAGCTTTGGGCTTTAATGGATATTTCCTACGATGATTTTATTCAAACTACACAAGATCGCCATAAAAAAAGTGTAGAAAAGATTTTTCAAAAGTTTTTGGACAATGGTGATATCTATAAAGGGGAGTATGAAGGCTGGTACTGTACACCTTGTGAATCATTTTATACGGAAACACAATTGGAGAATGAAAATTGCCCTGATTGTGGACGACCTGTACACAAAGTAAAAGAAGAATCTTACTTCTTTAATATGAAGAAATATTCAGAACGTCTATTACAATATTATGAGGAAAACGTTGAATTCATCGAACCGGAATCACGTAAAAATGAGATGATTAACAACTTCATTAAACCAGGTTTAGAGGACTTGTCTGTTTCTCGTACTTCATTTGACTGGGGTATTAAGGTTCCTGGGGATCCAAGACATGTCATTTATGTTTGGGTAGATGCTTTAACAAACTATATTACAGCTTTAGGCTATGGCTCTGATAATGAAGAATTATTTAACAAATTTTGGCCAGCCGATGTACATGTTGTAGGGAAAGATATCGTGCGTTTCCATACTATTTACTGGCCAATCTTCTTAATGGCTTTAGATTTACCATTACCGAAGAAAGTATTTGCTCACGGCTTTATTATGATGAAAGACGGTAAAATGTCGAAGTCGAAAGGGAATGTTGTCTATCCAGAAATGTTAATTGAACGTTATGGATTAGATGCAACACGCTACTTCCTGCTTCGTGAACTACCATTTGGTTCAGATGGCGTATTCTCACCTGAATCCTTTGTTGAAAGAACGAACTTCGATTTAGCTAATGATTTAGGAAACTTATTAAATCGTACAGTATCAATGATGAACAAATACTTTGATGGTTTCATTCCAACAGAGAACCTTGTTGAAACAGAATTTGATGCTGCTTTAAAAGCACACGCGAGGGAAACTCGTTTAGTCTACGAGAAAAACATGGAAAAAATGCAATTTAGTGTTGTGCTGTCAGATGTGTGGTCACTTGTTTCTCGTACAAACAAGTATATCGATGAAACTCAGCCATGGGTTTTAGCCAAGGACGAGGAAAATCAAGGGAAATTGGCTTCAGTAATGTTGAACCTTGCTGAAAGCCTTCGTCAAATTGCCGTTATGTTACAGCCATTTATGACCTCAACTCCTAAGCAAATTGTCGAACAATTAGGATTAAACGCGACTCATCTGACTTGGGAAACAATTGAAACATTCGGCAATACTATTCCAGCAAACATTAAAGTGGTAGAAAAAGGAATTCCGATTTTCCCTCGATTAGATGTGGAAGTAGAGGTCGGTTATATTAGAGAACAAATGAGAGCTTCTGTAAAAACGCCTCAAGAAGAAGAGAAAAAAGCAGAGGTAGAAGCACCTGAAATACCTGAAATCTCTATCGATGATTTTATGAAGGTAGACTTACGAGTTGCTACTGTTACAGCTTGTGAACCAGTTCCTAAAGCTGATAAATTATTAAAGCTTCAGGTTGATTTAGGATACGAACAACGCCAAGTAGTATCGGGAATTGCGCAATATTACAAGCCCGAGGAATTAGTAGGGCAAAAAGTGATTGTTGTAGCAAACTTAAAACCAGTAAAGCTTCGTGGTGAACTATCACAAGGAATGATTTTGGCAGGATCGCATGATGGTGTTTTAACACTTGCAACAGTAGATCCAAAACTTCAAAATGGTGCAAAAGTAAAATAATCATTAATATTTGTTAAGCCTGTTGGACAAACTTCGTTCAACAGGCTTTTCACACGAAGTCTTTATACCTAAAGAAGTTATATTATAATAATGAATTCGAGGTTGTCATATGTCGAATTAGGGAAATTCTACTAAATGAAGCGGAAATCTGTATGATTTATGACATAAAATATTCCGCTTGTAATATTTCTGTAATTTAGTTGTCAACTAAGAAATGTTTTAATCAACTACAATAAGTGAGGAGAAATTAATATGTTTATAGATACACATGTCCATTTAAATGCAGATCAATATGACGAAGACTTACAACAAGTAATCGAGAGAGCATTAGAAGCGAAAGTTGAAAAAATGGTAGTAGTTGGTTTCGATCGGAAAACGATCGAACGAGCAATGAAGCTAGCAGCTGATTATGAATTTATCTATGCGGTAATTGGATGGCACCCTGTTGATGCAATTGATTGTACACCCGAAGATTTAGAGTGGATTGAACAGCTTGCCACTCATCCCAAAGTTGTCGGTATTGGCGAAACTGGTTTGGATTATTATTGGGATAAATCACCGAAAGAGGTACAACAAGAGCTATTCCGCAAACAAATTCATCTAGCACAAAAACTAAAGCTACCAATAATTATTCATAATCGCGAAGCAACTGGCGATGTGGTGAAAATATTACACGAAGAAAATGCAGCATCCGTTGGTGGAGTAATGCATTGTTTCAGTGGAAGTGTTGAAACGGCTCGTGAATGTATTGATATGAATTTCATGATTAGTTTAGGTGGTCCTGTCACATTTAAAAATGCTCGAATGCCAAAAGAGGTAGCGAAAGAGATTCCGCTAGAGTATTTAATGATTGAAACAGATGCCCCTTATCTAGCGCCACATCCTTATCGCGGCAAACGTAATGAGCCGTCTTATGTGCCTTTAGTTGCTGAGGAAATTGCTCGTCAAAAAGAATTATCAATTGATGAAGTTGCGCAAGCGACAACCTCAAATGCTATTAAATTTTTTAATCTCGATGAATAGATTTCCTAAATGCCTCCAATACTGCGTTTAGGAAGCTTCGTTTAAATGGACTATTTTTTCGGAAAAATTAATTTGGTTGACAGCTAGAAAAGTAGTCCGTATAATCCAACGAGTGCTAAGGAGGCGTTTTTTCATGTCAAAAATAAGTACCATGAAAAACTTGTTCCGAGGATCATTGAGGAGTAAGCAAACAGTGGTTGGTGTGGTTTCACTGATTCTGTTTGTTTCAGTAGTTTCGTTCATAGTATTTCAAGTCACCAAGGATTCGGTGGTCGTAAATGCGAACGGAAAAGAAGAAGAATTTTCAACTCACGCAAAAACAGTAGGCGACCTTCTTGAACAAGAAGGTATCGTAATCACTCAATATGATAAAGTATCACCCTCACTGAATACAGAAATCGTTAATGGTTTAACGATTGATTGGGAACAAGCAAGAGAAGTAACAATTTCAGTTGACGGAAGTCAGTCAAAAGTATGGACAACTGAAAGTAAAGTGAAGAACATTTTGGAAGAAGCAAATATCGAAGTAACAGAGCATGATGTATTATCACAAGCTTTGGACGCAGAAGTAGGCGAGACTAACCAAATTGATATTCAAAAGGCGTTTCAGTTAACGCTTGTCGATGGTTTAGAAGAAAGACAAGTTTGGTCCACTTCGACTACGGTCGCTAACTTTTTGAAACAACAGGGAATTCAGCTTAATGAGTTTGATCGTGTTGAAAATGATCTGGAGAAAGAAATTACACCAGAAGATAAAATCACAGTTGTTCGCGTAGAAAAAGTTACCGATGTAGTGGAAGAATCTATTGATTTCGCAGTAGAAACGAAATCAGACTCTTCATTGCTAAAAGGAAAAGAAAAAGTTGTAGCTAAGGGCGAGAAAGGGAAAGTGTCTCGTACCTACGAAGTTATTAAAGAAAATGGTAAAGTTATAGAGAAAGTTTTAAAATCAGAAGATGTAATTCAAAAACCAACTACAAAAGTAGTAGCAGTTGGGACAAAGGTTGTAACAGCAGCTGTTTCTCGTAGTAATAGTGCATCATCTTCAAGCAGCAGTAAAGAATTTTATGTCACTGCAACAGCATATACAGCAGGCTGTGCAGGCTGTTCAGGTGTAACAGCAACAGGCTTAACATTAAAAGATGGTATGAAAGTAATTGCTGTAGACCCAAGTGTTATTCCATTAGGAACTAAAGTATGGGTAGAAGGCTACGGGAATGCCATTGCTGCTGACAAAGGCAGTGCCATCAAGGGCAATAAAATCGACGTATTTGTAAGCTCAACGAACCAAGCAAACAGCTGGGGACGCAAAAAAGTACGCATCAAAATTTTAAACTAAAACTAGTAACTTAAAAAAAGTTTAGCATGATTCAACCAAAATGTATGAAGCCTCCCTGTAGACTGACAGGGAGGCTTTTTTTTGCGGGTAAATCGGTTCACATTAAGACGAAGCAAAGCGATACCGAGTGTGAAAGGTAGTAAAATCCTTCAGATTGCGACGAAGCGAAGCAATACCGAGTGTGAAAGGAAGTAATCGTGCTCGTATTGCGACGAAGCAAAGTGATAGCCAGTGTAAAAGGTAGTAATCGTGCACGTATTGAAACGAAGTGGAGGGATAGCAAGTATGAAAGGAAGTAATCGTGCACGTATTGGGACGAAGCGAAGCGATACCGAGTGTGAAAGGAAGTAATCGTGCTCGTATTGCGACGAAGCAAAGTGATAGCCAGTGTAAAAGGTAGTAATCGTGCACGTATTGAAACGAAGTGGAGGGATAGCAAGTATGAAAGGAAGTAATCGTGCACGTATTGCGACGAAGCGAAGCGATAGCTCAGATGGAAGGTAGCAAACCTGCCCGCATTACGACGATACGAAGCGTTTAACTAGATGAAAGGTAGCAATCACGCACGCCTTACGACGATGTAAAAAGGTTTCCCTAATGGAAGGTAGTAAACCCGTTCACTTTACACCAATCTGGAGCAATTTCCACTTAGAATCGTCTAATACTCTAATCTTATCTTGGAATCTCGACGGTCCAGACAAGTTGTAGGGACGCTAAATGTTACCCAATGCTACCGCCTCACCACTACAGCCGTAATGCTAATAAGCAAACCTACCATACTTAAGAACAAGCAGCGGTTAATCAATTGCCTCAAAATCACAGCAAACCAATCAAAACGACGTCTAGTCACTTTTCATGTTATTATAGTCAGAGATTGCTTTAGAAGAGGGGTATATTTTTGAATATACAAGAAATCATTGTTGTAGAAGGAAAAGATGATACAACGGCGATTAAAAGAGCGGTTAATGCAGATACAATAGAAACAAATGGCTCTGCGATTTCCGAGGAAACGATTCGTCGTATTCATCACGCTCAAACAAAACGTGGGGTAATTGTTTTCACAGACCCCGATTATCCAGGGCGTCGCATCCGTGCAATTATTGAAGAACGAGTTCCAGGAGTGAAGCATGCGTTTCTAGCAAAAGAGAAAACCATTGCGAAAAATGGTAAAGGACTTGGCATTGAGCATGCACGAGATGAAGATATTCGAGAAGCATTGAGCCAAGTGTATACGTCAAACCCAGATTTTAAAACTGAAAATATTATTACAATGGAAGATTTGCTAATAGCTCGATTGATAGGGCATCCACAATCAAAACAACGTCGCAATCGTTTGGGGGAAATCCTGAATATTGGGATGACGAATGGTAAACAATTGCATAAAAGACTAGCAATGTTCCAAATTACTGCTGAACAATTTGGTGAAGCAGTAGCTCAACTAGATCAGGAGGATCAAAATGAATAAAGATATCGCAACACCATTACGAACAAAAGAAATTTTAAATAAATACGGCTTTTCTTTCAAAAAAAGTTTAGGACAAAACTTTTTAATAGATCCCAATATTTTACGTAATATCGTAAGTCATGCCAATTTAACAGAAGAAAGTGGAGCGATTGAAGTTGGACCAGGGATCGGTGCATTAACAGAGCATCTTGCACGTTCAGCAAAAAAAGTTGTCTCTTTTGAAATTGACCAACGTCTTTTACCTGTACTTGAAGATACATTAAGTCCGTACGATAATGTGAAAATTATACATTCGGATATTTTAAAAGCGGATGTAGAAAAAGTAATAAAAGAGGAAATGTTAGGTATAGAAGACATCATGGTTGTGGCAAACTTACCTTATTACGTAACAACACCAATTTTATTGAAATTGCTAAATGATCGACTTCCGATTCGTGGATTTGTTGTTATGATGCAAAAAGAAGTAGCAGATCGCATTACGGCTAAGCCTGGGACTAAGGAATACGGCTCGCTATCTATTGCTATTCAATATTACGTGACTGCAGAGATTGCGATGGTTGTTCCAAAAACTGTGTTTATGCCACAGCCAAATGTGGATTCTGCCGTTATTCGTCTAATCAAGCATGATGAGCCACCTGTAAAAGTAATTAGTGAAGATTTCCTGTTTGAGGTAACACGAACTTCTTTTGCACAACGCAGAAAGACAATACTAAATAATCTTCAATCAGGGCTTCCATCGGGTAAAGAAAAGAAACAGCTTATTTTGGAGGCACTAGAATCAGCGAATGTAGACCCAACAAGAAGAGGGGAAACACTGTCTATTCAAGAGTTCGGAAAATTGGCAGATGCACTCTATCCCCACTTTGGCAATGTACAATAATTTGAACAAGAATCTATAATCTATAAGTTTTAAGGTTTTTTTATATAAAAAAAGTTGACAAGGATATTTGTCTGCTGATAAAATATTATAATTTGTTGACAGTTACCCAGAAATGGGCTATAATATTGTGTAGTGAGGTGTATGCGAAATGCCAAAAACGTTAGCTGACATTAAGAAGTCTCTAGATTGTAATTTGGGTAAACGTTTGCGATTAAAAGCAAATGGTGGTCGCAAGAAAACGGTTGAGTGTGATGGAGTACTTAGTGACACATATCACGCAGTCTTTGTCGTTGAGCTCGATCAAGAAGATAACGCTTGTAAACGCGTTTCTTATAGCTACACAGATATTTTAACAGAAGCAGTAGAAATCACGTTTTTAGATGATGTTCAGGTTGCAATTGCCAAATAGTTTTTATTTGTCTTATTAAAACACTCGATTTTTCGGGTGTTTTTTATTTTCTTTCGCACATACTAGTATTGTCAACCTACTTATTCCTAAGGAGGCAAAACTGCATGGCCAGAAGAAAAGGTATCATGTCGAGTCGTCTAAAAGAAGAGATAGCCAAGGAACTCGGATTTTACGATGTAGTCGAACGTGAAGGCTGGGGTGGAATTAAGTCACGTGATGCAGGTAACATGGTAAAGCGAGCAATTGAAATGGCCGAACAAGGTCTAGCACAGCAAAACCAAAAAAATATGAATAAGTAGTGTTGACACTTCGCCAATAGCTCCTATTAAGGAGACTATTGGCTTTTACTTTATCTAAAACAAATGAAGTGCTACAAGAAGAATGAGCTAGCGACACTTGTACGTACACTATGGTAAAATATATGGAAGTATAGAAGCTAAAATCAAAGATGAATAAAAGATTTGGATGGCAATCCGAGGAGGATATATATGCTTTATGTAAAAGCCCCAGCGAAAATAAATTTAACTTTAGATGTTTTATATAAACGCCCTGATAATTATCATGAAGTAGAAATGATTATGACAACTGTTGACTTAAGCGATCGAATTGGACTTGAGTCTCGAAATGATGGTTTAATCAAAATTATTTCAACAAATGGTTTTATTCCGGACGATAACCGAAACCTTGCTTACCAAGCTGCACAGCTAATCAAAGATACATATGGTATAGCTGATGGGGTTACAATTTCAATTGAAAAGGAAATCCCGGTAGCAGCAGGTCTTGCAGGAGGAAGTAGTGATGCGGCCGCTACATTAAAAGGGTTAAACGAATTATGGAATTTAAACTTATCCATCGATACATTAGCTGAGCTAGGAGCTAAAATTGGCTCTGATGTTTCGTTCTGCATTTATGGTGGGACAGCGCTTGCAACTGGGCGCGGTGAGAAAATTCAAAAGTTACCGGCTCCTCCAACTTGCTGGGTCGTTTTAGCCAAACCTAAAATCGGTGTTTCAACAGCACAGGTTTATGGTGGGTTAAATATAGAGGGAATCGAACACCCGAATACGAAACAAATGATTCAAGCGATAGAAACAAATGATTATGATTTAATGTGTGCTTCTATGGGAAATGTCCTAGAATCCGTTACATTTAACCTGCATCCAGAAGTTGTAATGATTAAGGAACAAATGAAGCGTTTTGGTGCAGATGCAGTGCTAATGAGCGGCAGTGGTCCAACTGTATTTGGTCTAGTAGATAATGAGTCTAGATTAGGAAGAATATATAACGGCTTAAGAGGTTTTTGTGATGAGGTTTTTGCAGTTCGATTGTTAGGTGAAAGGAATTCACTTGCTTAAATGCGTATATTTGTGGTACTTTTTCTATAAAATATTCGTGTTTATAAATCGATTTAAATGTAGGAAATGGAAAGAGGACTGTCTGCTATTAATTTAGTAGGCAGTTAATTTTACATTTTGTAGAAGTGGAGTGGATCTCGTGAAATGGAAGCGTAGCGAACGCCTTGTTGATATGACATATTATTTACTTGAGCATCCACATCAGCTAATACCTTTAACTTTTTTTTCTGAAACATATCAATCTGCCAAATCCTCAATTAGTGAAGATTTATCGATTGTTAAAGAAACGTTTGAAGAAAAAGGAATTGGATTGTTGATGACCGTACCGGGAGCAGCAGGCGGGGTAAAATATATTCCTAAGATGTCTGATAGTGAAGTGCGGGAGATTATTCAAATATTGATTACTCAGTTAAGTCAGTCTGATCGTCTATTACCAGGTGGTTATTTATTTATGACTGATTTACTAGGTAATCCTGAACTGATGAATAGAGTCGGAAAAGTATTTGCAAGCATTTATGCTGACCAAAAAATTGATGTCATTATGACGGTGGCAACGAAAGGGATTTCGATTGCGCATTCAATTGCAAGACATTTAAATGTTCCTGTTGTTGTCGTACGTAGAGATAGCAAGGTAACGGAAGGTTCTACCGTAAGTATTAATTATGTATCTGGATCTTCCCGACGTATTCAAACAATGGTACTTTCTAAACGCAGTATGAAGGGCGGCCAGCGCGTACTCATAACGGATGACTTTATGAAGGTTGGCGGTACGATGAATGGTATGAAAAATCTGCTAGAGGAATTTGACTGTGAGTTAGCGGGAATGGCTGTATTAGTAGAAGCAGAACATGCTGATGAAACACTGGTAGATGATTACTATTCTTTAGTAAAGCTTCATGCGGTAAACGAAAAGGATCGTACAATTGCTTTAAGTGAAGGTAACTATTTTTTAAAGGAGAGAAAATAAAATGAAAACAGTATCTACAACAAATGCACCAGCTGCAATTGGACCCTATGCACAAGGTATCGTAGTAAATGGAATCTTTTATAGTTCTGGACAAATTCCTTTAACAGCTTCGGGCGAATTAGTAGAAGGCGATATCGTCGTACAAACAAATCAAGTATTCGAAAATTTAAACGCAGTTTTAGAAGCAGCAGGTAGTTCACTAGATAAAGTTGTGAAAACAACTGTATTTATGGGGGATATGAACGACTTCGCGGCTATGAATGAAACATATGCAAAGCATTTTGGTGATCATAAACCTGCTCGTTCTGCAGTAGAGGTTGCTAGACTACCAAAAGATGTAAAAGTAGAAATCGAAGTAATTGCAGTAGTAGAATAAAATAGTTAAATGATGGAGGCAAAATAGCTTCCATCATTTTTTTTACAAAAAATATTTATAATTTTTCAAATTTTTGTATAATGGAAGAAGGGAATTTGAAATTTTTGTAGAATCATATCTTTTAAAGGCATCATAGAAGAGAGGAGTGAAATAATGGAGGTAACTGACGTAAGGTTAAGACGTGTCCAAACTGATGGGCGTATGAGAGCTATTGCTTCAATCACATTAGATGAAGAGTTTGTTGTACATGATATTCGTGTAATCGATGGCAATAATGGATTATTTGTAGCAATGCCAAGTAAGCGAACACCAGACGGAGAATTCCGCGATATCGCACACCCTATTAACTCTGATACACGAAATAAACTTCAAGAAGTTGTATTAGCTGCTTATCACGCATCTAGTGAAGAAGAAGTGCTAGAACTTGAAGAGGCAAATGTATAATCTTTAAACAATAGGAGTCTACTCATATTATTTGAGTAGACTCCTTTTTATCGTTAGATAAGAGAGTACATAACTTTCATATTTTCATAAATGTATCTAATGCAAATCGTTAAGGCTTGGTGATACGGCGACTTTTCTAATTAACCTAAAAATTATTATAAAATTCCATAGAAGATGTCATTGATTTGTCAAGTCTGGAAACCTTGAAAAGCAGGTGAATTTACTATATAGTCATAAGAGAATATAAGCGAAATTGGGGGACTCAAAGATCATGACGAACATTTTTGCGGTCATTTTGGCTGCTGGTCAAGGAACTCGCATGAAGTCCAAATTATATAAGGTGCTCCATCCTGTATGTGGGAAGCCAATGGTAGAACATGTTGTCGAGAACATTCAAACACTGGATGTAAGCCGAATTGTAACTGTTGTTGGACATGGAGCTGAAAAAGTAAAAGATCAGCTTGGTGAAAAAAGCGAGTATGTAATTCAACAAGAACAACTTGGAACTGCACATGCAGTAATTCAAGCAGAAAGCATTTTAAGTTCTCTTGAGGGAACAACACTAGTAGTATGTGGTGATACACCATTGATTCAACCGGAAACAATGAAAGCGTTATATGAACACCACAATAATCAAAAAGCAAAAGCAACCATTCTAACAGCTGTAGCCGGCAATCCAACAGGATATGGTCGAGTGCTTCGTGACGAAAATGGTCAAGTATCACAAATCGTGGAGCAAAAAGATGCTACACCAGAACAGCAGTTAGTTACAGAAATTAACACGGGCACATATTGCTTTGATAACAAAGCATTATTTGAGGCGTTAAAACTAGTTAACAATGAAAACGCACAGGGTGAATACTATTTACCAGATGTGATTGAAATTTTACAAAAACAAGGTGAAATTGTTTCAGCTTATACATGTGCGAATTTCGATGAAACACTAGGAGTAAATGATCGTGTTGCCTTAGCGCAAGCTGAAGAATTAATGCGTGCTCGTATTAATGAAAAGCATATGAGAAATGGTGTAACAATTATTAACCCAATGTCTACTCACATTAGTGCCGATGCACAAATTGGTCGTGATACGGTTATTAAACCAGGAACGATTATTGAAGGCCATACGGTAATTGGTGAAGACTGTATTATAGGACCAAATTCTAACATTGTAAATAGTAGAGTCGGCGATCGTACTACGGTATCAAATTCTGTTGTAACTGATAGTTCTATAGGAGAAGATACAGCTGTTGGTCCATTCGCTCATTTACGTCCTGAGTCACAATTAGGAAATCATGTGAAAATCGGTAATTTCGTTGAAGTGAAGAAGAGTACTCTAGGTGATGATACAAAAGTTTCACACTTGAGCTATATTGGCGATGCCGAGGTAGGAAGTAATGTAAATGTTGGCTGTGGATCTATTACAGTGAATTATGATGGCAAAAATAAATTTAAAACAATTATTGAAGATGATGTTTTTGTAGGATGTAACTCAAATCTAGTAGCACCAGTTAAGTTAGGTGCCGGATCATTTATAGCAGCTGGTTCAACGATTACAAAAGAAGTTCCAGCAGATGCATTAGGAATTGCACGTTCAAGACAAGAGAATAAACTGGATTACGCGAAGAAGTTAAAATAATTTGTAAAACTATTAGGAGGCCATCATGCCGTATCAATATGCTGACACAAAATTAAAAATCTTTTCTTTAAATTCTAACTACCCATTAGCACAGGAAATTGCAGAACAAATGGGAGTAGAACTTGGTAAATCATCTGTAAAACATTTCAGTGATGGAGAAGTTCAAATTAGCATCGAAGAAAGTATCCGTGGTTGTGACGTATTTATCGTTCAATCTACCTCTGCTCCTGTTAATGAACATTTAATGGAATTATTAATCATGATTGATGCTGTTAAACGTGCTTCTGCTCGTACAATTAATGTTGTAATGCCGTACTACGGTTATGCACGTCAAGATCGTAAAGCAAAAGCTCGTGAGCCAATCACAGCGAAATTAGTTGCAAACTTATTAGAAACTGCTGGGGCAGACCGAGTAATTGTATTAGACTTACATGCTCCACAAATCCAAGGTTTCTTTGATATCTTAATCGACCATCTAGTAGCGGTTCCAATCTTATCTGACTACTTTAAAACGAAAAACTTCAATCCAGAAGATGTAGTAATTGTATCTCCTGACCATGGTGGGGTTACACGTGCTCGTAAAATGGCAGAACGCTTAAAAGCACCGATTGCCATTATCGATAA
The DNA here is from genome assembly GCF_003217295.1 of Ureibacillus chungkukjangi. Taxonomy (GTDB): domain Bacteria; phylum Bacillota; class Bacilli; order Bacillales_A; family Planococcaceae; genus Ureibacillus; species Ureibacillus chungkukjangi. The sequence goes on from NZ_QJTJ01000022.1 coordinate 22,941, forward strand.
ACGTCGTCCAAAACCAAATGTGGCTGAAGTTATGAATATCGTAGGGAATATCGAAGGTAAAATTTGTATCTTAATCGATGATATCATTGATACTGCAGGAACAATTACAATTGGTGCAAATGCATTGATTGAATCCGGTGCGAAGGAAGTTTATGCTTGCTGTTCACACCCAGTACTTTCAGGTCCAGCAATTGAGCGTATTGAAAACTCGGCTATTAAAGAACTAGTAGTAACAAACACAATCCAGCTTTCTGAAGAAAAAATATCACCTAAGGTTAAACAACTTTCAGTAGCAAACTTAATGGCAGAAGCAATTTCTCGTGTATACGAAAACAAATCAGTAAGTACATTATTCGATTAATTCGAGTATTGAAGACAGGGCGAACCTTGCTCTGTCTTTTTTTTGTTACATTTTATGGTGGGATTATAAAATAGTTTTTAAAAAGCTGAAGTGAATTTCGGATAGAAAGCTACACTGTTGAAAGGGAATATAGTAGATTAGATATATTAAAGTATAATATCCAATCAAAAAGTCCGTAAGAAATAGAAATAAGCATAGTGAAAATGCTTATACTACATTCGTCTTAAATGGTAGTGAATTTTATAGGAGTAAGAAAGGTAACAAAAATGAATATTATAAAGGATTTTTTGCTACAGCTAATGCTTATGATTGTACCCATATTTATTTACTTTACCTTTATCAGTGAAAAGGTTAAGGGATATAAAAAACAAAATATTATAATGACGGTTTTATGGGGAATATCGATCTTATTTTGCATGTCTTTCCCGGTGAGCTTAGGTGAAAATGCACGGTTGGATTTAAGAATTATTCCACTATTATTGATGAGCTTATATGGAGGAATCTGGTCTTCCTTATTCCTTTCAGCACTTATAATAGTTTATCGATTATATTTTGGAATTAGTATAGGGTTTTATAATACCGTTCTAGTTTTGTTATTATCCCTGCCGGTAATCTGGTTTTTTCAAAAATACTTTATAAGGTCTGAAAAACAAAAAAGGGTGAGAATTGCAGTTGGTCTTTCCCTTTTCTACTGTATTGTTGGGTTTATCGTTTTCAATATTCTAAGAGGTTTTACTCTAGAGAATGGTATAGTACAGATTATTCAACTTATAATGGGCGGGTTAGTTACTTGGTTCTTTATTGTGTTATATGAAACTATTTTTGAGATTAACCAGATTCGAAAAGAATTGCAAAACGCTGAGAAAGTAAGGGTTATAAGCGAGTTAACAAGTGTTTTTGCACATGAAATTAGAAATCCGATGCAGGTTACTCGAGGGTTTCTGGAGCTTCTTAACGAACCTGATTTGCCTAAGGAAAAAAAGGAATATATACAAATATCCATAGAAGAATTAGACCGAGCAAATGAAATTATTAGTGACTTTTTAGCATTTGGAAAACCAACCACCGATATAAATGAGAGAATCGAAGTAGGTAATCAGTTACAGCGTGTTGTGAAAATCATCCAAAGCTATGGTATGAATCATAACGTTGAGATTAAAACCGAAATCCCGGGAGAGAGTTGGATTTATGCTAATTCGCAAAGATTACACCAGTCTTTGATTAATATCTTAAAAAATGCAATAGAGTCTATGCCAAATGGTGGAATTGTGTTGATTACATATACTTCTACTAACAACGGATATATAAGGATTAGCATTAAAGATGAAGGTGTTGGTATGACAAAAGAACAAATAGATAGGCTAGGATATCCGTATTATTCGTTAAAGGAAACTGGGACAGGCTTAGGAATGATGGTAAGTTTCCAAATCATCCAATCTTTTAAGGGGAAGATAGAAGTGATTAGTGAAAAGGATAAGGGAACAGAATTTATCATACTATTACCCCAAATATACTAAAGTAGCTAATCCACAGGTTGTAGGAAGTAAAATAACTTGATTGTTTTTAAAATGCTTCAAGAAATCCATAGAATATGTTATCTCTAAGTCAAATTTATGTGCTAGAAAAGTTTAGGATTCCATAAATAAAGGAATACTGAAATTGGACATAACTTTGAGAGGAGTTTGTATATGGATATTATTTTAGAAGCGAAACCAAGAGAAACGGGAGCACATTCTACTTTAACAAAACTTCGTCATGAAGGACAGCTACCTGGAGTTATTTATGGCTATAAAGTGGCTAACAAACCAGTAACACTTGATTATAAAGAAATGGCGAAAGCTGTTCAAAAGTTTGGAAGCGCGGGTGTATTTAAAATTGATTTGGAAGGCAATCAAATCAATGCGGTTTTAACAGATATACAAAGATGTGCACTAAAAGGTACCGTTAAACATGTGGATTTACTATCTATTAATATGGCTGAGGAATTAGAGGTAGATGTACCAGTTATGGTAATTGGTGAGGCATCTGGGGTAAAAGAAGGCGGCGTACTAATGCAGCCTATTCGAGAACTGAAAATCAAGGTTAAACCGTCAAATATTCCAGAGTCAATTGAAGTGGATGCTTCCAATGTTGGAATGAATGAATCTATTTCAGTAGCTGAAATAAGAAGTACGGTTCCATTTGAAATCCTAAATGCAGATGAGGATACGCTTGTTTCTGTCACGCCACCAGTTGTCGTGAACGATGATACTGCTGGACAAGGTGATACGGAAAACCAAGATATCAAAGCAACAGAAGCTCCAGAATCAGAAAGCTAATTTTGCAAAATGTATGAGTCAACTGCTCATACATTTTTATTTTTTATAAGGGAATAGTAAATTAACAGCTCCCCCATAAAGGTGTAAGTAAAATCTTACGCCTTGCTGTTTTTTATTTTTATTTAACTAATATAGAGGGTTTTCCATTTTTATGAAGTAATAAGTACATAAGTAGTCTTGTTTTTTCTCTTTCAATAAAGCCTATGTTAAAATATTTACGATTAGTGGAAAAAAAGGATGAGTATTCATGAAATTAATAATTGGATTAGGAAATCCAGGGAAACAATATGAACATACACGCCACAATATAGGCTTTGAATGTATAGATGCATTAGCTAAAAAATGGGACGCCCCATTAAACCAAATGAAATTTAACGGAATGTATGCAACTGTTCACCGACCAGAAGGAAAAGTAATTTTGTTAAAACCTTTAACATATATGAATTTATCAGGTGAATCTGTTCGCCCGTTAATGGATTACTTTGATATCGATATTGAGGATATTATTGTGATCTATGACGATTTAGATTTAGATACAGGGAAACTACGTCTGCGTCAAAAGGGAAGTGCTGGTGGTCATAACGGAATCAAATCATTGATCCAGCATTTAGGCACTCAGGAGTTTAACCGAATTCGAGTAGGGATTAGCCGCCCTCCTGCGGGTATGAAGGTGGCAGATTACGTACTTGCAAAATTTACAAAAGAAGATGATTCAGCAATTGACCAAGCGATTGATAAAACAGTTTCAGCAGTGGAAGTATCTTTATCAAAAAAATTCTTAGACGTAATGTCCGAATTTAATGGTGCATAAATAGGCAAAATTAGGTCAATACTTTGAGTATTACAAAGCTATTGCTTTACATACTCGAGGGGGAGGCGATTATAATGCCTGTTAAGTATCGTTGCCGACATTGTGAGACGGAAATTGGGACATTACCATTTGATGCGGATGACACAATTCGAAAATTGCATTTGTTTGAGGTTGGAGAGGTTGACGATTATATTGAAAAGAATGATCGTGGTGATACAACCGTGCATTGTATCTGTGAGCATTGCGAAGATTCATTAAGACAATTTCCTGATTATTATGCACTCAAAAAGTGGCTTCAATAATATAATCATTGTATAGCCAACAATTACAATGCAATCTACGCACGTAAGTCATGGTGCGAGAGAGTGGGCGACTTACAAAAAAAGTCACCCACTTTTTCCAATTGCTTCTATTAAAAAATAAAAGATAAAAAATTCATATAAATCAAGACTATTTACATAAATAGAGATTATGGAAGGGGGTTTATGAATGAATGTTATTCATCAACTATTCTCTCAAGATAAACATATAAACACGTTCATCCAACAAATTGGTGAGAAGAATTATAATTCACAGCTTATTACAGGTTTAACAGGAAGTGCACGACCAGCATTTATTCAAACAATATTTGAGGATATTAAAAAGCCTCTTTATATTTTGTCACCGAATCTTCTACAGGCCCAAAAATTAGTAGATGATTTGTCCTCTCTAGTAGGAGAAGATGCAGTTCATTATTATCCTGCCGATGAATTTATAGCAGCTGATATGACAATTGCCTCACCTGAGCTAAAAGCGGCACGTATTGCTACATTAGATCATTTAGCAAAAAAAGAGCGGGCTATCTATGTGATTCCGATTGCTGGAATGCGCAAAATGATGACAGCACCGGAGCAATGGAAAGGTTATTTCCTGAAAGCGTCGGTAGGAAAAGATATTGATATTGAAGATTGGTTGCTTCACTTAGTGACAATGGGCTATACACGGAGTCAAATGGTGACAACACCTGGTGAGTTTGCGTTACGTGGGGGAATTCTCGATATTTACCCACCCTATGCAGAGTCACCTATTCGAATTGAGCTATTTGATACTGAAATCGATTCCATTCGTACATTTTCAGCTGATGACCAACGCTCCATCGAAAAATTAGATGCGATCGAAATATTACCGGCTGCAGAAATACTGTTAACAAAGGACCAACGCTTACAATTAGCAGAAAGACTTGAAGCGTCCCTTAGCAAAAGCCTAAAGAAATTAAAGAAGCAGGAAACCCAGGAAATTCTATATCAAAATATTAAGCATGATATAGAGCTATTAAGACAAGGAAGTATTCCAGACCATGTTACTAAATATGGTTCTCTTTTATATGAAGAATTGTCTTACCTAGGTGACTATTTTGATAAGGACGGTATCGTCTTATTCGATGAACTTGGTCGAATTCAAGAGGTAATGGATGCATGGGAGCGAGAAGAAGAGGACTGGTTTGTTTCGTTGATAGAAGAAGGGAAAATCGTCCATGATGTGAAATCCTCTTTCACATTTAAGGAAATCAATTCTATGATAGAGCAGCGAAAAATTTATTTTGCTCTATTTGCACGAACTTTTTCAGGCATTCAATTTAAAAAGACAACGAATATTTCTTGTAAACCAATGCAGCAATTCCATGGTCAAATATCTCTATTACAAAACGAAATTGAGCGATGGATGCAAGAGAATTTTACGGTTCTCTTTATTGCTGATGGTAAAGAAAGAGTTAAAAAACTCCAAAGTATGCTAGAGGAGTATGGAATCCATAGTTTAATAGGAACGCCAAATGATGCTGGTATCTATATTGTGGATGGGCAACTAGCTTCAGGCTTTGAACTACCCTTACAGCGAATAGCAGTTGTGACAGATGACGAATTATTTAAGCAACAGCCAAAAAGGAAAAATCGACGACCACAAAAAATGTCCAATGCTGAACGCATTAAAAGTTATACAGAGATTAACCCTGGGGATTATGTTGTACATATCCATCATGGGATAGGAAAATATATCGGTATTGAAACACTAGAGGTGAATGGTAATCATAAAGACTACCTGCATATTAAATACCGAGCGGATGATAAATTATTTGTTCCAGTTGAGCAAATTGATTTGATTCAAAAATATGTTGCCTCAGAAGGAAAAGAACCAAAGCTACATAAGCTTGGCGGGGCAGAATGGAAAAAGGCTAAGGCTAAGGTATCGTCAGCTATCAATGATATAGCAGATGATTTGATTAAGCTCTATGCAAAACGTGAGGCAGAGAAAGGATATGCCTTCTCTCCTGATACAGATGAACAACGTACCTTTGAGGATGCCTTCCCATATGAAGCAACAGAGGATCAGCTACGTTCTATAATAGAAGTAAAACATGATATGGAACGGGAACGTCCAATGGATCGCCTTGTATGTGGAGATGTTGGTTATGGGAAAACAGAAGTCGCTATCCGCGCTGCCTTTAAGGCAATTATGGATGGAAAGCAAGTTGCCTTTCTTGTGCCAACAACGATCTTAGCTCAACAGCATTTCGAAACAATTCAAGAGCGTTTTGAAGGCTTCCCCATAAATGTTGGCTTATTAAGTCGTTTCCGTACAAAGAAACAACAAGCAGAGACCATTAAAGGGTTAAAAGAAGGAACAGTTGATATTGTCATTGGGACACATCGAATTTTGTCCAAGGACCTGATTTTCCGTGATTTAGGCTTACTGATTGTTGATGAAGAGCAACGATTTGGCGTAACACATAAAGAAAAAATTAAACAATTGAAAACAAACGTAGATGTCTTAACTTTAACTGCTACACCAATTCCTCGTACGTTACATATGTCGATGGTTGGAGTAAGGGATTTATCAGTTATTGAAACACCGCCACAAAACCGTTTCCCGGTACAAACCTATGTAATGGAATACAACGGAGCGTTGGTGCGTGAAGCAATTGAAAGAGAAATGGCTCGTGGTGGACAAACTTTTTATCTCTATAATCGCGTAGAGGATATGACAAGAAAAGTGGAAGAAATTCAAATGCTTGTCCCTGATGCACGTGTCGGATATGCGCATGGGAAGATGACTGAATCTCAATTAGAATCAATTATTTTGAACTTTTTAGATGGGGAATATGATGTCCTTGTTACGACAACCATTATAGAAACCGGTGTTGATATTCCAAATGTAAACACATTGATTGTTCACGATGCTGATCGAATGGGCTTATCCCAGCTTTACCAGCTAAGAGGTCGTGTAGGTCGTTCAAACCGTATTGCATATGCGTATTTCATGTATCAAAGAGATAAAGTATTAACAGATGTGGCAGAGCAAAGACTGCAAACCATCAAAGAATTTACAGAGCTTGGTTCAGGATTTAAAATCGCTATGCGAGATTTATCGATTCGTGGTGCAGGTAATCTATTAGGAGCACAGCAGCATGGCTTTATTGACTCTGTTGGGTTTGACCTCTACTCACAAATGCTTGAGGAAGCCATTGAAGAGCGTCGTACAGGCGTCGTAAAAGAGGAAAAGCCAGACGTCGAAATTATTCTTCAGGCAGATGCCTATATTCCGGATGCTTATATACCAGATGGCTATCAAAAAATTCAAATGTATAAACGGATTAAATCCATGGAGCGTGTGGAGGACTTTGATGAAATTTGGGACGAATTAGTGGACCGATTTGGTGATGTACCAGTTGAAACAGAAAAACTACTACGGATTGCACGAATTAAAGTGTGGGCACTAGAAGCTGGTATCACGGCCATAAAAGAAAAGCAAAAGGTTATTTCCCTTTATTTATCAGAAGAAGGTACTGCTAAAGTGGATGGTAGTGTTGTTGTGACGGAGTCCATGAAATTTGAGAGAGCAGTTGGGTTCGTGATGGACGGAGCGAAGTTAACACTAACAATCGACGAAAAAAAATGTGGCAAGATCCCTCCTTTTGAGGTGTTAGAACAATTGGCTGAAATTGTAGCAAAAGCTAAAAAACAGTAGGTATTTTTCAATATATGATATTCCTATAATGTTAAAAATTTTTGTTGCCCGACTTTAGAATTTAAACCTCTTCATACACTTTCTGCATACATTGTCCAATTCTTAACCATACTATCTATGTAGATGAAAAATTGATTCTGAAAGAGAGGCAGCAAAGATGAAAGCAACAGGAATTGTCCGTCGTATCGACGATTTAGGTCGCGTTGTTATTCCAAAGGAAATTCGTAGAACGATGCGTATTCGTGAAGGAGATCCATTGGAGATTTACACAGACCGTGAAGGTGAAGTTATTCTAAAAAAATACTCACCAATAAATGACTTAGGTGAATTTGCAAAAGAGTATGTTGAATCTTTATATGAAACTGTCGGTACACCTGCTTTAATCAGTGACCGAGATGAAATGATTGCTATTGCCGGTTTGTCGAAGAAAGAATATACAAACCGACGATTATCAGTATTTGCCGAAGATTTCATGAAACAACGCTCTGTCATTTTGGAAAAAAACGAAACGACAATCGAGCTTGTACCAGGACAGTTTGAACAAGTGAAATCTTACTGTGTAGCTCCAATTGTTACAAATGGTGATGCAATTGGTGCAGTATATCTAGTTTCGAAGGTTCATGTCATTAGTGAAGTTGAATCAAAAGCAGCCGAAACAGCAGCAAACTTCCTAGCAAAACAAATGGAAAACTAAATCTAGACAAAAGCGTCTCTATTTTTATATGGGGACGTTTTTTAGTGGGTAGAAAAGTATAAGTTCTAAAGGAAATCCGCATAAGAAAAGACAGCAACTCGATCTATTCTGGTCGAGTTATGTTTTATAACTGTGCGTAAATCCGAGTACATATTCGGGTACAATAACCTTATCTGGCAGTCGAGCGCCTCTTTATTTCGTGATATACTATTGGCATTGTTATGGAGGATAGGATGAAAATGGCAGATAATTTTGGGATGAAAGAGTATATGAAAGGTGCACTCCTTTTAACGATGGCTGCTTTAGTTGTGAAAGTATTAAGCGCAGTATATCGAGTACCCTTTCAAAATTTAGTAGGAGACCAAGGCTTTTATATATACCAGCAAGTGTATCCGTTTATTTCATTGTTTGTCGTTTGGACGTCAGGTGGCTTTGCTGTCGCAATTTCTAAAATGTTGGCAGATGCCAAGATGACCACGAATCCAGAGGGAAGAGAAAATTTAATAACCCGTACAATTTTTCACTATTTAACGATCTTATCTGTTCTTTTCTTTTGCATATTATTTTTTGGAGCAGATTTTCTATCACATATAATGGGGGATGCTCAGCTTGCGCCCCTTTTGCAGACAGGCTCTTTTGTGACGTTGTTTATGCCACTATTAGCATTAATGAAGGGCAGCTTTCAGGCAAAGGGTGAAATGACGCCAGTCGCATATGCCCAAGTGATTGAACAGATTGTTCGAGTCGGGATTATTCTAATAGGTGCAATCTTTATTATGACAACCTCGAAGTCATTATATGCAGCGGGAAATGCGGCAGTTTTTGGAACAGTTATTGGAGAAATTGCGGGTATTATTTTACTTCTTTACTTCTCAAGAAAAATAAGATTAATACCTGGGAAACTCAAAACTAAGGAACGAAAATGGCCAATTATAAAAGAAGTTACGATTTTGAGCCTAAGTGTTAGTATGAGTAGCTTATTACTTCTCTGCTTTCAGCTAATTGATTCCTTTACAGTATTTTCGATTTTACGGGACAATGGAATTGCAGAAATAGATGCTATGAATATGAAAGGAATCTATGATAGAGGTCAACCTCTCGTACAATTAGGCGTTATTATAGCTTCTTCGCTTTCCCTTGCCATTGTTCCTTTAGTAGCCTATCAGTCAAAGAAAAAAGAGGGTCGTGGTGCAACTCCATTTATTCAATTGACCTATCGCGTTTCGTTGCTTTTAGGTGTTGCGGCATCGATTGGATTAGTCATCGTAATGCCCTATGTAAATGAAATGCTGTTTGAAACGAATAGTTTGTCATCAGTGTTAATGGTTTATGTGCTTCAAATTATTCCGTTATCTATCATATTAACTTTTACAGCCATACTTCAAGGGATGAATAAACTAAAATTACCAGCAATAATTCTATTTGGTGCTATCATTTTAAAATTGATTGGGAATCATTTATTTATTCCTAATTTAGATGTATTAGGGGCTGCGATTGCTAGTAATATTGGTCTGTATATCTGTGCGGGATTACTAATGATTTATTTAAAACGGGTGTTAAAGGTTAAATTAGCAAAAAGAGAGTTCTACATAAAACTAGGAATTGCCAGTGGAAGTATGATTTTTTCGGTATTTGTCATAGACACGATTCTACATATTGCACTCGGTTCATTTTCTGGACGAATTGCGGCCGTTATCATGGGCGGCTGTTTAATAGGAATAGGTGCTTTTGTATATTTAACAATCGTTGCAAAATCAAGACTATTAGCAGAGAAAGAATGGTTTTTAGTTCCTTTTGGACGTAAAATGGCTGCTTTTCAGCTATTACTAAATAAAAAGAAGTAGGTGGGCATATGCACAAATTAACAGTTATTGGCCTTGGAGCGGCGGAGTTAAGTCAGCTACAAATGGGCGTATATAAAAAATTGAAATCTGCGCAGAAAATTTATGTTCGGACAATGGATCACCCTGTTATTAATGAGCTGCAGGAGGAGGGGATTGTCTTTGAAAGCTTTGATGCTGTTTATGAAAAACATGGTACATTCCAGCCGGTTTACGAAGAAATTACAGCAAGGTTAGTAGAAGTTGCACAGATAGAGCCTGTAATGTATGCAGTTCCAGGACATCCATTAGTTGCAGAGCAAACGGTTCAGCTTTTAATAGAAGCAGAAAAAGAAGGCAAAATCGATTTGAAAATTGAGGGGGGGCAAAGCTTCTTAGATCCAATTTTTGGTGCCCTTAAAATAGATCCGATTGATGGCTTCCAATTGGTAGATGGTACGAGTTTTTCTATCCATGATATTAATATGCGTGGACATTTACTTATCGCTCAAGTATATGATGCTTTTAGTGCCTCTGAGGTAAAGCTTTCCTTAATGGAAAAGTATCGTGATGATTACCCAGTAACTATTGTAACTGCAGCAGGCTCCTCTTTAGAAAGCTTAACGACAGTTCCTTTATATGAGTTGGACCAATCAATGGCAATAAATAATTTAACAACAATCTATGTACCGCCAGTGGAAAATGACTTGGATGCATTACGTGACTGGACTACGTTTAGACGTATTATAGCAACTTTACGCGGTCCAAATGGTTGCCCATGGGATCAAAAGCAGACTCATGAAAGCTTAAAAAAATACTTGCTGGAAGAGGCGCATGAATTTTTGGCAGCCATTGATGCAGAAGATGATTTTGGTATGGTAGAGGAACTGGGGGATGTACTACTGCAAGTCTTCTTACATGCACAAATCGGTGAAGACAATGGTTACTTCAATCTAGAAGAAGTGTTAGCATCTGTTAGTGAGAAAATGATTCGTAGACATCCGCATGTCTTCGGTGATGTAGCAGTTGAAGACGCCGATGAAGTTATAGCAAATTGGGATGCAATTAAAAAGCAAGAAAAAGGGGAAACAGAAAATGCAGGCTCCCTTCTAAAAGGAGAATATCGTGCCACTTCTTCTCTTCAAACCTCCTTTAATTACCAAAAGAAGGCGGCTTCTGTAGGCTTTGACTGGCCGAACGAGGATGGAGCCTGGGAGAAGTTCCTAGAGGAATGGAATGAGTTTAAGGAAGAAGTAACAAAAGGGGACTCTTCTACTCGCCTGGATGAGTTTGGGGATGTGCTTTTCACTCTTGTTAATATTGCTCGTTTCTATAAAATCTCTCCCGATGAAGCGATGATTCATGCCAACGAAAAGTTTGCTCGCAGATTTAGCTTCGTAGAGCAGAAGGTGAAGGAAAGTGGCCAAAGCTTTAGTAGCTTTACATTGAACCAATTAGATGCATTTTGGAATGAAGCAAAAGTTTTAGAAAAAAAGGAGAACTAACTAATGCGAATCGATAAATTTCTAAAAGTCTCAAGATTGATCAAAAGACGTACATTAGCAAAGGAAGTAGCAGATCAAGGAAGGATTACGATTAATGGAAAAGTAGCGAAGGCTGGGTCTGCTGTAAAAGTAGGTGACGAGCTAGCTATTCGTTTTGGACAGAAGGTTGTAACAGCTCGCGTAGAAGATCTTCGAGAAAATGTACGTAAAGAAGACGCAATGAAAATGTTCACGATACTAAAAGAGGAAAAGCTTGATAAAATAGAACCTCAGTTTATTGATGATGAGGAATAGAGATTAGAACTTATAATTGAAAAGAATTTATGAGAATAAAAAATATTAAATTTCTAGAGCATGATAACGAAAAAGTTGTCATGCTTCTTTTAGTTTCTGCATAAAGTGAACAGAACAAACACAAACAAGTGAAGGAGGAACGATATGACGCTACATCAAGAAAGTAATCGTTACACTATGACATCTGGTGACCATCTTGTGACTGTGCGCAATCGAAAAAGAATGGACATGACTTCTGTAAAGGAAATTGAGCGTTTTGACCAAGAAGAATTTTATATTAGAACTGCTCAAGGCCATTTACTAATCCGTGGTGAGGAATTACGTATTGTTCATTTAGACGTCGATAAAGGGCTATTAACATTAGAAGGAAATGTGAAACTAGTACAATACGATGATGAAGATAGTGGGTTATCAAAAGGCTTCCTCCATAAATTATTTGGATGACCATAAATGAACAGGTTGTAAGTATATTGATCATGGCGCTTAGCGGTTTAATTATTGGGGCAATTATAGATTGTACAAGGTTTTCCCTGAGCGCTTTAAGTCAAAAATCAATCTTAAAAAGAATGGGATATGGAGTAGAGCTTATTGTTTGGGCACTTTTAGGTGCCCTAACATTTTATATTTTATTTACTATAAAAGGTGGAGAATGGCGTTTAGTTGACCCGTTAGCGCAAATTTTAGGGATATTCTTATATGAATCTGTGTTTCAGCGGTACTTCCGTTTTATTGGACGAGTCTTTGTTCTCCTTATAATTAAGCCTATTATCGCTATTATAAAATTAATTAAAAATATTATTTTCCATACTATTAGACTGGTTATACGTATTATTTTGATAATACTACTACCGTTCCGCAAAATATATAATAAATTCCTAAAAAAGCATATACAAAAATTTTATGCTAAAATTAGAAGGACTTTCTTTAAAAAACGTTGAAATAGAAGTATAATAGAATATACAGACTTTTGGAGGTGGCGGATATGTCAAAGCGTCAAAAACGACAATCTAATAACGTTCGAACGCTTGAAAATGACTACGTCCGATCAACTGATAACAAGACACAGTATTCCAAGAAACAAAAAGTGCGTATTCGAAGAAGATTGCTAGCTTTCGGTTTGCTAGCTTCGGTAATCCTAGTGTTGTTAATAAGTACGACTTTTTCACAAAATAAGCGACTTGCTGAAAAACAACAGCAAAAAGAAGTAGTTATGACAAAGCTAGATGAAGCAAAAGAACAACAAGATATGTTGAGCTTACAAATAGCAAAACTTGAAGACGATGATTATATTGCAAAATTAGCACGTAAAGAATATTTTTTATCAGACGATGGGGAAATAATTTTTACAATTCCAGGTGAAGAGGAAAAGACCGAAAAGTCTGATAAAAATTCCAATTAATACCATATAAAAGCGACGAATAATCGCTTCTTTTCAATACAAAAAGTGGTTTTCAGGTGATAGAAAAAGAGTTGTCTTGTTGACACTCTTTTTTTGTTGGCTATAATAAAGAATAAACGTGAATCAATTTTCATGTTACACTAAATTTGACTACTGGCTTATATAGCCGCTTAAATTTTAAGGAGGAGCATTTTTTTTATGTCAATTGAAGTAGGCAGCAAAGTACAAGGTAAAGTAACAGGAATCACAAATTTCGGAGCATTCGTTGAGCTGCCAGATGGCAAAACGGGCCTAGTTCACATTAGTGAAGTTGCAGACAACTATGTCAAAGACATCAACGAGCATCTTAAAGTTGGAGATGTTGTTGAAGTTAAAGTGATGAATGTTGAAGCGGACGGTAAAATCGGTTTATCAATCCGTAAAGCAAAGCCTCAACCAGAAAGACCTGAACGTCCACAGCGTCCTCGTCGCGATAACAATCGATCTAATGATAGAAACAATGATCGTCAACCAAAAGAAAACTTTGAGCAAAAAATGGCACGATTCCTAAAAGATAGTGACGAACGTCTTTCAACGTTAAAACGTGCAACTGAGTCAAAACGCGGTGGCCGTGGAGCAAGAAGAGGGTAGTTTGCTGTCTGTTTTAAGCGTAGAAAAAGTGTTATATAGATAAAAGACTGTGTTGTGAATCCAATTCACAAAACAGTCTTTTTTGTTGGGGGAAGAAACCATATGTTAGAACGGTGCTTTTTCGAGTGAAATTTAGAATTGAAATGTATGTATGCTCAATCTTGGCTTCAAATGCATTTCAACAAGAAAATGAACCACCATTAACTCATTTACCCCACTAACCATCTCTAAATGATTTGCCATCTATCTCCCTTTTTCGCTCAAAAGAATTCTGGCAACTCTAAAAATACCTATTCCACAAAGGGTTAGACAACAATCAGCATCACTAGCTGCCAAATTGTAGGGATTTTTAAAATGATACCTAAAACGACTAAAATCGAGCCAGTTGAACATAAAACTGCAAGAAAGCTAAAGCTATTTAACATTGAAAATTGCCTCCGAAATTTAAACTATTTAATATATAACTCCAGTTTATGCTTCAAAACCCTTGATATAAAGTACTCTCTCTAAAATTTCTTCAGATTTCCGACACGTATCTCTAATTGTTGTCTTATCAAACATTAAGTCGAACGATTTTAATCCTATCATTTCACTACTAGACAAATTTTACGCAATCTCTTTTATATAATAATCGCTAACACTATCTATCAAGGGAGATGTAAAAAATGGCAAATATTGAAATGATCAATGAAAAGACGTCGGGGCTATCTTTCTTTAAAAGCTTCTCTCTTAAGAAAAGTAGTTTCCTCATCCACATTTTCTTTTTATTGTTGGCGTTGTTTCTCTCAAGAGCAGTAATGTTTGAAGCGGCCGTTCCGTTTCTGTTACCTCTTTGGGCAATTGTCAAACAAAGATATGAAAATGAGAAGTGGGCTGTAGTAGTGGGGGGGCTAATAGGGGCTCTGACTTTAAGCCTAGGACAAGCATTTATATTAGGTCTACAGCTTGTATTATATGAACTCATTACCCGATTTAGGTTTTGGAAGCTACCAATGGGAATTTCGGTGAGTTTATCAATCTTTTTTGGGCAATTTATCTGGCAGGGGATTCAATACCTAGATATACCGCCATTAATCGTCCAGCTATATATATACTATGAAGTGATTCTTGCATTTTTAATGACGATTTTTGTGAATCTTTTTTTAGTTCAACCTCACCGATTTTGGGCTGCTGGTTGGAGCTATGAGCGGGTCGGAGCTGGACTTGTTATTTTAGCAATGGTATTAACGGGTGTACAATCTGTAGTAGTTTCGTATTTCGGGTTATACCCGTTTTTGCTGCATTTAGCAATTTGTATTGCAGCCATAACAGGAGGCGTACCAATCGCTGCAATGGTAGCTACTATTGTCGGTGCTTTAGTAGGAATAGCGAAATTATCTTTTACGGGAATGATCTCGGTATATGCAATGACAGGGGTTGTTGCAGGATTGTTTAGTAAGGTTGGACGTTTTGGGGTTGTAATCGGAAGTGTAGTTCCAAGTGCCTTCTTCTTCTTTTATGATGCAACCCTTCCGTTAGATACTGTGTATTTTGTGTCAATTGCTATTGCTGGAATCGTTTTCTTTGCATTACCAAAAAGTATGCTTAGCTTCCTTTACGATGCAATTCATCCAAAACGAGATGAAATCCTAATTCAGCGGCAACAATGGTTGACAGAACATACAACAGAGAAGCTTGAGTCCTTCCAAAATTTCGTATTATTTATGAAAGAGCTAGTTTTCGATCGCTTTACATCCTCAGAAAACGTAAACGAAGCAAGGACAGTGGAACCATGTGCGACCTGTCTAAGTTGTTTTCGATATGATAGCTGTTGGGGTGCAAAAAATACGATGGAGCCCATCATCGAGGATTGGTTTGTTGCAAGGGCAGGTGTCAAGGAATCTGAGCAAATCAGAGCCGAAAAACGCATTAAAGCCCATTGCGTAAAGTCAACAAGACTACTAGAAGAGTTAGATCACCAGCTCTATACTGACAAAATGAACGGGCAATTCTATCACGGAAAAAAAATGATAGCTCTTCAGCTGCGGGATTTAAGTAACCATTTAAATAAATTAATGGAGGATATGAGAGATGAAACTCTTTCTTTTAAAACAATAGAGGAAGAATTAGAACAGCAATTCAAAAGAGCACAAGTACAATGCTTTCAAATTGATGTTTTAAATAACACAATAGGTGAAAGAGTTGTGATTTGCTCCTTTGCACAAAAAAATCGGACTCATGAGGACCAATATGCGCTTTGTGAACGAATCGTTCTTCCGATTTTATATGATGTATTTGCTGAACCGTTTCAGGTGGAGAAGATTTCAGACCAAAAAAATCCATTTGCTCATGTGCAAATACGCTTTAGATCGGCAGTTCGTTATGAAATAGAGTATGATATATATAGTAGAGCCAAAAATTCAGCCTGGGTTTCAGGAGACACACATGCTATTTACCATATCCATCCCGGTCTTGTTGCGGTTATGCTATCCGATGGAATGGGGCAAAGTAGAGAGGCCCAGCGTGAAAGTCGCCGTTTAGTACGTTTAATGAGAGAATGCTTAAGCTACAATATGAATCCAGAAACAGCTATGCATACTTTACACTATGTTATGTCTCTAAACCGAGAAGTAGACATGTATGCAACTATAGATTTTGCTTTAGTTGATCTGCAAAAGGGTACTCTTTGGTCGTGGAAGGCTGGAAGTATGTCCACATATATATTACGTGGGGAGAAGCTATTGAAGGTAGATGGGGCTGCTGCTCCTGTAGGGTTTATGCCGGTGTTTTCTATTGAAACAGAAAAAGTAAATTTACTTGCAGATGATTTTGTTGTCATGGTGTCAGATGGCGTCTTTTCAAGTGAATTTGATTGGGAAGAACAAGAGAGCCACTTAGTAAAACTCTTAAAGGCACGTATTCAAAATGATTTGCCTATTGAAGTTATCTTATATGATGTAATGGAGCAATTTGGAGAGATTTACCCAGTAGATGATGATTGTACAGTTATTATGTTCACAGTTAATCACGTTGTACCTAAATGGGCTGTATTTAGTCCTGTGAGTAAATAAAAATTTATTAATGATTAGTAATTATTGATTTATCTGAGGTGAGAAGATGTGTCATTTGAATTGAAAGTGCAAAAGTATATTTCTGAACAACAACTAGTAGAAAAAGGCGACCGTCTTCTCATTGCTTGTTCTGGTGGAATAGATTCGATGGGTCTAATCCACTTTTTTAAGAAGTTCCAACATAATTTTGAAATTAGATTATTTGTTGCCCATGTGGACCATATGTTAAGAGGAACGACATCTCTAGAAGATCGAGAATTTGTCGAACAGTTTTGTCACCAACATAATATCCCTGTTTTTAGTACCTCTATTCCCATCCCTCAATTGCTTCGTGAAGAAGGAGGAAACTCGCAAGCCCTTTGTCGAAGAGAGCGCTACGCTTATTTTGAAGAATTGATGGAAAAAAACCACATTGACAAGCTGGTAACTGCACACCACGCAGATGATCAACTGGAATCTATTCTAATGGCTTTAACTAAGGCTGGGACCATTAGTGGCATGAAAGGCATATATGCAAAGAGAAAATTTTCTAATGGTTCAATTATTCGCCCCTTTTTAACGGTTACAAAAGATGAAATAAGGGAATATCTAGAAGGTGGAGGAGGTCAATACCGAGAAGATGCTAGTAATGAGAAGGATGATTACACACGGAATCGTTTTCGTCACCATATTGTCCCCTTACTAAAAAGCGAAAATAATAATATTTCCTCCCACGCAGTAAATTTTGCAGAAAATTTACAGCAGGATGATGACTTATTAAAAGCATTCGCTTTAGAACGTTTTCCTAACATTGTCATAAAAAATGGAAAACGGTCATATACACTTAAAATTCCCTTGTTTCAAAAAGAACCAGTTGCTTTACAAAGGAGAATCATTTTAATACTATTAAACTATCTTTACAATTGTTTCAATATTAACCAAAGTCATACACTTATTTCCTCGATTTTAAGTTTATGTGGAACTGTACATGGGAGTGCGAGTCTTCATTTACCAGAAAATTTCATTGCAAAACGAAATTATGAAGAAGTGAAGTTTGAATGTTTATCTGATTCAAAATCTAAGAACCTACCTACTCAACATATGTTGTTGGATGAGTGGATGCAACTGCATAATGGCATTCGATTATACATAGGAGAAGCCTCAAGTGTTGTACACGCATTGGGACAGGAAATAAGTAGATATTACTTCGATTCAGCATTGTTTACTGCTCCATTTACTATTCGGACTAGAATTAGTGGAGACCGTATTTCATTAAAAGGAATGGATGACCCTAAAAGGCTGTCCAGATTGTTTATTGATGAAAAAATTCCGGTAGAAGAACGAGATTTTTGGCCCATCCTTGTTGATGCCAAAAATCAAGTGATGGCTGCAATAGGCCTTCGGGTAAACAAAGCACTTTCCACGAATAAAAGGGATAGTGATGACAGGGTTCTAATAATTGCAAGGGAAAATAGTAACGATTCATTATTAAAATAAGTTATTATAAATGGTAATGATATGTTTTGTAGAGTTGGCGCATATTCTTTCTGCGTAGAGCTTTGAGATTTTATTTTTTCTACAAAGTATAGAAAAAACGATTATTTTTTTTTACAATTGAACACATTTTAAAAGGGTTTTAAATTAATTTAATGAGTATTTTAGGTGTTTGAAAATTCAAGGAGGAACCACCATGATTCAAAATGACATTGAAAAAATTCTATTAACAGAAGAACAAATTCAAGAAAGAATAGCTGGACTAGGAGCTCAACTAACAGAAGAGTACAAAGATCAGTTCCCACTAGCAATTGGAGTTTTAAAAGGTGCTGTCCCTTTTATGACAGATTTAATGAAGCGTTTTGAATCATACATTGAAATCGACTTTATGGATGTATCTAGCTATGGAAATGCGACAGTATCATCTGGGGAAGTAAAAATTTTAAAAGACTTAAATACAAGTGTTGAAGGTCGCGATGTCATCATTATCGAAGACATTATCGACAGTGGCTTAACATTAAGCTATTTAGTAGATTTGTTTAAGTATCGTAAAGCCAAAACCATTAAAATTGTCACACTTTTAGATAAGCCATCTGGCCGTAAAGTGGATCTAAAAGCAGATATCGTTGGTTTTGAAGTACCAGATGGATTTGTAGTTGGATATGGATTAGATTACGCAGAAAAATATCGTAACTTACCGTACATCGGCATCTTGAAGAAAGAGGTATATTCATTTTAAAATTTGAATTTTTGTACACTTTTCAACAAAAATTGTAAATTGTGAATTTTACCGGTGCTTTTCGTTGTATGAAAAAATAATGGTATGTTAAGATTTTACTTATAGTTTTTCTGTTATGTTGTGAGGAGGCTGGGGATGAATCGAATATTTCGATACACCATATTTTACTTATTAATTTTTCTCGTGATTATCGGTATTTTTGGAACTTTCAATGGAGGAAATACACCTTCAGATGAGTTAACGTATCATGAGTTTTTAGAGGCATTAGAAACAGGTACAATTGAGAAGGCGAATATTCAACCTGATGCAGGTGTACTTGTAGTAGAAGGGGAGCTAAAAGGTTATAAAGAAGGTCAAACCTTCATAGTCAATCTCCCACAGGATAACCAAGCTTTAATGACTAAGATTAATGAGTCAGCGGCAAATAATCCTAATATTAATTGGCTAAAAGCCCCAGAAACTAGCGGCTGGGTTCAATTCTTTACTGGTATTATCCCGTTCATCATTATTATCATTTTATTCTTCTTCCTATTGAGTCAATCTCAAGGTGGCGGGAATAAGGTGATGAACTTTGGTAAAAGTAAAGCGAAGTTATACGACACTCAAAAGAAAAAAGTACGATTTAATGATGTTGCTGGTGCAGATGAAGAAAAGGCTGAACTAGTAGAAGTAGTAGACTTCTTAAAAGATCATCGTAAATTTACTGAAATGGGTGCACGTATTCCTAAAGGTATTTTATTAGTAGGTCCTCCAGGGACAGGTAAGACATTACTTGCTCGTGCCGTTGCTGGTGAGGCTGGCGTACCATTCTTCTCGATTTCAGGTTCTGACTTCGTAGAAATGTTCGTTGGTGTCGGTGCAAGCCGTGTACGTGACTTATTCGAAAATGCTAAGAAAAATGCACCATGTATTATCTTTATCGATGAAATTGATGCAGTTGGTCGTCAACGTGGAGCAGGACTTGGTGGAGGTCACGATGAACGTGAGCAAACGCTAAACCAATTGCTTGTTGAAATGGATGGTTTCGGTGTTAATGAAGGAATTATCATTATCGCTGCAACAAACCGACCAGACATTTTAGACCCAGCATTACTTCGTCCAGGACGTTTTGACCGTCAAATTACTGTAGGTCGTCCAGATGTTAAAGGTCGTGAGCAAATCTTAAAAGTACATGCACGTAACAAACCATTACGTGATGATGTAGATCTTAAAGCAATCGCTCATCGTACACCGGGCTTCTCGGGTGCGGATTTAGAAAACTTATTAAACGAAGCAGCTCTTGTTGCAACTCGTCGTAATAAGAAAAAAATCGATATGATGGATATTGATGAGGCAACAGACCGTGTTATTGCAGGTCCAGCGAAATCAAGTCGTGTTATATCAGAAAAAGAACGTAATATAGTTGCATTCCATGAAGCTGGTCACGTAGTTGTAGGTTTAACTTTAGACCAAGCAGAAAAAGTGCATAAAGTTACAATTGTTCCTCGTGGTCAAGCGGGGGGTTATGCTGTAATGCTTCCTAAAGAAGATCGTTACTTCATGACAAAACCTGAGTTATTAGACAAAATCGCAGGACTTCTTGGAGGTCGTGTTGCCGAGGATCTTACATTTGGTGAAGTATCAACAGGTGCACATAATGACTTCCAGCGTGCTACTGGTATTGCTCGTTCGATGGTTACAGAATATGGAATGAGTGATAAGCTAGGGCCAATGCAGTTCGGTTCTACGCAAGGTGGTAACGTATTCTTAGGTCGTGACTTTAACTCAGAACAAAATTATTCTGATTCAATTGCCTATGAAATCGATAAAGAAATGCAATCGATTATCGTGGATCAATATGAACGTACAAAACAAATCCTAACGGAAAAACGTGATTTATTAGCATTAATCGCGAAGACATTACTAGAAGTGGAAACTTTAGATGCTGCACAAATTGAGCATTTAAGAGATCATGGGACACTTCCAGAGCGCACTGATTATTCAAAGGTTGACGATGAGGAAACTGTTGAATTAACAAAAACAAGCTCTGAAAACCCTGAAGCTAAAGACGTAGTAGTCGAAACACCTGGTAATACATCGTTAGAAAAAGAAATCGTTGGTCAAACACAAGACCCAACAGTAACGGATTTACCAAAAGAAAAGGATTCAACTCAATCGACTGAAGGTATCCAAGAAGATAGAGAAAAATGATCCTACTTAATTTGGTACAATCTTAAACAAATAAATTAAATGATTTAAGACTGAATGAGTATGCTAAGGTATGCTCATTCAGTTTTTTTGTATTCTTTTTTCTTTTCTAATGCAAATAAAGGAAGTAATTCCTCTCAATTGATATAATTGTTATGACTGTGTATATACACCAATAATATGATATTATTTTTAAAAATTGGACTAAAATTGGGCGTGATTAAATGATTCTTGTACTGAATGCAGGTAATTCCAATATTGCCTTGGGAATATACGAGCAGGATCGATTAAAGCATCATTGGCGAATGGAAACCAATCGGCATAAAACAGAAGACGAGTATGCCATGCAAGTGAGGGCATTTTTTGCACATGTACAACTATCCTTTGAAGATATTAAAGGCATCATTATTTCCTCTGTTGTGCCGCCAATCATGTATGTATTAGAAGAAATGTGCCGAAAATATTTTCATATTAAGCCGTTAGTAGTTGGTCCTGGTGTTAAAAATGGACTGAATATAAAATATGAAAATCCGCGAGAAGTAGGTGCCGATCGAATCGTCAATGCGGTTGCAGCTCTGGAAGAGTATGGTGGCAAAGGTCCGCTTATTGTAATCGATTTTGGAACGGCTATAACATATTGTTTAATTAACGAAAAAGGTGACTATCTCGGTGGTGCAATTGCTCCGGGAATTTCTATCTCTACAGAGGCACTTTATACGAGAGCTTCAAAACTCCCACGTATCGAAATTGCTCGCCCTTCAAATGTAATTGGTAAAAACACAATTTCAGCAATGCAGGCTGGAGTAATATTCGGTTTTGTAGGTCAGGTTGAAGGAATTGTGAGTCGAATGAAAGAACATAGCAAAGCTGAGCCCCTTGTCGTTGCAACAGGAAGTTTAGCAAAGCTAATAGCTAATGAAACAACGATGATTGATATAGTGGATGATTTGTTAACATTAAAAGGTCTTCATGTAATTTATAAAAGAAACCAATAAGAAATGAGGAAACTTCATGAGTGATTACCTAATAAGAGCTATAGGATTTAATGGAAATGTACGAGCTTTTGCAGCTAGAACAACAGAGACAGTTGGAGAAGCTCAGCGCAGACATAATACATGGCCAACCGCAACTGCAGCAATCGGTCGTTCTATGACGGCAACTGTCATGATGGGCGCCATGCTAAAAGGTGAAGATAAACTAACAGTCAAGATTGAAGGGAACGGTCCAATTGGGCCAATGGTTATCGATGCCAATGCAGTAGGGGAAGTGCGTGGTTTTGTTACAAATCCACAGGTCCATTTTGACTTAAATGATGCTGGGAAATTAGATGTTCGTCGTGCAGTAGGAACTGAAGGTGCGCTTACAGTTGTAAAAGACTTAGGGTTACGTGATATGTTCTCCGGGCAGACGCCAATCGTTTCAGGAGAGATTGGTGAAGACTTCACTTACTATTTTGCAGTGTCTGAACAAGTTCCTTCATCTGTTGGATTAGGTGTACTTGTTAATCCTGATAATAGTGTGCTAGCAGCGGGAGGCTTTATTATTCAATTGCTGCCTGGCTGTGATGAGGATACCGTTTCTGCAATCGAAAAACATTTGCAAAACATTGAGCCAGTCTCAAAAATGATTGAAAGAGGTTTAACGCCAGAGCAAATTTTAGAGGTTGTCCTAGGTGAAAATAATGTACAAGTACTTAGTAAGTCTCCGGTACAGTTTAAATGTCAATGTTCAAAAGAGCGTTTTGGTGCGGCAATTATAAGTTTAGGTGCTCAAGAAATTCAAGAAATGATCGACGAAGATGGTAAAGCGGAAGCGGAATGTCATTTCTGTTTAGAAAAGTATCAGTACGACCAACAAGAGCTTGAAGGGTTTATCGATGAAATCAAAGCACAATAATTATTCAAATCAAACAAATCAAAAACCGCTTTCACAACGGAGACTTAAAACAAAACCAACTTTGACATTATTAGCAATTTTATTGATCGGAAATATTCTTTGGTTTATCTCTTGGATTTTACCGGATGAAAAACAACAGGATGGTGGCGATGAAGTAGTCGCTACCATTGATAAGAAAAAGATAACACGCCAGGACTGGATGGCGGCAATGGAAACTAGATACGGGAAAGAGACACTACAAATCTTAGTGAATGAGGCTGTTATGGAAAAAGCAGCCCAAGAGTATGATATTAAGGTTTCAGATGAAGAGATTGATTTAGAAATCGCCCTAATACGTTCTGCTCAAGACAAAACGGATTCAACAATTCAAGAGTTAACGGATGAGGAGCTACAGCAGAAAGTACGTGCTCAGCTTATTCTCGAAAAGGTATTAACGAAAGATGTTGTTACTGATGCAGAGCAAGTAGCTGATTATTACGAAGACAATCAATCCCTTTATAATATTCCAACTACATATCGTACAAGCATCATAATAGTAGAGTCAGAGAAGGATGCGAAAAGTGTTAAAAAAGAACTAGAAGAAGGCTCGGATTTTTCAGTTCTTGCGCGTGAACGTTCTCTAGATACGACATCGGCTAGTTTAGGAGGAGATATCGGCTTTATAACGAAGTCTCAAAAGAATATAGACACAAGCATACCGCAAGCGGTGCAAAATTTAAATGCCGATGACATAAGCGAGCCTTTTGTAATGAAGGATGGACGATACGGCATTGTTTATGTGAAAGAGGTTAATGATGGTAAGTCGTTTACATACGAAGAGGTAAAAGAGCATATCGAACGCGTATTATCTTTAGAACAGCTGCCGACATCAGTGAGACCAGAAGCATTTTGGAAGGAATTTAACGCTTCTTGGTTTTATGGAGAGTCATAGAATGAATTTAGTAAAATATTCTCAATATTTAATTCATTTTTATTGACATAAAGTATCCTAAATTGGTAATATACTAAATAGATAAAACCTATAAATATAGTAGGTATTAAGGAGAGGGATGACCATAATGAGTAAATTAGCAAATTCAGTTGCTGAGTTAGTGGGGCAAACACCAATCGTAAAATTAAACCATGCAACAGGGGAAAACGAAGGAAACGTATACGTAAAATTAGAATTCTTTAACCCAGGTAGTTCTGTAAAAGACCGTATTGCTCTAGCGATGATCGAAGCAGCAGAAAAAGACGGTACATTACAACCAGGTGGTACAATTATAGAGCCTACTTCAGGAAACACAGGTATCGGCCTAGCAATGGTCGCTGCTGCAAAAGGTTACCGTGCAATCCTTGTTATGCCAGAAACAATGAGTATCGAGCGTCGTAAATTATTACGTGCATATGGTGCTGAATTAGTATTAACTCCTGGTCCAGAAGGAATGAAGGGTGCAATCGCTAAAGCAGAAAGTTTAGCAAAAGAAAATGGCTACTTCCTACCACAGCAATTTGAAAACCAAGCAAATGCTGAGGTTCACCGTTTAACTACTGGTCCAGAAATCGTAGAAGCTTTTGACGGTTTAAAATTAGATGCATTCGTTGCTGGTATCGGGACTGGTGGAACAATCACTGGTGCTGGTGAGGTCTTAAAAGCAAAATACCCTGAAATTGAAATTATTGCTGTTGAACCAAAAGATTCTCCAGTACTTTCAGGTGGTAACCCAGGCTCACACAAAATCCAAGGTATTGGTGCTGGATTCGTACCAAAAGTATTAAACACTGAAGTTTATACTTCAATCTTCCCAGTAGATAACGAAACTGCTTTTGAAGTAGCTCGTAAAACTGGTCGCGAAGAAGGGGTTCTAGTAGGTATCTCTTCAGGAGCAGCAATCTATGCTGCAATCGAAACTGCAAAACGCCTAGGTAAAGGGTCAAACGTTCTAGCAATCGTCCCATCTAACGGAGAGCGTTATTTATCTACAGCCCTTTACAACTTTGAAGACTAATTCAACCAAACTATTACAGGGCATTACCTTTAGGGGTAATGCTTTTTTGTATGATTTAAAGTATGGGAAAGGGTAAACTAATTTTAGTTGGGAATGCTAGGATGCCCCAGAGCGGAACTCATCCCAAAAAGATAAGCATTTTAAAATAATATTTAACTAGATAATGGTAAAATAAATCCGAGCTTTAGCTTATATTAATTGCTTGGGAAATATTTTATCGGAAAAGTATTTCCTGAAATTTACATAGAAAACAATCTTCATGAAAAGAGAGGGTAAGCGATGCTATCGAAATATCCAAAGCCTTTAGTCCTTAATGATATTGAACTTGATTATAAGAAAGAAACCTTTGTTATGGGTATTTTAAATGTAACTCCGGATTCATTTTCAGATGGAGGGAAGTTTAATTCCGTTGAGCGAGCAGTACAGCATGCCAAAGAAATGGTTGAAAATGGTGCTAAAATAATAGATATCGGTGGAGAGTCAACACGACCTGGATATACAAGAATTTCAGACGAAGAAGAAATTGCAAGAGTAGTACCTGTTATAAAAGCATTACTAAAGGAAGTGCCAGCTATTCTTTCAATTGATACATATAAATCGGCGGTAGCTAGAGCTGCTATAGAAGCTGGTGCGCATATGATTAATGATATATGGGGGGCAAAAGCTGATCCTGAAATCGCCAAAGTAGCTGCCGAATACAATGTACCCATTATTTTAATGCATAATCGAAAAGGCAAGTCTTATAACAATTACTACGAAGATTACTTAGACGATCTCCAACAGAGCATTAATATTGTTAAAGAGGCTGGGGTACCAGAATCGCATATAATAGTAGATCCTGGCATCGGTTTTGTGAAAAATCTACAACAAAGTGTGGAAACGATGCAACGGTTAGAGGAGCTTGTGGCTATTGGATATCCAGTATTACTTGCAACGTCACGTAAACGGATGATTGGTACCATTCTAAATTTACCTCTAGAGGAACGCGTAGAAGGAACGGCTGCTACTTGTGCTTACGGAGTCATGAAGGGCTGTCATATTGTGCGTGTTCATGATGTGAAAGAAGTATCACGTACCGTCAAAATGATTGATGCACTAATGGGCAAATTTGAAGTAAATGAAGAATTGCCAGCTAGACACTAATACTTAAGGAGAACGATTAATGGATTATATACATTTAAGAGATATGCAATTTTTTGGCTATCACGGTGTTTTACCAGAGGAAAATGTTCTTGGACAGCGATTCAGAGCAACTGTTACCTTGGCGGTCAATATTCAAAAAGCAGGGCAAACCGATGAACTAGAGGACACGGTAAGCTATGTCGGAGTCTATGATATTTGTAAAGAAGTGATAGAAGGAAAGCCTTATAAATTAATTGAGGCTGTTGCTGAAAATATTGCAGCACGAATACTCTCCGATTACGAAGGACAAGTATACGGTTGTAAGGTAGAGGTTATTAAACCGGATCCTCCTATTCCAGGACACTATAAAGAGGTAGCTGTTGAAATTGTAAGAGGGCGCTTTTATGAATAATGTCTATTTATCCTTAGGAACAAATATTGGGGACAGAGAACAAAATCTAAAGCTGGCCGTTCAGTTGCTAAAGAATAAGTCGGGTATAACCTTAACATCAGTTTCATCAATTTACGAAACAGCACCTGTTGGTTATATAGAACAGCCTGCATTTTTAAATATTGCTTTAGCTATACAAACAACACATTCGGCTTTAGAGACGCTACAAATATGCCAATCAGTCGAGAATGAGTTAGGCCGCGTTCGTGAAATTAGGTGGGGTCCTCGAATTATAGACCTTGACATTTTGCTCTATAATAACGACAATATTGAAGTTGAAAACTTAATCGTTCCACATCCTAGAATGTTCGAAAGGGCCTTTGTTTTAGTTCCATTATTAGAAATTGCTAAAAGCGTTAAGAATCCTAAGCTTGAAAAGGCTAAAGCTAGTCTAGATAGTATGGATCTTGCGGCTGAAGGGATTACTAAATGGAAAACGATAAACGATGTAGAGACGTTTTAATAATTGATTCAGATTTAAAAGAAATAGTCGTCATTAATATATAGAAGTAAGTTTAGTAGGGATTTTTGAATTTCCCTTAAAAGGAGGAGAGTTTTTTGACTACACAAAATAAGCCGTTTCAAATCGGTGATATTGTTATGGATAACCGAGTTGTACTAGCCCCGATGGCAGGAGTCTGTAACTCAGCTTTTCGTCTCACTGTAAAAGAATTCGGTGCTGGCTTAGTATATGCTGAAATGATCAGTGATAAAGGGTTAGTTCAGCGCAATAAAAAGACATTAGATATGTTATATATCGATGAGCGTGAAAATCCACTTTCTTTACAAATCTTCGGTGGAGACAAGGAAACGTTGGTAGAGGCTGCAAAATATGTTGATAAAAATACAAATGCAGATATTATCGATATCAACATGGGCTGTCCGGTCAATAAAATTATCAAATGTGAAGCGGGCGCAAAATGGCTTCTTGATCCAAATAAGATTTATGAAATGGTTTCTGCTGTAGTCGATGCTGTGGACAAGCCTGTTAGTGTGAAAATGCGTATTGGTTGGGATGACGAGCATATTTTTGCCGTAGAAAATGCACAAGCCGCAGAACGTGCTGGAGCAGCGGCTATCGCTATGCATGGACGAACACGTGTTCAAATGTATGAAGGAAAAGCGAATTGGGAAATTATTAAGGAAGTAAAGAAGAATATCAGTATTCCATTTATCGGTAACGGAGATGTTGAAACACCTCAGGATGCTAAGCGTATGCTAGATGAGACGGGTGTGGATGCAGTAATGATTGGTCGTGCCGCATTAGGAAACCCATGGATGATCTATCAAACTGTTGAGTATCTTGAAACTGGTGTATTAAAACCAGAACCATCAGTTGCAGAAAAAATGGACGTATGCTTACTTCACTTCGAACGTTTAATGCAGCTTAAAGGTGAGGGTGTGGCTGTTCGAGAGATGCGAAAACACGCATCCTGGTACTTAAAAGGTATTCGTGGAAACGGAAAAATCCGTAATGCCATCAACCAAATGGAAACAGCAGCAGAATTACGTGCACTCCTACAAAATGTCGTAGTCGAATTAGCTGAAGGCGAAGAGCAAAAAGCTGAGGCTATCTAATAAGAAGGCATCCTTTCTATCGAATATTGATAGGAGGATGCCTTTTTCTAATGATTTATTTTGCTAAATCTTCTTTTGTTGGTCCCATTACACCAGGAACAGGTAAGCCTGCTTGGCGAAGTAGAACTTGCATTTGAGCGCGGTGATGTGTTTGGTGATCGACCATCATTCGAAGCAATGCGCCAATTGGAGTTTGATGGCCGTGACTATTCACTTCCGTAAGAAGCTTTTCATCTGATAGATTTTCTTTAGCTAGTTTTACAATGTTTTCACTCACTGCACTATAAGTACTAATAATCTCACTGATGGTAGCAGGAGTATTTTGTGGGTTAAGCTCCACATTAAGAGAGAAACCAACTTGCCCCATGAAGTATGCTGGAGAAGTTGTTAAATGCCAGGCTAAAGATTCTAAAGAACTGTGACCTTCCACAATAGCCACCTGCTTTTTATCATCCATGATAGCTTTATAAATTGCTAAAGTTCCCCCGCAGTTTCTTTCCCATTCTTGAATAAAATCGTTTAAATTACGATACATCATTAAATCCCCCTTTTTTGTTATTGTGGAAATTTTAGCATATTTCTACTTAAAAATAGGAATAAATAAACTTGGAGAAAAATAATGAGCCATCAACATAAAAAATTCAGAAAAATAAAACATTTTAGAATCCAAACAAAATAAACCGAAAGAGGTGAATAGAATGCTGAAATTGTGTACAATAGGTACATTATGGATTAAATGAACGCTATTGGTGGAAGGCAAGTAATTATATGTAGGTAATTGGCTGTGGTGGGATTCGACCGTTGCTATGGATACTAGCATCTCACTAACCGACTTATTAAGCGGTTTCTACTAACAAAGCACAAATATAAGGAGTGAAACACGTGTCAAACATTGAAGAATTAAACGACCAACTTTTGGTGAGACGCCAAAAGATGACAAATATTCGTGAGAACGGTATGGACCCATTTGGTAGCCGTTTCGAGCGTACACACTTATCAACTGAAGTGGTTGAACAGTTCGACCAATTCTCGAAAGAAGAGTTAGAAGAGAGTTTACGTGAAGTTGTGATTGCTGGACGTATTATGACAAAGCGCGGTAAAGGTAAAGCAGGCTTTGCTCATATACAAGACTTAGCAGGACAAATTCAAATTTATGTGCGTAAAGACCATGTTGGAGACGAACAATATGATTTATTCAACCAAGCCGACTTAGGAGATATCGTAGGGATTCGCGGAAATGTATTCCGTACTCAAGTAGGTGAGTTATCTGTAAAAGCAGAAGAATTCACTTTCTTATCAAAATCATTACGTCCAATGCCTGAAAAGTTCCACGGCTTACAAGACGTTGAGCAACGCTACCGTCAACGTTATTTAGATTTAATGACGAATGCAGAAAGTAAAGCTACTTTCATCACTCGTTCAAAAATCATTCGTGCAATGCGAACGTATTTAGATGGACAAGGCTTCCTTGAGGTAGAAACACCATTATTACACACAATCGCAGGTGGAGCTGCTGCTCGCCCATTCATTACACATCACAATGCGTTAGATATGGATCTATATCTTCGTATTGCGATTGAATTACATTTAAAACGTCTAATTGTAGGTGGACTTGAAAAGGTTTATGAAATTGGTCGCGTATTCCGTAACGAGGGTGTATCAACACGTCATAACCCAGAGTTCACTTTATTAGAGTTATATGAAGCGTATGCAGATTATAAAGATATTATGGAACTAACAGAGAACCTGATCGCTCATATTGCACAAGAAGTATTAGGTACTACTGATGTTCAATATGGTGATGATATTATTCACCTTGCTCCAGGCTGGAAACGTCTACACATGGTAGATGCAGTTAAAGAGGCAACTGGTGTGGACTTCTGGAATCCTATGACTAAGGAAGAAGCACAAGCTGCTGCTAAAGAGCACGGTGTAGAAATCAAAGCCGTTCATGAAGTAGGACATATTATTAATGAATTCTTCGAGCAAAAAGTAGAAGAATCATTAGTTCAACCAACATTCATCTACGGACATCCAGTAGAAATTTCGCCATTAGCGAAGAAAAATCCAGAGGACGAACGCTTCACTGACCGTTTTGAGTTATTTATCGTACGTCGTGAACATGCGAATGCCTTTACTGAATTAAATGACCCAATCGATCAAAGAGAGCGCTTTGAAGCACAGCTTGCAGAAAAAGAAGCAGGTAATGATGAAGCGCATGATATGGACAATGATTTCATTGAAGCGTTAGAATATGGTATGCCTCCAACAGGTGGACTTGGGATTGGTATTGACCGTCTAATCATGTTATTAACAAATGCTCAATCAATCCGTGACGTATTACTGTTCCCAACAATGCGCCATCGTGACTAATTGATATCTTTTATAAATAGCAGGAGTTGAAGTGTGTTTAAACACTCAACTCCTTTTTTGATTTTGAAGGGGAGCTAGGGAGTGTGTTTCGAGTTCGGAAGTTTAACATCTTTATGCTTAAATTAGCTAGTAAGATATAATAAATTGATTTAGTTGAAGCTATACAGGTTTTATTAATATAGAGATAGAATTCTGTGCAATCACTTTTAAAACATCATTCCAATGGCTATACTGATGCTTAACTTGCATGGTATTTATAAAAAGTTATATTTTTTTAGAAAAACACTTGCATGTTATTTTGAAAGATGTTAAATTATTAAAGTCGCTAAAACGCGACGGTAAATTAAATAAACTTCTGAAAAAAACTTATTGACAGTGCATTTCGGAAGTGATAAACTTTAAAAGTTGCTGTTTGATAGCGATGAAATAAAAGTTTTAAAAAGTGTTGACAACCGAGTTGTTAACAAGTATAATATAAGAGTTGCTGTTCGAAAGATGGCGACGAAATGAACCTTGAAAACTGAACAACAAAACGTTAATGAACATAGTTTCTTCTATTAATTTAGAGAAACAAAATTTTGGACATCAAAATTGATGCCAGCAGATGTTTGTCGGACATTTATAATGTCCGGTACAAAATTTGAGCTTTATCAAATTTTCTCTTTTATGGAGAGTTTGATCCTGGCTCAGGACGAACGCTGGCGGCGTGCCTAATACATGCAAGTCGAGCGGACTTTAGAAAAGCTTGCTTTTC
>NZ_QJTJ01000023.1 GCF_003217295.1 Ureibacillus chungkukjangi
AGTACACACTGTAATATAAATTGAAACGCCGTATACGAGATCCGTACGTACGGTGTTGTGAGAGGGGCGAGAACTTATTCTCCCTCTACTCGATTAGTTTTATGTCACAGGTTGACGGGGGGAGCTGATTCGAGCGAATTCTATGACTTAAGGTGTCCACTCGTCACTTATAATTGCAACGAGCTCCCAGATAGAATGTTCATTTTGTTCAAATATGAGATAGACACTTTTCCAATCTTCATATTCTGTTTCTTTATAAAACTCGACGATTTTAGATCCTGGGAAGACCGCTTCTATAGGTTTGTGGCTGTTGCTTCGCTGTGTATTTGAGTCGAAAAATGCATTGTCTGGGTGAAGGAAAGTATCTGTTTTTAGGAATCTATCCATATAATCCTTTGGAGTATAGATTAAATTCATATTTGCTTCTCCAATGCCCCAAGTATACTTCGTGTCATCTTCTAATAGTGTTCGAACTTCACCTTTTTCAAAAATGACCCCATAGTTTTCTAGATAGGAAAGTAGTGATAAGACTAGACCTTTCTCCGAGTGCACGTAGTTTGATAGTAAATTCATATCTCGGTTACGAAGGGCAGAATATATTTCATTTGCTTTTTGTTCAACAGCTACTTGTTCTACGTCGGAAGTCTCTAGATCCTCTAGGGTTTGATTTAGATCGTCTCGCTGTTCATCCTCGTTCGCTGTTTGAGTTTTCTCTACTCCTGTTTCTTTTATATCTTGCCCTCCAGAGTGACTTTTTAATATTTGGGCAGTTTCCCTTACGGACAACCCTTGAATGCCCCTTAGGATTAATACTTCTCGAAACTTCTTTTTCAGTTTAGAGATTGAGAGGTAAAGCTCTCTCTGTTCCTCCCTTTTTAGGAGGATATGTTCGGGATTAGCTGTTGTTTGCTGCTTCCAAAAGCCCTCATCAAATGCTGTACTGTTTTTGTTGATTTTTGATTCTTTCTTTCTCGCTTCGTCTATGGCTATATTTCGTGCAATGGTGAAGAGCCAAGTCTTAGGTGAAGCTAGATTTTTATATGAGTTAAGACCACGCCCAGCTTTAATAAATACCTCTTGTACTAAATCCTCCACATCTGTGGTACCAGTGTAGTAAACCAAAAAGTTGTAAACATCATTGCTGTATAGGTAAAACCACTCCGAAATTTTCTCTCTGGCATTTGTCATAAAGTTAGGTTCCCCCGATATTTGAATTCATCTTATTAGACGTGTGAAATTTCAATTTGTGTCAAAGACAATTAACAATTATTGAAAAACTAAGAGCTTTAGCTTCAGTAAAATTAGAAATACGAATTCTACCTAGTTTTACTCCCTTCGAGTTAACCAACTTTTTTACAGTAAAAAACACCCATGCAACTCCGATAAAAGAAGTCACACAGATGTTTCAATTTAATATAACCTTAAACAATCTCCTCAACCTCAGCAAACCCCATCGTCTTACGAAACTTCATATTGTGATGGAAGTTGTTTAAAGCGTCGGATGGATCGATGAGACCGATATTTAATGATTCTAGAGTGGCGCGGTCAAACTTTACAGATAAGACGCAAAAGCGTTCAACATGGCCAGTTTCGGTGTTTAGCTGTTCATCATAGGCATGGACATAGACTGTCTGGACCGGCAGAAGGGCGAACATATCTCGTGCAATACGGATGGTGCAGCTGCAAACGTAATCCTGTTGAAGGTCGAAATACTTTGTTTTGGTTAACTTCTTTATCGATAAATTCCCGGCCTGTGTCAGGGTCTTCTCGTTTTTCGGAATGATGGTTTGGGAATAAACATCGAAAGTGACGTAAAGGGTAGAGGCGTTATTACAGCCAATTTCAAAGCCGCTTCCGAATTCATGCAAATCTTCTAGAGGATCCATTTCCTCTATAACTTCCATATAAGCATCTAAATCGCCAGCTAGTACACGTTCGCTTAAGCGTGTGAGCTTTACCCAGTCGTTATATTCTTCCTGATCCTCTTTACGAGCTTGAAGAACACCATTTTCAAGCACTTCTTTTTTATTGCTCTTAAATATTTTATCGAAAAACCCAGGCTTATAATTTTGTAATTGATATAAAGCCTGTTTTTCTCGTGGTCCAGCTTCATTGATATTAAAAAGGGGAGTGCGCTGTGCATGGTAATGCCAATCTACAGGCTCATCTGACTCGATATGAATGGATTTTAAAATTTCACAAGAGTTTTGATATTGATCGACCTCAAAGCGAGCTAGCTCCTGTTTTTCTTGTTTTTTCAATTGATTTAAATACTGACGCTGCTGGTAGGCCTGTGATTTGTATTGCTTGCTCTTACCGCCGCTTGTTGTTGTGTAGGAAAGTCCAGAGCCAGGAATCCCAACGGTTGAACGGCGTTTTCCATTTGAGCTTATGGAATAGCGTAAGCCGTTTCCTCCAAAGCTTAGGGAAGTGCTTTTCTTTCCTACATTTACTCTGACTCCTGGTGCTATTTTAATGCTTTTGCGAAAATTTAATCCCATATATACCTCCAAAATTTTTTGTTGTTACATAGGAGAATTTTTTTCCTCTTTCTTTATTTGTAAATAACGCCATATACCAATTGAAATTTCGTTTGCCTCTGCTTCATGAGGTGTATCCTTAAATGCATTATTGAAAACGGGTAAAATGGCTTCCATTACATAGAGATTTACGGAATTAGCTTGTAGCTCTTTTAGAAGATAGTTTGCATATTCTACACCATTTTCTAAATCATCAGGTGTTAACTTCTCTGTGAAGCCTTCTAACTGATGTACGAGCATGCTGCTTGTTACTTTGGTTTCTTCTGCTTTTTCATGAAGAGCATGGAAGATATCAGAGGTAATTAATATACTATTTGTTTTTTGTAAATGAGCGAGCATACCTTCAATATGGTTTAATACATTGTTTACAACGTCTTCTGGAGTTGCTAATTGTTTTGTGACCATTGCAATAATACGGAAGGAATGCTGAATCATTGCTAAGGCTTGTACAGCACATTCATAAGAATATTCACGGATTTGCTCCCCATATACATCGATAAATCGAGAGGCAAGCCATTCAACTTCACGAATTAGCTGCTTTTCAATCACTTGTTTTAATTCAGGCTCATTATTTTTAAATATGGCTTCAAATATTTGAATTAGGTTTTGTCTTCTGTGGACATGAGCTACTAATGCGAGTTGCTTTTGCAAAACATTCTTATCATTTGGTCTTGTATTTAAAGCTACCTCTATTCTAGCGGTAATAATCTCTTCTCTGGCTTCTTCAAGAATGGCAATCAAGCATTGAACTTTTGAGCTGAAATGATTATAAAAAGTTCCTTTGGATACATTTGCAGATGAAATAATGTCAATAATAGAAGTATCATTAAATCCTTTATCTAAAAAAAGCTGGCGTGCTGCATGTATGATTTGTCGTTTTCTTTTGTTCATAACCTCACCTTATCATCTGTTGAATAACGAATTTTATACCGTAAGTATAATTTGAAAACACTTTCATTTCAACTTTTTGGACGATAATTATTTTTATGTTGAAAAAAATAGACTGCAGGTATAGAATATATTTCGAGGGATGAAATGATAAAAGAGAGAGAGTGAAAATATATATATGAACAATGACTTTAAAACATTGGAAAAGCCCCCCTATTTAATGATAGCGGTTCTATTTGTGGGCGCCTTTGTTGCGTTTTTAAATAATACTTTATTAAATGTTGCACTTCCAACGATCATGACGGATTTAGGTGTAACCTATTCAACGGTTCAGTGGTTAGCAACAGGTTATATGTTAGTGAGTGGGGTATTGATTCCTGCCTCTGCATTTTTAATTACTCGTTTTAAAACGAGACCGCTATTTATCATTGCGATGTCGATTTTCGTTGTGGGGACATTAGTTGCAGCAATTGCTCCAAGCTTCCCAGTATTATTAACTGGTCGTATGATTCAAGCAGTTGGGTCATCTGTAATGGCTCCAATCTTAATGAACGTTATGTTAATCAGTTTCCCTGTTGAAAAACGCGGAGCAGCGATGGGGATGTTCGGATTAGTAATGATTGCTGCGCCTGCAATCGGCCCAACGCTATCTGGTTGGATTGTTGAGCGTTACGACTGGCGCGTTCTTTTTGAAATGATTTTACCAATTGCAGTACTAAGCTTATTATTCAGTATTTGGAAATTAGAAAATGTACTTCCAAATCGAAAAGTTACATTAGATTACTTCTCACTAGTACTTTCAACAATTGGTTTTGGTGGAATTCTTTATGGATTCAGTAATGCAGGAAATGATGGCTGGACTGATCCAATCGTTCTAACTACAATCATCGTTGGGGTTATTGGTGTTGTACTATTTGTTCTGCGTCAGCTTAAATTAGAGACTCCAGTTTTAAGTATGGAAATTTTTAAATCGCCTTTATATGCTTTGTCTTCTATCATTAGTGCCGTACTTTCGATGGCGATGATGGGCGGTATGATTTTAACACCGGCTTATGTACAAAGTGTTCGTGGAATCGACCCATTTGAATCTGGTTTAATGATGTTGCCAGGTGC
Source organism: Ureibacillus chungkukjangi (assembly GCF_003217295.1). Classification (GTDB taxonomy): domain Bacteria; phylum Bacillota; class Bacilli; order Bacillales_A; family Planococcaceae; genus Ureibacillus; species Ureibacillus chungkukjangi. The sequence goes on from NZ_QJTJ01000023.1 coordinate 4,542, forward strand.
CCTAGTAATGGCAATCATGTCACCAATTACAGGTCGTTTATTTGATAAAGTTGGACCGAAAATTTTAGCTATTACTGGTTTAGCAATTACAAGTGTTGCAACGTATTACTTGCATTTTTTAGACTTGGATTCATCTTATCTATACATTATTATGATTTACACACTTCGCATGGTTGGGATCTCAATGGTTATGATGCCAATTATGACAAACGGTTTAAATTCTTTACCAGCACGTTTAAATCCACATGGTACAGCGTCTAACAACACGATTCAACAGGTTGCTGGATCAATCGGTACTGCATTATTAATCGCGATTATGAACAAAAGAACAACAGCTACTGGAGAAGAATTAGCTGCACAAGCACAAGCGAATGCAACTGGTCCAATGTCAGAAGAGCAAATCGCCACTATGAAAGCTGAAATTATGCAGCAATCATTACTTGATGGTATCCAATATTCATTCTTAATCGCAACAGGTATTACAGTTGTCGCATTAGTTTTATCTTTATTCTTAAAACGAGCAGTAAGTCCTGATAGTAAAACAACGACAGCTGCTCCAGAAAATAATGGAAAAAATGCACCAGCAAGTGCAACATTAAATAAATAAAATCGTTATATATTACACCTATCACTGTGTACTTAATATAAAGAAAGGTCATTCCGGAGGTGGAATGACCTTTTTTGCGTTGAATAGTGGGCTTTCTACATTTGGAAAAGAATATTCTTCTGTAATATTTTGACGAGTGTTTTGAAATGAGTCATCAAAGAATATAATTAGTATTGTGTTATCCTTTTTCTAAATTGTCATATTGTGTAATATTTTCCAAAGTGGTAATTGGTGTATAATAAGGTAAGAAAAGAAGTAAGTCATGGGGGTTTTGTGGATGGATGTGCTTGATTTTCTAGATAAACTAGACGAAATGGATATTTTATTTGAACCAATTTATAGTGCAGATGAACATGTCATCGTTGCATATGAAGTAATTGGTCAATATACAAATGATGGGGAAACGATTAATATCATTGACTTTACATATGATGAAGTCATTCCTATAGAAATTCGTACTGAAGTAGAGCAGGCGCTTGTTAAAAAAGCAATCGAATTAGCAAAAGCTGAAGTTACTCAGAACCAGGTCAGACTGTACCTTCCATGTAATCCTAATTTGCTAATGGAGGATTTTGGTGATGGGTATTTCCAATTACTAAAAGAGACACTGGGTGAAGAGCTATTACCTAATATCTATCTAGTAATTCCTGAGCATAAGTTCAAAGGGGAAAGCGAGCAGCTACAGCATCCCATTCGCTATATAAAAACCTATGGAGTAAAAATAGCTTTAGATAATATAGGTTCTGAGAGTAATTTAGATCAGATTTTAATGTTTGAACCAGCAACATTAAAAATTAATGTAAGCCAGTTAAACTATAATGCTTGGGGTGCACAGAACCATGTGTTTACAACGATTCAATCGTTAGCAGTAAAAATTGGTGCTGCCCTGATGTTTGATAATATCCAAACCGACTATCAATTACATCATGCCTGGAAAAGCGGAGCAAGATATTTTAAAGGGGTTTATTTGCAAAAGCCAGCCAGTCAATTCATTCCTAGGGATACTTTAAAGGATCGCTTCAGAAATGAATGTAAGCAATTTATTTCAGCTGAAAAAAGATTGCTTGAAGTTAAATTTGAGGAAATGAAGAATCTCGGTAAAAAGATTACATCTACTGTGGAAATTACGAAGCCAGATGGAAAGAATGTTGAAAAACTCCTGCAGCTAGCCAATCTATTAGAGGATTATGCCTTCCGTTTCTATATTTGCAATGATGAGGGGTTCCAAATTTCTCCAAATATCGTTCGCCATAATGGAAAATGGGATGTTGAAGAATGTGCGGTAGGTAAAAACTGGAGCTGGCGTCCATATTTCTTATTCAACATTATCAAGATTCGAAATACGGAAAGAGGTAACTTATCGGGTATCTATAGTGATATTGAAACAGGTGAGCTTACTCGTACCTTCTCGATGGCATTAAACGAGCACGAATACCTTTTTGTCGACGTCACTTACGACTATCTCTATGAGCATAATATTGTGAACTAATCAGTATCCCTATTTATAGCTTTGGCTATGAATAGGGATTTTTTTTATTGAATTTGATGGGAGCTATCTGTGTATTTTCCGAAATTCATATTTTTTATCAAGTCCTGTTATGTAAGAAGTAATAGAAACATAAAATACTAGGTGTAATTACCATGAACGTTAAAGGGGGAAACGAGATTCAAATCCATGTAGTCCAGCCTAGACAATCGCTTTGGGGTATCGCACAAGCATATAACACAACAACTGAAAGAATCATTCAAGCCAATCAATTAGAAGACCCAGAGAATTTAGTCATTGGGCAAGCAATTGTCATTCCGATTACGGGAAGTTTTTATTGGGTGCAGCCGGGTGATTCGTTATACTCGATTGCACAACGTTTTGGTTTAAATTTTAATACCTTAGCTCAAATCAATGGCATCAATGTCAACACAACGTTAAGTGTTGGTACGCGCTTATACATCCCACCAATGCAAAGACGAAGCGCAGAAGTGAATATTTATATTGAGCCGATGGGTGACTCGGTTAGTGAGGAATTATTAACAGAAGCAAGAAGTGTAGGACCTTATTTAACGTATTTAGCACCGTTTAGTTATGAAGCAAGAAGAGACGGCAGCCTTGACCCGATACCAACTGAAGGTATCCCAGAAGCAGCAGGTGAAGCAGGGGTCACTTTAATGATGGTAGTGTCTAATTTAGAGAATGGTCAGTTTAGTGGTGAATTAGGAAGAGCGATTTTACAAAGCACGGCTGTTCAGGATGTATTACTTGAGAATATCGTTGAAGAAGCAAGACGAATCGGCAGGGTATCAGATATTCACTTTGATTTTGAATTTCTTCCAGGAGACCAACGCGAGGCTTATAATAACTTCCTAAGAAAAGCGGTTGCTTACTTACACGGAGAAGATTTCCTTGTTTCTACTGCACTAGCGCCAAAAACAAGTGCAGAGCAGGCAGGTCAATGGTATGAGGCCCATGATTATAGAGCTCATGGAGAGATTGTTGACTTCTCAGTGCTTATGACGTATGAGTGGGGCTACTCAGGTGGACCACCAATGGCAGTGTCACCAATCCCTCAGGTTGAAGAGGTTATCCAATATGCCTTAACAGTAATGCCGGCAAATAAAATTATGATGGGTCAAAATTTGTATGGCTATGATTGGACACTTCCCTTTGTTCAAGGAGGCCAATATGCTCGAGCGGTAAGTCCTCAAAGAGCGATTGAAATCGCCAGAACTAATAATGCGGTCATCGAATATGATTATACTGCACAGGCACCTCATTTTAACTATGTGGATAGTGAAGGTAGGGCACATAAAGTGTGGTTTGAGGATGCGAGGTCCATACAAGCAAAGTTTAACCTCATGAAGCGTTTAAACCTGCGAGGCATCAGTTATTGGAAGTTAGGCTTCCCATTCCCGCAAAACTGGCTGTTAATCGGTGAGAATTTCAACGTAGTGAAGCATTAATGTAGTCCTGTAATTATAAATAAAAAATATATGAAATATCTAAAAGGGCAGTAAAAGTGAACTGCCCTTTTTTTACGCGAAAAAAAATAATCTTACTATGAAGATAGAATAAGATAAATATAAATTCCTATTTTTAATCTATGACAATTGTATTACAATATTTGGTATAACGAATCAGGAGGTATATTTTGGTAAAGTTAAATAAAATTGGAATCCCTATTATGACGTTGGCAATGTCTTTTGGAATGGTGACTGCAGTTGGGGCAGAAACAGTAGATCAACCAACCGCAAAAAACCTACAGATACAGGTAGCTTCTACAGATAATATTGTAACAAAAAATGAGGTAGTAAAAAGATTTAAAGAGCTATTCCCGAAAAAGTTTGACTCTTTAACATTAAATGATTTCTACTTGAGTACTGCTCATTATTACCCAGAAGATGAAACGATACGCTATGATTTAAGCTTTTCGAAATTAGTTCAGGGTAAGGAAATTTACGGCAGTGCTACATTTAGAGGAGATAATCTTGAATTAGAGAGCTTCCATTTTGAACCGACAGACAAAAAAGGTGCACTTTTTCCAGCAAAGGTAACAAAAGAAGATGCTCAAAAATTAGCTGAGGATTTTGTTAAAAAGTTTGCAAATGGAAAACAGTATAAGCTAGATAAAAACAATGACGAGTATTATTACTATTATTCAAATCAATTACTAACAGAGCCAATCCAATATTATTTCACATTCACCAATACAGAAGAGAATGTTGAAATTGCTGATCAAAAAATGGAGGTAGCTGTACTTGGTAATGGGGATATTGTTCAATATTATCAATATTCAGCATCAGGTAATGGGAAAAATACCTTCGATAAAAAAGATAAGCTTGTAAATGAGAAGGACGTAATCAGTAAAATTAAAGACAACTTAAATTTACAATTACAGTATCAAGTAAACTATGACTACCGTACAGATAAAAATAATGTACAGCTAGTGTATACACCAGTAACACAGCATTCAGGCGTTAATGCTCTAACTGGACAATGGTTAACGAACAATGGTTTCTCAGAGACTCTTCCGCAGAACCCTAAAGTAGAAAAATTGGTGCAGCAGCCGCTAAATCCAAGACAAGAGGGAATCACGGTCGAGGATGCTAAGGAACTCGCTAAAAAATTGTTAGCGATTGATTCGGATAAGGTTAAGTTAAGGCTAGATAGTATTGAAGAATATACTACTAGAGAAGGGAAAGAAATAATCAGTATTTCTTACTCCTATGAATATCGAAATGGCAGCTATGGGACAAGCATCGAGCTAGATAAGCAAACAGGTGAAATCGTCAATTATTATAGCGTCAAAAATGAAGTGTTAAGAGAAGTAGGTGAGGATCCAAGCACCGACAAAAAGTTAACAAGTGATGAAGCGCTGGCACAAGCCATTAATCATTTAAAAGAATGGGTACCTTCCTCTTTACATGAATATATCAAACCTATTTCTGAGCCAACTACTGATGATGAATACGGCGTCTATAATTTCTCATTCCCACGCATCGTTAATGGGCTTGTTGTATCAGGCAACGAAATTAGTGTAGCAATCAATTTTGATGGGTCTTTAAATAGTCTATATGTGAATAAATTAGAGGTTGAAGAATGGCCAACAACTGAGGATGTTTTATCGAAAGAAGCAGCAGAAAAGATTTTTAACGAAGCACTAAGTTTGAAGCTTGCATATGTAAAAGAAAACTATAAAGCCGAAACGAAACACTATTCCTTAGTATATACGCCTATCTTTAATGAGAAGTCATCTACATTCCTAGATGCAAAAAGTGGAAAGTGGACAAGTCCTTATGGTGTAAAAGAGTATCCAATTGTTTCTCATAATACAGCAGAAGAAGAGTTAAATTACCTTATTCAAAATAATATATTAGAGGTTAAGGATAGTAAGTTTAATGCAGAAACGACTGTTAAAAAGGGAGAAGCATTAAAGGTACTTATAAAATCAATTTCATATTTCTATGAGGGGGCTTACCCACAAGAGGAGGAAGCTCATCAATCATTCGAGGATATCTCTCCGGACAACCCATATTATCAGATAGTTGAACGCGCTGTTTCGTTGGGTATTCTGGACACGGAAAAGCCTGAGTTTAACTCGTCTGCTAACATTACTCGTGAAGAACTGGCAGTATGGTATATAAAAGCACTTGGTCTTAATCAAGCCGCAAAGCATAGTGAAATTTATCAGCTTAAGGGTATTAAGGATGCAAAGGATGTAGCTTACACTGGTTATGTTGCATTAGCAGAAGCACTTGATATTCTTCCAGCCGAAAAGGGATTATTTTATCCGAAAAAAGCAGTAACCTATGCAGAGCTAGCTGTATCAACAATCCAACTAGCCCATAAAGTTTATGAAAACGGCACTAGCTTCAGATATTATTAATTAAAAAGGAAGCTGGCATACTTTTGTTATGTCAGCTTTTTTGGTGTTTATTTATGAAATGCTGTAAAGGTAATTCACAGGATTTTACATAAATTGATAGACAACGAGTACTATTTCACATAAAATATTCATATATGAATATATAATCATATATATAAGGAGGGGCTGTGTTGGAAGAGCAACTAAATCAACATCCATATGACTTAGATGAAGAAACATTATTTCTTGTGTCCCAAACATTTAAAGCGTTAAGTGATCCAACTCGAATTCGTATTTTAAATTTGTTATTTCATAAAGAACATTCGGTAAATGAAATCGCAGAGGCTCTTGAATTAAGACAATCAACAGTTTCACATCAGCTTCGTTTTTTGAAAAATTTACGCTTGGTCAAATATAGAAGAGAGGGTACTTCTCTTTTTTACTCTTATGATGACGAACACGTAATGCATATGCTTAAACAAACGATTGAGCACTCAAAGCATAGTTAAAGCTAAACCGTTAAATGATAACATATATTACTATATGCGCATATACTAATATAGAAGATGAAGGGAGGCGCTTAAATGGGACACGGACATGATCACGCACACCATAATCATACTCATGGAGCAAACAAAAAAACTTTAACAATTGCTTTCTTTATAATTGCTTCCTTTATGGTTGTTGAGGTTATTGGAGGGCTCCTAACAAATAGTCTTGCGTTATTGTCAGACGCAGGTCACATGTTAAGTGATGCCATTTCTTTAGGGGTTGGGGTTCTTGCCTTTAAATTTGGAGAAAAGACAGCAAGCTATAGTAAAACCTTTGGCTACAAACGTTTTGAAATTTTAGCAGCAGTATTTAATGGTGTTACCTTAATTCTTGTGGCTGTTTTTATTTGCTATGAGGCAATAGAGCGCTTTACAAATCCACAAGAAATCACATCCTCAGGTATGCTAGTCATTGCGATTATAGGGTTACTCGTGAATATCCTTGTTGCATGGATTTTACTACGTGGTGCAGATACAAAAGAAAATTTAAATCTTCGAGCAGCCTTTTTACATGTAATTGGGGATATGCTAGGTTCAGTGGGAGCGATTGTAGCTGCCCTTCTTATAATGTTCTTTGGCTGGGGCTGGGCAGATCCACTAGCAAGTATCATTGTTGCACTATTAGTTGCGGTTAGCGGAATTCGTGTTACAAAGGATTCTATCCATGTATTAATGGAGGGAGCACCAAGCAATATCCAAATCGATGAAATTATTAAGGTCTTTGAAGGTAAAGAAGGCATTCCTACTATTCATGATTTACATGTTTGGAGCATTACAAGTGGTCAAAATGCACTTTCCTGTCATGCGGTAGTTTCAAAAAACATGACCATACAAGAATGTCAAAAGCTATTAAACTCAATTGAGCATGATTTACTCCATCTTGGTATCGGCCATATTACGGTCCAAATGGAGGATTCCGAGCACGCTCATGAAAACTCGATACTTTGTAAAAATGACCATGAAAGTGGTCACCACCATCATCACCATTAATGGTTAGTGACAAGAAGGTACCTGAAAGTATAGGTATCTTCTTTTATTATATATTTGGAGCTTTTAGCTTTTACCATAACTGGGTAATATGACAACAGTAGCAATAATTAACATGAGGGTGAATGGATTGGAAAAGAGAAAAAATAGTAACGATGAACCGTTCAATATTTGGTCAGGAGTTTTGTTTGGATTAGGGTTAGTTGCGTTTATAGATGAAGTAGTCTTCCACCAGCTTTTACATTGGCATCACTTTTATGATAAATCAACAACGAGTATCGGACTTATTTCGGATGGGATTTTTCATGCATTCAGCTGGTTTGCCACTGTTGTAGGTCTTTTCATGCTTGCAGATATTCGGAGAAGAAAGGTGTGGAATGTTAAACGATGGGTTGGTGCAGCAATTTTAGGTGCTGGTGTTTTTCAGCTGTATGACGGAATCATTCAGCATAAACTGATGCGTCTACACCAAATTCGGTATGATGTTGATGTAATTTACTATGATATTGTATGGAATGTGATAGCAGCTTGCATGATTATTATTGGTATCGTACTTGTAATGCAGAAAAAATCCCCGAATCATAAGAAAAATGAAGGTGAAGCTTAATGCATCATCATAATCATGGCAATGGATTTCTTGATATCCTGCTGTATATTTTGCTGATAGTATTGATTGTCGGTTATTTAGTTTTGGTTTATGGGACAAATAAAAAATATAAGGAATGGCCAATGATTCGCTGTGTATTTTGGATAATTGGAATTGCTGCTGTCTTTTTAGGCATTGCAGGACCAATTGCTGAACGAGCCCATGCAAGCTTTCAAGCACACATGATGACACATCTTCTACTAGGTATGCTAGGGCCGCTTTTACTCGTTCTTTCTGCACCGATGTCACTCTTATTAAGAAGTGTCCCGGTAACATGGGGAAGGATTTTGAGCAAGGTGTTAAAAAGCTTCTATGTGCGGTGGATTACCCACCCAATTATTGCGAGTATACTTAATGCTGGAGGTCTATGGATTCTTTACACAACCGATTTATATCACTCAATGCAATCATCAAATCTGTTGCATGTTTTTGTTCACGTCCATGTCTTCTTAGCGGGCTATGTATTTACCCTGTCTATGATCTACATCGAAGTAACACCACATCGGACGAGCTTCCAGTTAAGGGCGATTGTGCTGATACTAGCAATGGCTGCACACAGCATATTGTCAAAATGGATTTATGCCAATCCTCCGCTTGGAGTTGAAGCAACGGATGCACAGCTCGGTGGAATGCTGATGTATTATGGTGGGGATGCCATTGATTTAGTAATCGTCATTCTCTTATGTGCTCAATACTTTAAAGGAAAGAAACGAGCGGTAGAGGGAAGAGTATACACTGTAGCTAAAACTTCAGAAGGATGAAGGGTTCACAACTTAGGAAGTCCTTCATCCTAGAAATTATTTCTTTTTCAATAGCTCTTTTAAGGTTGTAAGTACAGCTTCAAATGGTTGGTTTTCCCCAACTTTATAGAAATCACCGAATAAATCTCCCTTATTTTTAATCCGCTCCAAAACAGTTGGGATAGTAAATAGCTTGGGTGTTAAACTGCTATTTACTTCGTGCCATTCTAAAGGTGTTGCTATTAAACCCGATTCATTTCCTCTTGGGGAATAGGGACTCACAATTGTTTTCCCCTCTGCATGCTGAACGTAATCTAAATACAGCCGGTTCCCCCGATTTTTCTTCATACGCTCTATGGTAAAGGCTCTTGGATTCTGATCTACCAGAAAACGGCACACAAACTCCGTGAAAATCCGGGTTTCATCAAAGGTAAATCGATTCTTAGGAAGTGGAATATAAATCTGTAAGCCTTTCCCTCCAGACGTTTTAACAAAGGAGTGCAAATTAAATTTATCAAATATTGCCTTCATGCTCAGTGCAGCTTCTATCGCTAAAGCGAAATCATCAACAGAAGGAGGATCTAAGTCAAAAACGATTTCTGTTGGCTTCATTGTATCAATTGTTTTAAATGGGATATGAAATTCGATGGCTAGTTGATTGCCAAGCCACAATAATGTCTTCAAATCGTTACAAACAATATATTCAATGTCTTCTTCAACACTTGTTTTGATAAAGCTAGGCGTATAATCAGGTGCGTTTTTTTGGTAAAAGCTCTCCCCAGGTACCCCATGTGGATATCGAATCGATGTTAATAATCGATTTTCCAAGAACGGCAAAAAGAAAGGTGCTACCTCCTGAAGATACAGAATATAATCATCCTTAACTAAACCAACTGCTGGCCAAATAGGTTTATCTGGATGGGTAATAGCAACTGATTCAGGAATGGGATTGAGCCCTCGCAGCATCCTTTTCCAGGTGACTTCAAGTGGGGATACGTCAAATCGAAAGGCTTCAAAACGTGGCTCACGTAGTTTTTTACCGTCGAAATCAATACAAGCTACATCAACGCAAATAGATGGGGGAAGTACCCATGCTGTTGCGGATGCTTTTGTTCCCTTTGTTTGAAAAAATGTAGCGAGTGTTTGCAGCTCATCGTCGGAAAGGCCATGACGAAAAGTAGTTACTTCAACTAATTCTTCATCCTGAAAAACTGCTCCATTAAAGTATCCGTTCGATTGATCGAATAGCGTTAAGATGATGGTTACGATACGCCAATTTTTTACCTTTATCCAAAGGTTTGTCCGTTTCCCGCTTTCCCAAGGACTGTTCGTTTTCTTCGCTATCATTCCTTCGCCATTCCAGTCTTTAAGTTTATCCCAGAGAATAGCACTATCCTTAAATACCTCCATTAGTTGGAGCTGTCCTCTATTCCTGAAGGAAGGAGAAAGAGGAAGTTCTACAGCTTCAAATAATGTCTGTAGCTTTTGTTTTCTCATTAAGAGGGGATTTTGGGTGAAATCCTCTCCTGAAATTAGGAGTAAGTCAAAGGCTATAAATGAGCAGGAGAATTTTTCACTGGATTCCATAATCGTTTTTTTAGTACGCATTCTACCTCGAGATTGAACAATCGAAAAATCACTTTTATAGTCATTTTGCAGAAAAACTATTTCGCCATCTAAAATGAGCGGTAAATAGGAAGAGAATTTGTGAGCTATCTCTTCGCAAAACTGAACGATTTCAGGGAAGTATTCGGTTAATTCTTTATCATTTCGGCTTATTAGAGTTACTCCAGCTATGTCCCATTTTAAAATACATCGAAAACCATCATATTTTGTCTCGTAAATCCAATCCTTGCTAGTTGGAACAGATTCAGCTGAAGTTAAGAGCATCGGTTTCATTTAGTAAACCTCGTTTTTGATTTAGTTTTTAACTAATTTAGATGGTTATACATAGTTAACAGCAGTATTCATCATAATAAGAAAAAAGTAGGTGAAGAAGTTTGCATACAGTTTGGAAGGGTAGTATTAGCTTTGGGCTTGTCAATATACCGGTGAAGCTACATACCGCTACTGAAAATAAAGATATCAAGTTGCGTCAGCTCCATAAAGAATGTAACAGCCCCATCAATTATCAAAAGGTTTGTCCGATATGTGAGCAGGAAGTAAAGAGTGAAGATATAGTAAAGGCGTATGAGTACTCCAAAAACAAATTTGTTGTGTTAGATGACGAGGAACTTGAAAATTTGCGCAAAGAAAATGAAGACAAAGCAGTAGAAATTATAGAGTTTGTAAAGCTAGAGGAGATAGACCCAATCTATTTCGAGCGTAGTTATTTTCTTGCACCAGACACTGGTGGGGGAAAAGCATATGCACTTTTGCGTGAGGCATTGAGTAGCTCTGGGAAAATTGGTGTAGCGAAAATTACGATTCGTTCTAAGGAGCAGCTAGCAATAGTTCGTGTATATGATGGAACGTTAATCATGGAAACCATTCATTTTCCTGATGAAGTGCGCAGTTCAAAAGAGGTACCCAATATTCCGAGTGATGAGAAAATTACTGAAAAAGAGCTTGATACAGCTCTCATGCTTATCGATCAATTAACAGCAAAGTTTGAGCCAGACAAATATCGGGATGATTATCGAACTGCATTGCTGGAACTAATCGAGCAGAAGAAAAATGGTGAGCTGACTGTAACAGTAAGCGAAAAAGAATCAGTGATTCCTTCAGATATGACAGATTTGATGTCTGCATTACAAGCATCTCTTGATAAAACTTCAACAACAAAGAAGAAGACAACAACAAGAAAACGCAAGGCGACTGCCGAGAAAAAAGAGGCTTAATATCTGAGGAATTTAGATTGTGGAGTGAGCAAAAAACAGTCCGTTATATGCTGCATGCACCCCAACTTCCACTATGTATAAAAAACCACAACTCCTACAATTACAGAGTTGTGGTTTCTTTTATCATTCAAAATCTAATTTATAGTCTTCATCTTTAATAACTTTTAGTTTCTTTTTGAACACATAGATAAAAATCAAATTCAGAATGAGTGGAAGGAAAAAGAACAGACTTAGCATAATGGCAATGTTGGAGCTAGTCCACCCACCTTCAGCTAAATTAATATAATTTAATGGACCAACTAAGCCCGATAAGCCGAACCCTGCACTATAAGGGGTTCCTTGAACATTGAATACCCCTGCAAGCCCTCCAAGGATAGCGGCAGTGATTAGCATTGGAATGGCGATGGTCGGCTTCATAAAGAAGTTTCGCATTTGAATTTTAGGTGATCCTAAAACATGAGCCAAGGCTGTACCTAAGGAATTTGCTTTAAGACTAGCTAAGAACAGTCCCATACCAACTGCTACAATCCCTAGGTTTGCTGCTCCCGAACCAATCCCTGAAAGCATAATTACTGTGGCAATACCCACCGTAGAAATTGGCGAGATAATGACTACTCCAAAAATCACTGCCAATAATGCCCCCATTAAGATAGGCTGTAGACCTGTTAAGTAAGCTACCACTTCACCGATTAATCCAGCACTAGTTTGTACGTAAGGTAAAATCATATATCCAATCATTCCAGGAACCACTACAGATAACATGGGAATTAAAAGAATTGAGTATTCCTTTAATCTTTCACCGACAAGCTTTACAAACAACACTGCAAGAGCTGCAGTTAAACCTGCGTTAAGAGTTACGCCAATGCCATTTAGGGTAAAAAAACCTTCCGCAGTTTTTATAATTGATCCACTTCCTATTACCGTGGCAATTCCGACACTTGCCGTTTGAATTTGAGTTAGTTTAAATTGCATTGCTACCAAGATTCCTGTTAAGAGAGGGAGCATACTCATTACAATAACTGTTGCATCGTATAGATGTTGAAGTGCAGGTACAGAAGGGATGATTAATTTTAATATTTCGCCAAGTAAAGCGTTGGGAATAAGCGCACAAACGATGGCGATACTCATTCCATTTAAGAGCTTACTGAAGAAATCTCTCATATGTATAAACCTCTTTCTATGTATAATAGTTTTCTAATTATATATGTATAACTATTCAGAATCAACTTAAAATTTAGCGCTTCAACGCATTGAAGTATTAAGTTTAAGTAAATATAACGTAAACTCGTTAGGTTGTAAATAGATTTATAGGGGTTGGATAATACTACTCATTTATACTTTCTTTGTAAATAAAGGTTAACTTATTAATTTTAGGGGAAAAAATACAGTGTAAACTTATAATGAAGGAGTAGATAGAGATGAAAGTCAAAGCATTATTAACAGTTCCATTATTATTAGGAGTTTTAGCTGGTTGTGGAGATAACGACGTTGACCAGGATGAAGTCGTAATAAATCCTACACCAACAAATGAAACAACGACAAACAATGCAGATGATACGACTACAGAAAATGCAAATCAAACAAATGAGGAAAATACAGGACAGCAACAGGAAGTTACATCTTATAATTTCGAGCATTTTGACTTAGATGTAGAGTATGCAAACGATGTTTCGTACAATGCTGAATATACGAACACTCAAAATAATATTACTGCTGAATTTGAGGATGAAGCAAATAAAGTAGATGTATCTGGTGATGAAGCTTATAATCAAATTTCACCTTATCTTGGGCAGTTAACTTTTGATGAAACTACTGAGGACCAGGAAGTGTTAAACCAGGTAATGACTGCCTTTGGTTTAGAGGATAACTATACTGAATTTGAGCTAGAAGTAAAGTTCCTGAATGGAGAAAAAAAGGAATACAAATTCAATAAATAATAAATGTTGCCGCATATATTCTAATTTAACTTAGACTATATGCGGTTTATTATTGTCATAGAAGTGGAGAAAACTATATAGTTAAGTTGACAATACATAAAAGGAGCGTTTGTATATGAACGTCTTATTAGTAATTGGTGCAATTTTAGCCTTTTTAGGAGTTGTACTTGGTGCTTTTGGCGCCCACGCTTTAAAGGAGAAGTTCCCTGAGCCACGCTATGAGCAAATTTGGAATACAGCTGTTCAATATCAGATGTATCATGCCTTGGGATTAATTCTACTGGGTATTCTTTCGATGGATGCACTCTTAGGAAACTCTGGTTTACTATCCTGGGCAGGGTACTTAATGTTAGCAGGTGTAGTTTTCTTCTCAGGAAGCCTATATGTGCTATCCGTAACTGGTGTGAAAAAGTTAGGAGCTATTACACCGATTGGCGGTCTATTATTTTTAGTAGCTTGGATTCTGTTATTTGTAGAAATTATCTAATTGCAGGTTGAGATGGATTTTCTTTTGAAGGAAAAAAGTGAAAAGGCTAAGTAAAGCATGGCGATTCATATTGGGATTGCCATGTTTTTTATATTTCCTAAAATGCGGATGACTATGGATTCTTAAGCGAAGAAATTTCCGTTAATGTGTATAGGTGCTTAAGCAGTGGAAATAAGCGGAGATTTTCCTGTTAACTTGTCAAAATACGTTAAAATTCAAGGATTCGAGCAATATAACCGAAAAAAATTCCTTTATTTTAATGAAAACATGGATATTCTGAGATTTAAACGAAAATAATCCTGTTATTTTCCAGCCCTCGTAGCCTCACCTAAGCGATAGGGTGAATTTCACGCAGCCCTGCAAAATTAAATAAATAAGCAGCCTCTAAAGCCTGAGACTGCTCATTTTTTCTACCTTTGATGCACTTTTTCCCCTTGAACCCACACCTCACGAATGTTTTCTGGGCGGGCAAGATAGAGGATTTTCTGGAATATATCCTCTAATGGATCATTGAAGATAGGAAGCTTTCCATTCTGTAGGTTGGTGTTGATGATTTGTACGTCCCATGCGTAATTTTCTTCAATTTTCCCAATTGGTAGGCTTAAGGATTCGCCACCACCAGCTGTAGCCAGGTAGAAGGCCTCATTAGTAGTGAGTCTTGAAGAATCTACACCTCTTTTGTCAGCAGAAATAGTAGTATCTACGCCTTCCTCAAGCATTCTAGAAGCAATCACAGCTTGTCTGATATTATCGTAAAGGCTTGGAGAAAAGCCTCCTGACACGTCTGTACCTAAACCAATGTCCACTCCTAATTCATGGATATGCTTTGCAGGAAAAACGCCATTTGAGAAGAAGACATTCGAAACTGGACAATGTGCAGCAGCTGTACCGGTTTCTGCAAAGAGCTTTGCATCCTCATCAGCTATAAAATTACAGTGAGCCATGACAGATTTTTCTTGTAGTAAGCCAAAATCATTCAAGGCAAATGCATCATTTTTATCGTACCGGTCCTTCACATAGCCATGCTGCCAATCGCTTTCACTACAATGGGATTGAATATGGGTATTATACTTCGCAGCTAATTCACCTAAGCCTTGTAAAGCTTCATCTGTACAGCTTGGAATAAAGCGAGGTGTGACGACTGGATAGACACCTTGTTTCGTTTGTTCGTTTAATTGTTGTACCTCAATGATAAATTCCTCTGTTTCTTTTAGTGCTGTGGCTGTATCGGCGTCTCGGTAATAGTCTGGGCATTGATCGTCATTATCCATGACTACCTTTCCAACCAGCCCACGCTGACCTAGCAAAGAGCAGATTTTAGCTAAGAGGAGACTTGCTTGTTTATGTACAGTGGCAAAATAAAGTACAGTCGTTGTTCCGTTTGCAAGTAGTGTTTTGACTAAATCCTCATAAACAGCTTGTGCAAAGTCGATATCAGAGAACTTAGCTTCAACTGGGAAGGTATAAGCATTCAACCAATCTTCAAGTGGAAGGTCAAGGGCAGTACCAGCTTGAGCCCATTGAGGAGCATGGACATGTAAATCTATAAATCCAGGCAATATATACTCGTCATTTGATAAGCGGCGGAAGTTTCCTTTTCCTTCGTATTCCTTCAGTATAGCCTCATATTGTTCATCAAGAGGGGAGAACAATTGTTCAATGATTCCGTCTCCACTAATGCAGTAGAGAAAATCTTTTAAAATAGTTACCTCTGAAAAGCTCTTGCTAGTAAAAGCAGTTCCTAGAAATACCTGAGCGTAGTTTGCCATAGATGACCCTCCTATAAAATTGAATATTTAGAAAATTTACTATGTTGATATTATAGTAGAAAACAAAGCCTCGGTCTAATGAAAGATATTTATGAAATTGATAATCATCTTAAGGAAGAAATCCTGTAGGTTTGGGTATTCTATATTTAAGAAATCTTTTTAAGGAAGTGCAGGAAATGCTAAAGGAAATTTACGCAGATTTACATATACATATTGGCCGTACTGAAAAGGGAAGAGCGGTTAAAATAACAGGAAGCAACAATTTAACGTTAAAAAATATATTAGAAACAGCTACTTCAAGAAAAGGGTTAGACTTAATCGGTATCATAGATTGTCAATCTCCTGAGGTCATTGAGGAACTTGAGCAGCTAGTTCAAGATGGGAAAGCGAGGGAGCTTACAGAAGGTGGAGTGCGATACGAAAATACAACACTAATTCTAGGCTCTGAAATTGAAATTTATGATGAAAATTGCCATGGACCAATTCATGTTCTTGCTTATTTGCCATCTATTGAAAGGATGCGAGAATTTTCACAATGGATGAGTAAGCAGCAAAAAAATATTCATCTAAGCTCACAGCGAATTTATTGTGATGGGAAGACACTGCAGCAAAAGGTTAATGATTTAGATGGATTATTCATTCCTGCCCATGTATTCACTCCGTTTAAAAGTCTTTATGGGAAGGGTGTAAAGAAAAGTTTGAGTGAGGTATTTAATCCTGATTTAATCGATGCCATTGAGCTTGGCTTAAGTTCAGATACTTATATGGTGAAGGGCATGAGCGAGCTAGCCACCTATACTTTTGTAACGAATTCAGATGCGCACTCATTAGGTAAGCTTGCACGGGAATATCAAAAAATTAGTGTAGCAGATGCCAATTTTGAAGAGTTGAAAAAAGCACTCCATCAAAAGGCTGGGAGAAAAATTATCGCAAATTATGGCTTGAACCCACTTCTTGGAAAGTATCATGAGACGGTTTGTGCAGATTGCGGGGAACAAATTCTAGAAGCAGGGCATACCCGATGTCCTTATTGTGGGAAAGAGCATTTGACTAAAGGGGTGGCGAAAAGGATTGCTGAATTATCGGATGCCCCTTTACAGGAAGTAGAAAGACCACCTTATATCCATCAAGTGCCACTGGATTTTATTCCCGGGATTGGCCCCAAAACCATATCGAAGCTGTTAGATGTCTTTGGTACGGAGATGAATATATTGCACGAAGCCTCAGTTAAAGATTTAACAGAAGTGATTCCAGAGAAATTAGCCGATAGGATTGAATTAGCGAGATCCGGTAAATTAGGAATTACAGTTGGTGGAGGCGGAGTTTATGGGAAAATTAATGGAGACAAATCTTAAAAGAGCGGATTTAATAGGAACGATTGAAAAGGGAAACGAATTAGTTTTATAGAAAATAAAAATAAAAAAACAAGCTACCTTGTTTAAGACGGGGAATCTTAAACGTAGCTTGTTTTAAAGGGATGTATGTCACTTGGACATATATTATATAGCAAATTGGGGAATTTGCGGTTTTGGGTTACCACAAAAATTTGCTAGGGGATACAATAATAATATAACCAGGTTTCTCAAATTTTATATCAAGATATTTGAGAAATTTTCATTTTCTCTTCATTCCATTTAAGTCCTTCAAAGAAACGATAGATTTCTTCAAATACAAGCTCTTTTTCTTGGTCGAGTGTTAAAATATGACCAGAGTTGATAAAGCTTTTAACAGACTTAATGCGAGATTTTACGGAATTATATATTAAATCTGCACTTTCGCAGTAATAATCATCATCACGTAGTCCACGTAAAATGTGAACTGGCGTTTGGATTGTTTGAAGCTTTGCACTAGTTTCGTTTATCATGCCTTGTAAATATTCCAATGCAGGCATATGATATTTTTGAGCAATTTCGTGAGGTTTATCTGACTGTTCGTCAAATGTACCAGCTAATTTTTTATATTTAATCGTATAATCGATGATACGTTCTTGTAAGCTATCAATACTTTTTGCTAATGCAGGAGCGGACATTGCAACAATTGCTTTTGTAGGACGTTCTTCACCAAGCTTTAAAGAGAAAATACCACCAAGTGAAACACCTGCAACTGCGATTTCATCATAACCTCTATTTTTTAGCTCGTCATAACCTTCTAGTACACTGTTCCACCATTCAATTGGATTCGTTTGAATAAGTGTCACTGGGTCACCACCATGACCTTTATATAACGGTGCATGTACTGTATAGTTACGTTCAGCTAAATATCTACCTAAACGCTTAACATCGTTTGTGTTTCCAGTAAAACCATGAAGTAAAAGAACGGCACGATTACCTTTTTCAATCATAAATGGTTTTGGAGGAATGATTTTCATTTTAAATTGACTCCTTTAATTGATTAGTTGTGACAAACATTCGAACTTTTTATATAAACTGTTGTTTTTTTATTTAAAATTTGATATGCAAACTTTATGTCTAAGCTTATTATAGTGTTAACAATACATAAGTACAATTTATTGTTTTTATCATTATCATTCCAAATAGTTATCAATTGAAGAGAGGTATAAAATGGAAATTCAGCAGCTTGAGTATTTTAAAACCGTTGCAGAGATGCAGCATATGACACATGCAGCAGAACAATTAAATATTTCGCAGCCAGCCCTTAGTAAGTCGATTTCTAACATTGAACAAGAAATTGGTGTTCCATTGTTTGATAGACAAGGTCGTTCAATTAGTTTAAACCGTTACGGCAAGCTCTTTTTAACTAGTGTAGATACAATATTAAAAGAATTTGAAAAAGCAAAGGTTGAAATTGGCGGTCTCGTAATGCCTGGATATGGAGATGTGGCTTTCGGTTTTATTCATACCCTTGGGATGGAAGTAGTGCCTGAATTAATGGCACATGTTCCAGAAAAATATCCGAATATGAAATTCACATTAACTCAAGCTGCTTCATATAACCTCTTAAAATGGCTAGAGGAAGGTCAGGTAGATTTATGTCTATCCCAACGAATTGAGTCAAAAGTGATTGATATTGAGTGGATTGAACTGTGGAGCGAGGAGTTATTTGTCATTGTTCCGAAAAACCATCGTTTTGCAAATCGAGAAACCATCAAGTTAGAAGAAATTAAGGATGAACCATTTATTTCGATAAAACGAGGTAATGCTTTGCGTCAAATTGTCGATAAATTATTTAAGGAAGCTGGAATTACAACAAATATGACGTTTGCTGGAGAAGAAATGCATACCGTTGCGGGATTCGTTGGCGCGGGACTTGGTGTTTCTCTTATTCCAAACATTAAAGGATTAAATGAATACAATGTCTGTAAAATTCGAGTAAGTGAGCCGATTTGTGAACGAAAGATTGGCGTTTCTTGGGCGGGTGGACGTTATCTATCCCCGGCCGCCGTACAATTTAAAGAATATCTAGTCGAGTATTTTAAAGAAAAGTAATCGTAATCACAATTCTTAAAATAACTTTGTAAAAGGTGAAGAATCCAATGCTTTATGACCGTGAATTGTTTGAAAAATTACTATATGACCAAATAGATTTATATGATTCTGAAGAAGTTGAAGAGGCACTAAAGTTATTTAACCTTGCTTTAGATGGAGATAACGAAGCCATGCTAGAAATTGCTTTTATTTACCGGATGATGGATAAATATAGTGATTCAGTACATTGGCTGAAGGAAGCTGCCATTTTAGAAAATACGACTGCAATGTATGAGTTGGGAAATTGCTATTTTGAAGGACTAGGGATAGAGGAAAACTATGAAAAGGCCTTTTTATATTATGAAAGAGCGGCTAAAAGGGGTCATGCTGATAGTGCCAATAATTTAGCTGATATGTATTTAAATGGTGAGGGTGTTGAAGTTAATGCCCAAGAAGCATTAGTTTGGTTTGAAAAGGCAGCTTCCCAGAATGTAGTAGAAGCAATGTTTACCCTAGGAATCATGTATGAGCAGGGAATCGGCATGGAGCCTGATGAAGAGAGGGCCTTCCACTACTATTTAGAATCAGCAAAGGGCGGCTATGAGGATGCTCAGTATAGAGTAGGTACAGTTTACTTAGATGGACTATTTGGACAAGAAAAAGATAGTGAGCTTGCTTTAGAGTGGTTTGAAAAAGCAGCTGAAACACACCATATCGATTCAATTTATAACCTTGGCTTTTTATATGAAAATGGCTTAGGTGTTATTCGAAACGGAAAAAAAGCTCTCTACTATTATAAAAGAGCCGCGTTACTCGGTGATTATCAAGCAAAGCTGAACATTGCCAGCATCTATGAGCTAGGAATTGATGTTCCTAAAAATAGAAAAGAAGCAGCTAAGTGGCGTAACTCAGCAATGCATCAAATGCAATCGTTTGATTAGTTACTATTAAATAAGAAATAACAAAGGGAAATTTCTGAATATGGAAATTCCCTTTTGTTATTTCGCGGTTGTACTAATTTTGTAATAGAACTCACAGTACTTTTGCTAAAAAACGTTTATACTAGAGAGGCAGATAGAATGAACGGTTAGGAGTGTCTTTATGAAAACAGTAGTAGTTGTAGGTGGAGGTATAACAGGGCTATGCACATTACATTATTTAAAACGACAAGCACCGACTGATGAGCCCATTCGGTACATACTAGCAGAAAAGAACGATTATCTAGGTGGAAAAATGCATACTGAATATGATTCTGGCTTTATCATGGAAAACGGTGCAGACTCCATAGTGGCACGTCATCCGAAGGTACTCGAGCTAGTTAAAGAACTAGATTTTGAGTCGGAGTTAGTTTATAACGAAACAGGTATATCATATATACACACAAATAATGAATTACATGCGATTCCAGCTGGCTCTACATTTGGAATTCCGATGAGCATGGAATCTTTGCAGGCAAGTACCTTAATTTCAGAGGAAGGAAAACAGCGTGTATTAATGGATGCTGAAATCCCTAATGATCGATTTACAAAGGAAAGCTCGATTGGCCACTTTTTAGAGTACTTCCTAGGAAAAGAAATTGTTGAAAAGCAGATTGCTCCAGTTCTTGCTGGTGTTTATTCTGGTGATTTGTACCAGTTATCCTTAGCCTCTACTTTACCTTATTTAGTGGACTATAAAAATAAGTATGGCAGCATCATGCAGGGCTTTGAAGCAAATAAAGAGCAATTTGAAAAGGCTGCTAATAAAAAATTCATTTCTTTTAACAATGGACTTTCAGCTTTAATTAATCGTTTAGAGGAGCTTCTTCCTGAGGTAGAGTTTTATAAAAATACTGAAACAACAAGTGTGAGTAAAAATGGTGCACTTTATAATGTGAGTTTTTCTAATGGAGAGACAATACAAGCGGATGTAGTCGTATTGGCACTTCCGAATAACGTTGTTCGAAATATATTAAAGGACGAGGAGATGGATTCAAACTTAAGTAAGTTTACGAATGCCTCCGCTCTGACAATGTATTTGGGCTTTTCTATTCCAGACTCAATTTTACCTGCTGACGGAACAGGCTTTATTGTTTCCCATAATAGTGACTTGGTTTGTAATGCCTCCACATGGACAAGTAGAAAGTGGAAACACACCTCTGCAAATGGGAATTTACTCGTAAGGTTATTCTATAAAAATACAAATCCTCGTTATGCAGAGCTTGCAACAATGTCCGATGAAGAGTTAACGAATGTGGCATTAGAAGATATCAAGTTAAGCCTTAATATCGAAGAAAAACCGGTTGTTGTAAATGTAGCGAAATGGATTAATATGATGCCGAAATATGATTTGGCTCATAAGGAAGCATTGGACGCTTTATTAGTTGACCTAGATTCAAAATATCCAAATCTCTATATTGCAGGCTGCTCCTATTTTGGAGTAGGTATCGGGGCTTGTATTGAAAACGGGAAAGAAACAGCTGATAAAGTTCTCAGCAGTTTAGCTGCTATACAAAAGTAATGTAATTTCTCAAAAATCAGAAAACATATTGACGAAATGATAATTTAAAGATATGATACGATTTAACATATTAAAAACTAAATAAGACTCTTATCAAGAGAAGCTGAGGGACTGGCCCGATGAAGCTTCAGCAACCAACAAAATGTAAGGTGCTAAATCCAGCTGGCAGTAAGCCGAAAGATGAGAAGGATATCAATATTGATGACACAAGCCTTCTTCTTGCAAGAAGGCTTTTTATATTTGTGGAAAAAGAGATGGTTCAAGGGAAATACGTGATTTGAAGAAACTGAAATTTTAGAATTATAAGGGGATGTCAGAAATGGGACTACTAAAGGCGTTAAAATCCAAGGTATTAACAGCTGATGGAGCAATGGGGACTTTATTGTATGCATATGGTCTAGATAATTGCCACGAAGAAATGAATATCGTAAGGCCCGATTTAATCGAAAAAATTCATCTTGAATACATCACAGCTGGGGCAGACGTTATCCAAACCAATACATACGGAGCAAATTCTATTAAACTTGCACGCTATGGACTAGAAGATAAAGTATCAGAGATTAATAAAGCAGCCGTTTCCATCGCCAAAAAAGCAGTAGGCAATAGAAATCAATTTATTCTTGGCTCAATTGGGGCAATTCGTGGCGTTCGTAAAAGCGATACAACACTCGACGAAATCCTTCTAGCTATTAAAGAACAAGCGATGGTTTTAATAAATGAGAAGGTTGATGGATTGTTACTAGAAACCTATTATGATTTTGAAGAATTAACAGAAACAATTAAATTACTTCGCTATGAAACTTCACTACCAATCATTGCGCAGGTTTCGATGCATGAGCCTGGAATTTTAGTAAATGGGATGAATTTAAATGACGCATTAAAAGAGCTACAGGATTTAGGGGCAGATATTGTTGGAGTCAATTGTCGATTAGGTCCCCACCATACAATTCAAGCCTTTGAAGGGGTAGAGCTTCCAGAAAAAGCATTTTTATCTGCCTACCCGAATGCGTCTTTATTAGATATCGAAGATGGGCGTGTTATCTACGAATCAGAGGTCGATTACTTTGCAAGAGCAGCTGTCCAGCTTCGAAATCAAGGTGTTCGTCTAATCGGTGGATGTTGTGGTACAACTCCAAAGCATATTGAAGCAGCGAAAAAGCTTCTGCAAAATTTAGAGCCGATTGAAGTAAAAGAAGCGATCGTACAAAAAGAAGTCTTCATTCAAGAGGCTGAACCTAGCATTCTAGAACCACTTCATGAAAAAGTGAAAAGGGAACGTTCTGTTATTGTTGAGCTAGATACTCCGAGACATTTAGAAATTGAAGCTTTCGTTGAAGGGGCAAAAACCCTTTATAACGAAGGGGCAGACATTATAATGATGGCCGATAATTCTTTGGCATCCCCCCGGATTAGCAATATTGCCATGGGTTCAATATTGAAGCTGCAGCATGGGATTCGCACAATGCCTCATATTACATGCCGTGATCGAAATCTAATCGGTTTGCAATCTCACATAATGGGGTTAAATGCACTTGGTCTACATGATATTTTAACGGTTACTGGAGACCCGACAAAAGTAGGGGATTTCCCTGGTGCGACAAGTGTTTATGATGTGTCATCCATGGAGTTGATTTCATTAATAAAGCAACTTAACGAAGGGATTTCTTTCTCTGGTAAACCGTTGCGCAAAAAAGCAAACTTCTCTGTTGCTGCAGCCTTTAATCCGAATGTACGGGTACTCGATCGAGCAGTGGCACGTCTGGAAAAAAAGATTGAGCATGGAGCAGATTATTTTATATCTCAGCCGGTTTATACAAAAGAGAAAATCGAAGAAATTTATGAAGCCACAAAGCATCTTTCAGCCCCGATATATATTGGGATTATGCCTTTAACAAGCTTCCGTAGTGCTGAATTTTTACATCATGAAGTACCTGGTATTAAGCTTTCTGAGGAAGTATTAGAAAGAATGAAGGCTTGTGACGGAGATAAAGAAAAAGAGACGGCAGAGGGGATTGCTATTGCAAGGGAACTACTTGATGCGGCGGCAAAACACTTTAACGGAATTTATTTGATTACACCATTTTTAAGATACGATGTGACAATAAAATTAATGCAATATATCAAACAACTTGATGAGCAAAACAAAGGGGTAAAAGCGAATGTATAACCATCTGATAGAAGAACAATTGCAAAAGCGAATATTAATTATCGATGGTGCAATGGGGACAATGCTCCAACAGGAAAATCTAACAGCAGAGGATTTTGGGGGAGAAGAGCTAGACGGGTGTAATGAAAATTTAGTTTTAACTCGTCCGGATGTACTGTCTAAGATTCACCGTGCTTATCTTGAAGCTGGCGCAGATATTATTTGTACCAATACATTCGGAGCAACCCCTTTAGTTTTAAATGAGTATGACCTAGGTGCAAAAGCGGTAGAAATTAATAAACGTGCAGTGGAGTTGGCTTTAGAGGCAGTACAAGAATATTCAACAGAAGAATGGCCACGTTTTGTTGCAGGTGCTATAGGACCAACAACAAAGACTTTGTCTGTAACAGGTGGTATTTCTTTTGATGAGCTTTCCGAAAACTTCTATGTGCAGGCGAAGTCTTTAGTCGAAGCAGGTGCACATGTACTATTGCTTGAAACGAGTCAAGATATGTTGAATGTAAAAGCAGCATCGCTTGGGGTAAATCGTGCCTTCGAAGAAACAGGAAAGCAACTTCCTATCATGCTGTCAGCAACAATTGAGCCAATGGGAACAACTTTGGCTGGTCAAACAATTGATGCTTTCTATATTTCAATTGAACATATCAAACCATTATCGATTGGCTTGAACTGTGCAACAGGACCGGAATTTATGACAGACCATATTCGTTCCTTATCGGAATTATCCACAAGTTACATAAGCTGCTACCCGAATGCTGGTCTACCAGATGAAGAAGGTCATTACCACGAATCGCCGGATTCCTTGTCCATTAAATTGCGTGGTTTTGCAGAAAAAGGCTGGTTAAATATCGTTGGAGGCTGCTGTGGGACTACCCCTGCTCATATAAAAGCAATACGTGAAGCAGTAGGAGGCTATACACCAAGACCGATTCCAACTAATACACATGGGCATGCCGTTTCTGGCATTGAACCACTACAATATGATGATTCTATGCGTCCGTTATTTATCGGAGAGCGTACAAATGTAATTGGATCTCGTAAGTTTAAACAGCTAATCGTGGATGGGAAATTTGAGGAAGCCGCAGAAATTGCGCGGGCACAGGTGAAAAATGGTGCACATGTAATTGATATTTGCTTAGCAAATCCAGATCGCGATGAATTAGAGGATATGACAAACTTCATGCAAGAGGTTGTAAAGAAGGTAAAGGTACCTCTTGTAATCGACTCGACGGATGAAAAAGTAATTGAAGAAGCTTTAAAATATTCGCAGGGTAAAGCAATTATTAATTCCATTAACCTAGAAGATGGCGAAGAACGCTTTGATGCAGTGATGCCAATCGTTAAAAAATACGGCGCATCTGTTGTGGTGGGTACAATTGATGAAACAGGGATGGGTGTAAGCCGCGAGAAAAAGCTCGAGATTGCACAAAGGTCCTATCATTTGTTAACGGAGAAATGGGGGCTTGCTCCTGAAGATATTATTTTCGATCCACTTGTCTTCCCAGTCGGTACAGGTGATGCACAATATATCGGTGCGGCAGAGGAAACAATTGAAGGAATCCGTTTAATCAAGGAGAAATATCCAAATACACTAACTGTGTTAGGGGTAAGTAATGTTTCCTTTGGCTTGCCTCCGGTAGGGCGAGAAGTATTAAATGCTGTGTATTTATATCATTGTACACAGGCTGGATTAGACTATGCGATTGTGAATACTGAAAAGCTCGAACGTTTTGCCTCCATTCCCCAAGAGGAAATCAAGTTAGCCAATGATTTGATTTTTAATACGAATGATGAAACGTTAGCTGTGTTTACAGATTTCTACCGTGATAAAAAGAAAGAGAAATCTGTTGAGGATATTCCAGATACAGTGGAAGAAAGACTTGCATATTACATTATCGAAGGAACTAAGGAAGGGTTAATTCCTGATTTAGAAGAAGCAAGAAAAATCTTTGATACACCGTTAGATATTATTAATGGTCCCTTAATGGCTGGCATGGCAGAGGTAGGTCGTTTGTTTAACGATAACCAGCTTATTGTAGCAGAGGTATTGCAAAGTGCCGGGGTTATGAAAGCGGCAGTTGCTCACCTTGAACAATACATGGAAAAAAATGAAGACAGCTCAGGTAAAGGGAAAGTGGTTTTAGCAACGGTTAAAGGGGATGTTCATGATATTGGGAAGAATCTTGTGGACATTATCCTAAGCAATAACGGTTTTAAAGTAGTCGACTTAGGCATTAAGGTAACGCCTGCCGATCTAATCGAAGCGATTCGAAAGGAACAGCCTGATTTTGTTGGTTTGTCAGGCTTGCTTGTGAAATCGGCACAGCAAATGGTAATCACGGCACAAGACTTTAAAGAAGTGGGGATTGATGTGCCAATTTTAGTAGGTGGAGCAGCCTTATCGAAACGATTTACTGAAACGAAAATTGCTGCACAGTATGATGGTCCGGTAATTTATTCAAAGGATGCTATGCAGGGTCTTGATCATGCGAATCGTTTAATGAATCCACAAGAGCGTGGTGTTCTAATACAAGAGCTGCAAGATTCTCAGGAAAAAAGGCTGTTGGCAGATGAAAAACGTGCGGCGCGACCGCAAAAGCTTGTAGCTGAAAAACCGGTACGAACGGTGAAGGATTCCCGTATTTTTGTGCCGCGAGATTTAGTGCAGCATATTAAAAGAAATTATTCAGTTGCCCACTTACACCCTTATGTCAATATGAGGACGCTTATTGGCCATCATTTAGGCTTAAAGGGGAATGTGGAAAAGCTTTTAGCAGAAAAGGATGAAAGAGCTACAGAGTTACATGAACTGGTAAATGAATATTTAACATCGGATTTATTGTCTCCTTCAGGCATGTATCAGTTTTTCCCAGCCCAAGCCGACGGGGACGATGTAGTTGTTTATAACCCGGAGGATACTAAGCAAGAAATTGAAAGATTCCATTTCCCGAGGCAAAAAGAGGCGCCATATCTTTGTTTAGCTGACTTCTTAAAAACAGTGGAAAGTGGCGAGATGGACTATGTGGCATTGATGGTAGTAACTGCTGGACATGGTGTAAAAGCTGTTGCTGATCAATTAAAAACTGACGGTAAATTCCTGGAAAGTCATGCACTTTTAGCAACTGCTTTAGAACTTGCAGAAGGCTTTGCAGAACGACTTCATCAAGAAATTCGTGATGTTTGGGGATTCCCAGACGGAACAGATTTCACCATGAGAGAGCGTTTTGCAGCTAAATACCAAGGCCAACGCTTCTCGTTCGGTTACCCAGCTTGCCCAAACTTAGAGGATCAGGAGAAGCTATTTAAACTCCTTAAACCAGAACAAATCGGTGTAAATCTAACAGAAGGCTTCATGATGGAACCAGAAGCAAGCGTATCTGCAATGGTATTCGCACACCCAGATGCACGATACTTTAATGTTTAAAATAGGAATGGAGAAAAAACGTAATGTTATGTTTTTTCTCTATTTTTTTGTGGAATATTAATATTGTGTGTGTACCAGGTACACACACAATTCTCGCACAATTTGATCCAAGAGATGCTGGATTCCCAAAAATTAGGACCTGGTCATATGACATTTGTAATGAAATAAATGTGATGTTTGCTTCTACTTTGGAAAGCGTTCTTTTTTTACAATGTTGTTAGAGTAACAAAACGAAGAAAGAGGGTATGGATATTGGCTATGACTGATGCTGAAAAGACAAAACAGTTACGTAAAGACGTAGCACCTTTTGCAAAATCACAGTTAAAAATTAGTATATTACAGATTATAAATACGATTGTTCCGCTTCTTGCTATTTGGGCGGCTGGTTATTACCTATTACAGTTTTCGCCGTGGTATACAGTAGCCTGCAGTATTCTTGCTTCTGGATTTGTAGTTCGGACATTTATTATTTTCCATGATTGTACACATGGCTCGTTCTTTAAAAATAAAAAAGCAAACGCAATTATCGGAAATATATCGGGAATTTTGACTTCATTTCCTTATGAAAAATGGAAAAGGGAGCATATGATTCACCATGCTTCTAGCTCAAATTTAGATAAACGCGGTATCGGCGATATTGAAATGTTAACGGTGGATGAGTATTTAGAAAAATCTAAACTAGGACGCTTAGGGTATCGTTTATACCGTAATCCGATTGTGATGTTTGGTTTAGGGCCATTGTTTTTAGTGTTAGTTGCGAATCGAATGAACCGTAAAGATGCAAAGAAAAAAGAACGTTTAAATACGTATTTTACAAATGCAGCATTAATAATAATCTGTGCAACTTTAATCGTTGTAACTGGCTGGCAAACATTTTTACTCGTTCATGGAATCACGATGTTTGTATCAGGCGCATTAGGAATATGGTTATTTTACATTCAACATACCTACGAGGATTCGTATTTTGAATACGAAACAGATTGGGATTATGTAAAAGCAGCTGTTGAAGGAAGTTCTTATTACAAATTACCGAAAGTACTGCAGTGGGTAACTGGGAACATTGGATTCCACCATGTTCATCATCTAGCGCCACGCGTACCGAATTATAATTTGGAAGCGGCTCATGAATCCATTCCTCCTCTACAAAAAGCAACAACGATTACATTAAAAACAAGTGTAGAGTCAATTCGTTATAAGCTGTACGATCCGAAGAATAAAAAATTTATCTCCTTTAAGGAGATTGAACAATCATTACGAGTTAAAAACGGAAAGTCTGTTCAAGCATAAGGGATGTTTCAAGAAATACATTGGGGTGTTTTAATAGAAATCACGGTGATGCCTTTAGTGGTAACACCGTGATTTTGTTATACTGATAAATAAATGAGCTCTACTCAATGAAAAATTTAAGAAGTGTGAGGAATGCTATGCAAAGCTGGTATACAATTTTACCGAAAAATCCATGGATAAGTGTTTATGTTTGGGTAATTTTTTGTATTATGCCATTCTATTTCATTATCCGGTCATTATCTCTTCTCGAAATAATTATCGGGATTGTATTTATTTTACTGTTCTTTTTATCGCATTATTTTTCTTTTAACTCAAAAAGTGCATTGCTGTATATGTGGATTAGCTTTGAAATGGTTTTAAATATCGCCATGACCTTAATGTATGGATATGTATATCTATCGCTATTTACTGCTTTCTTTATAGGGAATTTTAGAAATACGGTAGGATTCTTTATCATGTATGGCTTACATATCGGTTTTACAATTCTGTCGATCGTAGCTGGGTATTTTCTTGATTTAGATTTATTTCTTTCTCAAACGCCTTTTATTATTGTAACGGTAGTTGGGGTCGTGTTATTGCCGTTTACTTTATATAGTAAAAATAAAAGAGAGAAGCTGCAGGGCCAGCTAGAAACGGCAAATGAACGTATCGCAGAATTAATTATTCATGAAGAACGTCAAAGGATTGCAAGAGATCTACATGATACATTGGGCCAAAAGCTTTCAATGATTGGCTTGAAAAGTGATTTAGCTAGTCGTCTGGTTGAGAAGAATCCACAAGAGGCTATTCGAGAAATA
Organism: Ureibacillus chungkukjangi; assembly: GCF_003217295.1. Taxonomy (GTDB): domain Bacteria; phylum Bacillota; class Bacilli; order Bacillales_A; family Planococcaceae; genus Ureibacillus; species Ureibacillus chungkukjangi. The sequence goes on from NZ_QJTJ01000023.1 coordinate 34,062, forward strand.
AAAGATATTCGTCATACTGCGAGCATAGCGTTAAAGGAAGTGCGAGAACTAGTTTCCGATATGCGTGCGGTTAAGCTGCCAGAAGAGATAGCAAGAGTGAAGCAAATTTTGAAGGCTGCTGAAATTGACTATGAAATAAAAGGGGAGAAGGTTGAATTGCACTTGCCCGTATTAGTGGAAAGTGTACTAAGTATGAGTTTAAAAGAAGCAATCACAAATGTAGTGAAGCACAGTGAAGCAAAAAAATGTAAAATAATAATAGAAAAAAATGATAATGAAATATTTCTAACGGTTTATGATAATGGTAAAGGATTTAATGAAAAGTTAAATATTGCGGGGAACGGTTTGAAAGGAATGAGAGAGCGTTTAGAATTTATAAACGGATCTGTTCAAATCGAAAGTAAAAATGGCACAAAGCTATTAATCAGTGTTCCGCTTGCCATTACACATCAGAAAGGAAGTGTATGACATGATTCGAATTGTGATAGCCGAAGATCAAGGAATGTTACTTGGTGCGATGAAATCACTTCTTAATATGGAAGATGATATGGAAGTAGTCGGGATTGCTAAAAACGGCGAAGAAGCAGTTGAGCTAGTTGATGAACTAAAGCCGGATATTTGTATTATGGATATAGAAATGCCGATGAAAACAGGCTTGGATGCTGCAGAAAGCCTGCAGGAAAAATCAGATTGTAAAATCATAATCTTAACCACATTTGCCAGACCTGGCTATTTTGAAAGAGCGAGAAAAGCTGGTGTACGTGGGTATTTGTTGAAGGATAGTCCCATTGAGGAACTAGTGAACTCTATTCGAGTAATTATGGATGGGCGTCGTATTTATGCACCAGAGCTTGTCGACTTTGTATATGAGGATGATAGTGAAAATCCGTTAACAGAGCGCGAAAGTCAGGTGCTAGAGCTGGTTGCGGAGGGAAAAACAACGAAGGAAATTGCAGCAGAGCTCTTTTTGTCTGCAGGTACAGTGCGAAATTATATCTCTACAATTTTAGATAAGCTTGGTGTAGGCAATCGAATTGAAGCCATATCCAGGTTTAAAGAAAAAGGTTGGAATAAATAAAAAGGATGCCAAGAAAAGTTGAACTTTTCTTGGCATCCTTTAATTTTTTATCTCGATTTTTTAGTAAGACGACCTAAAACGAATGCAGCTGCAGCTACGCCTAGAACCGTGTTTGTTTTCTTAGTGAAAACTTGTTTTGTTACTAGGTTAAGGTTTTGTGGACGTTCTGCTAAGCGACGCATAAAGTAACCGTACCAATCATCACCAAATGGTACATACGTACAGAAATTATAGCCCTCTTTAGCTAGCTCTAATTGCATTTCTTTACGGAAGCCATAAAGCATTTGGAATTCAAATTTATCGTTAGGGATATTATGATCCTTCACGAATTGTTTTACGTGGTTAATTATATTATGGTCATGTGTTGCGATTGAAGTGAATTTACCATTTAATAAATGATATTCGATTAACTCGATGAAGTTTAAATCGATATCGTTTTTATCTTGGTAAGCAACCTCTGGTGACTCTTTATAAGCCCCTTTTACGATACGTAAACGATAGTTTTTATATTTTTCGATATTTTCTTTTGCATTGAAGAAATACGCTTGAATTACAGTACCAACATTATCGTACACTTGTGTGATTTTTTCCATCATATCAAAGGACGGTTGAAGGCGGTCATAATCCTCCATATCAAAGTTGACATGGATATTGTATTCATGTGCTTTTCCTACGATTTCCATTAGGTTTTCGTAACAAAAATCGAAGTCGATATCTAAACCAAGTTGAGAAGGCTTTAGTGAGACATGGGCATCTACATCATTTTCATGGATAGCTTCAATTACAGCAAGGATTCGTTCCTTAGCGTTTGTAGCTTCTGATTTTTCGTAAACAAATTCACCTAGATTATCTACAGTACAAGAAATACCTTGAGCATTTAGTTCTTTCATGCTTTCGATAACCTCTGGGATGTTCGTACCTGCAACTACACTTTGTGCACCCATTTTTAAACCATATTTCTGAGCGGCACTGTTTAAGAATTGGTTCTCAGATAAAGTAATGAAAAAATCACGTAATACTGGCATAATTGGTACCTCATTTCTATTTTTACAATAATTATAGCATACAGGAAAATAATAATATTAAATTGGGAAAAGTACAAATTTTCTCATTTGTGAAGTCTGAATTTTTTAAAAGAAAAGATTCTATTTAGCAAGATTATGAAATTTAATTCAATCTAGAACGAGAACTTCTTAAAGCTCGATATTTAGCTAAGTTTTCGCAGCAATTGCATTCGCTCATTGAATAAGGAAGGGTAGCTTAAAAAACCGATTAAAATACTAGAGAGAGCAGCGGTAGTAAGTAGCGCGAAAATGATTAGTAGTTGGAACTGAACTGCTTGTACTGGGTCTGCACCGCCTATAATTTGTCCGCTCATCATTCCGGGCAATTGAACAAGCCCGATTGTCTTTTGACTTTCTATAGTAGGAATCATACTAGCCCGTATAGCGTTTTTTAATTGCCCATGAATTGCTTGCTTTGGTGTACCACCCAGGGACAAAATAAGCTCGATTTGATCGTGGCTTGACTCGATTTCTGCTGTAAAACGGTTTAAGAACAGGATGGAGAGTACCATCGAATTACCGATTAACATACCGCTTATTGGGATGATGTATTGGGCTGTTGCTGGTACTATTTTGAAGCCTAAAAGTATGGCTTGTGTAACAACCTCTATAATAACGAGGGTAACTGCAATCTTCCAAGTGATGCCTTTAATAGCTTGTCCCTTTTTTCGAGCGTTTAACGTAGCAGTTAGAATCATTAATGAAATCATTAACAAAATATAGATAAAGCTTTCTGCGTTAAAAACAAACTTTAATACATATCCTACTGCAAGTAATTGAACAATGGAACGAATTGTTGCAATGATTGTATCTTTCTCTAAATCTAACTTTAATGCTTTGGATAGGATAAGTGGAAATAAGACAAAAACTAATGCTAAAGAGAGAGTTGTATAAGTCATTTTTCCAATACCCCATTCGTAAATCGTTGAACCATTTCATTACTTGAAGTACTTAGAATATCACTCTCGCCACTTTCTAATAATTGACCGTCCATTAAGATCCATGTAAAGTGACCGATTTTTTTTGCTTGTTCAATATTATGTGTAATCCAAACGATTGTTACCTTGGATTCTTTGTTGATTTTTAAAATAAGCTTTTCAATGTCGCTGGCAGAAGTAGGGTCGAGCGCTGATGTGATTTCATCAAGTAGAAGGATTTTAGGTTTATTTACTAGTGTGCGCGCAATTGCTACCTTTTGCTTTTGTCCTCCCGACAATTCCTCTGCTTGACGATATAAAAAAGTATGCTCAAGTCCTACAACTTCTAAAAATAAAATCGCTTCTTTTTCAGTTAATTTTTTCTGCTGCAGCGCAAATGGAAGAGCGATATTATCAAACACTGTCCCGCGAATAATAGGTGCGTTTTGAAGAACGATTCCTATGTTTTTTCGGAGAGTGGTAGGCTTGATTGAAAAGAGAGGGGTAGAATCTATAAATAGCTCTCCTGAACTTGGTGAAATAAGACCGTTGCACATTTTTAATAGTGTGGTTTTTCCGGCTCCAGAAGGACCTACAAGGGTAGTGATCTTCTCTTTATAAAATGAACCGTTAATAGTATTTAGTATGGATATTCCATCGACTTCATAAGAGACATTTTCAAATCTAATAGCTGTAGCGTTTGTTTGTTTCATGGTTTTTCTCCTAATGTGTAAAGCTTAGCAATATTATAACGCTGGTTTTGAGTTTGATAAAATAGGTTTCTTTTTATTTTTAGCGTCAAAAAAAAGCTAACTCGTAAGATTTGGGGGCACGAGTTAGCTAAAAGGTATTGATAACTAGCTTGCTAAGGGGAACAAGTCTAGTAATCGACAATAGGAGAAAAGAAAGACTTTCCTTGAAGTTAATTGTTAAGAAGTAATCTCATTGAAATTATAAAAGAAGTTTCTGGATTGTATTCTTAGCTCAATTAGCTTCGTGTTACTATATCTAACATATTAATCTGAATTAGCAAAAAAATCAATAGGTTTTAAAAAATTTGCGTTAGGTTTTCTTACGTATTTAGAGATTGATAGTAAATATCAGAATTTATTTATCATGTAAACGCTATATTTTGGAATTAATGATTTGTTTTTCTTTTATGAACTTGTAAAATTGATGATAATGATGTTATGAAATGTGACATATCTCTATCTGGTGTTCAAAAAAAGAGGTAAAATTGAAAGTATAGTTGCTGAAGGAACTATCGGTTGTAGATTTAAGGAAAAGTGAAGCGTCTCCAGGAAGGGCCAACTTTGGTTGATTCCGAGTTTTTCTAATTTATTGTTAAATAGTGTATACTATGACTAATTATGAAACTGGAAGAAGGGGCATCATATGAAATCGAATTATGCTGACGATAGCTTAACTTTACACACGGATTTATATCAAATCAATATGGCAGAGAGCTATTGGGCGGATGGCGTCCACAATCGAAAAGCTGTTTTTGAATTATATTTTAGAAAGCTACCTTTTGGAAACGGATATGCAGTGTTTGCTGGATTGGAAAGAATTCTGCAATACTTAAAGGATTTTCGTTTTTCGGAAAGTGACATTGCATTTTTATCAGAAGAACTAGGCTATAAAGATGATTTTATTGCCTACTTAAAAAATCTAACCTTCACTGGATCTGTTTATTCTGTGAAAGAAGGGGAACTTGTATTTGCAAATGAGCCTCTTTTAAGAATTGAAGCGCCGCTTGTAGAAGCGCAGTTAATAGAAACGGCCCTTTTAAATATTGTGAATTATCAAACCTTGATTGCGACAAAAGCAAGTCGTATTAAGCAAATTATTAAAAATGAAGGTTCAGCAGAATTTGGCTCGCGTAGAGCGCAGGAAATGGATGCGGCTATTTGGGGTTCTAGAGCGGCAATAATTGGTGGCTTTGATTCTACATCAAATGTTCGTGCAGGGAAGCTTTTTAATATACCTGTTTCTGGAACACATGCACATGCAATGGTACAAGCGTATCGTAATGAGTATGAGGCGTTCCATTCTTATGCAAAGCGACATAAGGATTGTGTATTTTTAGTGGATACTTATAACACCTTGAAATCAGGTGTGCCAAATGCGATTCGTGTTGCAAAGGAATTAGGCGACAAAATTAATTTTGTTGGCATTCGATTAGATAGTGGAGACATCGCTTTTCTATCGAAGGAAGCAAGGCGTATGTTAGATGAAGCAGGCTTTACAGATGCCAAAATTATTGTATCGAATGATTTAGATGAATATACAATTTTAAATTTAAAAGCACAGGGTGCAAAGGTAGATTCTTGGGGAATTGGTACAAAGCTGATTACTGCGTATGATCAACCTGCATTAGGTGCTGTCTATAAATTGGTTTCCATTGAAAATGAAGCAGGTGAAATGGAAGATACTATTAAAATTACTGCAAATGCAGAAAAAGTTTCTACACCTGGTTTGAAGAAGGTTTATCGAATTATTAATAGAGAAAATGGAAAAGCAGAAGGCGATTATATTGTAATGGCTGATGAAAATCCTCAAGTTCAGGAACGCATTAAAATGTTCCATCCTGTGCATACATTTATCTCGAAATTTGTGACGAATTTTGATGCAAAGGAAATGCATGTAAAAGTAGTGAGTGAAGGGAAGGTAATTTATAATAGTCCTTCCGTTTGGGAAATGAAGCAGTATGCATTAGAAAATTTAGAGCTATTATGGGATGAATACAAGCGTTCCATGAATCCAGAAGAGTATCCGGTTGACCTAAGTAAAAAATGTTGGGATAACAAAATGCGCAACATTGAAGAGGTTCGTAATATGGTTCATGATATCGAAGAAAATCTCTAAAGGAGTGATTTTTCATGCAAGAATTGCAAAAACAAATTATTGAAGAGTTAAAGGTATTGCCGGAGATTAATCCACAAGAGGAAGTACGTAAATCCGTAGACTTTTTAAAGGCGTATGCAAAAAAGCATTCGTTTGTGAAAAGCTATGTGATTGGAGTAAGTGGAGGTCAGGACTCAACTTTAACTGGAAAGCTTATTCAGCTCGCTGTTGACGAGCTGAATGAAGAAGCTGGCGAAGAGAAATACTCCACAATTGCTGTCCGTTTACCTTATGGAGTGCAGGCTGACGAGGCGGATTGTCAGGATGCTCTAGCTTTCATTCAACCTACAAAATCGCTTGAAGTAAATATCAAAGCGGCGGTTGATGCAAGTGTAGCTTCCTTAGAAGCAGCTGGAATTACTTTGAGTGATTTTGCAAAAGGAAATGAGAAGGCTCGTGAACGTATGAAGGTGCAATATTCGATTGCAGCCATGAATAATGGAGTGGTTGTTGGTACAGACCATGCAGCTGAGGCTATAACAGGCTTCTATACGAAATATGGTGATGGTGGTGTCGATTTAACGCCGATTTTCCGCTTAAACAAACGCCAAGGTAAGCAGATTTTAGCTCATTTAGGCTGTCCTGCACACCTTTACTTAAAAACGCCAACTGCTGATTTAGAGGAAGATCGACCAGCATTGCCAGATGAAACTGCATTAGGTGTAACATATGATGTTTTGGATGATTATTTAGAGGGTAAAGAAGTACCGGATGATGTAAGAAATATCATTGAAGGGCATTATTTAAAAACTCAGCATAAACGTCATATGCCGATTACAATTTTTGATGAGTTTTGGAAATAGTAAATGACTAAGTGAAATTATTCTCATACTATATCTAACAAAAGGAGGTAAGTGTGAATGCGGACTACTCGTGTATTAGCTGGTCAGGATAGTATTTTTAGAAACTCGAGGCAATATTTGCATTCGAATGAACAGGTTTTTCGTGTAATGCAAGAAGGTGAGCTTAGCCAGTATACTGGTGGGCAAAGAAATCGAAGAAGAAGAAAGCAAAGAGAAAAAAGTGCTTCATCAAAAAGAGTTGTACTAAAAACGAATGTGAAAAGTATAGCTATAAATGGGCTGCATTTTGATGCTATGTCAATTTCCTCGTTGCAAAATCGTTTGAAAAAGCATATTGAGCGAATAGAAAATGCTAGAAAACAAGTAACTTGCATTCATGCTTACCGCTCATCCATTTAATAGTAATAGTGTCTCAATAGACTATTGAGGCATTTTTTTTGTGTAAATATTTGAAGAGAAAACAGTTCTGTAAAATTTTAGGTAATTTTTCGGTGGAATTATTGGAATCGTTGCTACTTTTAGTTTATGCTTTATATATAATGTGTGTAAATTCTGACTATTTTTAGAAATTTTGGAGGATTGGTACTAGTGCATAGACAAGTTAAGGCGATAATAGAGAATATAGAAAAAGTAATGATAGGAAAGCGTGATGTAGCTGAGCTCAGTGTAGTTGCACTGCTGTCGGGAGGGCACGTTTTACTTGAGGATGTACCAGGTGTCGGAAAGACGATGATGGTAAAAGCGTTAGCTAAATCAGTAAGCGCGGAGTTTAAACGTATTCAATTTACACCTGATTTACTTCCGTCGGATGTGATTGGTGTTTCGATCTATAATCCGAAAACCCTCCAGTTCGAATTTCGACCAGGACCTATCATAGGAAACATAATTTTAGCAGATGAAATAAATCGTACCTCTCCAAAAACTCAATCAGCTCTTCTGGAAAGTATGGAGGAAGCTTCTGTAACGATTGAAGGGGAAACTCTGCAAATTAAAAAGCCGTTTTTTGTAATGGCGACACAAAATCCAATTGAATATGAAGGTACATATCCATTACCGGAAGCCCAATTAGATCGCTTTTTACTAAAGATAAAAATGGGCTACCCTTCCGCGCAAGATGAGGTGGAAGTATTACGTCGCGCTGCGAATTCTGAACCGATTGTTAATTTGTCACCGGTTATTTCCCTTGAGGAGCTTTTAGAGCTTCAAGAGGAAGTGAGAAGTGTATATATTGAAGACTCCATTAAGAGCTACATTGTTCAGCTTGCTAGAGCAACTAGAAATGTGAGTGAAGTGTATTTAGGTGTAAGTCCACGTGCATCTATCGCCTTGATGAAGGCAGCGCAAGCCTATGCAAAAATGCAGGATCGTGACTATGTGAAGCCAGATGATGTACAGTATCTAGCTCCATTTGTATTTGGCCATCGTATTATCTTAAAGCCAGAAGCAAGATATGAAGGTGTAACAACAGAGGATATAGTCAATCGAATCATCAATAAGTCAGTTATCCCGATTAAAAGGTATGCTGAGCAATGAAAAGGCTAAAAAACTATCTGCAGGGTGGTGGGCGATTTATCGCCATCATTGTACTAGCAGTTATCACATTTAGTTATGCGATGTTTCAAGGGGGATTTGTTAGTTGGTTTGTATTTTATTCCCTTACGCCCTTTCTGCTCTATTCCTTGCTACTAGCATTTGCTCCGATTCATATATATGAGGTAAGTCGTGAGGTTACGCCTTCTAAGCTCCATCGTGGAGATTCGGCTAAAATAACGGTTAGCTTTCGAAATAAGACATGGATTCCACTGATATTTATGACTGTTCAAGAACTTGGGATAGATCGTAATTCGAGTAATTATCAAGGTCGCTATAACCAAATCTATTTTGTTGGTTGGAAAAGAAAGTTTGAATGGTCCTATGAATTGAACGACATGAAACGCGGTAAAATGCAATTCCAGGGCATTCAATTTACCTTTACAGATTTTTTTGGATGGACTATTCGTACAAAAGTGGTGGAAGAGGATAAATCAGTGGTCATCCTTCCAAAATTATCAACAATTAAATATAAACCATTACAGATGCAATTTGAGCATGGTGGAGTAGCGGCACCTTTTTCAATGGTTAAGGATACGTCTCTAGTAACAGGAGTAAGAGATTACCAATCAGGAGATAAGTATTCTTGGATTCATTGGAAATCCTTTGCGAAAAATGAAACGTTGCGGACAAAGGAGTTTGAAGATCGGCAAACTCAGGATATTTTCCTTGCGATTGACCAGTCCTCGGAAAAGAATTTTGAACATGCTGTAGATTTAACTGCTTCAATTCTGCAAAGTGTTATTAAAAATCATGGTGATATTTCATTTTTATCGACAGGAGAAAAGAGGGAGATTTTCCCGAAGCTGAAGTCTCAAAGTCGTTTGGAAAAAGTAATGCAGCATTTAGCGGTGGTAAAACCGGATTCGAAGCAGTCGATTGATGCTATTCTTGCAAATGAGATGGCACTAATCAATGCAGCGACACTAGTTCTAGTTACAGGAGAGCTTTCTAAGGAATTGAAGGACTTCTTCGTGAATAGCTCGAAATTTGCACGAGGTATTGTTTGTTTTGTAGTTTCTGGGAAGAATGAAAAAGTGGTAGAAAAACGCTTAAGTGTAGCCAATGTGAAGGTGATTCATATTGCAGAGGAGCAATTCGAAAATGCATTCACGGAGGTGATGAAGCCGTGAAGGAGAAAACTTTTAGTTTAATAGAATTAGCGATTTACTATATTGTTATATTCTTTATATTACGAGAGTGGCTTGTTCCAGTAATGGAGCTGACAAACACGGGGTTTTTGGAATTGATTATGCTATTTATAGCATTATGTCTGGTGCTTAGCTTATTTCAAATTCACTTCTTAATTTCCGGACTTATTAAATTCGCATACATTATCTGGTTTATCGTTTTTGTATATGGAGGAGTCTTTGTTTTATCAGCTGAGGGAATCGATTTTTTATTTAACGATTTTCAAACGAATATCGCAGCTGTTTTGCGAGCAGATTGGCTACATATCACAAATCCGTTCCGAACATTCTTATTCTTTATCTTGATTTGGATGTTAATTTATTTGATACATCACTGGATTGTTGTACGAATGAGTGTTTTTTATTTCTTGTTGTTAACAGTATTCTTTGTCGGAACACTTGATACTTTCACGGAATATGATGGGTCATTTGCCATTGTGCGAGTAATGGTGCTTGGTTTAGCTTTAACAGTCTTTTTATTAGTAAAGCGTTTATTAAAACAAGCAAATATTACGTTAGATTTGAAGAAATATCTCAAATTAGCTGTACCGGCTATTTTGTTAGTTTTTGTGATGAGCAGTATCGCGATTTACCTACCGAAATTCTCTCCTCAATGGCCAGATCCCGTGCCGTTTATTAAATCTGCAACGGGGCAAGGTGGCGCGGAGGTTAATGGAGGGGGCATTTCAAAGGTAGGTTATGGTGAAAATGATAGTAGACTGGGTGGCTCATTTGTTGCTGATGATACAGTTGTGTTTTTAGCTGAATCGGAAACAAAGCAATACTGGCGTATAGAAACAAAGGATCGATATACATCCAAAGGCTGGGAGGATTCGGGTTACTTCCAAGGGGAGCTTAGTGTATTTGAGCATCAGCAGATTATAGAGACTTCTTTGCCGGTTGGTCCTGAAGAAGATACGAAAACAGCTACGGTTGAAGTGGTAAACCCATATGATTTTATTATCCAGCCTTATGGTATGAAGTCTGTTACCTCTGCAATGGTATCGGTACTTCCAAATCTTGAATTCATGTTGTCATTGGATACAGAGAAAATCGTGACTTACGTAGACCGTGCTCCAACTGAGTTGCCAGGTTATACATTAGAGTATAGTAAACCAGTTTATCTATACAGTACTTTAAAGAATCCGACTGAAGAGATAGATCCGGTTCTTTTTGAGCGTTATTTACAATTGCCGGATACATTGCCTACTAGAGTCAGAGATTTAGCGGCGGAGATTGTGGGAATAAGAGAAACTCCGTACGACAAGGCAAGAGCAATCGAAATGTATTTCAAGCAAAATGGATTTCGTTATGAAACGGATAATGTAGCGATTCCTTCAGAAGAACAAGACTATGTAGATCAATTTTTATTTGATACGAAAATCGGTTATTGCGACAATTTCTCAACTTCAATGGTAGTATTATTGCGTTCGTTAGGCATTCCAGCTAGATGGGTAAAAGGATTTGCCGGTGGAGATGTAATCGATAATCATGGATCATCTAGTACCTACCAAATTACGAATAATGATGCCCATTCTTGGGTAGAGGCTTACATTCCGAATGTTGGCTGGATGAATTTTGAGCCGACGATTGGATTCAACAATTCTCGTTCGATTGAATATGACTTAAGCACAGATGATTATGAAGAAGAAGTCCTAACTGTTGAAGAGGAAACAGAGCCTGATGAAAAAATTGAAAAAGAAACAGAGCCTAAAAAAACAGCCGCCGAAGAAAGTCAATTCTTTGAGAATATCGCGAAATTCTTTGAGCAAAATAAATATATCCTTATAGGTATTTTACTGTTAGCTCTAGTTGGAGCATTTATCCTCTATAAGATACGCAGAAAATGGTTGCCGAAAGTATATGGAAAGCTATATAGACGAAAAGAATTAAATGAATCTAGGTTTGAGGCTTCTTTCTTACAATTATTAAAGCTCTTAGAGATGAAAGGATTCAAACGTAAAGAAGGACAAACCCTGCAAGCCTTCGCAAAAGAAGTGGATTCCTACTTTGAAAATGGGCATATGTCTCTGTTAACGGCTGCTTATGAGCAAACAATCTATTCAAAAGATGCTTCGGCAGTGAATGTGCTGCAAATGAGAGAAAGTTGGGAATATTTAATCAATCAGATAACTAGTTGATTTTAGCTTATATTAAGAGTAGAATTTAGAAAAAATATAATTAGGCTGCCTTCATATAAGTCCGATAATAGGGTTCGGATGTATCTACTAAGTTACCTTAAATAACTTATCTATGAGGGCGGGTATGGCTATGCCTTGCGCATACGCTCTATCCGCCTTGTCTTCAAACCATGAACGCGTCAGAAAGATTTCTTTTTGAACGCGTTTTTTTACAAAGAAGCAAGAGCCTTTAAAATTTAGAAGAGGTGTAAATAGCGTGACGACTCCATTGTTAAAAGAACAGGAAAAAATCGTGGTACTCGATTTTGGTAGCCAATTTAATCAATTAATTACACGTAGAATTCGTGAATTCGGTGTTTTCTCAGAATTACATCCACACACAATTACGGCTGAAGAAATTAAAGAAATGAACGCTACAGGGATTATTTTCTCTGGTGGTCCGAACTCTGTATACGATGAAAAAGCATTCAAAGTAGACGAAGCAATCTTTGACTTAGGGTTACCGATCTTAGGGATTTGCTACGGAATGCAGTTAATGTCTTATGCTTTAGGTGGTAAAGTTGAAGGTGCAGACCATCGTGAGTATGGGAAAGCGCAAATCAATATTACTGCTGACAACCAATTATTTGGTGAGCTTCCAAAAGAACAAGTTGTTTGGATGAGTCATGGTGACCTTGTAACAGAAGTACCAGCTGGATTTGAAGTGATTGCAACAAGTGCATCTTGCCCAATTTCTGCAATGCAAAATGTTGAACGCGGCTTCTATGCGGTGCAATTCCATCCAGAAGTACGTCACTCTGTATACGGTAACGATATTTTACGCCAATTCGTATTTGATATTTGCCATGCTAAAGGTGACTGGTCAATGGCAAACTTCATCGAAATCGAAATGAATAAAATTCGTGAACAGGTTGGTGACAAACAAGTTCTTTGTGCATTATCCGGTGGGGTAGATTCTTCTGTCGTAGCGGTTTTAATACATAAAGCAATTGGTGATCAGTTAACTTGTATGTTCGTGGATCACAACTTAAACCGTAAAGGCGAAGTTGAACAAGTAATGAAAACCTTCACTGAAGATTTCGATATGAAAGTTATCAAAATCGACGCTCGTGAACGCTTCATGAGTAAACTAGAGGGTATCTCAGATCCAGAGCAAAAGCGTAAAATTATTGGTAACGAATTTATCTACGTATTTGACGAAGAATCTGCAAAATTAAAAGATATGGACTTCCTTGCTCAAGGAACTCTTTATACCGATATTATTGAATCAGGTACTGCAACAGCCCAAACAATCAAATCTCACCACAATGTTGGTGGGCTTCCAGAGGATATGAAGTTTGAGTTAATTGAACCTTTAAATACTTTATTTAAAGACGAAGTACGTGCTTTAGGTCTAGAGCTTGGCTTACCTGAAGAAATCGTATGGCGTCAACCATTCCCAGGTCCTGGCTTAGGAATCCGTGTTCTTGGCGCAATCACAGAAGATAAATTAGACATTCTTCGTGAAGCTGACTACATCCTGCGTGAAGAAATCAAAAATGCCGGTCTTGACCGTGAAATTTGGCAATACTTCTGTGTACTTCCAGACATCCGTTCAGTAGGTGTTATGGGGGATGCTCGTACGTACGATTACGCAGTAGGCATCCGTGCCGTAACGTCCATCGATGGCATGACATCCGACTGGGCCCGCATCCCTTGGGACGTACTAGAAAAAATCTCAGTACGTATCGTCAACGAAGTAAAACACGTAAACCGCGTGCTGTATGACATTACGTCTAAGCCACCTGCTACTATTGAGTGGGAATAGGATTGTTAAGTAATATAATCTAACTATTATTAAATCCTCTTTTAGTTATTTTGCAACAAGTAACTAGAAGGGGTTTTTATTTTGATCAAAATACATGATCAAAAAGTAAAAAGAATGCCATTTGGCGATGAATTATTTTATATTTAAATAAGTTTTTCATGTTTTTACTGATATCTGTAAGGTTAGGGAGTACACTAATAAAGTAAAAAGGTTTACTTCAGTAAAATAAGCTAAATTATATTTGTTGAATAGATTCTCTTTAAAGACAAGAAAAGTAGGTGAACAAAGTGGGGAAATATCAATTGGATAACAAAGGTCAGGCAGCAGTGGCGAAGTATCATGAAAAAAACAAGCCTGCCCAATTTGATAAAAAGCAACAGCTAGAAAAAATTCGTGCGGAGTATTTGAAAAAGAAGCAAGACCAAACAGATAAATAATATCAATGAATGAATATATAGGAATACTAAAATTTATCATATGTTATTCTTCTATGAAAATTGAACAGATTTTGTGGTTTGTAAATTTAATCTCCTTTCTTTGTGTTTTGCAAAGAAAGGGGACTTTTTTTATGCACAAATTTAAATAAATAGGAATTATTACGATTTGAATTAAATACTATGTTATGAGAAGTCTATTTTTAATTTTAATTTGGACAAGAGACAAACTATTTTATTGGTGCACCGAAGCTCGCTATCAGTACTAGTAAAAAATCTAACTAATGAAAAGAGGAGATTGGATGCAATATAGGCAGAAGAGGTCAGGCAAACTCTCAACAGTATTTGTGGTAGGAATTTTAGTGTTATGTCTCGTTCCGCTTTTTCTAAAAACGAGTTCACTAACAATTTCAAACTCTTTTCTCCAATTAAATACGATTTTTCTTAGTATTTTAATTGAAGCCATTCCTTTTGTTTTAATAGGGGTACTGATTGCAGGATTTATTCAAATTTTTATAACGGAGGATCATATCCGGGCATGGATACCGAAGAATAAATTTTTAGCAGTGTTGATGAGCTGCGTGGTAGGTGCAGTGTTTCCGGCCTGTGAATGTGGAATTGTTCCGATTGTGCGCAGATTAATAGGAAAGGGAGTACCTTTATATGCTGGGGTCGGTTTTTTACTAACGGGCCCGCTTATTAATCCAATCGTGATTTTGTCGACCTATATGGCCTTTGGAAATAATAAGGAGATAGCTATTTTGCGTATGGGGGTAGGTTTTGCTGCGGCGTTGGCAATAGCTCTAGTTGTTAGTGTGTTATTTAAAACCAACCAACTAAAAAATGCTAAGGAGCTTCAGCGTTCGAAAACAAAAGCTAAAAAACAGCCTCTTGTGCCCAGAATAAGCGAAATGTTCAAGCATTCAATAGATGAATTTTTTGATATGAGTAAATACTTGATTGCAGGTGCCTTTGTTGCAGCGTTTCTACAAACCTATGTATCTACACAGTCTCTTCTTCAGTTAGGGAACACTCAAGTTCAATCGACGCTGGTCATGATGGCTCTAGCCTTTGTTCTATCACTGTGCTCAGAAGCGGATGCATTTATTGGGGCTTCCTTCAGAAACGTTTTTCCAACTACTTCCATTTTAGCCTTTTTAGTTTATGGACCAATGATTGATTTGAAAAATACAATTATGCTTTTAAGTGTATTTAAGGCGAAGTTTGTTTTTGTTTTATTTGTCCTTATTACAAGTATTGTTTTCTTGTTTGTAACCTTATCGAGCTTACTGTAGGAGGTGCACCGTTGATATTTCATTTTCAGCATTTTTTAAAAGCTTTATTACTAGGATTATTTACTTTGTATTTTGCTAATCTTCATCTCACAGGTGACATCTCTAAGTACATCAACCCAAAATATGATTTTATGAGTAAAATGGCGGCCATACTCTTTTTTATTTTATTGCTTATCCAGATTACGCGCATATGGTCGGAAAAGCATTCTCACCATACCTGTTCCCATAATTGTGATCATGATCATGGGAATAGTCATTGGAACTTGAAACGAATCGTCGGCTATAGCATTGTTGCATTTCCAATCATAACAGGATTTATGATTCCGCCTGCCACGTTAGATGCATCGATTGCTGCGAATAAGGGATTTCTAGTGGGCAAGGAGAACAGCCAAGGTTCGTTTTTAATGGAGGGGGCAGAATCTTTGGTGGAGAAAGAACATATTGATATCTATTCAAGTGATGTGGATGATATTGCTTTACCAAACGAAAATTATTTGTCTGAGAGTGAGTATGATGAAAGGTTCCGATTACTGCAAGAGTCTGAGACAATCGAAATGGCTGATGATATGTTCAGCACTTATTATGGGGAAATTAACGATAATCCAAAAACCTATGCGGGTAAAAAGATAAAACTGAGTGGCTTTGTTTTTAAGGAAAAGGGATTTGAAAGCAATCAGTTGGTAATATCAAGATTTTTAATAACCCATTGTATAGCCGATGCAAGTATTATAGGGTTTCTAACAGAATTTGATGGAGCCGATACCATCCAGGAGGATACATGGGTTGAAATCGATGGTGTAATAGAAGTGGGCTCATATGATGGATACGAATTGCCGATTTTAAAGGTTACAAGCTTAAGTGTAATAGATGAACCAAGTGAACCTTATATCTATCCTGTTCTAAAACTGTTAGGTAATTAATCTGCTTTCTAGGAGAGTCTCAATATGAGGCTCTTTTTTGATGATTGAATCCCTTTTCTAATAATGTTTTTGCACCATTTTCAAAAATGTGTAAGTTTCATGGAGAGGATATTGGGCAATAGAATAATAGATTCAACTACACAAAATAGCTGTAATTCTAGGAGGAGATTTAACATGGATAAACGTGAATTATATGGGATTTATGATACCGAGGCACAATTAGATGCTGAGATGGATCGATTACGTCTTCAAGGGTATAAAGAAGAAGATATGTTTATTGTATCAAGCAGAGATGACCAGTATACATTGCACCGTGGATATCTCGGAACCTCTGGAGAAATGGAAGGGGCTAGCTGGTGGGATAAATTCAAAGCCTTCTTAACAGGTGAAGACTTAGTGGATGATAATTTCCGTAGACTGGGGTTAGACGATGCCGAAAGAGAACGCTATTACAATGAATTGCGTAATGGCAAATATCTATTGTATGTCGATTCAGACTATGACACGTATTACAAGGATAGTACCCTTGCCTCCAGTGTTAATGATCTGAAAACATTAGAGCTTCATGAAGAGCGTTTGAATATTGATAAAAACCGCGTAATAACTGGAGAAGTGAATGTGAATAAAAACGTACACTTAGATGAGCAATCAATAGATGTACCTGTAGAACGAGAAGAGGTATATATTGAGCGACGTCCGGTAAATCGGGAAGTTGGAGAGGTGGCCGCTACTACCTTCAATACAGATAGTACTGTGGATGAAGAAGGTACAATTCATATTCCAATTACCGAAGAGCAAGTTGAGGTAACGAAAAAAGACGTTGTCACTGAAGAGATTGTGGTCGGTAAGCGTAAAGTAATGGATACTGAAACAATCACTGATACAGTCCGTCGTGAAGAAGCAGAAATCGATGATACGACAGATACTCTCAATAATAAGATTGATCGCCAGCAAGGTGGTATCTAATAGAAGAGTATTTTTCACAGCTAAGTAAAGGAGCTGAAAATATGCCTCACAAAGGAAAAGAGAAAATTGACCGCTTGGAAGATAGTGCGACGTTTGATGATGTCCCAAACGAAGAATTGAATGAAAAGGTAAAAGATGAGAAAAACAAAGAAAAGACAAAAGATACTTCTTCCAGTGAAGATGGAAAGCTAGATGAAAACTAGTTTAAAAAAGAGTGAATCCGTGATTTAATTGCGGGTTTGCTCTTTTTTGGTGTCTTGATGGAAGAGAGGTTGAATTCTTCAACAGATAATTTAATAGAATAAAAGTGATTAAAAGAGCAAAGTTTATCCAAAAAACGTTAAGTATACATTTAAATGATAGATATCCCCTTTAATTTACGAACTATAAAACAAATTTACCAATTAATGTTCGTAAAAAGGGTTGAAATCAAAAGAGTGAGATGTTATATTACAGAAGTAAATTAAATATTTCGTCGTATAATGTCGAGAATATGGCTCGTGAGTTTCTACCAAGCTACCTTAAATAGCTTGACTACGATTTAGAATCTATTAGTAACTGCTATTTTTGTATAGTTATTCTAATTATCGTAGACATGCAACTCTTGTTAGGTGCGTGTCTTTTTATTTATGACATTGTGGACGATTAATTCGGAGGAAAAAATGAAAAAGTATTTCCAATTTGAAGAGTTAGGGACGAATTATCGTCGAGAGATTCTTGGAGGTTTAACTACATTCCTTTCAATGGCTTATATTCTTGCTGTAAATCCAGGAATGCTAGAAGCTGCAGGGATGGACTATAATGCAGTATTTGTTGCAACAGCGTTAGCTGCAGCAGTAGGTTGTTTGTTCATGGGGCTTATTGCAAAATATCCAATAGCATTAGCACCAGGTATGGGGCTTAACGCATTCTTTACATTCTCTGTAGTTATGGGAATGGGTATGGCTTGGGAAACAGCCTTAACAGGGGTAATGTTCTCTGGGATAGTCTTCATTGTTTTATCACTTTCTGGTATTCGTGAAACAATTATTAATGCAATTCCAGCTCAATTAAAATATGCAGTTGGAGCAGGGATCGGTTTATTTATCACCTTCGTAGGATTCCAAGGTGCTGGAATCATTGTAAACGATGATGCAACTTTAACAGTATTAGGTGATATTACATCAGGTAATGCGTTACTTGCTGTATTTGGTATTTTCGTAACAGCAATCTTTATGGCTAAAAAAATTAATGGCGGTATTTTCTACGGTATGGTCATCACTGCAATTGCTGGTATGATTTTTGGTTTAGTTAATATGCCTGAAAAAATTGTTTCTTCTATTCCTAGTCTAGAGCCTACATTTGGCGCAGCTTTCGATTTTTTAGGAAACTTTGATGTTATCTGGAATTTAGATTTCTTAATTGTTGTTCTAACATTCCTATTTGTAGACTTCTTTGATACTGCTGGTACACTAATGGCGGTAGCTGGACAAGCTGGTCTTGTAAAAGACAACAAGCTACCACGAGCTGGTAGAGCCTTACTTGCGGATTCTTTAGCGACTGTAACAGGTGCAATTTTCGGTACTTCTACTACAACTTCTTATGTAGAGTCAACGGCTGGTGTAGCTGCAGGTGCTCGTTCTGGTCTTGCAGCGGTTGTAACAGGTATATTATTCTTATTAGCTTTATTCTTCTCTCCGGTTTTAGCGGTAGTAACAAGTGCGGTTACTGCTCCAGCTTTAATTATCGTTGGTGCATTAATGGTATCTTCGTTAAAGCTTATCGAATGGGATAAAATCGAAATTGCTATTCCGGCATTCTTAGTAATGATTTGTATGCCACTAGGATATTCAATTGCTACAGGTATTGCGATAGGGTTTATCTTCTATCCAATTACTATGCTTGTATCAGGTCGTGGTAAAGAAGTGCATCCAATTATGTATGGATTATTTGTTATCTTCTTATGCTACTTTATCTTCTTATAATTATAGATTACTAATATTATAGTAAAGGGTCGTTATCTTCTTTAGGAGATAACGGCTTTTTTTGTTCTATAAAATAACTGTATTCAAAATAGAAGGGGATGCATGTGTTTTAAACCAAAATACAATAGAAGGAATTTTGAGAAGGAGAAAAGACTGACTTAATGGAATTAATTTAAATTCATTTTTCGCTTGCAAAATAATCTATAGCTTAGTATAGTAATAAACGTTGCTGCTTGAGCAGTGAAGAATTGAAAAAATATATTGTTGACATCGTAAGAACTGGATGTTAAAGTAATTCAAGTCGTTACTTTTTGTAAGTAATGATGGATATCAAAAGTATTGACATAGTGTTAGTGGTTTGATATTATTTAAAAGTTACTTTTTGAAAAACACATTCAATTAATAAAGTGTTGACGATAAATTATTATCTTGATATAATAATTTGAGTAACGAATGAACCTTGAAAACTGAACAACAAAACGTTAATGAACATAGTTTCTTCTATTAAATTAGAGAAACAAAATTTTGGACATCAAAATTGATGCCGGCAGATGTTTGTCGGACATTTATAATGTCCGGTACAAAATTTGAGCTTTATCAAATTTTCTCTTTTATGGAGAGTTTGATCCTGGCTCAGGACGAACGCTGGCGGCGTGCCTAATACATGCAAGTCGAGCGGACTTTAGAAAAGCTTGCTTTTC
>NZ_QJTJ01000024.1 GCF_003217295.1 Ureibacillus chungkukjangi
CTAATTCCGCTCCAACATCTTTTTTCTCATTATAAACAAAAGTACCCTACAAGAAGGACTTTTTTTAAAGTGTCCATCTTATAGGGTACATTTTAAATCTCTAGGTAGTTTTTTTTCTGTTTGAAGGGAAATTATCAAACGAAAAAGAGGTTTTCCAAATCATAAAAGTTATGATTTAGGAAAACCTCTTAATGTATTAGTTAGCTTTTTTAGCTAAACGTGATTTTTTACGAGCTGCTGCGTTTTTATGGATAAGACCTTTAGAAGCTGCAGAATCAAGAGCTTTGCTAGCTGCTACTACTAATTCTTTAGCGCCCTCAGCATTGTTTGCAAGTGCTTGTTCAGCTTTTTTCACAGTTGTACGCATAGCTGATTTCGCTTGAGCGTTAGCTGCGTTAGCTTTCTCAGCAACTTTAACACGTTTAATTGCAGATTTAATGTTTGGCATATCTTTCACCTCCTAAATAAGGTACGAGATGAGTTATCTTCTCACTATTTTCGTTTGTCAATACAACAAAAATCATTCTACCAAACCCTAGAGTTAATTGCAATAGTTAAATGCAAAGAATATTTACTTGACAGTTTGTCTAACATATAAACGAGGTGATTATTAATGATAGAAGTTAATTGGAGCAGAACCGATTTAATTGATGAATCAGCCGAAGTAGTTGAGCATCAGACCAAGCATCAAAAGAATAGATTAGAGCAAACAAGTGGAGTTGCAATCGATGAATTTACGGAAGGTCGAGTAAAAGTCACAAAAGTAGTGGTTGATGATCACGGTCAAGAGCAAATCGGAAAAAAGGAAGGGACTTATATTACACTATCTGTTCCGACCTTAACTATAGACGATTCAAACGGGTTTGAGCAGCTTGAAAAGGCTTTTACAAAATATCTTGATGATATTCACAAAGATGTAAAGATTACAAAGGATAGTAAGGTTCTTGTAATAGGTCTAGGAAATAAAACAATAACGCCTGATGCAATAGGTCCTTTTGCAATAGATGCAATGCAAAATGAGCAATCTGAAAATCCTAGTGATCATTTTATAATGTATGCACCAGGTGTAACGGGGCAAACAGGTTTTGAAACTAGTGATTTCATCCGTGCCCTTACAGAAAAAGTTAAACCTTCCTTAGTTTTAGTAATTGATGCATTAGCAACAAGAGGAAGCTCGCGTTTATGTAAAACAATTCAAATTACAAACACAGGGATTCATCCAGGCTCCGGGGTAGGTAATCAACGTACTGAAGTTTCGAAAGAAGTGATGGGGGTTCCTGTTACGGCGATTGGGGTTCCTACAGTTGTGGATGCAACAGTAATCATTGCAGATGCGATTGATAATGTGTTCCGTTCGATCGCTGCAAAAATTGAGGAAAAAGGGAAGCCGTCTGGTAAGCTCTCTGTCTCTTCTTGGACACCAGATTCCAATCAAAGAGTCGATATGAATTTAATCAAGCCGATTTTCGGTGAATGGTCGACTTGGTCAAATGAAGATCGACTTCAGTTATTTGAAGAGGTTTTTGCATCACATCCTGAAAGACTGATTGTAACGCCAAAAGAAGTTGATGTTTGGATTACAAAATATTCAATCTTGGTAAGCAAATGTCTATTTAAGTGGATGGAACATAAAGTGAATTAGTTCTAAAAAGTCCTCTTCCTCCATATCGTAGTGGAAGGAGAGGATGCCATGTTAAAAAAATTAAAAATTCTATCTGTTTTTCTAGTCTTCTTTTTTATGTTACCAATCATCACAGGACTATTGCCTTTTCCGAACAATCAAAAATATGAGCCTCCTATGGCCGAAGAAAAGCAAGTAGTCTATGCTTCTTCCAATGTTCAATCAGACAAAACTGCAGAAGATGTAACAGCAACAGAAGTGACAGCAACAGGAGATAGTAGCGCAAGTGATGTTACACCGACAATGGATTCATTTGACGTATTATTTGTTTTTACGCATTCTCAAGAAACCTATAAACCGTTTGTAAAAAGTCAAACAGGTACCGTTGCTGTATATGATGACCAAGCAAATTTACTATCTATGTCTAAGGCAATGGAAGATTACTTTAAACTAAACGGTTTAAACGCAACGACTCTTGATGTTGATATTATGGCTGAAACAGTAAAACAGGGGAAGACAATGGCGTCTTCTTATTCAACTGCGCGCACTTTTTTAAGTCAGGAGTTGAAGGAAAATAAGTATGACCTTATTCTTGATATTCATAGGGATGCAACAGGTCATAAGCAGTCGACTGTCACACATAAAGATGTTGGCTATGCTAAAACCGCATTTGTTATCGGTGCAGAAAATCCAAACTATAAGACGAATTTAAGTCAAGCCAACGCTCTAAATCAGGCTTTAAATCAAATTGTCCCGGATATATCTAGAGGCATTATTGAGAAGTCTGGAGATGGAGTTGATGGAGTTTATAATCAAGACTTATCAAATAATCTGTTACTAATTGAAATCGGTGGAATTGAAAATACTGAGGATGAGGTTTATCGAACAATCGCTGTACTTGCACAAGCGATTGCGAAAACCTATGTAAATTAAAGTGAAAATCTTAAGTTCATTGTCTACATTGATTTTATAAGTGAATAATAATATTTTGCGTTTTTTCTCACTACATCATTGCTAAAGTTGTTGTGTCACTGCTATAATTCAAGTTAGTTTAGCCTTTTTTTGTAGGAAATGTAAAAGAAAATATAACAGGTTACCAAAGAATCAGTAAGAATGCATACTGATAAGGGTTAATGCCTCCAGCGTATTCTAAAGAAGTTAGAGCCTTAAAACTCTATCTTCTTTGGTTGTTTTTCGCATGATGAGCGAAAAATTAATGCGTAGGAGGCGTATTTGATTAGGAGTGGACACGACATGAATCGAGAAGAACGTTTAAAACGACAAGAAAACATACGAAATTTTTCTATTATTGCCCATATCGATCACGGTAAATCTACATTAGCAGACCGGATTTTAGAAAAAACAAAATCAATTACAGCACGTGAAATGAAAGCTCAATTGTTAGACTCTATGGATTTAGAGCGCGAACGTGGAATAACAATTAAGTTAAATGCTGTACAGTTAAAATATGTAGCTAAAAACGGTGAAACTTACACATTCCATTTAATTGACACACCTGGCCACGTCGATTTTACATATGAGGTATCTCGTAGTTTGGCAGCTTGTGAAGGCGCAATTTTAGTAGTTGATGCTGCACAAGGGATAGAAGCACAAACATTAGCTAATGTATATTTAGCTCTTGATAATGACCTTGAAATTTTACCAGTAATAAACAAAATCGATCTACCTGCTGCTGATCCAGAACGTGTACGTGGAGAAGTAGAGGATGTTATAGGACTTGATGCTTCAGAGGCAGTGCTAGCTTCTGCTAAAGCTGGTATTGGTATTGAAGATATTTTAGAGCAAATTGTAGAGAAGGTACCTGCTCCAACGGGTGATCCAGAAGCTCCATTGCAAGCGCTAATTTTTGACTCTGTTTATGATGCCTATAAAGGTGTAATCATTTCAATTCGTATTGTAAATGGAACAGTAAAACCTGGTGATAAAATTCGCATGATGGCAACAGGAGCCGAGTTTGAAGTTATTGAAGTTGGAGTGCATACACCGAAATCAGTACCTCAAGCTGAGCTTACTGTAGGGGATGTAGGTTATTTAACTGCCTCTATCAAAAATGTTGGAGATACACGAGTAGGGGATACAGTAACATTTGCTAGCCGACCTGCCGAAACTCCGCTAGAAGGGTATCGTAAGTTAAACCCTATGGTATATTGCGGTCTTTATCCAATTGATACTGCTCGCTATAACGATTTACGCGAAGCATTAGAGAAATTGGAGCTTAATGACTCTGCATTGCAATATGAACCAGAAACGTCTCAAGCACTAGGCTTCGGTTTCCGTTGTGGATTCTTAGGACTTCTGCATATGGAAATCATTCAAGAGCGTATTGAGCGAGAATTTAATATTGACCTAATTACAACTGCTCCCTCTGTTATTTATGATGTTCACTTAACAGATGGAGAGATTATTAAAGTGGACAACCCTTCAATGATGCCAGATCCACAAAAAATTGACCGCATTGAAGAGCCTTATGTAAAAGCAACGATTATGGTGCCAAATGATTACGTAGGGGCGGTAATGGAGCTTTGCCAAATGAAACGTGGTAACTTCATGACAATGGATTATATTGATACAAGTCGTGTAAGTATTATTTATGAAATGCCACTTTCGGAAATTGTTTACGATTTCTTCGACTACTTAAAATCAAATACAAAGGGCTATGCTTCATTTGATTATGAGTTAATCGGCTATAAACCATCTAAGCTAGTGAAGATGGACATTCTATTAAATGCAGAGCAAGTAGATGCATTAAGCTTTATCGTACACCGTGACTTTGCATATGAGCGTGGTAAAGTAATCGTTGAGAAGTTAAAGGAGTTAATTCCTCGTCAACAATTCGAGGTACCAATTCAAGCTGCAATCGGTCAAAAAATCGTGGCACGTTCAACGATTAAAGCGATGCGTAAAAATGTACTTGCGAAATGTTACGGCGGTGACATCTCACGTAAGCGTAAACTTCTTGATAAGCAAAAAGAAGGTAAAAAGCGTATGAAGCAAGTAGGTTCTGTAGAGGTTCCTCAAGAAGCCTTCATGGCCGTATTGAAAATGGATGATAATAACAACAACAAGAAATAACTGATAGTGAAAAGATGAGTTGCAACTAATTACAGTGCAACTCGTTTTTTTTTACATATTAGAAGTTGGAAGTTGCGACTCTAAAGGACGTGAAAAATATATACAATAATTGTATGTTATATGTTAATATGGGTTAAAATAACAATATTTAAATTAATTTACAAAGGTAAAAAGTTGTATAAAAGTTAAATATTACCAACTTTACAGATTATCTTCTTTTTTAGAGGATAATCTGTTTTTTATTGCAACAATATTTCATATATTGCAAAGAAACTGAAAAAAACGTTTAATTATTGCTCTTTGAGAATCGTAAAACCCATAGTAGAATTTATCTAATAAATCTAATCGAGCCACCTTTATTTGTTAATTATTGGTATTTATATCAAGGGTTTAAGCTTCATATGAAAAACAGCGAAGGAGATGTATTTTAAATGAACAATATAGTAGAGGTAGCAATTCCTGAATGGTTTGAGTATGATGAATTAGTTGCACTGTCAACCATTATTAATGAACAAGATGCAACCGTTGGGGTATTATTAGCAGGAGATAATTTGGATATGCAAAGACCGTATAGTCCGGTTGTAAGAGTTTACTTAATAACATTACAAAACGGAAAATATGAGTTTGCAAAGGAAATGAGTGCACTATCGTTCCATTCGAAGGAAGAAGCTATTAGCTTTACTACGAAGTTTTCAAATTACTCAGCAATTGAACTATTTGTAGATTTATATAAACAACAAATAAATATTGCCATTTAAAAAAAATTTTTGAGGTCTGGTCTAAATCAGGTCTCTTTTTTTGTTCCTAATATTCAGGAAGTCTCTTATTTCTCATAATTAGTACCCTAAAATTGAATTTTTACTATGAAAGGGTACAATAGAGAGATACGATATTTCTTAAGAAAGAAGGGATTTTAATGGCTCGAGGTGTCTACATACATATTCCTTTCTGTCATCAAATTTGTAATTATTGTGATTTCAATAAAGTTTATTTTAAAAATCAACCAGTAGATGAATATATAGAAGCAGTTGGCAGGGAAATTGAAATGGCTGTTAGAAAAACGCCTGAACAATTCCAAAACCTTGAAACCATCTTTTTAGGTGGTGGGACACCAACTGCACTTACTGCAAATCAGATAACAAGGCTTTTACATCACATAAATACCCTATTACCAACGAAGCAGCTTGTGGAATTTAGCTCTGAAGCTAACCCTGATGAATTATCAGTAGATAAACTAGAGGCTTTGAGGAGCGGCGGAGTCAATCGTTTAAGCATGGGTGTCCAATCTTTTGACCAGAAGCTTCTAGAAAAAATAGGACGAACTCATACAAATGAACATGTTTTCCAAACCATTCAACAAGCAAAAAGAGTTGGCTTTGACAATATTAGCATTGACCTGATGTACGGGCTGCCAGGTCAAACGATGGAACAATGGGAAGACACTTTAGAAAAAGCTTTAGAGTTAGATCTTCCTCACTATTCAGCTTACTCTCTTATTGTTGAACCAAAAACTATTTTTTACATTCAGTATGCAAAGGGAAAACTAAACTTACCTACTGAAGATCTTGAAGCGGATATGTACGATCTTTTGATGCGCCGAATGAAAGAAAAAGAAAAGATACAATATGAAATAAGTAATTTTGCGATAGATGGCCACAACTCAACACATAATAAAATTTATTGGGATAATGATGAGTACGCGGGCTTTGGAGCGGGTGCACATGGTTACATGTCAGGGATACGTTATTCAAATCATGCACCTATTAAAAAATACATTGAAACGATTAATAATAATGATCAGCCTATCCTTCATAAACACGAGGTAACAAACGAAGAAAAATGTGAAGAGCAAATGTTTTTGGGCTTACGAAAAAATGAAGGGGTATCCTTTGAAACGTTTGAAACAAAGTTTGGAGTCTCTATGAAAGAGCTTTATGGGAAAGAAATAGCTAAGCTTGCTTTAGAAGGTCTGATTATCGAGGATGAAAAAGGTGTAAGACTAAGTCGCAAGGGTCGCTTTGTTGGCAATGAAATATTTCAACAATTTTTATTAGGATAATAGAGCGATTCCGTTGACATCATATTTGAGATTTGATAATTTATTAATAGTATTAGCACTCCCTCTTAATGAGTGCTAACAGAGGTGATGACAATGTTAACGAATCGACAGTTACAAATATTGCAAGTAATCGTTGATGATTTTGTTACTTCAGCTCAACCAGTAGGATCACGCCAAATTTCAAAAAAGGAATGGATAACAACTAGTCCAGCTACAATCCGAAATGAGATGGCTGATTTAGAGGAGCTTGGTTTTATAGAAAAAACACATACCTCTTCAGGGCGTGTCCCATCTGAGAAGGGATATCGATTTTATGTGGATCATTTACTACAACCGATCTCTATGTCTGCCCGAGAAATTGGCTTATTTCAATCTGTTTTTAAAAATCAAATTGTAGAAATGGAACAAGTAATACGTGAATCTGCTAACATTTTGTCTGACTTAACTTCTTATACAACGATTTTACTTGGACCAAATGTAAGTAAACATCGCGTTAAAAGATTTCAAATTGTTCCTCTATCTGAACAAACAGCAGTAGCAATTATTGTTACGGATAATGGACATGTAGAGAATCGAACAATTACACTCCCACAAGGCTTTGTTCCATCGGATATTGAAAAAACAATAAATATTTTAAACGAACGTTTAGTGGGTGTTTCATTATTAGAGCTACAAAGTAGGCTAGAATTAGAAACGTTTAACGTTTTAAGGCAGCATGTAAACACAGCAGATTCTTTTATCCAATCCTTGAGAAATGTTGCTACCTTCCAAAATGAAGGGAAAATTTATTTTGGTGGAAAAACAAATATGTTCAACCAACCAGAATTCCATGATTTAAATAAAGTTCGTGCACTTATGGAAATGATGGAAAAGGAAAGCCAAGTAATTTCTTTGTTCCAGCATGAAGACGCAGGGATTCATATTCGAATTGGTTCAGAAAATAACCATTTAGTAATGGATGATTTAAGTGTAATTACAGCGTCCTACTCTATTGGGAATGATCAAGAGGGATCAATTGCAATTATTGGTCCTAAAAGAATGGATTATCAGCGTGTTGTGTCGCTTATTGATGTGATGCGAAGTGGGCTTTCAGGTGCACTTTCAAATAAAGTAAATGATGGGTTATAAGGAGGAAACAAACGTGTCTGAAACTACAGAAAACAAAGAGCAACTAGAAGAAGTAAATGAGCAAGCAAATGAAGCAGAAACGAACGGCACAGAAACAAACGAGCAGGTAGAGCTTTCCGTAGAAGAGCAGTTAAATGTGAAGGTTTCGGAGCTTGAAGCAAAGTTGCAAGAAGAAGAGAGTCGTTACTTACGTCTACGTGCAGACTTCGATAATATGCGACGTCGCGCCCAATTAGATCGTGAAGCGGCTGAAAAATATCGAGCTCAAAAGCTTCTAACAGAACTTTTACCTGTTATCGACAATTTAGACCGTGCACTACAGGTTGAAGTAAATTCAGATGATGCTGTTTCTCTATATAAAGGTATTGAAATGGTTTACAAAACGCTGATTGAGGCAACAAAACAAGAGGGCTTAGAACTAATCCCTGCAGAAGGGGAAGTATTCGACCCGAATGTACATCAAGCTGTAATGCAAGAAGCGGATTCTGAAAAAGAAACTGGAATTGTGTTAAGAGAGCTTCAAAAAGGCTATAAATTAAAAGATCGCGTATTACGACCATCAATGGTTTCAGTAAACGAATAAAACAAAAAATTAATTAGTGAAAAACACCCTTTACGTGTTTTAAATAATTAGGAGGCAAAATTTAAAATGAGCAAAATTATTGGTATTGACTTAGGTACAACAAACTCTTGTGTAGCAGTCCTAGAAGGCGGCGAACCAAAAGTAATTCCAAATCCTGAAGGTAACCGTACAACTCCTTCAGTGGTTTCATTTAAAAATGGTGAAAAACAAGTAGGGGAAGTGGCAAAACGCCAATCAATTACTAACCCTAATACTATTTTATCTATTAAATCTAAAATGGGTACTTCAGAAAAAGTAACTGTTGAAGGTAAAGATTACACACCTCAAGAAGTATCGGCGATGATTTTACAATACTTAAAGGGATATGCAGAAGATTACTTAGGAGAAACAGTAACTAAGGCTGTAATTACAGTTCCAGCTTACTTTAACGATGCTCAACGTCAAGCAACAAAAGACGCTGGTAAAATTGCTGGTCTAGAGGTTGAACGTATTATTAACGAACCAACAGCTGCTGCTCTTGCTTATGGTTTAGACAAACAAGACCAAGACCAAAAAATTCTAGTATTTGACCTTGGTGGTGGTACTTTCGACGTTTCGATCCTTGAATTAGGTGATGGAGTATTTGAAGTACTTGCAACTGCTGGTGATAACAAGCTTGGTGGAGATGACTTCGACCAAAAGGTTATCGATTTCTTAGTAGAAGAGTTCAGAAAAGAAAACGGTGTTGATTTATCAAAAGATAAAATGGCAATGCAACGTTTAAAAGATGCAGCTGAGAAAGCGAAAAAAGATTTATCGGGTGTTACATCAACTCAAATTTCATTACCATTCATTACTGCAGGAGCAGATGGTCCTCTTCACTTAGAGGTTAACTTGTCTCGTGCAAAATTCGATGAAATCACACGTGATTTAGTAGAACGTACGATTATCCCAACTCGTCAAGCTCTTAAGGATGCTGGTCTAAGTGCATCTGAATTAGATAAAGTAATTCTTGTTGGTGGTTCAACTCGTATTCCAGCAGTACAAGATGCTGTGAAAAAAGAAACAAACCAAGATCCACACCGTGGAGTTAACCCTGATGAAGTAGTAGCTATGGGTGCTGCAGTTCAAGGTGGTGTATTAACAGGTGATGTGAAAGATATCGTATTACTTGATGTAACACCTCTATCACTTGGTATTGAAACAATGGGTAGCGTGTTTACAAAACTTATCGAACGTAACACAACAATTCCAACTTCAAAATCACAAGTGTTCTCAACTGCTGCAGATAACCAACCTGCTGTAGACATTCACGTTTTACAAGGTGAGCGTCCAATGGCTGCAGATAACAAAACTTTAGGTCGTTTCCAATTAGCAGATATTCCACCAGCACCACGTGGTGTACCTCAAATCGAAGTAACATTCGATATTGATAAAAATGGTATCGTATCTGTTAAAGCAAAAGACTTAGGAACTCAAAAAGAACAAACAATCGTAATCCAATCTGACTCTGGGTTAACAGATGAAGATATCGATCGTATGGTTAAAGAGGCAGAAGCAAATGCTGAGGCCGATGCTAAACGTAAAGAAGAAGCAGAACTTCGTAATGAAGCAGACCAATTAGTTTTCCAAGTCGATAAAACAATCACTGATCTTGGTGAGCAAATCAGTGAAGATGAGAAAAAATCAGTAGAAGATGCTAAAGAAGAATTGAAAAAGGCATTAGAAGCTGGTGAAATCGAAGGAATTAAAACTTCTAAAGAAAAACTAGAAGGTGTTTTACAGCCTTTAGTTATGAAAGTATATGAGCAAGCTGCAGCTGCTGCACAAGCTGCTCAAGGTGAAGCAGAAGCAGGTCCAGATAAAAAAGATGACGGCGTTGTAGATGCTGACTTTGAAGAAGTAAAAGACGATAAATAAGATTTAACAATCGTTTATAAAAGAAACATGAAAAAGTCAAAGCCGAACATTACGGACTTTGACTTTTTCAGCGAATAGGAATATAAGTTCTAAATATATTCATCAAAAGATATACATCAACTCGACCTATTTGAGTCGGGTTGTGTTTTTCTAACAACGACAATTGTAAAAGTCAGTTAAATAATTAAACTTCATATACAGTATTATGCGAACATGCTAAAATATACGTTATGAAAAAGAGCGGAGTGTGACCGATGAGTAAACGCGATTACTATGAAGTGCTTGGCGTAAGTAAAAGCGCAAGCAAAGATGAAATAAAGAAAGCCTATCGCAAACTTTCTAAGCAGTATCATCCGGATATTAATAAAGAAGCTGGGGCGGATGATAAATTTAAAGAGATTGCAGAGGCCTATGAAGTCCTTAGCGATGATTCAAAACGTTCACAATACGATCAATTCGGTCATGAAGGACCAAACCAAGGTGGATTTGGTGGCTTCGGCGGATCTGGTTTTGGCGGCTTTGAAGATATTTTCAGCTCATTCTTTGGAGGCGGTGGACGTCGTTCTGATCCGAATGCACCAAGAAAAGGTGATGATCTTCAGTACAGAATGAATATCTCTTTTGAGGATGCTGTTTTTGGTAAGCAAACAGAAATTGAAATACCAAAGGACGAAACTTGTGATACTTGTAGCGGATCAGGGGCTAAGCCTGGCACAAGCTCAAAAACATGTACTACATGTAATGGTGTAGGTGAAGTCAATCAAGCTGTAGAAACACCATTTGGGCGTATGGTAAACCGTCGTACATGTAACACTTGTCGCGGTACTGGTAAAATCATTCCAGAAAAATGTAATACATGTCACGGAACTGGTACGGTACAAAAACGCAAGAAAATTAAAGTAACGATACCAGCAGGTGTTGACGATGGTCAGCAATTACGTGTGACAGGTCAAGGTGAACCAGGCATCAATGGGGGTCCAGCAGGGGATTTATATATCGTCTTTAATGTAAAAAATCATGAATACTTCGAACGTGATGGCGATGATATTTACTATGAGCTTAAGTTAACATTCCCGCAGGCAGCTCTTGGTGATGATATTGAAGTCCCGACAATTCATGGAAAAGTTAAGCTGAAAATTCCGGCAGGTACACAATCAGGTGCTCAATTCCGTATTAAAGACAAAGGTGTTAAGAATGTTCATGGTTACGGTACAGGTCATCAATATGTCATTGTTAAAGTAATGACACCTTCTAAGCTAACAGAGAAACAAAAGCAACTATTACGTGATTTTGCAGAAATTAGTGGCGATATTCCAGAAGAACAAAGTAGTTCATTATTTGATAAAATCAAAAAGACATTAAAAGGTGAGTAATTTAACAATAGAGTCCGCATTTATGGACACTAACACTAATATTATTTGAACCTTGGTAACAAAATTTTAGAGGAGCTGATTGCAAGTGAAATGGACAGAATTGTCGGTTTTAACAACAAACGAAGCGGTTGAAGCGATTTCAAATATTTATCACGAAGCTGGCGCAAGTGGTGTTGTCATAGAAGATTCAACAGAAATGGAGAAAGAAAGAGTAGATCAATTTGGTGAAATTTATGATTTGAACCCAAATGATTTTCCGAAAAGTGGGGTAATCGTAAAAGCATATTTACCGGTATCTAGTTTTTTAGCAGAAACTGTTGAAGAAATTAAACTTGCAATCGCGAATCTAGAAAATTTTGATATTAATGTTGGTGAAAATGTATTCACAATGTCTGAGGTGCACGAGGAAGACTGGGCAACTGCTTGGAAGCAATACTATCATCCGGTGAAAATTTCGGAAAGATTTACAATTGTTCCTACTTGGGAAGAATACACTCCGGTAAACACTGACGAGCTGATTATTGAGCTAGATCCAGGTATGGCATTCGGTACTGGTACACATCCTACAACTGTCATGTGTTTACAAGCATTAGAAAAGGTTGTCAAAGAAGGTAATTCAGTCGTGGATGTTGGAACCGGCTCTGGTGTACTAGCTATTGCTGCTGCAATGCTAGGCGCTGAGAAAGTACATGCTCTTGATTTAGATGCAGTTGCAGTGAAATCTGCATTTGAAAACATTGTACATAACAAAGTACAAGATATCGCAACGGTACATCAAGGGAATCTACTCGACACAGTTTCAGAACCAGCGGATGTAGTCGTAGCGAATATTTTAGCAGAGATTATTATGACCTTTACAGATGATGCCTTTTCAATCGTTAAACCCGGAGGACTTTATGTAACTTCTGGTATAATTAATGCGAAAAAAGAGGATGTAAAAAAAGCGCTAGTGGGTTCAGGCTTTATTATTGAAGAAGTATTAATGATGGAGGATTGGGTTGCCATCATTGCACGACGACCATAAACAAGAAGGAGTTGTCCCAATAATCAGGGGCAACTCCTTGTCTTTTATAAAAATTTGGAGGTACATTATGCAACGATATTTTGTACATGAACCCTTTAATGAATTAAGTGAATTAACAATTTCAGGAGAAAACGCACGTCATATTTCTAAAGTAATGCGCATGGACAGTGGTGATCAAATTGTCGTTGTTCATGCTGATACAGCCTTTATATGTCAAATCGTTTCAGTTGGACAAGAGGTAATTGTCAAACAAACTGGAGAAACAATTCCATCTTCTGAAATGCCTATCAAAGTAGACATTGCTTGCGGATTACCGAAAGGGGATAAGCTGGAGTTAATCTCCCAAAAAGGAACCGAGCTAGGTATGCACGCACTGATTCCATTTACTGCAGAACGTTCGATTGTCAAATGGGACGAAAAAAAGGGTGAAAAAAAGACGGAGCGATTACAAAAAATTGCACAAGAGGCCGCAGAACAATCGCATAGAACTCATGTTCCTGAAATTTCTAATCCTAAAAGCTTTAAACAGTTACTTTCAATTGTTTCAAACTACGATGCTGTATATATTGCTGATGAAGAAGATGCAAAGCAAGAAAATCGCACAAGATTTGCAGATAAATTAAAAAAAGTGTATGATAATGAATCGAAGTCGATTTTATTAATTTTCGGTCCTGAGGGCGGTATTTCAAGGAACGAAGCTCAAAGCCTACTCGAGGCTGGAGCAGAAACAATGTCTCTTGGACCAAGAATATTACGAGCAGAAACAGCGCCATTATATGCGTTAGCTGCTATATCATATGAATTTGAATGAAAGAGGTGTTAGCCAGTGTCAACGGTGGCTTTTCATACTTTAGGCTGTAAAGTAAACCATTATGAAACTGAAAGTATTTGGCAGCTTTTTAAAGAACAAGGATATGAACGTACTGAATTTGAAAAACAAGCAGATGTTTATGTAATAAATACATGTACAGTAACGAACACAGGTGATAAGAAATCTCGCCAGGTGATTCGTCGTGCAGTTCGTCAAAATCCAGATGCAGTAATTTGTGTTACAGGATGCTATGCACAAACATCGCCAGCTGAAATAATGGCGATTCCAGGTGTTGATATTGTTGTAGGAACACAAGATCGTCAAAAAATGTTGGGATACATCGAACAATATAAAGTGGAGCGACAGCCGATTAATGCGGTAGGAAACATTATGAAAAATCGTGTTTACGAGGAATTAGATGTTCCTTACTTCACAGATCGTACGCGTGCTTCCTTAAAAATTCAAGAAGGCTGTAATAACTTCTGTACCTTCTGTATTATTCCTTGGGCTCGTGGTTTAATGCGTTCACGTGATCCACAAGAGGTTATTCGTCAAGCTCAAAAACTAGTAGATGCTGGGTATCTAGAAATTGTGTTAACTGGTATTCATACAGGTGGATATGGACAAGATTTCAAAGATTACAATTTAGCACAGTTACTGCGTGACCTTGAAGCCAATGTAAAAGGGTTAAAGAGATTACGTATTTCTTCAATTGAAGCTTCACAATTAACTGATGAAGTAATTGAAGTTCTAAAAAACTCGAATATAGTGGTACGTCATTTACATATTCCGATTCAATCTGGGTCAGATACAGTGTTAAAGCGTATGCGCCGTAAATATACTATGGACTTCTTTGCAGAACGTCTAGAACGTTTAAACGAGGCACTTCCTGACCTAGCGATTACATCAGATGTAATTGTAGGGTTCCCAGGTGAAACAGAAGAAGAATTCATGGAAACTTATAACTTTATTGCAAAACATAAATTTGCAGAGCTACATGTTTTCCCATATTCGAAACGTACTGGTACACCAGCAGCAAGAATGGAAGATCAGGTTGATGAAGACGTTAAAAACGAACGTGTACATCGATTAATTACTTTAAACGACCAACTAGCTAAAGAATATGCTTCTCGTTTTGAAGGAGAAGTACTAGAGGTTATCCCAGAAGAACACTACAGAGAAGAATCAGAAAAGGAAAATCTGATTGTAGGATACAGTGATAATTATTTACGTGTTGTGTTTGAAGGTACTGAAGAAATGATCGGTAAACTTGTAAAAGTAAAAGTACAAAAAGTGGGCTATCCATATAATGAGGGCCAATTTGTACGTGTATTAGAAGAACAAGTTCAATAATGGAAAAAACGGCAGAATCTTTGATGGTTTTGTCGTTTTTTTATATTTTAAATTACTAGAAAAAGTTGAGAACGTTAATATGTGAATAAAAAGTATAAAGCAAGGAAAAGTAATGTGTAATGCTTGTTAGTTGATAGTTTGTTGAAATTATCTGTCATTTCACAATATTTTACTTTAATGGTATTATGGAAGAGGTACGTACAACTAAAGAAGAAGAAGGAGTAATTTTCATGACTCAAAATTACGCTGCAATGATTGATCATACTTTATTAAAAGCTGAAACAACAAAAGCTCAAATTGAAAAAATTTGTGAGGAAGCACTAAAGTACGAATTCGCTTCTGTTTGTGTTAATCCAACCTGGGTTAAAAATGCAAGTGAATTATTAACTGGTTCTAAAGTTAAAGTTTGTACAGTTATTGGTTTCCCATTAGGCGCAACTACTCCACAAGTTAAAGCATTCGAAACAACAAATGCTATTGAAAACGGCGCTGGAGAAATCGATATGGTTATCAATATTGGTGCATTAAAGGATGCTAATTATGATTTAGTTCTAGAAGATATTAAAGCAGTTGTAACAGCTGCAAATGGTACTTTAGTAAAAGTAATTATTGAAGCTTCTCTTTTAACTGATGAGGAAAAAGTAAAAGCTTGTGAATTATCTGTACAAGCTGGAGCTGACTTCGTTAAAACTTCAACTGGATTTTCAACAGGTGGCGCAACTGCCGAGGATATAGCATTAATGAGAAAAACAGTAGGGCCAG
Source organism: Ureibacillus chungkukjangi (assembly GCF_003217295.1). Taxonomy (GTDB): domain Bacteria; phylum Bacillota; class Bacilli; order Bacillales_A; family Planococcaceae; genus Ureibacillus; species Ureibacillus chungkukjangi. Next base: position 15,707 of record NZ_QJTJ01000024.1, read on the forward strand.
AAATTGGTGTAAAAGCTTCTGGTGGTGTTAGAAGTCTTGAGGATATGCAACAAATGGTTGAAGCAGGAGCAACGCGTATTGGTGCAAGTTCTGGTGTAGCAATTATGAATGGATTAATTTCAGATTCCAATTATTAATTTTAATAAATTCTATTGACTGTACTTGTACAATACGATATAATTCTTTAGTACACAACTAACATATGTTGATTGTGTATTGACGTGTGTTCGGAGGGAGGGAAAGAGAGATGTCAAAAACTGTCGTTAGAAAAAACGAATCGCTTGAAGATGCTCTTCGCCGCTTCAAACGTACTGTATCTAAAAGTGGTACTATTCAGGAAGTAAGAAAACGCGAATTTTACGAAAAACCAAGCGTAAAACGTAAAAAGAAATCAGAAGCTGCACGTAAACGTAAGTGGTAATTTCCTAACAAATCCCTACGTTCATAACACGCAATTTTATGATTCATCAAGGTAAAAACTGATATACCCTAGTATTTGCTTAGCAAATACTAGGGTATTTTGCATTTCATCCTAAAAACAATCTAGAGATATTATGGACAATAAGTACGTTTTTATTAATAGAATTTTCAGGAGTATTTTTTTATACGGGTATGTTGTTCTTCATGAGCTTAAGTAGCTTAATTGAAAATGTATTACTGCATCAGTCCTATTTAATGTGAATTTTGTGTAAAATAAAAATATGTAAAAATTATCGTTTTTTTGAAACTTTATCATTACTCATCCGTAAATTAATTAGAACTTTATTCAGGTAAGGTTTATACCTAAAATCAATTGCCACAAAAAGGAGGATAGAGATGAGAAAAACGAAAACATTCAGCTGGATCCTTTTATGTTTGATTTCCTTTTTGTTGCTTTTGCCGAGTCTTTCAGCAGTAGCAAGTGGAAAGGTGTATCATATTCCACTTGAAAATGAAGTGGAGGATGGGTTAAAGGCGTTTATTGAAAGAGCTTTTGAGGAGGCTACGGAAGAAGGCGCTAAGACCATTATTTTAGAAATACATACACCAGGCGGTTATGTTACATCAGCACAAGAAATTGGTAAAATAATTGCTAATTCGCCAATTGAAGTTATTGCCTTCGTAAATTCGAAAGCGTTATCAGCTGGAGCCTACTTAGCTTTAAACGCGAACAAAATTTATATGGTACCAAGTGCTACAATAGGAGCAGCAGCGATTATTGATAGTACTGGGAATGCAGCAGATGAAAAAAGTAATAGTTACTGGATTGCTGCTATGGAAGCTGCAGCAGAATCTCATGGAAAAAATCCCAAATACGCAAGAGCTATGGCTGATAAAACAGTCGATTTGCCAGAATATCGAGCGCCAGAAGGGAAATTGCTTACATTATCTGCACAAGAAGCATTAGAAGTTAAATATTCAAATGGGACTGTTTCGAATTTGAATGAACTGCTCGAAGAACTTCAGCTATCAAATAACGAAGTTGTTTCAATGGAACCGACAATTGCAGAAAAGCTTGCACGTTTTATCACCAATCCAATGGTGGTAACGCTACTTTTATCAATTGGTTTATTTGGATTAGTATTGGAATTGTTTTCTCCTGGATTTGGAATACCGGGGCTCATTGGACTATCTTCATTTGGATTATTTTTCTTTGGTCATACAGTAGCTGGCTTTGCCGGATATGAATCTGTATTGTTCTTTATAATTGGTTTGGCTTTACTTATTGCTGAATTGTTTGTGCCGGGAGGAATAGTAGGTATAATTGGTGGTGCGCTAATGATAATCGGTTTATTATTTGCTGGGGAAAGTGTGGTGCATATGGCTTATTCCATTTTAATCGCTGTATTTATTGCAATAATAGGAATGGTGATCTTGATGAAATTCTTTGGAAAAAATCTTCACGTCTTTAATAAGCTGATTTTACGAGATGCTACGACAACTGAAGAAGGCTACGTTTCAAATGTGAATCGTATTGAGTTATTAGGTAAAATAGGCGATACTATTACGCCACTACGCCCATCAGGAACAATTATTGTGGGTAATGAAAGAATTGATGCAGTTTCAGAGGGAAGCTACATTGAGGCTAATAAGAAAGTAGAAGTAATTCAAGTAGAAGGATCACGAATCATTGTGAGAGAAACGAAAAAAGGAGTGGAACAAATATGATTTTTGATGCAGCAGCTATTAGTTTAATCGTAACAATTGTTTTAATCATTATCGTATTATCGGTAATTTTAACAATTGTACCAGTAGCGCTATGGATTAGTGCTATTGCAGCAGGTGTACGCGTTAGTATCTTCACGTTAATTGGGATGAGATTACGTCGAGTTATACCTGCTCGAATTGTGAATCCTTTAATAAAGGCGCACAAAGCAGGTTTAGATGTTTCAATCAATCAGCTAGAGTCTCACTATTTAGCTGGCGGTAATGTTGACCGAGTTGTAAATGCATTAATCGCGGCTCAGCGTGCAAATATCGAGTTATCATTTGAACGCGCAGCAGCAATTGATTTAGCAGGACGTGACGTTTTAGAGGCAGTACAAATGTCTGTAAATCCAAAGGTAATCGAAACACCATTTATCGCTGGTGTTGCCATTAACGGTATTGAAGTAAAAGCGAAAGCTAGAATTACAGTACGTGCTAACCTAGATCGTTTAGTTGGTGGTGCTGGTGAAGATACGATTATTGCTCGTGTAGGTGAGGGGATTGTATCTACAATCGGTTCTTCTGAGAGCCATTCTAAAGTATTAGAAAACCCAGATCTTATTTCTCAAACAGTTCTTTCAAAAGGATTAGACTCAGGTACTGCCTTTGAAATCCTATCGATTGATATCGCGGATGTAGATGTGGGTAAAAACATTGGGGCTGAATTACAAATTGAACAGGCACAGGCCGATAAAAATATTGCGCAAGCAAAAGCTGAAGAACGCCGCGCAATGGCCGTAGCCAATGAGCAAGAAATGGTTGCAAAAGTCCAAGAGATGAAAGCGAAAGTTGTAGAGGCTGAGGCTGAAGTACCTTTAGCGATGGCTGAAGCACTACGTAACGGAAACTTCGGTATTATGGACTATATGAACTATAATAACCTTAAAGCTGATACTTCAATGAGAGATTCAATCGCAAAGGTTACAACTGATAAACCAGATTCAAACCAAAAATAATTGCGGGGTACACACCTGAAGAAGGGAGTGTGAAGCTGGGATGGAAGGTATAATCATGATGGCGGTTTTGTTTATCATTAGTTCCATTTTAAATGGTGCTAAAAAGAAACAACAAAATTCAAAAGAAATGCCGCCATTTAATAATCAACCAACAAAGCAAAAATTTGAGTTGCCAAAACAAACTGAAATTAGAAAATCACTTGAGGACTTTGCGAGTGAAGTGTTTCAGCAATTAAATGATAAAGCTCAACCCATTCAAACAACTCCTCCTAAAGATCCGGAGCCTAAAAAGGTAGCCGAACATATCAAAGAGGAAGTTGTAGCCGAACGAGCAACACTGAATACGAGACCAATCTTTGATGGTAATCGATCTTCTAATCGTGGTTCAGCTATCAAAACTAAGTCTTCAAAACCATCCGATGAAATCACGCAAGGTGAAATCGGAAGTATCGTACCGACAACTAGAAGTGCATTAGTGCAGGCAATTATAACAACTGAAATACTAGGTCCTCCAAAAGCAAAGCAAAGGTAAACGACCTAGTGAAAATAGTTTTATAAAAACTGCATTGAAATTTATACATGCCCTCCTTTCTCAAAGCATATACTTTGGCGAAAGGGGGGCATTTTTAATTGAAAAAATTATTCCAAGCAGATCCATTAATTGAAATAGTAAATAGCAGTCAGCTAAGATTAATTGGAACATATAAATTTTTAGAAGCGTCAGAACAACATTGTTCCTTTATATATGAAGACTTTTCAATTTTAATAAAAGCAAATCGTGTACATATAGATGTATTGAAAGAGGTAGAATTTATAATACATGTAGAAACTTTGTTATCAATTGAAATGAAAAGACAGGTGAATGATCGATAATGAAAAATTTTGATAATCGCCCTGTTGAAATTCATATAAGCCGAACTAGTGGAGCCCATGCCTTTATACAAAGCCTGCATTCAAAAGGTGTGAAGATTAAAAACCTTAAACACCTCGAAAATGAAATTCGATTTGAAATGGTAAGAAAAGATTTAAAAGTATTAAGAGAGATTCGAAAAAAATACCGCGTAAAAGTAAAAATTCGTTACCTGCAGGTGTCTCGAATCTTTCAGAAGAACAGTTGGACAGCTATTGGACTACTGTTACTTATTTTAATCCCTGTTATCTCCTCGCAATTTGTTTGGGATATAGATGTAGAAGCAGAAACTCCTGAACTAAGGGTTGCGGTTGAAAAAGTAATCAAGGAAAAACTTTCCTTAGATAAACCTACGATGAAAGGGCGTGTGCAATCTGATTTTGAGATACGACAATCAATAATGGAGGAGTTAAGAGATTTATCTTGGGTGCATATACTAAAAACAGGTAGTAGTATGACAATTGTACCTCAGCTTGCCCCGATTACCGATAACAAGGATAATACGACAGATGCAAAGAATCATTTAATTGCCACAAAGAGCGGAGTAATTACCAATTTCGAAATTTCTAGTGGGGAACGTCGTGTTTTACCGAATACAACAGTATATAAAGGGGATACACTTGTATCAGGAGTAATCACAGTTGGCGAACGGTCGGTTGTGGTAGGTGCTGCTGGAGAAGTGTTTGCTGACTACTGGCTCGAAACAGAATTTTCTATTCCAAAGAAAATTCAATTGGTTTCAGCAAGTAGTAGGGAATGGACATTTGATTTCAAAATAAATGATGAAAAGGAGCAAGGAAAATCGTTTCAAAAGGTCGATTTACCGGAGTGGCTTTCAAGATTTATCGAAATCAAAAAGACTCAAAAGTACATCACGGTTACGGAAGAGATCTCAGAAGAACAAATCGAGTCGTTTATCTTGCCTCTATTGCACGAAAAAATCTTAAAATCTTTGCCTCCCAAAACCATTATAAAAAAGGAAAACATTTTGCACGTTTCATTCGATGATGATAAAGTGAAAGGGAAAGTCCTATTTTTGGTAAATGAAAATATTGCAAAAAACTACCCAATTGACCAAGGAGACTGATTTATGTCAGAACAATTATCAGAATTACAAGTTGAAAATCCAAATGAAGCAGTAATGCTACTTGGAATGAGCGATGCTAATTTAAAGCTAATTGAAGAAACATTTAACGTTCAAATTATCACTCGTGGTGAAGTGATTCAAATTGCAGGTAGCGAACCACAAAAACAACATGCAAAAGATTTAGTGCATGCTCTTTTAAAAGTGATACGTAAAGGTGTTAATATCGATTTGCGTGATGTAGCTACAGCAATTGAAATGGTGAATAAAGGGACTATTGAATATTTTGCAGAGTTATATGAAGAAGAAATAGCAAGAAATTATAAAGGTAAGCCGATTCGCGCAAAAACGATTGGACAACGAGAGTACATAAGAGCCATTCGTCATCAAGATCTCGTGTTCGGTATCGGTCCTGCAGGGACAGGGAAAACGTATATTGCGGTTGTCATGGCAACACAAGCATTAAAGAATGGTCATGTAAAACGAATCATTTTAACAAGACCAGCTGTAGAGGCTGGAGAATCTTTAGGATTTTTACCGGGAGATTTAAAGGAAAAGGTTGACCCTTACCTAAGACCGCTTTATGATGCGTTGCATGATATTTACGGACAAGAACAAACGCAAAGACTCATCGAGCGTGGAACAATTGAAATTGCGCCTCTTGCATACATGCGTGGGCGAACGTTAGATGATGCTTTTGTCATTTTAGACGAAGCTCAAAATACAACGCATATGCAGATGAAAATGTTCTTAACTCGTTTAGGCTTTGGTTCTAAAATGGTTATCACAGGTGACAAAACTCAAATAGATTTACCAAAAAATACGGAATCAGGGTTAATTATTGCTGAACGTAGCTTGAAATATTTAAAAGATATTCATTTCCAAATTCTTGAGGCTGGTGACGTTGTTCGTCATCCACTTGTTGCTAAAATTATTCAGTCTTATACTGATCAAGAACTATAAGTTTTCGCTTGGAAATTCTATTTATAGTGTGAAAATATGTAAATGTGTACGTTTAACGTGCACATTTTTTATTTTTTAGTAAGATTTCATGAAATAATATTCATAAATTGGTAAACTAGTACATATAGACATTTGGGGGTGCGCAAGTGGAAAAGCACTTTAATAATTTACTTAACATGATTAGTTTTCGAACTTTATTAATAGTTGTTTTATTAATTACTGGTTTTCTGCAATTCTTTTTAATGCTTGGAAACATACGAAGTACTACATATGATATTCAAGCTTTCCAACTCGCTCCAGAAACAATTCGTGCAGTGAAGACAATTGAGGATACCGTGAAAACTGAACAGGAACGGGATCAGGCAGAAAATGCCGTTGAATCTGTTTATTTGTTCAATGAAGAAACCGCGGAGCATCGTTCTGCACTGGTAACATCGATTTTTGATATTATTCGGGACGTTCGGAAGGAAGTAAAGCTTAATGAAGAACAAACGCCTGTAACTATCGAGAATCATATCAGTCAATTACGAGAAAAACTAAAAGATATAATGGAAAGTCAAACACTGCTAATTTTTACAAATAGCCAGCTACAATCCATGCTAGTAGCAACTGATGCAGAATTAAAGGCGGCTGAAAGCTTTCTAGTTAAAGAAATAAAAACTATGCTAGAGGAGCCTATCCGAACAGAAAATGTAGCTATAAAGCGTGCTGAGATTGAAACGCAAATTCGTCAGCAAAGTTCCATTGATGAAGAAATTTTAAGTGCAATTATTATAATTGGACGAGCTGCTATAATAGAAACGGAAGTTTTAGACGAGATTCGTACAAGAGAGCAGGTTCTAAAAGCTCGTGAAGAGGTAGATCCTACTCGTATTTTACAAGGTCAAATTATTGTTCAAGAAGGAGAGCTTATTGACCGTGAAGTATTTAGACAATTAGAGCTCCTTGGATTATTAAATAACCAGACATCGACTAAGCCTGTAATAGGGCTAACAATTCTAGTGATTCTACAAATGGCCTTTATGTACATTCTTTTTAATTTTTCGGAGATGGAGCTGCAAAATAAGCGCAAGGCTCTATTTGTAACAGCTATTGTTTATTCCTTTGCAATTATACTCATGAAGGTCATCAGCTTGCTTTCAGATCAGTTTGATGCAACTATTGCTTTTTTATATCCGACTGCACTAGCAACGATGCTAGTACGTCTTTTAGCAAATGAAAAAGCGGCAGTTTTAGTTACGATTTTAACAGCAGCTTCAGCGGGAGTGATTTTCCATGAAGGCTATTCAGCTGTGCTGCAAATGGATATTGTGCTGTATATAATCTTTGGTGGACTTTCTAGTGTCTTCTTTATGAGAAGCATGGAAAAAAGATCCCATCTGCTTAAAGCTTGTGGTATAGTGTCCATTTTCAACTTATTATTTATCGCGTTTTATTTATTAATGTCACAAACGAATTATGACCTATTTGAATTGTTATTTTATGCTGTAGCTGGAATTGCGTCTGGTATTTTATCGGGTGCTTTAACAATGGGATTATTGCCATTCTTTGAATCAGCATTTGGATTATTGTCGACAATGAGACTAATCGAATTATCAAATCCCAACCATCCATTATTGAAGAAATTATTAACCGAGACACCGGGTACTTATCATCATAGTGTTATGGTAGCAAATCTAGCAGAAGCTGGCTGTGAAGCAATCGGCGCAGATGGTTTACTAGCGAGAGTTGCTTGTTATTATCACGATATTGGGAAAACACGAAGACCAGCCTTTTTCATAGAAAACCAAATGTCTGGCATCAACCCACATGATTCCTTACCCCCTGAAAGAAGTGCGGAAATTATCATCGCACATACTACCGATGGGGCTCAGTTATTAGAGAAACACAAAATGCCAAAGGAAATTGTGGACATCACTTTACAGCATCACGGTACAAGCACTTTGAAATTCTTTCTTCATAAGGCAAAGGAAGATGGGAAAGAAGTGGATGAGAAGGTATTTAGTTACCCAGGGCCGAAGCCGCAAACTAAAGAGGCAGCTGTAATAAGTATTGCAGATAGTGTAGAAGCAGCTGTTCGTTCAATGAAGCAGCCGAACTCGGAAAAAATTCAACAGTTGGTACACTCTATCATTCAAAGCCGTGTACAAGAACATCAATTTGATGAGTGTGACGTCTCGATTAAAGAGTTGAAAATTATTGAAAAGGTTCTTTGTGAGACTTTAAACGGAATCTTTCATTCAAGAATTGAATATCCAAAAGAAGGATAAATATAGGAGGCACTAATGCTTAATATTGATTTTTTAGACGAAACAAACGAAGTGAAGGATACACATCTTGAATTAGTTGAAAAGCTACTACAACATGCTGCTAGCCATCTTGAAATTGAGGACAGTAGTGAAGTATCCATTACCTTTGTAACAAATGAAAAAATTCACGAAATCAATCGAGAATATCGAGATAAAGACCAACCTACGGACGTAATTTCCTTTGCTCTTGAGGAATTGGGAGAAGGAGAGATTGAAATTGTGGGAGAAGGAATCCCTAGAATTTTAGGAGATATCATCATTTCAACTGATCGTACTAAAGAACAAGCTGCTGATTTTGGGCACTCCTTTGAAAGAGAATTAGGATTTTTAGCTGTTCATGGATTTTTACACTTATTAGGCTACGATCATATGACAGAAGAGGATGAGAAAGTCATGTTTGGAAAACAAGACGACATTCTAACTTCTTTTGGCTTAGGTCGTGATTCAAATGGACGTCCATAGATTACTCAAATCCTTTGGGTATGCTTTTTATGGAATATGGACTGCATTAAGAGAGCAAAATATGCGCATCCATTTTATAAGTGCACTGATTGTCATTATTGCAGCCCTGCTTACAGGTCTCACATTAGGTGAATGGTTAATAATAATAATGGCCATTACGCTTGTTATTGGGACCGAAATGATTAACACTGCGATTGAAACTTTAGTTGATCTAGCTTCTCCAGATATTCATCCTCTTGCTAAGCAAGCGAAGGATGTAGCAGCAGGTGCAGTACTTGTATTTGCGATAGCAAGTGTTATAATCGGATTACTTATTTTTCTACCAAAATGGTTCTAGATTATCTAGTAAATCTTAAATTACTATGATGTAATCATGATTTAGACATAAACAGCCATACATGAAGGTTGAAATCATTAAGGGATTTTTTGAAGGAGTGAAGTATTTTATGACAGTGAATATGAAGGATTTAATTGAACAATCAAAGGTTGCAAGAGAGACTGCTTATGTACCGTATTCTAAATTTCAAGTAGGTGCAGCTTTACTTACTGAGGATGGTAAAGTCTATCATGGTTGCAACATTGAAAATTCTAGCTTTGGACTAACGAACTGTGCAGAAAGAACGGCTATTTTTAAAGCGGTTTCTGAAGGCAATAAGAAGTTCAAAGCCATTGCTGTGGTTGCTGATACGGTAGGTCCTTGTTCACCTTGTGGAGCATGCAGACAGGTTATTTCAGAATTCTGTGCACCAGATATGCCAGTATACCTAACAAACCTAAATGGAGATGTACAACAAACGACAGTGCGCGAGCTTTTACCAGGCGCCTTTACACCGGAGGATTTAGATAATGCAGGAAAACAAAAGCTTTAAATCAGGATTTATCTCAATTATTGGACGACCTAATGTAGGAAAGTCAACTTTCTTGAACCGTGTGATTGGTCAAAAAATAGCAATTATGTCAGATAAACCACAAACAACACGTAATAAAATACAGGGCGTTTTAACTCGTGATGCCTCTCAAATGGTTTTCATCGATACTCCAGGTATTCATAAGCCGAAGCATAAATTAGGCGAATTCATGATTAAAGTATCTAAAAACACATTACGTGAAGTGGATATCATAATGTTCATGGTAAATGCTGAACAAGGAATAGGGAAGGGTGACGAGTTCATTTTAGAGCTTTTAGAGGGTACGAAAACACCTGTATTCCTAGTTGTTAATAAGATTGATCAAATTCATCCTGATGAATTAATTCAAACAATTGATTCATATAAAGGGAAATTCCCGTTTGCTGAAATTGTTCCAATTTCTGCTCTGCAAGGAAATAACGTTGACCAGCTGCTAGAAACAATTGATAAATATTTACCAGAAGGTCCACAATATTATCCAGCTGATCAGGTAACGGATCATCCAGAGCGATTTATCATCTCTGAAATGATTCGTGAAAAAGTACTTCACCTAACAAGAGAAGAAATTCCTCATTCAATTGCGGTAGTAATCGATAAGATTAAACGTGATGAAGAAAACGAAAATATGATTCGCGTACAAGCAACGATTATGGTAGAGCGTGATTCACAAAAAGGTATCGTTATCGGCAAGCGTGGCGCCCTACTAAAAGAAGTAGGTACACAGGCGCGTAAGGATATCGAAATGCTTCTTGGCTCTAAAGTATTCTTAGAGCTTTGGGTAAAGGTACAAAAGGATTGGCGCAACAAATCTGCTCACCTACGTGACTTTGGCTATCGTGAAGATGAATATTAAATAAGTGAAAAGACAAGCTGTTTGAGTGCAGTTTGTCTTTTTTTTAGAAGTGTTAAAATCCCGAGTGGTCTTCATGACGATTAAATACTATTTTATTTCTGTTAAAGCGATCAATAGCGTAAATCTTAAACGGGTAATGTATAATAGAACCATAGTAAAAAGTTGAAGGAAGTGCAGTGCCAAATGTTAAATAAATGGGAAGGCATTGTTTTAAAGTCTCGGGCCTACGGGGAGTCAAATAAAATTGTTACCCTTATGACGAGAGAAGCCGGGAAGGTAACTGTAATGGCTAGGGGGGCGAAAAAGCCAACAAGTCGTTTAGCGGGAGTTACTCAAACCTTTATGCATGGTATGTACATGGTGCAAAGATCGTCTGGCATGGGGACGCTCCAGCAAGGGGAGCATTTAGCCTCGATGCGCCATATTCAAACAGATATAATTGCGACAGCTTATGCAAGCTATATAGTAGAGCTTGTTGATAGACTAGTAGATGAGGGACCAGAACCATTCGCATTTGAGGTGCTTTTACAAGCGCTTAATGCTATTGAGGAAGAACATGATCCAGAAGCCATTAGCTTATTTGTGGACTGGAAGCTGCTACCTTATGCAGGAGTTCAACCAATTTTAAATGCTTGTTCATCATGCGGTTCCTTTGATGGGGAGTTTGCATTTTCCTTTTCGCAGGGTGGTTTCTTATGCCATCGTTGCTTCCACCAGGATCCGTATATCATCCGATTATCACCTACACAGTTAAAGCTAATTCGAATGTTTTATACAGTGCCGATTGACCAAATCGGTAAGCTGGATTTAAAAAAGGGGACAAAACAGTTTATTAAAAAGATAGTGACCACTATTTATGAAGAGCAAACAGGTATCCGTTTAAAATCCCGCTCTTTTATTGAACAATTGGAAAGAACCCCGTTATTGACGAGAAGAACAAATAGTGATGAACCTACAGATTAAGGCTATAAAATTTTTCGGATAATACTCAACACGTCTTCTTTAACGGCCTGCCAAAATAATTGGGAGGATTGATTGGAAAATCGTCCTTCCTTAAATAATACATAGTTTTCGTGGATATAATGGATTTCTTCATAATGAAAGTGAAGTCGGTGGTTCATTTGAGTCATATCGATATTTAACTCCATATAGCCATCTACAAGAGCTTGCAGGTCGCTTGCTTGTTTACGCAACTGGTCGTGAGTTTGTGAGTGAAATTGGCCCAGCTTTAACTGTAGGTTTCCCTGAGTTCTATGCCATTCTAGGGCGCTATTAAGGGATTCGAGTTTAGTGTTTGCTGTATATAAAATATGGTGTTGTGAGTAGTGTGCGGGCAATTCTTTATTCAATAATTCACGTACGAGGATTAACAGCTTTTCTGCAGGGCAAATTTCTAGCTTTTCCTTCTTGGGTTGTTTAAATAAAACCTGAAAGAACATCAATCCCACCTCGATTTTTCCTTTAATTATAATCTAAATTTTCTAATAAATCATCTGTGGAATGACCGAAATGAACAAAAAAGACAAAAATATACTTATACATCTCTTAAATACGCTCGCACTTTTATTTGTGTGGGTTTTTTTATATTTCGAACTATAGTTAAATAGCTAAGAAAGATTTTGCGTAGGTGCATGCAGAAAATTAGCTTTTTTGATTGAAAATTAATAATGTTTTTTTTAGTTTTTTTGAAGTGGCTAGATTATTGAAGAAAGTGGCTAGATTCTTAAAACAAACATAAAAAGGGGATACTCCAAAAATCAGTAAAACTGCTTTTGGAGTATCCCTTTGTATTTTTTGCTTTGAAGTTGCTTTTCGATATATTGCTATTACGCCAGTCTAAAGACTTGCACCTGACGCAAGCTTTCGGCACAGAGCCCGTATATTTTCTTGATTAATTTAATTTAGAATTGTAAGTGCTTTTCGATATAAGCTTTTACGTCAGTGATAGGCATACGGACTTGCACCTGTCGCAAGCTTTCGGCACAGAGTCCGTATATTTTCTTGATTAATTTAATTTAGAATTGAATGTGTTTTTCGATATAAGATTTTACGTCTGCGATAGGCATACGGACTTGCACCTGTCGCAAGCTTTCGGTGCAGAACTCGCATATCTTTTGAAAAGTATACTTTCTTAGAACTGTAGATGTTTTTCAATATAAGCTTTAACTTCTGCGATAGGCATGCGAGTTTGCTCCATGCTGTCGCGGTGGCGTACTGTTACTTGGCCGTCTTCTTTTGAATCGAAATCGTATGTGATGCAGAATGGTGTACCGATTTCGTCTTGGCGGCGGTAGCGTTTACCGATTGATTGCGACTCATCATAATCAACAGGGAAGGATTTGCGTAATTCAGCCCATACTTCGCCTGCATCGTCTGCCAATTTTTTAGATAATGGTAATACTGCTGCTTTAAATGGTGCTAGAGCAGGGTGGAAGCGTAATACTGTACGAGAGTCGCCACCTTCAAGCTCTTCTTCATCATAAGCATCACATAAGAATGCTAATGTTACTCGGTCAGCTCCTAGTGATGGTTCGATACAATATGGTACATAACGTTCGTTAGTAAGTGGATCGATGTATGTGAAGTCTTCACCAGAGTGTTCCATATGCTGTTTTAAATCAAAATCTGTACGGTCTGCAATACCCCATAGCTCACCCCAGCCGAATGGGAAGCGGAATTCGATATCAGAAGTTGCATTAGAATAGTGTGATAACTCATCATCTTCGTGGTCGCGTAGACGCATGCTATCTTCTTTCATGCCTAAGTTTAATAACCAATTTTTACAGAATTCTTTCCAATATTGATGCCATTCTAAATCTTCACCTGGCTTACAGAAGAATTCTAATTCCATTTGCTCGAATTCACGAGTACGAAATGTAAAGTTACCTGGTGTAATTTCGTTACGGAATGATTTCCCGATTTGTGCTATACCAAATGGAGTACGTTTACGCATTGAACGTTGTACATTTTTAAAGTTAACGAAAATACCCTGTGCTGTTTCTGGACGAAGGAAAATTTCATTTGTTGAGCTTTCTGTTACACCTTGGAATGTTTTAAACATAAGGTTGAATTGACGGATATCTGTAAAGTCGTTTTTACCACATTCTGGACAAGTTACAGATAGTTCCTCCATTTTAGCTTTCATTTGATCGAAGCTCATACCATCGACGATAATTTCTTTACCTGTTTTTTCTAATGAAGCATCTTCAATTAGTTTATCTGCACGGTGGCGTGCTTTACATGATTTACAGTCAATCATAGGATCGTTGAAGTTTCCAACGTGTCCAGAAGCTACCCATGCACGAGGATTCATAAGGATTGCTGCGTCAAGACCAACATTGTGTTCAGATTCTTGAACGAATTTTAACCACCATGCTTTTTTTACGTTGTTTTTTAGTTCCACACCAAGGGGACCATAATCCCAAGTGTTTGCAAGTCCTCCGTAGATTTCAGAGCCAGGGAAGACAAATCCGCGGTGTTTTGCTAAGCTTACGATTGTTTCCATAGATTTTTCTGCCATATAAATTCCTCCTAATGTAAATAAAAATATAAAAGCACCCGTCTCCGGGCTTTGTGCCCGGGGACGAGTGCGTATGTATACACCCGCGGTTCCACCCCGCTTGATTGTCGGCTAAAGTAAAGCGCATCATTTTGCGTCGCTAACTGTTAACTAACAATCCTCTTTTAGAAAATTGGCTCAAGGGTGCCGTTTCTCTTTTCGTGTAGGCTTTCACCATTTCCTACTCGCTTTTTTGAAAAGATACTTATTTTTCCTCTCATTGCCTATATGAACTTCTATCGATATTTTATGCTATTCACTCGAACTGTGTCAATATTGTAGCTTTTCATTCATTTCTTCGCAAATGTTCTGAAATTAGTATATAATATTTAAAGAAAAGTATAACACTATTTGAAGCGGGTGAGTCCAATCGAACTCAATAAACGTCAAGACACGATTCTGCAAATCGTAAAAGAAAATGGCCCAATCACAGGTGAACAAATTGCAGAGCGTTTAAATTTGACTCGGGCTACTCTACGTCCAGATTTAGCAATCTTAACGATGGCTGGATTTTTAGATGCTAGGCCACGTGTTGGATACTTCTATTCAGGGAAAAAAACAATGACTACGGCAAGTGAATCTATGATGAACTTGAAGGTAGGGGATTTCCAATCACTGCCTGTAGTAGTAGCAGAAAATATGACGGTATATGATGCCATTGTCCAATTGTTCTTAGAGGATGTTGGAACTTTATTTGTTGTTGATGAAAAGTCGCATCTCCAGGGAGTTTTATCTAGAAAAGATTTGTTAAGAACAAGTATTGGTACACAAGAACTGACAAAAATACCAGTGCATATTATAATGTCAAGAATGCCTAACATAGTATATTGTAAAAAATCAGATTCACTAATCGGGGCTGCAAAGAAATTAATTGACCGTCAAGTTGATTCTCTCCCAGTTGTAAATGAGACAGAGAATGGTTTAGAGATAGTTGGGCGTTTAACAAAAACAAGCGTAACGAAAGCGTTTATTTCATTAGCTGAGACCCATGATTTATAAGGAGTGCTATTTTGAAAAATTTAAAAGTATTCGTTGTATCTGATTCAGTAGGGGAAACAGGTGAACAGGTTGTTAAAGCAGCAGTTTCTCAATTTCGTCCAAACTTTGATAATACTGTAATTCGAAAGTTTCCTAATATTGAAAATAACGATCATATTGAAAAAATTGTTGAAATTGCTAAAGAACAAGATGCAATTATTGTTTTTACGTTAGTTGAAGAAAAAATGAGAAATTTTATGATGGATAGCTGTAAACAAGTTGGGGTCCAATGGATTGATTTGTTAGGTCCGATTATTAATCTTTTTGAAGAAAAGATTGGTGAACAGCCGAGGGAAGAACCAGGGTTAGTTCATAAGCTTGATGCGGATTATTTTAAAAAAATTGAGGCTGTAGAATTTGCAGTGAAGTATGATGATGGACGAGATCCTCGAGGATTACTATTAGCTGATGTAGTATTAGTAGGTGTATCCCGAACATCAAAAACACCTCTTTCACAATACTTAGCCCATAAACGTTATAAAGTGGCAAATGTTCCTCTAGTGCCAGAAATTAATCCACCTGAGGAATTATTCTTGGTTGATCCCAAAAAATGCTTTGGTTTAGTAATCTCTACAGATAAACTAAATGTTATTCGAAAGGAAAGACTTATAGCATTAGGCTTAAATGATGATGCGATTTATGCCAAGCCTTCTCGAATTGAACAGGAGATCGAACATTTTAATAAAGTGGTCGAAAGAATAGGATGTTCAGTAGTTGATGTAACAAATAAAGCTGTTGAAGAAACAGCAAATGTTATTATGGAAAAAATTGAACAAAACAAGAACTAATAAAGAGCCACCTCTGCTAAAAATTATGTAGAGGAGGTTTTTTTTCGTGGTCTTTGTGAATACATATTAGAGGTTAGTAAATTTTTTGTGAAAAAACACCGTATTCTTAAAGGGAAGTCTCCTAAAATGGATAATAAAGCATTTTTTTTTAATAAAAAAGTGGAAATTTTCGTCTATTTGTTTTATAATGAGAAAATTGTGGTAAAAATATTAACAAGAGAAATCTTTGAGCAAAAAAACAATTTTTTTGTCGGAAAATAGAGGATTTTTTAAATTTATCTCGAATTGTGTTATTTAGCAACTGAAGTTGGTGATTTATATGACCGGGAAAATACCTGAAGAGATGATAGAACAAATTCGTTCTCAATCCGATATAGTCGATGTAATTAGCGATTATATGCAGCTAACAAAAAGAGGACGTAACTGGTTTGGATTATGTCCATTTCACGGTGAAAATACTCCTTCGTTTTCAGTGTCTCAGGATAAGCAAATTTTTCATTGTTTTGGGTGTAAAGCAGGTGGTAATGCAATTACCTTTGTAATGGATATAGAAAACATTACATTTCCTGATGCTGTAGTTAAACTTGGAAACCGCGTTGGAATCAATTTAGATTTCCAAAGCAACAGTATATCCAAGGAAAACCAAGCTTATTCCAAAAAAGAAGAAAAAATGCTTGAGGCGCACGAATTTACTGCCGATTATTTCCATCATGTATTGATGAATACAGAAGAAGGGGAAGAGGCATTAAATTACTTGCTAAAAAGAGGATTTACAAAGGAACATATCGAAACGAATGGTATAGGATGGTCTTTACCAGGGTGGGATACTTTGTCAGTTTTGCTAAAAAGAAAAGGGTTTGATTTAGAGGAAATGGCTGAATGCGGACTCATCATAAAGCGCGAAAATGACCATACTTATTTTGATCGTTTTCGAGGAAGAGTCATGTTTCCAATACGGGACGAAAATGGAAAGGTAATTGCATTTTCAGGACGTATTATTGATTCGGTAGATGAAGCGAAGTATTTAAACAGTCCAGAATCACCTATTTTTCACAAAAGCCAAATACTTTTTAATTTGGACAAGGCAAGAACCGTTATCCGAAAAAAACGTCAAGTAATTTTGATGGAAGGATTTATGGATGTACTTGCAGCAAATCAAGCTGGTGTATTCAACGCAGTTGCGACAATGGGAACTTCCTTAACCCCACAGCACATCACAAAGCTAAAGCGCTTAAGTGATCAAATTATTTTATGTTATGACGGTGATAATGCTGGGTGGGAAGCTGCTAAACGTGCCTCTGAAATGTTGTATGCCGAAAATTTGAAAGTTGAAATTGCTGTATTACCAGAAAAATTAGATCCAGATGAGTATATAAAAAAATATGGTTCGGATTCCTTTGTGCAGCAAATTTTAGAAAAGCCACATGCATACATTGCTTTTATGATGATGCATGCGAGGAAAAACAAAAACTTTCAATTTGAGAATGACGTGTTGCAATATACCCAGGAAGTACTTGAGCAACTTGTTGGTCGATCTTCACCTATCGAAAGAGACCTTTATATAAAACAGATTGCAAGTGAAACAAATATTTCTGAGGAAGCAATTTATGCTCAATATCGAAAATTAGAAGCTGATAATGCTAAGAATTTTAACCGAGCAGACAACATAAAGCAAACGAAAAAAGTTGAATTACAGTCAAAAAAACCTTTATCTGCAACCGAACGAGCAGAGCGGTTACTTTTATCGCATATGCTAACCAATGTTGATGTTGTAGATAGGATATTAAAAGGCGAGGAACCTGAGCCCTTCGTAAGAGATGAATATAGTGCGGTTTTCGTACGATTAATAGGGTTTTATGAGGAGCATGGTTCCGCGGATTATCAAAGGTTTTTAGAAATACTCGAGGATTCAGAGCTAAGGAAAATTGTAATGGAGGCAGCCCTTCTAGAGCATGATCCTGAACAGGCTGAAGCTGAGATTACAGATTGTTTAAGGCAGTTAAAAAAACATCGGATTGAATTAGAGATAAAAAAATTACTTCATGAGTCACAAGAAGCGGAGAAAATGCATGAACACAAACGTGCTTTGGAAATCGCAATGAACATCATTCAATTGAGGAAATCACTATCAACAATTTAGCCCGATTTGCGTTGTTAGAAGGAGGAAGGTTTATGGCGGACAAGTCAGAACAATCAAAAGAAGTTGTCAATGGACAGACGATTGACGAAGTTAAAGCACTTTTACAAGAGAAAGCAAAAAAATCTAATGAAATTTCAATGCAGGAAATTTCAAGCAAACTCACTCCATTTGAATTAGAAAATGAAGAAATCTTCCATTTTGCAGAGGACATTGAAAAAAGCTTTGGCATTGAGGTAGATGGAAAAGAAGAGTTTGAAGAAGAAGTTTTAGCAAAACAAGAAGAGAGCGAAGAAGCGTTTGATTTAAATGACTTGAGTGTTCCTCCTGGCGTAAAAATTAATGACCCTGTTCGAATGTATCTAAAAGAAATTGGCCGTGTAGATCTGCTTTCTGCAGCAGAGGAAATTAAACTTGCAGAAAGAATCGAACAAGGTGATGAAGAGGCTCGTAAACGTTTAGCTGAAGCCAACTTACGTTTAGTAGTATCGATTGCAAAACGTTATGTGGGCCGCGGAATGTTGTTCCTTGATTTAATTCAAGAAGGAAATATGGGGCTTATAAAAGCAGTTGAAAAATTTGATTATCGTAAAGGATTTAAGTTTTCAACATACGCAACTTGGTGGATTCGTCAGGCAATTACACGTGCTATTGCCGACCAGGCGCGTACAATACGTATTCCTGTTCATATGGTTGAAACAATTAATAAACTAATTCGTGTACAGAGACAATTATTGCAAGACCTAGGACGCGAACCATCTCCAGAAGAAATCGGAGAAGAAATGGATTTAACTCCAGAAAAAGTTCGTGAAATTTTAAAGATTGCTCAAGAGCCAGTTTCTTTAGAGACGCCGATTGGTGAAGAGGATGATTCACATTTAGGTGATTTCATCGAAGACCATGAAGCACAATCACCTTCTGATCATGCTGCATATGAGTTATTAAAAGAACAGCTAGAGGATGTACTTGATACATTAACAGATCGTGAAGAAAATGTTCTACGTTTGCGCTTTGGATTGGATGACGGCCGTACTCGTACTTTAGAGGAAGTAGGTAAGGTCTTCGGAGTAACGCGTGAGCGTATTCGTCAAATCGAGGCAAAAGCCTTGAGAAAGCTGCGCCACCCATCTAGAAGTAAACGTTTAAAAGACTTCTTAGAATAGTAAATAGCATTTCAAATATTTAAGTTGGTTTTGTTAATAGTGATTGTTAACTTTCCTTCTTCGTAAAAAGGCATCCTAATAAGGGGTGCTTTTTTATTTGGTACATATCATTTTCTTTTTTCCATGTCATCTAACGAAAAAATAAGATAGAATAATTACATACAATAATCAGTAAGCTTGGAGATATCATCTATGGCAAATTCAAAAAAAACCATTATTATGAATGAAATTTTGTTTTGGAAACAAAATAAATTATTACCTGATCACTATTGTGACTTCCTCATGACCCTATACTCAGAAGGCAATGAAATCGAGCTAGAAGAAGAGGTTGGTCATAAAAATTCTGTCATAGCTCGAGAAAAACGAAAGAAAATTCTTTTGTTTTCAATCATTTCCATAATTTCCATATGCTTATTAGTGGCCTTATTTATGGTATCTGAATTAGTTTGGCTTATTGGGCTTGCAGTTGGAATTGTAGCAATACTATTTATGGTATTAGCATATCGATTCGCCAAGAAAAATGAAATATTGGTACCTATTTTACATATAGGCTCTGCTTTAATGCTTTTTGGTTTATCCGTTAAAATTAGTGTGGAATACTTTCCGACAAACCAATTCGTATTATACGGTTTACTTATTATAAATTGCTTTATGTGGCTGTTTACCGGCTTTAAATTTAAATTAATGTACTTTACTGTATCTGGTGCTCTCGGGATTATAGTTTTAATAGGCTATCAAATCATGAATTTTTAACATTTTTTGCAATTCAATTTAAGCTTGCTGACATGGCTGTGAAAATTAAGTTAGCCCGAAATATGGTATACAAAGCAGCTTGGTTAAAGGACCACAGCAAACCCTTCAGCAAAGAGGCGTCGATAGCTAAAGATTGAGCATTAGAAATAGCAGTTGAAGTTTGTGAAGAAGCAAAACAAATTCATGGCGGTTATGGGTATATGAAAGAGTAGGAAGTGGAAAGATATCTAAGAGATGCAAAATTATTAGAAATCGGAAAGGGGACGTCAGAAATACCCAGGCTAGTCATAGCCAGCCACAGCTTACAATAATAAGTTATTATTGTCGAATTTGTGTCTACCCTATCAAAAGTTGACGTTTAGGTCTTTTCGTTTTTCAAATAATGCAGTACAATAATTAGTGTTGACTAGATTCTATATTAATAGATGTAGAAAAATTAATCTAAAGGGAGGTTATCCTAATGAAAAACAATCCTATTATTCCTTATATTCTAATTATGGCATTCGGTATTGGACTTATTTTCTTTATGTCATTAGAAGGTGCAGGAAATAAAGAAGAAATCGCTGCAGGTCATGGCGAAGAAGCAACTGAAGAAGGTGCAACAGCTTCTGAAGGTGCTGGCGGTGAAGAATTAGTAAGCTCTTGTATCGGTTGTCACGGTGGTGACTTAACTGGTGGTATGGGTCCTAAAATTGCTGGTTTAGATGCTGAACATATCGTAGACGTGTTAGCTAACGGTATCGAAGGCTCTCCAATGACTCCTGGTTTAAAAACTGGATCAGAAGCAGAAGCAATTGCTGAGTACATTTCTTCATTAGAATAATAATGAAAACGAGAGGCTATCTTATAAGGATTCTTATAAGGTAGCCCTTTTATTTTTGTATAGCAACGAAGCATCCAATGACCTAGAAGGACAAGCCCTTCAAATTTATATATAATAATACATAGAAATTAGAAAAAGGCGGTTTACTTACATGAACGCACAAAAATTATCCAAACGATTAGAAACTGTAGCATCCTTTGTACCAACTGGAGCGGTTGTAGCAGATATCGGAAGTGACCATGCATACCTACCGTGTTATTTAGTACATAACGGTGTCGTGACAAAAGCCATTGCAGGTGAGGTAGTAAAGGGTCCCTTTGACTCTGCTTTAAAACAGGTTAAATTGGAAGGATTAGAAGATAATATTACTGTTCGTCTTGCCGATGGATTAAAGGCAATTGAGGAAAGTGATAATGTAGATACAATTACCATTGCAGGTATGGGTGGTCCTTTAATCGTCTCAATTTTAGAAAAGAATCCACATGCCTTAAAAACAGTTACAAGACTTATTTTACAGCCCAATATCCATGCGAAAGTGATTAGACAATGGGCGATTCGAAATCAATGGGCTGTTTTAGAGGAAGTAATTTTAAAAGAGGATGAAAAAATATACGAGGTTTTAGTTCTACAGCGCGGGGAAATGGAGCTTACAGAGCAAGAAATACTATTAGGTAAACATTTAATAGCTAGTAAAACTGATGTCTTCATCGAAAAATGGTCTAAAGAAATCGATAACTGGAAGCGGATTTTAACTTCTATTGAACGTGCTGATGACACAACCGATATAGTTAAAAAGCGTGAAGAAGTAACACATAAGATTCAGCTTGTTGAGGAGGTATTAAACCATGAAGAAAGCTAACGGTCATGAAATCATCCAACTATTTGAAAGCTGGTCACCGAAAAAACTGGCTTGTATGGACAATGATCCGATTGGGTTAGCGATTGGTACTTTAAACAAAGAGGTTACAAAGGTATTAGTGACACTTGATGTCAATGATAAAGTTGCAGATGAGGCGATTGAAAAGGGGTGCCAATTAATTATTGCACACCATCCACCGATTTTTCGAAAGCTATCTAATTTAAGAACAGATACACCAGCTGGTAAGCTCTATGAAAAATTGATCAAAAATGACATTGCAGTCTACGCTGCACACACGAACCTAGATGTGGCTGATGGCGGGGTAAATGATTTATTGGCCGAGGCATTACAGCTTGAAAATATTGAAATTCTTGAAAAAACATATCATGAAAATCTAATGAAGCTTGCTCTTTTTGTACCGGATGATTATGCAGAAAAGGTACGTGTTGCACTAGCAAAGGCAGGAGCAGGTAGTATTGGTAATTATGATAGCTGTAGCTTTTCTACAAATGGACAGGGACGTTTTAGAGCATTAGCTGGTGCGAATCCATTCATTGGAGATATCGGTGAAATGGAAACGACAGATGAAGAAAAAATTGAGGTTGTATTTACAGAATCCATCAAAAATAAAGTGCTTAAGGCGATGTTAAATGCACACCCATATGAGGAACCGGCGTATGATTTATATACATTAGCTGTAGAAACGAACGAAATGGGCTTAGGACGTGTTGGAAAACTCAAAGAACCAATGTCATTAGAAAGCTTTGCAGAGCACGTTAAAAGCCGATTAGACGTTCCTAGAGTCCGTGTTGTTGGAGATACAAGCACACTTATTTCAAAAGTGGCAGTAGTAGGCGGGGATGGCAATAAATATATTCACACTGCCAAACGTTCAGGTGCTGATGTCTTTGTTACAGGTGATATCGGGTTTCATATGGCTCAGGACGCTGAAAGTATTGGTTTAAATATAGTAGATCCTGGACATCACGTAGAAAAAGTAATGATTAAGGGTGTAGCAGAGAAAATGGATAGTTTATGCTCTCAAGCTAAGCTATCTGTAGAATTTGTACAATCAGAAATCGATACTGAACCATTTACATTTATATAGAGTACCTTATTAGAAAGTAGGCAGTAAATTATGGGGAATAGTGGTCGTGTATGGGTAATCATTGGTGCCATCATGATTTTAATCGGGATAGTGTTTGCTGGGTTAACCTCGTATTTTTTAGAGAACAAAATTGATCAACTTGTAGCGACGTGTGAGAAGGAAGGCGGTAAAGCCATAGTCGACAGAGGTGGCTTTATCATTACGACATCCTTTGAATACGAGTGTAAACAATAAGATAGAAGAAAGGCATTCAGAAATAACTTGATTCTGAATGCTTTTTTATTTGCTGGAACCGGGAAGAGAGGAAGCATCTCATTACCCCGAACCGTATGCAAGCAGTGGAACTGGGAAGAGAGAAAGCGCCTCATTACCCCGAAAAGTAT
The DNA here is from genome assembly GCF_003217295.1 of Ureibacillus chungkukjangi. Lineage (GTDB taxonomy): Bacteria > Bacillota > Bacilli > Bacillales_A > Planococcaceae > Ureibacillus > Ureibacillus chungkukjangi. The sequence goes on from NZ_QJTJ01000024.1 coordinate 38,950, forward strand.
GAAAGCAATGGAACTGGGAAGAGAGAAAGCGCCTCATTGCCCCAAAAAGCCCAAAAGCTTCACAACCGGGAAGAGAGAACCCATCTCATTGCCCAAAAAAGCCCAAAAGCTTCACAACCGGGAAGAGAGAACCCATCTCATTGCCCCAAAAAGCCCAAAAGCTTCACAACCTGGAAAAGAGAACCCATCTCATTGCCCCAAAAAGCCCAAAAGCTCCACAACCGGGAAGATACCACCGACAATCCCCCAAAAAACAAAAAAACTGTAGCAAACTCAATATCTTGAGCTTCCTACAGCGTATAAGTATAGTTATTTAAGCACGTGCTTGTTTTAACTCTGCATTCATAGCTTCGTCAAATTCTTTTTCGGATTTAGAAACCACTACTGTTGCAACACCGTTACCAATTAAGTTTGTTACGGCACGAGCTTCTGACATGAAACGGTCAACCCCGATTAGTAAAGCGATTCCTTCTACTGGAATCATTGGGAAGGCAGCTAAAGTAGCAGCTAAAGTGATAAATCCAGATCCAGTTACACCAGCAGCACCTTTAGAGGTAATCATTAATATACCTAGTAAAGTAAGAATTTGAATCCAAGTCAAATCTACACCATAAGCCTGTGCGATGAATAATGCAGCCATTGATAAGTAGATTGCAGTACCATCTAAGTTGAATGAGTAGCCAGTTGGCACAACTAATCCAACTACTTGTTTTGAACATCCAAATTTTTCTAGCTTGCGCATCATGGATGGTAGGGCAGATTCAGATGAAGATGTACCAATAACTAAGAAAATTTCGTCCTTAATGTAAGCGATAAATTTGAAAATATTAAAGCCGTAGAATTTCGCGATAGATCCTAAAATTAAAATAAGGAATAGCGCCATCGTAATATATACTGCAGCCATTAATAATCCTAAGTTTCCAAGAGATGCTAAACCAAAGTTACCGATTGTATAAGCCATTGCACCGAATGCACCAATAGGAGAGAACTTCATAACCATACCAACAATTTTAAAGAAAATCTCTGAAACCTGTTCAAAGAAAGTAATAACTGGTCTTGATCTTTCGCCAAGTGAAGCAGCAGCCATACCGAATAATACAGCAGCAAATAATGTAGGTAATAATTCACCATTAGCAAGAGCACCAACAAAGTTAGATGGAATAATACTAGCGATGAAAGCTCCAATTCCGTGTTCCTGATTTGCAGCAGCTTCAGTGTATTGTGAAACGTCAGCACCAGAAGCTGAATTTGTATTGATACCTTCACCAGCATTAACTAGTAGGGCAACAGCGATACCGATTGCAAGTGCGATCGTTGAAACGATTTCAAAGTAAATTAACGCCTTACCACCGATTTTACCAACCTTTTTCATATCTCCCATTGCACCGATACCGATTGCGACTGTTAAGAAGATAATTGGAGTAATTAACATTTTAATTAATTTGATAAATAAATCCGCTAAAATTTTTAAGCTTGCCCCAAACTCTGGCCAGATTGCCCCAACAATAACACCTAAAATGATTGCAATAATAACTTGAACTGTTAGGTTCTTAAGGAATTTCATTTCTCTTACATCCTCCTTATAAATTAAGAAACTTAAATGACATCGCTTTCAATATCTGAAACTATAATAACGTATAGTTTTCTAAAAAAACTGTTTAGTTTTTAATGGTTATATCGTTCATTTTGTTCAAGACTTTGTGAAATCACTCACAAATAGCTATATATCAACGTTTTTACTGTTATAATACTATCTTCAGTTTTCGTTTTATTGTTATAGTACAAAGTTTGGGAAAATAAAAAAAGCTACCTATTTTGCAAGGTAGCGGTATATTGTTCATTTTGTTCATTATTAATCTATCTGTTTTATTTCATTTATAAGATCATCTAGATAATGACCATTAATGTTTTTCTCGTAATGTGAATAGATAGGAGACAATTTTTCTTTCCATTCGATTTTGTTTTGCACATTTAATTCATAAATCTCGACACTTGGTATTGCTTTTAAATAATTTAAGTTTTCATCATTAAATTGCTCTGCACGGTCAAATTGCCAGCTCTGCATTTGGGTAAGGGAATCGGTAATGATCTTTTGAATATCCTCATCAAGGCTATTCCAAAAATCTTCATTCATCATGACTGCATAGGCTAAAATTCCATGATTTGAAAGGGTAATATGGCTTTCCATCGTATGAAATTGTTTCGAATATATATTTGAAATGGTATTTTCTTGTGCATCTACAATGTTTTGCTGTAAGCCGGAATATACATCGCCAAATGAAGTAGCAATTGGTTTTGCTCCTAGTAGCTCAAATTGTTCGTGAAGTATATCACTAGTCATCATACGAACACGTTTATCCTTAAAGTCCATGACTTCAATTATCGGTGTTGTAGCTGCTATTTGTTTAAAGCCATTATTCCAAAATGTTAACCCTTTAACATTAATGCTATCAAGCTCCAGTAAGAGGGATTTACTAGTCTCGCCCTTTAAAACCTTCTTTAACTGATTATTATCTTCTATAATGAAGGGAAGATCTAGAACCTGCCAGTTTGATAATGTCTTTGTCACCTTAGAAATTGTCGGAGCAATCATCTGTATTTTGTTTTCTCTCAGCGCATCTAATTCATTTTCATCATTATAGAGCATGCCGTTCGGGTAAAGCTGGACTACTACTTTACCATTGCTTTTTTCTTCTACGAGCTCTTTAAATTTTTCAGCTGCAATTCCTTTTGGTGTGTTTTCTGCAACGACATGGCTAAAATGAATCGTTATTTGTTCATTTAACCCCTGCTGCTCGTCATCAAGAGGAAGGCTGGTAGTAGAAAAAATATTTTGACGATAGCTAAATAGTGCGATTAATATAATGATAGTAATCAAAGAACCGGTTAGAAAGTATTTCATTTTTTTCACCACAATTACACATTTTTATAGATAATTATAAGCGTTAAAAATGTAATGTAACAGTTTTATTTGAAGGAGAGACAATAATGTTTTTCAGAAAATTATCGATGAATAAAAAACTAATGATGTTAACCTTTTTCATTATTGTCTTTTCTTTTTTAATCGCCGGTACCTTTGTAATGGGGAGCCTATTAAAAGAAAGAGAAGAGGATATCGGGCAAGAAGCAATGCTTGTAGCACGTACTGTGGCCAATTTACCTGAGATTAAATCACTGCTACAGAGCACCGATTTCGATACAGCTTCAGATACAATCAACGAAACGGTAGAAGAAATTCGTTTTATTAATCAAGCGGACTATATTGTCATCATGAATACTGATCGTGTTAAATACTCTCATCCCTCCATCAAAGAAATCGGTCAAGTGAGCAAGTCAACGGATATGGATGCTGCTTTTGCAGAGCATTATTATTTATCGAAGGCAAATGGTGAACAAGGAGCTACTATACGGGCGTTTGTACCGATTATGAATGAGTTCAACAATCAGATTGGGGTAGCCCTAGTTGGCTTCTTGCTGCCATCACCATTTCAAATTTTTATGGACTATCAAAATGAAATTTTAATTACAATCGCTATCTCTGTACTATTTAGTATGTGGGGAGCTCATACCTTGGGGAGACATATAAAGCTGCAAATGTTTGGACTGGAGCCCCATGAAATCTCGAAAATGTATGTTGAAAGAACGGAAACCTTTAACTCGATGCATGAGGGTATTATTGCTGTTGACAAGGATTTAAATATTACCATTTTCAATAAGAAGGCAAGTGAAATTTTAGGTGTAGAGAAGGAGCCGTTCTATTATTTAGGAAAGAATATCTATGAAGTGTTACCTGATACGAGATTACCGGAAATTGTGCTAACGGGTAAGCCTGTATATGACCAAGAAATTTATGTAAACGAACGCAGTATTTTAAGTAATCGAATTCCAATACTTGTGAATGGAAACAAGGTGGGAGCAGTTGCTGTCTTTAAGGATTTAACTGCATTTAAACAGCTGGCTGAAGAGCTAACAGGTGTTAAGGCGTTTGTACAGGCTTTAAGAGTGCAGACCCACGAATATAAAAATAAGCTACATACCATTTCAGGGCTTATACATTTAGGGCACATCAAACAGGCATTAGAATATTTATCGCAAGTTCAAGATGAACATGACAATGTAACAAAATTTCTCAATGAACGTATTTACAATGAAAATATATCAGGCTTATTATTAAGTAAAATAAGCCGAGGAAAAGAGCTTGGTATAACTGTTACTATTGATAAGGAAAGTAGATTTACAAAATTCCCTGAAAAAATAGATCATCATGATTTTGTAGTCTTATTTGGGAATTTAATTGAAAATGCCTTTGATTCATTTGTGGGGATGGACCAAGCAGAAAAAGAAATTAATATTTCCATTGATGATAATGATGGTATGCTAGCTATTTTGGTAAGCGATAACGGAATGGGAATGTCAGAGGATATTCAAGCTCGTATATATGATAGTGGGTTCTCCACAAAAGACAATGAAGGCCGTGGAATTGGTTTATATTTAGTAAATGAAATTGTTCAAAAAGGTAATGGTACAATGGAAGTAACGAGTGAAGTTAATAAAGGGACAACATTTATAATTACTTTTGAAATTTAAAGGGGGAATCATCGTTGGATACGATCAATGTGTTACTCGTAGAAGATGACCCAATGGTAAGGGAAGTAAACAGGCAATTTATCGAACGTGTGAATGGATTTAAAGTAGTTGGTATGTGTAGTAATGGGATACAGGGCTATAACCAAATTGTCGAGCTTAAGCCACATCTAGTGATTATGGATATTTTTATGCCAGAACAAGATGGTCTAATCACCCTTCGAAAAATTCGTAATGCCAATTTACCTGTCGATGTGATCACTGTCACTGCGGCAAATGATATGCAAACAATTCAGCAAATCCTGCATTTGGGTGTTTACGATTACATCATGAAGCCATTTACTTTTGAAAGAATCCAGCAAACTTTATTAAATTATTTTAACTTTAAGTTGAAGACATTTGGACTTCAAGATATTACACAAAACGAATTGGATGAGATGATTCATCCCTATCGTGAGCTAGAAGAAGTAGCTGGAAATGAATCGCCGATCTTGACAGAGCTGCCAAAGGGCTTTAACCGTACTACCTTGGACAAGGTACTTCATTTTGTAAAACTTTCAAAAGAGGGCGTCTCTGCCGATGAAGTTGCTGCTGCTATTGGAGTTGCTCGTGTAACAGCAAGAAGGTATTTAGACTTTTTGGAAAAACAAAGCTTTATTCATGTCGATGTGCATTATGGCGGTGTAGGAAGACCGATAAATCATTATTTTGTAAAGTAATTAGTAGTCATTTCCGTATAGAGGAAATGGCTATTTTTTTTATGGAAAGGAAAATTTTTAAATGAAATTTTCTTAAGAAAACATCAACTCGCACCTTTTAATCAATTTGTGTTTTTCTAAAGTATTTCTATTCTATTAAACAGTACACTTAAATGCCTAACTGCATATGATACCTTTAGAACAACTTCGTCTAAGTATGAAGAAAGGAGATTTTTATGCGCCCTCAAAGTTTTCATAACCAAATGCCACCAGGTCGCCCTTTTAACCAGTTCCAAGGACCAAGAGGCAACTTTGGAGGTAGACCACCTCGGTTTCCACAACCTGGAATGATGCCGCCACCTGGTAGAGGACCAGCTCCGGGACCTGGAATGGGACCTGGAATTGGCCCAGGAGGAGGTTCACCAAAATTACAATCGTTTATGGATACTGCCAATAGATTTTTAGCAACTGCTCAAGGTTTTCAGCCATTAATACAACAAGCAACACCTATGTTCCGTAATTTACCTGCACTTTGGAGATTATATAAGGGCTTCCAGGGCTTACCAAAAACAGATGGTCCAACTGAACATGGTCATGGAGAACCCTTTAGTCTAGAGGATAGCTCAGAAATTCCAGAGAACTTTGGAAGACCAGATGGACACGAGAGAGCTGATTTTCATGAAAGACCAGAAGGACCAGTAAGACATGAAAGACATGAAGCACCAGTAAGGCAAGGAATGTTTGCAAGACCTTCCAGACCAGGAAGAAGAGAAAGCTTGGAAGAATATAATATTTCTGAATCACCTACTTATACCGAAAAAGTAAAGCCGAAAAAAGTGTCTACACGTCCTTCAGTTCCGAGAATTTTCCAGCCACCATATTATTTTGATGAATAGATTTTGAAAAGCTAGAAGGAAGTTTTGAATTAAGCGTGTCGCTCCGTTATAATAGGTCTATGTACCACAAAAGGAGTTGACATGATGCAAGTCATTAAAATAAATCCAAGAGGCTATTGCTATGGTGTAGTGGATGCAATGGTTATTGCACGAAATGCCTCATTAGATAAATCATTACCGAGACCGATTTATATATTAGGTATGATTGTTCACAATAAACATGTAACAGATGCTTTTGAAAAAGATGGGATCATTACATTAGATGGTGAAAACCGTAAAGAAATTATTGAAAAGGTTGATAAAGGAACAGTAATCTTTACAGCTCACGGTGTTTCACCTGAAATTCGAGAGATTGCTAGAAAAAAAGGACTTGTTTCAATTGATGCAACATGTCCTGATGTAACGGTGACACATGATCTAATCCGTGAGAAATCAGCAGAAGGCTATGATATTATTTACATCGGTAAAAAGGGACATCCAGAACCAGAAGGAGCAATTGGTGTTGCACCTGACCATGTCCATTTAGTACAAAGTGCAGAGGATATCGATGAATTACAACTGGATAACGATAAATTGCTTGTAACAAACCAAACGACAATGAGTCAATGGGATGTTAAAATAGCAATGGATTATTTAAAAGAAAAATATCCACATATTCAAATTCATGAAGAAATTTGTCTTGCTACTCAGGTTCGCCAAGAAGCAGTTGCTGAGCAAGCAGGCAAAGCGCAATTACTAATTGTAGTAGGAGATCCGAAATCGAATAACTCTAATCGCTTAACACAGGTGTCTGAGGAAATTGCTAATACACCTTCACACCGTATTGCAGATATATCAGAGTTAAAGATTGAGTGGTTAGATGGCATTCAAAATGTTGCTGTAACAGCTGGTGCTTCTACACCAACACCAATCGTTAAAGAGGTCATTACATTCTTGGAGAAATTTGACCCTCAAGATCCGGCTACACATGTTATAAATCGAACAGTTACAATCGATAAAATTTTACCAAAAATTAAAGAACCAAAACCGGTAGAAAAAATCATGCCATATTAAATTACCGGGTAAAATAAAAAATCAGGAGCATCTCCTGGTTTTTTTATTTTGGCATCAAGTGGGCGTATTCATTTGTAAAAGTTTCGACTTAAATTCGGTATCAACGAACAATTTAAATCAATAATTGTTTTTTAAGGGGATTATTTCATTTGATGGAATAGACTTAATATTCTAAAAGCCTTGATATGCCTTGATTTTGACACTTGTTTAGTTGTTCTTTGTTCACGATAGATGGTACAATATAAAAACATATTAGGAGGTACGAAAAATGTCGAAGTACTCAGATTACGATTTAAAGCCATTTTTAAAAGATGCTATTGCAAAACTAGGCTTTGAAGAACCAACACCGATTCAAAAAGAAATGATTCCACTTATATTAAAAGGGAAAAGTGCGATTGGACAAGCGCATACAGGGACAGGGAAAACACATAGTTTTCTATTGCCGATTGTTCAACGTATTAACGAAGAAAAGCAAGAAGTTCAAGCAGTTATCACGTCTCCAACGAGAGAGCTTGCACAACAAATTTTCGATGCACTTGGCCAATTACTTGAAGAAACAGAAATTCAAGCAAAATTGTTCATTGGTGGAACTGATAAACAAAGAACAATTGATAAGCTTAAAACTCAACCACAAATTGTAGTAGGAACACCTGGACGAATTCGTGATTTAGTAAAAGAAGGTGCATTGCTTGTTCACACTGCACAAATTTTAGTAGTTGACGAAGCTGATCTTGCTTTTGATATGGGATTCATCGAAGAAATCGATGGTTTTGCCTCTCATATGCCAGAAAAGCTTGAGATGTTTGTCTTCTCTGCAACAATTCCGGAGAAATTACAACCATTCTTAAAAAAATATATGGATGCTCCAGTCCATATCCATATGAATGATAAAAAACCAGTGGCAGAAGGAATCGATTTCGTTTTAGTGCCGGTACGCTCTAAATCAAGAAATCGCCGACTGGTTGAAGTAATGGAAGCTATTAATCCATTTTTAGCTGTTATTTTCTGTAATACAAGAAAAAATGCTGAAGCAGTAGCAGGCTACTTAGCAGAGCAAGGTATTCGTGTAGGACAAATTCATGGGGATTTAAGTCCTCGTGACCGTAAAAAAATGATGAAGCAGGTTCGAGATCTAGAATTCCAATATATCGTGGCGACTGATTTAGCAGCGCGTGGTATTGACATTCAAGGGATTTCTCATGTTATTAACTACGAGATTCCAGAAGATCTAGAATTCTTTATTCACCGTGTAGGCCGTACTGCACGTGCTGGTAACAAAGGGACAGCTATTACATTATTTGAGCCAGAAGATGAAGATGCAGTGGTTCGTGTAGAAAAAATGGGTATTCCATTTGTTCAAAAAGATGTGAAAAACGGTGAATGGATTGAGTTAAAGGAACGTCACTCAAGACAAAATCGTGCAAAGCATGAAAATGAAATTGACGTGATTGCAAAATCAAAGGTACGTAAACCGAAAAAGGTTAAGCCAGGGTATAAGCGTAATATGCGCTGGGAAATGGAAAAGATTAAAAAGAAAGAAAGACGAAAGAAAAATCGTCAAAAATAAATTCAAATTGAGTTAAGAATAAGTTACGGATAAGAGGGCTCAAAACTTTCTTATCCGCATTTGTGTTATTAAGGCTAATCTAAAAGGCTTGGCAATAAGCCTAGTTTTCTAATAGGAGGACTTGAAAATGTTGTTAGGTTCACATGTTTCCATGAGTGGAAAAGAAATGCTTCTAGGCTCAAGTAAAGAAGCCGCTTCATATGGAGCATCCACGTTTATGATTTATACTGGCGCACCGCAAAATACGCGTCGTAAACCAATTGAAGAGTTAAATATCGCAGCAGGGTTATTACATATGAAAGAAAATGGTCTTTCGAATATTGTAGTTCATGCTCCTTATATAATTAATATTGCAAATACCACAAAACCCGAAACCTTTGCTCTAGGAGTCGACTTCCTTCAAAAGGAAATCGAACGTACTGCTGCAATCGGAGCAACCCAAATTGTACTACATCCAGGTGCGCATGTAGGTGCAGGAGTTGAGGCTGGTATTGCGAAAATTATTGAAGGCTTAAACGAAGTATTATCTACCGATTATCCTGTCCAAATTGCTCTTGAGACAATGGCAGGAAAGGGCTCAGAGGTTGGTAGATCCTTTGAAGAGCTGGCTCAAATCTTTGACGGCGTAAAAAATAATGACCGTCTATCAGTATGCTTTGATACATGCCATACCCATGACGCTGGTTACGACATTATCAACGATTTTGACGGCGTCCTAGCGAAATTCGATCAGCTAATTGGTATCGACCGAATCAAGGTAGTTCATGTAAATGATAGTAAAAATGTTTGTGGAGCTGGAAAGGACCGCCATGAAAACATTGGCTTTGGACATATCGGCTTTGAAGCACTTAAATCAATTGTTCACCATGAGGCTTTCGTAAATGTACCAAAAATCCTTGAAACACCATGGGTAGGCACTGACGCCAAAAACAAAAAAGCACCATACAAATTCGAAATAGAAATGCTGAAAACTGGTGACTACAAGCCATCAGAAATCGAAGCATTGCTAGTTTAATATAAGCTGCGAGACACCAAGCAAATTATAATTGCGTGGTGTTTTTTTGTTTATGGAAATTATGAAGTCAAGATTGTTGGTACCTCTCTGATAGAGTAAATTATATGTTTTCTAATTTTGATAGCTCTGATTTTTCGTCGTATTGGGCGATCTCATAAGAGGAGAAATTCCCGCTAATGTAGAGATAGAGCCTTAAAAAGCAAATATAAGCGAAAGATTTCCCGTTAACTGCCTTTAATTAGAGGAATTTCTTGGATTTTACCACTATAACAGGAAAATCTTTCTTTATTTTTAAGGAAATATAGAGATTTATCAAATTAAGCGGAATTTTTCCTTTTATTTATAATAAGCAAATCTAATTCTCCGCTTTGTGGATAGCTTTCTATAAAAGTTAAAGCCCTTGAACATTTTTGTTCAAAGCTTTTGAGTAGAGTGGAGAACCCGATAAAACTCTTGTTCTACCTTCATGCTCCAAGCAAAATATCTAGTCTTCGCATTTTCCCTGTATATAAACCTCCTTAAATTTACCCTACATACCAGATATATGGAATTTATCCCATAGAGTAACATAGTATAAACTGATCAGACAGTTTTCGTAGTATTTTAGTGCTTATTTTTAAGATTGAAAATTGACTAGCTTAAGGAACTAAAAAGTGGTAAATACTATACTCATCTTAAATCTCTTGGAGGAATTAATGAAAACGAGGCTAATTCTTTCTATTGTTATATTGTTTTTGATCGCTGGCCCGTTGCAAATTGTACAAGCTACAACGGATATAGAAAATACTATTCAGACACAGTTGGGAAATCAAAATATTAGCGTGTCATTACGTGATGTGGACAGTGGCGAGTTGATCTATATGAAAAACGGTGATGTGGCTATGAAGCCGGCTTCTACTTTAAAGCTATTAACAGCTTCTGCTGCACTCGAAATGCTTGGACCGGACTATCGCTTCCAAACCAAGCTCTATATCGATGGAGAAGTTGAAGGGAAAGTGCTAAACGGTGATATCTATGTTAAAGGTGGGGGCGATCCAACTTTACAAAAGAAGGATTTCACTTTTATGGCCGATATTTTAATGTTCTATGGAATTCAGCAAATTAATGGAAATCTATATGGGGATGAGTCTTTATTTTTAGGAGAGCAGCTTACACCAGGAATTGCAAAGGATGACGAAAGCTATTATTTTGCAGCAAGAACATCAGCTTTATCGATGTCACCAGATAATGATTACGATGCAGGGACCATTATTATAAATGTAAACGCTGCTTCCAATGTTGGTGGTCGACCAACCTTCAGTGCTGAACCGAGTTTGAGCGGAATGATTATAAATAATCTTGCGGTAACTGTTAACAAAGGCCAAAAAAATAGCATTGAAATATTACGTGAGCATCGAACAAATCGAATTACAATCACTGGAAATATCCCTTTAAACACAAGCTTTAAGGATTGGGTCACTTTAAATGACCCTACCATCAATACTTTGCATGCTATTAGAGAGTCCTTTGAGGCGTCTGGACTAGCCTTTGCAGATACTATGAAAATCGACAGAGGTATCGTTCCAAAGGGCGCAAATTCAATTTATACAAAGTATTCCCTGCCTTTAAAGTCATTAATGTATCCATTTTTAAAGCTTAGCAACAATAGTATGGCGGATATCTTCATCAAAACAATGGGAAGGGAATTCAATGGGAAAGGGGATACGATTGAAGGACTAGCAGCCTTAAAGGAGCATGGCATTTCTATCGGTTTAAATATGGAAAACTGGAGCTTTGAGGATGGCTCAGGTATGTCCCACGCTAACAAAGTGACTGCTAATGAACTCTCTCTGCTATTGACCAAAATAGATGAAAGTCCTTCATTTAAATTCCTTCACTCAAGCTTACCAATTGGTGGACAAACCGATCGAATTATTGGGGGATCATTAAAAAATCGTTTTACTCAAGAAAATTACAAAAATCGAGTGATTGCAAAAACAGGTCATATTTCAGGAGTCTATACATTAGCAGGCTATGTAAAGGCAAACAGCGGAAGGACTTTTGCTTTTACTATTATGACTCAAAACCAGACATCTGTTCGATTGAACGCTATTGATGAAGTCGTGAAAAAAATAATTTTACAATATTAAAAAGAGGTTTCTTCTCAAAGAAGCCTCTTTTTTGCAGCTAAGTATAATGGTTAAGGTCTTAATGAAAGTCCGAGTTTTCTAGTGAATCTCATTTTTAATAGCTCTCTAAATATTTTAGTAGCTTTTTTAGTTTCTTTTTTCCAATAATCGTTTCTACATCTCTTAAAAATGAATTGGGTATGCCAGTAAATAACCAAGTGATGGAGGCACGCTGAGATAAGGGTCTTAAACGTTGTACCTCTTCAATCGTTAAATCAATCCCATATTCTCTTGAAAACTTCACAATTTCTCGATCTGATTTAGAAAGAAATTGTTCAATAAACTCGATCTGTTTCAAAAATATAACATCCTTTCAAGGCGCTTTACAAAAATCTTCAAGCTTTACATAAAAACTAAGTAAACTTACTTTACTTTTGGCTAGGAATGAACTATACTAACAAGTTGTAAATCGTAATGATTATGAATTAGAAAGAAGAGAAAATATGAGTCAAACATTAATTGATATGAAGAACGTTTCCTTTCAATATGAATATACACAAGTTTTAAAAAACATTTCGTTAAAGGTCGAGGAAGGAGATTTCCTTGCCATCCTTGGTCCAAATGGTTCAGGTAAGTCGACTTTGTTAAAGCTATTACTAGGATTATTAAAGCCGATGACAGGAGAAGTTCAGCTTTTTGGCCAAACAAATGAAACATTCCATAATAGAGAGTGGATTGGCTATGTTTCTCAAAAATCCAATGCATTCAACTCAGGCTTTCCAGCAACTGTTGAAGAGGTTGTTAAAAGTGGTTTAACAAAAAAAATTGGCCTATTTAAAAGAATGCCAAAGGATGTTAATAGTAAAGTGATAGCGGCGCTAAGCTCAGTTGGTATGGAGCAATTCCTAACTCGTAATATTGGTCAGCTATCAGGTGGACAGCAGCAAAGGGTGTTTATCGCGCGCGCTCTTATTTCAGATCCTAAGGTATTGATTTTAGATGAGCCAACTGTAGGAATCGATCACGAAAATGTCCAATCATTTTATGATATGCTTGCAAAGCTTAACGAGGAACAAAATAAGACAATTATTTTAGTTACTCATGATGTTGATACGGTATCCAACCGAATCAGTCATGTTGCCTGCTTAAATCAAACGATTCATTTCCATGGCTTTAAAAAGGAGTTTGATACAATTTCTCAAACTCAATTAGACAATTGGTATGGACATTCCGTTAGAAAGATTCATTAATGAGGAGAAGGCAAAATGATTGAAGCAATTTTAAACTATGAATTTTTACAAAATGCCTTTATCTCTGGGCTAATTATTGGAGTTATTGCACCGTTACTAGGTGTATTTATAGTAGTAAGAAGAATGTCACTAATCGCAGACGCGTTATCTCATGTTACGTTAGCAGGGATAGCGGGAAGCTTATACTTAAGTCAGAGCTTCTCAGCATTAATACTTTTAAATCCAATTTATTTAGGAATTGTTGCTGCAGTTAGCGGCTCTATATTAATCGAGCGATTGCGTCGACTTTACAAGCATTATGAAGAGCTCGCGATTCCGATTATTATGTCGGCAGGGATTGGTTTGACTGCGATTTTTGTTTCATTGGCAAGCGGCTTTAACACGGATTTAATGAGCTATTTATTTGGTTCGGTTTCAGCTGTCTCGAGGCAAGACCTATGGGTTGTAGTAAGTATTGCCATTGTGGTCATTATATTTATCTTTTTATTCTTTAAAGAAATGTTTGTCTTAGCCTTTGATGAAGAATATGCCCATGCAAGTGGGCTACCAGCAAAATGGATTCATTTCTTATTCATGCTTGTAGTGGCATTAGTGATTGCTGCAAGTATGCGAATTGTTGGGATTTTATTGGTTTCATCATTAATCACTTTACCTGTTGCAGCGAGTATGCGAATTGCAAAAGGATTTAAACAAACGATTATCTATTCGATTCTTTTCGGGGAAGCGGCTGTTATAATAGGGTTAATAAGTGCGTATTATTTGAACCTCGCACCGGGGGGAACAATCGTAGTAACATCAATTATAATTTTATTGATTGTGATCCTCGTTAAAAAGCTTTTACTTAAAACAAATGCAAAAGAAAGGGGAGCAGTTAAGTGAATTTAACAAAAGCATGGGAAATATTAAAGGATAATGGTTATAAAAAAACAGATAAACGAGAGTTAATATTGAATATGTTCGAAGAAACTGAAAAATATTTAACTGCAAAGGATCTCTTATCTGTTTTGAAAAAAGATTTTCCTGGCATGAGCTTTGATACAATATATCGTAATTTATCTACATTTGTTGATCTTGGTATTTTAGAAGAAACAGAGTTGAATGGTGAAAGAAATTTCCGTATGCAATGTGAATCTGATCACCACCATCATCACTTTATTTGCATGGAATGCGGGAATGTAAAGGAAATTTCAATTTGTCCAATGGAAATGCTAAATGAAAAGCTTCCAGGATATACAATTGAAGCCCATAAATTCGAAATCTATGGAAAATGCACAAGCTGCAATTAGTCATAAGTAATGTTTAGTTATAAATTTAAATACTATTATTTTGAAAAATATGTTATATTGCTTTTAAGTGAATATTGTTTGCAGGAAAAAGATGCGTATTAACGCTTAATTGGGAATTCGGTTAAATGCCGAAGCTGTATCCGCAACTGTATGTGTTAGTTTTGAAGAATAAGCCACTGTCTCAGGTAAAGTGTACCCTTTGTAAAGGACATTTTGAAAAAGAGCCTAGGCAACTTGTTGAAGCTGCTGTCTGTATTTTGCAGGCGGCAGCTTTTTTAAAT
>NZ_QJTJ01000025.1 GCF_003217295.1 Ureibacillus chungkukjangi
ATTTAAAAAAGCTGCCGCCTGCAAAATACAGACAGCAGCTTCAACAAGTTGCCTAGGCTCTTTTTCAAAATGTCCTTTACAAAGGGTACACTTTAAATATCGGAAGCCTCCTTAATTTTTATAGGTAACCATTCGTGAACAGTGACTCTAAAAGTGGGCTGTATTCCTTTTTAGTAGCTGTATATTGTTCTATAATCTTTGCTTCATCTTTCTCTATGATTGCTACCCGTTCCAATATTTCTTTAGTTAGCTGTTGGGAATCGGTCGACACGACTAAATGCTGTAATCCAAGTGATGCCGCATTATCAAATACTTTAAAGCGATAGCCCAATGCAATTGCTGGGACATTTGCTGTAAAGGATAAGTAATTTGCATGTAGTTTAAAGTTAATAGTTCCCATGCACTGTGATAATTTCTCCATAAGCTTTTTCTCTTTATAAAGATTCTTATCAAGAATTACATTTTGGGAATCATTTATTTTTTTGTATAATCTTTCACAATGTGGAATATCATTGCCCCACACGGTATATATCATAATTTTATATCCTGATTTGATCAGTTCTTTAGCTGCCATCACTAACTGATCCTCTACTTTTGCTTCATTTCCACCATATAAACGATTGAATGTAGTTCCCCAGTTGATGCCAATTATTTTTTCTTTTTTATTTGTCAGGTTCGGTTTTTTCAATAATAATCCTGGATCACCAATAATTTTTACTTTTTTCGCTTTTTCAGTACCTAGCATAATTTCAATAGCTTTTTTTGTTAATGGACCTCGAACTCCTACAAACGATGCTTTTTCGATTACTTCTTCTAGTACCTCTACATCCTTTTGCTTGAAGTTTTGCTCCATAGATTTTAACTGATTATTTTCTAATAAATCAAGATTTTTCTTTTCAATCCAGTCGATTCCTGAACCCCATATCGCTACTGGTTTTCCCTGATGCAATGCTTTTTGAAGAATTTGAAGATACCCCGGTAGTAAGAGAGAGCCGCCTCCTAATATGACCATATCATATTTTTCAAGACTTTTAAGATCGACTCCCGGTACAGAGGGGGTAATTTCAAACTCCTTTACATCTAAAAACTCTCCGCATTTCTCTTTAAAAATGTTCCACAATAATTCATCACCTAAATTATTGAAGCCAATCCAGCCAATATACAGGAGATTTTTCAACTTCCATTCCCTCCTTTCACCGTTTCGGAGTAAATTTTCACTATATCAATAGCTACTTTTTTAATATTAAATTTTTCTTCTACTATTTCATGAGTTTCGAGACCGTTTTTCTTTAAATATTCTTTATCCTGTAAAACTCGCTTTAGATTATCTCTCAATACATGTCTACTGCAAGGAGATTTCGAATCATGGTCTCCAAAATAATACTCCCACGCCTCATCAAAATTGTCCTTTGTGACAGCGCCAAAGTAACCATGATTACCAGCTGTTATAACCGTTTTTGCTGAAGCCATTGCCTCTAAAGCTACACGTCCTGTTCCAACCACACAATCTGCCATTGAATAATAAGCATGCATATCCCTCTGTTCCCCTACGATATGAATGAATGACACCTTGCACAGTTTTTCAATATAATGTGCCAATACTCTTATATCATTTAACTTATTGCCATCACCGACAACAACGAGATGAAGATTGGGAATAGGATTTAATTTCAAATCCTTGCAGGCTCTTAGCAGCATTGAACAAACATTCGCTTTAGCCCACGCTATCCTGCTTGCATATAAAACAACTACAGATTCTTTAGGTATTTTCAAAACTTTTTTTAGCTCTTCCGTTGATCGATTCACCGAATATGCCTCTATATCAATACCATTCGGTACCAGCTTAATATTTTTTGCTCCAAATGACTTTATATACTCGCATAAAGGTGGGCTAACACAAATAATAGTATCCGAATATTTCAGTAGCATGCGAATTTCCTGTTCGGGATAATAGGTTCCATGTACTGTAAAAACTGTTGCAATCCTCTTATTCTTCGCAGCCTTCCCCGTTAAGTAGCCTGAAGGAGTTTGATGAAAGTGAGCTACAGAAATTTTTTCAGATTCAATTATATCTTCTATTTTCCTCAGTAATTTTGCTTCATCGCTCTTTTCGAGAGTTAGGGTGCGTGGAAAATCAATATGATGAATCGGGCAGTTCAAAGCTTCAAAGGAACTAATCAAGCTTCCTTCTTTTCTTGCCGCAATTGAAACATAGACATTTTTTTTTATTAGCTCCTTTGCTAATGACAATATGTGAGTTTCTGTACCCCCTACATATAAAGCATCAACGACAAGTAAGACCCTTTCATTATCCACGTTTTTCACTTCCATAGAATTGTTTAGACCGTTGTTTATCATGGGTGCGATAGAAATACAATGCTTCTTTTAAGTTATCTATCTTAAGATTGGCATTTAAGAATTTTACGATAAATTCATAATCCTCTGCCCCAGTGATTCTCCGAGTTGGTCCCCCAACTATATCAAAAATCTTTCCCCTAAAAAGAATTGTTCCATGACAGATACAGTGCTTACCAGCAGCATAAACTTTTCGGATAGAATCATAGCCATAATGCAGCCAGTTAGCTTCTTTGCCATTATCCTCTTTATTTTCACTAATCAATTGATAATTCGTACCTATTAAATCATAATCCGTATTCTTCAACATAAAGTCTATTTGTTTCTCAAAGCGAGAAGGATGTGAAATATCATCTGCATCGTTAACTGCAATATATTCACCAGAGCTCATAAAATATCCGATAGTAAGGGCACCAGCAAACCCTGTATTTACTGGAAGGTTACATATAATAATGGGGAAAGAAGGATTTGATGTTTTTATCCACTTTTCCACTACGCTTTTTGTATTATCAGTAGATGCATCGTTTACTAAAATTACTTCCATATTTTTATAGGTTTGAGATAATAGGCCGTTTAAGCACTCTTCAATATATAGAGATGCATTATAAATTGGTACTACAACGCTAATTAACCCTTCTTTTCTTTTTTTCACCTATATCACCTCCTTTGTTAAACTATGAAATTTCTATCAAATTATCTGTGCGAAATACTCAATTCTATAAAATTTTAGAGAAAAGATAGATAAAATAAGCCATTAACCCAAACATTTCAACTCTATTAAACATATACTTCTTACAGATTGACTAAGAAAGGAGATTAACAATGTTGCAAATTGGTTTAGCTCTTAAAGCGTTAGAAGGCTCAGATGTTGAGATCTTAACAGAATACTCTAGTGTCACTGGAGTATTAGTTGAAGTCAAACCAACTTATATTGTTTTAAGATCAAGTTCTGATCTATTTTATATCCCACTAGTAAGTATTCTAAGTTTTGCAAATTAAAATAGGAGGTGTTTAAATTGTTCGCAAGTTTACTATCTCTTCAGTTACGTACTCTAATAAATCAACCTATCAGAGTTGCTGTTGGCGAAACTCTATTTACAGGAACACTGTTATCAATTAGTGGTAACATCTTAACCTTAACTGAATCCACTGATTCATATGAAAGAGCTACAAGAAGGATTTCAGTGAACCTAAGACAGGTAAGCTTTATTCAAGTATCTGCTTAATAAAGCTGCAAAAGGACCGGAAAAAATTCATGTCCGGTCCCTTTTTTATGCAATATAAAAAGGCAGAGGTTTTTTTGTTCCTCTGCCTTAAATCTATTGTTTTACTTGTGTGTTATATAATTCATTTAACATTTCTACTTTTTTCTCTATTGCTTCTTCAAAAGTCATAATATATGCAGCTGGGTCCTTTGGATTGTGGAACTGCGTGATTTTCCCTGATGTAGGATTTACAAATTTAGTGGAAGCACCACAACCAATTCCTAAAATCGTTTGAACCTCCTCCATAATAACAATATTATAGATACTTTCTTCACTTGGTTTACAATACCCAACGTTCTCTAAGTTACCTAAAATGTTTTTCTGGCGATATAAGTAATAAGGAACATAGCCATTTTCTTTCGTCCAGCTACTAGCCATATCCATCATTTTCGTTACTGTATCGCGATCAGCGACTTTATATTTATCTTTATTATGCGTCATTTCAGATGCACGTTTAAATGACAATGTATGAACAGTTAGTGATTCTGGCTGCATTTTAGCACTTTCGTCTAAAGAATGCTGGAATTCTTCAATCCCTTCGTTCGGAAGTCCAATGATTAAGTCCATATTGATATTATTCATTCCCGACTCTCTCGATAACCAGAACTTTTCGATTGTTTCCTGAACTGTGTGGTGACGACCGATTGCTTTTAAGGTTTCATCAGTATAGCTTTGTGGATTCACTGAGATTCTGTCGATTCCCCATTTTTTCAATACTTCAATCTTCTCTGGCGTAATTGTGTCAGGTCTACCAGCTTCAACAGTGATTTCACGAATCTTCTCTGGATTTGGGAATGCTTCGAACATTGTTTTATATAAGGCATCCATTTCATCGGCTTCAATTGATGTCGGAGTACCTCCACCCCAATAGACAGAAGTAATATTCATATTGTTGTCTTTTAACCATTTCCCCATTGCTCGAATTTCGATATGCAATCCATCGATAAACGATTCCACACGTCCTGCTTTACGATTACTTTGAATTGCATAAGCCGGGAAAGTACAATAAGCGCATTTAGTCGGACAGAATGGGACACCAATATATACAGAAATCTCTTTTCCTAATTCGTCTAGGTCTGGAATTGTAATCAGCTGACGTTTCACAATTTCACTCATTAGCGCAATTTTGGAATCGGAAATTCGGAAGTCTTTCTTTAAGATTGCATAAATTTCTTCATCACTCTTACCTTGTTTACGGTAATTATGGTAAAGCTTTGTTGGACGCACACCAGTTAAAATGCCCCATTGCTGTATCATACCTGTAAACTGTTCAAGTACATCTAGCATGACGTGAGAAAGAGCACGCTTCATGCGAATTCCTTGTTCCTTTTCCGTGCCTTCTGTTTCATAATGAATAGAATAATTGCTTGTATATTTTTGACCATCTACTGTTAAGTTACAGGCAGTATGGATTGTATAATCTTCGTCAATAGAGTGCTGGAAACGGAAAGATAGCTCAGCATCCTCTGCTGACACAACAATCTTAGAGTCTTCATAAAACAAATTCGCAATATGATTTAAAACGCGATTCCAATCCTCTTTAAACACTTCATTTATTTCAATTTTTTTCATCACTTGTGTCTCTCTTCCCTATTAATTTCACAATCCTGTTAACAACAAAGGAGAAATTACTCTAGAGCGAGTAATTGCACTGAATTTCAAACGTTAATTATAACACGTCTCTTTAATATAACAAATGATGTAGAGGAAGGATAATAATTTTGATTTTTATTGTCACAAATTAAAACATTACTAATAAAAATTTTAATATAGTGTTGGTTGGTGCGCTATCCAAGAGGCCAACACGATGTTGGTCATGGGAGCGATGTCGCAAGGACGCGACGTTCTCGCACCCCACACAAGCCGCAGAGCCAACTTGTTGTCTCTACGACTTGTCTTTGGGGCCAACACGACGTTGGTCATGCTGCCAATGCAACACGATGTTGCGATTTTGGCAGCTGCTTTTGTGAAGGTCTAGCTCACATTGAAACTACTTCTAAGTTTTCTGGATATATTACGCAGCTTACGTGGTAGGCTGCGTATTCTAAATTAGATATCTTTCTGGATATTATGGTAATAGAATTGTTTCTCATTTTCCCATTCCTGAACTCCACTACTAAAATGTTCAAAAAAATCCCAAAAGCTAAATTTTAGCTCTTGGGATTTTAAGGTTGTTATAGTCCGTCGTATAGAGATTGGATTGGTTGGACTAGGATGCGGTTTACTTCTTCGATTACTTTGCTTAGTGCCATTTCTGCTTCTAGCATTGCTAGGATCGTTGGGCTTGATTGGGCTAGCTGAGCTGTTTTTTGTGCGTGTAGCAGCTCGTCTTCAAGTAACTGTTCACCGTTCATTTGTTTTTGTTGCAGCTTCATTTGTACGTCACGGAAGTTAGCAAATAGCACTCTTGCCTCTTCGTCTGCACGAACTGCTTCAACAGAATCCTTTAAAACTTTGAATTCGTCTGTTTGACGCATAGTTGCTTCTAATTTGTTAATGTCATTGTAAATGTTGATCAAAATTTTACCCACTCTCATTTTTATTTTCGCTCTTGTATATGATGCATTCTTGATTTTTGTTTAGGTAGGAGATGTCTGATAAGCGAAGAAATTTCGGTTATTGTGTATTTAGAGCACTTTAGAAGCAATATAAAGGGAAAATTTCCTGTTAACTGCTTCAAATGAGTCAAAATCTAGGGATTTAGCTACAATAACCGAAAAAACTTCCTTTATTTTCAAGAAAATCAAGGTATTCTCCAATTTAACCGGAATTTTTCCTTTTATTTCACACACCAACATACCCACATCCCACAAAAAATCAACATTCATCTATAACAGAGCTATTAATTTAATAGGAAGACAATTAAACCCTGTACAATACCTATTAATCCACCTAAAACTGCTCCTAAAATGGTAATCATTTTTAATTCCTTTGAAGCGATGCTTAGTACTAGCTCCTCCAATTTCTCCAATGGGAAGGAATCCACTTGTTCACGAACTACCTCATCTAAATTTAAACGATTTACTACATCTTCAAGCTTGTTTTTAGCTTCTTTAAAGCCTTTCTCTACTAATTTTGGTAGTAAATCATGCTTTACATAGTCATTACCTTGTGGCCAATAGTGGCGAATCGGCTGATTTAAATGCTCACGAATGTTCAGCTCTTTTTTCGCGTAACCCTTGATATTACTTAGGATTGAATCAAAATCTACTTCCTCCAAGTAATTCATAATTGGCTGCTGCTTTAACTTATCCCATTCCTGGGAGATGATATTAACTAATAAATGCTTTGTTCCAGGTGCTTTTAGGAAATTGATTAGCTCTCGTTGAATTTTCGTAACTATTGATGCTGAGTCACCTAAAAACATTTGAATCATTCCACCGAAGGAGCCTTTAGAGCCCAAGAAATCATCCATCATGTTTTTAATAGTTGCTTCGCCTTTTGGAGAAAGGAAATACTCTTCCCCTTTTTCTAAAATATAAGTCACAACCTCAGGGATTTTTCTATCAATTACCTCATGAACATTACTTGGCAGTAAAGCATCGATTGATTTTGTTGATAAAGTATTTCTCATTGAATGGAATTGCTTTTCAATAATCACATCTACTCTTTGCTCAATTGTGTCAGGTAATTGCTCAAATCCGCCCTGTTTGAGCCAATCATAAATTGTCTTTTCATCTGTAAAGAGCGTACCTTCAATTTTCTTTCCGGCAAATTCCAAAACTGTGGATTTAATATCCTCATTAAAAAGCTTTTTACGAAACACCTCAGGAGTGAGTAAATAATTCCTTACTGTTATACCAATTTGCTTTGATAATTCCTGACGTCTTTTTGGAATGAGGCCAGGAGTGAATGGCAAACGCCACTTTTTAAGATAGATTGCATTGTAAGGTCGGAATAGCATTTTAATGGCTAAAAAGTTTGTAAAGCCACCAATAATTGCACCGACAATTGCCATAAAGATTATGGTAATCACTGCATTTTCCATTTAAATCCTCTCATTTCTTTCAAACTCGTACCTATTATATCAGAGTCAGGTCCTATAAAGAAATGTTAGCCATTCCTCCTAACTTTTAGTACGATTAACTTATGTTGAAAGTTTCAGGAAGGGGATATGTATGATTCAGCATTTTAACTTTAAGCCTTTGTTCGAAAATAATTTACTGCCGGGGTGGGCAATTTCGTTTTACTATAAACAGCAATTATATAAAGCTGAATATAAAAAAGATGGGAAAATCGTTTGGATTGGAGAAAAGCCTTTAGACAACGACCTGGCTACCGTCGAAAAAATGATTCACGAGCTTATGCTTTTCCATGTCTATGATTGATGATAAAAACTATACTTTCCTAAATACAAAAAAGCGAGTTCGACTTAGTGAACTCGCTTTTTTCTATACCCGTTATGATTCTTCCTTCACCTTATACTTCCTACTAAATACTAAATAGAAATAAGTTGAAGCTACTAAATAGATACAGCCTGTTATTGAGAACGTGTATGCGTAACCCCAATAGTTCCCATAGGTTGTAACAAGCCATGCAGCTGGAAGCCCCATCGTTGCCCATCCAATATTGAACACCATTTGACTAACTGAATTGGCAAGGCCCTTATATTTGTTGTGAACCACATCCATTGCGATGGCACTTTGAATTGGGTTCCCTGCATTCATCAGCGCCTGTCGCATTAAAAACCCAATTGAAGCAATAAGCAACGAATTTGTAAAAGCCGTTAAAAACAGGAACGGAATCGATAGTAATTGAAAAATAACTAATGCACGAACCTTTCCTACCCTTTTTACAAGCAAGGGACCAATCAGCATTGCAACTGCTGTCATGGCTGATCCTAAAGCAATAATTAACCCGACATAGGAATTTGACGCATCAAAGCGATTCGCAAAATATAGGTTCAAATATGGGATAACTAGCCCTGACCCGGTACCGATTAGTAAGTTGGCAATTCCGAATAAGACAATCATGCCAAAGTTCTTTTTAAAGCTACTATCCTCCGAGTCCTCCATCTCTTTAGGAGACTTTAGTAATCTACCCTGTGATTCGTTTTCTGACTTAGTAGTACTAAGGGATAATAGAGGCAGCAAACCGAAGGCGAAAATTACCGCTCCTAAAAGCAAGGAGCTTCTGATACTCTCAACTGCTCCGATATTGAAAATATGCTGAAATCCATCAGATACAAGCCCGCCAAGTAAGTTCCCGATTACATTTGCAACCGTGACGATTGCAAAATGGATGCTGAACAAATTCATTCTTTCAGTTGGTTTTGAATTCTCCGCTAAAAATGGAACACCAGAAACCTGAACAAATGCCCATACAATCCCTGTCAAAAAGGCAAATATCAAAATCGGCTGTTCAACCGAAACAATACTCCTCCCAAAGAGCATAATGGCAGAAACAAATGTACCGACTAGTAAAATGGATTTCCGCCCGATACGATCACTTATAATCCCTGCAGGCACTAACATCAAAGCAGTAGCTAATGAAGTGATTGAAATGACACTACCATTAACTGCCTCTGAATAACCTAACTCACGTATGTAAAGATTGTACATTACACCAAATACACCCATCCCAATTTGAATGAGTATATTGCCAAGCATAAATAATTTTATGTTCCTATTAAAGGACATAATATTAGAGAGCCAATCTCTGAGTCTTTTATACATGGCACAATCACCACTTCCCGCACTTTATTTCGTCACCCTAAATATACGGGTTGCGTTATAGATAGGCAATAGTAATTTCGATATATTTAAAAATTTCTAACATCTTCATGACAGAAAAAAGCTGGCCCAAGTAATCTGGACCAACTCCCTTTTTCTAAGATTTATTTAACTCAATGCTCCCGCTTGCAGACGATACATTGTTTCGTACCTTCCACCTAAAGCAACTAATTCTTCATGTGTACCGCGCTCAACAATTTTCCCTTTGTCTAATACAAGAATTTGATCGGCATTCTTAATAGTAGATAAACGGTGAGCGATAATAAAGGTCGTTCTTCCTTTTTTTAACACTTCCATTGCATGCTGGATAATTTCCTCAGTCTCAGTATCAATATTGGAAGTTGCTTCATCCAATATTAAAATTGCTGGGTCAAAAGCCAATGCCCGTGCAAATGATATTAACTGACGCTGACCAGAGGAAAGTGTACTTCCCTTCTCAATTACAGGCTCATCTAATCCCTTTTCAAGATTCTTTAGTACACGGTCTCCCCCAACTGCTTCAAGAGCTTTTTCAACAGTTTCTCTTGAAATACGCGGGTCTTTTAAACTCACATTTGTTTCAATCGTCCCTGTAAATAAATACGGATCCTGTAGAACGATTCCCATATGCTCTCGGAAGGATTGTCGCGAAATCGATAAAATATTTTTGCCATCAATGATGATTTTTCCCTTTTGAGGATCATAAAAGCGGAACAATAGGTTCATTATCGAGCTTTTCCCTGAACCGGTATGACCAACAAGGGCAATCGTTTCACCTTTTTTGGCTGAGAAGTTGATATTCTTCAATACATATTCATCGTCCTTATAGGCAAAGGATACATTTTCGAACTCTACATTTCCTTCATAGCGCGGAATGGATTCCTCACTCACAGGCTCTCCTTTGCGATCAAGTAGCTCAAACACACGAGAACCCGCTACTAAAGAACGTTCCAATTGTGAAAATTGATTGACGATATTTACAATCGGACCAAATAATCGCGTTATATAATCCACGAAGGCGTAAAGAGTCCCTGCTGTAATTACTTCTGTTGTTGTCATTGACTGTGTACCAAAATAGTAAATAAACACGACAAAGAACAATAATCTTAAAACATGCACTAGGTTGAATGATGTTGCAGAATCTAAGAATAATAGCTTTCTTTGATATTCATAATGCTCATTATTCATCTCAGCAAACTCATCTTTCATTTGCTTCTCACGCTTGAACGCTTGAATAATTGTCATTCCTTGAATCGATTCGTTGATCATTGCGTTAATATCTGCAATTTTCGTACGCACAACATGATTATACTGAGAAGCATATTTTCGATAAGCTACCATCCAGATATAAATCACTGGCACAACGATTAAGGCGACAAGTGCCATCTTAACATTCAAGATAAAGAGCGCTACATAAACTCCCAGAATCGAGATGAAGCTCGTCACAAATTGAGATAGCACCTGAACATATAAATTATGAATTGCTTCGGTGTCATTTGTTACACGAGCAACAATTTTCCCAGCAGGTAAATTATCAAAGTAATCGATGGACATTGTTTGGATATGACCAAAGACATCTTTACGAAGCTTTTGAATAATGCGGTTCGCTCCGATTTGTAAATAGATAAACATAAAATAACGTAGTATTGCCGTTGCAATTGATAACACGAAAAACACAATTAGTAGATTTACTATCGGCTGCAAGTCAATTGACCCTGGCGTCATATAATTATCAATAATATGCTTCGCAATGAACGGTCCAGCTAAATCCGTCAAAACTGCAAGTGTTAATAATGCTAATCCTATAAAGATTGGCTTTTTGAAATACATTGCATAGTTGAATAAACGTTTACTAGTACTCATTCGCTAGGCACCTCCTCTAGCTGTTGGCGATCATACTGTTCCTTGTACCAGCCTTGTTTTTGAAGGAGCTCCTCATGGGTTCCTTCTTCCATTATTTGTCCCTCATCTAATACGATAATTTGATCTGCATGCTGGACAGCAGACAAACGATGGGTCGTAATAATAGTAGTTTTTCCTTTTCTCACATGACCGATATTCTCTATAATTTTCGCTTCAGTTTTAGCATCTACCGCAGATAATGAATCATCTAAAATAAGGATTTCTGGATTCTTAATCATGGCACGAGCAATCGACACACGTTGCTTCTGCCCTCCAGAAAGAGAAATCCCCTTTTCTCCAACTAAAGTTTCCAGCCCCAATGGTAGATTCTTTAAATCATTTTCAAAATACGCAAGCCGAACTGCCTCATCAATTTCTTCACTTGTCGCATCTTCTTTTCCGAATAAGATGTTTTCTCGAATGGTCCTTGAGAATAGCACATGATCTTGAGGAACATAGCCAATCCATTCAAGCAGCTGTTCTTTTGTTAGCTTTGCAATATCGACATCTCCAACAGTAAATTGACCTTCAGCTAGTGGGTATTCCTTTAGTAATTGCTTTACAAAGGTTGTTTTACCAGCACCGGTCTTCCCTACGATTCCAAGTGTTTGGCCTCGTTTTACATGCAAGGAAATATTCTGCAGGTTTTTCATTTGAGACAAAGGATATTGGAATGTAAAATCATCAAACCCAAGAGATGTTGGATATTGAACATTACCAGGCTCTTTTGGATTTTTTACATCCTGCTCATAATCTAAAGTCGCTTGAACACGGTCAAGCGACGCATTCCCTTGCTGCATGACATTTATCAATTCACCAATTGCTATCATTGGCCAAACCGCTAAGCCTAAATAAACATTAAATGTAACTAGCTGCCCAACTGTCATTTCACCATTTGATACTAAGAAAGATCCATACCCAAGAGCTACAACATAACTAACCCCGGTACCTACTTTTGTAATTGGACCAAATAATGCATTGATTTTGGCAACATGGATATTTTTCTGATAAACTTCCTCACTCATATCAGCAAAGCGTTTTTCATCCTTCTTTTCTTGTACATAAGCACGAATTACTCGAACACCTGCAACGGATTCCAGTACATTATCATTTAAATCACCAAAAGAATCCTGTGCCTTCATATAACGTTCATGTACGATTTTTCCAAAATACTGCATAAGTACGGCCATAATCGGAATCGGAAGCATAGAGAAAATAGTCAGCTTCCATGATATTAAGAATCCCATCGCTAAAATAATGGCACCCATATAAATCGTAGAATCGAATAACGTCATAATTCCGAACCCTGCTGTTAATGAAACAGCATTTAAATCATTGGTGGCACGAGCCATTAAATCTCCCGTACGATTCTTCTCATAAAAGGTCGGTGTCATCCTTAAAAATTGATACATTAGTTTCTTTCTTAAAATTCTTTCTAACGATAATGCGCCACCAAACAACTGATATTGCCATGTAAAATTAATCATATAACCGAATACAATTATCAGCCCAAGCCATAGCAAATAATTACTTAAAGAATCAGATGTCATTGTACCAAGGGCAATATCATCAATCGCTACCCCTATAATCCATGGCGGTACTACTTCTATAACATTAGCAACTGTTAATAAAACAACTGCGATCAAATACCTTTTCCAATAAGCTTTAAAAAACCACTTTAATTTAAACATTACTTCAAACATTTAAGCACCTTCTCCTAATTTACTATTCAACTTCACTATCCACTATCTGTACACTCTCTTTTTAACAACTTTCTAGTGAAACGACTTTTCATAATACTCTCTCCTTTTCCATAATTTTCTAGCCGCGCACAAAAAAAATACACCTATCCTCCTGTGAGATAGGTGCTCATAGAAAAAGGATACAAGTATCCAATACCTGTATCCCCTCATTACTTTTATGCGCGTCCTTTATAAATATAAGAAAGCTTGAGGTAGGCTTGGATTATCGTATTTAATTGCTGGCGGCAAAATGTTTTTAATTTTCATAATCCTAACCTCCTTTTCTAATATTTATAATTTACATATAAATCGTAGCATATCCATTTTTTGAAAGTCAACAATTTTTAGAAAATAGAAATATTTTAACATAGCTTTACAATCAACGTGTCTATTCTATGATTTTAGTAAAGCAAAAATGTCATAAAATATTAAAATATTCTTTAAGACAAATTTGTAGTCACTATTTGTATTTTCCTCATAAATATTTTATCATTGTATTATTCAATCATTTTTTATTATAGGAGGTGTACTCTTTGTTCGCACCCCTCATTCGGGCGAGGAACAAAGATAGTATTTGGACGTAGACATAGTAGAGTTAACCATTAAGTTGGCAGCATTTTTCTTGTTAATTGCTGCTACGGCATTTTTTGTTGCAACTGAGTTTGCAATCGTAAAAGTAAGAACTACTCGTATCGATCAATTAGTTGCAGAGGGCAACAAAAAAGCAATGAAAGCTAAAAAGGTTGTATCAAATTTAGATGAGTATCTATCTGCCTGCCAGTTAGGTATTACCATTACAGCCCTAGGTTTAGGTTGGTTAGGTGAACCTACATTTGAGCTGATTTTACATCCTTTATTTGAACTGATGAATTTAGACGCAACGCTATCTTCACTGCTTTCATTCATTATTGCGTTTATGTTTGTTACGTATTTACACGTTGTCGTAGGAGAGTTAACACCAAAAACGTTTGCCATTGTAAAATCAGAAGAGCTTACCTTGAACCTAGCAGGACCAATAATGGTATTTTACAAGGTAATGTATCCATTTATCCGTACTCTAAATGGCTCTGCACGTGCATTAACAGGTCTATTTGGCCTTAAATTGGCATCTGAATCTGATGTAGCTCATTCTGAAGAAGAACTTCGTATTATCCTAACAGATAGTTATAAAGGCGGAGAGATTAATCATTCTGAATACGAATATGTAAATAGTATTTTCGAATTCTCTGACCGTACAGCGAAGGAAATTATGGTACCTCGAACTGAAATTGTTAGTCTTGAAAAAGACTTAACAGTAAAAGAAGTATTTGAAGTAATGGGGGTAGAACAATATACTCGTTACCCTATCACTGATGGAGACAAGGACCACGTCATCGGCTTAGTAAATCTTAAGCATTTACTTACTGCCTATATAAAAAATCCTGCAAACGGTAACAAGCCTGTAGTTGATTATATGCAGCCAGTCATCCGTGTGTTTGAGACAGTTCCAATTAGTGATTTATTACTGAAAATACAAAGTGAACGAATTCATATGGCGATCCTAATGGATGAATATGGTGGAACATCTGGTCTAGTTACAATTGAAGACATTATCGAAGAAATTGTTGGTGATATTCAAGATGAATTTGACGAGGATGAAATACCAGAAATACAAGAAATTAGTGATAACCATTACATCTTAGATGCTAAATTGTTAGTTGACGAAGTAAATGATATGTTAGGTATTACGATTGATGATGAAGATGTTGATACCATTGGTGGTTGGTTCTTAACGAAACGATTCGATGCTGTCGAAGGCGATAGCTTCGATTTCGAAGGCTATGAATTCAAAATTAAAGAATCAGACGGCCATCATATTCTTTACATTGAAATAACAAAACTACCTGAGTCAGAAGAATCTGATCAAGTAGAAGAATCAGAAGAATAATTAATGCCAAAATAATGAGTATGTCTCAAAAGTTTAATCATTCAACTTTTGGGACATTACTTTTTATGAAAGCATTGAGAACTGATTTTTGTAACTAACTAAAGCTTGGGTTGCAAAAAACGGAGCCGTCTCATTTCAAAAGAGACGGCTCTGTTTTGTCTTGTTCTAAAGTTTTGCCAGGAGGAAACATTGTGGAGCTATATACAAATTTACGAGCTGGGGAAAAAGGTGCTTGGCTATCTATTGGTACCTATTTAATCCTGAGCTCCATAAAACTAACAATCGGATATTTTGGACACTCAGACGCATTAAAAGCAGACGGACTAAATAATACAACAGACATTATTGCTTCGATTGCCGTCCTAATTGGTTTACGAATTTCTCAACGACCACCGGATTCCAATCACCCATATGGACATCTACGTGCAGAAACAATCGCTTCCTTAATTGCATCTTTTATCATGATGATGGTAGGTTTACAGGTTCTCCTTAGTTCACTCATGAATTTATGGAACCCTATTCGGGAAACACCCTCCTCTTTAACTGCCTATGTAGCATTAGGGAGTGCAATAGTCATGTATGGTGTTTATCGTTACAATTTGGCCCTTTCAAAAAGAATCAATAGCTCCGCAGTAAAAGCAGCAGCCTACGATAATCGATCCGATGCACTGGTAAGTATCGGTACAGCCATCGGGATATTCGGGGCAATCATTGGATTTTCGATTATCGATACAATAACAGCAGTAGTCGTGGCCATCATTATCATAAAAACAGCTATTGAAATCTTCTGGGAGGCTGTTCAAACATTATCAGACAGCTTCAACATAGAGGAAGCCGAAACATTATCAGTATTAATAAATAATGTTGCTGGTGTGATAGATCTAGTCGACGTTAAAGGTAGGTCTCATGGAAATGTCAGCTTTATAGATGTTACTGTAACTGTAAACCCCCATTTAGATGTCCGGCAAAGCCATGAAATTACTGAAAAAATTGAGTCAACAGTGAAAAAGTTTAATCCCTATTGTATGGTATTTGTCCATATCGAGCCACATGAGCTGCCAACAGCCACCGATGAGGATTATCATTTCTAAGTTAATATTAAAGTGTGCAGCTTACAGTATTGTAGGCTGTTTTTTTGTTGGGGATCAGGTTGAGGTTGAGGGTTTGGGGAATCTAGCCACTTTCAATGATAATCTAGCCACTTTATAAAAAACAAAAAAAAGCTCAATCTCCTCCTAAAAGAGAGATCAAGCCATTTAAATAACGTCACCTATTGAATTTCGCTACCCTCTGTCAGTCCATGCTTGACGGCGTAAAGCGCTGCTTGCGTACGGTCTTGAACATCTAGCTTTGTAAAAATGTTGGAAATATGCGTCTTTACTGTTTTTTCTGTAACAAATAAAGACGAGGCAATTTCGCGATTACTTTTCCCTTTTGTTAGCTCGGCTAAAACGTCTCGTTCCCTTGGAGTCAACGTATTTTTAACATGAGGTAAATTTTCTTCCTCACGAAGAGTTTCTTCCAATTGCGTCGTTGCAGCTGGATGAATAATATTCTCACCCAGGATAATTTGCCGGATAGAGTTCACTAATTCATCTGGTTCAATATCCTTTAATTGATAGCCAGCAGCTCCTGCTTGAATCGCAGGCAAAACATGATCTTTATCGGAAAAGCTTGTTAGCATTAGGATATGAACCTGTGGCCATTTGGCTTTGATCTTTTTTGTTGCCTGTATACCATCCATTTCAGGCATGACAAGATCCATTAATACGATATCAGGTTGCAGAGATTCAACAAGCTCAACAGCCTCTACCCCATTTTTTGCTTCGCCAATTACTTCAATATCCTTTTGTGTCTTTAAGAAAAATAGTAAACCACGTCGTACAACATGATGGTCATCTGCTATTAAAACTCGAATCATTATATCCCCCCTAATATGGTAAACGGATTAATAGCTCCGTTCCCTTCCCAATTTGGCTCACCCAATCGGCGGAGCCTCCAAGTGCTGCTGAACGGTCCTGTATGGATTGTAAACCGATAGAAGGAAGACTCTTTTCTGGATCAATCACAAATCCTCTTCCCTCATCCTTAATGACGAGCAATATATCCGTTGGCGTTACGGTAATATAAATGATTGCCTCTTGTACCCCTGCATGCTTACGTATATTATTTAAGGCTTCCTGTGTAATACGAAATAATGTTTCTTCCACCCGTGATGGAAATTGGATGACCCCTGAGACATTGACTGTCAAATTTATATTTAACATTTCTGCGTAAGCTTTGATCGCCTCTAGTAGCCCACTTTCTAAGCCCTTTGGACGCAATTGCCAAATAAGTGCCCTCATTTCAGTTAAGGCTGACTGTGTTAGCTGTTGAATTTCTTTGAATGTATCCTTGATTTCTGTGGCTTCACTCATTTCAATTCCTGCTCGTGCTGTTAGCGTTACGGAGAACAGTAATTGATTTACAGAGTCATGTAGATCTCGTGCCAACCGATTTCTTTCTCGGACTAAAGCAATTTCCTGCTCCTGCTTCGTTAAATTGATACGTTTAATGGCTGAACCCATTTGAAAGGCTACAGATTCTAGTAGCTCTAATTCCTCTTCTGAAAACTTATTTGTTTTAGGAGAAGCAACATTTAAAATACCAAACCGCTCATCACCTGATTGCAGTGGTACTGTCGCATGATGCGTAATGTCGGCATTATCCCCTGTTTTTGATTCGATAGCCGCTTCGATTCGTTGACACTCAATGATATTGGAAGCCTTTTTCAGTTCATTTTTTCGATATCGAGAAACACACCAGCAGCCACCCTTTTGTAAATGATGACAATTATTAAACTCTAGTGCCTCGGGTAAATTTTCATGAGCAATTAACTCATTCTTCCCTTTTTCATTGATAAAGAAAATCCAGCCGGTTTCAAAATTTGTTCCTCTTAAAAACTTGCTTAAAGCACCCTTTAACATCGGAATCAAATCAGTTTCTTCATTTAGTAACTCTGCAATTTCTTTTAGAATCGTTATATTGGAATGATCATTTACAGACAAGCTTTGTACACCTCACAATATCACCCTGTGCGCATTTGTAATCTATTTTTCGAACAAGCCTTCATAGGTTTTTTATTAACTAATCATATCATTGAATAACACCCTACCGCATTTGTATGGCCCTCATACTTTTGGATGAATTTTTTTGGGTTGGATAAATAACTTGTCCAACATAGAGAAAAAGCTGCTATTTTCCCCTTAGAATAATTGATAAATCTCACTCTAATTTCATTATTAAAATTTATGAATTTTACTAATATTGTGTGACTTTCGGTGTATAATAGAGACGTATTATGTGTAACAAGGGGGAGTTAGAATGCAGGTAGTAAATCCAAGTACCACAAATGCCTATCGTTTAGCCTATGAGTCAATTCGAAATTTGATATTAAGCGGTGAGTTAATAGGTGGTATAAAGCTTGTGGAGGAACGGTTAGCTGAAAAAATCGGGGTTAGTAGAACACCTATAAGAGAAGCAATTCGACATCTCGAACAAGAAGGTTTAATCAAAAACAAACGTGTTTATAAACCCACAAAGGAAGACTTAATCTACTCATCAGAGTTAATCACATTAATCGAAAGTCACGCGGCCAAAAAAGCGGCCGAAAACATGACAAAAGAAAAATTAAGCCAATTAAAGCAAATCTTGAAGGAATCCAAAAATGGTAGTATCGATGAAATTGTAAGCGCAAACAAGAAATTCCACGATCTAATACTTGCAGAATGTAATAATCCTGTGATGCTAGAGGAAATTCAAAAATTGAATACGGTTTTCTATTTATATCGCCGTTTACTTATAAAAAACAAAAGACCCTTATTATATGAGGAGCATGAAGAAATCTATCAAGCAATCGCCTCAAAAAATGGTGAATCAGCCTCCGAATTAATGCGTAAACACCTAGAGATGGACCTGAAATATATGCTACGCTACTCTAGTATTTTTTAATAACCATGAAAGCAGATTCATATTATTGTCAAATTCACTCCTATGTGTATTTATTTTTAATTCAAAATAATTTACTTCTATTTGCGAACAAATTATAATCAAAACTGTTAGTAAACTTGGCTAATTGCTTTTTAGGATTTGGCTTAGTTGTACTTATGTGGATAATAAGGCTTTAAACTTACTTATCTTCAATAGAACATGATTTTCAGGAGATGCTAAATGAATAAAAAACTAGAAAATAGTTTGCTATTTATATGGCTAACGTCATTAGTAGCAACACTCGGCTCCTTATATTTTTCTGAAATACGCAGCTACGAGCCTTGTGAGTTATGCTGGTATCAACGAATTCTTATGTATCCAATTTTGCTTATGACAACCGTAGCTTACATACAAAAAAATGCACGGATTGCGGTCACAACTGCAGTCTTCTCATGCATTGGTGGTGCCATCTCTCTTTATCATTATGGTATTCAAAAGCTCGACTTCTTATCAGAATCAGCTCCCGCATGTGGACGAGTTCCATGTACAGGACAATACATTAATATGTTCGGCTTTATTACCATACCATTCTTAGCTGGCGTTGCGTTTATCTTAATCGCTATTACTAGCTTCTATATGATAAAAGTTATGAAGGGAGAAAAACAATGAAAAAATTGGGAATTCTAGGCGCAGTTGTCGTAGTACTTTTTGCAGCTATCATTATTCTAACAAACTTAGCAAATCAAGATAAGTTAAAGGACAATCCTTATGATACCGATAGCTTAGATCAAGCAACAATTGATTTACTTGATAATGAAAATTATCAAAATATCATTTTACCTGAAGAGCTAGAAGAAAAAATTGACTCAGGTGAACCTGTAGTTGCTTATATGTTCAGCCCAACGTGTATTCACTGTCAGGCAATGACTCCTGCTCTTATGCCAATCGCCGATGAAGTTGACGTACACATTGATCAATATAATCTTTTAGAATATGATCAAGGCTGGAACCAATACAACATTGAGTCGACACCAACTTTAATTTACTTCAAAGATGGTAAGGAAGTAAATCGTATTATTGGCGACTATTCTAAAAATCCAGATGTAATTTATGATTTTTTAGAGCAAACTAAATCATAATGCAAGATAAAATTTAAGAGAAGTGATGAATAATCGTGTTCATTTTTGGACACGATTATTCTTATTTTGGAGGTAAAAATATGTTCCAATATGAAATCGTACAAGATGGTTTAACTGTAGAAGAATTACTGCGTGAGAAATGGCGCCTTGGGAAAAAAATTGTGCATGAGCTACGTATGGCAAAAGCGGTGACGTTATCCGACGGAACTCCTGTATTATGGAAGGATCCTCTGAAAACAGGAACTATTCTGGAATTTAAATTTGAAGTTCCCTCTTCAAATTACAGACCAACAGATGAGTGTGAGCTGACAATTCAATACGAGGATGAGCACTGCCTCATTGTGTCCAAGCCAAAAGGAATGGCAACCCATCCAAATGACGAGTGGGATGTAGATACATGCATGAATCACGTAATTGCCCATATCCAAGAAAATGGTGGCCATTATGCTGAGCATGTTCACCGACTTGACCTTGGAACGAAAGGTTTATTATTAGTAGCCAAGCATCAAATTGCAAAATCTATTTTCGACCGTATGATTGAAGAAAAATCGATTGTGAGAACCTACGAGGCGGAAGTACAAGGAAACATTCGTCAGGATAGTGGGACGATTAATGAAGCAATCGGAAAAGACCGTCACCATGCAACTCGTCGTGTCGTTTCACCAACTGGTCAGCAAGCAATTACCCATTTTGAAGTGGTAAAACGCTTTAAGGGTACATGTCTAGTTAATTTAGTGCTTGAAACGGGGCGTACTCATCAGATTCGTGTTCACTTGGCACATATCGGCCATCCAATTGTTGGGGACACGATGTATGACGCGCGACAAACGGCCTCTGGCGATTATGAATTACACGCCATCCAATTAGAATTTGACCATCCGTTCTTGAATAAGCGGATAGTTGTGAAGGATCAATAAATTAAGAAATAGAGTGTAAAATCACTGTGATTTTACACTCTATTTTTTATCGTTGAATTTATGTTTCAGGATCTCCTATACTGGTTGGGTTAAAGTGTGTTGAAATAAAGGAAAAATTTCCGCTTAAATCAAAAAATATGCAATTTTTTTCATTAAATAAAAGAAAATTTTCCTTCTATATTGCTCAAATCCTTGTATTTTGTCTAATTTAAGACCGTTAACCGAAATTTCTTCGCTTATATCTGCTAATTAAGCCTTCACTATATGCATTAACCGAAAATTTTCCGCTTAAGGATTTGTTCGTTTATCTAAATATAGAAATTAGCATGGCTACCTCCAGCTTTCCAAAATGCAGCTCCACGCTTTTCCTATATTATTTAGTCGGTTCTTCCATTCTTCTCATTCCAAAAGAGCAACCACTGCTCAATAACAGGCTGCCCATTTTTCTAGAATTAAAAATCAAACTTAAAGCTGTCTGGGTTTTGGCCGAAACGTTGATTTCTGTTCAATTTATCTAACTCTGCCATTTGCTCAGTAGACAATTCAAAATCAAAAACCTGTGCATTTTCTTCGATACGGCTCGGTGTTACTGATTTTGGAATGGAAATGATATCCTGCTGATAATGCCAACGCAGGATTACCTGTGCTGTGGACTTCCCTACATCTCGCGCAATTTTCATAATAGTTTCATCCTGAAGAATACCACCGCGACCTAATGGCGACCAAGCAGTAACCGCTATATTATTTTCAGTACAAAAAGCTCTTAAATGCTCCTGAGATAAATACGGGTGTAATTCTACTTGATTTACCATTGGCTTTGTATTAGCTTCTGCAAATAGCATTTGAAGATGATGTATATGGTGATTCGATACACCTGGCACGCGAATTAACTTTTCCTCGTACAGGCGTTCAATTGCACGATAAGTCTCCACAAATTTACCTTCTACTGGCCAATGCGTTAAATACAAATCTATATATTCAAGACCTAGTTTTTTCAGTGATGTTTCAAAGGCACGTAATGTTTGATCATAGCCCTGATCGGTATTCCATACTTTCGTTGTAACAAAAATATCCTCGCGCGGGATGCCAGAAGAGCTAATCGCTTCCCCAACCTCTTCCTCATTGTAATAAAGCGCAGCTGTATCAATTGCACGATATCCCATTACAAGGGCTTTACTCATTGCTTGAATTGCTTCTTCTTTGTCCGTCATTTTGTAAACGCCTAAGCCTAAATATGGCATATTTACTCCATTAGCCAATGTTTTTGATGGAATCACTACTGTCACTTTAACTCACTCCTATCTTTTCTATCACCATTATATGATGAATTACAAACATACTAAAACAATCGCATTAATATTTGCCACTATTATTATTCGTTTCTAGAAACTATCTATTCTTGACTCTCATAAACGTTATATTTTTCTAGTATTTTTGTATATTTTCTCGTTCTAACTATTAATTTATTTAAATATAAATAATAAAGGACTATTTTCTTATTCTTACGTCCGTTTGTTATGTAAATTTAGGGAGGCTGATATTTATGATGGATACACCGTTATTGTTAACAAGCTTTTTAGAACGGGTGGAAAAATATTATCCCGAGAAATTAATCATTTCAAGAACTAGTACAGATACCACTCATCGCATTACTTATAAGGAATATGTGAAGCGCACACGAAAACTTGCAAGCACTTTAACAAAGCTAGGTATGAAAAAAGGAACAAAGGTCGGCTCTTTCGCATGGAATCACCATCGCCATCTGGAAGCTTATTTTGCAGTACCTTGTGCTGGCGCCATTTTGCATATGATTAATATCCGTTTATCACCTGAGCACATTATTTATGTGATTAATCATGCTGAGGATGAAATTTTATTAATCGATGGTGATCTACTCCCTTTATTTGAAAAAGCAATTCCTTATCTTAAAACGGTGAAGCATATTGTCGTAATGCAGGATAATATGGATATTCCACCATCAAGCTTCCCTAACATTCATTCCTATGAAAAATTACTTGCTGAAAGTGAAGATACATTTGATTTCCCTAAGGATTTAGATGAAAATACTCCCGCAGGAATGTGTTATACAAGTGCCACTACGGGGATGCCAAAGGGGGTAGTTTATTCTCACAGAGGAATCGTTCTCCACACTCTAGCACTTGGGCTTGCTGACAGTATGGGCGTTCGTGAACAGGATGTGCTATTACCAATTGTTCCAATGTTCCATGCGAATGCTTGGGGATTACCATTTGCAGGTGTTGCTTATGGTTCAACTCAGGTATTGCCAGGTCCAGCCTTCACACCAGCCTTGATTCTTGACTTAGTCGAGCAAGAAAAGGTGACCTTAACTGCAGGTGTCCCAACGATTTGGTTAGGTACAGCACACGAACAACAGAAAAATCCTCGAGATATTTCATCGTTACGAGCTGTAGTTTGTGGAGGCTCTGCTTCACCAAAAGGATTAATCAAAACGTTTGAAGAGCAATTTAAAGTTCCATATATCGTAGGCTACGGAATGACTGAAACTTCTCCGATTGTTTCACTATCAAATTACACATCTGCTATGGACGACTGGACGGCAGAGGAAAAATTAGATATTCGAGCTTCTCAGGGGTTAACGGTACCTTTACTTGATACTGAGATAGTGAATGAGAGTGGTGTAGTGCCGTGGGATGGGCAAACAATGGGCGAGCTTCGTATACGCGGCCCTTGGATAGCAAATGAATACTATAAAGACGAACGTTCCGCTGACGCATTTAAGGACGGATGGCTTTACACTGGTGATATTGCCGTTGTAACTCCAGAAGGATACATTAAAATTACAGATCGTACGAAGGATCTTATCAAAAGTGGTGGTGAATGGATTTCATCAGTTGAATTAGAAAATGCTTTAATGACACATGAAGCAATTTTCGAAGCAGCTGTTATTGCCATTCCTCACGAAAAATGGCTAGAACGCCCATTAGCCTGCGTTGTTTTGAAGGAAGGAAAAGAAGTGACTAAAGAAGAATTAATCAATTATCTCGATGGACAATTCGCAAAATGGTGGCTACCAGATGATATTGTTTTCTTGAGCGAAATTCCAAAAACATCTGTTGGTAAATTCTTAAAAGCTAAGCTAAGAGATGAGTTAAAAGATTATCAAGTGAACGCTTAACAAAAAGGGGTATCTCCTATTGGGGACACCCCTAAATACTTTTAATTTTTTCGCGTAAGACTCTCTTTTTCATCATTATCGTTGTCGAGCTCATCAAATTGTATAGGGTCTGGGAAACGTTCATCTTCCTCTAATTGTGCTCCATCACGCATCCGTTCCATCTGTTTTCCAAGAAAAATTAAGTCTTCCATATTATTTGCCATTGTTCCACTTAAAATTGATTTATCGTTTTCTTGTCCCACAATTATCAGCCTCCTTTCTATATTGTTCCCAATTAAATTGAATTGAACCTTATTCATTATGAGAAATTAAAGTAGTAAAGTTTTTTTATTTGAGCTATACTAAATAGAGAGATTTTATATACACAAGGAGGATACTTCCATGGGTTTAGTATTAATTCTTGGTGTCACAGTAGCATTCTTAATCGCTATCTTTACAGCTGGTTATGAAGGCGATTACACATCAAACAAGTAATCTCAATCTAAGAAGCCTGGGTAACTCGAGTTATCCAGGCTTCTTTTTATATCGTTTTTCATTTCGGATAAGCTATTGGCATGATAAATTTACAAGCACTAAGTCACATAAAGTAATTTAAAGGAGACATGATTTATGCCCACTCATTTTCATAAAAAGCCTAATATGTATGTTTCTCATATTCAGTTAAAGGTATCAAACCTAGAACGTTCACTTGATTATTATAAAAACATCATAGGATTTAATGTTTTAGAGCAAACAAAGATGTCTGCTGTTTTAACCTTTGACGGCACGACAAGCATACTATCCTTAGAGGAAGTACCAGCTGCCCTTCCATTGCGCCGTGGCGTGACAGGACTTTATCACTTTGCTCTATTACTCCCTACTCGTAAGGATCTTGGTAACTTCATTCAGCAAATCATTCAGAAAAATGAGCGTGTTGGCGCTGGTGATCATCATGTAAGTGAAGCCTTTTACTTAAACGATCCAGATGGCAATGGTATTGAAGTATATTCTGATAGACCTGAGCAGGATTGGTTATGGCATGAGGATGGTATGGTTTACATGACAACTGAACAGGTTAATGTTCAATCCGTTCTAAGTGACGCAGACGGTAAATGGAATGGCCTGCCAGCAGGTACAGTTATGGGTCACATCCATTTATCAGCAGCCAACTTAACCGATAGCGAAAAATTTTACACACAGGCTTTAGGCTACGATATTGTAACCCGTTACGGAAACCAAGCATTATTCCTATCTACTGGCAAATATCATCATCACATCGGTTTAAATACATGGGAAAGCTTAAACGGCTCTCCAGCTCCCGAAAACAGTGTCGGACTTAAATCATTCACAATTGTGCTCAGTAACGAAGCTGAAGCAGATAAAATCAAGGAAAACTTGAAGTCATTGGGTGCTAGAGTTGAAGCGTTTGAAGGAGCGTCAAAGTTTGGCGGGGCTCAAGCCTTCTCAACCCTTGATCCATCTGGGATACGTATTGTTTTTACTTTGGATGAAACTTGATTCATAAAGGTGACTCATTAAAGACTTTCATTGTTAAGTCTTTAGATTGGGTTACCTTTTTTTATTTGTAGTGGCGCTTTGTTGTTTTTGGGAAATGTGTGTTGCTCTCTCTTCCCCTAAACACGGGAATCTTTGGCTTTCGGGTAATGAGCTGCTCTCTCTGTTTCCCTTAAACCAGCGTTTCCTTGGCTTTCGGGAACTGAGCTACTCTCTATGTTCCCCTAAACCAGCGTTTCCTCGGCTTTCGGGCAATGAGCTGCTTCCTCTGTTCCCTTAAACCAGCGTTTCCTCGGCTTTCGGGCAATGAGCCGCACTCTCTGTTCCCCTAAACCAGCGTTTCTTCGGATTTCGAGCAATGAGCTGCTTCCTCTGTTCCCTTAAACCAGCGTTTCCTCGGCTTTCGAGCAATGAGCTGCTCTCTCTGTTCCCCTAAACCAGCGTTTCTTCGGATTTCGAGCAATGAGCTGCTCTCTCTGTTCCCCTAAACCAGTGTTTCCTCGGCTTTCGGGCAATGATCTGCTTCCTCCCTTCCCCTAAACCAGCGTTTCTTCGGTTTTCGAGCAATGATCTGCACTCTCTCTTCCCCTAAACAAGAGAATCTTCTGCTTTCGAACAACGAGCCGCACTCTCTGTCCCTTAAACCAGCGTTTCTTCGGCTTTCGGACACTGAGCCATGCACACTCTCTTCCCCTAAACAAACGCTTTCCCCTATTCATGCAGTGACAGGCTATTCCAATTCAGCCAAATGGCGAATATATTCTCTTCCTTGTACCAATTAAAATAGAAAAAAAGGGGGAGTTTTTATGAGCACTCATTGGCCAACAGAATTGCCAGTAGTACAGGTACGTGTTGCAAGGCCCACAGACCAAATTGAAGAGCTGGAAAAGTTTTATTGTGATGGAGTTGGATTAGAGAAAATCGGTTCCTTTACTGGGCATCGAGGATATAGGGGTTTATTAATAGGTATGCCTGATTCAAGTTACCATCTGGAATTTACACAGCATGATGATGGTAGCCCTTGTCCTGCACCGAGCAAAGATAATCTACTTGTATTTTATATGCCGAATCAAAATTCAATTGATGCAATTGCAAAGCGGCTAATGAATATGGGGTATCCAGAGGTCGCTCCTGAAAATGGATATTGGGAAGAAAAAGGGGTTACCATAGAAGACCCCGATGGATGGCGTATTGTCCTGATGAATACAAACGGAATATAAAATAAAGCTC
Organism: Ureibacillus chungkukjangi; assembly: GCF_003217295.1. Lineage (GTDB taxonomy): Bacteria > Bacillota > Bacilli > Bacillales_A > Planococcaceae > Ureibacillus > Ureibacillus chungkukjangi. The sequence continues at coordinate 26,809 of NZ_QJTJ01000025.1, forward strand.
CATTGTGTAACCGAATTACACTAATGGAGCTTTTCTCTATTTTAATCCTGGGAAACTTTGCTGACGTAATGCTTCGTAAATGATGATGGCTGCTGTGTTTGATAAATTTAACGAGCGCACATGATCACTTTGCGGGATTCTCAAGCATTTATCGCGACGTTCATAGGCAAAATCCTTCGGCAGACCTGTTGTCTCTTTCCCAAACATGAAATAAATATCTTTTTCTTTATCGCTAAAGTCGTGGTTCGAATATGGTTCATCACTGTAAGTTTCAATTAGGAATACCTCACCACTTTTCGAATACTCCATAAAGTCTTCTAAACTATTGTGATAAACAATATTGACTGAATGCCAATAATCTAATCCGGCACGTTTCAGCATTTTGTCATCCGTTGAAAAGCCAAGTGGGCGGATTAAATGTAAGGATGTATTTGTTCCTGCACAAGTACGGGCAATATTTCCCGTATTGGCTGGGATTTCTGGTTGATATAAGACGATATGCAATGGCAAATCATGACACTTCCCTTTATAACTAAATTTCTACTGCACTTTTATGATCATTTAAACGAATTTGTGCGCGGATAAGCTTGGTTTGTGGTCACTTAAACTTCTTTTTGATCACATGGAACCTATTCTGATCACTTAAAATCGTTTATAAGCACTTGACTGGTTGTGATCACTTAGCTCCGGTTATGATCACATAAAACCGTTTCTGATTACACAAGTAATCCGGCACCCACGTTGCTTCTTTCCATTTCCAGCGAAAGCATTATTACTCCCCTCAAGTAGCCAATAACTTTAGCCCCTTCTCAATCTCACTAAGAACTTCCTCATCCTGCTCTACAACAAGCGCCTTCTTTAGTGCTTCTTCTGCATCAGCACCACCAATTTTCCCGATTGCCCATGCGGCTGTGCCTCGCATGACTGGGCGCTCATCTTTATTCATAATGGCGATTAAATCCGGCACCGCTGATTCTTCTTTAAAGTGTGCTAGGGCAATAATTGCGTTACGCTGAATTGGCTTCTTTCCTCTCCAGGAGCCTGACATGTAGCCAAAGCGAGATTTGAATTCTTTATTTGACATTTGAAGTATTGGTTGTAATAAGGGCTTTACTAACTCTGGGTCCGGCTTGAATTCCTCATGAATCCAGTTGCTTTTCCCTTTATTTTTCGGGCAAACTGTTTGGCATGTATCGCAGCCATATATCCGATTTCCTAGCTCTTTCCGAAACTCGTCAGGTAAAAAATCCTTCGTTTGCGTTAGGAAGGCTACGCAACGCTGTGAATTTAGCTGACCACCTTCGACCAAAGCACCTGTAGGACAGACATCTAGGCAAAGTCGGCAATCGCCACATTCATCCTCAATTGGTATATCAGGTTTAAAAGGAATATTGGTAATCATTTCTCCTAAGTATACGTACGATCCGAACTCCGGGGTGATAATAGAGCAATTCTTGCCGCTCCAGCCAATGCCAGCACGTTCAGCAACTGCTCGATCCACAAGCTCCCCCGTATCAACCATCGATTTCGTTTGAACATTAGGAATACGCTCTTTCAGCCACTCTTCAATTAGGTTCAAACGCTCCCTTACAGCAACATGGTAATCCACTCCCCATGAAGCCCTTGCAAAAATACCACGACGTGCTCCCTTTTTACCTGTAGGAGCATCCTGCATTTTAGAGGGATACGCAAGAGCAATGGCAATAATGCTTTCTGCACTTTCTAACAAAAGCTTGGGCTCTGTTCTTTTTTCGATATCGGATTCTTCAAAACCCGATTGATAGCCCAACTGCTGCTGACGCTTCAATCGATTTTTCATTTCATGAAAGGGAGAGGCATGCGTAAAACCGATTTTGTCTACACCAATAGACTTTGCGTAATCTATTAAATCTTTTTGCAATTGGTCGATTTTCATTTTCGCATTCATCTCCTTTATTTGGTAAAATATATAATATCCGCTAATTACGGTGAAATTAAAAAATTGTAGGTGATTTGCTTGAACATCTCATTAGACAAAGCACTTTTTCAAACAAACGACCAATTTAAAATCGGCATTATCCATTATACCAAAATTGTCGTGTCAGAATCTCCTCAAATGATAAAAGGCCGCACACAGCTTTACCAGGAAAACCTGTATTTGGAGCTGCAAGAAAATCCAGTTACACAACGAGAAGGAATTGCTGAATGGCGTGCTGTCTGGAAGTCATTTGGAGCTGATCCGAACCGTTATCGACACTCTGCCGAGAGCTTAATGCGCCGAATTTCAAAACAGAACTATTTAACGCCATTCCACTCTGCAGTTGATCTTAATAACTTTTTCTCCCTTCTATATGAAATTCCGATTGGTATCTATGATATGGAAAAGCTAGTTGGCGATATTGAAATATCTTTAGGTCATGAAGAAACAGGATATGAGGGATTAAACGGTCGCTATAATTCATTAAATAAAATCCTATATAGTAAAGATCAAGTAGGAGCCTTTGGTAGCCCTTTTGTTGATTCAAAAAGAACAGCGGTTACAGAAGAAACTACTGAAGCCATTCAAATTTTCTATCTAAGACCATCCATAGATGAATCAGAGTGCCAGCAACTATTGGCCACTGCTGGAAAAATGTTCACACAAGTAAATGGCGGTGACTTCAAGAGCTACTTACTAGATAACAATAATCTACATATATCAATAGAGGGGTGATTGCTATGAAAAAGATACCGTTAGCAGAAGGCGTTAAGCTAAAAAGTATTTTAACGAAAAAAATCCAAGAGCTGATACATGAAATACATCAGGTTTCACATGCCGTTGTCGAAAAGGGACAACAACCAAAATCGTCTGGTCGACCAATCCTAGAAGTAGAAGCCGAGCTCGCACAGGTTCGCAAGGATTCTCGTTTACTAGATAAGCTTATATATCGAGCTAATGTAGATAATCTGGTTTCTTTTAAGGGCGAAGAGCTTCCTATTGTAGAGGCGATTGAACTTGCTTCCCAATTACGAGCTGAAGCCGGTCTATATAAGCAGCTTAGCCACTCGGAAAAAGAACAATTCTATACTGCAAGTGAATCAGTTATTTTCTATAATGTGGCATTGTATGACCCTGAAGAATACCGAAAACGTTCAATAGAAATAGAAAAAGAAGCACACCGATTATCGAATCTCATCAACGCTAAGAACTATCAGGTTGAAATTGAATTTGATGATTCTGCTTATATCTAACTCGGTGCGGTGAGACTCCAACCCGAGGCGTATGTACTGTCAACAACTTTCAAATAGTCTGCATACCGATTACCTGTTACCTGTTACTTTGTGACCGTTAACTAATAACCAACTATAGTGAAGGCTCAAAAACTCAGTGTAATCTTATATTGACGGTACTTACGTTAGAAAACCACGATTACGGCTAATTTAGCGTTTAATCGTGGTTTTTCTTTTTCTACATTAATTATTCAACTCCAGGGAGAATTCTCAGCATTTTTAAATCAGCATCTAAAATTACCTCAACACCTAGCGGGATTCCGATATTTGGTTCACAGTGCCCTATCATAAAGCCTGCTACTGTAGGTTTTGCAAGTGGTTTTAGATATTCCTCCAGAAGCGACCACACATCCTCTAATATTCCGTCAGGGATTGCAGTAAAGTTTCCAATAACAAATCCAGCTGCTTCCTCTAGTTTACGTGCAAGACGAAGCTGATTTAGCATGCTATCAATATTTTCAATCGACTCACCGATATCCTCGAGTAATACGATTTTCCCTTTTGTATCAATTTCAAATTTCGTGCCTAACGTACTCACCAAACGATTTAGATTTCCTCCAGTTAACTCCCCACGCGCATTTCCTTGAACTAGTGTTTGTAATGGCGTTAGATTTTCATCGTATTGAATTTCAAACGGTGAAAATAACTGCTGGAACATTCTCTTCGAAAGCTCTGAAAATTCATTAGCGCCTCCAGATGAAAGCATTGGACCATGAAAGGTTACGATATTGGAGTACTCCTGAAAAGCTGTATGGAGATAGGTAACATCTGAAAAGCCCCAAAAGATTTTTGGATTTTCAGTTAATGATTGGTAGTCAATTCGGTCGGCAATCCGAGCTGCCCCATATCCCCCTTTTAAGCAGAAGATACCCTTTACTTCAGGGTCTTGAATCATTTTATGTAGGTCATTTAAACGTTCCTCATCCTTACCTGCTAAATATTTGCCTGTAAGTCCAACAGACTCACCTATTTTAACTCTCAACCCGAGTCCTTCTAGTAAGGCTATTTTTTCAGGTAAATACTCCATCGCAAGTGGTCCACTTAATGCTACAACTCCGACTGTATCACCTACTGATAATCTTTGTGGTCTAATTTTCATTAATCCTTCTCCTACCCAAGTTATTATTCATTTAGTTAAACTATAATACTATCTCTCCAAACTCGCCAATCATATGTAAATTAGAGCTCCCATATATTTTGCCCTTAAAAAAATTAAAAAAGTTTTAAAATAAAGGTTTATAGTTAAAAAATACGGGTAATAGTCAGGGATGCTAGTATTTTGGTTCTAAATGTATAATAAAATACTAGTTTTTAAACGTAATCTATTTAATTTATGCAGTATTTATAATAAACTTAAAGAAATCATTGGAAAAGGTAGGAAACGGAATGAAAAGTAAATTAAACTTAGGCATACGTTCGAAAATTACCTTTGGATATGTAATTATCGTTCTTGCCTTAATAGTGTCTGCGTTATTTTTGAATACCCAGATGCGCTCATTACAGAATGAACGCAACCAGGTTATACAGTATGACTCCCAGGTATTAAAGCTTTCTAATAACATTGAAAGAAATATATTAGAAATGCAGGCTGGAAAACGTGGATATATTATCACAGGTGATGATAGCTATCTCGAAAGCTATTATGAAGCAGGAGAAAATTGGGAGAAGGATTATACAACATTATATTCCTTATTAAACAATAGTCCTGAGCAGCTAGAAAAGCTTTCACTTATCAAGGCGACTATTAATCACTGGATTAGTACTGCCGGAGATCCAGTTATCGATATGAAGCGTAATGGACAAACAGAAGAGCTTACTCAGCATTTTACTGAAGATGAAGGAAGCTCTGATCTCGAGTTAATGGAACAGCAATTTGAAGAATTTAGAATTGCTGAAAACGAGTCTATTACTGCACTTACATCTGAATTAGATTCTCGAAATTCGAGAATTAGCATTGCACTAACTGTCTTTCTTATCATTGTTACGCTAGCAGCGATTACTATTGCGACAACTGTTTCAAACTCTATCATCAAGACAGTACAAAATGTAAAAGATTCAATACATAGGATTACTGATTCTAAGGGCGATTATGGAGAACGTATACAAGTAACCACAAATGATGAAATTAAAGACCTAGCCATTGCTACAAACGAATTACTTGATAACATGGAAAATCGAGAATGGTTACAAACGAACCTCGCAGCTCTATTGACCAAGTACCAAGGGGTTTCTTCAATAAATAAACTATCGGAAATCTTTTTATCAGAAATAACGAACATCACCGGAGCACTTTATGGAGCTTTTTATGTAGCAAATAAAAACCTGGACTCCACAGAATATATAAAAACAGCATCATTTTCTGGTACAGGTGAAGATATCGGAAGAGAATCCTTTAAGCTCGGTGAGGGATTAATAGGTCAGGTTGCAGTACGTCAGCAAGTATTCCATTCGAATAGCCTGCCAAAGGATTACCGCCTTATCAATACGGGCATCGGTGAAATACCTCCGAAAAGCATCTTAATTGTTCCAGTTAAATTCGAGGATAAAACCATTGCAGTCATTGAACTTGCTTCTTTAGAGGATTTTGAATCATTAGAAATTGAACTGGTTGAAAATATCCTAGAATCATTTGGCTTAACTGTTAATAGTATTATTGATCGAATGGAAATTGTTCGTCTATTAAACGAATCTAGAGCAATGACAGAAGAACTTCAAGCTCAATCAGAAGAATTGCAAACACAGTCAGAAGAATTACAATCTCAATCTGAAGAATTGCAAATGCAAACAGAAGAGTTAACTATTATTAACGAACAGCTTGAAGAAAGAACAAAAGATGCAGAAGCAAAATCGAAGGAACTTGAAATAGCTAAGAAGGAGCTTGAAGCTACTGCAGGACAGCTTATTTTAAGCTCTAATTATAAATCAGAATTCCTTGCGAATATGTCCCATGAATTACGCACACCGCTGAACAGTATTCTTATTCTTTCTGAGATGCTTGGTGAAAATGGAAATAACAACTTAACAGAAGAACAGGCAGAATTTGCTAAAGTCATTAACTCATCTGGTCAAGATTTATTGTCGTTGATAAATGATATTTTAGATTTATCAAAGGTTGAAGCTGGTAAATTAGATATATTATTTGGAGAAGTCAATATGGATGAGCTTCCACACTTATTGGAGCAAACCTTCTCCCCTGTTGCGAAACAAAAAGATCTTGAGTTTAATATTATCAAATCAGAAGATGTGGATGATATTTTCCATACAGATGAAAAACGATTCAATCAAATATTGAAAAATCTACTATCTAATGCATTTAAATTTACAGAGCAAGGATCTGTTACATTAGCGATAAATAAGCTAAATGAACAACAGATTTCAACCGATATGAAACAATTAAGTCCTGAATGGCTTGAAATAGCCATCGTCGATACTGGAATTGGGATCTCGAAAGAAAAGCATCAGCTTATTTTCGAATCCTTCCAGCAGGCAGATGGTGCAACTGTTCGTAAATATGGTGGTACAGGGCTTGGCTTATCCATCAGTAAGGAATTTTCAAAACTTCTTGGTGGCTGGATTGACCTGCAAAGTGAGGAAGGCAAAGGAAGTACCTTCACTTTAGTTCTACCAAGCTTACAAGATGGTTTAAGTAATGAGTGTTTAGAAGAGATTAACAAAGACCTCTCTAAAATGACACATGACGAGGTTGCTGCTGCAGAAGTAATTGAAGATATCGCCATTGAGGGTGAACTCATAAAACCAGAGGAAGTCCTTGAGCCTGCAGCAATCCCACACTTCCCTTCACTCGTTACGGAAACTGATATTTTTGAAGGGAAAAACGTCCTAATTGTGGATGACGATAACCGTAATATTTACGCGCTTAAAACGGCTCTTGAACACAATGGTATTAATATTTTAGTAGCTAAACACGGCGTAGAATGCTTGGAGATTATGAAATCCAATAATGATATCGACTTAGTATTAATGGATATTATGATGCCAATAATGGACGGCTATGAAACAATGACCCGTATTCGCCAGGACTTACAGCTAACGGAGCTTCCAATTATAGCGATTACTGCGAAAGCCATGAAGACTGACCGCGATAAATGTATCGAGGCCGGCGCATCGGATTATATCAGTAAGCCAATTAACTTAGAACAATTATTCTCAGTTTTACGTGTATGGTTAGTTTCACAAGGGAGCATGAAGAACGATGAGTAATCTATCTGATTTTGAATCACATAGTAATCTAAACACTGAATTTACAGACCTTGAAGTCGATTTATTGCTTAAAGCACTCTTTAGGTTATCCGGATATGATTTTCGATTATACAATCGTTCTTCCATTACACGCAGAATCCATAATCGAATGAGGGTTAGTAACCTTTCTACGGTTACTGAGCTAACAAATAAAATTATCCACGACCCAAGCTATTTGGAACAAATTTTAAATGATTTTTCGATAAACGTTACGGAAATGTTTCGGAATCCATCCTTCTTTAAAGCCTTTAGAAATGAAGTGATTCCGAAGCTGCGTGACTATCCAGAAATTCGTATATGGCATGCAGGCTGTGCATCTGGTGAAGAGGTATTTTCCATGGCCATTTTAATGGAAGAAGAAGGGTTAATGGAGAAAACGACGATTTACGCAACTGATATGAATGAGGATGTCTTAGAAAAAGCAAAAAACGGGGTCTTTCCTATCCACAAAATGCAGGCCTATACAAAAAATTATCAGCTTGCAGGAGGGAAAGAATCTTTTTCCAAGTACTATAAAACAGATAGACAAAATGCTTACTTTCATAATTCATTATTAAAGAATATCAGCTTTGCCCAGCATAATTTAGTAACCGATCAATCATTTAATGAATTTCATATTATCATTTGCCGTAATGTGCTTATCTACTTTACACAGCTACTGCAAAATCAAGTTCACAGTTTATTTTATGAAAGCTTGATGGCTGATGGATTCCTTGGTTTGGGCGACAAGGAAACCCTACGTTTTATAGATATCATGTCTAATTACAAAGAAGTAAATGGCACCGAACGCATTTACCAAAAAATAAAATAGTATATTAAAAAAACGGATACTCCATTTTAAAGGGGTATCCGTTTTTTATTAAGATTGAATATTTAATAGAACAAGACACATATCATCTGGTTGGTTAGTTTGTTTTTCCTTTGGCAAAAGTTCGTCTAATAGCATTTGAGATCCGCTCCACTTTTGCTGTGTAAGCTTTTTAACTCGATCCTCAGCTTCAAACTCATCAGGATTTATCGCCTCTAGTAAGCCATCAGTAAATAAGACAATCTGAGCCTCTTTTTCATAATGAAGGATTTGTTTTTCCACTTTTATATCATCAAAAAAACCAATGGCGCAGCTTCCTTGATCTAGTGGGATAATTCGATTGTCATCAATATTGACATACCCATGAGGATGTCCAGCGTTAACATACTCAATAGACTTAGCTTCAGTATCTATAACTAAATAGATTGCCGTAAAGTAATATGGAATGGATTCCTTTTCATTATGTAATTGTGCCATATAACGATTAAGCTCTTTTACTACCTCTGCTGGGTCAACTATCTGTTTGATAGCTTCTCTTAATACAGAGGATATAAACATGCATAGCAGTGATGCTGAAATCCCATGCCCCATCATATCTAAAAGAATAACAGCGTAGCGATGATCATTAATCTTGTACCAATAGTACATGTCACCTGCTAAATTAAATGATGGTAGATAGGATACCTCCACCTGTAATTTACTCTCTTTCAGAGGTGGGCTTAGTAGACTCCTCTGTACATTTGTTGCAAGGTCTAGTTCATATTGGATTTTCTTTTCATGCTGAGTATGCCAGTCTAACTCTGCCTTCAAGCGCAAAGCCACTCGAATACGCGCAAGTAGCTCAACCTTATCAATAGGCTTAGTTATATAATCGATACCACCTAAATCCAGGGCTTGTGCTAATTTATTTTTATCGTCTAATGCTGTGACAAAAATAATCGGAATATCCTTATAGCGCTCATTTGCTTTAAGCATTTTACATGCTTCAATTCCATCGATTTCAGGCATCATAATATCGAGCAATATTAAATCTACATGCTTAGTAGATGAAGCAGGTGCATCAAATTGTAGATAGTCAAAAAGCTCATGAGCAGAGGTTAATGAAACACAGTCATTATAGCCCACATTATTTAGAATCTTTTCAATAACAAATAAATTCACTTTATTATCATCGACTAGAAGAATTGTCACTTTTATTTCCCCTATTCCAGTTTTTTTTGGTTCAAAGCATTTAATCTCTCTTAGTAATACAAATATATCTTTTATCTATCTCTATTTTTCCAATTTATTCATATCCTTTTATTATACAAAAATGCTTTTAGAAATCGTAATTAAATGTACATTACAATTAGATTACTAGCTTTCACTTTTATGCTATTTCCCTATAACTTATAAATAAAAACCACTTCTTCCAAAAAATCTGGAGAAGTGGTTCAGCTTTCTGTAGAAATCTATTAAGTTCAAAGAAACTTATTTGTCGTTCCCTTTGCCTTTGTTTTCTTTTTCTTGCGATTTATTTTGACCGTTTTGCGCTTTATTAGCCTCATTTTTTTGCTCTTGTTTTACTGCTTGTTTTTCAGTCTGCTGCTGTTGCTTTTCCACACGGTGTTCCTGTGCTTCAGCTTGCTTTTGCTCCGCCTGTGCTTGCTTTCCTTCTAACTTCACTTGTTGCTTTTCGACTGTTTCTGTCTTTTTCTCTTCACTCTTATTCATTTTTTCAACCGGTTTAGCTACTGGAGTTTGAGCTTGTTTTACTTCTGTTGTTTTCACAGTTGATAAAGAAGATTTCTCTTCCTTCTCAACAGATTTAGCCTCAACAGCTGCTGGTGCTTTTGATGTTTTAGCTTTAACTGATTCTTCTGCTTCAGGATTTTCGCTAGAAGCATCTTCTGTAGTATTTACAGCTTCAGTATTTGTTGGGTTTTCTGCTGTCTCCACTTGTGCCTTTTGCTGCTTTTTCTCTTGTTGAGTTAGCTTTTTCGTTACCTTCTTTTCTAGCTTTTCTTGGGCTTTTTCGATATTTTTAGCAATGGCTTCTTTTGCTTTTGGGTTGCTTACTTTTTCAAGTACTGCTTGTAGTGCTACAATATTCGCTGAAAACTTTGCTATCAAAGCTACACGATCTGAGTCTTCTTCTGTTGTGACTTCTTCATTACCAGCAGTTTCCTCTGTTGTTTCTTCTTGAAGTGTCTCTTCAGTTACTCCCTCTTCTAAAGAAGAATCTTCAACCGATGTCTCTGCATCCTCTAATAAATCAAGCGCTGATTCCTGTTGTTCCAAGGCTTTTTCTAAAGCTTCCTTTGCTAAATCCTCTTCTCCAGCCTCAAATAAAGCCTTTGCTTCAGCAATACGCTCCTCTGTTAAAGCTAATAATATATCTGCTTCCTTTTCTTCATCAAAAGTTATTGCTAGCTTAATGCTTTCAGTAAACTCTTTTAAGAAATAAAGGAAATCCCCTGGCAGTAAAGACGGTTCCTCTACAACTGTCTCTTCTTCTACCGGTTCTTCACCTGTCGTTTCTGTTTCAGAAGTTTCCCCTTCATTAGCTGTTGCATCTGTTTCTACTTCTTCATTTACTTCTTCAGTTGAAACAGGTGTTACCTCTTCTGTTGCTTCCTGTTGGACAACCTCTTGTACTTCCTCGACAGCTTCCTCATCGGCAAAAGCCTGTGTAGATCCTATTACTAAAGTAGCCGCTACAACACCTGTAGTGAAAATATTTTTCAATTTAAAATTAGACATTAAAGTCCCTCCATTTTTTGGAAGAAATTAGAATCACCCTATATGATTCGTATTCTTCATTTGGTAGTCCAGCCATCATAGTTTCCCGTAGATCTGTGACTTTGCGTATCTATCTTTCAATAGATTTGCCTTTTACAAATGAGGAACTTAATCACCGTTCGCATCATTTAATCTAAATATAAGTTATTTAATATAAAAATACTAGATTAAATATTTCCCAATATTATATAGATAATCAACACGATAGTTTAATAATCCAATAGAGGAAAATAAAGGGCAGTATCTTTTTAATATAATCGAATACAATTAAATTTTATATGATAAACTTAGTATGTTTTCCAAGATTAATAAATTTCTATAGGATTGGTATTTTATGAAAATAATTCAATCGAAACAAAAAATTAAACTTACAACATTATTAATGACTCTAATTAGTTTATCAGTACTTTTTACTACTTTTATATTATTATTCGCATCTTATCAATCTGAGAAGAAATCATTATCTGATTCATATTTATCCCTTAATTTCTCAAAGGCAGAAAAATTAAGTAGTTCGGTAAACTCCTTATTCAAACTAATGCGAATGAGTTTACAAGAAACTAGCGAATTTTTAGATCCATCGATGACAGATGATGAAATCCAAAAGAATCTAGAGCTGGTGAGGAATACCAGCCAATACTTCAATTCCTTATTATGGATAGACGAAACTGGTCTTGTTCGTAATGTTACACCTATGATAAAGGGTGTAAAAGGCGATTATTCATCAGAAGTTACAAAAGATGTAGTAAATGCAAGAAAACCGATGCTAACATCACCATTTAAAGCACCTACTGGTCGAATGATTGTTTTAATGAGTGAACCATTTTATGATAATGAAGGTAATTACAGAGGCATAATTGGAGGTTCTGTTTATTTACAAGAACAAAATGTTCTTAATGAAATTTTAGGCAATGATACAATAATCGATAATAGCGGTTCTTTTTACTATGTAGTTGGACCAGAAGGAAAGCTACTATTTCATCCCGATATAAAACGTATTGGGGAAAGTGTAATAGAAAACCCTATTATTTTGAAGCTTTTACAGGGACAAAGCGGTATGCAGTTCGTGAAAAATTCAGAAGGCATACCCATGTTTGCTGCATATAGTTATATACCAGAGATTGATTGGGGTGTAATACAACAAACACCGGCTTCATATGTCGATGCACTTTTAAAAAAACATATTCAAAATTTACTTATAATAATTCTTTTTCCCTTTTCTCTATTACTAATAATCTCGCTTGGTTTTGCTAGAAAGTTGGCTAAACCATTTATTGAATTAGCAGACGTTGTGAATCAATTTGGTAACGATAAGCAAATCCGGCCTCCCACTTTCGAATCACATTGGAATCGGGAAGCAGATCTTTTAACTAAGAGTCTAATTATCGCTATACATGCGGTTGAAAACAATAATAGTCTACTATTAGAACAGTCTATGGCGGATACTCTGACCGGTTTGCCTAATCGAAAGAAACTAAATAAAGTGATTACGAATTTAGCAAATAATGGACAATTGTTTTCTTTAGTTCTAATAGATCTTGATCATTTTAAAGAGATCAACGATACGTATGGACATCAATTAGGAGATGAGGTTTTAAAGTTTTTTGTTAAAATCATACAATCCATATATATAATGAAGGATAGATTTTTCCGTTATGGTGGAGAGGAGTTTTTACTAATTCTTCCAGATACTAGTACCTCTGAGGCATATTACCTTGTGGAAGAGCTTCGTACTAAACTTCTAATACAATAAGTCCAGTGGGAAAACCAATTACTATCTCTATTGGAATTTCAGAGTTTCCATCCCATACCAATTCGTTAGATGATTTGTTTTTATTTGCTGACAAAGCTTTGTACCAATCAAAAGCTAATGGAAGAAACCAAACAACAATATGGCAGGATAAAGTGTAAACTATCAATAAAAAAAGGTTCTACTATCTCATTTCTGAAATAGTAGAACCTTTTTAAATCATCAATATGTCTCTTATATCCTCTTCTGTTAGAGTTGGTGAGACTTTCGCATCTGTCTCAACAACCTCAGAAATAAGATCTCTCTTTTTTCCTTGGAGCACATTCATCTTCTCTTCAATGGTCCCTTTTGCTACCATCTTAATAACCTGAACATCATTTTTCTGCCCCATTCGATAAGCACGATCTGCTGCTTGATCTTCTACAGCTGGATTCCACCATAGATCATACAAAATTACGGTATCTGCACCAGTGAGGTTCAAACCAGTACCACCAGCTTTTAAGGAAATTAAAAAGAGATTTTCTTCCCCATCATTAAATCGATTACATAAATCCACTCGTTCTTCAGAGGGGGTTTGTCCATCCAGATAGAAATACGTTTCCCCACGAATCGTGAGCTCTCTCCCAATAAGCTCTAGCATTTTAGTAAATTGGGAAAAAATCAAAACCCTTCTACCAGATGCTCTAGACTCCTCAAGAATTTGTAGGAGCTGTTCAAACTTGGCAGATCCTCCCTTATAGCCTTCAACAAACAAAGCTGGATGACAGCAAATTTGGCGCAGTCTTGTAAGTCCAGCTAAGATTCGAATTCGATTCTTCTGGAAGGTCTCTTTATCGAGATGCTTTAATGCATCATTTCTTAGCTTAGCTAAAAGAGCCGTATAGAGTTTTTTCTGCTCAGGAAGCAGCTCGGAGATATCAAGCTGTTCATACTTTTCTGGTAGCTCTGGTAATACATCCGATTTAACACGTCGAAGCAGGAATGGTCGTACCCTGCGAGCAATCGATTTTCTTGCTAGATGACTGTATTCCTCAAGCCCCTGGAAAAGCTGTGGGAATACAACATGATAGAGTGACCATAGCTCTTCAAGTGAATTTTCAATTGGCGTTCCTGTTAAACCAAATCTATTTTTGGCCTTTATTTTTTTCACTGTTCGAGCTGTTTGAGTATATGGATTTTTAAAGCTTTGAGCCTCATCAAAAAACACAGTATGGAACGCTTGCTTTTCATACCAATTACTATCTTTTCGCAGCAATGGATAGGATGTAATGATGACATCCACCACATCCACTTCCTGCAATAGCTTTTCTCTCTCCGTCTTTTTTCCATCTATAATTATGGCCTCAAGCTCTGGCGCAAATGTACCGATTTCATGGAGCCAGTTATAGGTTAAAGACGAAGGACAAACGATAAGTACCGGAAGCTTTTGTTCGCGGATATTAGCAAGCTCAGAGACAATGAACGTAATGCTTTGCACCGTCTTTCCAAGCCCCATATCATCTGCTAGAATCCCTCCAAAACCGTAGCTTGCAAGTGCCTTCATCCATTTAAATCCTTGCTTTTGATAATCCCTTAGTATCGCATTTAAACTTTCTGGGACATCAAAATCCAAGCTTTCTGGCTGCAATAATTGATCAACGAATTGTCGGAAGGATTGTTCAGGCGAGAAAACTTCACTTTGATCTATTAAATCAAAAAATTTCAGTCCCTCTATAATCGGCATATCTAAACTAGACTCAAAACCATCCTCCTGAGCTGGAACTGCCGATAAAAAACGGCGCACCTCTTCCATTTCCTTGGATTCTAGCGACAGCAATGAGCCACTCGGTAGACGGTAATATTTCTGTTTGATTTTTAGGGCTTTAAGCATTTCCTTAATGTGCTTATCTGCTATACCGTCCATCTCGAACTTAAACTCTAACCAATCCGTTCTATCTTTTGGAACCTTCACTCTTATTTTCGGAAAGGCATTTTCTCGAACAATACGAACCCGTACAGCAGTAGTTGCATAAACTTGTGCAAGCTTTTGAAGCTTTGGAACAGTGTGATAAAGAAATTCATACTCCAACTCCTCATTTTGCATATAATAGCCGCCTTCAGTAATCGTAAATCCACTGTCCACCATTAGCTCTAAGATTTCATCTTCTTTAGCAAGATCGCGAACTATCAGTGGACCAATAGGGGTTTCACGGCTTTCTAATGGCTGAATGATCATGTTTTCATAATGGAATTCTAGACCTGCAAGTAGTCTATTTTTTAAACGGTCCAGGTAAACCTTAACAACAAGAGGAGTTTTCATAAAACGTTCTGTTACGCCTCTAGATAGCTGTACATTTCCGACTTTTTTCAAGCCTGGCACCACTTTTTTCATAAAAAAATCAATTTGATCTTTATTTATCGGTATGACGTTGGCTGATGGGGCTACCACCATCTTCTTTAGCTGAACTAATCGATCACAGTCCTGTCCGTCTAATTGATAGATTTTGCCCTCACTGAGGACGACATTATAAGCATCAATAATTATTAATTTATTAAACCCCTTCATATGGAGCTGAAAATTTTGCTGATCCTCCACCAAATAAAAGCTTATCGGAGGAGGATCATCCTGAAATTTTAGGCTGGTATAAGAAAAGTCCTCCTGCTCCAATGTTACAAATGGTACGTTTAATAGTATTGGCTTTAGCTTGGTCCATGCAGATGGAGGGATCAGTAAAATTTCTTGACTCACTGTGAACCCGCTCACATCTGATTTTGTCTCTAAATAGACGCTTTCATCATGGGCAACATGAATTAACTGATGAATCAGTGCATCTACTTCAGTTGCAAAGCATTGTAAGTCTGGATTATATTTCACTGATGGTGAGATATAACTATTCTTCCCATTACGAACATCCCTTAAAAACTGTCGGATATCTTGGACCTTTACTGAAGCAATATCTAGTTCAATTCCAAATAAATACTCTTCTTTATGAATTAATAATGGCTTTATATTAAAACGCGCTTCTATCATTTCTCGCTTCTCAAAATGACGCTGATGTCCACTTTTCCGACTCTTTTCCTGAGTAAAAAGTGTCATGAAATCATCTGTTAGCTCATGTTCTTTTGAGCGGTCTATATGTAAATTACTAGGAGCAATCCCTTGTTTCTTCATTTCATAAAGAGAGATTAGTACTGCTGCAATATGCTGACAGCTGTGCCTAAAATTCGGTAGGGTTGGACAACTACAAGAGGCTTGAAATCCACCATTTCTGGCTTTTTCAACCTTGACATGAAAGTCCTCTGTTCCTTTGACTGTAGCCTCGCAAACCTCCGAGGAATGGTTGCTTATTTTAACTTTTCCCGCACGATAAAAAGAGTCCCCTCTTTTAAAGGAGAAGGCACCACACATATCTTTAATGGTTTTTAAATTTAATTGGATATCCATGTAGACTGCCCCTTTCTAGAGTGGTTTTAGATTATTTTAACATGGAATTGGAAAGTGTTCGAGAAATGGAGATAGTATGTAGGAAAAGTACCATTTATATAAAATAACGTCTACAAGACAATCCATAATAATATTAGTTGCCCACTCATAATACATAAAAAGAAGAATCCCAATGGAATTCTTCTTTTCAGCTGAAAATGTTATTTATTTAGTAAAGTCGATTTGTACCATTAGTGGATCATGGTCACTTGCACGGCCAGCTTCTTCAGTAAAGTCAGCATTGACGTGTAAAATATCAAGAATTGACTTCGCTCTTAAATTATCTGATACAAAAATGTGGTCAAGTGCCTGTGAATTACCTTGGTACGTATAAGAATAACGATCATTTTCATTCAAAGTATTAATCATATTAAACATTGATTCATTTTCGCCTTCAAAGATTTGCAGTGCAGGTGTCCATTGGAAGTCATTGAAATCACCAACAGCAACAATATTAGCATTTGGATTCGCTGTTTGAATTGTTTCTACGAAGCCACGCACAACTTGTGCAATATCTTTACGCTGGGCTTCACTTCCTAATACCGCCGGTTGTTGCGTACCAAATAACGGTGAATCTCCACCCTTTGAATTCCAGTGGTTTACAATTACAATGACCTGTTCACCATTAAAAGTGAACTCTGCTGCAAGTGGCTTGCGGCTACTATTAAATGCAGAACTAGTAGGATCAATTCGTCCTGGATTTAATGTTAATTGTCCATCTTCATAAGCTGTTGACTGATTAGCCGTACCAGAAACCGCATTAGCTGGTAATGAAACTCTCTCTGGATTGTATAAGAATCCAACTCGGATATTTCCTCCTGGAGCCCCACCATCTTGATTGTATTCAGGATCAATATTCACATATTTATAAGTTGGACCGCCAGCTGCTATAATGGCATCAATTAGTTTTTGATAGCTTTCGTCTGCAGCAGAAGATCCTGATGCAGTTGCCCCATCATTATCTTGCATTTCTGTTACTCCAATAATATCCGGTGAATTTAATCCATTTACAAATGCTTCAGCAATATTCCTAACTTTAGTTGCATTTGAATTCGCAGAAAAGTTTTCTAAATTATAAGATGCAATTGTTAATTTACCATCAGCTTCTACTATAGAAGTCGTTTCTTTTTGAATATTACCTGCTGTCGTTTTAAATGAAGATTGATCTACGTAAACCTTAAAGTTTGAATATCCATAGTTTACAAAACCAATTACAGGGGCATCTACAGAATCTCCCGTATTAATATTGCCACCATTGCTAACTTCTTTTTCACCATTAAACAGTTTAAATTGGATACGTTCAGCATTCGCGTCATTCTCACCAAGTAATAAACCACCGTTTAATGTTGTGGCTTTTACTTCATCAAATACAGTAATAATTTCACCATACTCTTCTGGAGAAACCACACGTAGTTTCGATGCTGTATCCGCGCCAATCTGTACACGCATCCCCTCTAAGCTTTCCCAATAATCAATTGCATCTGTTGCTGGAGTATAGGTATCAAAACCATTAGTATCAATTTCTGCAGGAATGTCATCAGAAGTAATAATGATTGGTTTTGGTAATTCTGCATTTTCTTCTATAATTTTAATTGAACCCTTTGTTGCATTTAATTCAGTAACAGTTAAATCTGTATAAGCATCAGCATAACCATCAATGCGATACTCATCTACTACACCTGTGATGCTGACTAAATTACCAACCTTAAACGGATAGCTGGTAGCTGCACTTCCAGCAAAAACAACAATACCTTCTGAAGTATTAGGGTCGTTATCTACCTCTGAATCCGGTGTTTGCATATGGAAGTATTGTTGCCCATTTAGTTCATACATTGAAGTAATGATTCCTTCAATACCTTCAACTGCCATACCATTCATCGGTGAAGTATGACCGAGACCCTGGATATCGCTGATAGAGAGATTACCATCATATACATCATATGTGATAGTAAAAGTATCACTATTAGAGAAGCCATCCTTCACCGCTATTGCTTTCAAAGTCGTTTTTTCTTCAATTACAATTGGTGCAGTATATTCAGTCCCTTTATCTACAGTTGGTTCTGAGCCATCAGTAGTGTAGTATATTTTCGCCCCTTCAGTTAAAGTAGTTAACTTAACTTCAGTGCCAGTTGGGATAGAAGTAGATGTTGTAGAAGCCACAACACTTCTTACTTTTGAAGCATCCTCAACTACATCTTCTACACCACGTGGAATAATTTGGAACGCTCCATTGTATTCTTGGATAATACCAGTGATTAGATTATAGGTTTTCCCTGCTTCAAGACCAAGCACAGTATTTTCATCACGTACGATAAACGAAGTACCCGCTTCGTCTTCTGCAGCAAAATTACCTGAGCCATTATCTTTTATTATTTTCACATTTTTAACAATGGCTAACTTTGATTCATTTTCCTCTTTTAAATCAGCACCAGTGTACTCTATTGGTGCAACTTCTTTACTTCCAACACTCTCAACTAATGCTGGACTTTGTAATTGTAACAAACCGTTATATTCAGTCAATTTACCCTTAACAACAATTTCATCACCAACATTAACATTTTCAGCCAAGCCATATAATGCGATTGCTCCCGTTTCATCTTGGATATGAATTGTATTTTTCAACTTCCCTGTAACAACACCTTGAATTTGCACTTCACCAGTTCCTAATGCACGAGCATCCGCCATTGAAATTGTTTCTAATTGTTCAGGAATATACGGATGTGCACCTAAGTTATCAAAAACATCTTTACCTAAGTTTATCCATTCTGTTTCAAATGAAAATGCATCATTAGGATTTTTATCTCCAGATATTATAGATTCTTTACGTACGAGGGTAACATCTTTTGCAAAGTCTGCCGATGAACCAATTTGACCTATAGAATCTATAATTTCTCCATTTTTCTTAAGAACAAATGGATCGTTACCATTATGATTAATAACTGTTGAATTTCCTATACCACCTACACCTGCTAAAGTCTTAATTTCATCACTAGCTTGATTATGATATAAAATTAGTGTTTTACCAGCTTCTAGAGTACCCGTTAAAGTGAGTGATTTCGGATTATCTGCTTTCCCATCAGAATATAGTTCTAAAGAGTATTGTGTTAAATCAAGTGTCTCATTTGAATTGTTATATAACTCTAATGCTTTATTGTAACTTCCGCCCTCAATATATTGAGAAATAATTAAATCTGATTCTTGCTCTGGAACTGGTTCAGTTTCTTTTACATCAACAATTCTTCCTTCAATTTCTGTTGGAATTGTTTCTAGAGATTTTAAGTGGTCTCTGAAGTTCTCCCAGTCAGATAAGCCTAAGTCCGTTACACGACCTTCTTTGTATGCCTCACCAAGCATGTCATAATTATCGCCACCTTTGGCAGTAAAGGCATTTGTTGCAACTGTGTATGTTTCACCATCTTTAATTTCTGTATATGAGCCATCTGCAGTCTTATAAGAAATTGAGATGATACGTTTGCCTTCTTCAGTTACAACGCCATCCTTCGTAGTTCTTGCTGGTTTGGACGAATCAAATTCAATTTTTGCACCAGCTACATGTAAGAATCCACCAAGTTCGTTTGGATATTGGCTTATGCTTAACTCAAAGGCAGCTTTTAGTTCTGCTCCCGTCACATCCATTAATGCAAGAGTATTACCAAATGGTAGTACTGAAATTACTTCACCAATTGTAATTGGACCTGCATTAATGCTTGAACGAATTCCACCACCATTTGTAAATGCCATTACAACATTTTCATCGTATTCTTTCGCTTTAGAAAGCATCCCATCAGTGATTAAATTACCTAATATTGTTTCATTTTTACGTACACTTAGTCCCTCAGGATTTGAGGCTTCGGCGCGAGGATTTGTCAGTGGTTCTGTAAGCGTAACGCCAATTTCAGTCTCATTTAGTTCTTGAACTTTTTCTTTATAAGGCTTTAAAATTTCTACAGCTTCTGCATCTTCTTCAAATTTAGAAACCTCTAACAGCTCATTTTCATACTCTTTTACAATTCCGTTCTCATCGAATGTTACATCCAAAGTCCCTAGGAAATCACTATATTGAAATGCTTGTACAATAACTGTTGGATCCTTTTCTTCCCCAGCTAAATTTTTATCAATTACTACAGCATCATCAAGTTGAGTATGGCTATGTCCCCCAACAATTACATCAATACCAGGTACTGATTGTGCTAAAATTAAATCATTATCAATGGATGCATTATCATCGTAACCAATATGAGTTACAGCGATAATTTTATCTACATCCATATCTTCGAAGGCTTTAACAGCTTTTTCTGCTTCCGCGATATAATTTTTAAAGGCAATACTGCCTGGCGAGGAAATCCCTTTCGTCTCCTCAGTTGTTAGACCAAATATCCCAACTTTTTCACCGTTAATTTCTTT
This sequence comes from Ureibacillus chungkukjangi, assembly GCF_003217295.1. Lineage (GTDB taxonomy): Bacteria > Bacillota > Bacilli > Bacillales_A > Planococcaceae > Ureibacillus > Ureibacillus chungkukjangi. The sequence goes on from NZ_QJTJ01000025.1 coordinate 47,524, forward strand.
CACAATTCCGTTATAGATTTTACCGTTTTCCGGTTCACTTGAGATTAAATCACTAAATAAGCCAGTAAATTTCTCATCCGGTGTGAAATCAACATTTGACGATACAAATGAGAACTCCGCTCTTTTAACGAAATCAGCCAATGCCTGATGCCCTTCTGGACTTGAACCCAGGTCGAATTCATGGTTACCAAAAGTCATTACATCATAGCCGATATAATTCATTAGCTTTAAGTCTGCTTCACCTTTAAATTCGTTAAAGTAAAGTGTTCCGCTAAATACGTCTCCAGCATCGATAAGCAGTGAGTTTGGTTTTTCTGCTCTTACTTGCTTAACTGCAGTTGCACGTTTTGGCGCCACATCCGTACGACCATGTGTATCATTCGTGTGCATTATTGAAAGCTCGTATTTTGAGTCAATTTCTTGGATTTTATCAAGTGCAGCCTGAACTTTTACTAATCCAACAAAATCAGTATCTCGTGCTCCTGCATTCTTGGCAGCTGAGATTGCGAGCTGAGCAGCTTCAATAGCTGCTTTGACAGTAGCTTTATTCTCTCCAGTGATAGCATCTACTGCTGGGATTGCTGCAATTTTTTGATTTGCAGTATTAATTAATGCTTGCTTTATTTGAGCTGAATTATTGCCACCTGTTGAACCACCTGAGCTTGGAGGCTGAGGAGTAACCGTTGCACCTGTCTCGTCTTTTATGTCCTTAATCTTATCTTTAATAGAGGAATAGTTTGATACAACATCCTCAACTTTAGAGTTTTTCGGAACTACTAATCTATCAATTTGTACATTTACGCCAACCTCGACCTTTGTATCCTTGTTAGCAATGACAAATTCCTTTACCTTACCTGCTAGTTTCAATGCCAGTTCTACTGCTTTTTCAACCTGGACTTGGTCAATTGAGCCAGTACCATTTATTTCAAGCTTTACTGTCACATTAATAGTTACTTTTTCTACATCTGCATTTACTTCTACCACTGAAACTTTTGCTGAAACCTTTACTTCTGGTATTTTTTTATCAGATGTCAGCTGAACATTATTTCGTTCAACTTGAACACCTTTAACTGATGAATTTGTTAAGTTAACTTTTGGTCCTTCATTCGTGTTGGCAACAAAGGAGAATAATGCCGCTACAGGGCTAGATGCTGCATCACTAATAATTAACTGGCCATCTGTAACTAAAACATTAGATGAAAAGTCTTTTGATACTTTATTTGTTAAAATTAAATCGCCTTTTACTTTAAGGTTATTTACTGCAATATAATCTCCATTAACTGTCACATCACCTGCTATTGTTGCATTTCCACCATCAAATACAACAGATGCACCAGCTTTTCCTTCAGCATTTAATGTTAATGCTGTAATGCCAGTAATTTTGCCATTTTGAACTGTTGCAGTCATTTCAGCCCCTTTTAATGCATCGGCATTTTTTGTACTGAAAATTGATTTTAATGCTGCATCAAAAGTTAACTTCCCTTCAGTAGTTTGAAGGCTAGAATTTGATAGATCTTCAATTGTAAACGAAACGGCTTTAGATGCATTCTCAGCACGCAATAAGAATTGTGCAAATTGACCACGCGTTACATTAGTAGAACCGCCAAATGTCGTTTTTGTATTACCAACTGTAATTCCGTTTTCAAATAATGCTGTGATGTATTGCTTGTAGTCTGGATAAATATCAGTAAATGGAGTAACTGCTTCTGAGGATGCTTTTAATTCAAAGGCTTTGGTAAGGATTATCGCCATATGATTCCTGGTGATAGGCTTGCCCGAACCATAAGTGCCGTCTTCAAAACCGTTTATATATCCTGCATTTGCTAACGCTGCGATTGCACCATAATATGGATGAGCTGTTGAAACATCTTTAAAGTTTGGATTTTTTACATTCTTCGTTTCTAGTTTAAGTGCCCCAGCTAAAATAACTGCAGCTTGTCCACGTGTCAAACTATTATATGGTTTAAAATTTCCATCAGGAAATCCCTTTACTAACCCACGATCAACTAGATCAGCTACTGCATCAGCAAAATAATCATCTACTTTTACATCCGGAAAAGTTTTTCCGGCAGCTTCTGTAAGATTTGGTGTAGAAACTACTGAACTCGCAACTATAGTACCTGCTAGAGTAGCTATAAAGTATTTATTATTTCGTTTCTTCGACATAATTTAGCCCCTTTTTATTGGAATATTTTACTACTCAATTACCTTCTCTATATTAATAACTTATTGTGAAAAAAATTACATAGGTATTTTAATATTTTGTAAATTTTCAAAAACTTTTGTTAATAGTAGCTAAATAACTCTTTTAATCTAGCAAAATATTACAAATGAAAAGAACCTAGCACACTATTAAAGTAAAGTGTACCCTTTGTAAAGGACATTTTGAAAAAGAGCCTAGGCAACTTGTTGAAGCTGCTGTCTGTATTTTGCAGGCGGCAGCTTTTTTAAAT
>NZ_QJTJ01000026.1 GCF_003217295.1 Ureibacillus chungkukjangi
CTACTACCAATTTAGTATAAAGGATAAGGGTTATTTTTGGCGAAAGTGTTCAATCTTATTTAGCGATATCTGTCCATTTTATTTTAGCGTTTACAGAGCCTTTCTTGCAAGGCTAATTCTTTTTCTTTAGCGCCAACTTCTGCATTTTTAATTATTAATTGAAATAAATCATCCATTTCATTTTTTAAGATTAATTTCTTAGAATGAGGAAACTTTTTTCTAAGATTATATGGTATATCTATAATTGAAAGTGGATACTCAAATTTTTTTATAGCATTATAAACTTTAATAGAATGCATATCATAAATATCTTCAATTTCTTTAAACGTGTAATAATTTTCTCTGTAAAAATTGAAAAGTGAACCCGAGTGATCTTTTATTTCTTTAATATCTATTTCTTTAAGAGTTGGTTTATTAAGTCTAAAATGTACATCTGTTTTATCATAAAAAATTACAGATGATTGAAAGTGAAATACTTGATCTATAGGCTTTAATTTTATTGATGGAATCATATTAATATCATGATTAGTACCACCTAACTCTTTAATTTGGTGGGAAGTATACCGATATTTAATATTAAATTTATAATTATCAATAATAATATCTTCGAGCCTTTTGAAATCTTCAATTGTGTATAATTTCTTTTCGTATTTATTTGTTCTAGGTAGATGATTAATATTATATTCTACAGCGACAGTTTCAAGCTTTTTAGGATTAGCAAATCCTAACTTTTCCATAACATCTTTTTCACAAATTGTCTCTTCCAAAATCTTATGCAAACTATTAAACTTCTCAATTGCTTTGATGAAATCTTCTCTAGAATAAAGTTTTAATAAACTCTTAAACTCATAAACTAAATCAATTGCTTCTGGAGTATATTTTCTTATATCTTTTAAATAATGATCTGGTAGATTAGAATCTTCAAAGTCCTTTATAGATATTCGATTAAATTTATTAAATTTATACCTCTCGTTAATTATTTCCTTTAATTTCAAAATATCTTCTTTAAAATAATATTTATGACATTTAATAGGTCCTTGAACTTCTTTAAACTTATACTCGTCCATTATTTGTACTAAATTTTTTTTTCCGTAGCTTTTTCCAAAAGGGAGGTGCTTTAACGCTTCTGTTATTGTTAAAATCTGTGAATTATTTTTAAGTTTTATTAGTTCATCAACTTTAGTCTTTAAATACAAGTTTGTTTCATTATTTAATTCAAATACTTTTAAATAAGATGGAATTATTCTAGGGGAAAGCTTTTTATATAAATCATGATCCGTAATACCCAATTCTTTACATTCTGTAAGTGAATAATACTCTTTTTTTAAATTAGTAATTTCATTTTTTATAAGTGAATAGGCTCTTTCAATTTCATCTTTGAGAAAGCTTTTTTTTCTATTTATATATTGAGCCTGCAGATTATAATTTTTACAAATCGCGGTAAGCTTATCTTTACCGCAGTGAAATAATTCTCTCATTCCTTGCTCGGTCAAATAGTTCACGTTAATCACCCATATCTATCTAATCAATATTTCTAATTGTTTAAAATCATTAATAGCTATATTTATTGCAGAAATAAATGTTGCTTCATCAACATAGGTCTGTGAAGAGTTGACTTGGTTATCGCCACGTGCTAATTGAATCTGTGTCGGACTTAATTTATAACTTACTAAAAGATTTGTGAAAAGTCCTCTACCTATATGTGTTGACCATTTATTGTTTGTTAACATTAAATATTCATCTACTAAACCTTCCTCTAAAATCTGTTTTAGAAAAACCTCTTTTACATTATTAAATCTATCAGTATATGATTTACCTCGTAATGGTTGTTTATTGTAAGGTGAAAAAAATAGAGCTTCATGTTTTAAATTATATCTAGATCGTAGTTCTTGATGACGTTGGTATAATACTTCTACAATTCTTGTATTCCAAATCACTTGATCACGTGGTTTTTTTACTTGGACATCAGTAGTGTTTGTAGCGTGAGGGAATAGTAGGGATTGGTTATCTCTTATTTTTGCAACTAAATTCCTGTTAATCTGCTTAAAAGAATTAGTTGTCATATTGATAACTTCTGATCTCCGTAATCCTCCAAAAAATTGAAGTACTATTCCTAATGCTATAAAGGGATCAACTTCAATAGCTACTATAATAAAACGTGTCATTAATTCCACTCTTTTATCTCCAAAATCATGGAGATGTCTTAAAGACTTGTTCCTACTAGGAAATTCTATTTCTAAATCTATTTCTTTAAATAAATCTCCATTAGCTTCAATAACCTTACGCAATTTTCTAATTTCTTGCTCATCAGGACTTTCTAAACCATTATCTACTATTAAATTACTAGTTATAAGCCATTTATAAAACTTATTAAGATATAATAAATCTTGTAATACAGTTTCCATTGAAAGCTCGCTATTCTTCTGTAAGAGAGAGCGGTGACTCAGATAATCTGCAGCATCTTGTAAAGATAAGGCACTTAATCCCTTGATCTGTAGTTCGTCTTTGTTTTTCTCAAAATGAAAATTTAAAAATCTAGTAATAGTTCTAGCTGCATTTTCTTGGCTTTTTAATGAATTTCCATACCTCCTGTATTCTTTTTTTATAAAATTTGATAATGGAGAGGGAAAGATTAAACCTTTATAGTTTAATCCTATACCTATTGTTTTTTCAGTTCTTTTTGAGTTTATAATAGGTACTTCAAATTCTCTTACTACGAATCTCATAAATGTACTCCTTTATTCTCCCATAAAAAAAGTCGATTGGGTGTAATTAAATGCATTATACTATGGTGTAATAGGATTTGTATATTTGCACCCAAATTTAAGTATACAAGTTCAGACACCTACATTAGCAATGATTGCTGCACGTGAGGATGAAATTAAAAACTTCAAACCACAAACCTACTATGGTATTGAAGCTCAAACGGACTCTGTAAAATTAACGTGGCAGGATGCAAATGGCAATAGCCGAAGCTTCAATAAAGAGAAAATTGATACGATTGTAAAAGCACTTGGTCACCAAAATGCTAAAGTAGTTTCAATTGATCGAAAAGCAAAAAAATCCTTTGCACCAGCACTTTATGATTTAACGGAATTACAGCGTGATGCCAATAAATTCTTTGGCTATTCTGCAAAGGAAACGTTAAATCTAATGCAAAAGCTTTATGAGCAGCATAAGGTGTTAACATATCCTCGAACGGATTCTAGATTTTTATCTTCTGATATTGTGAGCACAATACCAGAACGTTTAAAAGCTTGCGGAATCGGGGAATACCGATCACTTACTAATAAGGTGTTAACAAAACCGATTAAGCCTACGAAAGCATTTGTGGATGATAGTAAGGTAAGTGATCACCATGCGATTATCCCAACTGAAGGTTATGTAAACTATTCTGCTTTCTCGGACAAAGAACGAAAAATCTATGACTTAGTTGTTAAGCGTTTCTTAGCAGTACTTTTCCCAGCACATGAATACGAGCAATTGACAGTACAATCCGAAATAGCTGGAGAAAAGTTTATTGCTAAAGGAAAGACTGTACTTCAAGCGGGATGGAAGGAAGTTTATGAAAATCGCTTTGATGATGATGACGCATCGGAGGATGTAAAGGAGCAGCTTCTACCGCGTATTGAAAAAGGAGACGAGCTTAAGACTAAGCTAATTGTTCAAACGTCTGGTCAAACAAAACCTCCAGCACGCTTTACAGAGGCAGCCTTGCTTTCAGCGATGGAGAATCCAACGAAGTATTTAGAAACTGGCGATAAAAAGCTTGCTGATACATTAAAATCGACTGGTGGACTAGGTACAGTTGCAACACGAGCAGATATTATCGAAAAGTTATTTAATACATTCTTAATCGAAAAACGTGGCGGTAAAGAAATTTATATTACTTCTAAAGGTCGTCAGCTACTTGATTTAGTTCCGGAAGAATTGCGCTCACCTGCAACAACTGCTGAGTGGGAACAAAAGCTTGAACTGATTGCTAATGGGAAGTTGAAAAAAGAAGTATTTATAAATGAAATGAAAGAGCATACAAAGGAAATCGTTTCAGAAATTAAAGGAAGCGATAAAAAATATAAGCATGATAATATCTCAACAAAAACTTGCCCAGATTGTGGGAAGCCGATGCTTGAGGTAAATGGTAAAAAGGGTAAAATGCTTGTTTGCCAGGATCGTGATTGTGGTCACCGTAAAAATGTCTCGCGTGTAACAAATGCGCGTTGTCCTCAATGTAAGAAAAAGCTTGAGCTACGAGGTGAGGGTGAAGGGCAAATCTTCGTTTGTAAATGTGGTTATCGTGAAAAACTATCTGCATTTGAAGCCCGCCGTAAAAAAGAAGGTGGAGGCAAAGTAGATAAGCGAAGTGTCCAAAAATACATGAAGCAACAAGATAAAGAAGCCGAACCAATCAATAACGCCTTTGCAGACTTATTAAAAGGCATGAAGTTTGATGAATAATTCATTATAAAATACTAGTATTAGATGAAAAAGTATCCATTATTTTAAATCATTTTGGATACTTTTTTTATGTCCAAAATTAGGGCGCTATCTATAATTTTTAGAGTGAAATATTAAAGTTTGGAGATAATAGATGAGGGAAGTTGACAGGTAAATTATATAATTATAATACGGCAATATTTTGCAAGCATAAATTTTGTGAACGTTTTGTTATTCAATTGTAAAGGTATTGTAAATTTTATATTTCATTTTCGTAAGAATCTTTACATCTCGTGTTGAATTATGAATAATAGTGTCGACGACATCGAAAGGGTGAAACAAATAGATGGAATGGCAAACGATGATTTTCCAATTTCTTGGAGGTCTAGGTTTATTCTTATTTGCAATCAAGTACATGGGGGACGGTCTGCAAAAAGCAGCCGGAGACAGACTCCGCGAAATTTTAGATAGATTTACGACAAACCCAATAATGGGTGTGTTAGTTGGTATTCTTGTTACGATATTAATTCAATCCAGCTCAGGTACAACAGTTATTACGGTTGGTCTTGTGAGTGCTGGTTTCATGACACTACGCCAAGCAATTGGTGTTATCATGGGGGCTAATATTGGTACAACTGTAACGGCATTTATTATTGGATTTGATGTTGGTACATATGCTTATCCAATTATGGCACTTGGTGCTGTGTTATTATTCTTCTTCAAAAAGGATCGTATCCAAAATATTGGTCAGATTTTATTCGGTTTTGCAGGGCTTTTCATCGGTCTGGAAATGATGGGCGATGGAATGAAGCCTTTACGAGACTTGGAAGCATTTGTGGACTTAACTGTAAGCTTTAGTGATCACCCAATTTTAGGCGTAGTTGCAGGAACTGTCTTCACGTTAATCGTTCAATCATCTTCAGCTACCGTGGGGATCTTACAAGGGCTTTATGCAGAAGGTCTAATTCCATTAGGTGGAGCCTTACCAGTCTTATTTGGTGATAATATTGGGACAACGATTACGGCAGTATTAGCAGCATTAGCAGCATCTGTAGCAGCTCGTCGTGCAGCGGCAGCACACGTAATATTTAACGTTCTAGGAACAATCATTTTCTTGCTTATCCTACCGTTATTCGTAAATTATGTTGATTGGATATCAGGTATCTTAAATTTAGAAGATAAGATGCAAATTGCCTTTGCACATGGTACGTTCAACGTTATTAACACATTAATACAATTACCATTTGTTGGTTTGATTGCGCTTATAGTAACGAAATTAGTACCTGGTGAAGATGCAACCGTTGAATATGGCGCAAAATATCTAGACAAAACGTTAATTGGGCAATCTCCTTCAATTGCACTGGGACAAGCAAAAGAAGAAGTTGTTCGTATGGGAGAATTCTCGGTAAAAGGTATTCAAGAGTCAATGGATTACTTATTCACGGGTGATAACAAGCATGCCAATATGACGGTTCAGCTAGAGGAAGCCATCAATAATTTAGACCGAGTAACTACTGATTATTTAGTTGAATTATCGAAGGAATCCTTATCCGAGAATGACTCAAAATTACATCATTCACTATTCCAAAATATCCGTGATATTGAACGAGTAGGGGACCACTTCGAAAACCTTGTCGAGTTAATTCAAGCAAAGGATTCGAACCGTGTTAAATTTAGTGATGAGGCAACTCAGGAACTAAAAGAAATGTATGAATTAGTATTAGATACAGTAAGCTTAGCGGTACTTGCTTTAGATAAACAAAGTAAGGACTTTGCAAGAGAAGTGTTAAGTAAAGAAGATCGCATTGATGAATTAGAAAGAGTTTTACGCAAACGCCATATCCTTCGACTAAACAAAGGTGAATGTTCTGGACAAGCAGGTATTATATACGCCGATATTATTAGTAATTTAGAGCGTGTAGGGGACCATGCAGTAAACGTTGCTGAAACGATTTTAGAAGAAAATCATCCACAAATTTAATCATGAAGTGTACAAGGATCGGTTATTTTGATTCTTGTACGCTTTTTTTGTTGCAAACATTGTAGATTTTTGTAGTGTGAAATATTAATCAAACTAATTGTAAAAAATAACATTTTAAACTAAAATAATAGTTATAATGTGATTATTTTCCTACAAGTGGGGTGATTTTTGATGAGAGTATCAGGTTTTTCACTAAATATTGGTAATTTTGAGGAGCGTAAACGCGCTATACAGCGTAAAGAGGCAAATGATGCATACAAAAAGAATGCAATTTACACACAAGATAAAAAGAACCCTATGCTCAAAATTCTTGAGGATTTATTATCTGGAAAAACTGAAAAAGAGCTTTTTAAAAACGACAATGTTTTATTAAATGAGGGCAATGAAAGTATTGCACCAATTGATATGAAGGAAGATATTGAAGCGACTGAATTTCAAGCAGAAGCTGAAATTCCAACAGATATGATGCTACAAGCAGAAACAGAAGTAGCTAGCGACGAAGAAAATATAAATAGGCTTTCATCTATAGATATTGATCAGTTCCTTTCTCCAGAACGGTTAACTAATACGACAGGTCCAGCAGATCCGTTCTACCCTCTAAACAAAAGCTTCGAAACGTTGATTTTAGATAAAATGTATACGAAGGCAATTTCAAGCTATACAAATCAAATGCTAATGGCACAAAATGGCTTCCAATTAGATCAGCCAAAGTTTTCACATATAGCATAAGAAGGAGTTGTCTCACATTTGTTGAGGCGACTTTTTTTGATTTATATGGTCAGCTCGTTCGTCAATTAGAAAAGGTTCAATAAAAACTGTATCAAACGTCCACTTGCGAGCATTCATTGTTCAGGTCGGCGTTTTTAGTTTCAAGAAACAAGTCCAAAGAGGTCTTTATGATATGATTGGATAAAGATTATAAGGTTAGGAGCCGTGCTAGTAATGGCAAAGCAAAAAGTGACGAAAACAAATGCTGTACGTTTATTGGACCAACAAAATCTAAATTACAATTTAATCGAATATACAGTTGAAGATAAAGTGGATGGCGTTACAGTAGCAAACAAGGTTGGACATCCGGTAACACATGTATTTAAAACATTAGTGGCAACGGCGGGTGTAGGCAAATTTTTTGTGTTTGTTATCCCTGTTTCAGAAGAGTTAAATTTAAAGGTTTGTGCAAAAGCAGCAGGGGAAAAGAAAATTGAGATGCTCCATGTTAAAGACTTATTGCCTACTACAGGTTACATTCGTGGAGGCTGTTCACCCATTGGTATGAAAAAGCTTTTTCCGACTTTTATAGACGATTCGGCCAAGGATTTAGACTACATGGTCGTTAGTGCAGGAAAAATTGGGATGCAAATCCAGCTAAATCCTCATGATTTAATTCAAGTAACAGGTGGAAAATTTGCAAAGTTAACTGTATGATAGTAAAGGTTTATATTAGAATAATATTTTGTAAGTTTGATTGTAATGGCGAATTATAAGCTGATGTAATTAATTAGAAAGAAGGCTTTAAAGTTGAAAAGAGAACTAAAATGGAAATGGCTATTCTTCTTTGTCGGGCTAGCAGTAATGTCATTTGGCGTTTCCATGATTGTTGAAGGAAAAGCACTAGGGGTCGGCCCCTGGGATGTGCTACATATAGCATTATTTGAACGTATCGGATTATCTATCGGCTCTTGGGCTGTCATTACTGGGGTAATTATTGTCGGGTCAACATCATTGCTATTGAGAGAATGGCCAAAGCTTGCCACATGCCTCAATATGATTCTATGTGGTATGTTTATCGACTTTTTTAACTGGCTATTACCAAACTCTTCAGGGCTAGTTTTTGACGTATTTTATTTTCTAGCAGGTGTAATTGTATTAGGTGTAGGCTGTGCCTTGTATATTTCACCAAGGCTCGGAGCGGGTCCTCGCGATACGCTGATGATTCTTTTTGCTAAGAAATTCGGCTGCTCTATTGGGAATGCACGTTTAGCAATGGAAGCCTTAATCGCCCTAGTTGGTTGGTCGCTTGGAGGTCCAATTGGTGTAGGAACAATCATTATTGCGTTCTTCACTGGCTATATCGTACAGTTTTCGCTACCGTATTTCGAAAGGATGCTTAAAGGTAGAATTAATAATGAAGGTCGAACAAATAACCTGACAAATCAAGATATCGATCATCTCGCAAAAGAAATTTAGCTTTTGCGAGATTTTTTTATTTGGAAATGAATCTGTCACTCTTTGAATTTCTTCATTTCAAAGTAGAAAATGAGATTTTGAACGATAATAATACATACAACGATCACGAAAATGCTGAATTTGCTGAAGGGAATAGGCAACAGCAATAAGGCGAGTATCATAGGTAATGCCCAGGTTAAGAAGGTATAGACCTTTTTGGTGGCACTCATTGTGGCATATTGATACATCTCATCGTCTTCATTATATTCTGGTGGTTTAATAGAAAAGGCTTTTATTTTCTTGTCTGGATTTTGCTTATTGTGTCTCTGGACAATGAAAAGAAGCATGAAAACGAATACTATTAAAACTAACCAAGCAAAAATGCCTACTGGATGGATTGTATACTCTATAAAATTTTCAGTTATTGTGACATTGCTGCGTGTAAAGCCCCAGCCCACAAACAAAAGAATAATACAGCTCAAAATATTTAAAATAGGATAAAACATACGAATGTTCATCTTATCTCCTCCTCAAGCCAAAATATTTGTTCCAACGGCTCCTTTAATTCCTTTGAAAGCTTCAATGCAAGAGTGATTGAAGGAGAGAATTCACCCTTCTCAATAAAGGCAATGGTTTGCCTTGTAACCCCTACAAGCTTTCCTAGGTCACTTTGCGTATAATTATTTCTTGCTCGAAGCTCTTTAACTCGATTTTTCAGCAAGATATAGCCCCCTTGTTAAACATACCAAACAAAATGTTATGTTTACTTAACATATGCTGATTTGATTGTAATGTTTACTTAACATTTTGTCAATAATTTCTAACAATTTAGACTGTTTAGTTTTCAGATAATTCTCGCATATCGAAAAATCCCGTGATTATGCTAAAATCTAAATAACTAGATGCAAAGGGAGCTGAAATCATGTCTAAAATTTTAGATACATTCCTAAACGAAAATTTAGAGGTTCTACGTGATCAAGGGCTATACAATGAAATTGATGCAGTAGAAGGGGCAAATGGTCCAGTCATTCAAGTAAATGGTAAGCAACTAATCAACTTATCTTCAAATAACTATTTAGGCTTAGCAACAAATGATGAGCTAAAACAAATTGCAAAGGATGCAATCGATAAATACGGTGTAGGTGCTGGAGCGGTTCGTACTATTAACGGAACGATGGATCTGCATGTTAAATTAGAGGAAAAGCTGGCTGAGTTCAAAGGTACAGAAGCAGCAATTTCTTATCAATCAGGTTTTAACTGTAACATGGCTGCGATTTCAGCTGTAATGGATAAAAACGATGCGATTCTTTCAGATCAATTAAATCATGCTTCAATCATTGATGGCTGCCGTTTATCTAAAGCAAAAATTATTGCATTTAATCACTCAGATATGGAAGATTTACGTGCAAAAGCGAAGGAAGCAACAGAGTCTGGCTTATACAATAAAGTAATGGTCATTACTGACGGCGTTTTCTCAATGGATGGAGATATTGCAAAGCTACCTGAAATCGTAGAAATCGCTAAAGAATTTGACTTGATTACTTATGTAGATGATGCCCATGGTTCAGGGGTTACTGGTAAAGGGAAAGGAACTGTGAAGCATTTCGGACTTGAAAAAGAAATCGACTTCCAAATCGGAACACTTTCAAAAGCAATCGGTGTAGTAGGTGGTTATGTAGCCGGGAAGAAAAACTTAATCGACTGGTTAAAGGTGCGTTCTCGTCCATTCTTATTCTCAACAGCGGTTACACCAGGTGACGTAGCAGCAATCACACGAGCAATTCAAATGATTATGGATTCAACACAGCTGCACGATAAATTATGGGAAAACGGTGATTACTTAAAAGCTGGCTTGAAAAAGCTTGGATTTGACATCGGTGCGTCAGAAACACCAATTACTCCATGTATCATTGGAGACGAAAAGCTAACACAAACCTTCTCAAAACGCCTTGTAGAAGAAGGGGTTTACGCAAAAGCAATCGTTTTCCCAACAGTACAAAAAGGAACAGGGCGTGTCCGCAACATGCCAACTGCAGCCCACACAAAAGAAATGCTGGATGATGCCCTAGCAATCTACGAAAAAGTAGGCCGCGAACTAGGCGTAATCCAATAAAACCAACCAACCCGAATGCACATGCATTCGGTTTTTTTTTGAATTGTTTGGGTGCCAGGTACATAAACAATTAGGACACAATTCAGAATCGTTTGGGTGCCAGGTACATAAACAATTCCCAAACAATTCGGGTGTACGAGGTACATATTTTAGGCCGTTGTCATAAAGATATGTTAACAAACCTATGGAAGGATGGCGTCAGTTTGGGTACGACAATAACGCATTTTTTCGGGCAAGCGTTAACAGGGCAAGGGATAAAGAATGTCTATCAAGAGATTATGAAAGAAACGAAAACTGTGTATTTATTAAAAGGGGCACAGGGTTTTAAAGTGGCGGACTACTTAAGCAAGCTCGGGATATTTTATGGCAATAAAGGAGCGGCTATAGAATATTTCCACGATTCATTCTTTGAAAATACGATTGAGGCACTTTTTGTTAAAGAGCCGCACAATATTCTATTCCTTGAAGCGACCAATCTTACATTTGATTCGGTAGGCTCGCATGTTCAGGAGATTTCCTTAGAAGACTGTGTAGATAAACAGCAGGTTGTTGAAAAACAACAGGATTTTCTCAATCTATCGAATAAGAAGGATGATTATTATGAGAAATGCTTTAATGCACTATCGACCGCTCTAAAAATTCATGATGATTGGGAAGTGGAAACTCGTCGGTATATGGATTGGAAGGGATTAGACGATAAAACCGAAGAGCTGTTGAGGAAGGTGTTTGGTAAGAAAAAGCTCGAAAAAAATGGACAAAAAACACATAGGTTATTAGGTACACTAACCCCTGCTGGTGCTCGTGATACTGTTCAAAGCATTACGCAAAACCTCGAAAAACGCCTATTTATCAAGGGCTACCCGGGAACAGGCAAGTCTTCGCTGATGAAAAAACTAGTTGATACGGCAATGGAACGCGGGTTTGACGCTCAAATGGTGTGGTGCGGGCTGGATTCAAATTCTGTGGATATGGTTATTTTACCTGAATTGAAGCTATGTATCTTTGACAGTACCGAGCCCCATCAATATTTTCCCGAAAGAGAAGGGGATGAAATCTTCGATATCGCAAGCCTTTGCCATCCAACTGAGGTCGAGGAAGCTAATATTAAAGCAATAGTAGCCAACTATCGCTCGACCATGTATGATGCAGTCGCTTATGCAAACCTATACGCAGAAACAGAAAGAACAATACGCCAACTGTTTGACAATGCCATCATCCCAGAGAAACTCGAAGAAAAGATGGCTAAACTGTTTGTGGATTGAATGAAGAATTGTGTGTGTACCAGGTACACACACAATTCAAGAACAATTTAGAATTAAATGCTACTCACTCAGTCGAATGGTAGCATTTTTGTTTGAATTTACGTTTAATATTGACAATTGTGATTATTGTGTGTAATCTGATTTAATCATACATATTTGGTTGGAATAGTTGTTTTTATCATATTAGTTAGGAGAAGTATATGCTAGAGTTTCGAAATATTACAAAAATATATGAATCTAAAAAGAAACAAGTAGTAGGCGTTGATGATGTCTCCTTAAAAATTAATAAAGGTGACATTTTTGGAATAGTTGGTTATTCAGGAGCGGGGAAAAGTTCGTTGCTTCGTTGTGTCAATTTACTAGAAAGACCGTCTAGCGGAAAAGTGCTTATTGATGGAGTTGATTTAACACAACTTTCGAGTGGTTCTCTACGAACTGCACGATTGAAAATTGGAATGATTTTTCAACATTTTTATCTAATTAGTCAAAAGACAGTTGGAGAAAATATCGCTTTTGCTTTGCGTGCAGCAAAAACACCTAAAAATAAAATTAATGAACGTGTCAAAGAGTTACTTGAAATGGTGGGTTTAACGGATAAAAAAGATGTGTTTCCAGCCCAGCTTAGTGGGGGACAAAAACAACGCGTTGGGATTGCACGTGCTCTTGCAAACAATCCATCTATCTTACTTTGTGATGAGGCAACCTCAGCACTTGATCCAAAAACAACTCTATCGATTTTAAAGTTATTAAAACAAATTAACGAAAAGCTCGGTATTACGATTGTTTTAATTACTCATGAGATGAATGTTGTAAAAGAAATTTGTAATCGGATGGCAATTATGCAAGATGGAAAAGTGATTGAAGAAGGAGCAGTATATGATATCTTCGCACAACCGATTAAGCCATTAACCCAGGAATTTATTAATAGTGTTGTATCTTTTGAGATTCCTAGTGAAATCTTAAAGGATGTAAAAGGACAAGTCATTAAACTGTTATTTAAAGGTGAAGTGGCTGGAGAAGGTCTTATCTCAGATACAATTCAGCAGTTTGATGTTAAAGGTAATTTCTTGCATGGCACGATTGAATATATTCAAGAACGTCCACTTGGCATTTTCATAATGGAGTTGCAAGGTGAAAAAAACGCAGTGAATGAAGCAAAAAAATATATGGAACAACGTGGCGCGCTAGTGGAGGTGGTTAAACATGTTTGATTTTCCATATTTCATAACCATGCTACCTGATATTTGGGAGGCTTTTAAAGAAACGGTCGTTATGATTGGAATTGCATTATCCATCTCCATCATTATCGGTCTACCATTTGGTGTACTGCTATTTGTGACAGATAAAGGTTTATTTTGGGAAAATCGATTTGTGAAAAATATCTTTGGTTTTGCAGTGAATTTAGTTCGTTCGATTCCGTTTATCATTTTACTCGTTGCATTATTCCCGTTAACTAAAATACTGGTTGGCACAACAATAGGTCCCATCGCTGCAAGTGTTTCGCTTTCAGTTGCTGCGATTCCTTATTTTGCAAGACTAGTAGAATCATCATTAAGAGACATCGATAAAGGTGTCATTGAGGCAACAATTGCTGTTGGTGCCACACCTTGGATGATTATCAAAGATGTGTTGCTACCAGAGGCAAAATCAACAATTATTCGAGGGATTACTCTAACGGTTATCAGTTTGGTCGCATACTCTGCCATGGCAGGTACAATAGGCGGGGGAGGTATTGGAGATTTAGCGATTCGCTTTGGCTATTACCGTTATGATAATACAATTATGATTTCAACTGTTGTCATTTTAATAATCTTTGTACAATTGATTCAATTAATTGGGGAACAGTTTGCAAAATCACTAGATAAACGATAGGAGAGAGAAAAAGTGAAAAAATATTTATTAACATTTCTTACATTAGCATTAGCTGTTGTGTTAGCAGCATGTTCTGGGAGTGATGAAAAGGAAAAAACTTCATCAACAGAAGAAAGTAAAGAAATTAAATTAGGTGCAACTGCTGGTCCATATAGTGACATGCTAAAAAAAGCAATCATTCCACAATTAGAGGAAAAAGGTTACACAGTAGAGTTAGTTGAGTTTAGTGATTACGTTCAACCAAATAACGCATTAGATAATGGGGATATCGATGCAAACTTGTTCCAACATACAATTTATTTAGAAACTTTTGAAGAACAAAATAACATGGATTTAGAAGCTTTACTCACAGTACCAACAGCTCCAATGGGCTTCTTCTCAGAAAAATTTACTTCTGTTGAGGATATTGAAGAAGGTGCAACTGTAGCAATTGCAAATGATCCAGCAAATGCAGCACGTACGCTAATAACTTTACAAGGGCAAGGTTTAATTGAAATCAATCCAGATGCTGATGAATTAACTGCTTCAGAAAAAGATGTCGTTACAAACAACAAAAACTTAGTTTTCCAACCAGTAGAAGCTGGCTCTTTACCACGTCAAATTGAAAACGCTGATCTTGCTGCAGTACCAGGTAACTTTGCACTGGCAGCGGGCTTAAATTTAATGGATGCAGTTTTCCTAGAAGATATGAATGAAAACTATCGTAACGTTGTAGCTGTAAAATCAGAAAATAAAGATAGCCAACTAGCAAATGATTTAATCGAAATCGTTGAATCTGCTAAATATGAAGAAGTCATTGATTCAGAATTTCAAGGATTTAGTAAACCCGAATGGATGGCAAATCGCTAATAGCAGTAAGCTTCCACATTTGTGGAGGCTTTTCTTTTAGGGAGATGGTAGGCTATAACTTATAAAAAAGGGTTCTTAATGCAAGAAGATATGCAATAAGAACCCTCCTTCTAAATTATTTAGTTATTGAAACCGCCTTATCTTTAAATAACTCAAGTTTTTCAATACGAGCTATTGCTTCTATTAACCGCTCTTCACTAACTAGTAATCCCACGCGAATGTAGCCTTCGCCATATTCACCAAAGCCGTTTCCAGATGCAACAGCGACGTTTGCTTTATCTAACAGTAAGTCTGAAAACTCCTCACTTGTATAGCCTTCTGGTACCTTTAACCACGCAAAGAATGATCCACTCGGCGCCTTTATATCCCAGCCGATTCGATAAGCTTCTTCTATTAAAACATTACGTCTGCTTTCATAAATCGCACGTTGTTCTTCCACACAGTCTTGGTTGCCATTTAAAGCCGCGACTGCTGCATGTTGAATTGCAGGGAAGACACTACAGAAAAGATGATCCTGAATAACATTAATCGCTTCAATAATCTCGGCATTACCAACAGCAAAGCCAATTCGCCAGCCTGCCATATTATAGGTTTTGGACAAGGTATATAGCTCAATACCAACTTCTTTTGCACCATCAGCTTGGAGGAAGCTAACAGGCTGCTTTCCATCGAATCCTAATGCACCATAAGCAAAATCATGTACCACCGTTATGTCATTTTCCTTTGCAAGCTGTACTGTGTTTTCGAAAAACTCTAATGTTGCAGTACCTCCTGTAGGATTGTTGGGATAGTTTAAATACATTAACTTTGCGCGGTTCTTCACTTCTTCTGATAAAGCCTCATAATCTGGCAAAAATTCATTTTCTTCAAGTAGCGGCATTGTATCAAAATGGACATCCCCAAGTACTACTCCAGACAAGTAATCAGGATAACCCGGGTCAGGAAGAAGCATGGAATCACCTGAATCCAAAATGGCCATTGGCAGCTCAACCAAACCGATCTTTGACCCTCCCATAATCGCTACCTCTGTATCTGGATCAATGTCTACACTATACTCCCGTTTGTAGAAGGCGGCAGCTGCTTCTTTTAATTCATGAATTCCACGAAAGGGTGAATATTTATGCGTTTGTGGATTTGTAGTAGCTTCTTGCATTGCTTTTATAATATGCGGAGGTGTCGGACGATCTGGATTTCCCTGCCCTAAGTTAATCACATCGCGTCCTTCGGCAATCGCAGCATTTACTTTTTGAACAAGAGCAGCAAAGAATTGAATTGGTAGATTTTGTGATTTATTTGATAGTTTCATGTTAATACCTCTTTTTCACTAAAATTTATAAGTTTACTTACCATTAGGCCAGGGAAGAAACTGAACTCTATACTTTGTATAGATTTCAGAATATAGTTGCAATTTAATGTTTAGGAATAATACTACTACATCGAAGGAAAGCCTGCAATATCAATATTGTGAAGGCAAAAGGTTGAGATTATTTTATGAGATTCCTACATAACTTAAAAAGAAATATGGTTGTATAAAGGTATTTAAATAGAAAAATAGATTAGTAATCCTAATTTTGGAAATAATATACTTACAAAAGGTTGATTTAATTAATAAATATTAAAGAATAGGAGTAAATTTTGAAAGTAAAAGCTGAAGTTAGAGATATGTATTTTGTTCGAAGTAATTATGATGGTAACTCTTTAATCTTTGAGGCTGTGCATTTTGATGAAAAACACCCAGAAGATAAACAACTTGAAACTGTATTTCATCGGTATGAGACCACCGTAAAAAGTTCATATGATGCCGAAGTTACACAGAAAGCTTATACACGTTTTTTAACCCAAAACAACACAGATTACAAATTGATGATTGTCTATTTTGCTAAGTTTTTCGGTGTAAATTATAAAGGGAAAACTTTAATGGAAACAGTAAATTTAATCACATTAAAGCGAAAGAAAAGGAAAAAGAATTAGAAGAAGGATGATTAAACGACCAAGAACAAACCTTGGTCGTTTTATTTTATGTCTTTACTATTTGATTTAAGCTGTAATTAGATAAAGAACGTTGAAAGCGTTGATAAATGGAATCTTAGTTTATTTTTTGTTATGGTTTAATTAGTAGGATAAGGGTACTTTTACAAGAAAAAGTCTAGGGGGTATGTGGACATGAAAATCGGATGTATTCAAATGAATGTGGGATTCGGTAAAGTAGATGAAAACTTCACGCATGCAGAGGAATTGATTCGAGAAGCAGTTAGCCAAGGGGCTGAACTTGTTGTCTTACCGGAGATGTGGAATACCGGCTATGCACTTGAAAAGCTAGGGGAGCTTGCGGATAAAGATGGGGTTCGTTCCAAAGAATTTCTGCAGGGCTTATCTACTGAACTAGGCATTCATATTGTCGGCGGGTCTGTTGCAACAGAAAAGGACGGCAAATTCTACAATACGATGTATGTATATAATAACGAAGGTGAGCTAGTTAGCGAGTACAGTAAGGTTCATTTATTTAGATTAATGAATGAAGATCAATACTTAGAATCAGGCAATGAAATGAATCGCTTTGCTTTAGGAGATGTGGAGGCTGGTGGGGTGATATGCTACGATATTCGATTCCCAGAATGGCTTCGAGCACACGCATTAGCTGGAGCAAATGTGCTGTTTGTCTCTGCACAATGGCCAACACCACGTATCGATCACTGGAAAACCTTACTTCAAGCGCGTGCTATCGAAAACCAATGCTTCGTAATTGCTGTTAACCGTATTTCTCGCAAAGTCGAAAACTTCAATGGTCAATCCATGATTATTGAGCCGTGGGGCGAGGTGCTTTGGACAGGCTCTGAAACAGAAGAGCTAGCTGTCATTGATGTCGATTTCTCAAAAGTAGAAGAAATCCGCAGTCGCATCCCAGTTTACGACGACCGCCGTCCAGGTCTTTACGGTGGAGTAGTGGAAAAGTAAAAAAGTGTAATCCTCAAAAACTATAAACATACTAACATTATGCAGCATCCTTTATCAAAGGGAATTGTGCTATTAAATGATTAGTATGTTTTTTTGTTTTGCACGTTTTGGAAGCTTGGTTGTTTATCTTGGTCAAGAAAGAGGAATAGATGATTACCCACCAAGCTTTTATTTATGGCTTAAAGTTTGGTGTCAACAGGGGGGATACACTTGGAATTGTATATTAGTGTAGCAACTAAATTTTTTGTCTCCATTGTTTGTATAGTTGTGGTTATTCGCCTCATCGGTCAAAAGGAATTAGCGCAAACCACGCCAACCGATTTAGTATTTATGCTCATCCTAGCAGATATTGTTGGGGGGATGATTCACGAAAAGGATTTCAAAATTCCTCATATAATTTTTAGCATTGCACTTTGGGGATTCTTTATGTGGGGTGCTGAAAAGCTTGCCCAGAAGAAAGCCTTCGAGCGTTGGATCGATGGAAAACCTGAAGTTATCATTGAGAACGGAATTGTAAATCAGCAGCTAATGAAAAAACAGCACATAACGATGCAGGAGCTAAATACACAGCTCAGAAAGCAAGGCGTTTTTAATATCGATAAAGTAAGACTCGGCATCCTCGAAATTGATGGAAGTATTTCAGTCGATCTCTCGAAGGAGGAGTGATTAGGAGCCTACCTAATCATTTTTACATTTTCTTAACTAATAATCCTGCAACAAATTAAATGCTTCACATACTATAGTTTCGACTCTCTGGGGCTGTCATGGCTTTGGGGAGTTTTTGTTATTGATAAGTTAAGGGAGTCAGATGAGAAAATAGTAATTTAAACAGTAATATACATACTATTAAATGCAAGAAAGTTTATAATATAGAAAAATCAGTGTATTGGGGGAATATATATGCCAACTAAAGCCTTAATCATCGTAGACATGAGCAACGACTTCGTTGCGGATAATGGGAGCTTGACTGCAGGGAAGCCGGCGCAGGAGGTTGTGCCTTATATTATTGAGCAAGCAAATGAGTTTTTGAGTAAGGACCAGGTTGTTGTGGTGGCAATGGATGCACATGAAGAAAACGATGCCCATTTTGAATTGTGGCCAGCGCATAATGTCGTTGGGACAAAGGGGCAGGAGCTTTATGATGATTTGTTAACTTGGTTTAAGGAGCATGAATCGAATCCTCATGTGATTTATCAACCGAAAACAAATTATAATGCTTTCTTTAAAACAAATTTAGCAGAGAAATTAAAGGCTCTAGGTGTTGAAAAGGTGCATGTGGTAGGTGTTTGTACAGACATTTGTGACTTTTTAACGGTGGCTGGAGCAGATGCAGAAGGGTTTAAAACGGTAATTCATAAACGTGGTGTAGCAACCTTTACCGATTTAGGCGACACGTTTGTTAATCATATGAAAACTTGTTTTTTTACTGAAATTATTGAATAAAGTAGGTAGAGTTCTCTTAAGGCAATCTTGCTTTGAGTGAACTCTTTTTTATTCATTTTGGCAAAGTTGTTTAGGTTCAACAAAATTCTCCAAATAATTCCTCTTGCCGTCTCAATGGTCTCATTTTAGAATGAATAAAAGAACAAACGTTCGCATATACTGTTCGTACGAATTGAGAGGTGGAGAAGATGTGTGGAAATGCTCTGAGGATGGATGATTATCGTGCTACTACTGCAGATGCTTTTAAAATTTACGAACAGGCGCCGAATCGTTCAATTATGTGTATTGATATGCGCTGCTTTTTTGCAAGCTGTATGGCAATGCTAGAAAATATTAATCCGCTTGAAGTGCCGATTGCGGTTGTAGGGAATTTCCAGCAAAAGGGGAGTATTGTACTTGCTGCGTCACCACCTATGAAACAACGCTTTGGCATCAAAACGGGCTCGCGTCTTTTTGAAATCCCTAAGCATCCTGATATCCGTTTATTCGAGCCGAAAATGGAGTTTTTTGTACGTATGTCAATGGAAATTACCGATTTAATTAATCAGTTTGTCCCAAAAGAAGCCATCCACGTTTACAGCATAGATGAGAGCTTTGTTGATCTCACTGGAACTGAGAAGCTATGGGGACCTCCCGAAGAGACGGCTAAGGTTATTCAGGATAGCATTCTTCGACAATTTCAAATTCCAAGCGCGGTCGGAATGGGTCCAAATATGCTTATGGCAAAGCTTGCCCTTGATTTAGATGCGAAAAAGACGGGTTTTGCAAAATGGACATATGAAGATGTGCCGAAAAAGCTTTGGTCGATCTCGCCCCTGTCAGAAATGTGGGGAATTGGCCGGAGAACAGAGCTTTCCCTGAACAATATGGGGATTTTTACGGTTGGGGATTTAGCTCAGGCAGACCTAAAAACCTTAGAAGATCACTTTGGTATTATGGGAAATCAGCTTTATCATCATGCATGGGGAATTGATCTATCTCCACTTGGTGCACCGCTTGCACAAGGGCAAATTAGCTTTGGGAAAGGGCAGGTATTGATGCGTGATTATCGCAATCGAAATGAGATTCTAGCCGTCATTCTGGAGATGTGTGAAGATGTCGCAAGGAGAGCGAGAGAAGCCGGGCAAGCCGGGAGAACGATTACGCTTGGTCTTAGCTATAGTAAGGACGCCTTTGGTGGAGGCTTTAATCGTGCTCGCACCATCGATGAACCGACAAATGATACGATGAAGATTTTTAAAGTATGTAAGGAGTTATTTGATGAGCATTACGCAGAGCGACCAGCAAGGCAAATTTCAATTAGTATCTCGAAATTAGAATCGGAACGCTCCATACAGCTTAGTCTGTTTGACAATAAAAAATGGAAAAGGCGAAAGCTCGGCGCGACAATGGATTATTTGCGAACAAGATATGGTTCAGCAGCGGTTTTACGTGCTGTTTCTTATACGGAAGCGGGAACGGCTATTAAGCGTGCCCAGCTTCTAGGGGGACATAAAATCTAGCCATTATATAGGAAGAGGTGATGAAAGTGATTCGGGATCGTGGAAATATTAAATGGAATGCGATGATGTTACCTGAGCATGTAAAATTGCTTCGAGAGTGGCAGGAAAGGAACGAGGATGTTGAAAAACCCGAGTTAGATGAATGGGCACTTCAAGAGCTTAGTGAGCAATTACAAATTGCATGCAGGGATCATATGCAAGTGGAGCTGAAGATTTGGGAAGCCGCACATATCTTTACGGCAACAGGTATTATCTCTAAGCTCGATGACATAAAAAGAATGCTCTATTTGGAGGACGGCCGTAGATTTCCTTTTCAATTTATCGTAGGTTTAACCAAGTACGAATAGCTTGTTTTTGATATGAAAGTGCAAAGAAATTGTAATAATCAATCGAAAGTCCTCACAATTACAGGTTTTCCGGTGTAATATTAACATGAATTTGGTAAGAAAATGTTGTGGACATGTTTATCTCTATACCTCCTGGGAATATATCCAATAAGCTTATCCCAATAAGCAAATAAAATTTTTAGGAGGAATTAGAAATGGCTAACAAACGCAATAAGAACGATAACAAGAATGGAAAAATGACTGTTCAAGAAGCGGGACGCTTGGGTGGAGAAGCTACCTCCAAAAATCACGATCGAGAATTCTATGAAGAAATCGGTCGAAAAGGCGGGGAAGCGACTGCAGAAAACCACGGCAGAGAGTTCTATGAAGAAATCGGTCGTAAGGGTGGAGAAACTACTGCAGAAACTCATGGCAAAGAATTCTTCCAAGAAATTGGTCGTAAGGGCGGCGAGGCTACTTCCGAAAACCGCGGTGAGGAATTCTATGAAGAAATCGGCCGTAAAGGCGGAGAAGCCACTCAAAATAACAACAACACTAACCGCGATAATGATAACAATACGAGAAGCAATCGAGACAATGACAACAACAGCAAAATGAGCCGTGAAGAAGCGGGTCGAAAAGGCGGCGAGGCCAGTAGACGCAGCCGTAGCAGTAAAAAGAATGATAAATAAACTATTACTAAACTAGTAATCCCACTATTACCTAATATTTAGAAATAACCACTTACGAAAAGGGATATTTGGAAGCTGAAATAGGCTTTCGAATATCCCTTTTTTTATTTTTATAAAATGAAAATCCCTTTAAATCAAGGCTGAAACAAGCTATAATTTCAAAATTTTGCTAAATTGGTTGCTTGAAACTTACCTACGATTAAGATATATTGAATCTCGTTGATGCTGTGATGGCGAATGTTTTGGGAATCCGACTTATAAAGGGGAAATGAGAAACAATATGCAAGACTACTACAATGACAATTATCTTTATAATTTAATTGCTTCTACGATTCTGGCTGTAGGAATGACGAATGAGTTAAAGCAGGATGAATCTGGAATCAATATGACATATAATTTTATTAGTAACTGTGTGGGGTTTGATGCGGAACGTTTAGTGGAGGCATGGCAGGAAATAGAAGCAGCTATTCCATTCGAGCAATATGTAAGAGCGTTAACTATGCACGAGCTTGGGCATGCGATAGATCGAGAGGCATTACAGAAATCCCTTGATCGAACATTAGAGATTATGGAAATAAAAAAGAATCATTCGGATGTGGAGCTTTATACAAATGAGCATCTCCTAGGTATCATTTTAGAAGAGCATGAAATGAACATCGTCTTTGAAGAGACTGCTTGGCAAAATGCAAAGCAACTAAATGAAGCAGTACAAATGATTGATGAAGTAACATTCGAACTGATTAAAAATCAAAGTCTGGCTACATATAAAAACCTATATAAAGAAGATTTATCTATTTACAGCCTAGTCAAGGAAAAAAGTCTGCAATCCGTATAAATTTCGGGTAGTAGATGCCATGAGCGGGCTCTTTTTAATGTTTATTCCCATTTTAGCAAGAGTGAAACCACCTTATAAATTGATGCATCAATGATTGTTTATGCACAAACAATCATGGTGCTTTTTTTGTTCTGTAATAAGGGTAAATAAATGAAATTTTAAGTGTAAATAGTAGGGTGCCGCTTATGTTAAATACCCAATTTTAACGAGTTGCATATGATAGAAGGGGTAGTTAATAGAAAAGACTAAAAATTATATATTGTCTTTTATAAAAGAACGAAGTATAATAAAAATCGCTATAAACGTTGATATAACAGTGTTTAGTTGTATTTTTGGAATGTACATTTGTTTGTGTAGATAAGAGTTTTGAAAATTTGAAAAATGAAAGTTAAATAGACAAAAAAGCTTTTTTAACATCAAGGGAGGGTGCGACATGAAAAAAATTATTGTCACGGGTGCTTTAGGACAAATTGGGTCAGAACTGACTGTGAAATTGCGTGATATATATGGTGAGGATAATGTCCTAGCTACAGATATTCGTAAACCAGAAGACATTTGTGGACCGTTTGAATTATTGGATGTAACGGACGCGAAGAAAATGTATGAGCTATCGAAGGATTTTGAGGCAGATACAATGATTCATATGGCTGCGTTATTATCAGCAACAGCCGAAAAGAATCCACTATTTGCATGGAATTTGAATATGGGTGGGTTAATGAACGCACTTGAAGTGTCACGTGAGTTAGATTTACAGTTCTTTACGCCAAGCTCAATCGGTGCATTTGGTCCATCAACACCTAAGGACAACACACCTCAAGATACGCTGCAACGTCCAACTACGATGTATGGTGTCAACAAGGTAGCGGGAGAGCTATTATGTGATTACTATTTTAATCGTTTTGGCGTAGATACGCGCGGCGTCCGTTTCCCAGGGTTAATTTCATATGCTACCCCTCCTGGTGGTGGTACTACGGATTATGCAGTAGATATTTATTATAAAGCGGTAGAGCAAGGGCGTTACACATCATATATTGCAGAGGGAACTTACATGGATATGATGTATATGCCGGATGCCCTGCAAGCAATTGTGAATTTAATGGAGGCAGATGGCTCGAAATTGAAGCATCGAAATGCCTTTAATATTTCAGCAATGAGCTTTGAGCCTTCGCAAATCGCGGCTGAAATTAAAAAGCACATCCCATCCTTTAAAATGGATTACACCGTAGACCCTGTCCGCCAAGCAATTGCAGACAGCTGGCCAAACGCCATCGACTCTTCAGCAGCAGTAGAAGAGTGGGGCTTCAAAGCAGACTTCGATTTAGAAAAAATGACAATCGATATGCTAGAAAAATTAAAAGTAAAATTAAATCAAAAAGCCATTTCATAAATAAAAGTGTGAGACTTAGTTAGAAAAAAAACTAGGTCACACACTTTTTTGAATTTGAGATTGAGGGAGCTTGGATTCCGACAGTTTGGACAGGAATTCCGACAGTTTCAGCGTGAATACTGATACTTTTGAGGATAATTCCGACACTTCACTCCAAAATCCCGACAACTCAGAATTAGCCTTACACTAAATCCAATATTTTAAATTCCAACTTCATTTGCAGCCAACTTAGAGGCTTTAACTAATTCCTCAATCGCCTCCCAATCCTCGGCAACTAGGCTATCAACAATTTTACTTCCGACAATCACACCGCTGCAAAACGAGCCAAAGTCTTTTACGTGAGTTGCTGTTGAAATCCCAAAGCCAGCTAACACAGGAGTGTCAGTGTAGGATTGAATTTTTTTAAAATGCGCCTCTAGTTCATTAGCAAAGCTTGAACGTGCACCAGTAATACCATTTACAGTAACTGCGTAGATAAAGCCTTCACTTGCTTTCGTTAAACGTTCCATGCGTTCGGGTGTGCTAGTTAAAGAAACGAGCTGTACAAGAGAAATTTCAGCAGCAGTTAGGGCAGGATGGACGACTTCACTTTCCTCTAAGGGCATGTCTGGGATTATTAAACCACGAATACCTGCCACACTCGCGTCAGCAGCAAACTGTTCCACGCCATAAGCTAAAATCGGATTTAAATAAGTCATGGCAACAAGTGGAACTGTGATTTCATCTGCAAAGCTAGTTAGGGTTTCAATTACTTTGCGTAAAGTAGTACCGCTTGCTAAAGCACGTTCGCCAGCTCTTTCAATAGTTGGACCATCTGCGACAGGATCAGTAAATGGTATGCCAACCTCGATTGCAGTCACACCAAGCTCTTGAAGTCTCAGAATGATCGGCTTTAATTTCTCTAAGCCGCCATCACCAGCCATAATATATGGAATAAATGCCTTATCACCTGAAGCCGTAACCGATAAAATTGCATCCTTTAATTGACTCATGCTAGGTCACCTCCAAGTGCTTCTGAAATTGTGTGGACATCTTTGTCACCGCGGCCAGATAAGCAAATGACTAAGATATCATCTGGAGCCATTGTTTTTACTAGCTTTGAAGCATAATAGACGGCATGGGCACTCTCAAGAGCAGGAAGAATACCTTCAGTTCGGCAAAGTAGCTTCAAGCCTTCAAGTGCTTCTTCATCAGTAACGTTGCCATAGGTTGCGCGACCAATATCATGCAGATGACAGTGCTCCGGACCGACACCTGGATAATCTAGCCCGGCAGAAATGGAATGGGCTTCTTGTACAAAGCCATCTTCATCCTGTAATAGATACATAAAAGCCCCATGTAATACACCAGTTTGCCCACTGTAAATAGCGGCGGCATGTTTACCCGTCTCAATGCCCTTACCCGCAGCCTCTACCCCATGCAATGCAACATCTTTATCTTCAACAAATGGGTAGAACATACCAATCGAGTTACTTCCTCCACCAATACACGCAACGATGGCATCTGGTAAGCGATTTTCAGTCTCTAAAATTTGAGCACGTGTTTCATCACCAATGACACGCTGGAAATCACGAACAATCGTAGGGAAGGGGTGAGGGCCCATTGCGGATCCTAAAATATAATGCGTATCATCTATATTTGTTACCCAGTGACGTAAGGCTTCGTTTACAGCATCCTTTAAAGTAGCAGAGCCTTTTTCCACTGCAACCACTTTTGTTCCAAGAAGCTCCATGCGAAAAACGTTTAGAGCCTGGCGTTTTACATCCTCAGCACCCATGTAAACGATACATTCTAGATTGAGAAGCGCACAGGCTGTCGCAGTGGCAACACCGTGCTGACCAGCCCCAGTCTCAGCAACGATTTTTTTCTTCCCCATTCGCTTGGCAAGGAGTGCTTGCCCTAAAGCATTATTGATTTTATGTGCACCTGTATGGTTCAGATCTTCACGTTTTAAATAGATTTTTGCTCCGCCACATTCCTTTGTTAAACGTTCAGCAAAATAAAGAGGTGTTTCTCGGCCGACATAATTTTTTAAGTAGTAGTGAAGCTCTTCCTGAAAGGCTTCATCATTCTTTACCTTGTCATAGGCCTCATCTAATTCTTGTAAAGCGGTCATTAATGTTTCTGGAACAAATTGTCCACCGAAACGACCGAAACGTCCTTTTACTCCAGTTGTCATCCCAATTCACTCCTTAACGCCTGCTTTAAAAGCGGGTCGCATTTTTATTTCAATACACTTGTAGTTGTTGCTGTTTCTATAAATCGTTTAATTAAATCGCTATCCTTGCTCCCATCCTTCTCAACACCGCTTGAGACATCAACGCCGAAAGGTTCCACTTGGGAGATGGCACGACTGACGTTCTCGCTATTAAGTCCACCTGCTAAGATGACACGGTTCTTAGGGATCGAAAGTTCATCTAGTAACGACCAATCAAACACATGACCACTTCCACCTGCATAATTTGTACCTGGTGCATCAAATAGGTAGTAATCGACATCATAGTGACTCGCTTTTTCAACGTCCTCGTAGCTACGAATAGAAATAGCCTTGATAGCAGGGTAGCCTAGATTATTGATAAATGAAGGACCCTCGCATCCGTGATATTGAACGTAATCTAGTCCGACAGCTTCGACTGCATTGTGAACCTCTTCTTCAGCTGGATTCACGAAAACACCAACTTTTTGTACATGGGAGGGAATCAGCTTAGCCAGCTTACTAGCTCGTTCAATAGAAATTTGACGCTTACTTTTTGCGAACATAAATCCTATCCAAGTAGCACCAGCGTCTACAGCTGCCTGAAGATGTTTCTCTTCCATAAGTCCACAAATTTTCACCTTCACCATATTACTTCACTTCCTTTAGAAGCGAGGGAAGGGGAACCTGCAATGCAGTGAGAGCTTCCTCTACGTTTCCGCTTACCATAAGGGATTCCCCAACTAAAACACCCTGTGCACCAGCTTTAGCAACGCGCTGTGCATCGGTAGCAGTCCAAATGCCACTTTCGCTGATAAAGGCAATATCCTCATGTTCGTTGATGATATTTGCCAATTTTTCAGTTTGAGCTAAATCTAAGTGGAAGGTTTTTAAATCGCGATTATTCACGCCGATAATTTTAGGTCGAATGGCTAACGCACGACCCAATTCCTTTTCGTTGTGCACTTCAACTAAAACATCCAGTCCTAATACACTTGCGTAGGTGTAAAATGCATTTAATTTTTCATCTGATAAAGCAGCAACAATCAGTAAAATTACAGAGGCACCAGCTGCCTTTGCATAATCGATTTGCACCTCGTGAATAATGAAATCTTTATTTAAAACCGGGATGTCCACATTATTAGCGACGTCCACTAAATCCTGATAGGAGCCCTTGAAAAATTTATCTTCTGTTAAAACTGAGATACAGGCTGCACCAGCTTGCTCATATTTTTTAGCCTGCTCTATAGGGCTTGCTCCTTCGTTAATAAGCCCCTTAGAAGGAGAGGCGCGTTTCATTTCCGAGATTACTTGTAATGTGTCGGCTTTTTGTAAAACTTCATATAAAGAAGGGCGCGATTTTGGCTCCACCGAGAAAAAGGGCGAATTCTCTAAAAGAGAAGGAATGAGTGTGGCTTTATGGTCTAAAATTCTTTGCAAAATAGTCATTGCACTGCACGCTCCTTTAAATAGCTTTGACTGTATTCAACTACTGACTCTAATTTAGCTAATGCTTTCCCAGTTAAAATACTATCTCGGGCTAATTCAATGCCATCTAAAACAGAACTCACCTTACCGTTTGCAAATAAGGCTAAGCCGGTGTTCAATAAAACGGCATCAAAATAGGCACTCTGTTTCCCATTCAATAACTCTCTTAAAATAATCGCATTTTCTTCAGGTGTACCGCCGCGTAATGCAGTTACTGGGGCAGGGGCTATGCCTAGCTCTTCAATATCGATATTTAGTGATTTAACCTCGCCATTTTCAAGAAGGGCAAGAGTATTGTCAGAATCAAGAGAAGCTTCATCCATCCCTTGAGTACCAGAAACCACTATTGCTCGTTTGCGCCCTAAAAGCTTAAGTACCCTCGCATAATCGTGAACGAATTCAGGTCGATTAATCCCAACAAGCTGAGTTGTTAAATTAGCCGGGTTTGTTAAAGGTCCAACTAGATTAAAAATAGTAGGTTTTCCAATTGAACGGCGTACCTCACCAATACGTTTAAGCTTTGGATGAACGTTTGGAGCGTGAAGGAAGGTGATGCCTGTTTTATTTAATAAATCGATCGAATCCTCCATCGTAAAATCTGTATAAATCCCAAGAGCCTGTAAAACATCGGAGCTTCCAGAAGCACTGGAAATTTTACGGTTACCATGCTTAACAACGGACACGTCATTCGCTGCTATTACAAAGGCGGATGTTGTACTAATATTGAAGCTCTGTAGACCGTCGCCACCCGTGCCGCAATTATCAAGATAGTTGCCAGCAGCGAGATTGAGGGAAAGTGCATAGGATTTCATAACCGTTGCAAGAGCTGCAATTTCTTCAGTAGTCTCTTTTTTATTGCTTAAAGCAATTAAAAATTCGGCAATCGCTTCTTTTGGCGTTTTCTCATTAAAAATTAATTCTGCGGCTTGAAGCATTTCGTCGTAGGATAAGCTCTGATTTTCCTTTACCTGACTTGTGAAAGAGTAGATTGTCATTTTGTTTCATCCTCCTAAAAATTTGGAATTAGCAGGCTAGAATTGGACAATAAAAAAGTCCTCTACAAAAGGAAATCCCTTTCGTAGAGGACGATCGATACCGCGTTGCCACCTCTGTTGAAGTACTTGCATACTTCCACTTGGCGTGTTTTTACATAGAGAGCGAACCAAATAATGTAAAAACACTTCCTTGTAACGTAGGAAATACGTCAGCTAACAAATGCTAGCTACTCTCATAAGGCCCATTCACGATTTCGCCCGCACTAGTTTCCACCAACCACTAGCTCTCTAAAGCGCTCTAAAACCGCTACTATTCTTATTCATCAATTTGTCTCTGCTATTCTCATCTAAGCTCTGCTTTGCTCAAACGGTGGTCGCGCTCTCGCAACCTGCTACCGTATCCGAACAATTAATTAAATAGAATTGTAGAGGTAATCGATTGCTTTGTCAATGTTTTCTGACAAATAGACAAAATAAAAAACGAGAGCAAAGAAGCAGGCTGTTATTATAGGAAACTCTCCTTATAATAATCGATGCTTTTCGCTCTCGGTTTTATCATTAAATCAAATCTTTAAAGTTTAATCGTTTATTTAATAGATGCATAATTGGCACACCAATTGCTAGCACGGCGAATTCACCGATTGCACAAGTTAACCATGTCCAAAGGAAAGGTAGCTCTAATGCAAGGTTTAGCTCGAATGCGATGATAAACATTGTAAACGTAAATAGGAACGTGTTAATGATTAGTCGCAGCATGATATTTTTTACAAACTTACAAATCAAGATAAAGATTGCAAGTGTAATAATTGAGTGACCTACACCGAACACTAAATCGTAAACGCCTAGTGGTGAGAAAAGGTTGGCGATAAATACGCCAAGAATAATCCCAATAGAAAAGCGTGGGTTAAACGCTACTAGGTGATTAAACATTTCAGAAACTCGGAATTGAATTTCCGTAAATCCAAATGGTGCAACTAACATGGTAACAGCAATATAAAGAGCTGCAATAATCCCTGTCGTTGCTAAAAATTTTACTTTCATCTATATCATTTCTCCTTAGTTTTTTTTCGTGGGAGGTTCTCGAACCACGTGAAAAGAGCACAGAGAGATATAATATTATAGTTTTGTATAAATGTCAAATTAACATGAGGAAAAAGGGGGAACTGACAAGAACTGAGAATTGTCGAAAAAATGTCACAGGATTTTTGTTTTATTGAAATAATAAAATTAACGGTTAAAAGGTGTACTTTAGCGGTTTAAAGCGACAAATTACTTTGTTGGAAGAAGTATTTGATGAATGTAGAATTCAGAACATTCTAAATGTTATTGACTATTAAAATGGTTCGCTGTAATATAATCGACAAACTATAATTTTTTGAATAATGAAAAATAGAATAGGATATTTATTCAAAAAGAGTCAGGTTAGATACAGAGAAGAATTAGGGGGAAATATCATGAAAAATAGTACGAAAAAGCTTTCGTTCTTATTAGCTGGATTGGGGCTTTTATTGGCAGCTTGTGGTAGTAGCGAAACATCTACTGATTCCACAGCAGATTCTAGTACTGGAACAAGCGAAGAAGGAAAAACATTTAAAGTAGGAATCACACAAATTGTGGAGCATCCATCATTAGATGCAGCCACGGAAGGTTTCAAAGCAGCATTAGAAGAGGCTGGCTTAAATGTAGAATTTGTTGAAGAGAACGCACAAAACGATCAAAGCATGAACATGACAATTGCTCAAAACTTAGTAAATGAAGGCGTAGATTTAATTTTCGCGAATTCAACACCTTCAGCTCAAGCCGTTAAAGGGGCAACTTCAGATATTCCTCTTATTTTCACATCGGTGACAGATGCAGTAGGCTCCGAGTTAATCGAGTCAATGGAAGCACCAGGAGGAAATGTAACAGGTACAATCGATTTACACCCTGATACAATTGCAAACACTGTAGCCTTTTTAAAGGATGAATTAGGTGCGAAAAAAGTAGGGACAGTTTACAACACGGGTGAACAAAACTCTGTAGCACAAATTGAACAAGTAAAAACTTTATTAGGAGAAGCTGGTATCGAATTAGAGGAAGCAGCCGTTTCTACTTCAGCTGAGGTGAAACAAGCAACTGAATCACTAATCGGTAAGGTTGATTCTCTATATATTATCACTGATAACACAGTAGTATCAGCACTAGAATCCGTTGTCGATGTGGCAAATGCTAACGAGCTTCCACTAATGGTGGGTGAGTTAGATTCTGTAGAACGTGGCGGGTTAGGTGCTTATGGCTTCGAGTACTATGATATCGGTTTTGAAGCGGGACAAATGGCAGTGAAAATCCTTAATGGAGAAGCAACTCCTTCAGAAATTCCAGCTGCTTACCCAGCTAACTTAAAATTACTTATCAATAAAGGAACTGCTGAAGGCTTAGGTCTTGAAATTCAAGAGTCTTGGAATGCAGAAATCTACGAATAAATAAAAAGTAAATTAGGAGATGATTCAATATGTTTACAGCATTGTTCGGTTCGGTTGAGCAAGGAATCATCTATGCAATTATGGCACTCGGAGTGTATCTAACATTCCGGGTGTTAGATTTTCCGGATTTAACGGTCGATGGAAGCTTCGTAACCGGGGCAGCTACTGCAGCAATGATGATTGCGCTCGGCTACCACCCGATACTAGCTACATTATTGGCAATAGTTGCTGGATTTATTGCAGGATGTATGACAGGTCTTCTACACACAAAAGGAAAGATAAATCCATTACTGTCAGGGATTTTAATGATGATTGCTTTGTATTCCATCAATCTTCGTATTATGGGATTATCTGCAGAAAATGCAATTGTGAAACCTAATATTCCATTGATGAACGCTGATACAATTTTTTCACAGTTTCAAGTGTTTTGGAGTAATTTGGGGATCGATGCTGCTCTAACAAGCTTTATCAAGAATACGTTAGGGATTAGTCCAGCACCATCCACTTGGGGGACCATTTTAGTAGTGTTAATCATTACACTTATCATCAAGTTTATTGCAGATTGGTTCTTAAAAACGGAGGTAGGATTGGCGATTCGTGCAACAGGCGACAATAAGAGAATGATTCGCAGCTTTTCTGCTAACACGGATGGTTTAATCGTATTAGGGCTAGGTCTTTCAAATGCCCTAGTTGCATTTTCTGGAGCTTTAATCGCTCAATATGCAAAATTTGCCGATGCCAACATGGGAATTGGGATGATAGTAATCGGTCTTGCCTCGGTAATTATCGGAGAAGCCATTTTCGGCACAAAGACGATTTTCCGCACGACGCTAGCAGTTGTTGCAGGGGCAATTATTTATCGAATTATTTATGCGGTCGCTTTACGTATCGATTGGTTAGATACATCCGACATGAAGCTAATTACCGCGATTATTGTAATTTTGGCATTAGTCATTCCACAGCTAGTAGATAAGCGTCGCGAGAAGAAACGTAAAGAGAAAAGACAGATGGAACGACTAGAGCAGCATAGAGAAATAACGCGACTGCAGGGAGGGAAGAACCTTGCTTAAATTAGAGGGCATAAATAAGATTTTTAATGAAGCAACACCTGATGAAAAAATCGCCTTGGATAATATTAATCTACATTTAGCACCAGGCGATTTTGTAACAATCATCGGAAGTAACGGTGCCGGAAAGTCCACGATGATGAATATGATTTCCGGAGCACTAACACCTGACTTTGGCGCAGTAACGATTGACGGCAAAGAGGTAACGAGATTACCCGAATACAAACGTTCTCAGTTTATCGGGCGTGTCTTCCAGGATCCTATGGCAGGAACGGCTCCATCAATGACGATTGAGGAGAATCTGGCTATTGCCTATTCACGTAATGCAAAAAGAGGGTTACGTATCGGTGTAAGCCGTGGACGTCGTGATTTCTTCCGAACATCCTTGGAAAAATTGGGTCTAGGGCTTGAAGATCGATTTAATGCAAAAGTCGGCATGTTGTCTGGTGGAGAACGCCAAGCATTGTCACTTTTGATGGCAACATTTACAAGGCCTTCGATTTTATTGCTGGATGAACATACAGCGGCTCTTGATCCATCACGTGCAGAGCTAATCACGCGATTGACTAAGCAGCTGGTTGAAGAAGGAAACCTAACTACCTTAATGGTTACCCACAATATGCAGCAAGCAATCGATTTAGGTAACCGTTTAATCATGATGGATAAAGGACAAATCATTTTATCAATCGATGATGCAAAAAAACCAACTTTAACAATTCCAGACTTAATGACCGAGTTCGAAAAAATTCGCGGCGAAAAAATGAACTCCGATAGGGCGTTGTTAGGGAGCTAAAATAATTTTATGAGAGATGAAAATTCGTGAAAGTCGAATTTTCATCTCTTTTTTAATCAGAAAAAAGGGGTTTTGGGGTTAATTGATTATTTAGGCTCTTTTGCTAGATTGTACTTTTGCGTATAAAATGGTTTGATAGGAGGGAAGTGAATGGAAATACTCAAAAGACAAAAATCCTGGAAGCTGTTAAATTTAGAGGCTGTATTGAGAAGGCACCCAGAAAATGAAGCCAGAGAATATAGTTTTTATAAGGAACAATATATGGCACAAAAGAAAGGACATGACGGAGAAGTTCATGTAGATAGGCTGTGGAGCGAGTTAACTATCCAGAGCCCATATTATCTTCTACATAGCTACGAAACTAATAATCACGCAGGTTACTCCCATCAAATCGATACAATTGTTTTAACCCCACATTTTATTTGGATAATCGAAATAAAGAACATCGGTGGCCGGCTGGATATCGATGAGTCGAAACATCGATTGATCCGAACAAACCAAGAAGGAACAATAGAATCCTTCAGAAACCCCTTAAACCAAATCAAACGCCATACAGAATTTATTTCTCGGAAGTTACGAGGGATGAACATAAATTTACCTGTTGAATCTTCTGTAATCATCGTAAGTGATTACACAATCATCGGATCTATTCCAAAAGGTCATTCAATTTTCCACGCAAGCGGTCTACAAACAGAACTCGATAAACTATTCAATAACTATCGAGAACGAAGAATACCTCTAAATCTCTTTGAAAAACTCAAAACCGAACTAATGCATCAGCATCAGCGAAAAGAATGGAAAGCCAAAGTAAATGAAGCTAAATTACGAAAAGGCGTCCTATGCAAAAACTGTGAATATAAAAGTAGAATGTTCTTTGAATACGGCAGCTTCAAATGTGCGAAATGTGGCATGAAAAGTAAAGAAGCGCATTTGGAAGCATTAACCGACTATCGCTATTTAATTAGCGAGTGGATCTCGAATCGAGAGTTACGGGAGTATTTGGGGATAGAGTCTCGGTTTGCCGTAACTCGGTTAATTAAAGATTTAAACTTAGAGCATCAAGGTACTTATAGAAATAGAAAATATAGGATACCTGATTTTATTGAATAGCGAGAAATAGAGAGAGACGTATGTAAAAATGAGAAGCGCACGTAAAAGGGGGAGGTCGCACGTGAAGAGGGAGAAGTCGCACGTAAAGTGAAGAAAGTCGCACGTAAACGAATAAAAGTCGCACGTAAAAGTAGGAGTCGCACGTAAAGTGAAGAAAGTCGCACCTAAAGAGGAAGAACTCGCACGTAAACGAATAAAAGTCGCACGTAAAAGTAGGAGTCGCACGTAAAGTGAAGAAAGTCGCACCTAAAGAGGGAGAACTCGCACGTAAACGAATAAAAGTGCGCGTAAAAGTAGAAGTCGCACGTAAAGTGAAGAAAGTCGCATCTAAAGAGGAAGAACTCGCACGTAAACAAACAAAAGTCGCACGTAAAAGTGGGAGTAGCAAGTAAAGAGGGAGAACTCGCACGTAAACAAACAAAAGTCGCATATAAAAAGAGAAACCCCTCCGCAACAAAAAAACACCCGAAATCAAAATTCCGAGTGTTTAAATCCGCCACAAATCTCTATTAAACTAACAACCCAAACAATTGGCTATCTTTATTCACCTCGGTGAATTCGAAGCCGTTGAAGCGTAGGCGGTTGATAAGGCCCTGGTAGTCTTCGGGATGTGCGACTTCGATGCCGACTAGAGCTGGACCGCTTTCTTTGTTGTTTTTCTTCGTGTATTCGAAGGTTGTAATGTCATCGTTTGGCCCTAGCACGACTGTTAGGAATTGGCGTAGGGCGCCTGCACGTTGAGGGAAGTTGACGATAAAGTAATAAAGTAGCCCCTCATACAGTAAAGATTTTTCTTTAATTTCTTGCATGCGGCTGATGTCGTTGTTGCCACCAGTGATGACTACTACGACAGACTTTCCTACGATTTCTTCAGCATAGAAATCTAGTGCTGAAACGGGAAGTGCACCAGAAGGCTCGGCGACGATTGCATGTTTATTGTATAGATCCAAAATTGTTGTACTGACTTTGCCCTCCGGAACGAGTACGATATCGTCTAAATATTTGCTGCAAATTTCGTAAGTTTTGGTACCGACGCATTTAACTGCTGTGCCGTCACAGAATTTATCGATTTTAGCAAGTGCAGTAGGACCGCCGTTTTCAAAGGCAGCTTTCATGCTAGCTGCACCAGAAGGCTCAACGCCGATTACCTTAGTGTTGGGGGAGATGTTCTTTATATAGGAAGAAATGCCGGCCATTAAACCACCGCCGCCAATTCCACCGAAAATATAATCCAGAGGCTCCTCGATATCGTTTAAAACCTCGACTGCTACAGTGCCTTGTCCAGCAATGATGTCTAAATCATCGAATGGATGAATGAAAATCATGTCATGCTCAGCGCTATAATCCTTTGCGGCACTCGCGGAATCATCGAAAGTATCGCCTTCTAAAATGATTTCGATATTGTTGCGACCGAACATGCGAACCTGGTCAATTTTTTGCTTTGGTGTTGTTAAAGGCATAAAAATTGTCCCTTTGATATTTAAGTGGGCACAGGCAAACGCCACGCCCTGTGCATGGTTACCGGCACTTGCACAAACAACGCCACTATTACGTGCTTCTTCTTCGATTTTCTTAATTTTATAGAATGCACCGCGAAGCTTGAAGGAGCGGACATATTGCAGATCCTCACGTTTGATGTAAATATTGGCATTGTACTTTTCAGATAAATACTCATTCTTTTGGAGTGGGGTATGTAGCACGACATCCTTTAAATGTTGGTGTGCGATTAATACGTTTTCCACAGCAATACTATTTGAATTGACAACTTCCATCGTTTTGTTACCTCCGTTTTCAAATCAACCATTGACTCATTTTAGCATAAAATCAACCATTTTTTATGAATTATTTTTTAATTCTAAAAATTCTGGACCAATTAAGTTGATTGCTAACAAAACAACAAAAAAAGGACCGGCAACGGTGCCAGCCCTTCATGATTAAAAGATTAAATGTGCAAGAAGTGCGATGATTGGAATTGAGATAAGCGTACGGATTAAGAAAATTAAGAATAGATCCCAAATTTTAAGTGGTAGCTTTGTTCCTAAAATCAATCCACCAACCTCTGACATGTAAATTAATTGAGTTACAGATACTGTCGCAATGAAGAAGCGTGTTAACTCAGATTCAATACCGGCTCCAAGAATAGAAGGGAGTAGCATATCGGCGAAACCAACAATCATCGTTTGAGCTGCTTGATCAGCAAATGGGATTTGCAGTAAAGCTAGGATTGGCTCAAACGGCATACCTAAAATTTTGAAGACGCTTGTGTATTCAGCAAGAACTAAAGCAATTGTTCCAAATGCCATAATAACAGGTGTGATTGCAAACCACATTTCTAGAACGTTTTTAAAGCCAGAGCCAACTACTTTTCCTAGGTTTTTATTATCTTCAGCTTTAGCTAACGCGCTGTGTAAACCAAATGAGAACGAATTGAACCCTTCTGGCACATCTTCACTACGCTCACCCGGAGTTGAACCATCGATATTTGTATCAGGCTTTCGACTTAATGGGAAAATTCGTGGCATAATCAATGCCAAAATAATGGAAACTAAAATAACAGAGCCATAAAACTGTAAGAAATAATTGTTTAAGCTAACAGTATCAAGTACAACAAAACAGAAGGTAATTGAAACTACTGAGAATGTTGT
The DNA here is from genome assembly GCF_003217295.1 of Ureibacillus chungkukjangi. Taxonomy (GTDB): domain Bacteria; phylum Bacillota; class Bacilli; order Bacillales_A; family Planococcaceae; genus Ureibacillus; species Ureibacillus chungkukjangi. The sequence continues at coordinate 36,575 of NZ_QJTJ01000026.1, forward strand.
TGCGATAGTTGCAGCTTCGCGAGCCGTATAGTTGCCTTGCTCATATTGTCTACTTGTTAATAAAACACCAATTGTTCCATCTCCTACGAAAGAAGCTAAACAGTCGATAGCAGATCGTCCAGGAATTTTAAATAGTGGACGCATGATTTTTACCATCATGGAACCGAAGAATTCTAGTAAACCAAAATCAGTTAGTAAAGGTAATAGTAAGCCTGCAAACAAGAACAATGAGAACATCATTGTTACTAAACCGCCTTCTGGAGTTATTAATAATCCAGCAGTGTATTCGCTTGTAAAGCTTTCAGGGCCGAACTGGAATAAAAACATACTTGCAAAAATTACAGCTAGAATACGCATAGTTGTCCAGAACCAGTTAACGCGGAATAAAGAATCTACTAAAGTTCTTTCCTCTGTTTCTGGAATGAATTTAATAATTAATGCACCGACTGCCGCAATTATGAACACTATGTATGCGAACCAATGAATGAAGCTAGCGCTATAGGCAGAAATTGCATTTGCCATTAGAGCAATTGGTACCTTTAGACCATCTCCAGTATTAACGGGCGTGATGAATAAGAATATCCCAGCTAATGAAAGAAAGATGAATAGAAACCATGTATATGCAGAGAATTTTTTAGTCATATTATATGTTCCTTTTCTAATGTAATGTGTTTTGTATATTTATACACTATATATACTTTATATACATGTGTAAATATCTTTAATAAAAGTTGCATTATTCTGAAAATGTAACGTGAAATATACCTGAAAATATAAGGTTTTTGCTAATTTTTTACCACTTTCTGAAAATTCGGATCCTAAAAAAGAGTATACTATAGAATGCATAAAAAAGGGAGTAGGAAATTATATCCTACTCCATAAAAATTACAAAATATCCTGGTTAATAACGTAAAATCGCTCGTATTGTAGCCAACTATCACTCATCGGGCGGCCATCATCCACGCGTTTTGCATTTTCTTCAATCATCCACGCTGTTTGAGAAGCATGGGCTTGTAATGCTTTTACTTTCTCAAGTTTCACACTGCTTACATCGATTTGAAGAGTTGGTTCACCTTTTTCGGCAATTGTATTGTTTGCAAAGCCTACTGCATAAATCGTAGGGCGATCCTCAGTTGGCATACGACGAACTGTTTCGAATACTGCTCGTGCTGTTGCTTCATGATCTGGGTGTACTGCGTAGCCAGGCAGGAAGGTAATAATTAATGAAGGGTTAAGCTCATCAATCAAGCCTTTCACAAGGCTGACCATTTTCTCATCATCCTCGAATTCAACGGTTTTGTCGCGTAATCCCATCATTCGTAAATCATTAATGCCCATTACTTCGCAAGCAGCTATTAGCTCTTCACGGCGTATTTCAGGCAATGATTCTCTTGTAGCAAATGGCGGGTTACCAAGATTTCGTCCCATTTCACCTAAAGTTAAGCATGCGTATGTAACTGGGACACCCATATTTCGGTACATTCTAATCGTTCCGGCAGATGAGAAAGCTTCATCGTCAGGATGGGGGAAGATTACTAAAATTTGACGTTGCGGTTGTAATGACATGTAAATTCCACTCCTTAATAAGAAAATGGTGTTTCACTAATTTCTAGTGCAACAGCAAGTTTCCCTGTAAAGTCTAATCCAGCCATTAATAATCGGCCTTTTTCATCTAATTCAAAATGGGTAATACCTTGTGCATAAACCCAGCCGTGGTCCATTTTTAAACCAACACGATGAGGGGGATCAGCGATAATTTTCGCTAATTCGAAACGAATTTTAGCATTACGGATAAATGCTCCCGCATTAAATACTCTTTCATCAAAATGGGAGGCATACGCTCCATTTGTAGTTTCTAGATGAATATAAACATCCTTGTTAGCAAAAGAATTAAGCAATTCTTGGAGCTCGTTAATTTGTACTTCCTTCATCTTAATTCTCCTTTCACATCTAATTATTCCGCGCTAGAGCGTTGTGTATATATCCCTTTAAGCAAGGGAAGTAACAAGCAAGCTGAAGTGGGAGTTAAAGTTAAAATATATACTTAGGTTGGTAACATCGACATCCAACCTGTTAATGAACCTGCTTTTAGAGCTATGAAATATGGCTCATGGTCGAGGTATTTCGAAAACAAGTGAAGGAAACCTAAGCTCCACCCACAATATTTCTACATTACTAATTATTATAGTAAAGTTAGCAACTTTATGAAAAGAAAATGCTTAAATAAAAAGTGCCAGGTACACAAACGATTTCGAATATTTCGAATCGTTTGTGTACCTGGTACATAAAAAATTCCTGGTACATAAAAAATTTAGACTTCTGTAATTGTTACTTCTGGTGCGCCAAGACGAGGTTTTGCTCCGTGGTATACAGGACCAACGAATTCGTTTAGTTTCCAGCCGTGCTTAATGCCTGCAGCTACGAATTCTTTTGCTTCAAATACTGAATCCTTTACAGATAATCCATTTGCAAGGTTTGCAGTTACACTTGCTGCAAAAGTACAGCCAGCACCATGGTTATATGTTGTTTCAACTTTTGGTGTTTCAAGTAAATAGAATTTTTCACCATCGTAGAATAAATCAACAGCCTTTTCAGTATCTAGTGCACGTCCACCTTTAATAATGACGTTTTTTGCCCCTAGAGCTTTGATTTTCTCAGCGGCTACTTTCATTTCTTCGATTGTTTTAGGAGTGCCTGTTCGTGCAAGCTGACCTGCCTCGAAAAGGTTAGGCGTTGTGACAAGTGCATTTGGTAATAGGTATTGAATCATGGCATCTACAGTACCAGGATTTAATACTTCATCTTCACCTTTACATACCATAACTGGGTCAATAACAACATTTTTAACACCAGCTGCACTGATTGCTTCACCAGTCGTTTGGATTACTTCTTCAGTTGATAACATCCCAGTTTTTAAAGCGTCGATTCCAGTAGAGAATGCCGTTTTTAGTTGGGCTTGTAGGACATCGATTGGTAAAGTATATACACCGTGGTTCCAGTTGTTATCAGGATCCATTGTAGCGATCACTGTAACTGCCGCCATCCCGTAAGTGTCATGCTCTTCAAAAGCCTTTAAATCTGCTTCTAATCCAGCTCCACCTGAAGCGTCGGAACCTGCTATAGTTAATGTCTTTTTCAATGCCATAATCGTTTCTCCTTCATCTACATAATGAAATTAATGTCCTAAAGTATATAATAATTCTGACTTTATAAAAATAGCCAGTTTCTCTAAAAAATATAAGGTCAGTATAATTCAAGTACAGTACAAATCGATATTAAATAATTAATCTGAAAGCACTAGCTAGCATAGAGTTTTCACAAATTTGGTAGATTTCGAATAGAATCTCCTATTGAAACAGCTATCACGATAAAGTAGTTTTAATAAGAGAGGTGTTTTGATGAAGAAAACATTTGATAACGATTGGGAAGCAATATTAGTCCCCGAATTCGAAAAATCCTATTATTTAGAGCTAAGAAAATTTATAGCAGAACAATATAGTCTAACAACAGTTTATCCACCTAAGGAAGAAGTCATGAGTGCCTTTTACACAGTTGCTCATAAAGATGTGAAGGTTGTCATTTTAGGTCAAGATCCATATCACGGTCCAGGTCAAGCTCATGGAATGAGTTTTTCAGTGAAAAAAGGAGTTCCGCATCCACCAAGCTTACGCAATATTTTTAAAGAGCTGGAGAGTGATATAGGCTGTCCAACACCCAAAAACGGGTATTTAATGAAATGGGCAGAGCAAGGAGTTTTCCTATTGAATACAGTGTTGACTGTTCGGCAGGGGGAAGCCAATTCGCATAAAGGGCAGGGCTGGGAACATTTTACGGATGCTGTTATCGAAAGCTTAGCTAAACGAGAAGATCCTGTTATTTTTGTTTTATGGGGAAAACCCGCGCAAACGAAGCGAGCAATTATTGAAAAGCATGGGAACCATCATTTTATATTACAGGCACCACACCCAAGTCCATTAAGTGCCCATCGCGGATTTTTTGGCAGCAAACCATTCTCCAAGATTAATAGTAAGTTAATAGAGTGGGGTTATAAGCCTATTGATTGGTGTTTGGAGGATTAGAGGGTAGTTATGGCGAGCGGCTCGCACGTAAAGTGATGAGAGACGCACGTAAGCAATCAAAAGTCGCACGTAAAGTCACCAAACTCGCACCTAAAGTGAACGAACATCCACGATCGCTTTAACTAATCAAACAAGCTTCAATACCACATAGCTTTTCACAGTATTTGAAATCTGTTAAATTGATATAGAAAGTAGGGAAGTCGTAATGAAGGTTAATTGTTTTAAATGCCAGTATTTTCGGGTGACGTGGGATCAGCGAAACCCTCGATCATGCACAGCATATAATTTTAAAACAAAGCAACTTCCTTCTGTAGTAGTGAAGCAATCCTCGGGTCTGGATTGTATGCAGTTTATACCTAAACAAACAGCGGGGGAGCGGTAGAAATGATTTCTTACCATGCATTGTTAATAGAAATTGAGCAGCTTGTAGCCAATAGTAAAAATAGTACCAATGAGCAGCACATCCGTGAGCAATTAAGTGCCATTCGAGCATTATGCAATGTTGGCTTAGCTAACGGACATAAAAACGCATCAACACAAGCACATGGTTTTATGACAAATATGGCAGCTCAGCCAATACAATCAAACCCGATATCTACGCAGTCACAAAGCGTTATTCAAAATTCAAGCTCGCTAAACGGTGGGAAAATCAAAGAAGAAGATGCGAATGGAGATTCGATTTTCGACTTCTAAAGCTTGGAAGATTAATATCGCCGAATTTTTAGTGGTTCTTCAAAGTCATACATACAAAGTGAGGTTATAAGATGAAAGGTTCAATTATTTCAGGTGCAATTCACGGTTTTTTAGTAGTTGCATTAGGTGCGTTCGGGGCACATGCTCTTGAAAGTGTATTAGATGATTATAGTACAGGAATTTGGGAAACGGCAGTTCAATACCAAATGTTCCACGCATTGGCGATTGTAGCGATTGGTATTTTAATGAGTCCAAAGCTATTTGGTTCGATTAAACTGCTGAAAATCGCAGCCATCTGTATGAATTTAGGTATCGTCTTCTTTTCGGGAAGTCTATATATTTTAGCACTATCAGGAATCAGTATTTTAGGAGCAATTACGCCAATCGGTGGTGTGCTGTTCTTGGTAGGCTGGATTCTAATAATAGTTACAACACTAAAAAATAAATAGTACTCAGAAGGAATTACGAGAGAAAAAATCTTGTAATTCTTTTTTAATCCCTTAAATACTAGGTTTAATTTTTTGAATTTACAAACAAATTTCATATTTAAACCTGTCAAAACATGATAAAGTTATTCATAACAAGAGTAAATTATGGAAAACAACATATATTGTTGAAACTACATAAATGCGAGGGGAGCTTCTATTACCATGGAAAAATTATTTGCTATATTAGAAAACCATATTGAAGAAATGGTATCAATCAGACGTCATTTACATGAGAATCCTGAGCTATCTTTTCAAGAAGTGCAAACACCAATTTTTATCGCGGATTATCATCGAAAACTTGGTCTTGAAGTACGAGAGGGAGTTGGTGGCCGTGGTGTCGTTGCAACGTTAAGAGGAGCAAAGCCTGGGAAAACAGTAGCGTTACGCGCTGATTTTGATGCCCTTGCTATTCAGGAGCAAAACGAAATTCCATATAAATCTAAAATCGATGGTGTGATGCATGCATGTGGGCATGATGGTCATACAGCCACGCTTTTAGTTCTCGCTAAGGCCTTTGTTGAAATTAAAGATGAGCTCCAAGGAAATATCGTTTTCATTCACCAATTTGCAGAGGAAATTGCACCAGGTGGGGCAAAGCCGATGATTGATGATGGCTGCTTAGATGGGGTGGATGTCATATTTGGCACACATCTTTGGGCACCTACACCACTTGGAGAAATACAGGTTCGTAATGGCGCTATTATGGCTGCGGCAGATCGCTTAGAAATTACCATTCAAGGTAAGGGGGGACACGGTGCTGAACCACATAACTCCATTGACTCAATCGTGGTTGCATCGCAATTTATCACACAGCTCCAAACGGTTGTATCTAGAAGAATCGACCCTTTGAAGTCAGCTGTTGTTTCAATAGGTCATTTTGAAGCAATCAATCCTTTTAATGTGATTGCCGAAAAGGTTGAGTTGAAAGGGACAGTTCGAACTTTTGATGAGCAGGTACGTACTCAGATTGAACAGGAAATTGAGCTATTACTGAAATCCGTTTGTGACGGTTTCCATGCAAGCTATGAATACGCATTTACTAGAGGATATCCTCCAGTTGTGAATCATAAAAAGGAAACGCAATTTATAGCAGATGTTGCTTGCCAGATTTCCGAAGTGAAAAATGTGGTTGAATGTGCACCCCTAATGGTAGGAGAGGATTTTGCTTATTATTTAGAGAAGGTGCCAGGGACATTTTTCATCACTGGGGCAAAGGATCCTGCCTGGGAAGAGGCTTATCCTCATCACCATGCACAGTTTAACTTTGATGAAAGAGCGATGCTAATAGCAGCTAAAACAATGGGCTTAGCAACTTTAAAGTATTTAAAGCAAAATAAAAAAATATCCACTTCAATTTAGAAGTGGATGACATGTATAGGCAAAGTCAATAATCGGCTTTGTCTTTTAATTTTATCTAAGTGGTAGTGGTGAACCAGGCAAATATGTTAATGGCTCATCAAACTCTGCGAAATCGAAGTAAATCATTGGGAATAAGTAATGATGAGTTGTATCAACCTCAGCAATAATAGCATGGTCGCGGCCAGCCTCTACGATTACTCCACGAACAACGCGCGTACTTCCACCTTGTGTTTCTCCTACTTCACCTGATGGAATCGTGAAGTAAAAAGTTCCGATTTTTCCACGGTTTAATCTTAAAATATTTTCAATATAAGATTCTTCACGTCTTACTGCAGGAGCTACTGTACTTAGAGCTGGAGGAGTAACTTGCCCTGCTGGAAATTGAGCATATCCAAACTGACCTGTTGGGAACTGACCAGCAGGGAACTGTGTAGTTGGAAATTGCTGTTGACCTGCTTGCACTGCTTGTTGCACTGGTTGACCTGTTTGACTTGTTTGACCCCAATTATAATATGTCAAAAAAAACACCCTTTCATTTTTTTATTTTCGGATTAGATAGAAGCTAAACGTTTGTACAGTCATGTTGTAGGCGATAAGAAACAATGTAATTTAAGATCGAAACAGCTTTACCCGAGTTCGAGTTGCTTAAAAAGGCGCCTGGAGCTAGAAAACTTTTTTCTCAAGCTTCGAACACTTGAAATCCAAGCAATGCCTTATGCACGATTAACACCAACATGGCCTCCCTTTGCAACATGCCAAATTTTCCAACTCCTGAAGTCTAAAGAGCACAATATTAAGGAACCTGGAGCGTTATTGGTTGCTAAAACAGCTATATGGCATACCTCCTCATAACACTTTATGCATTTGCTATCATTTCAGAATAAAAAATTATAAATTTTCGCCCATGTTTTTAATGTATGTACAAAGGGGTAAATAGTTCGTGAATTTTGTATAAAAATATCGAATGATTAATAAAATGAAACTAGAGTAAGCTTTAGGCAAAGTTTTTATGAGCTATACAAAGGTAAAAGGGGAATCGGTCATCTAGAAAAAACAGTAGGGGTTGATCTGTATGCAGCTTGGTATTTGGATTTCAATAGTCATCAGTGCGATTATTTCATTTGGGATCGCTAAATTGTTCGAGCAACCATTGCATTGGTATTTGTTTGTATTAATCGTATTTATAGGCTTTTTTATAAATACCGTCATGATTATATTGAGAACGAAAGAGGAGCAAGAAAAAAACGAGACGTGAAATCGATTTTTTCGATTACGTCTCGTTTTTATATATTAAGGCAAGGGATGCAAGCACCGTCACGTTTCTATGTCTAGTTGCTGGTGCTAGCTCCTCGTGCAACTAGAATCCCTTGCATGGACAAAAAGCGTCCTTTTGTAGAATCTTCCAGTTGTTGTCGGAGCTGGGCGAGCACCGTTCACTTTTCTATTTTACTGTTAAGAAATTAGCTAATTTATCGTTATCTAATAAGTTCCCAACTAAGAACTCACCAAATTCGCCGTATCGAGCAGATACTTCATCAAAGCGCATTTCGTAAACGATTTTTTTGAATTGAAGCATATCCTCAGAGAATAAAGTTACGCCCCACTCATGATCATCTAATCCAACTGAACCAGTAATAATTTGTTTAATCTTACCAGCATAGCTGCGACCGATTAAGCCGTGAGAATGCATTAGCTTACGGCGTTCTTCCATATCAAGCATATACCAGTTGTCATTACCTTCACGACGCTTGTCCATTGGATAGAAGCAAACGTATTTTGTGCGAGGCAGCTCTGGGTATAGTCTTGCACGAATATGTGGGTTTTGGTAAGGATCTTCATCAGAACCTTTTGCTAGGTAGTTTGAAAGCTCAACTACAGAAACATAAGAATATGTTGGTACTGTGAAATCAGCGATCGCTAATTTATTAAATTCAGCTTCTAATTCTTGTAGCTCTTCTGGTGTTTCACGAAGGATCATAAGCATAAAATCAGCTTTTTGACCGATAATGGAGTAAAACGCATGGGAACCAGTTTTTGCAACGTGTGATTCATTTATTTTTTCTAAGTATTGTACGAACTCATCAACTGCATTTGTACGCTCTTCTTGAGAAACTAATTTCCAAGAAGTCCAGTCGATTGCTCTGAAATCATGTAAACAGTACCAGCCATCTAATGTAATTGCTGCTTCATTCATTTGATAACACTCCTTAATTGATAATCATTCACAAGTATCTTAGCATAAAATCAAAATAATTCCTTGTGAGAAACAGCACATTCTGTCGAAATTCACTAATTTGACAAGAGTGTGGAATTTTTTAATTCCAAAATCAGTATTCCATATTTCATGGACTTAATTCACTTTAAGTAGTTTCTTATATAAAACAATGCAACTATAACAGTTTGATGGAATAAACGCTTTTCGTGTATGCTTAAGGTACATATTTTTTAATGGGTAGGAGCAACAAGTATGCATTCATTATTACAGCAAGATACATGGCGTTTTATAGACCAATCAATTACTATGAAAAACAAATCGCCTCTTGAATCCTTTGCAATGGACGACACTCTTTGTCAGTTAGTAGGGCAGTTACAATCACATAGTACGGTTCGAACTTGGGTTCATGACGATACCGTTGTGCTGGGGATTCAAGATCATCGACTGCCCTTTGTACAAGAAGGAATTCAATTATTAAACGAAAGAGGCTATCAAGCTATTGTTCGAAATTCTGGGGGACTAGCGGTAGTTTTAGATAGTGGGGTATTAAACATTTCGATTATTCTATCGGAGCAACAGGGAGCTATTAACATAAACGAGGGCTATGATGTGATGCTTGACCTTATTAAGCTGTTATTCCCTGAAGCTGGTGAAAAAATAGAAGCTTATGAAATTATCGGCTCCTATTGTCCGGGATCCTACGATTTAAGTATTGGTGGGAAAAAATTTGCTGGCATTTCGCAGAGACGAATAAGACAGGGGATTGCTGTTCAAATTTATCTTTGTATTGAAGGCAGTGGGAGTGAACGGGCGAAGCTAGTAAAGGATTTTTATAGCATTAGCTTAAAAGAGGAAGAAACGAAATTTGAGTATCCTAATATTCAGCCTAAGGTAATGGCTAGTCTGAGTGAATTATTGAATACGTCTCTTACAGTTCAGGATACAGTTTTCAGATTACAAGCTGTTCTGAAGCAATTAAGCAATCAAAATACTGTTCAAGCATTAAATCAAGAAGAATTAGAACTTTATGCTTTCTATCTGAAGCGTGTTCTGGAACGAAATGAAAAGATGCTTAGTAAGAAATAAGATTCATATGAAAAAGAAAAAAACGTGAATGCGCTTAATGCGGCACATCCACGTTTTCTTTTTCGCTAACACCACTTGAATAGTTGGCTACTAGGTTACCGTTTTTCTCCATCTTAAATACTGGTGCGACACGACTTTCATCCTCGTCTAGGGTTACTAATCTACGAGCGCGGTTCATAATTTGCACAAATTGCTCGTAATCTTCGCGAATTTCTTTATTCTCTTGTTCTAGTCGTTGTAATTGAAGCTCTAATTCTTTTAGTTTTTCTGTAGATGTATTTGCAATATGACGCCATTTTGTTGCTTCCATATCGTTTCCACCTTGATGCTGCAGGCGTAGTAAGTATGCAATTACAATATCTAGATTAAGAGCTGATAATGGAATAGATTTTGTTTCTTCAGTTGTTTGAGTGTTTGAATTAGGTAGTAAATAAACCCCCTGTGTGCGGCGTCTACCATTCATGCCTAATACTCTCATTCTTTCTTTTCTTTCTTTTTTAGCTTCAGCTAAATCTTTTTCATATAAACGACGTACGACAGCATTCCATCTAAAACCACAAGCAGCAGCAGTTCGATTTAAAGCATCACCTGCTTCCTCAAAGGCATTTAACTGAGTACTTCCTTCTTTGACATGTCTAATCACGGCTTCTGCTAATAATTCATCGTTTTCTTTTAACCAAGCATCTTGTCTTACTTTGACCATTTTTTTAACCTCCTGTAAAGTTCATAGTTTTGTTTCCTCAAAACCTATAGTGTCCAAGAAGTTCCAATTTTATTCAAAATTTTTCAAGCTTTATATTAAATTCGTCTTTTTTTAATTCTTTTAAGTGAAAAAGTAAATAGAGATTTTTATAGAGAGGTGTAGGCTTGGCATGGACTTTCAGACCTTTGACTGATAAATATTGTTTTTACTTGAAGAGGACTGTTTTCATAGGCTAAAATATCTGTTAGATTTAAAAAGTATTTCGGTAAAATAGTTTTCAAAATATAATATAAAAAATAAGAAGATTATCTATAGAAAGGGTTGTTGGCAAAATGGCAAACGAATTTAAAGTTTGCGATGAATGTCAGGCCGTTAATTTAAAAACGTTAATTCCTAAGTTAAAAGAATTAGATCCAGAAGCAACGATTGAAATTGGCTGTCATTCATATTGTGGTCCAGGACGCAAAAAAACATTTACATTTGTAAATGGAAGACCAGTAAATGCATTAACAGAAGAAGAGTTAATGGAAAAAGTAATAGCAAAGCTGAAAAAATAATAATCTGCAAAAGGCTACCTTCTAAATTGAGAGAAGGTGGCTTTTTTTAGATACTATAAAGATAGTAATTGTGGTGAAGCGTTTTAGTGGATGATTTGCAGTTAGCTGGCATGGGAAAGCTAATATAGATAGAGATAATGCGACGAATTGCTTGGCTCAAGTGCTTGAAAGGTAGCAAAGAGCAGGGGAATGAGACGATAGGGAGTCGCCTGAAGCATGAAAGGGAGCAAAGATTGTAGGAATGCGACGATGGGGGCTCAGTCGAAGCAGGAAAGGTAGCAAAGAACGTGCGAATGTGACGATTGGAGCTCAGCCGAAGCAGGAAAGGTAGCAAAGATCGGAGGAATGCGACGATGGGGGCTCAGTCGAAGCAGGAAAGGTAGCAAAGAACGTGCGAATGCGACGATTGGGACTCAGCCGAAGCATGAAAGGTAGCAAAGAGCGTGCGAATGCGACGATAGGGAGTCAAGTCCTAGTTATTGTGTAAATTCAATACAGATGTTTTCAACTATATTTTGTGGGCATGTAAACCAACCCCCACTACATTTTTCATCCTT
>NZ_QJTJ01000027.1 GCF_003217295.1 Ureibacillus chungkukjangi
TACGTTCTCTTTTCATTGTCATTCGTCTCGACCTCCGTGTTTTTACTTTACTATACCACGTAAGCTCGATACGACATCTATCCTAACAGAGGGGGCTATCGCGGTAGCACCAGATGAAATTTATCAGCAAGAGGTGGATATCTTCGCACCTTGTGCACTTGGGGCAATCATCAATGATGAAACAATTCCTCAATTAAAAGCAAAGGTAATTGCAGGTTCTGCCAATAACCAATTAAAAGATTCAAAACACGGCGATATCATTCATGAAATGGGTATTGTTTACGCACCTGATTACGTAATTAACGCAGGTGGAGTAATCAATGTTGCAGATGAATTATATGGTTATAATAGAGAAAGAGCTATGAAGCGTGTAGAAACAATCTACGATAGCATTGCTAAAATATTTGAAATCTCAAAACGTGATAATATTCCAACATATCTAGCGGCAAATCGTCTTGCAGAAGAACGAATTGAACGTATGGCGAAATCCCGCTCACAATTTTTACAGAACGGGAAAAATATATTAAATGGAAGATAATCTTTTGATGATTTGAAAGTCAATGAGGGAAGTGAAGTAGAAAATCTTTGCTTCCCAATTTGGTTAGGAGGGAATTTATTTGTCTCAAGAATATGATTTAGTCATTCTGGGTGGTGGAACAGGAGGCTATGTAGCTGCAATAAGAGCCGCTCAGCTTGGACTTAAAACAGCGATCGTTGAAAAAGAACAATTAGGTGGTACTTGTCTTCATAAGGGCTGTATCCCAAGTAAAGCCTTATTAAGAAGTGCGGAGGTTTACCGTCAAACAGTTAATGCAAAAAGCTTTGGAGTAGAAGCTCCTGAGGTAAAGCTGAATTTCTCGCAAGTTCAAGATAGAAAGACATCCATCGTAGAGCAGCTCCATAATGGTGTTAAAGCATTGGTTAAAAAGGGGAAAATCGATGTTTATTATGGAATGGGTAGAATTTTAGGGCCATCTATTTTTTCACCGATGCCAGGAACAATATCGGTAGAAATGGCAGGGCAAGAAAATGAAATGCTGCTACCAAAAAATGTGATTATAGCAACGGGGTCAAGCCCTCGAAATTTAAATGGGATAAATGTTGACGGTCAAACGATTCTTTCATCAGATCACGCTTTAGAATTAGAAGTATTACCAACTTCCATTATTGTAGTTGGTGGGGGAGTCATCGGTATTGAATGGGCTTCTATGTTAGTTGACTTTGGGGTGAAAGTTACAGTCATAGAGTATGGTGAACGAATATTGCCAACAGAAGATGTAGAAGTATCAAATGAAATGGAAAAACACCTTGAAAAAAGAGGCGTAGAAATCGTAAAAAACGCAAATATTCTAGCCGAATCCATAGAGCTGGAGAATGGCATTAAGATTTCTGCCAGCATAAATGGAGAGAATCAATCCTTTGTGGCGGAAAAACTATTAGTAGCTGTTGGGCGGATTGGGAATATTGACGGAATCGGTTTGGATAATACAGAAATTGAATGTGAAGGTAATTTCATAAAAGTAAATGAAGTATATCAAACGAAAGAAAAGCATATTTACGCCATTGGAGATGTCATCGGGGGTATGCAATTGGCTCATATTGCTTCACATGAAGGAATTGCAGCGGTTGAACATATTGCTAATGGTGAAAAGAAACAAATTGATTATACAAATATTGCCCGCTGTATCTACAGTTATCCAGAGGCTGCAAGTATCGGTTTAACTGAAGAGCAAGCTAGGGGTAAGGGGATCAATATCAAAGTAGGAAAGTTTCCGTTTAAAGGCATTGGAAAAGCTTTAGTTTATGGCGATGCTGAAGGGTTCGTCAAGATTATTGCAGATAAAGAAACGAATGATTTAATAGGTGTTCATATGATTGGACCACATGTAACTGATTTAATTTCAGAAACAGCATTGGGCATGCTATTAGATGCAACACCTTGGGAGATCGGTCAAACCATTCACCCTCATCCATCACTTAGTGAAATTATTGGTGAAGCAGCACTTGCTGTTGAAGGAAAAGCGATTCATTTTTAAACAATAGATTAATAGAATTTTTATTAACAAATATTGATTCCTAAACTATTTTAAGGGATAGGGTAAATTATTGAAGCTTTCCACTTTAGCGAAAGGGGATGTTTTTGTGGGAGAAGAAAAGATTAAACATCAGCAATTAGGGCTATCTGATGAAGCAGTACTAAAAATGTATGAGACGATGTTAACAGCAAGACGACTTGACGAAAGAATGTGGCTACTTAACCGAGCAGGTAAAATTCCATTTGTTATTTCTTGTCAAGGTCAAGAAGCAGCACAGGTTGGAGCGGCTTTTGCATTAGATGAAACAAAGGATTATATCGCACCGTATTATCGTGATATGGGTGTCGTTTTACATTTTGGTATGACACCAAAAGATTTAATGCTTTCTGCCTTTGCAAAAGCAGAGGACCCAAATTCTGGCGGACGTCAGATGCCTGGCCACTTTGGACAGAAGAAAAATCGGATAATTACAGGGTCATCTCCTGTGGCGACACAAATACCACATGCGGTTGGTGTAGCACTTGCAGGGAAGATGAGAAATGAAGACTACTTAGCGTTTGTGACCCTCGGGGAAGGCTCTACAAATCAAGGAGATTTTCACGAAGGAGCTAATTTTGCTGGTGTTCATAAGCTACCTGTTATTATTTTAGTTGAAAATAACCAATATGCGATTTCTGTACCAATTGAAAAGCAATTGGGGTGTGCAAAGGTTTCTGATCGAGCTATCGGCTATGGAATGCCAGGTGTAACTGTTGATGGCAAAGATCCATTAGCAGTTTATGAAGTTGTTAAAGAGGCGGCAGATCGTGCGAGACGTGGGGAAGGGCCGAGCTTAATCGAAACGGTCACTTACCGTTTGACAGCGCATTCGTCAGATGACGACGACCGTCAATATCGCACTGCTGAGGATATTGCAGAAGGTAAAGCAAATGACCCAATCAAATTATTTGAGAACTATTTAATTGAGTCAAAGACAGCAACAGAAAATGATCTTGCACAATTGAATGAAAAAATAATGAATATCGTCAATGAAGCTACAAATTATGCGGAAAATGCTCCGTATGCACCTCCAGAGCATGCACTGAAATACGTGTACGAGGAAGGAGAAGAGAGCTAATGGCAGTGATTTCTTATATTGAAGCAATTCAAATGGCTATGAAGGAAGAAATGCAACGTGATGAGCGTGTTTTTATATTAGGTGAGGATGTTGGTCTTAAAGGTGGGGTATTTAAGGCGACAGCTGGCTTATATGATGAATTTGGTGAATATCGAGTATTAGATACTCCTTTAGCAGAAAGTGCGATTGCTGGTGTGGCAATTGGTGCCGCTATGGTTGGTATGCGTCCGATTGCTGAGATGCAATTTGCTGACTTCATCATGCCGGCGGTGAACCAAATCGTTTCAGAGGCGGCTAAAATCCGTTATCGTACAAATAATGATTGGAACTGTCCTATCGTAGTTCGTGCACCATTTGGTGGTGGAATTCATGGGGCGCTCTATCACTCTCAATCAGTAGAAGCCTTATTTGCAGGTACACCAGGATTGAAAATTGTTATTCCTTCCACTCCATATGATGCGAAGGGCTTGCTAAAGGCAGCAATACGAGACGAAGACCCAGTATTATTTTTCGAGCACAAGCGTGCATATCGTTTAATAAAAGGGGAAGTACCTTCTGAGGACTATGTACTGCCTATTGGTAAGGCCGACGTAAAACGTGAAGGCGATGACATCACGGTAATAACATATGGTTTAGCTGTAAATTTCGCTATTCAAGCCGCAGAACGACTTGCAGCAGATGGTATAGAAGCCCATATTTTAGACTTACGAACTGTTTATCCATTAGATAAGGAAGCAATCATTGAAGCAGCAAGTAAGACTGGAAAAGTATTATTAGTGACAGAGGATAACAAAGAAGGTAGCATTATGAGTGAGGTTGCTGCAATTATTGCAGAGCACTGTTTATTTGATTTAGATGCACCTATTAAGCGATTAGCTGGACCAGATGTTCCTGCTATGCCATATGCACCAACAATGGAAAAATATTTCATGATTAATCCTGAAAAAATAGAACAGGCAATGCGCAGCTTAGCCGCGTTCTAAAAGGGGGATATTATATGTCTATTGAAAATATTTTAATGCCACAGCTTGGAGAAAGTGTGACCGAGGGTACAATTGAAAAATGGTTGGTTAAGCCCGGTGATCAGGTCAACAAATACGATCCAATAGCGGAAGTGGTAACTGATAAAGTAAATGCAGAAATTCCTTCTTCTTTTACTGGAACGATTAAAGAGCTCATTGCAAAAGAAGGTGAGGCACTAGAGGTTGGTACGATAATTTGTTCGGTGGAAGTAACAGATGCTGCAACTGAAAAAGTAACTGTTCAACCTAAGAATCCAAATGTCAGCTCAGCAATCTTAAATGCCAATCAGCCTCAGCAAAAGGACGAATCCAAAGCCCTGAAAAAGGAATCAAATTCTTTAGGAGCTTCAAAAAAACGTTATTCGCCAGCTGTTTTACGAATTGCCGAGGAGCATAATATTGATTTACAGCTAGTGGAGGGCACAGGTTTAGAAGGACGTATTACAAGAAAAGATCTACAAAAGCTAATAGAAGACGGTCAAATACCGCAAGCAGATACTTCAGCCAAGATTGAAATGGAAACAATAGCACAACAGGTAGAAGAAAAACCTGTATCTATACCAACCAAGGAATCTTCAGTACAAAGTGTAAATGGGGACATAGAAATACCTGTTTCATCTGTGCGAAGAGCAATTGCAAAAAATATGGTTCGAAGTACGCAAGAGGTTCCACATGCCTGGATGATGATGGAAGTGGATGTTACGAATCTTGTAAGCTATCGAGATTCTATCAAAAATGAATTCAAAGCAAAGGAAGGCTTTAATTTAACTTATTTTGCTTTCTTTATAAAAGCAATAGCAAGAGCGTTAAAAGAGTTCCCGATGATGAATTCTGTTTGGGCGGATGATAAAATTATACAAAAGAAGGATATTCACATTTCCATCGCAGTTGCAACAGAGGATGCCCTTTTTGTACCTGTCATCAAACATGCAGACGAAAAGTCTATTAAAGGTATTGCTAAGGAAATTTCTGAACTGTCCACACTTGTTAGAAACGGAAAGCTTCGTTCAGAGCATATTCAAGGTGGGACATTTACTGTCAATAATACTGGCTCATTTGGCTCAGTTCAGTCTATGGGGATTATCAATTACCCACAAGCTGCTATTGTACAGGTCGAGTCGATTGTTAAAAGGCCAGTAATCATGGAAGGTGGCATGTTTGCTGCCCGTGATATGGTGAATTTATGTCTATCCCTAGACCATCGTATTTTAGATGGACTAATTTGCGGCAAATTCCTGAATCGAGTAAAAGAGATTCTGGAAAATGTAAACAAAGATACAATGTCGGTCTATTAAAAGCTTTAAAGAATATAGGTAAAAGAAAACACAACTCGCCATTGGTGTGGAGTTGTGTTTTTTATACTTTATTGGAAAGCTTTTCTAATGTAGAATTAATATATACTTTAATCTTTAACTAGATGAGTTGTGTTATGCATGAACTAGTTAAAAATGTACTATATGATTTTAAAATAGTGTCTTAGAAATCAAAGCGGATATAGTTAAAGGGGGAAGCTTTTAAGCGAGAATATGTCAATTCAAATGAAGGATATTCAATTTCCAGCTGTTAGTTATGATGAGTGGAAAGAACAAGCAATAAAAGCATTAAAGGGGAAACCGTTTGAAACATTATTTACAAATACTATTGAAGGTGTAACATTACAGCCTCTTTATACAAAAGAAATGCTAGTGGATAAATTAGACGAGCAATTAGAACAACAAATTTCAACTATCCGCTCATTAAAAGCAAGTGATACTTTTAATATTGCACAGCAAATTTATGGGGAAACGTCTGAGCAATTTTTTAGCTCTTTACAAGCTAGTATTGAAAAAGGGAATGACTGTATAACGATCAATAGTCTTGTTTCATTTTCCTGGAACGATGAAAATTTAACTAAATTAGCTCGATTTTTATCTGAAAATTCATTTAAAATTTTTGTAGAAAATGAAAATGACCCAATTTTAAATGTTTTCAGTATAATAGATAATCCGAATATAGAAGGGTTTATTCTTAGTAACGAACCAATTAGCTCGATTAATTTTGAAAAGGTTAAAACAGCTGCAGCAAATCTTGTGCCTTATCATAATGATGGTGCAAATGCTGTCCAAGAGTTGGCTATTGCTCTTGCTTTAGCCAACAAATATGCTCAATCTGTAGGTGATTTCGAAAAGTTCACAGCCCAATTTTTTGTAAACTTTGCTATTGATACAGATTTCTTTTCGGAAATCGCAAAGCTACGAGCATTTAAAGTGATGTGGAAAGCGTTTTCACAAGCCTATGGAATGGAAGAGGCTACAAAAATTTCGGTACTAGCAGAAAGCTCATTACGCAGTTATACAAAAGCCGATGAATTTGTGAATCTATTACGTGCGGGTAATGAAGCCTTTGCTGCACTAATTGGAGGAGCAGACTATTTTACAGTCCATCCACATGATTGCTTAACAAAGCCTAATGATAAATCAATGCGAATTGCTCGCAATGTTGCGTTAGTTTTAAAAGAAGAGTCCTATGTTGAAAATGTTTTAGATGCTTCTGGAGGCTCGTACTTTATTGAAACATTAACTGCTGAATATGTAGAAAAAGCCTGGGCACTTTTTTTAGATATCGAGAAAGCTGGGGGAATTGAAGCTTACACACATTCTGGTGAATTACAGTCTGATATCGATAAGGTATACAAAAATAGAGTTAAAGCTGTTGCTACGAGAAATCACTCACTAATTGGGACTAATATTTATGCTAATCCAAATGATGAAGTACCTGCGGATACACATGCTCAATTTGCAGATATTAAAAGGTTAGCGATTCCCTTTGAAAACCTGCGTGTGAACTACAAAAACCTTCAACCGAAAATTGCGATTTTAACCTATGGAAAATTAAAAGATTTTAAACCACGTGCAGATTTTGTGGAGGGCTTTATTGCTACTGCCGGGATCGTACCCGAGAAGTCAGGAGAACTACAAAGTGTTGAAGAAGCTATAGCTTGGTTAGAAAATGCAAATTATGATTATGTAGTGATTGCCGCAAAGGACGAAGATACAAGACTACTTGTCCCTTCAATTCTAGAGTCAAAACTGGAAGGCTTGCTATTAGATGCTGCAGGCAAATTTAAAGAAGAGCAAGAGGAATGGCTTGGAAAAGGTTTAAATGGCTTTATATTTGCTGGTCAAAATATTGTCGATAAGCTATCTGAGATTCTAGAAAGCTTGAAGGAGGTACAATGATGAGTAAGCCAAATTTCGAATCGATTCAAATTAAAGATGTTTTAGTAACTGAGAAGCTACGTTCTAGTCGCAGCTTTATGACAAACGAAGGCATTGAAGTAAATGAATTTTATAATAAGAAAGATATTGAAAATGCAGCTCATCTTAATGACGTTTCTGGAGTGGCACCAAATACACGTGGACCCTATCCAACGATGTATGTAGCTCGTCCATGGACAGTTCGTCAATATGCAGGGTTTTCTACAGCAGAAGAATCGAATGCATTTTATCGTCGTAATTTAGCAATGGGTCAAAAAGGGTTATCAGTTGCATTTGACTTAGCCACTCACCGTGGCTATGACTCTACACATCCAAGGGTAAAAGGGGATGTAGGGAAAGCCGGGGTTGCCATTGATTCAATTGAGGACATGAAAATACTATTTGATGGTATTCCATTAGACCAAATGTCGGTTTCAATGACAATGAATGGTGCTGTATTACCAATTATGGCCTTCTATATTGTAGCAGCAGAAGAGCAAGGGGTGACACCTGAGCAGCTTGCGGGTACAATCCAAAATGATATTTTAAAGGAATATATGGTGCGTAATACGTACATTTATCCACCTGAGATGTCTATGAAAATTATTGCTGATATCTTTGAATACACTAGTAAGTTCATGCCAAAATTTAATTCTATTTCTATTTCCGGCTACCATATTCAAGAGGCCGGAGCTACGAATGATATTGAATTAGCTTATACATTAGCTGATGGGCTGGAATATGTTCGTACCGGCTTGAAGGCAGGAATTGATATTGATTCATTTGCTCCTAGGCTGTCATTCTTCTGGGCAATTGGGATGAACTATTACATGGAAGTAGCCAAAATGCGTGCTGCTCGACGGATTTGGGCCCAAATGATGAGCACGTTTAATCCGAAAAATCCAAAGTCTCTTGCTTTACGTACTCATTCACAAACCTCGGGCTGGTCTTTAACTGAACAGGATCCGTTTAATAATGTGACGCGAACTCTTATCGAGGCAAATGCTGCTTCAATGGGACATACACAATCTCTTCACACAAATGCATTAGATGAAGCCATTGCCTTACCAACAGACTTCTCAGCTAGAATTGCTCGTAATACTCAGCTATTTCTTCAAGAGGAAACTGGAATGACAAAGGTAATTGATCCATGGGGCGGCTCCTATTATGTAGAGAAGTTAACTGAGGAGCTTACTCGAAAAGCATGGGAATTAATCAATGAAATAGAAGAGCTAGGTGGAATGGCAAAAGCAATCGAAACAGGCTTGCCTAAAATGAAAGTAGAGGAATCTGCTGCAAAACGCCAAGCGAAAATTGATTCTAAAGCAGAAACCATTGTTGGGGTAAATAAATATCTATTAGATAAAGAGGAACCGATCGATATTCTGGATATTGATAATACTATTGTTCGTCAAAAACAAATCGAGCGTTTAGAGAGATTAAAAGCAGAGCGTGATGAAGACGAAGTACAAAAACAATTAGATCGTTTAACGAATGCTGCACAAACTGGTGAGGAAAACTTATTGGCTGTTGCTGTGGATGCTGCCCGTGCTCGAGCGTCCTTAGGAGAAATCTCTGATGCAATCGAAAAAGTTTCGGGTCGACATAAAGCAGTCATCCGTTCAATTTCTGGTGTGTACTCTTCCAATTTCTCAGATGATGAGCTGATTAAAGAAGTAAAGCAAATGACAGAAGAATTTTTAGAAAATGAAGGGCGCCGTCCTCGTATCCTTGTAGCAAAAATGGGACAGGATGGGCATGATCGTGGAGCAAAGGTAGTAGCAACAGGCTATGCAGATCTTGGCTTCGATGTAGATATATCGCCATTGTTCATGACCCCAGAAGAAGCAGCACAAATGGCTGTTGAAAATGATGTTCATTGTGTAGGTGTATCTTCGCTTGCTGCTGGACACAAAACACTGGTGCCAGAACTAATTGAAGAACTACAAAAGCTTGGTCGCGAGGATATTATTGTTATTGTTGGTGGGGTAATACCGGCTCAGGATTATCAATATATATATGATGCCGGTGCAGTGGCTATCTTTGGACCTGGTACAGTAATCCCGGTTTCTGCTATAAAAATCATCGAAGAAATTTACCGACGTTTGGGATACGAGGAAGTGTCTGAATAATGGAACGTAAGGAAAACCTTCAGCAGGATAAGGGTGCATTAAATGTTAGATCTGGTGTAGAAGGTGGTCATGATGGACTAACCATTAAACCTAAAAAGTTTAAGAAGAAAAGTCCGGATCCTGTTAATATAAATCAGCTAGTAGAAGAAATTCGATTCGGACATCGAACGTCCCTTTCAAAGGCCATCACCCTTATTGAAAGCTCGCATCATGAGCATAAGGAACAGGCTCAAAGGCTTTTACAGGAGCTCCTACCCTATACGGGGAAAAGTATTCGGATAGGGATTACGGGGGTGCCTGGTGCAGGAAAGAGTTCTTTTATAGAAGCCTTTGGAACAATGCTATGTAATATGGGGAAAAAGGTAGCAGTTTTAGCAATCGATCCTAGTTCTACACTATCTGGTGGAAGTATTTTAGGAGATAAAACACGCATGGAGGAGCTGAGCCGGAACAAGAGTGCATTTGTACGGCCATCTCCAAGTGCAGGTACTCTAGGTGGCGTTCATAAAAAATCGAGAGAAACGATGCTTTTATGTGAGGCTGCGGGATACGATGTTATTCTAATAGAAACCGTTGGAGTCGGTCAGAGTGAGACATATGTGCGCGGAATGGTAGACTTTTTCCTTCTATTAGTGCTAACAGGTGCTGGGGATGAATTACAAGGCATGAAAAAAGGGATTATGGAGCTAGCGGATGGAATAGTTGTTCATAAAAGTGATGGTGATAATGTTCAGAAGGCTCGCAGGACAGTTCGTGAGTATATGCAAATTTTGCACTTTCTACAGCCAGCAACACCTGGGTGGATGAGTAGGGCTCTCCCTGCTTCCTCGATAGAAAAAACAGGCTTATCAGATATATGGGAGATGATTTGCGAATTTGAGCAAACCATTAAAAGAACAGATATTTGGGAATCTAGGCGTCTTGAGCAAACGAAAGAGTGGTTTCATACGATGATACGAGATTCACTGATCGATTCTTTTTTCCAAAATTCTAATCGTAAAATTCAAGTAAAGTCAATAGAAGAGGCCATACTACGAGGAGAAATTACTGTTACACAGGGTGTTTCAAAATTATTTCCTTAAAAGCAAGAATGTCTGCAATTTCACAGCTTTATGTTAAAATGAATAGTTGAGAGGAGCGATAAATCATGAATATGGATTACGATTTATTTATGGAAGAAATTAAAAGAACAGCACGTGCTGAAATTGAAGGTGCGGGCTATGAACAACTACGTACACCAGAAGAGGTTGAGGAAGCATTTGCTCGTCCTGGTACAACTCTTGTAATGGTTAACTCAGTATGTGGCTGTGCAGGTGGTATTGCACGTCCAGCAGCAGCGAACGCTATTCATTATGATAAACGTCCAGATCACCTAGTAACTGTGTTTGCTGGTCAAGATAAAGAAGCGACTGCTGCTGCGCGTCATTTCTTTGGAGATGAGCATATTCCATCATCACCAGCATTTGTTTTATTAAAAGATGGTAAAGTGGTTGCAGATGTTGGAAGACATGAAATTGAAGGTCATGATCCTATGTCAGTAGTTACAAACCTGCAAGGTAACTTTGAAGAGTACTGCGAAGAACTGTAATAGTTGTTTCTATTAAGAAAACCTAGTCTTAATTCATTTTGGGACAGGCTTTATGGATAAGATAGCAAATGGCTTCTTATTGCAAAATCGAAAACGAGGGCTGGTTGCTAAAAGCTTGGCAATCAGCCTAGTTTTCTAACATTTTATTTTGTCGCAATTTTCAGTATGGATGTTTAAAGGAGGAAGTCGATATTAAAAAATATAAAATCGGCTATCGAACTATTAAAACAGCAGTAGGTGCCACAATTGCTATCGCAATCGCGAGCTATTTCAATTTAGACTTTGCATCCTCAGCAGCTATTCTAACAATACTATGCATTCAGACAACAAAAAGAAAGTCTGTACATGCAGTCTATACAAGGTTGGTAGCGAGTTTTATAGGCATGGCATTTGCCTATCTTTTGTTTGAAAGCTTTGCTTATAACCCTATTGTGCTTGGGATTATGATTCTTTTATTTATACCTACAATTGTTTCAATAAATGTATCTGCTGGATTTATATCAAGTGTAGTAATTATTATGCACATATACTCAGAAGCTAACTTCACTCTTGAATTATTTCTAAATGAGCTTACCTTGATGGCAATAGGCTTTGGTACAGGTCTAGCGGTAAATATGTATATGGGCGATTACCAGAAGGACTTAGAACGATATATTGACGAGTTAGAGACCATTTACCGTTCGATCTTCTCTGAAATCGTGAAATACCTACGTAATGGTGATACCTCTTGGGATGGGAAAGAACTCATTGAGGCGGAAAATCTTTTAAATAGAGCAAAATCTTTAGCCTTCAAGGATGTTGAAAACCATTTAACCCGAAAACAGAATGAATTCTATCTTTATTTTGATATGCGTGAGAGACAATTTGAAATTATTGAACGCGTATTACCAAAAATTACAACATTGCCTGTTATGGTACAGCAAGCGGAGTTAGTGGCGGATTTTATGGAGGATTTGGCTGAAAATGTACACTCCGGCAACACAGCGAAAAGATTTAGAGAGAAATTAGAAATTGTGAAAAAAGAATTTGCAAAAATGCCTTCGCCAGAAACTCACGAAAAATTTCTTGCAATGGCATCACTCTATCAATTTATCGAAGAGATGGATGAGTACTTAGTTATTAAACAGTCTTACAAAGGAATAAAGAAAAAGGGAAGAAAAAAGGCGATTACAGAAGAATTGTAATCGCAAGGTTTTGATTTTAGAAGAATGATAGACCAAATGCTAAAGTAGAGATTACCATAATTGCTATCATACAATATACAACTATCTTCTGAAATTTTTTATTACTCATATTCGTTCTCTCCTTTGTTTCTTATTTTTAGTTTATCAAATTTAGAAAATAACACAAGTACGTAGCCAATTGTTTTCAAATTAGTTAAAATATAAATGTACTATAACAGAGGGGTGTTAGGATGGAGAGAGTGGACCATATTGGTATTGCTGTCAAAAGCTTGGATGAGAGAATTACATATTACACGGAGACGCTTGGGCTTAAATTACTGAAAATTGAAGAAGTTCCGTCTCAGCAAGTACGTGTCGCATTTATAGATGCGGGTAATGTGAAGTTTGAATTATTAGAGCCAACAAGTGAAGATAGTGCAATCTATAAACATATTGAAAAACGTGGTGAGGGTATTCAACATATAGCTTTTGGAGTTTCTGATATTCGTGAGAGAATGCAAGAATTAAGAGAAAAAGGGGTAAGGATTCTCTCGGATGAACCAAAACCAGGTGCAGGAGGAGCTGAGGTAGCCTTCTTACACCCAAAGGATTCTTTTGGTGTTTTATATGAGCTGTGTGACAAAAGTGGAAAAGGGGATAAATAAGCTATGGATATGTTTGATAAAATAAATGAAATGTATGACCGTAAGCGTGAAATCGAGCTTGGTGGGGGAGACAAAAGAATTGAAAAGCAGCATGAAAAAGGCAAGCTAACTGCTCGTGAGCGTATTGATTTATTGCTGGATAAAGGTACCTTCGTAGAAATCAATCCTTTTATTACCCATAGAACTTCAGACTTTGGGATGGACAAGCAGGTTGGACCTGGAGATGGTGTAGTGACAGGCTTTGGTAAAGTAAATGGGCGAAATGTCTATTTATTTGCACAAGACTTTACTGTTTTTGGTGGTGCCCTTGGTGAAATGCATGCCATGAAAATTGCAGCCGTTATGGATTTAGCAGCCAAAAATGGTACACCATTTATCGGCATTAATGATTCAGGTGGTGCGCGTATTCAAGAAGGCGTATTGTCTTTAGATGGTTATGGTCATATTTTCTATCGTAATTCAATCTATTCAGGCGTAATTCCACAAATCTCAGTAATTATGGGCCCATGTGCGGGTGGTGCAGTTTACTCGCCTGCAATTACTGATTTTATTTTAATGGTTGATAAAACCTCGCAAATGTTCATTACTGGACCAAAAGTAATCGAAACGGTAACTGGAGAAAAAATTTCTTCCGAAGATTTAGGTGGTTCAAAGGTGCATAACTCCATTAGTGGAAATGCTCATTTCCGTGCACCGTCTGAAGAGGAATCTATTGATCAAATTCGTAGATTACTAAGCTACTTACCTCAAAGCTATAAAGAAAAGGCACCAAAGCAACCAAGACCTGAAACAGATGATTATCGTCCAGATATCATTGACTATGTACCTATTGAACCGACAAAGCCCTACGATGTTCGAAGAGTAGTAGAGCAAGTTGTGGATGAAGGTTCATTTATGGAAGTGCATTCTGAATTTGCAAAAAATATTGTAGTAGGCTTTGCTCGTATTGCAGGGGAATCTGTAGGGTTAGTTTGTAATCAACCGAAAGCACTTGCTGGTGGTCTAGATATTGATTCATCTGACAAAGCATCACGCTTTATAAGAACTTGTGATTCCTTCAATATTCCGATTATCACTTTTGAGGATGTTTCAGGCTTCTTCCCGGGAGTTAAACAAGAGCATGGCGGAATCATCCGACACGGTGCGAAAATCCTATATGCATATTCTGAAGCAACTGTTCCTAAAATAACAGTTATTTTACGCAAAGCATATGGTGGAGCATATGTAGCACTAAATTCTAAAGCCATCGGAGCAGACTTAGTATTTGCATGGCCGAATGCAGAAATTGCAGTAATGGGTGCAGCAGGAGCAGCAAATATTATCTTTGCTAATGAAATTGCTAAATCGCAAGATCCTGATGCTACGCGTGCTGCTAAAATTGAAGAATATAAGGAGAAATTTGCAAACCCTTATGTAGCTGCATCACGTGGGATGGTAGATGATGTTATCGATCCTAGAGAAACACGTATTAAACTGATACAGGCTCTAGATATGCTGTCCAACAAAGAAGAAACACGCCCATCCAAAAAACACGGAAATATCCCATTATAAGAAAAACGCCTAAAAAGAGTTGTTCCTATTGTTAAAGGAACAACTCTTTTATCTATAGTTTTTCTTCTTTTTTGATGTCATCGTCATCTAAAACACCTTTAGTTGACTCTTTGAAGTTTTTCATGGACTCACCAATAGAACGACCTAATTTAGGGAGTTTGGAAGGTCCAAATATTAATAAGATAATCACTAAAATAATGACTAAACCTGGAATTCCAATTGTGCTTAGCATTCAAATTTCCCTCCAATACAAACACTATTTTTTCGAGCTGTCTTCTTTTTTAAGATCCACTAAGGTGAATTCTTCCTTCACTTCTTTAAACTCTCCTGTCACGTCATCAACAATCTCTTTTGTAGAATTTTTAAATTCCTTTAAGGTCTGTCCGACAGCTTTACCTAGTTGTGGCAATTTTGAAGGACCAAATAATATTAATGCGATGACAAGTATAATAACTAATCCTGGAACGCCAATGGACTGTAGCATGAAAACTCCTCCTTTTTGTGTTAGTATGTAGCTTGTCCATTTTTTTCTTTTTAACTTGTTTTTTATAAGTTTGCTCCAAAATGATGATACTTATTAAAATTAAACACTGATAATACTGCAGTGAAGTACATCATAACTGCTATCTTTATTAATAAATTAAATTTTTATCATTTAATTAGGAGTAACAATACGTAACTTAGTTAAAAATAAATTATCAACTTCTAAATTTAGAGTGTCCTACAAATTGCTTTTGTAGGTAGAAATGGAAAGTATCTAGGAGGAATCACATGACACAATATAACCGTGAAGAGCTATCATTGATTTTTCAAGTGTTAGCTGGAATATTAATAACTATGGGTGCTGCGTATGCCTTATCTGTATATTATGGGGCAATATCAGGACTTGCTTTAATAATTGGTGCTGTTGGCTTAGCGATTATTATAGGCTGTTGGGTTGGCATCAAGCATTTAGGATTTATGGTAACCATTATTATAGGGGCAATTATTTTTGCCTTTTGTTTTAATTTTGGAGCGTTGTTTCATTAAAAATGAAACAAGATTATATAAAAGCTGGTCATCTCTATAAAGAGGTGGCCATTTTTTAATACGATCGAAACTATTTACCAAATTAAACCGTATTTATTTTAAGGGGGGATGTTCAGGTGACATGGAATCAGCTTCATAAAGAACAAGAAGAAGTTTTCATACAGTTAAAAAGAATTGAGAAACTAAATAAACAAAAGGAAAACTTAACAGAACAGCTTACACATATCAAAAGAGAAATTGATAATTATAATTTAGAGCTTAAAGAAATAAGAAAGAAGCTTCAGCATTTGGATAGTTTTTCATTCATTAATTTAATTCAAAGCTGGACAGGTAAACAAGAAGAATTACGTGCACAAAAAATTGACAAGGCTGCAATACTTGAATTGAAAATGAATGAAGCAGAAAAAATGAAAGAAGATTTAACAAATGATTTAGTATTAACAACTTCTGAGCTTCAAAAAAGCGATCAACAAAAACTAAATAATAAATTAGAGCTGCTCATAGCAAAAAAACAAATATGGCTTAAAGAATTTGAGCCGGATAAAGCATTAAAATTACAGCAATTAGAAGAAGAAGAGCTCAATTGCAGCAAATTAAAAATAGAAATAGAAGAAGCAAGAGCGACAGGAAAAGATGCAATTCGGATATTGTCTAGTACATTAAAGGTGTTGGATAGTGCAAGTAATTACTCAACCTGGGATACGTTTTTGGGTGGGGGACTACTCGCTACCCATTTAAAGCATGAAAAAATAGATGAATCGAAAAATAAAATGCATCAGGCACAAATAGCGCTCCAACGCTTTAAAAATGAGTTGCTCGATATTCAAGAAATGTCGACCAGACATTTAACTATCAATACAGATGGATTTGTGAAATTTGCTGATTATTTTTTTGATGATATATTTTCAGCTTGGTCGACTCATACGAAGATTACTTCATCAAAGGAACATATATCAAGAGTCCTTTCTGATGTTCGAAATACAATACTTAAAATTGAACAAAAATTACAACTAGTCGAGCAAAAACAAATTGAACTTATAAAGCAGAAAAATAGTATATTAATGCTAAACAAGTAATGTTTGGTTGTCTTCAAACTTTTTGAGGCGTAAAATAGAAGAATAATGAAGTATAAGGGAGTTTTATAACATGAACAGCCGTTTAGTAAATGAATTTTTAGAGCTAGTGCAAATTGATTCAGAAACAAAGCATGAAGAAATCATTGCACCAATCCTAGTAAAAAAGCTGGAAGAAATGGGATTCGATGTTTTTCAAGATGATGCCCATACTCGTAATGGTCATGGTGCAGGTAATATTATTGCCACTTTAAAGGGATCACTTGATGTAGAGCCTATTTATTTCACTGTTCATATGGATACAGTTGTTCCAGGTATCGGCATTAAGCCTGAGATTCGCGAGGATGGCTATATCTATTCTGATGGAACTACGATATTAGGAGCGGATGATAAGGCCGGAATGGCTGCATTATTCGAAATGGCTCGCCGATTAAAAGAGCAAGAAATAGAGCATGGTACAATCCAATTTATCATTACTGCTGGTGAGGAAAGTGGCTTGGTAGGAGCGAAAGAGTTAGATCCTTCTCTAATCCAGGCAAAATTAGGCTTTGCTGTAGATAGTGACGGAAAAGTTGGGGGAATTGTAACGGCTGCTCCGTTCCAAGTGAAATTAGAAACGAAAATTTTCGGTAAAACAGCTCATGCTGGTGTAGCTCCAGAAAAAGGAATTTCAGCGATTACTTTAGCTGCAAAAGCGGTAGCGAAAATGAATCTTGGAAGAATTGATGAAGAAACGACAGCTAATATTGGTCGTTTTGAGGGTGGCAAGGCGACAAATATAGTATGTGATGAGGTCTATATATTAGCTGAAGCTCGTTCAATTAATAAAGATAAATTAGATGCTCAAGTGAATCATATGAAAGAAACCTTTGAAACTGTAGCTGAAGGTTTAGGTGGCCGTGCAGAGGTTGATGTAAAATTAATGTACCCAGGCTTCTCAGTTACTGAATCTGATCGTGTTGTTCAAATAGCAATGCAGGCAGTAGAAACTATTGGAAGAAAGCCTCAGCTTGGTATTTCAGGCGGAGGAAGCGATGCGAATGTTATTGCAGGCTTTGGTATTCCTACTGTGAATTTATCGGTTGGATACGAAGAAATTCATACAACAAATGAACGTATGCCTATTGAAGAATTAGAGAAATTAGCCGATTTATTAGTAGAAGTAGTAAAATGTTCTTCAAAATAGCATTTTAGTTGAGGTGAAATAATGTCATTTGAAAAAGTTGTTATTTTTAATTGTGGTAAAGAGGAATATGCAGTTCCGGTAGGCCAGGTTGTTTCTATTGAAAAATTGAGCCATATTACACCGATTCCGCATTTGCCGAAATATTTACTCGGATTTGCAAGAGTACGTGGGGAACTAATCCCTGTAATTGACTTTAACCGTATTCTTTATAATCAGACTAGCCAAGGTGATTTAAGCAGAATGGTTGTACTAAACACCGATATTGTGAATTATGGGCTAGTTGTTGATGAGGCAAAGGAAATTTTAAATCTTACAGAAAACGAGATTAAACAAGTCGGGCTTGTAAATTATTCAAAAACTCGTTATTTTACAGCAGTGGCAAACCTAGAAGATCGTATGATAGCATGTGTAGATCCGAAAATTCTAGTAAACTCACTAGATGGAATTCGCGAAATTATTGAATATCTACATAAACTACTTGAGGATGAAAATAATCAGGTGAATTCTTAAAAGTAAGCTAGTATGGTGAAAAAGTTATTGCACCTACTAGCTTCTTTATTTGAATAATTAGTTGTGGTTTTCTGATTGGGATTCACTATTATTAGTTATCGTTGAATTTTTCTTATAAAAATGAGTTGTAAATCCATAAATACTAGGAATGAACATGATTACTGTTATTAAAACTAAGGTAAATAGCAGGTTTTCTTCAACCCATGGTATATTTCCTAGGGCAAATCCTGTACCTAACCATACAAAGGTCCAAATCAACGCACCAAGTACATTATAACGGACAAAGTTAATATAAGAATGGCCAGTAAAGCCGGCAATGAAAGGAATCATTGTACGCATTAAAGGAATAAAGCGAGAGAAGGTAATAGCAACTTTTTCATATTCATTTAAGAAGTCACTAGCTTTATCAATACTTGACATAGGTATAATTTTAGTGAGACGATTTTTTTCAGCAGGTATTCTTTTAAAAGCATGTCCGATAAGAAAATTATTACTATCAGCTAAAGAAGTTGCAACAAAGAGTAGGAAAAATAAAACAAAGATATTTAATTCACCTACTGCAGCAATTGCACCACTTGCAAACAAAAGAGAATCTCCAGGTAAAAAAGATAAGATAACAAAACCTGTTTTACCAAAGACAATTAGAAAGAGCAGTAAATATATATAGATTCCAAACCTGTCTATGTAGAAGTAAAGTTCAGAATCAAGCCTCCGTAACACTTCAAAGATTTCAGACATATCCAATGTAGCAAACTCCATTCTGTTATTTCTAAATATATATCTTATTAAATTATATTCTTAAAATAAAATAATTAACCTGCATTTATCCTTAATTTAACTTTTTTTCATCAAATTTTTATCTGAATTATAATTCAGATGACTTCTAGCGTACAGTCGCTGATAGATTTGAAACTTTTCAGGCTATTTAATCGTAGATATATCTAAAGCTTAATGTGACGTGAGGTGTAATAAATGAAAAAGTATTTGCCATATAGACCAGTTCTTTATTTACCTAAAACGAAGAGTGAAAGAATAATGGATATTATAGGGATTACCCTTTTTCTAGGAGCCATACTCTTTGTAGGAGTAAACTGGGGCAATATTCCGGAAAGTATACCTGCCCATTTCAATATTGAAGGGGAGATAGATCGTTGGGGTTCCAAATACGAGTTTATATTCCTCCCAATCATAGCAGTGTTCCTATTTGTGATTATGAGCCTTTTAGAGAAAGCTCCTCATATGCATAATTATCCAGATCGAATCAATGAAGAAAATGTAGAACAATTTTATTTGCATAGTCGCAAATTACTAAATATCGTAAAAAATTTTTGTTTGATTTTGTTTGCTTATTTAATTGTTCAGATTGGTCGTGTTGCAATAGGGGGAATAGAAAGGTTCTCGATTGGATTAGTCCCAATTATCTTGATTATCTTATTTGGTACAATCGGAATTGGAATATATAGGCAATCAAAAATAAAGTGAATTACGAGCAATTACAATTTAATTCGTGGTGGGAAGAATGGAATATCTATATTATAATATAGATAAAAATGGTAATTGAACGAGACTAGATACGGGTTGTTTTTTAAAGCTTTTGTAAAAGCATATTCAGTAAAAAATATATTATTAAAATATAATTAGTGATTCGTTCCTGATTGGGGAGAGCTTTTTGCAAAATCTGATTCAAGTATTTTTAGGTGGTATGTTAGGTAGTGCACTGCGCTATTTAGTTCAATTATATACAAATACCTCCATCATGCTTTGGATTGTAAATATTTTAGGTAGCCTTATCCTTGGTAGCTTAAATGGATACTTTTTAAAAAATGAGAAGCCGTCAAATTTATTTTTAACGACAGGAATGCTTGGTGCTTTTACTACATTCTCTACCTTTACGGGTAACTGGTTCAGCCTGCTGCAAGAGAACCTGCTTTCCGGAATTGTGTATGGTTTAGTCATGACTTTGCTATGTTTTATAGCGGCTTTATTAGGGTACATTTTGAATCGAGGTAAGCAAGCATGGAATGGATAATGGTGTCGTTCGGAGGAGGTGTAGGGGCTGCACTACGGTATTTGGTTCAACTATGGATTGTTAAAATTAAAATTTCTTCCTATTGGGCTACCGCTTCTGTGAATGTGTTAGGGTCAATTTTTCTTGGGATTGCAAGTCATGGCGTAATTGAATCAAGTACCATCCTTGCGTTTTTAACAGTTGGGATTTTAGGGGCTTTTACAACCTTTTCAACCTTTGCATTTGATATCGTAAAATTGATTGAAGCAAAAAAATGGAGAACAGTATTTTTATTTATAAGCGTGAATTTAATTGGTGGTATTCTTGGATTTTTAATAGGTTGGGCGCTTAAGTAATAATTGATATAGTAAAATACATACATTAAAGGCGGTACTGACATGAAGGCATATTTAGCAAATGGATTATTTTCAATAGGGGACAGATTGGTAAATGAAATGCTTGCCAAGGAAATTCGTAAAGAATTACCTGAAATTGATCTCTATGTTCCACAAGAAAATGATGCAATTAACGACAAACAAGCATTTGCCAATAGTATAGCAATTGCAGAGGCAGATATGGAAAAATTACAAAATAGTGATGTATTAATTGCTGTTTTAGATGGCATTGAGGTTGACTCTGGTGTAGCAGCGGAAATCGGCGCATTTTCTACCTACAACCGACCAATCATTGCGTTATTTTCGGATGTACGCCAATTAGGACGAGAAAATCAACAAAAAATTAATGCCCTTGTTGAAGATGGCACAGAAAATCAATTCATATATCGAAATTTATTTGTAATCGGCATAATTAAAAGAAATGGTGTCATCGTAAGTACAGTGGATGCTGTTGTTGAAAATGTGAAAAGGTATTTAAAGGAGGAAAAACAGTGAAAAGAACGGGTGAAAAGGTTTTAAGTATTATTGCACATGTACTTAATGTGTTAGCGGTAGGTTTATTGATTGTAATGCTATTTGGCAGCAGGATGTTTATGGATATGACCATGAGCGACCCTGTTTTACAGAGTGAATTTGAAAGTCAAATGTCTGCAAGTGGATTAACGCAAGCTGAGATGGATGATCTGCTATTATATATGGATGATTTTATTGGCTTTATAAGCGGAGTAGGCTGGGTGTTTGTAGTTTTAGGTCTCATTGCATTAGTACTTGGAATTATTGGTACATTCAGAGTCGACAAAAATGCAAAATTAGCGGGAATCTTATTTAGTATTTCAGCGGTTTTATCGGGGATTATTTCACTACAAGGTATTTTGTTGATCATTGCTGCTATAATGTGCTTTGTACGAAAACCAAAATCAGACATCTCTCTTCAAAAGACAGATGAAAATGGGTATGTTATTGATTAATTAGATTGGATTTAAAGTTCGGAAAACAGCTCTATATTGAGAGAAAGTTAAGCCTGTCTCAGTTGGCGATTATGTTATTTGGATTCGACAATTAATTGAATGATTTTAAAAAAAGTATGGCAATTCATAATGGAATGTGCCATGCTTTTTTAATTTTTAAAATTTAACTCTAATTTTCATAAAGGTAATTAAAAGGAGGAAAATTCCGGTTTACTGCTTAAAAAATGCCCAAATGAATGAATTTGGGCAATATAGACGGAAAAAATTCCTTTATTTTAAGTGAAATATGGGTTTTTTTAAATTTAAAAGGAAATTTTCCGCTTATCCCCAAACCCAAATTCCTTTAACCAACTGAATGGGAAATCACCATTTTAAATGCAAGTGTAAAATCGTCCCTAAATTACTTCAAGCCTTGTAAGCAATTTTCTCTAGTGCTAATAGCTTTTCTTTTACATCCAAGCCGCCGCTAAAGCCAGTCAGTGTTCCACTTTTACCTAATACACGATGGCAAGGGATGACGATGGCAACAGGATTAGAGCCGATTGCTGTTCCCACTGCTCTCACAGCTTTAGGGTTTCCTATCTGATTTGCAATGTCAGAGTAGCAAAAAGATTTACCATACGGAATTGCACTCAGTGCCTTCCAAACATTCATCTGAAAATTGGTACCATGAACGTCAAAAGGGAAGGTGAATTGCTTTCTTGCTCCATCAAAATACTCTTTTAATTGGTCTGTATAAGTAGTTAATTTATCTTCTGCCTCGATTAAACGACAGTCTGGAAATTGTTTTATGCTGCTTTTAGCCAAATCGTCTATTGAGGAGTGCTCTGTCCCTAGATAACATAGTCCTTTTTCAGTTGCTGCAATATAGACTTGCCATTCTTTATGTAATAGTAATTGATAATAAATAATCGTTTCTCCTGCCATAAAAAACACCTCCAATAATCTATAATCTATCATGAATATTTTAACCTATTTAAAGCCAGTGAACAGGCATTATTTAAATGATGCAAGTTTAAAAATAAAATACTTGGAAAAAGTAATAATGTTTAGTATTTCTGCCAAGAAAAATTCTTCAACTTACTTTAGAGGATAAAATGGTGACTTTTTCATCATAATTATTTGGTAGATATGAATGAAATTACTTAACAAGTTGGAGGGAAAGTTAATGTTGAAAATTGGTATAGTTTTAGGAAGTACTCGTGAAGGTCGAGTTAGTCCACAAGTTGGAGAATGGGTAAAAGGGATTGCGGATAGTCGTGGAGATGCCACATATGAAATCCTTGATATTGCAAATTACAAATTACCGTTATTAGGAGAACCAGGTGGAGATGCTTCGGGTGTCGGTGATTGGTCAGCAAGTGTTTCTAGCTGTGATGGATTTGTTTTCATCGTTCAGGAATATAATCATTCACTCTCAGGCGCTCTGAAAAATGCTTTAGACTTCTTGCGTGATGAATGGCATAACAAAGCTGCTGGTATTGTTAGTTATGGCTCTGTTGGTGGAGCCCGTGCTGCCGAGCATCTACGTGGCATATTAGGGGAATTACTTGTTGCAGACGTTCGTGTACATCCAGCACTATCATTATTTACTGATTTTGAAAATGGTACAGTATTCAAACCAAAGGATGTACAAAATCAATCTGTAAATGATATGTTAGATCAGCTAATTTCATGGAGTACAGCTCTTAAAACAATCCGTAAATAATTTATTATTAGCCCACTCATTTTTTATGAGTGGGCTTTTTTCTGAAATCAGCTCGATTATTCAAGCAATTTTCTATACAGTTTCCATACTAAGGTTTAAAATAAAGTAAATAGTTTGAAAATTACAGCTGAAAAAATCATATTTATATAGTATAGAAGATTTTCACTTTGTATGGATGGGATTAGGGGGATTCTGTTGTGAGGATTCAAATAAGTAATGTAACAGTCACTAAGAACAAAAAGGATATTTTAAAAAATGTTGAGTGGAAGGTGGAAAAAGGGCAACACTGGTCAATTTTAGGTTTAAATGGTTCCGGCAAAACGACTTTATTAAATATAATAAATGGTTATCTACACCCTACTGTTGGTCAGGTAGAAGTACTAGGGGAATTGTTTGGAAAAACGTATATACCGGATTTGCGAAAACAAATGGGACTAATTAGTTCTTCTATACAACAGCAAATACAGGAAATTGAAAGTGTTTTAAGTATTGTTTTAAGTGGGAAATTTGCCTCGATTGGTCTATGGGAGGCTGTGGACCAGGCAGATGTAGAGCAAGCGAAAGCTTATATGAGTTTACTGAAATGTGAGCATTTGCAAGATCGGGAGTACAGAACTTTGTCACAGGGGGAACGCCAGAGAATATTAATCGCAAGAGCGTTAATGGCTAGCCCTAAATTACTAATATTAGACGAGCCCTGTAACGGATTAGATATTATAGCTCGAGAAGAATTACTGAAAATCATTGAAACTGTATCAAAAACCAATGAATGTCCTACACTTATTTATGTAACACATCATGTTGAAGAAATACTTCCATGCTTTACTCACACTTTATTATTAAAAAATGGGGAAGTATTTAAACAAGGCAGATCTAACGAAATTTTAACTGAGAAAACTTTATCGGACTTTTATGACCGTCCTATTTCGGTTCAAATTGAGCAAAATCGAACATGGCTTGCTTTAAAGGAAATTGTAGAACAAAAATAGACATTAAAAACAAGGATTATACATTATTATTCATGTTAAAAGATGCTGAACATATAATTTATTGAAAATGATGAAGACTATAGGGAAATAGTAAGATATCAAAAGGGGGATAATTATGACAGAACAAACTAAACCAAAAAGCGAATTTATGTCTTGGTTAGTTGCTATTTTTTTTGGAATTGTCATTTCATTTGTATGTCGTGAATTCATTTTTTCCCCACTTATTGTTAAAGGTGCTTCCATGGTGCCTACATATGAGAATCAGGATGTAATAATTGTTAGTAAAATAAGTGAAATCAATCGTTTTGATCAGATTGTATTTGAAGCACCTTACGAAAAAGAGTATTATATCAAAAGAGTTATAGGGTTGCCCGGTGATACCGTTGAAATGAAGGACGATATCCTAATCATAAATAATACAGAATATGAAGAAGCCTATGTGAATCGAGATGATAGTAATCCATTTCAAAAACGGGTAACTGAAAACTTTACATTAGAAGAAATTACCGGATATAAAACGGTACCTAAAGGCTATTTATTTGTTTTAGGGGATAATCGGTTAAGAAGCTCTGATAGTAGACATTTTGGCTTAATACCAATTGAATCTGTATTAGGTGAATCGAAATTCCGAATCTATCCGTTAAGTAACATCAAGTTATTTAACACAAGTAAAGAATAGCAAAGTGGGACTGACATCTGTTAGTCTCACTTTTTTACAGAGGGTATACAATTGGGCTGAGAACAACTTGGCCTGATTACACATTACCGGCTTATAACAAATTTTAACTCAATAAGATGCTACATTACATTGGGTTTATATGCTGTTATTTAATATGATGGTAGAGACAACTATTCATTGGAGGGTATCTTACATGCTAGCTAAAATTTATAAGAGTGGTACAAGTTATACAGCAGAATATGAACGAGTATATGATGAACCAAGTGAAAAAGTTTGGACGTCATTAATAAGCAATGAAAAGTTTAAGTTTTGGATGGAACATCTTGAAATAACAGACCTAAGAAAAGGTGGAAATATTAATTTTCATTATAATGATGGGTCAGGTAATCTGGAGAAAATACTGATAACAGACTATGTTGAGGGGAAAGTCCTCCAGTTTGAATGGGGAGAAGATACTGTTAGATTTGAAATCACTCCTGCTGACACAGGTTCACAATTAATCATGAAACAAATTCTCACAACTATTACAGACCACACGCCGAAAGATTTAGCAGGCTGGCATGTTTGCTTGTTAGGATTCAGTGATATTGTAACAGGTGAAACAAATCTACTTCCAAACGATGAATGG
This sequence comes from Ureibacillus chungkukjangi, assembly GCF_003217295.1. GTDB lineage: Bacteria > Bacillota > Bacilli > Bacillales_A > Planococcaceae > Ureibacillus > Ureibacillus chungkukjangi. The sequence goes on from NZ_QJTJ01000027.1 coordinate 25,684, forward strand.
GAAAAATGGTATGTAGAGTATAAGTTGTTGGTTGAGCATTTATAAAACCTTAGGGGAGTGTAGACAGGTAATAATCGTCTACACTCTTTTTTAACCACAAATAAGAACTTTCTTTTACCCCCAAAAAAAGAGAAACGAGTACGAAGTTTGAAATCTACTCGCTTCTCTATCTGTTTTAAATAATATTGGAGGTTTCTTTCTTTTCAAAGCGAACAGTCCATAGCTTAAGGCAAAATTGCAATAAGAAGATATCATCAGGATCATTTAAAGAACGATTAGTAAGAGATTCGATTTTTCGTAATCGATACAATAAGGATTGTCGATGCAAATTTAAGGCTCGTGCGGTCTGACTCACATTCCCTTGATGAATTATATACGAGGATAGTGTATGTAATAAATCAAGACCGTTATTTTTATCATAAGCTGCAATGACACCTATAGTATCGTGCATCAATTCTGTAGAAAATGTATTATTCGTTAGCGAAATTAACAGCTGATAAATCCCTGTGCTCGCAAAGGTGCTTCTCGAGCCGGCTCCTTTTTGACTTCTTCCAATTTCTAATGCAGTCCTCGCATTTTTATAGCTCAAATGAAATGTCAGTGACCCGGCATGATTTTCGCCAATTCCCCATGAAATGGAGGGTATTCTGTTTTCTTTAACATGTTCATCTAGTAAGTTTAATAGGCAATTAACATCTTGGCTGGCATCTTGCACCTTACATTCCAGAAAGACGATGAGTAAGTCCTTTTGAAAAGTATATATAACCTTTTTGTTTATTTTTTTGGCTGATGTCTCAACTAATTCTGAAAATGCCCGTATAAAGTCCTTCTCTGACTCTTTACTTTTATCCTTCTTATATAGATGGTAGAATTCTTCAACTTTTTCAGGAATACCGACCACACAAACATAAGGAACCTCAACGTCTATGCCGATTTTATGACCTTGTTTAATAAATTCCTCTTTTTCGCTCCAGTTTCCATTTAGTAACAGTTTGATATAGTCATTAATCTCCTTCTCTTTATTTTGATAAAAAGTTCTTTCTTTTTGAATCCATAGAGTTAGAATTGTCACAATTTGATTTAGTACTAACCAAGAGAGGGGAGAGGCATTAAGCTTTTTGGATTTAAACAGGATAAAACAATATTGTTGATTTAAAAGATGAATAGGGATTATTTGCATGAACATACCGCTATTAAGATGTACAATGGATGGCTCCTCTTTCTTTAAAATAAAGGATTCCTTCTGATCATGCCGCTCACATATTTCAAAAACATCATTATAAGTTAATGTTACATCCATTTGAAAGTCCTTGGAGAGATAGCGTAAAACTGTATCAATAGATTCATTGTCTAAGTAAAGCTTTAATAGCTCTCTTTGAATGTCGTCAGCTTTTATAGTTGAGGTTTGTTCCCAATTATTTAACTGCTCTAATATGATTTTAATAATATCTGAGAATCGAATCTCCCAGGGCAGCTCAATTATAGGAAAGTTATTTATATTACAAAAATCTATTACTTCCTGGGGGATATAGTGGACATGTCTTCCGATTGCAACTGCAAGTGCACTTGCTCCAGAAAGAAAAACTTCCTTCACATAAGAAACAAAAACCTCGGTGTTATTCCCACATCCAATTGCAGTAGTTAGAACTAATTCATTATTTCTGACAAAATCTTCTACAGGCAGCTCCATTACCGAAACAGAATCTACTACTTGTGTAGCGATTCTTTCCTCTCCTGATAATAGCTTAGCACTAGAAAGTAAAGGAATTGTTAGTACATCTTGTAAAGTATATTGCAATTTCGAATCCCCCCATTAATATAATTGATGTCTTTTATATATACTGTTGGATCGCGTTTGCATGAACGTCTAGGTCAACGTTGCAGCCAGTAATGATGATAACCAATTTTGTATGCGGCTGCACATGTAAGATATTGTCCAGAACTGCACCAATTCCAATTGCTGCTGCACCTTCAACAATAATTTGATGTTCTTTATATAAATAAGCCATTCCTTTTTTTATCGATTCTTCAGGAACTAAATAAGACTTATCAATAAAGCTTTTTATCATATTAAAAGTATAGTTATTGTTTACTCCAATGCCTCCGAGCAAACTATCTGCTAATGTAGGAAATTCACTGACTTCAACCGGTTTATCGGCCTTTAAGCTCTCATACATTGCAGCACCATTTTCCATCGAAACGCCAATTACCTGAATATCCGGGTTGGTTGACTTCATAACAAGACCAATACCTGAAAGTAAACCTCCTCCTGATAGGCCTCCAATGACACCGTTGACAGTGGGGAGATCCTCTAAAATTTCTAAAGATATCGTTCCTTGTCCTGCTATAACATGGGGGTGATCAAAGGGTGGAATCAAGGTTAGTCCTTGCTCTTTCATTAATTGATAGCACCTTTGTTCTGCGCTATCCTGACTTTCTCCATAAATCTCTAACTCAGCACCTAGGCTTTGTATTTTTTCGATTTTTGCTTTTGGAACATGCGTAGAGACACAAATAACCGCTCGAATACCTAATTTTTTAGCAGCTAATGCAACAGAATAGCCATGGTTTCCTGTTGAAAAAGTAATGACACCCTTGGATTTTTGAGCTTCAGATAGGCAATGAATTGCATTTACTGCTCCACGCATTTTAAAAGCGCCACTTTCATGAAGCTGCTCGAATTTTAAAAAAATCTCAGCATCTTTTAATTTTGAAATGGTAGGGGAGTACACTAAGGGACTCTTCTTGATTAATGATGAAATATTAGATTTTGCCTTCCAAACATCTTGTAAGGTAATACTCTTGTTTTCTATTAAAAGCCCATTAGAAGTTTCATGCATATTAAAACATCTCCTCTCGACAATATCTATGTAAAGTATTTTAACATAAAATAAAATGAAAATTTAGATAATATTTTAAATATTTCAGAATAATTAAAAAAGTGTCTAATAATTTCATACAAATTGTCTGATTGTTTTGGAGAAGGCTATGAATTTATAATTCAATGTAACAAATCATTACATCGTTAGTGATTTATGACAACGAAGGAGGATTCATATGGCAGTATTTGAGATTTCAGAATACAAAGAAAGACTACAAAAAACAAAAGAAAAAATGGCTTCTAAAGGAATGGATGTCCTATTAGTAACGGATCCTGCTAATTTAAATTATCTGACTGGGTATGATGGATGGTCGTTTTACGTGCATCAATGTCTAATTGTACTGTTAGATGAAGAAGAACCTTTCTGGATTGGTCGAAATCAAGATGCGAACGGTGCTAAGGTTACGACTTATCTAAACGAAAATAATATTATTCCATACCCAGATTATTATGTTCAATCTACAGAAAGACACCCAATGGATTTTGTTTGCAACATCCTAAAGGAGATTGGTAAAACAAATTGCACTATAGGTCTTGAAATGGATACGTATTACTTTACTGCTAAATGCTTCACTCAATTACAGCTTGGTCTTCCACAAGCTACCTTCACAGATGCCACATCACTCGTAAACTATGTAAGAATTATTAAATCAGATACAGAAATTGAATATATGAGAAAAGCTGCAAGAATTGTAGAAAATGCTATGCAGGTTGGAATTGATGCTATTGATGAAGGTGTCCGTGAATGTGATGTTGTTGCTAAAATTATGCATGCACAAATAAGTGGAACTGTTGAATTTGGCGGTGATTATCCAGCAATCATGCCACTATTGCCATCAGGTGAAAGAACATCTACACCTCATTTAACATGGACTGATGAAAAATATAAATCTGGTATTCCGGTTATTTTGGAGCTTGCAGGCTGTTATAATCGCTACCATTCTCCACTATCTAGAACAGTTTTCATCGGTGAACCTGATCCGAAAATTAAATATTTGGCTGATGTTGTAACAGAAGGGCTAAATATTACACTAGATTCTATTAAACCAGGTGTTACATGTGAGGAAGTAGAAGAAGTTTGGCGCAAAACAATCGCAAAGAGTGGTTTTGAAAAGGAATCTCGTATTGGTTATTCAATGGGGTTAAATTATCCACCAGATTGGGGCGAGCATACTGCAAGCTTACGTCCTGGGGACAATACAATTTTACAGCCTAATATGACTTTCCACTGTATCCCTGGCATTTGGCTGGATGAATATGGGGTGGAGTTAAGTGAATCCTTCCGTGTAACCGAAAGTGGAATTGAAGTTTTTGCAAACTTCCCAAGACAGCTATTTGTAAAAAATACAACAAAAGTATTTTAAGGTGTGAAAACTATGAACCTTTTTAAGGAAGAAGAGATTAGAAAGTATGTGGCAGTAAATGAGAAGGCTATTGAAATTGTAGAAGAGGGCTTCATGGCTCTAGCTAATGGAAAAGTGACACTGCCGCCGATTATGAGAATTGATATCCCTGAAAATAATGGGGAAATTGATGTGAAAACTGCTTATATCAAAGGTTTAGACACTTTTGCTATTAAAATTTCATCAGGTTTTTTTAATAATTCAAGTCTTGGACTGCCAAGTTTAAGTGGCATGATGATTCTCTTTAACACTACAACAGGCAAAACAGAATCTATATTACTTGATAATGGCTATTTGACAGATGTTCGAACGGCTGCTGCTGGTGCTGTTTCTGCAAAATATTTAGCAAAAGATAACATACAGCATGTTGGTGTAATCGGCACTGGAACACAGGCAAGATACCAAATTGAAGCACTTTCTAAAGTTCGTGAATTTGATACAATTCATATCTTTGGTCGTAATGAAGAGGCTGCAAAAAAATACGCAGTCGAAATGGAAGCAAAATTAGGCAAAAAAGTAATTATAGCTAAAAGCCCGGAGCAAGTAGTAAAGGAAAGTGAAATTGTAGTCACAACAACGCCTTCAACTACTCCCTTAATTCAAGCAGAGTGGTTGCATCCAGGTCTTCATATTACAGCAATTGGGTCTGATGCAGAGCATAAACAAGAGCTAGATGAGAAAATCTTCAGTCAGGTAGATATGATTGTGTGTGATGTGAAATCCCAAGTGTTCCGTCTAGGGGAACTGCATCACGCTAAGAAGCAAAATATCATTCAGGATGATTCAACAATTATAGAACTTGGTGAAATCACGGCTGGATTTAAAAAAGGTCGAGAAAATGACGGACAAATTACGGTGTGTGATTTAACAGGGACAGGAGTTCAAGATACTGTGATTGCACGATTTGCCTATGAGCAATTACACACTAAAATCAAAGAGTTTCAATTATAAATTGGAGGGATTTAAATGACAGAAAAAATTAATGTAGGAACAAAAGCTGTTTGGTCAGGAGAAAAAGAAGTGCTTGTACACGGGGCAACTCAAGTACCTGTTATTGTAAGTGTAGCCTACAACTATGATGATATGGACGAATGGTACGATGTTGCTGTTGGAAAAAAACAAGGACATATCTATGGACGTAATACAAATCCAACTGTTCAAGCCTTCGAGGATAAGGTGAAAATTCTAGAAGGTGCAGAGGCCGCAACAAGCTTTTCAACTGGAATGGCTGCAATTAGTAATACACTATATACATTCTTAAAGCCTGGTGATCGAATCGTTTCAATTAAGGATACTTATGGTGGGACGAATAAAATTTTCACTGAATTTTTACCGAAAATGAATATAGAAGTAGCTTTATGTGATACAGGTGATCATGAAGCGATTGAAGAAGAACTTGAAAAAGGATGTACTATTCTGTATTTAGAAACGCCAACAAATCCAACAGTAAAAATAACAGATATCGAAAGAATGGCTAAGAAGGGGAAAGAAGCAGGTGCCATAGTTGTTGTGGATAATACTTTCGCAACACCTATTAATCAAAATCCACTTGAGCTTGGGGCAGATCTTGTTTTACACAGTGCAACGAAATTTTTAGGTGGGCATGCAGATGCTCTTGGTGGTGTGGTTTGCGGTGCGAAGGAATTAATCGAGCCAATCTATCATTATCGTGAAATTAACGGGGCTACATTAGATCCGTGGGCAGCGTACTTATTATTACGTGGAATGAAAACATTAAAATTAAGAGTTGTTCAGCAAGAAAAGAACGCCTTAGCCATTGCTCAGTATCTACAGCAGCAGGAGCTTGTGGAAGACGTTTTCTATCCTGGGCTCGCAACACATACAAACCATGACATTGCTAAAAAACAAATGAAAGGGTTTGGCGGAATGCTAAGCTTCTCATTAAAGGGCGGTATGGATGCAGTAAAAATTCTATTACCGGCATTAAAATACGCAAATAGAGCAGCGAATTTAGGTGCTGTCGAAACTACTTATGGTCCAGCTAGAACTACAAGCCACGTTGAATGTACACCTGAAGAAAGAGCAGCAATGGGCATTCCAGAGGGCTTAGTAAGAATTTCAGCAGGAATTGAGGATACGGAAGACTTAATCCAAGATTTAGAGCAAGCATTTGCATTATTAAAAGAAAACACTGTAACAGTTTAAAGGTAGAAGGTGAAACAAATGGAAATGAATACCCTTTTATATGTTCATAAATTATCTGATGAAATTATTAGACTACGAAGATATCTTCATCAGCATCCTGAATTAAGCTTTGAAGAATATGAAACATCGAAATTTGTATACCAACAGCTATCAAATATTGAGGGGATGCAAGTAGAAAAGGGTATTGGGGTGGAAACATCTGTAGTTGGAACTTTAACAAGAGGGAATGGTCCAACTGTAGCGATAAGAGCTGATATGGATGCTCTTCCAATCTTAGAAACTACTGAGCATTCATTTCCTTCAGCGAATAGTGGCGTCATGCATGCATGTGGACATGACGCCCATACTGCTATTGCATTGTCAGTGGCAACTATTATGGGTGAAATTTGGAGAAATAGTGACATTCAAGGAACTGTGAAATTTATTTTTCAACCAGCTGAAGAAAATACTGATGAATCAGGAAAAACAGGTTCTCCTTATTTGATTGAGGCTGGAGTTCTCAAAGATATAGATTGCATTATCGCACTACATATGGATCCAGAGCATGAAGTTGGAACGACACGAATACATGACGGATATAGCATGGCCAACGTAGATGTATTCCAAGCTAAAATCTTTGGAACTGGTGGACATGGTGCATATCCTCATCTTGGAACAGATCCTATTTGGATGCTCGGACCGGTACTACAGGCGCTACACGGGATTGTTGCAAGAAATATATCTCCATTAGATGCAGCAGTTGTAAGTATTGGTGAAATAAAAGCAGGCTCCGCGAGTAATATCATTCCAACTGAAGTCTATTTACAGGGGACACTTCGAAGCTATACACCTGAGGTTCGTATAGAATTGGAGCAACGTTTAGAAAAAGCATTTTCAATTGTAGAAGCATTCGGTGGGTCTTATGAATTAGAGGTTTTACATGGGGAGCCCGCTTTATATAACAGCCCACTAGTAAATACCACATTAAAAGAAGTAGTATCAGAGCTTTACCCAACAATGAACATTATTGATATCCCCTTTGGTTTAGGGGGGGAGGATTTCTCTTATATGACAAAAGTTGTTCCTGGCTCAATGATTTTCTTGGGTTGTTCGATTCCAGATGGTATGAAGCGGGATCTCCATACACCTATTTTTGATATTGATGAAAGATGCTTACCGATAGGGACTGCAATATTAACTCAAACATTATTAAATTATTTGCTTGGAAGAGCACAGCTTCCGCAGAATTATCTGAATAGTGAAAATGAAGCGATGTGAATGGAAGGAGGAAGATTTATGAAGCATCATATTGCAATACTTGGATTTGGAGTGGTCGGCCAAGGATTCGCCGAAATTATTCAAAACAAGAAGCGACAACTAAAAGAGCAATTTGGACTTGATGCAGTCATAGTAGCGGTTAGTGACGTGATGAAGGGCTCACTCTATCATCCTGAGGGACTTTCAATAGAAAATTTATTAAAAGTCGTAAAAGAAACAGGAAAGCTAGATGCATATCCAGATCAAAAGGGGTTAGTTCGCGGGTTAAATAGTTTTGAAACAATTCGAAATTCTAACGCAAACACAATTGTTGAGGTTACTTTTACTGATGTAAAAACGGGCCAACCAGCAATCGATCATTGTAAATGTGCCTTTGAACATAGAAGAAATGTCATCATGAGCAATAAGGGACCAGTTGCTTTAGCTTATCCCCAATTGCATGCCTTAGCACAGAAAATGCAGGTACAATGGGGCTATGAGGGCTCTGTAATGAGTGGTACACCTGCTCTACGTATGCCAATAACTTCATTGGCAGGAAATGATATTTCAGAAATACAAGGTATTTTAAATGGTACTACAAATTATATGCTGACACGCATGGAACAAGGCTTCTCTTATGAAGAGGCTTTGAAGGAAGCGCAAGCTCTTGGCTACGCAGAGGCAGATCCAACAAGTGATGTTGAAGGATTTGATGCTCTATATAAAATTGTCATTCTATCGAATGTTATTTTAAACTATCCATTAAAAATTACTGATGTACAGTGTCAGGGTATCTCTCACTTAACTAAAAACCAAATTGAACAGGCAAAGGCAGAGGGGAAAACCTGGAAGCTAATTGCCAAATTGAAAAAAGAGGAAGATAACATTATCGCCTCTGTAAAACCAGAAATGATAGCTTTAGATCATCCTCTAGCTAATATTACTGGCGCAACAAATGCTATTACTTACACTTGCGATCTTGCAGGACCAATTACTTTAATAGGGGCTGGAGCAGGAAAGGTAGAAACAGGTTTTTCTATATTAATCGATTTGATAAATATTCATCGAACGAGAAAGTCTGTGGAGGAGGGAGCTTGTGGAAAGGACATTATTACAGAAGAGAATGTTGTTAGCAGGTGAGTGGGTAATCGGTACAAATTTAATAGATGTTGAAAATCCACAGGATGGAGAGATTATTGCTCAAGTGCCTGCTGCAACTAAGGAAGAAGTGCTTTTTGCTATTCAAGAAGGGGTACAGGGTGCAGAGATTGCAAGTCGTTTATCAACCTTTGAAAGAATGGGCATTTTGAAAAGGGCAGCGGATTGGATTGATGAAAAGCAATCACTTTTTGCAGAAACCATAGCTACAGAAGGCAGTAAAACAATTCGTGAAGCTAGAAAAGAAGTTATGCGCTGTATTGAAACTATCCGAATTTCTGCCGAGGAAGCAAGACGAATCCATGGTGAAACAATCCCCTTTGACCAAACGGCAGGAAACGAGAATCGAGTGGGCTATTACCAGCGGTTCCCGATTGGATTAATCGTTGCAATTACGCCCTTTAATGACCCTTTGAATTTGGTTGCCCATAAATTAGGACCAGCAATTGCAGCTGGTAATTCAATCATCATCAAACCATCCTCAGTAACGCCAATTAGTGCTTTGTTGCTTGCAGAAGCATTCACACAGGCAGGCCTACCTAAAAAGATTTTGTCAGTTATTACAGGTCATTCAAGTGAAATTGGAGATGTTCTTGTTTCACATCCAGACGTTCGTATGATTTCCTTTACTGGCGGCTATGAAGCAGGAAAAATAATTTCATCTAAGGCAGGCATTAAAAAACTAAGTATGGAGCTTGGATCTAATTCTCCTTGTATCGTGCTAAAGGATGCAGACATTCTTGAGGCGGTTAAAGCAATTGCTTCAGGTGCATTTTGGGCAGCGGGACAAAACTGCCTGGGTGTCCAAAGAGTTTATATTGAAAAGGAAGTTTACAAGATTTTTGAAGAATTAGTAGCAGAAGCAACGAAGCAACTTTCAGTAGGAGATAAGTTAAGCGAAGAGACGGAAATGGGTCCTTTGATTACAGAAAGAGAAGCTATTCGAATTGAAAAACTAGTACAGGAAGCGCTAAGAAATGGGGCATCACTTCTTTGTGGGGGTACGAGAAAAGGTGCTTTCTATTCACCTACCGTCCTAACTAATGTCGATTCAAATAGTAAAATCGCTCAGGAGGAAATCTTTGGTCCGGTTTTAATCCTTGAAAAAGTTAATGATTTAGAAGAAGCAATACAAAAATCAAATAATGTCTCCTATGGTCTTCAGGCAGGTATCTTTACACAAAACCTTGATAATGCCTTTAAAGCCATTCGCGAATTGGAATGCGGTGGCGTTATTGTAAATGATAGCAGTGATTTCCGAATTGACGCAATGCCATTTGGTGGTGTTAAACAGTCAGGGATTGGAAGAGAAGGGGTAGCATTTTCTATACAGGAGATGACCGAGCAAAAGGTAGTATGCTTTAAACTTAACTCTAATTTCTAATCTAATAGATTGTTCATTTAAAAAACTAGGAGGTTGGTTTTCGATGAAAAAAATTGCACTAATGTTTTTAGCAGCATTAACCATGCTTGTATTGGCAGCGTGTGGTGGAGAGGGTGAAGCATCAACTGATGGTGCCGGAAAACTTGCACAGCTACAAGACGCAGGTAAAGTTAAAATCGGTTTTGCAAATGAAGTACCTTATGCATATGAAGAAAATGGTGAGATAAAAGGAGCCAATGTAGATATTGCAAAAGCTGTATTTAAAGAGCTTGGAATTGAAGAGGTTGAAGCACAATTAGCGGACTTTAGTCAGCTTATTCCTGGAGTACAAGCGAATCAGTTTGATGTTATCACAGCAGGAATGGCCATCAAGGCAGATCGTTGTGAACGTGTTTTATTTAGCGAACCTGAGATGAAATACGGTGAAGGATTAATCGTTGCAGCTGGTAACCCAAAAAATATTCAAAGCTATAAAGATATTGCAGCAAATTCAGATTTAAAAGTGGTAGTAATGGAAGGCACAACTGAAATTGAATTTTTAAAACAAGAAGGGGTAAGCCCAGAGCAAATTATTACAGCTCCTGATATTCCTGCAACCTTCTCTGCTGTTCAAGCAGGTCGTGCAGATGCAACAACAGGTACTGAAATGACGGTGAAGATGGCATTGGAATCGGCAGGTACTGACAAATTAGAATTTGTTGAAACATTTGAGCAACCAGCAGTTGATGGAGTACCGAGCTATGGTGCAGCAGCTTTCAACTTAAATAACGAGGAATTACGTACTGCCTATAATGAGAAGCTAGAAGAGCTAAAAGAAAACGGAACAATTGCAAAAATACTAGAGGAAAATGGCTTTAGTGAAATTAGTAACATGGTTGAAGTTGGATCAGTTACAACTGAGCAGCTTTGCGGTGGAGAAGGTTAAGCTGAAATTAAATACTAGTAAAAGAAATGGTTTCTTAATAGGGACAAGCTTCTTTCGTGAGGAAGTCCCTTTTTTTTCATAACCATTTATAGTTTTCTAATTATTCAATAAGAAAGGGATGATCAATATGAATGCCATTATTGAAATACTTCCACAACTACTGCGAGGCTTACAGATAACTGTTTCAGTTTTACTAGCTTCAGCAATTATTGCCTACATAGTAGCGTTTATTGCAGGTCTTGCAAGAGCATCTAAAAATACAATTTTAAATAAAATTGCAGGTGTCTATATTGAAATCTTTCGAGGCACTTCTTTGATCGTTCAATTGTTCTGGCTGTATTACGCTATTCCTATGCTCTTTGGCATTCAATTGGGTTCAAATTGGTGGACGGGTGTAATTGCGATTGGACTTAACTATGGTGCTTATTTAGCTGAAGTTGTTCGTGGTTCTATTTTAGCTGTAGACAAAGGACAGACAGAAGCATCAATTGCTTTAAATATGTCGAGTTATCAAAGAATGCGTTTGATTATCTTGCCACAAGCAGTCAGGATGATGCTCCCGGAGGTTGGAAATTATACGATTCAAATGATGAAAGCAACCTCACTCGTATCGCTTATCGGAATGAGAGATATTTTATACTACGGAGATATCATGCGTAGCACTAATTTAGCTCAGGCTCCTTTAGTGTATGTTGTTGTTTTACTAATGTATTTCATTCTTGCACTTCCATTCATCTGGTTAACTAGAAAAGGAGAAACACTATCGAAGAAAGGGGTGGCTAGCCAATGAGTTCAAACTTTAGATGGGAAACATTTGTAGAAGCATTTCCACTTGTATTGCAAGGGTTAGGTTTGACTGTCGGATTGACCTTCGCATGTTTTGGATTTGCATTACTCTTCGGTTTTGTATGGATATTCTTAAGACGGATACCTAATAAGCCAATCGTTTGGATTTGTACATGGGTAATGGAGTTTATCCGGTCGACCCCACCATTAGTTCAGCTATTCTTTCTTTACTATGCTTGGCCAGTGGTACCAGTTGTGGGTGTTACATTAGAGCCTTTTACATGTGCTGTTTTAGGTATTGGTATACATTACAGTACGTATATTGGTGAAATTTATCGTTCAGGGATTGAAGGTGTTGACAAAGGACAATGGGAGGCTTCGACTGCACTAAACTTTTCAAATGCAGATAAATGGAAAAAGATTATATTGCCTCAAGCCATACCGCCAACAATCCCAATGCTAGGAAACTATTTCATTATTATGTTCAAAGAAGTTCCATTAGCATCGGTAATAGGTGTGGGAGGAATCCTATTTATGGCAAATTCCTATGGAGCTTCACATTTTGCATATCTAGAACCACTAACAATTGTTGGAATAATTTTCTTAGCATTAAGCTACCCATCATCCATTTTAATTAGGAAATTAGAAGTGAAAATGAATACACGCTTTGACAAGAATGCAGTTTTATCAAAATCGAAAATGAAAACAATCCAAGGAATGAATCTTGAGGGGAGCGATCGTATTGTCTGAGACATTAGTGAAAGATAAAAAGAGTAGTATTTTATTAAATTCTGAGCCAATTGTTAAATATCGTGATGTCACGAAATCTTTTGGTGACGTACATGTACTCAAGGGCATCAATCTTGATATCCATCCAGGTGAGAAAATTGCGGTAATTGGACCAAGTGGTTCAGGTAAAACAACAATTATTCGCATGCTAATGACTCTAGAGGAACCGAGCTCAGGGGACATAATTGTCAATGGAACAAATTTATGGAAGATGGACAAAAAGGGTTTAAGTATTCGTGCAAATGAAAAACATCTACGTGATGTTCGCGGAGACATTGGAATGGTCTTTCAGCATTTTAATTTATTCCCCCATATGACGATTTTAGAAAATTGTATGTCTGCACCAATACATGTCAAAAAAGAAAATAAGGAAGAGGTCCGAGAAAGATCTATAAAAATGCTGGACCGTGTAGGACTGGGCGATAAATTAGAATTCTATCCATCACAGCTTTCTGGAGGACAAAAGCAACGTGTAGCAATGGCTCGCGCTTTAGTCATGAGACCGAAAATCATGCTGTTCGATGAAGTTACATCAGCGCTTGATCCTGAATTAGTAGGTGAAGTATTAGAGGTAATCCGTGATATCGCAAAAAATGACGATATGGCAATGGTATTAGTTACACATGAAATGGACTTCGCTCTTGATGTGGCAGATAAAGTATTATTTCTAGATCAAGGGGTAATTGCAGAACAGGGGGCAGCTAGGGATGTACTCGAACATACAGAAAATGAACGAGTACAAGCATTCTTAAAAAGATTTAGAAGGGGATAAGCAAAAAAACGAGTAGAATTTCACTTAACTGAAATTCTACTCGTTTATTGATATTAATATACTTTATCTCCATTGAAGATAGAATTTTTTACTACTACATAGTCGACTGTACGGATTGAGTCTAGTTTACTTCCACCAGCATAAGAAATAGATGATTGTAAATCCTGTTCCATTTCTACTAAAGTATCCATTAAAGATCCTTTATGTTCCACGTACATTTTTTTACCTTCAACGTTTTTCTTTTCGCCCTTTTGGAACTCAGAAGCAGAACCAAAGTATTCTTTAAACATTTTACCGTCTTTAACAACTGTTTGGCCTGGAGATTCCTCATGACCAGCAAATAGAGAACCGATCATTACCATTGAAGCGCCGAATCGAACTGATTTTGCGATGTCACCATTTGTACGAATACCACCGTCAGCAATAATTGGTTTAGTTGCTGCCTTTGAACACCAACGAAGTGCTGCTAATTGCCAACCACCAGTACCAAATCCTGTTTTAATCTTCGTGATACATACTTTACCTGGTCCAATACCAACTTTAGTTGCATCGGCTCCTGCATTTTCAAGCTCGCGAACTGCTTCAGGAGTACCTACATTGCCAGCGATAACAAAGCTTTGTGGTAAATGATGCTTAATATGCTTAATCATATTAATAACAGCGTTCGAATGTCCATGAGCAATATCGATTGTTATGAATTCAGGAATTAACTCTTCTACAGCTAATTGCTCAATGAATGCATACTCTTCTTCTTTAACACCAACAGAAATAGAAGCAATCAATTTGCGAGAGTGCATATTTTTTATGAATTCTGAACGAGTTTCCGGGTTAAATCGATGCATGATATAAAAGTAACCATTTTCAGCTAGGTTAATGGCAATCGTTTCATCAATAATAGTTTGCATGTTTGCAGGTACTACTGGCAATTTAAATTTATGACCCCCAAACATAATGGAAGTATCACATTCTGATCGACTATTTACTATACATTTATTTGGGATTAATTGAATATCTTCATAATCAAATACGTTTTCCATTTAAGAACACCTCTAAATCACGAATATTTTTTAGTAATAGGCATTAATTGTTCGCCCTTTGGTAATTTACCTTATTTTTGAGACTATGTCAAAGTATTTCTAAATAAAGCGCGTATTTTTTAGCTTGTCCGAAAGAAGTGAGTATATAAACCAAAATAGATGAAACTTTTAATAATATATATTATGTAAGAATTATTGACATAAAGTTAAATATATTTGAATAAAAGTAGGGCATTGTAATCATATTAAATTTCGAAGGAGATGATATGATGCCAAGAAGATCAGAAAATCAACATGTAGAAGCAACACCACATTTTGATGGCAAAGAGACGTTAAATAATCCACCAGGTACTGCAAACGAAAAGCTAACAGTCATACAATCAAACACTCGAGAAGAATTTGGAATTGAAAAAAATCCTTTTAAATTTAAACCTAGAATCGATCCTGTGATGCAACGATTTGAAAAACTGATGCGAGGAACAAAAAGAGACTAAAAAATACATCTCGTTCAATTTGAACGGGATTATTTTATCGTTTGGGGGGAGTTTTGTATAAGTAATTATTTTGAATCAAAAATAACACGAAACTAAAAATCAATTTTACATATAAGGCTAACGCACAATAGGCTTACATCTCTCCTCATAAACTAGAGGAAGGAGGGAGCTAATCGATGCTTGATAAAATCAAACTTTTAATTGGTCAGCCGATTGGCGTTGCGTTTAAAAATGGACTTAGCGTCTCGGGTGTCTTATGTGATGCAGATGAAGACGAAATTTGTTTATTAGAATACTTATATCAACAAAAATTTGTACAAAAATATTATGATTATGAGCTAATACAAGGTATTTATATATTCCCTAGCTGTGATAATGATTTACTAAATTAATAAAAACTTGAATAATATACAATGAGGTATCTTAATAGTAGGGTACCTTATTTTTTTTAAAACCACTCTAAAAAGGCAAAATGTGCGGACAAGTATTTAATTTTGTCCGCACATTGTCTCATTCTTTAAGTTTTCTCCATAATGTAGCTCTGTTTATGCCAAGCCGCTCAGCTGTTTTCGACTGATTAAAGTTTTCTTCTTTTAATACAAGCTCAATGATTTCCTTTTCGATATCCTTTAATGTTCCCTTAAAGGATAGAGCCTTTAAAGCAAGTTTTTCTACATTTAAAACATTTTCAACTGTCTCATGTTGAATGACAATATAATTTTCTTTTAAAGCAATTTGTTTCATGACAAATCGTAAATCATCAATATTGAAGGGATAGGTAGTTTCCTTTAACAAAGACAACGATTCGTCTTTGATCTTAACAGCAACAGTTCCATATTTTTCATGGAAGGAGGATAAAAAATATTGTACAAAGCCTTCAATATCCTCTTTTCGTTCATTCAAAGGTGGAAGTTCAACTATATTAGAAATTTTACTTGTAAAAGGTTCAAATTGAATGATGTTTTCTAATAGTACAAACACATGTATTTTTAAGTTAAGGCACATTTCGATAAAAGCTGACAACTTATCATGATTATCTTTGATTCGTGATAAATTTTGAAATTTAATTGTACGGACACTGTTTAAGGGAATCTTATCCAATTGGTTGATATTATATTTTTCAAAATTAATTGTTAAAAGTAAGCCTTCATTACACTGGTCATGTATATAAGTAGAAATAAAATCCTTACCGGTTCCTTTTTCACCGATTAAAAGGATAGGCTCGTTTATTTGATAAAGAGTTTTGATTTGCTGCAATATAAACTGGATTCTATCTGAATTAGCAATTAATGGCGCATATAAATTTTCTGTATGTACCTTTAAGCCTTCTTGATTTAAAAGCTGGTCATGTTTATTGAAGATATATATTTTATATGAAAAGGTGGGCGAATAGTGTCCCTTGATTTCGATTATACAATCTTCTACAACATAATTTTTTGTAGCTTTTTCATTATTTAGATTAATGTCCGTATTTAATATGTACATCTTGTTTAGTGCAAAATAGAAGTACAGAGTTTTGAAAAGGAAAAGTACATAACGTTGCAACTCAAGTTTCAACAAAAAAAGGCTTGCCAGCCTCACA
>NZ_QJTJ01000028.1 GCF_003217295.1 Ureibacillus chungkukjangi
GAAAAGCAAGCTTTTCTAAAGTCCGCTCGACTTGCATGTATTAGGCACGCCGCCAGCGTTCGTCCTGAGCCAGGATCAAACTCTCCATAAAAGAGAAAATTTGATAAAGCTCAAATTTTGTGCTGGCATCAATTTTGATGTCCAAAATTTTTGTTTCTCTAAATTAATAGAAGAAACTATGTTCATTAACGTTTTGTTGTTCAGTTTTCAAGGTTCATAATCACAGTTGTTTTACAGCGACCTTTATATCCTAACACCACAACTAAGTTGCGTCAAGTATTAATCATCATGTTTTAACAGCGACTTTAATATCATAACTCATCCTCAACTTGAAGTCAAACACTATTTTAAAATACTATTTAAAAAGTATCTGTCGTTAAGGACAAGTAATAATATACTACATCTATTTTTACTAATCAAGTATTTTTCTAAAAAACTTTTTAATAACTCTAATATCAACTACAAAGAGTAAAATACCAACTATAACAATAATACCTCCAATAATCTGAGTAGCAACTAATTTCTCTGCAAAAACAAAATAAGCTAGAATCGCTGCTCCTATTGGTTCAAATAAAACTGCTATTGAAATAACATTAGTACTTACCCATTTCACAGCCCAATTAAATAAGGTATGTCCTAATAGATTAGGAATTATCGCTAGCAATAAAAACCATAACCACGTCATTGATGAGTATGGCCCAAATGATTCCCCTTTAATAAGCACATAAAAGAATAAACAAATCGTACTGCTCGAATAAACAACCATAGTATAGGTAATTAAGGATACACGTTTTCGAACATCTTGCCCAAATAATAAATATGCTGTAATTAAAGCACAGGCAATTAATGCGAGTAAATCACCATATAACGCACTTCCGCTCACTTTGAAGTCTCCCCAGCTTATTAAAACACTCCCCATTATCGCAATGACTCCAGAAAGAATAGTCTTCACCGAGAATTTTTCTTTAAAGAAAAAGTAGGTTCCGATGAATGCAAAGAGCGGTTGTAGGGTAACTAGTACTGTAGAGCTAGCCACCGAAGTGTATCTTAAAGATTCGAACCATAGTATAAAGTGAAATGCTAGGAAAATTCCTGCTATAGATGAAAAAATCCAATCCCTCTTTGTTAAATCTTTTAATTCTTGAGTGTGCTTATAAAAGAATAAAGGACTCATGATTAATACCGAGAATAATAATCGATAGAATGCAATAACACCTGAATCTGCCTGTGCTAGCTTAACAAAAATAGCTGATAACGAAATAGAAATAACACCAATAATAATAGGTATGAATGGATGTATTTTTGGCTTCAACATATTTTAAACCTCAAATCTTATATTAATAAAATAGGAATCCACTTCATATTCTTTCATTTATAACCATTTTAATCAACAAGAAAAAAGGGGGAGAAAAAATGGACATCACAATATTAAACGAAACTCTTTCGTATGAAATTATAGTTAAACTAGTGATTGCAGCCACTTTAAGTTTAATAATCGGTATTGAAAGGGAATTAAAAAAGAAACCAGTTGGGTTAAAGACAAGTTTAGTTATCGCAACCTTTAGCTGTTTGTTAACAATTATTTCAATTGAAGCTGCGTATACTACACCTTCAAGGGATGATATTAATATTACAATGGATCCCCTTCGTCTAGCTGCTCAAATTGTCAGTGGGATCGGTTTTTTAGGTGCTGGTGTCATTTTAAGAAAAGGTAATGATAGTATAACGGGTTTAACCACTGCAGCCATGATTTGGGGTGCTGCTGGAATAGGGATAGCTGTTGGTGCAGGTTTTTATATTGAAGCTTTTATCACTGTTGTTATTGTTGTAGTGGGGATTGAATTAATTGCTCCTTTCTTATTGAAAATCGGTCCAAAAAGAATTCGCATGAAGGAGCTTGTCCTAAAAGCACTTTTAAAGGATGAAGAAAACATTCAAAATCTGCTTACATTTATGCGAGAAAATGAAATGCATATTGATAATATTCGCATAAGAGACGTTCACGTTACAGCTGACAATGCATTATTTGAAGTTGATATAAGGTTTTCTGCATTATTTAAGAAAGATACTATATCAATTTACCGTACATTGCACACACTACCGTATGTACAAAAAATCGAGCTCGAAAGCTTAGGTTAATGGAGGTAATTATGGGAGGACTATTCAAATTATTAAAAGAAGGAAATAAACCATCACTAATTGCTGCATGTGTAAACTTATTTTTGGGTCTCCTCAAAGGGGCAGCCTTTTTCTTTACTGGAAATGTAGCCATGTTTGCTGAAATGATGCACTCACTCGGAGATTCTGCTAACCAATTCTTTGTATTTATAGGTTCAGCTCTATCAAAAAAAACACCGACTAAACGATTTCCAAACGGTTTTGGTCGAGTAGTCAACCTAGTTTGCTTAGGTGCAGTATTAATAGTAGGGATTCTATCTTATGAAACAGTAAAAGAAGGCTGGCACCATTTTCGTCATCCAGTTGAACATTCTGAAGGTATTTTAATTGCAATAGGTGTTTTACTTATCGGCTTTCTTCTAGAATCCTTTGTGCTCCATAAAGCAGCAAAAGAAGTTCTACATGAGGCAGGTAAAGAAAAAGCAGGTATTATGTCAATCCCAAAATCAGTTGCCTATTTAAAACGTGCTAAACCCGCAACAAAATTAGTTTGGATGGAGGATTTAGTTGCAACAAGCGGTAATATTCTTGCATTATTAGCTATTGTTGTAGCATACTTTACAGGTTTCTATGCTCTTGAAGGCTTAGTATCAATGATTATCGGGTTTATGATGTTCTATGTAGTTGGTCGAGTATTCCTTGATAACGCTCGAGGGGCAATCGGTGAGACAGATGAAGAAATGCATGTTCATATCGGAAATTTAGTTATGGAGGATCCACATGTAACAGATATCAGAAGATTAGAGGTAGTTAAAGAAGGCGAGTTTTTACACGTTGAGCTTGTTGCTGAAACAGACCCTAATCAATCCCTTGCCTATTTAGATGATGTGCGCGATCACTTAATAGAACTAATTATGAGTCAAAAGAATGTAACAAAGGTTACGCTTTCCTTCGATGAAGAAGACGGAAAGACTGAGTGGAAGCATTCTACAAAAGATAAAAAAATACTTAATGATGAAGTAAACAAACCAAATAATTCATAAACGCTACAAACCCTTGTGAAATTATATCACAAGGGTTTGTTTCTTATTTTATAGGGACATCTCTAAGATAGTTCTTACATCCTCAGCCTGTAATTTTTTAAATCTTCCAAACGGACCATTTACCATTGATTTTTCAACAAGGACGTCTAATTTTGAATTATCGATATCATAGTCAGCTAAGCGACTAGGTGCTCCAATGGAAGTCCAAAACTTGCTTAATCGATCAATTCCTTCTATAGCGACCTCTTCTGTTGTTTTCCCTTCTGGATTTACATTGAACACTCGCGTAGCAAGTCCTGCAAATCGCTCAGGGTTCACTGATAAGTTATGCTTCATCCAGTGCGGGAAGATAATAGCTAACCCACCACCATGCGGGATATCATAGACTGCTGAAACCGAGTGCTCGATGTTATGAGTAGCCCAATCTCCACGTGACCCTATAGAAAGGAACCCATTCAAACCAACTGTCCCTGCAAGTAAAATCGTTTCACGTAGCTCATAATTTTCTAAATCATTTATTAACTTAGGAGCTGTATCAATCACTGTACGTAATACACCCTCACACATCTCATCTGTGATAGGTGTGTTCGTAGCATCATGGAAATATTGTTCAAATACGTGTGACATGATATCCACCATTCCATAAACAGTATGGTTTTTTGGAACAGTAAATGTGTAAGTTGGATCCAATATAGAAAATTTAGGGAATACTAATGGGTGTCCCCAACCATACTTTTCTTGAGTTTCTTCATTTGAGATTACAGAGCCTGAGTTCATTTCAGAGCCTGTTGCTGCAAGTGTTAGGATCGTTCCTAATGGTAGTGCATCAACAACATTCGTCTTTTTAATAACAATATTCCAAGCATCCTCATCGACTTTCGCACCAGCTGCTATAAGCTTAGAGCAGTCAATTACAGAACCTCCACCAATTGCTAATACAAAATCAATCGATTCTTTTTTACAAATTTCAATTCCCTTACGAGCAGTCTCTACTCGTGGATTAGGTTCTACACCACCAATTTCAAATACATTCATATTTAACTCTTTTAAAAGCGACATAGCCTCATCATAAAGGCCACTTTTTTTAATACTTCCTCCACCATAAACGATTAAAATATTACGTCCATATTGAGGCAACTCTTGCTTTAACTGTTCAATTTGACCTTTTCCAAAGTGCAAACGAACCGGATTGTGAAACGTAAAATTATTCAAAAAGATGACTCCCCTTTATTAGAAAGAAATAAAAAAGCTATGCAAAGAATTGATCTTTACATAGCTCATTTTAGCAGAATGGAAAACAGAATTCCCGCAATCTGCCCGGCCAGTGATTAAGCCATTTTTATAAACAAATTATACCCACCCGCGGAAGCGTGATGCTTCAGCAGTACGTCGAACACCGACCATATATGCAGCTAAACGCATATTAATGTTACGAGTTGTGGCAGTAGTATATACATTTTCGAATGCATCTACCATTTTTCTATATAATTTTTCACGTACTTCTTCGGCAGTCCAATAATAGCCTTGGTTGTTTTGTACCCATTCGAAGTAAGAAACTGTTACCCCACCAGCAGAAGCTAATACGTCAGGAACAAGTAGAATACCACGATCAGTTAATATTTTAGTCGCTTCAGAAGTTGTAGGACCGTTTGCTGCTTCCACTACAATACTTGCTTTAATATCATAAGCATTTTCTGCAGTAATTTGGTTTTCAATTGCTGCTGGAACTAAAATATCACAATCAAGCTCAAGTAATTCTTGGTTTGTAATTGTATTTTCAAAAAGAGTTGTTACTGTTCCAAAGCTGTCACGACGATCAAGTAGATAGTCAATATCTAAACCGTTTGGATCTGTTAAAGCCCCATAAGCATCAGAAATACCAATAACCTTGGCACCTAAATCACTCATGAATTTAGCTAAGAAGCTACCCGCATTCCCAAAGCCTTGAATAACAACACGTGCGTCTTTAATATCGATGTTGCGTTTTTTTGCTGCCTCTTGGATAACAATTGTAACACCCTCTGCCGTAGCACGGTCTCGACCTTGAGAACCACCAAGCACAATTGGTTTACCTGTAATGAAGCCAGGTGAATTAAATTCATCCATACGACTATATTCATCCATCATCCATGCCATGATTTGAGCATTCGTGAAAACATCTGGTGCTGGAATATCTTTTGTAGGTCCAACGATTTGTGAAATAGCACGAACATAGCCACGGCTTAAACGTTCAAGCTCACCCATCGACATTTGACGAGGGTCACAAATAATACCGCCTTTACCACCACCATAAGGTAGATCCACAATTCCACATTTTAATGTCATCCACATTGAAAGCGCTTTAACTTCATCTTCACTTACCATCGGATGGAAACGTACTCCACCTTTTGTTGGACCAACCGCATCATTATGCTGAGCACGGTAAGCAGTGAATACTTTTGTTGTACCATCATCCATTTTTACTGGAATTCGTACATGTAACATACGAAGTGGTTCCTTTAATAATTCATACATCGCTTCATCATAACCAAGTTTATTTAACGCGTCTTTAATTACATCTTGGGTTGACGTAAAAAGATTTAAATTTTCAGCCATTATTTTCGCCTCTTTAGAAATAGTAATAATTAGTTATATCGCAAACATTGTAACATACTTTAAATCTTATTTGGTTAATAATATTGCCACAATTTAGAATGATTACATTTAATTAGATAAATGGAAAATATTATTAAAAAAATATCATTTATTATAAAAATATGTGCCAAAAAGCTCGAATTATAGACTTTGTAAAAAAAGCAGACGCATACGAACGCCTGCTTCTAGTTAATAACACAAATTATAGAGCTTCAGAAACTGATTTCGCTTGCATATGAAGCACTAAATAATCTGGACCACCGGCTTTTGAATCTGTACCTGACATATTGAATCCACCAAATGGTTGGTAACCAACTGTTGCTGCTGTACATCCTCGGTTAAAGTATAAGTTACCTACATGGAAGTCTTCACGAGCTTTTTCTAAGTGGAAACGATTATTCGATAATACTGCTCCTGTTAATCCATAAACAGTATTATTTGCAATGTCGATTGCTTCATCAAAATCTTTTGCTTTAGCAAATGCAAGAACTGGTCCGAAGATTTCTTCTTGCATTACGCGAGCTTGTGGATCAACATCAGCAAAGATTGTTGGGTTAATGAAGTAACCTTTAGAATCGTCGGCATTACCACCAGCGACTAGGCGACCTTCACCTTTACCAATTTCAATGTACTCAGTAATTTTCTTAAATGCACCGGCATCATTAACTGGACCTACGAATGTATCTTCGTTTGTTGGATCCCCAATTATTAATTCATTAGTTAACTCAACTACACGGTTTAATACAGTTTGGTAAGCTTCTTCTCCAACAATTACTGCACGAGAACACGCAGAACATTTTTGACCACTGAATCCAAATGCACTTGTTACGATTGATTGAGCAGCTAATTCAAGATCAGCATTGTCATCAACTACGATAGTATCTTTACCGCCCATTTCAGCAATTACACGTTTAATCCAAATTTGTCCATCATTTAATACTGAAGCGCGTTGGTTAATGCGTAAGCCTACATCACGAGAACCTGTGAAGCTGATGAAGCGAGTACGCGGATGATCAACTAAGTAATCTCCAACTTCAGCACCAGAACCAGGAATATAGTTAACAACACCAGCTGGTAGACCTGCTTCTTCCATGATTTCCATAAATTTATATGCGATAACTGGAGTTGTTGAAGCTGGTTTTAATAATACTGTGTTACCAGTAACAACAGCAGCTACAGTAGTTCCAAGCATAATCGCAAATGGGAAATTCCATGGAGAGATCACTACGCCTACACCTAGTGATACGTAAGAATATTTATTAATTTGATTTTGATTTTGAGCTAAAGGTTTACCCTTTGCAAGCTCTAACATTTGACGACCATAGTACTCTAAGAAGTCAATTCCTTCAGCTATATCACCATCTGCTTGAGCCCATGGTTTACCAGCTTCTTTTGTTAACCATGCACAAAGCTCAAATTTACGACGACGAGAAATTGCAGCAGCTTTAAATAGAACTTCAGCACGTACAACAGGGTCAACTTTTTTCCATGTATTAAATGTTGAATCCGCAATTTGCATTGCCTTTTCAGCTAATTCTTGATTTGCTTTTGAAACCGTACCAACTACTTCTGCTGTATTAGACGGGTTATAAGAAACGATCTTTTCTTCAGTTGTAACTCGTTCTCCACCGATAATTAATGGATACTCTTTACCAAGCTCACCTTCAACTTTTTTTAAGGCTTCTAAATATGCTTGGCGATTTTCTTCAACTGTAAAATCAGTTAGTGGCTCACTTTTGTACGGAATCATAAATAATCCTCCTTAAAATAATTACGCTTATAGTGCGTGATTAGCTAGAAATTCATAAGTGCAAAAAATATTTGCACTTATTTCACATTTCTATATATAATAATGCAAAAGATTATTGCGTTTTTCAAGCGATAATTGTTATAAAAGTCAAAATTTTTCGAGGTGAATCACTTTGGATGTGAAACTAAACCAAATTATAAAATTTCTTGAATTCGCTATAGAACACGTATCAGTTGGTATACACGCTATAGACCATAAAGGGCATACAATCCTCTACAATAATAAAATGAAAGAAATTGAAGGATTTAATATTGAAGATGTATCAGATCGTTCAATTTTAGAATTATTTGCCTTTAGACAAAACGACAGTACATTATTACGTGTACTTCAAACAGGTTTAAAAGAAATGAATGTAAAGCAAACTTATTGGAATAAGGATGGTCATGAAATTACAACTATTAATGATACCTACCCTATTTTTGATAATGAAACCATTATTGGTGCCATAGAGTTTGCTCGAGATATTACCTCATTAGAAAAGCTCGTTTACCAGCCTCTACGTCGCTACGGTGAACCCTTGACTTTTGACATAATCACCGCAGTTTCAGAACAAATGCAATCTGTCATAGACAACTCAAAAAAAGCTGCTCATGCTAGAGTACCCGTATTACTAGTTGGTGAATCAGGAACAGGGAAAGATTTAATTGCCGAAAGCATCCATCATGAGCTACTACCTGCAAATGATAAATTTGTAACCTTATTTAGTAGAAGAACAAAGCAATCCATACTCGAAAAACTTAATAATTTTTTAAAAACGAATAAAAATTACACCTTCTTTTTTGAGCGAATAGAATTCTTATCCATTCCTATGCAACAGCAATTGCTTGAGATATTTAATGAGCTATCTCTAGAAAGGCATATGTTTATCGGAAGCATTGGAGATGACCCGATTGATTTAATAAGTAATGGACAGCTACTTAAGGATTTATATTATTATTTTGCATCAATGACCATTAATATACCCCCGCTAAAGGCTCGCAAAGAGGATATAATGCCCTTTGTGCATGATTATTTTAGTCGGCATCGAGAACGGTTTGCATCAGATATAAAAGGATTAGCAGAAGATGTAATACAAATCTTCCTACAATATGATTGGCCGGGGAATTTAAAGGAACTCGAAATATTATTAGATGAAATCGCATCAATGATTACAAACGAAAAGCTTGTAACCTACGAAATGCTCCCGCTACACTTCCGTTTTAAAGTGCAGCAGTTGGATGATATAACACATAAACCTGATTTTTTCATCGTTCAATCAAGTAAGGAATTGTTACCATTAGATGATTACCTGCGAGAGGCTGAGAAGTATTATGTACATAATGTACTTAACATGTACGAGGGGAATATTACTAAGACAGCAAATGCCCTTGGAATGAGTAGACAAAATCTGCAGTATCGCCTGAGGAAATTTAAGAAAATAGATGACCCTAAGGATTTGAGTTAAGATTTTTTTTAACAGAGAATTCTCTATCTATAGGGGAAAAAACAGAGAGCAGCTCTCCTGCCCTCTGTTTTTTAATGCCCAGATTGTTCAATCCAATGCTGTAGTTTGTCTTTTAAAGATTTAAAACCATCTGCATCACTTTCATCAACCCGATCTTGTAAGGTTTTTCTTGGCTGATCTTTTTTCTTAAGTGGCGGGGCTTCCTGCAATGCACGAGTAGATAAGCTAATTTTGTCTGATTTCTCATCGATATCTAAAATTTTAACTTGAATCTCTTCGCCCACTTTTAAAAAATCAGCAACATCCTTCACATATCCATACGTAATTTCTGAAATATGAACTAGACCCTGCGATTCGTCATCTAAAGCAACGAATGCCCCATAAGGCTGTATGCCAGTTACCTTACCGGTTACAACTTCACCTACTTCGTATTTTTTTGTCATAAAACGGTTCCTACTTTCTGTATCTACGTAAATGTCATGTTAAATTATAACATATGTGTACTAGACGAACAAAGATTCACCTTAACGATTCAGAAAATAATTTCAAAACTATCCGAAAAATCCACTTTCACAAAATATTTGACTTTCCGACTAAAAAATTCATATTTCAGACAAATTATTAGCATAAGTTATATATTAAAATATAATGTATAAGAGTAAGGTATAAGAAAGAAAGGGCGTGTTTAGGTTGAAACAGAAATTCAATGAGCAACTTAGATTTTTAAGAGAAGAAAAAAATTGGTCCCTTGAGGAGTTATCGAAAAAGGTACAAGTTGGTGTAGAAAAGTTAGCTCAGTATGAAAATGGCGATCTAACTCCTTCTGTACAAACAGTTTTGAAGCTATCAACAGTTTTAGAGGTACCTGCTTCTAATTTAATGGATGGTATTCAAGCATAGAGTGAACTTATGATAAAAAACTCAAAACGATTTAAAACAAACAAAAAAGGACTTCCTAAAAAGTGATGTGTGGCCCAAACATTAGATTAAGTAATCTACGGTTAGGTCAGATCGTCCACAGTAGGAAATCCTTTTTTCTTATTCAGCAATAATTGAAGCTTCTGCCATCTTTATACGATACATTTTGCTTCAAATTTAATTGCAATTAATTTATATGAAATCTCAACACATTTTTCGAAAGGAATCCATTGTAAAAATGAATGCTCGTAAACTTGTTGAATTACTTTTGCAAGCTTACTAGGATCGTCTATTCCCTGGAGTGCCGCAACTACGTCAGCTGTCTCAGTATCGTAGCCATCTTCCCCAATATTAAAAGGATCCCATTCTTCTAAAATCTTTATTGCGGCTTTGTTCATTAGTATATTGTCCAAAGTTTTCACCCTATTTTTACTATTATGTATGCTATTATATAATACAGAATTGAAAAAAGAAATGAGGGATACGATTGTTTAATTTTGATGAGCTTTTTGATCGTAAAAATACGAGTAGTTTAAAATGGGACCAATTCAAAGAACGTCTCAAGCTGCAATATAATGTAGAGGATGCTTCTGACATTCTTCCAATGTGGGTAGCGGATATGGATTTTGCAATACCACAAGTTGTTTCAGATGCTATCAAAGAACGTCTTGATCACCCAATTTTCGGTTATTCATATGTTAGTGATGAATGTAAAAATGCAATTATTGGTTGGTTCGACCGTCGCCATAATTGGCAAATTGAACCTCATACATTAATGTTCCATCAAGGAGTCGTTCCAGCATTAGGAACTATCCTCGAAACATTTACTGAGCCTGGCGATAAAATTTGTATTTCTACACCTGTTTACCCAGCATTCTTTAGTATTCCAAATGCACAGAAACGCGAGGTTGTCGAATGTGATTTAGTACTAGCAGACGACACGATGAAATTTGACTTTACTGAGCTTGAAGAGAAATTCAAATCAGGCGTAAAGGTTTATGTTCTTTGCAGTCCACATAATCCTGGTGGTGTTGTTTGGACAAGAGAAGACCTAGAACAGCTTGTTCAACTATGTATTCAATATGATGTATTGCTAGTTTCAGATGAAATCCATGCCGATATCGTTTTTGATGGCTACAAACACATCCCTACATTAACGGTTAAGGATGCTGACAAAGCTAAAATTATCACTTGTATCGCTCCAACAAAAACGTTTAATATTGCTGGGGTTCATGCAGCTATTATGGTAGTTCCAGATAAAGAGCTTCGTGCAAAGTTAAATGCAGATAAACTAGCACATGGTCGCGACGACTTAAACGTCTTAGCCGCTGCTGGGGTTCAAGCTGCATACGAAAAAGGCGATGATTGGGTAGATTCAATGATTGCCTATGTTTCTAATAATCTAGATTATGTTGTAGAAGAATTAAACAAACTAGATGGCATCCAGGCAACCAAGCCACAGTCTACCTACTTAATTTGGATTGATTACCGTGAAACGGGACTATCTGAAAGTGATATGATGCATCGTCTCTTAGAAAAAGGGAGGCTCGCAATCGAGCCTGGTACAAAGTACAGTGAAGCCGGACGAGGCTTCTTACGCATGAATGTTGCCTGTCCTTTAGAAATTGTAAAAGACGGTGTTGAACGATTTAAGACAGCATTATTATAAATAATAGATTAATAATATCCATTACGAAAAGTCACGACCTTTACAAAGGCCGCGACTTTTTTGTTCTACACATTACAGCTAAACACTTTAAGCTCCAAATATAAGATTCCCTAAAATGATGTTAATCGCAACTGTGAAAGGACTTAAAATCGTTGTATATACAACAATAGCTGCTGCCTTATCAGGAACATTATTATACTCTAAGGCTATTAAAGCCGCACTGCGATTTGAAGGAAAAGAGCTTGATAAGAATAAGGCTTTAGCTAATAGACCAGTAATTCCTAAACTAAATAAAATCAATAAGCTAATTACCTGAGAAAACAATACTCGAATAATGATGGCATTTACAACAACCTTGTCTACCTGCTTCATTCCTTTAAAGGAAATTTGAGCCCCTAATGTCAATAAAGCAATTGCTATAAAACCATCATCAATTTGTTTTAAAGGAATCTCTAATACTGAAGGTATCGGTAAATTGAATAGCTTCATAATAACCGCTAATAACAAACCATAAATAATAGGTATTTTGAGCATCTTTTTTATCTGCTCTTTTGAAATTTTCCCATTTACGGAAGATGCATTTAAAAATCCCCATGTGTAGGTCAGGACATTTTGGATTACGGCGATAATAACCTGAACAGATGTCCCTACTGGATCTGTTTTAAACACTAAGTTACTTACTGGGATACCATAATTTGCTGAATTACTTAAAACTGCCCCGTTCTTAAAGGTTGCAGATTCTTCAAAGGTTAAGTTTAAACGTTTCCCATAGAGAATTGTTAGTACAATTAAACTGACATTATACAAAACTACGTACAGAATTATATTGATAATAATCGCTTTCTCAAAGGAAGTATTATAAATATTAAAGAAACAAACGATTGGTAAAAAGAAATAAATCAATATATTACTAAGCGTATTTAGATTCAAGTTAAACTTATAATTCAAAGCAGTCCCTGAAATTATAAGAACAAACATCGGTAAAATAATTGTTACTATAATTTCGAAGATAATCATAATCGCACTACACTATACAGTTTGATTTAATAATTGATTTAGGTTATTTTCATTTTCAATAGTTAAAATAACGGATTTAATGGTTGCAGATTTTTCAGTACCTAAAATTGGTTCTACTAATTTATTAAACTTTGCTGTTAATGCCTCTAACGTCATAGGGTTTTCAACGCTACCCGTTGCTCGTTCAATATAAATCTCTTCCGTCTCACCATTTTTTAGAGTGATTACCCCTTTAACTGATTCTTCTGGTATGTTTTCATCAATTACTGGGTTAATTTTTTCTCTAAATGCTACCACTTCTGCCGAATTTACAATTTCATCCTTATATTCACTTTCACCCGCATCCCCATACAAGAATGCAACCGAACCTGTATGGTAAATACTAAATTTCCCTTCTAAGCCTGTTTTAGGAGTAGGCTTACCTGTAAGCTCCAATACATATTGGTTAACATAGAGGTTGATTTTCTCTACCTCTTCAACCTTATACTTCTTCCCAAAATGAATACATGCATCAATAGCTGGATGTAATACAATTCCACAAGCATAAGGCTTAAAGCTATTCTTATAAATTTCCCATGTTTTCCCCCAGTTAGTATTTACTTCTTCAAGATTGCTTTCTGGGGCATATACATTTGCAAATCCTCTTTTCGCCTCAATAACCTGTTCTGAACTTGTAAAGCCTTGCTTTGCCATTAAAGCTGCTAATAGACCGTTTTGAGCAGCCTTACCTGGATGGAACGGTTTTGTCATAGTACCAAACATTTCTCTTAAACCAAAAGATTGTGTACCCGCAATTCCTAATGCATAGGTAAGCTCTGTTTCATTTAAATCTAACAGTATCCCTGCAGCAACCGCTGCTCCAAATACCCCAGTCGAACTTGTGATATGATAACCAAGTTGGTAATGACTTGGATAAACAGCATTAGCAATTCGTAATTCAACCTCACATCCCAGTGTAAAAGCATGTATGATTTGCTCGCCTGTTAAATTGTATTTCTGCCCTAATGCTAATACCACTGGTGCCACAGGACCACTTGGGTGATGGATTGTATCTAAATGTGTGTCATCGTAATCAAAGATATGGGATGACATACCATTAATAAGTGCTGCCATTAAGATATCTACCTTTTCTTCTCTACCTAAAATATTGACATCTGCTTCCTTATTAACTTCATTAGCCACAGCTAATACCATGTCTACAGATTCATGCCTAGATGCTCCGATTGCTACACCCATCCAGTTATAAAAACTCTTTTTGGCATGCTCAATTACTTCAGCCGGAATATCTTCATACTTAGTATTTAAAATATTTTTTACCAATTCTTTTGTCACCATAAAATTAATCCCCCTTAATTTTTAACAAAATATTGTCTCTTGATTTCCGCACGTGGAATTTTGCAGTTTCTTCAGCTAAACTCTTATCCCCAGTTTTAATAGCGTTAATAATCATCCTATGCTCTTGAATATTCTCATAGGGTCTTCCTTTGTTCGATAATGATTGAGACATTAACAATGAAATCTGCATTTGCAGGTCACTCATGATTTCTAACAAATAATGATTCCCGGACAATCTGGCGAGAGTGTTATGAAACTCAGAATTTATTTCTGACAGACGTATAAGACTCCCCTGCTCTGCTTCTTTTTCAGCTAGCTCAATATAATTCTCAAGAAGCTTAATATCTTCAGCACTGTGTGATTCAGCAATCCTTCCAACTGAAAGCCCCTCTAATAGTTCTCTTATTTCATATAAATCTTCAATTTTTTCTTTAGAATATAGAGTTACCTTCACACCCTTGTGCGGCTCGTATTCCATTAACCCCTGCTCTATTAGCTTTTTAAACGCCTCTCGAATCGGCGTTCTACTTACACCAATTTCATTTGCAATCGCACGTTCTGTTAACGTTTGACCTGGGACAATATCCCCCATTTTAATTTGTTGAATGATAAAATCATAAACCGAGTTACCTTTGACTGACATTTCATTACCTCATTTATACTTGAATTTCTTTCGAATCTTTTTGCTCCTTATGCTTTTGACGGATTTTCTTCACTAATGGAAGGAAAAACATTAAAATAGCCAAGATTATCAAAACTAACGCTATTGGACGTGTGAAGAAGAACGAAACTCCCTCTGTCGATACAATCATGGCTCTTCTAAAGTTTGTTTCAATCATAAATCCTAAAACCATAGCAAGAACAATTGGTGTGGTAGGAACATGTAATTTTCTAATGAAGTAACCTAATATACCGAAAATAAGCATAATCCAAACCGGATACATTGAATTGTTATATGCATAGGCGCCTACAATACAAATGGTAGATACAATTATTGCTAATATATTCTTCGGAATCTTAATAACTTTTACCCATAAGTTAACACCTAATAGGCCTATTAAAGTCATGATTGGTACAGAAATTAACAAAGATGCAAACAATGTATACGGAATCTCTGGAGTTTCATGAAATAATTTGGGACCAGCTTGTAATCCTTGAATGGTTAAAGCACCTATTAAAATTGCTGCACTTGCAGATCCCGGGATTCCTAAGGCTAACATCGGTGCTAATGCTCCTGGAACCGCTGAGTTATTAGCCCCTTCAGCCGCAGCCACTCCTTGAATATTTCCTTTACCAAAGCTTTCTTTTTCTTTTGATGAATTTTTAGCCTCACTATAAGCAACTAAAGAAGCAACCGTTGCACCAGCACCTGGTATCACGCCAATTACATAACCAATAATTGGTGCCTTAATGATCATGGTCTTCCAAATTTTTTTAAAATCTTCCTTTGTAAAACCCAGTCCCTTTACTTTCTCCACTACTGCCTTCTCGTTTTTAGTATTTTCTAGCATATAAAACACTTCTGATAAGGCGAATAATCCAATTAGGGCCGGTAGAAAAGGAATGCCTCCTAACAAGCTCCCACTTTCAGCAAAACGAGTAACCCCTACAATTGGGTCAATGCCGATACAAATAATGACAAGACCAAAAAACATACCTATTAAACTCTTAACCAATGATCCTTCGCTTAGAACACTAATTAAACTAAGTCCAAAGATAGCTAGAGCAAAATATTCCAACGGGCCAAAATTTAATGCGAACTTTGCCATTGGTACTGCTGTTAAAATTAATAAGATAGCACTGACAAATGCTCCTATACCTGACGATAAGATTGAAACTGTTAACGCTTTATTGGCTAATCCTTTTTGCGCTAGTGGGTACCCATCCCAAGCTGTTGCAGCAGCCGCTGCAGTACCTGGTGCATTTAAAAGTATCGCAGTAATTCCTCCACCATATTCGGCTGCACCGTATAAAGAAACAAGTAACACAAGAGCTGCAATCGGATCCATTCCAAAAGTTATGGGTACTAATATTGCAATACCAATACTAGGAGTTAGACCAGGAAGAGCACCAACAAAATATCCAATTAACGAACCTGCTAATATCATTAGCAAAATTTCAAATGTAAATATATTAGAAAATCCTTCTATTAAGTTAGCTAACATCCTTTTCCCCCCTTACGGTATAGGTATTCCTAACAAAAAATCAAACACTACAAAAATAAAAGCTATTGTAATAACGGTAGAGAATCCTAATCTAGTAACTTTTCGAACGTCATTAATCCATAGCAAAATAGGAATCATTATAATAGAAGCTATATAAAAATTAAAAGCACTTATTAAAATCAAGAAAATCACTAGACCTACCATGGTTAAAACTACTTTTGTAAAGTTTTGGAACTTTAATTTTTCAATGTTTTTTTCAAAAATGCTTGTCATTAAGTTGATTCCAGAAAAAATTATAAGTCCTATGGCAACCAAGAGAGGAAATGCTCTTGGTCCCACATCATTACCTGAAACTAAATTTTGAATTTGGAATGTGTCGATAAGAAAATAGAATCCAATTGATAAGAAAGCAACACTAAATATAATATTTCCTAATTTAAAGGTCATAGCGTAGCCTCCCTATTCAACTCCTAATTTTTCATACCAATTTACCATTATCTTTGATTGATTATTAACATAATCAGTGAACTCCTTATAATCCATATCACCTGTTAGCATTTGTGAGTTTTTCAGATATGTTTGATAGCCCTCAGTAGCAATTGCTTTTTCAAATATCGAGCTTAGCTCTTGTAAAATAGCTTCATCAATCCCCGAAGGTCCATAAACTCCTCTAAATTGCGCCCAGCTCGTATCTACATCAAATCCTGCTTCCTTATATGTTGGCACATCTGGTAAGTCTTCTAATCTTTCTTCACTCATTACTCCTAATATTTTCAAATCCCCAGATTCATAGTATTGAGAAACTTGCCCCGGATTTGAATTTGCTACATCAATATGTTTTCCTAAAATAGCTGTTACTGCATCTCCTGTACTTTCATAGGCAGTCCATACAGTTTCTACTTGAGCTGATTCACTAAAAATATTCCATGCAACATTATGACCGGAGCCAATTGCACCATAACCACCTACTGTTAATTTCCCTGGATTCTCTTTTGCATAATTCACTAATTCTTCTAGCGTATTAAATGGACTATCCTTATGAACCGCAATTACATAAGGATCTATTTGACCTTGTGATATCCAAGAAAAATCCTCTAAATCGTATTGATTCTTTAAAGTGCCTTCTATTAGCCCGATTTGACTAGGTGTCATTGCACCTAATGTATAACCATCTGCTTTTGCGTTAGCTATTTCTGCCATTTGTACTGCACCACTTCCCCCTGGGCGGTTTTCAACAATAAATGTGCCTCCCGTAACTTCTTCAGCAGCTTTTGCTAATTCACGAGCCATTAAGTCTGTTGGTCCTCCCGCAGTGGTATGCACTAAAATGGTAAATTGTTTTTCAAAATCTAAAGTAGTATCAATTGTAGCCGCTTCCCCTTTACCCCCCGATAAAGCGTTTTCATTTCCATTAGAACAAGCCGATAAAATGCAAAGTAAAATAAACATTAATAACAAACTGAACTTTTTCATTTTATTCCCCCCTAGTAATGATGGTATACCATTTGACTAAAGATTATTACAATAAGTCGCAATAGTCAAACTTTTTTTTACATTTTTTGAATAAATGGTATACAATCATATAGTGCGATAATGTAAAATTCAGGAATAAATAAAATCATATAGCAATAATTGTATGGAAGGTATCCTACTTTGCTGTGCTGGATTTACTTTAACAATCACATTACTTTATTAATAAAATAAAAAATAAAAAAAACCAAAATGCGAAATTTTGGTTTTTTTATGACGGATTTGTCTTCTCTTTATTTAGTTAGAAAATAAACAGCCTTATTTTCGTAATTGAGTATCTTTATCCTGGGTGCCTTGTTGTTTAGTTAAAACATATTCTTCTAGAGCTTTTGTTTTTTGCTCTTCTTTTTTAGATAAACGCTTCACTAATCTAAATACGAACACACACAAAATAAAGATTGCTAAAAACTCTAATGCAGCTGGAATATATGATGATTTATCCTCTGGAAAATATAGAAATCCTGCGTAAAGGATACTCATTTTTCACTCTTCTTTCTAATAGTTATTCGATAATAGTAATCGACTCTATTTTAACATCTTCTAATGGCTTATCGCGCATATCCTTTTCAACGTTCGCAATATTGTCAACAATGTCCATGCCTTCAACAACATGTCCAAATACTGTATGTTTGAAGTCTAACCATGGTGTACCACCGTTTTTAGCATAAGCTTCGATAATTTCTGCTGGATATTTTGCTTGCTCTAATTGTGCAATCATATTATTTGGCGTATGTTCCATTTGAACGATGAAGAATTGAGAGCCGTTTGTATTTGGACCAGCGTTTGCCATTGAAAGAGCCCCACGAAGGTTAAATAAGTTCTCGTTAAATTCATCTTCAAAAGAGTCGCCCCAAATTGATTGTCCACCCATACCAGTACCAGTTGGATCTCCACCTTGAATCATGAAATCAGTAATAACACGGTGGAAAATAATACCGTTATAATAACCTGATTTAGCATGTCCTAAAAAGTTTTCAACAGTTTTTGGTGCATGCTCAGGGAATAACTTGATTTTAACTGCACCTAAAGTTGTATTCATTTCTACTAATACTTCACCTGGATTTAATTCTTTAGTTAATTGTGGAAACATTATAATTCGCTCCTTATTAAAAATGTTAGTTTTGGGTATATCTTTAAATAGAAGATTACCTTTTGACACCTCGTTACAGTTTAACATAGAACTTTTAAATTTGCCGCTAATTTACTTTTAGGACTTTCTTCGAGTTACGAAATAAGTTATACTTACCAACAAGAAAAAAACCAATCTTGAAATTCATTTCAAATTTGGAAAACAACGGCTAGGAAGAATGTGATTGAAGTGAATAACCGAAAGCACAATTTTATTATTATTTTAGTATCAAATTTCATCGTAGCAAGCTCTATGACGATGATTATGCCCTTTTTGTCTCTTTACATTGAAACCTTCGGAGATTTTCCTGAGAGCTATGTACAAAAATGGGCTGGCTTAATCTTTGCAGCCACATTTGTTACAGCGTTTATCATGTCGCCGATTTGGGGGCGAATTGCCGATAAATACGGCTACAAACCAATTATGATCATTAACTGTTTCGGCATTGCTCTAAGCATCTTTTTGATGGGTTATGTAGAAAATGTTATACAGTTTTTCATCCTGCGCCTATTTATGGGAATTGTTACAGGCTTTATACCCACATCTATGGCATTCATCAGTAAGCATACACCTAAAAATATTGCGGGAAAAACACTTGGGACACTCCAAATTGGTAGTGTTGGCGGTTCTTTATTTGGTCCTGTCATCGGAGGATCCTTAGCAGATGCAATTGGATTTAACTTTACGTTTATTTATACCTCTATTGCAATTACAATTGCAGCCATCATCATTATTTTTGGCATTCATGAGCCAGAAATTATTCAAAAAGAGAAAAGCGTACTCTATTCAACAAAAAATATTCTTTGGGCTTTGTTCCATCACCCACTAATTCTGAGCACAATGCTTGTTGCTTCTTTAATTCAAATTGGAAATTTCAGCATTCAGCCGCTATTATCTCTATATGTTTCTCATTTAACTACCTCAGAGCAAGTAGCAATGCTTGCTGGTATTACCTTTAGTGCAGCTGGGGTTGGAAATATCTTAATTGGACGATTTTTTGGGAAGCTCGCTGATAATATTGGCTACGAAAAAGTCTTGATGTCACTGTTATTTATCAGTGTTTTCTTCATAATACCGCAAGCCTTTGTAACTTCCCTTTGGCAGCTTATTGTCTTAAGATTCTTGCTCGGTATCTTTTCTGGAGGATTAATTCCTATTGTCACAGCACTTATAAGACGTGAAGCACCTGTAGCGATTCAAGGTGAAGTCATGGGCTATAACCAATCTTTTCGTTTTTTAGGGAATATTATAGGTCCTGTGCTAGGTGGCTTTATAAGTGGATTTGCCGGTATTTCAGCTGTGTTTTACTCGACCGGACTACTATTTCTTATTGCAGCAATTGTCATTTTCATTATTCAAAAACTACCAAAAAAATATTTTGAGGATGTTTTAAAAAGTCATATTTAAGCTCGATATAATAGGAAGGGGATCTACTAATTCTAGTAGCCTCCTCCTTTTTTATTTGAAACTATGATATTCTATCTTTTGTTATGCTCGCATTTTTGGAGGAATTAAATGAAACAAATAGTAGGTTTCTTACTAATCCTTTGCTGCTTTCCATTGCTATTACTACTTGGTACTAAAATTATAGATGAATTTACCTCAGCGAAAGAATATGAGAATACGATTCAACATAATATCAAGCCGCCAGAACAAGCAAATCCACTTCCTGTTACGATGTTAGATCGAAATGGAAATATATTTAGTGAGGAATATGTGGAATGGAGACAGCAGGTTCCATTAGAGGATGTACCAGAAATTATTAAACAAATCTATCTACTAAGTGAAGATAAAGAGTTTTACACACATATCGGCTTTAATGTAAGTGCCCTCGCACGTGCAGTCGTAGTAAATTCTCAAGGCTCCATCGAACAAGGCGGCAGTACAATCACACAGCAGCTGGTTCGTATGCGCTATCTATCAGTTGAACAAACCTATGAACGTAAATTAACCGAGTTATTTTATGCTTATGAGCTTGAACAACTATACAATAAAGAAGAAATTCTAGAAATGTATTTAAATGAAATCTATTTTAGCAATCAGGTATACGGAATCAGTGCAGCTGCAACCTATTATTTCCAAAAACCGTTAGAAGAGCTAACAATTGCTCAAATGGCATTTATTGCAGCGATTCCAAACAATCCTTCTCTATATGATCCTATAAAGAAATTTGATAATACGAAAGCAAGACAAGAACGGTTATTAGATATTTTAGCTGAAAATAAGATACTTACTGTAGAAGAAGCTGCCTTATATAAACAAGAGCAAATTATTTTGAATTTGAAGGTAAAAAAACAACAGCAGCCTGCTTATAGTACATTTGTACTTGCAGAATTAGAGGATCTAGTTGCTTCAGCTGAAGGCTATACAGACCAGCTTAAGGCTGCACAAACTGATGATGAAAAGAAAATAATCGAGGAACAGATTGATGCAAAGGTTCAGCAATTACTACAATCAGGTATCTCGATACACACTGCATTAGACCCGGAAAAACAGCGACAGGATGAACAAAAAATCGATGCGATTCTAGGGAATGGTAATTTACAAAGCAGCTCAGTAGTTATAGATAATTCAACGAGGGAAATTGTTAGTGTTTATGGTGGAAAAAACTATAAAAAATTCGACTTCCATCGGGCTTACCAGGCAGTTCGTCAACCAGGCTCTGCCTTTAAACCAATAATAGTTTATGCACCGCTTTTTGAAACAACCAACTATTCACCAAGCTCGATTGTTAGTGGCAGTAGTTTTTGTGTCGACAATTTCTGCCCTCAAAATTATGGTGGTGGTATTTATGGGAATGTGTCGATTTCGACTGCCTTTAAGCACAGCTATAATACTTCAGCTGTTCGTCTGTTAAATGAAATCGGTTTGGATAATGCCTTTCAATTTGTCGATAAATTTAATTTTCAATCACTAGTTCCACAGGATAAGACCTTTGCAGCAGGATTAGGGGGTCTTAATTATGGTGTAACTGCATTGGAGCTGGCTGACGCCTATACAAGCTTTATAGATGGAAGTTATATGAAAGCCAGAAGTATTCGAAGTATTACCGATGCAGGTGGACATGTTCTTTATAGCTGGCCAACAGACAAAGAAATCGTTTGGACTGGTAAAACAATAGGCAATATTCGTTCATTACTACATGATGTAGTGACAAGCGGGACTGGACGAGGAATCATTTCTAATTCTGCCTATATTGGGGCTAAAACAGGAACAACCAATGATTACAAAGACTTTTGGATTGCAGGGTTAACTAACGAATACACAACTGCTGTTTGGATCGGATTTGATAATCCTTCGTCCATGCAATCTCTCCAGAATGACAAAATCCATTTTAAAATTTTTAATACAATAATGAATTAAGAGGCATGACTTTTAACAGTCAGTGCCTCTTTTTTAATTTCCAAAGGGTAAGCTTGCTAATACCCCATTATAAAGCTTCAACACAACATAACAAATGAATGTGATAAAAATGGCCCAAAATAGAATTTCAAAAAAAATCAGACCCACAGTTCCACCTAATGATAAAAACTGACTCATCTTGTATATGTTATAAATAAAATAACTAAAGATTGTCACTACAAAAATACTAAGTAAGATAAGAATAGATTGTATGCCAAATACTGAAAGCAATGCCCCAAAGAAAAAGATGAGGTAGCCTCCTCTAGCAGCACTAATCATTTCCCCATTATTATGCTTTGAGAAAAACAGCATTCCTACTTCATGAATCGTTTCTCCTATTAATTTCAATGCTGAAAATAGCATAAAAAAACAAAGAGCAAATACACTTAATAACAAAAGGCGTAATTCTAAATCTGTTAAAAACTCCCGCATCCCCGCATATACGCCGATAGAGGTTAAAAATGCTAATGATTCTCCTACCAAATAAATTCCGAAAGTTAAACTAAATAAAATTACAGAAAATAACGGTAAATAACCATACAAATATGGATTTTTCATGACAATTTCCTCTAAACTAAATTTTTTCTACCTATTTATAATAACGGGTAAATAATAAGGTTATCAAGTTCATACTATTCTCACCCAAGTGAAAACAGGGATAATAAATGTTATAATCTTTAGTATTCGAGATAATTCATTGATATTTTTTATTTTTTTGAAAGGGGGATTATTTTTGTTTCAAGTATTTTGTATTTTCATTCCATTACTAGCTGCAATTTTCATGCCTTTCTTCTTTAAGAAAATCAGTTCAATACATACGGGATGGTTTGTTTTAGTCGTACCAGTCTTTCTTGTTATTTACTATGCTACCTTTGTACCGGCTATCTCTAAAGGAGATACAATCATTGAACAGTTAGAATGGATACCATCACTTGGAATATCGTTCGTTTCCTATCTCGATGGGTTGAGCTTATTGTTCTCTTTACTCATCTCTGGGATTGGAGCACTGGTTGTTCTTTATTCAATTTACTATTTAGATCGTACTAGAGAGAAGTTGCATAACTTTTATATCTACTTATTAATGTTCATGTGTGCGATGCTTGGTGTCGTTCAATCAGACAACATGATGACGCTATATCTATTCTGGGAATTGACTTCGATTTCCTCATTCTTATTAATTGGCTATTGGAACAACCGTGACAAGTCTCGATTCGGTGCACTTAAATCTACCATGATAACAGTAGCCGGTGGGATGATGATGCTAGGGGGATTCGTATTACTCTCCATTATGGGAGATACATTCTCTATTCGCGAATTGATTGCCCAAGCACCAGAGCTTGTAACAAATGATCTATTTGTAGTTGCACTTGTTTTAATATTACTCGGGGCATTTACAAAATCAGCCCAATTCCCATTCTATATTTGGTTACCAGATGCAATGGAAGCGCCAACACCAGTTAGTGCCTACCTTCACTCAGCAACAATGGTTAAAGCTGGAATTTATCTAGTAGCCCGTTTCACACCTATTTTCGCCCAATCAGAGGTTTGGGTTTGGTTAGTAAGCGCTACTGGTTTACTGACATTATTCTGGGGCTCCTTCTTTGCACTGAAGCAACGAGACTTAAAAGGGATTCTTGCCTTCTCAACTGTCAGTCAGCTTGGTCTAATTATGTCTTTACTTGGCGTAGGAGCAATTGCTTATCATGTAGAAGGTGCAGAATCGTCAATTTTTAAATATGCAGCCTTTGCAGCAATTTTCCACCTTATAAATCATGCTACCTTTAAAGGAAGCTTGTTTATGATTGCGGGGATTGTGGACCATGAAACTGGTACTCGTGATATCCGAAAGCTAGGTGGATTAATGAGTATCATGCCAGTCAGCTTTACTGTTGCTATTATAGGAAGCTTCTCAATGGCGGGCTTGCCTCCATTTAATGGATTCTTAAGTAAAGAAATGTTCTTAACTGCCATGATCTCAATCGCCCAATTTGATTTATTTAATTTCTCAACATGGGGTATTTTATTCCCTATTATAGCTTGGATCGCTAGTGTATTTACATTTATTTACAGCTTCTACTTTGTATTTAAAACATTTACTGGAAAAGGAAATATCGAGGAATTACCACATAAACCACATGAAGCACCTGTGGGGATGTTAATTTCACCAGTTATTTTAGCTGGTTTAGTAGTTGTATTATTCTTTATCCCAAACATCCTTGCAGATACTTTCATTAAACCAGCAGTAATGGCTATTCAGCCTTTCCTATACAGTAGTCCAGAACAGATTAATATCCATGTAGCTGCATGGCATGGAGAAATTACAACAGAATTATATATGACATTTGGTATCATTGCTTTAGGACTGGTATTATACTTAACGCTAGCTAAATGGCAAAAAATGTACAATCTATTCCCTTCAAAATTAACCTTGAACAATTTATATGACTTTGTTATCTATGAGTTATTTGACAAATGGGTTGCACGCTTATCTGGGCAATATATGACTGGATCAATCCGACGTTATTTAAGCTATATGCTCGGGTCAATTGCCATCATAGTTATTGCAACTTTATTTATTCAGGATGCATTTAGAGTAAGCTTTGAAGATGCTTCACCAATACGTCCACATCAGATTATCGTAATTCTTGTTTTAGTTGTAGGTACAATTACAACTGTGTTTGCAAAATCGAGAATTACTTCAATTGTTGCATTAGGATTAGTGGGATACACTGTTTCGCTGTTCTTCGTAATGTTTAACGCACCAGATTTAGCACTTACACAATTAGTAA
The DNA here is from genome assembly GCF_003217295.1 of Ureibacillus chungkukjangi. Taxonomy (GTDB): domain Bacteria; phylum Bacillota; class Bacilli; order Bacillales_A; family Planococcaceae; genus Ureibacillus; species Ureibacillus chungkukjangi. Next base: position 25,004 of record NZ_QJTJ01000028.1, read on the forward strand.
TTGAAACGATTTCAGTAGCACTATTCTTACTTGCTTTCTATCACCTTCCTCAGTACAGGAAGGAGGAGGAACGAACTCGTTTTAGATTTAGTAGAGCGTTTGTATCTATAGCAGTTGGTGTAATGGTAACGCTTGTTGCTCTTTCAGCTCATTCTCAAAAATTTATCGGTTCTATTTCTGAGTACTATAAAGAAACAGTGTATTCCTTAGCAGGTGGAGGAAATATTGTAAATGTAATTTTAGTGGATTACCGCGGATTCGATACATTATTTGAGGTTGCTGTTTTAGCCATTGCCGGTATTGGTATCTTTGCAATGATTAAGCTTCGCTTGAGCACGAAAGGAGATAAACTATGAAAACAAATGATGTAATTATGCAGTTTACTGCTAAACTTGTCTTTTTCATAATTTTCTTCTTCGCCGTTCACTTATTCTTTGCTGGTCACTATACGCCTGGTGGAGGTTTTGTTGGGGGCTTAGTAACAGCAAGTGCGATTGTTCTACTAATTATTGCATTTGACTTAAAAACGGTTCAAACGATTCTGCCGATCAATTATATTAATATGGTTGCAATCGGTTTAATTCTTGCATTAGGTACAGCTGCATTTTCCATGTTTACTGGTAAACCATTTTTCACACATTACTACGATTATTTCAATTTACCTATTTTAGGAAAAACATCTCTTCATACCGCAGCTTTATTTGATTTAGGTGTATATTTGGTTGTTGTTGGTGTGACGATGACCATTATTCAAACGATTGGGGAGGATGAATAATGGAGATAGTTATGGCATTTGTTTGTGGATTTCTATTTATGGCTGCTGTTTACTTAATACTCTCTCGTAGTCTTCTCCGAATTATTATTGGAACTGGATTATTGAGTCACGGTGCACATTTACTGATTTTAACAATGGGAAGCTTCAAAGGTACTGTCCCACCTGTTTTAAGTGATGGTGTAACAGATTTCGCCGATCCGCTTCCACAAGCGTTAATCTTAACAGCTATTGTTATTAGTTTCGGTGTTACAGCCTTTTTCTTAGTTCTTGCCTACCGTGCATATTCTGAACTAAAAACAGATGATATGTCGTTAATGAGAGGAAGTGAAGAAAATGAGTAACTTTCTTTTACTGCCTATAATTATTCCCTTTTTCTTCGCCATGCTATTGCTGTTCGGGCAGAAGAATATTGCTTATCAACGTATTACAACTTTATTAGGGCTTGTAATTTCTATCATTTGTGCAATTGGTCTTGTATCAAATGTTTATATGGACGGTCCTCAAACCGTCACTCTCGGAAATTGGCCAGCACCTTTTGGTATTACAATGATGGGAGATATGGTTGCTTCAGTTCTAATGCTAACAACCTTAGTAATTTCTCTCTTCATAGTATGGTATGGATTTGGCTCTATCGGAAAAGAACGTGAGCAATTCTTCTATTATCCTGGGATTATGTTTATTATCACAGGGGTAAACGGAGCCTTTACTACGGGGGATATATTCAACTTATTCGTATTCTTTGAAGTATTATTAATGGCTTCTTATTTATTGATTGTACTTGGTGGAGAGAAAGCACAGCTTCGTGAATCCATTAAATATATTTTAGTGAATGTGATCTCGTCTGCACTATTTGTAGTAGCAGTTGCTTACCTCTACTCAGTTGTAGGTACGCTAAGTATGGCAGATATTTCACTTAAGATTGCTGAAATAAACCAACCAGGGATTATTACTGTGATTGCTGTTTTATTCTTGTTAGTGTTCGGTATGAAGGCTGCGATTTTCCCGTTATACTTCTGGTTACCAAGCGCTTACTCTGCACCACCTATTCCGGTTCTTGCGTTATTTGGTGCTTTACTAACTAAAGTCGGTGTTTATGCTATTACACGTACATACACGTTATTCTTTACACATGACTTATCCTATACACATGAGTTACTACTCATCTTAGCTGTTGTTACTATAATAGCTGGATGTATTGGAGCACTTGCTCACTTCGATGTGAAACAAATTATTATTTACAATATCATCATTGCAGTTGGTGTTATTCTATTCGGTGTAGCTCAGATGAACGAAGTAGCTTTACAAGGAGCATTTGTTTATCTAATCCATGACATGATTATTAAAGCTGCATTATTTATGTTAATAGGCATTGTGATTTATGTAACCGGTACGTCTAATTTACGAAAAATGGGTGGTCTAATTCAAACTTATCCTACACTAGGCTGGTTCTTCTTAATAGCTGGCTTTGGTTTAGTAGGGGTACCTCCCTTAAGTGGATTTGTAGGAAAACTACTTATTATTCAAGGTGGGTTTATAGCTGGTAACACATGGTCTACCTTAGTAGTATTAGCATCCAGTATTATTGTACTTCTATCTGTTATGCGTATCTTTATCTATGCTTTCTGGGGAGAGCAAGGACAGCTTTCTACTGACGTACAAAAAAGAAAGTATAATCGTATGTTTATTCCAACAATGCTTTTAGTAATTCTTTCGATTTTCTATGGTATCGGTGCAGAATGGCTAAATCCATTTATGAGTGATGCAGCTAAAATTTTAATGGATCCATCTATTTATACTGATGCAGTTATGAAAGGAGGAGAATAAATGTCCTTTCAAATCTTACTAAATCTATTTTTAGCTTTTTTATGGATGTTTTTATCCTCTAATTATTCCTTGTCTCGCTTTATAATTGGTTTCTTGTTAGGACTAGCGCTCATTATCGCTTTCCGCAAATTCTTTAAATCTAGACTCTATATTGACCGAGTTTGGTCTGTTATTAAGCTATCCTTCCTCTTTATAAAGGAGTTAATCTTAGCAAATGTTTCTGTTTTAGTTTTAGTACTGAGACCAAGACTAGAATTACAGCCAGCTTTCTTTAAATACGATACAAAGTTAACAGAGGATTGGGAGATTACTTTGCTTTCAAGCTTGATTACCCTTACTCCTGGTACTGTAGTTGTCCATGTTTCAGATGATTCAAAATCATTATATATCCATGTACTTGATAGTAATGATATTGATGAAACAATTGATTCTATTAAAAATACATTCGAAAAAGCGATATTGGAGGTGAGCCGTTCATGACAACTTTTATTTGGGTAGCAATTATTATTATTGTCTTATCCATCGTTGGCCTGGTGTATCGTCTTGTGAAGGGCCCGACCCCTTCTGATCGCGTTGTGGCATTAGATGCAATTGGTGTTGCTCTAATCTGTTTAGTTGGTTTGTTTTCAATCATCGTTGATACAAGTTTCTTTTTAGACATAATTTTACTGTTGGCGATCCTATCTTTCATCGGTACAATTGCCTTCTCTAAATATATAGAGAAAGGAGATATTATTACCCGTGACAATTCTCGCTAATATCTTAATTATTTTCTTTATCAGTTTAGGGGTACTATTCCTCGTTGTAGCTGCTATTGGCTTGTTTCGCTTACCAGATCTTTATACGCGCGCGCATGCAGCCTCTAAAAGTGCTACATTAGGTGTTATGTCTATATTGCTCGGTGTTTTCTTCCACTTCTGGTTAATGGAAAATCATTTTAACCCGACGATTCTATTAGGGGTATTATTCCTGTTTATAACAGGTCCTGTAGGTGGACATATTATGAGCCGCTCCTCTTATATAGCTGGAGTTAAACCGTGGGCTGGAACAGTACGAGACGACTTGAAGCCTGAAATTGAACGTATGAAAAAAGAACAGAATATTAAATAGAATGAAAAAGAAGTGCGAATTTTTAGGTTCGCACTTCTTTTTATTTACCAGTGTCTTCTGTAAGGACCGCGTCTTTGTGGGAATCTTGGGTATCCATAGTATGGATACGGCTGATAAGGATAAGGTCTACCGAAGCCTCTATTATCAGGAACGATTACGTTACCAAGTAAACCACCTAAGAATCCGCCTAGAAATGGATATCCAAACTCAGAAAATCCACCGCCATATCCACCATAACCACCATAATAATTTACCAATAACATCTACCTCCTTTTCATTAATAACTTATGTTAGAAATGAAAAGTAAGGTATGCTATATGCCCACTAGACTTAAAGTTCTCAAAAAGTAAGATATTTAATTGTTTTGTTCGCCTAATCGTTCTACAAACGTTGCGAGAGTTCTTACCATCACACCTGTCGCTCCCTTTGGCCCTAAATCATGCGCATTTGAAGCATTTGAAGTTCCAGCAATATCTAGATGAATCCATGGTGTTTCCTCTACGAATTCACCGACAAAGCCACCACCAAAAATCATATGACCATCACTGCCCGGTGAGTTATTTAAATCAGCTACATCTGATTTGCGAATGCGCTTTTTATCTTTTTCTGTTAAAGGCATTCCCCAAACAAATTCACCAGTCTCAATGCTAGATTCGATGAATGCATCGAAGAACTCTTCATTATTTGTTAGAGATCCTGTTTTATCGAATCCTAGCGCTGTGATAACCCCACCTGTCAAAGTAGCTACATCTATTAAGTAGTTAGCTCCCTGCTGCTTTGCATATGTCACAGCATCTGCCAGTACAAGGCGCCCTTCTGCATCAGTATTTAATACTTCCACTGTTTTGCCACTATACATTGTAATGACATCATCTGGTTTAAAGGCTTCACCAGAAATCATGTTATCAGTTGATCCGATAACGGCTACAACGTTTTTATTTGGTCGTACTTCCCCAATAATTTTCATAGCTCCCAGGACAGCTGCTGCTCCCCCCATATCGCCTTTCATACCAACCATACCAGTTTTCGTTTTAATAGAATAACCACCTGTATCGTAGGTTACACCCTTCCCAACTAGACCAATAACATCTTCCCATTTTTCAGTTGCTTGGTATTTAATCGTGATTAGACGAGGCTCTTCAACAGACCCTTTATTGACGCTTAAGATCCCGCCCATACCAAGCTCTTCTAGTTCAGTTTTTGTTAGGATTTCAATCTCAAAATCATATTGTTTTGCTAATTTTTCAGCATAATTGCCAAGCTCAGTTGCTGTTAATAAGTTTGGAGGTAAATTTACTAAGTTACGTGCTTCGTTTACAGATTCTGCATAGATTTTACCAACCTCATAAGCTGCCGCAATCTCATCAATATCTCCATTTGTTACAAAATGTACTGTATCCATATATACATCAACTTCATTGGATGTTGTTTTATAGTTAGGTGTTTGATAGAATCCTAGACCAGCTCCTTCAGCAAATAAAAAGGCAATCGTCTCCTCATCAATTGGGTTTGCTGTGAAGGATTCTAACCAAATAGAAACTTCATTTACTTTTAAAGCTCGTAGTTGCTTCCCAACAATCCCAAAAGTCTCTCTTAGTTCATTTTCAGTTAATGTTTTTGTATCACCTAATCCAACGAATAAAACACGCTTCAGCTGACCATTTTGACCTGTATAAGGAAGCTTCGTTAATTTCTTTCGATCTGTGTCGATATCACATGTACGAATCCAGTCTTCAACACTTTCACCGTAGAACGAAACGAAATCCTTCCACCCTTCAATGTGATCACAATTTTTCTGTACCCCTACGATAAGTACTTCGGTATTTACCTGATTAAAGGTTTTTGCTTCTTTTACAATTTTCATTTTTAAAATTCCTCCATTTTTACCGCTACTTTATATGTACTACTTTCCCAAATTGGGTATGAATGTATCTATATTCATTATAGTAAAGATATACCTAATTTTCGAATATTTCAAATTACGAATTGGTATATGTTGAAATTACATCGTTCGGATATGCTATACTTTAGACAAAGATAAGAAAGGTAGGGATTGTTAGTTTTGGCACTCCTTCAAAATACACCAATACTTTTATCCATTTTTTCAATACTATTTGCGCAATTTATAAAAGTCCCTATTCATTTAATTGCGACAAAAAAGTTAGATTGGTCTTTAATGACCTCAACTGGTGGAATGCCAAGTTCTCATTCGGCAGCAGTGACAAGTCTCGCTACAGCAGTAGGCTTTGAAACTGGAATGGACTCCCCAATCTTTGCAGTAGCTGCAATGTTTGCTGCGATAGTTATGTATGATGCCACTGGTGTACGTTGGCAAGCTGGGCAGCATGCAGTAATTATCAATCGTATACGAAATGAGTTAACAGTCTTTTTCAACGAAGTAAAGCATTGGCCAGAAAAAAATGAAGATGAGAAAATAAAAGAGTTAAAAACATTATTAGGACATAAGCCGAGTGAAGTTTTCATGGGCGCTTTAACTGGAATCTTAGTATCTGTTCTATTTTATAATTTGTTCTAATAATTTTATGTACAAAAAAAACTGACCCGAATTGGCGTCAGTTTTTTTGTTAGAACATACGATATCCTGCTTTTCGAAGGTAAATCATCACAATACCTGCAACAATTGCCCCTGCAAAACCACCAATCAAAATTGTGATATCTACAACCTGCAATGCTTGCAGCTTATCTAATAATGCTGGAAAAGCAGTATTTGCTTTAAAAATATAATCTAAAAAGCTAACTTCATCAATAATAAATATAACCACGATTGGGTAAACGATTGCCATTAACCAAGTCATACGTAGCAACATGTTTAATAAGAAACCGATTCCAAAAAACATGACGAAGAAAAGTACGACTGAGATGATTAACTGGACTAACGATACTGAACCACTCATTTTATGTATAACCTCCGTTTTCCTCTCATTAGTTTACATGATAAAAGCCCTCCTTTCAAATATAAATACAGTTGCAACAGAGCTAGATATGAACAACTTCTGAACTTTTGCTATGCTCAGAATCGGTGTGAATGCTGCTACTTATTAAAGAATAATCGATAAGAAGAATATTCAAAGACATCGCCAGGATTGATGCCATCTTTTTTAAAGAGCTGATGATGAATCAACTCATGGCTTGCCATTTCCTCCAGCATTACAGAAGCCTCACCACTATCAACAAGCTCTTCAACAGATAGCCAGCAAGCTTCCGATACTTCAGATTCTTGTATTTTGATAAATTGTTCTCCATCTGTCGGTATACAATAGAAAATCGCCATATTATCACTTATTTCCCCACGAATAACACCCGTACGGAAACCAATCAAGCCGGACACCTCACATTGTATCCCAGTCTCTTCTAATACCTCTCGCACTACTGCCTCATCTGCCGTCTCCCCAACCTGTACAAAACCAGCAGGCAATGACCATATGCCTTTAAGCCCACTATACGTCTTCTTCACCACAAGCCACTTGCCGTCCCCATTAATGACTACTCCAGCAACCCCAAGCCATACCTTCCCACGATCCTTTTTCATTTGCTTCCTCCTCGTTTCTATTAATTTATCTGTTATTGTTAGTATACGCTTAAGTAGGAGAGTTTAAGAAATGAAAAAACCTTCTGCAAGGGAGTTATTGCCTTTTGAGAAGGTTGAATTTATTTAGATTAAGTTTAATAGTTTTTTAATCTTTAATAAATAGTTTTCATAGTTTGAGGTTTGTGTAAACTTCTTAAAATATTCAAAGAAGTATTTGCCTGACTTTAAAGTACTTTCGAGAAATTCAAATTCTGGTAAGATAAATTCTTTTGAATCAATTTTATTAATAAATAAAGTTGAATTCCCACACGCTCTTTTAATCGAAATTCCCTCGGGCTCTATCATCTTTGCTTCACCATTATTAATATACTCCTCAAGCCAATCGATAGTTATTACCCATCTAAGAACTAAGTAATTCCGAAAATCCTCATTGAATAATTCTTCTTCATTATAAGTGAGTTTAATAAAGCCATAGGTTGTATCCAGATGCTTTTTAATTATTACAGATAGCTCCTTAGCATTATTACCACTGAGAATGAGTGCATCAAAATTCAAATTTGAACTAACTGAAGATGGGAATAATTCAGCATTCGGACCACCAAGGACTATACTTTCGACTTTTATTGGCATTATTTTTTACTACTTTCATAATAAAATTTTCATTTTAAATCTATTTATTTCTTTCAAGAAAGTAAAAAGCCTTTCAATTCCTAACGTTTCGTAAAACATCGAATCAAAGAGGCTCTTAACTCAAATCTCATTTATCTAATTTTTGGTGATATAATTCTATTGAACATTTCAAAGTAAGATAAATTATTACTCACAAACCTCCGGCGTACCTTCAACTTTAGCTGTTCTAAACGAAGTACCACAGCCACATGAAGCAATGGCATTTGGATTATTGATGGTAAAACCGCCACCCATTAACGATTGTTTGTAGTCAATTTCCGTACCCATTAAGATTGGTGCGTCTTCACGGGAAACAAGAATTTTCAAACCGTGTTGCTCATCTATATAATCATCTTCACCTTGGCTCTGGTCAAAATTCATGCCATATGAAAGACCGCTACACCCTCCACCATGGATTGTTACACGTAAAAAAGAGCCTTCTTCTTCATTATGCTTTTGCATTTCTTTCACACGTACTGAAGCAGCTTCAGATAAGTTAATTACCTTCTTTTCACTTGTCATCCCATTCACCTTCCTTCTACCTATATAATATCAAGGAGCAATACAAAAATAAAGATATGTGCACTCAGTGCTACAATATGCATTCACAATAATTCCCAATACATTATCATTATAATAATACTAACCAAACTCATAAATAGGTCAATTTATTCACTACTTTCTAGTATGCAGATGATATAATAGTCTTAATATAAAATAAATGGGAGGGGTCAAACTATATGGAATTATCACCTTTCTATGAGAAAAAAGTTGAGTGTATCTGCTGTAATAAAGCATTTACTACAACGAAAATTCGTTCTAAGCTAGTTAAAGTTGAAAGTACCGATACTGATTTTTGTCCAACTTATTCTGAAACATCTGTGCCAGCTTTATACTACAATGTTTTTGTCTGTGAGCATTGTGGCTTTTCTTTTACTGAAGACTTTTCTAAATATTTTGGCCCTAGTATTAAAGAACAAATTCTAGAGCAGATTTCAAAAAAATGGGTGCCACGCAGCTACAACCATGAACGCTCACTTGCAGAGGCATTAGAAACTTATAAATTAGCATTTGTTTGTGGGTCAATCAAAAAAGAAAAATTCATCACGCTTGCCGGACTTACATTAAGAATTGCCTGGATTTATCGCAAGCTTCAGAATGTTACCCAAGAACAACGATTCCTTAAAATCGCTCGCGATCAATATATTGAATCTTACTCAACTGAGGATTATGCCTCAACCCAGATGTCAGATACGCGAGTTATATATATGATCGCAGAGCTTTCCAGAAGAATTGGCGATTTGGATTTAGCAACTCGCTACTATTCTAAAATAATCGAGAACCAACGTGTTGGCGGTGAAGCAAAAGTAATCGAAATGGCTAAAGAACAATGGCAGCTTGTTCGAGAAGAGCGTGAAAAAGTTAGAGCAGCTGAGGCTGTTTAAAATAAGATGTCTTAAAAGTTATAGTAGTAACTTTTGAGGCATTTTTTTGTGGAGGAAATTAATGATGGATTGGAGATGGGTTTGTTTTATTTTGATTTGAAACTACCGATGCGTTTCGTCCCCTTCATGAAACGCGTTTTGAGCTGCGATTATCCATCCGATACACTTCATCCCCTCTATGAACTCATTACTCACTAACCAAGGTCTCCTTTCACGTTTCATTCCCTTCATGAACGCGTTCTAAGCTATGATTACCCTTCCAATGCACTTCATCCCTTCGATGAAACGCATTTCACACTAACCATAATCTCCCTTCACGTTTCACCTCCTGCATGAAAGGTGTTTCGATCTTCGATTACCCTTCCGTTGCACTTCCTCCCCCATCAACCGCATTAAAATTTACTCTCTCCTCCCCAACCAGTCAAACCAACAAAAAAAAGCCCGATTCAGAAAACTTCACCGTTTTCCGAATCGGGTTTCATTATATTCTTTATATTAGAATACTTGCTCTACTTCGATGATTCCTGGTACTTCTTCTAATAGTGCACGTTCGATACCAGCTTTTAGAGTGATTGTAGAACTTGGGCAGCTTCCGCATGCACCTAATAGGCGTAAACGAACGATACCGTCTTCAACGTCTACTAATTCACAGTCTCCTCCATCGCGTAGTAAGAATGGACGTAATTTATCTAAAACTTCTTGTACTTGTTCTTTTTGTTGTTCTAAATCTGTCATTTCCCTCGACTCCTTTCATTAAAATAATTATAATGTGAAGAAAGAAAAAAATCCATAATTTGAGTTCATGAAAGGTTGATTCTATGAAAGAAAATAATCCCATTATTGAAGTTTTTGGTGCCGAAGTGATTTGTGCTAGCTGTGTCAATGCTCCATCTTCAAAAGATACATATGAATGGCTACAGGCTGCAATCAGTCGAAAATTCCCAAAGGACTCGTTTTCTATTCGCTATATCGATATTGAACAGCCTTTAGAGAACGAGCGTGATAAGGAATGGGCAGAACGTATTCAAAATGATGAGTTCTTTTATCCACTGGTTCTTATCAACGGTGACGTCATCGGTGAAGGATATATTCAAATTCAACCAATCTTCTCTACATTAGAAAAACTTGGATTTGTAGCAACTGAATAAAATCTTACTTAACTAAACAAAATCTCTATAGGCTCGTTAAGCTTTAATGTAACAAGTTTATAGAGATTTTGTATTTTTTTATTATGCTTCAGTTAATTGAAAATTATTTGTTCTTATTGAGAATCGTTTTGGCGTTTATACATCCAAAGTAGACCTGATTTCATTAAACGAGCAATACGACCTGTTACTGTTGTATCTGCTAAATGAACAAAGCCTTGTTTCTTCCCTAAAGAACCCATGAAACCTTTAAGCTTGATTGGTGGCATTTTTTCAGGAAGTGGTTCGTTTCTCCAACGCTTACTTAATACTTTGACAATACGCTCCGCTTGTTCTTCAGCTAGCTGGGCGCTTGCTGGTAAGTCCGATGAAGCACAGTCTCCAACTACGAAAACATTCTCATCATCTAATAGGTGGAAATATTGGTTCACGATTGGACGACCTTTGCGATCCTTTTCTGCATCCATATTGCGTACAATTTCAACTGGTTGAACGCCAGCTGTCCAAACAACAGCATCCACTTCTATCACTTCTTCATGATTGTAGAGCTTCGTTGGTTCAACTTTAGTAATGTTTGACTCAGCAATTACTTCAACATCATGCTTGATAAACCAATCTTTTACATAGTTACTTAATTTCTCAGGGAAATCACGTAAAATACGTGCTGAACGGTCAAATAATTTAATTTTTAAATCTGAACGACTTTCACGTAATTCACTTGCTAGTTCAATTCCACTTAATCCAGCTCCAACGATACCAACAACCGAGCCTGGTGGCAGACCTAACAGCTTTTCAAAAGTTTTGCGTGATTTAGCGATTGTTTGAATGCTATAGCTATTTTCTTGTGCTCCTGGTACGTTGTGGTAGTCATCCTCACAGCCAAGACCAATTACTAAGTCATCATAAGAAATTGTTTGGCCATCCTCTAGATAAACAACTTTTTCTTTGCGATCAATATTAGTAATTTCACCATAAACTCGTTTTAAGCGATCATGCTCTGGGAAACTAACACGAACATTTTTGTCTGTTGTCGTACCTGCTGCTAATGCATAAAACTCTGTTTTTAAGCTATGGTGTGGTGTTCTATCAACTAAAGTTATCATTGTATCTTCTGGAAAGTTATTTGGTAATAGGCGCAGTAAAATACGCATATTTCCGTAACCTCCACCTAGTAAAACTAGTTTTCTCATAAAATACTCTCCTATATCTGATGTCGATTGTTTAAGTAAAAATCGTTCACAATTTATCCATAAAGAGTATAACTTATTGTGAGATGTTTCACAATATCTTTATCTAATTTTTTGTGAAAAGTTTCACAAAAACTCATTCATTGACGAAAGCTAAAAAACAGAGTAGAGTGTCTAGTGAGGTGACAACGGCGTGAATCCATTAGTAGAGTTTTGCATTAGTAATCTAGCAAATGGTGCTCAAGAAACCTATGATGTTCTAGAAAATGATCCAGAGATCGATGTTCTCGAATATGGGTGCTTAAGCTACTGTTCATTATGCGACCAAAATTTATACGCACTTGTAAATGGTGATATCGTAGAAGCTGATACACCTGAAGAATTGACTAAAAAAATCTATCAATACATTGAAGAAAATCCTCTTTTCTAAGGAGGATCATTCATATTGAAAAATTCCGCGCACAATTGTACGCGGAATTTTATTTTATACGATTTCTAGCTCTTCTATACAATAAGTAGGCTTATTGTCCTTTTGTAAAACAATCTCCGTACTCACTACCCCAGTATTAACATGAATCGTATCGCAGCCAAATCGGATCCCACATAATATATCGGTATCATAATTGTCTCCAATCATCACCATTTCATCCTTTTTGAATCCATACTCTTCCTGAATCACTTCAAGCATAACTGGCGAAGGCTTTCCTACAAAGATTGGCTCCACTTGCGCTACATTTGCTACCAGACGTACAAAGGAGCCGTTCCCCGGAAGAAATCCTAGCTCACTAGGAAAACGAATATCTTCATTTGTTCCTACTAATTTTGCCCCTGCCTGGAGTGCAAGGGATGCCTTTACTAACTTCATGTAGTCTACTGTTCGATCTATTCCCATGACAACCACATCTGGTCGTGCTTCATCAGTATCCACAAGATTTAATCCCTCTGCCTCCAAAGCCGATTTGATACCATCAGATCCAATCATAAAAATAGTTGCATCCTTATAATGCTGTGTAACATACTTTGCAGTTGTTAAAGCACTGCTATATATTCTATGGGTAGGTGTATCAATTCCAATATCGGCTAAAACCTTTTGTAATTGCCCTGGTGTTTTTGAGGAATTATTTGTTACGAAAAAATACTCTAGCTGTTCTTTTTGCAGCTGATGAATAAATCGAACAGCAGAATCAATTCCCTTTTTCCCACGATAAACAGTTCCGTCTAAATCAAAACAATAGGCTTTATATTTTTTCATTCAGCATTCTCCGGTAAAAATGCTGAAACCGGACCAAGCTCGTTTTCTAAATAGTTAGTTACAAGTGGTGTGAACTGTTTAATGGCCTCTAAATTGTCTGTAAGCACTTTCAGAACAATTTGGTTATCTACTTGTACAAATTCACGCACTAGCATTTTACGCAAGCCCACAACCTCTTTAAAAGGCATTTCCATCTCAGAAGTAATTACTTTTTCATCTAACAGGATTTCGATAATATCTTCATAGCTTCCTGGGTCACGCATGATGAATCCATCGATTATTAAGTTCCCTACATCCATTAAGGCTTCCATTGTATTATGACCAATACGTTGTAAAGCTAGGGCTGTAATATCATTCTGTAACCAATTCTGTTCTTTTTCAAAAATAGTAATTAGCTCGTCTAGGTGCTTTAAAGTTACTGAAATTTTATTACGATCTACAAAATACATAAATGGTTCCCCCATTATTTAAAGTTGATAGTTATTTCCCTTATATAGTAACATATTCTTTATAGTTGGAAGGAGTCCTATACAAAATGGAGCGTTTTTTCTTATATGATGATGTAGAAGAGTCAAAAACAAGATTTGTCAGCTTTACTGGCAAAAAATTACGTTATGATTTAGCGATTATGCAATCCTCTCGTTTTTTCGGGAAGGTATTAGTTTTAGATATGCAAATGGGTCGCTTTGCGATTATCGGCCCAGATGATGTAGAAGAACCTGGATATCTGGAGCACGTCTTCAACAAAACTGAAGAAGAAGCTGAGGATTTACGTGAGTATCTAAATGAATTATTGGCTTAAAAAATGACACTTGATGTTTTCCATCGAGTGTCATTTTTCTTTCTATGATGCCTCTTCTACTGTCATTTCAGTCTTTACTGGTCTTTTTAACGGTGTGAACAATGTAATCAGTAAAGCAAGAACCGCTAAAATTGCCATAAAGTAATAGGCGTCTCCTGAAGCAAATATTGATGACAATGCTTTAATGCCCTCTGTTGTACCTTGAGCACTTAAATCCACTGCATAGTTTGTTTGTTTTCCTGTATAAATTGTGACAATTATTGCTGTACCAATCGCACCAGCAATTTGACGGACTGTATTATTTACTGCAGTACCATGTGTTACTAGCTCCTTCGGTAAGGCATTTAAAGCTGCTGTATTTAATGGCATTGTTATAAAACTTAACCCAATACGTAAGAAAATCGTACGAATCATTAGGAATGTAAAGGTTGTTGTTTCACTTAAGTCAGTTACAACCCACATTGACGGAATGACGAATAGTAAACCGATTATAAATAAAGGCTTTGCACCGAATCGGTCAAATAATTTCCCAGTAACAGGCGATAATAACGCATTAATAATTGCCCCTGGAAGTAATAATAGACCTGCATCAAATGCCGTAAAACCACGACCATCTTGTAGATAGATTGGTAACAGAATCATATCCGCATATAACATCATCGTAACGATAATGTTAATAAGAGAGGTCATAGTAAATGTTTTATTCTGAAATACACGTACATTTAAGAATGGATCGTTGGAACGTAATTGGTGAATGGTAAAATAAGTTAACACTAACAATCCACCGATAATTTCTGTCAATACCCACACATCATCCCATCCATGACTTCCTGCATTACTAAATCCATATAATACTAGTCCAAAGCCAAGAGTTGAAAGTATCACACTAAATATATCTAATTCAGCTTTAGACCCTTCATTTACATTAACTAAATATTTTAGGGCAAGTAGAATGACAAGAGTAACAAAAGGTATGATGCCAATGAACAACCACCGCCATGATACATATTCAATTAAAAAGCCCGACAAAGTAGGAGCAATTGCTGGCGCGAAGATTAGGGCAATCCCTACAAGCCCCATCGCACTCCCTCGTTTTTCAGGCGGGAATATAAACATAACGATACTCATCATCAACGGCATAATAATTCCTGCTCCAGCTGCCTGAATCATACGACCTGTAAGTAATATCGCAAAATTCGGAGCAACTGCACAAAAAATTGAACCGATTAATAATAATAGCATCGAGCTAAGAAACAATTGACGTGTTGAGAAACGCTTCATTAAAAAAGCGGTTATCGGAATTAAAACACCGTTAACCAGCATGAAGCCTGTTGCCAACCATTGCACCGTTGTTCCATTTACACTGAACACTTCCATAAACTTACTTAGAGCAACATTTAAAATCGTTTGATTTAAAATGGAGATAAACCCTCCAAGTAATAGCACAAAAAGTAATATTTTCTTATTTATTTGTTGAGTCATAACTTATAATAGGCCTCCCTTTACTTTATCAACACAGTGACGATAAAATGAATTGTAGCAACTTTTAAATTAAGAAACCACCAACAGTTTTTCATAAATCGTCAACTATACAACACTTCAAATTAAAGTGTTGATAAACCATTTATTTAATAGATAAAGGAAGGGTTAAAATGTCATCAAAGAAGGAAGATCCTCGTGCCATTCGCTCAAAGCGTTTGTTGAAGGAGGCGGTTATATCTTTATTAATCGAAACACAGAGTATACATGAGTTAACTGTACGAAAAGTTACTGAAAGGGCTGAGTTGAATCGTGCTACCTTCTACTTACATTTCATAGATATGCGTGATTTAATGCGCAACGTGGTATATGATATTTACGATGACCTGTCTATGAAATTATCGCCTTTGCTTCGTATAGAGCGTGGGAGCCAGGAGCATTTACTTACTTTCCTCGATTATTTTTATGAGCATCGAAAGTACTTAGCTGTGTTATTTGAAGAAAAAGCGTTCCAAAGAAAGCTGCATGACTTTATAGTAGAGTTCATTCAAGCAAGACGTGACGCACTCGATATAAATAATGAGGAAGAACTTGTTTCTAGAGATATTATTGCAGCCTCAATTCTTGGCATTTTAATGTGGTGGATTCGAGATGGTAAAAACCATAGCTCCGAATATATCGCAGAGCAAATGTCCGTTTGGCTACTTAGGAAATAATATGATTGACTTCAAAATCGAGTAGGAGGGAGTGATTAACTCCCGACCTCTCACACCACCGTACGTACGGTTCCGTATACGGCGGTTCAATTAAGATGAATAACGCAAAGT
>NZ_QJTJ01000029.1 GCF_003217295.1 Ureibacillus chungkukjangi
AAAACGCCAAAAATCCCTACTTTTATATTGAAAGCAGGGATTTTACTCTGTATCCAATTAAAAATTTTTAAATTAAAGCACTACACTACATTGAACAGAGTTAAACAACACTATTCATCTAAACTTACCGTTTGTTTAATTTGACTTCTTCACAATCTCATTATCTCCGTTTAGTCTTTTCATAATGAGTCTTCGCTTTTTTGCTTCTTTATACAAGTAATCGAGAAAAATATCATTATCTTTTGGAAATCTATACGAACAGCTTAATTCATTGTAGATAGATTGCTTTTCTTCTTCCAAAATAACTTGTTCTTCTAAGTTATTAAAAAACCATTCATGAAGATAATTTGATGAAAGACCTCGTTTTTTTCTAATTTCTAAATACTCACTATGGAAAATCATATACTCTACATTGTCCCAAAAGATTTCATCCGCAATAAATATTTTTGTAGTTTTATTCTTTAAACTAATTAATTTAGTTTTCACCTAACTTTTCCTCTCTTTATTATAATAACTATAAATTTAAACATTCTGCGCTTAAAAATTAGAGTAAGTTTCACCTCTACACATTATCGCTATATTTCTCTACTATTCTCTTTAAAATAAAAGACCAGAACGAACAAGTCCTGGTCCTACTTACATTTTATACGCTGTTAAATACCTAACCTTTAACACAATTTAATATATCCCCCGATAACATATAAGCGCCAGGCAAACCTTTTAAATATCTTAGATCCCCACTTCCAGACCAATCAATATCTTTCAAATTGGCTAACAAACTTGCTATTTTAGCTGAATCTGGTTGATTAGATTTAGGTAAATAATTTTCATTAATTATCTTGTTCCCAGCGATAGCCAATGCGTATAAACAAGTAATATGGGTTAATCTATATAATTTGTTGTCTTCCCATTCTTCAGGAAATAGTTGTTTAATTAAATTGAAATAAAATAGCGCTAAATTAAGTTTCTTTTCTTTAGATAGGTTCTCTAACTCTGAATTTTTAGTTAAATATTTTATAATGTTATATAAGTTTAGAAGAGTAATATTTTTCTCTTTAGTTCTTTTTCCAATTAAAGTACCCTTACTAAAGAATGGACTCTCTGGCTTAAGAATTAAATTAGTTGCAACCCAACTAATTTCATCACTATCTCTATTTAAATAACGACTTAATGAAGTACCTATCCCCTTCGCTTTTGTATTAATAACGTCAAACAATTTAATTTCTTCGTCTTCATCTAAATAGTGAAAAGCTAAAAATGGGACGTTTAATGTTGTATCTGTTTCTTTTATATATTCCTTTATTCCCCCTAGTCTATGTTGACCATCCATAAGCGTCGCTTTCTTCTTACAAATTAATCTTCCATAATTAGGACGATGATTATCATAGGCATGAAATTCCCAATTCCCAGCAGCATTTAGCAAGATAGGCGTATAAAGAGCATCTTCTCCTTGTGAAAGGTAATTTGCAAAGTCTTTACAACGTTTATTATCTATAGGACGTTGATATCCTTTTCCAGAAGAATCATTATAAAGTTTTGAATATGAAAAATTAACCGCTACCTGAGAGGATACAAAGCCTTGATAAGAAACACGACCCCTCATTTTGGATTGGATTACATTTTCTATTGCTATATTTGAAGGTAAACTATTACTCATAATAAATAGATCTCCTTATTAAAAATTTGATACTACGAAATTATAGTACTTATAAGTACAAAAATCAATAAAAGTTATATTATATGTATCTTTAACCCTTTTAAACCCTCACTTAGTCTTAAGATGAGGTGATTTTATGGATAGTTTAGTGAAGTTAGTTGGTATGAGGATTAAGGAAATAAGAAAATCAAAAAAAATGACGCAAGATGAACTTGCAGAGAAAAGTGGCCTTCAAACATCATATTTAGCCGGTGTAGAACGAGGAGACAGAAACATTACCTTACAAACGCTTGAAAAAATAATAGTAGGCCTAAATGAAGTACCTGCGAATATTTTTAGTTTTGAAAGTTTAGACATCAATGAAGGACACTTCGAGAAAAAAGAGTTGATTACGTTGCTACTTAATCTAATTCAAAATAAAAATGAGACAGAAATTCGTTTAATTTTAAATATTGCTACAGATGTTTTTAATACCTATAAAGGAAATTAACAAACAGCTAAAATCACAAGCTGTTTGTTTCGGACAAATACGATAAACCTCATATTTTGCCATCCAAATCTTCAAACGTAACATTGAATACAAATACATATATACGAATAATTATGTAAACGATGATAAAAATCAAACATATCTTTTTTATTTCACACAAATGCCCTTTGGTGGAAATTAATATAACAATGAGTTTTACTCACTCGGTTGAATTTCACCCAACTATTTTGGGAATATAAGACCTCTGTAAAGGGTATTGCCATATTTACGAACCCCATTCATATATCCATCTTGGCCAATTTCTCTAATTAGCTTAGGATTTTCTGCATTCTTCACATTATAAAAGGCTGCCTTTGTGATCGTCATTCCACTAACATAGTCATCCTTTTTCGTTTCGATATATTGATCTATAATGACAATCAGCATGTCGTTTTGAATCATTAGCTGAGTTGGATAGCTATTTGCATCTAATGTGATTTTACTAGCGACCTTTAATTTAGGATTTGTTGCATCTGTTATAACAATCTGATTATCTAGGATTGTATAAATATATCGACCATCTGTTGCTACAATATCTCCTTCTTCAATATCTTCAACCTGGTTATTAGTTGAAGAATGGGAAGGACCAGCTTCCCCATCTGCACTTGCCTTATCGGACGCCTCGGAAAAAGTCTCTAACTCTCTACTTTCCTCGACCGCTAAGCTTCGATTTTTTGATTCTCTATTTAAAATTGTTTGGAAGTAGTCTTGTAAGTCTTGAACTGATGAAATCTTCTCTATTTCCTCGATAACCTTAAACTCGATTACTTGTTTTTTCGTATTAAAAGATTTCTTTTCAAATGCTGGTTCTTCAACATGGAGAATATATTGACCTGGCATTAAATTTTCAACTGTTAAAGATTGTTTAGCAGCATCTAATGTAAGTGTTGCATCCACGGGATTACCATCAGAATTTGTTACAAAAATCTCTCGATCCTTAATGCTACTCTCATCAATAGCTTTAGAAAAATGAACATGATAAGGCTGATTTAACATAACCGTTGATGCACTCATCACTTCAAGCTTGTGCCCAAAAAAGAATAAAACAAGACTAGTAATCATCGCAATTGCCACTACTAATATTCCACCTGCAAATATCCTTCGTTTCAAGTAATTGCCTCCTTTGATTCTTCTGTTTGATTGATTAGACCTTTATAATTTGATTTCGTTTCACCATTTGTTAAAAAATTCTAAAATAAATTCTTCTACAAATAAAAAACCCAAAAGCGAGGTTAACCGACTTTTGGGTAATCATTATAAATTTTCACCACTTCACTATCGTAGAACGGTGAGAGGTTTCTTTTATCATCACACCGCGCTTAGCCATTTCTTCAATATAATCCTTCCCTGGTACAACCAATTCAGGCGGGAAAACGCCTCGTTCTTGGATTACGCCACTTCCAACCATAACAGCCACCGCCGCGATGGTACACGCCGTAGCCCTTGCCATTGCAGTCATCGTTGTCTTTTGATCCCTTTTAATGTTCAATTCGTATTCATAGGTAACTTGCTCGCCCGATTTTTCACCTGAAACAATCACCCGTAATAATACGGCATCTTCCTTATCTCCTAAATCCAGCTTTTTCTTTAAGGCTTCTCGTACAACATCCCGAACCAATACTTGCTGGC
The DNA here is from genome assembly GCF_003217295.1 of Ureibacillus chungkukjangi. GTDB lineage: Bacteria > Bacillota > Bacilli > Bacillales_A > Planococcaceae > Ureibacillus > Ureibacillus chungkukjangi. The sequence goes on from NZ_QJTJ01000029.1 coordinate 3,816, forward strand.
CATCGACTTCTACGATATTTTCCTTACTTAGAAACCCTAATTCATTTAGAAGCTTGAACTGATCAGCATGCCCTTTATAACGAATTGTTTTATACTCTAACGTTTTGATATGCGGGAATGTATTAATAAGTGTTGAAGTTCCACCAGAAGTATAAAAGGCTTCCAATACACCATAGTTATCAAAATAGATTGGCTCAACGCCAGATAGAGACGGCACCTCTGTTAATTTCCCACCTTGGATTACCTTCGCAGGCTCTGTATAATGATCAAAAACTCCTTCTAGGGAGAATACCAATGTGTAGTTTAACGGTGGCTCCGGTTTAGTTGGAATTCCCCCAACAAATAGCTTTATGGATTCCACCGTATCTAATTTTGAAACGCCATAGCCAGCTAAAATGTTAATCATACCTGGCGCTACCCCTAAATCCGGTATTAAAGTGACATTCTTTGCTTTTGCTTCTTCAGTGAGCGTTAGCAAATACTCCGTTACTTCCCCAATATGTCCACCTAAATCAACGGAGTGAACACCTACTTCAATAGCTGTTTTAGCTACCGCTTTATTAAATTCATAAAAGAGTGCATTAACGCAAACGTCTCCTTTAGACATGACCGATCTTAGGTCGTCTTCATTTCTTGCGTTAAGTGCAACTACTTCAATTTTTTCTGTTTGAAGGGAGTCTACAAATTTTTGAGCAACAGCCGTATCTATATCTGCTAAATATATTTTCTCTACCTTTTCACTAGAATTTAAATCTCGTGCAACCTCTTTCCCCATCAAGCCGGCGCCTAAAACTACAACTTTCATAACACACATCCCCTTTTCGTCGTTTAGTTTTCCGTATCAATTTGCGCTCTTTGAAGCTTTCCACTGTAGTCAATGTAAATGCTTTTCCATTCTGTATAAACGTCCAAAGCTGCTTGACCTGAATCACGGTGTCCATTTCCAGTACCTTTTGTCCCCCCAAAAGGCAAATGAATTTCCGCTCCTGTCGTTCCTGCGTTAACATATACAATGCCCGTATCTAGATCTCTTTGGGCTTTAAATATTTTATTAACATCCTGTGAGAAGATAGAACTCGACAAACCAAATTTCACACTGTTATTTACTTCGATGGCTTCTTCTAAACTAGTAACCTCAATAATACTTAGTACTGGACCAAATATTTCTTCCTGTGCGATGACCATATCATTTTGGACATCTGTAAAGACTGTTGGCTCATAATAGTAGCCTCTGTCAAATGGTGGTGCTGTTAGCGCTTTACCGCCAACCAATAATTTAGCACCTTCTTGCTTTCCAATTTGAACATAATGATTGATTTTCTCTAATGCAGCACCGTTAATAACAGGACCAATTTTATTATTCTCATCAAGGCCATCTCCAATTGTTAGCCTGCTAATATGCTCAACAAGCATTTGTTCTAGCTCATTTTTCACATCTTTATGCACAATCACACGGCTACAGGCAGTGCAACGTTGTCCTGCTGTACCAAAAGCACTCCAAATAATGCCCTCTGCAGCTAATTGTAAATCAGCATCCTCCATTACAATGACTGCATTTTTACCGCCCATTTCAAGAGACACCTTTTTTAAATGCCTACCGCCTAATTCAGCTATTTTACTTCCCGTTTCAGTAGATCCAGTAAAGGAGATTACTTTTACATCAGGATGTTCGATTATCTCTGTACCTACAGTAGAGCCTGCACCAAAAACAACATTTGCTACACCAGATGGTAAGCCTACTTCTTGAAAAATTTTAGCCATTTCGTAGGCCATCATCGGTGTTTCTGTTGCCGGCTTCCAAACAAATGTATTTCCTGCAACCAGGGCAGGGAAGGACTTCCATGTAGCAATAGCAATCGGGAAATTCCAAGGCGTAATGAGCCCCACTACTCCAATCGGCGCTCGAACGCTCATAGCAAATTTGTCAGCAAGCTCTGAAGGGGTTGTTTCACCAAATAGGCGTCTACCCTCACCAGCCATATAAAATGCCATATCTATGCCTTCTTGAACCTCACCTCTTGCTTCCTCAATTACCTTTCCCATTTCTTTTGTTAGAATTTGAGCAAGGTATTCCTTCTTTTCTTTTAATCTATGTCCAATCTCATATAAAAAGTCAGCGCGTTTAGGTGCTGGTGTTAGTGCCCAAGACTTTTGAGCTTTTCTTGCAGCTGCAACAGCTTCTGCAACTTGAGACTTTGTTGATAGTGGAACAATTGCAAGCTGTTCACCATTTGCTGGATTCACAACAGGAATAGTTTGAAGTTCTTCATTAGACATCCATTTACCGCCGATAAAATTTTGAAGTTCCATATACATCCTCCTCATTTTTACGTTCGAGTTATCATATAGAATCGCTCTATGTTCTCTATCCTTTCAAAACCCTCTTTATAGTTTATTAATACAAAGTTAAATTTATTAGATGAAACTTTTAAAGAGGGAAAACGTAACCTTTAATGGTATATATTTATTAATGACTTTAGGAGGTTATGAATAATGAACAATCATGAAATAGATTTCAAACTGTATGGGGACGATATGCAATTTGTAGAAGTTGAGTTAGATCCAAACGAAACGGCAGTGGCGGAAGCAGGAAGCTTAATGATGATGGATGAAGCCATTAAAATGGAAACTATTTTCGGTGACGGTTCTAAAGGCAACGGCGGTATTATGGGTAGATTAATGGGTGCCGGGAAACGTATGCTTACTGGCGAAAGTTTATTTATGACTACCTTCACCAATGTTGGTCAGGGTAAAAAACATGTTTATTTTGCATCTCCATATCCAGGAAAAATCATCCCAATGGACTTAAGTGTTTATAATGGGAAAATCATATGTCAAAAGGATGCGTTTTTAGCTGCGGCAAAGGGTGTGTCAGTCGGCATTGAATTCCAACGTAAGCTTGGGGTTGGTTTCTTCGGTGGTGAAGGCTTCATTATGCAAAAGCTTGAAGGTGATGGTATGGCCTTTATTCATGCTGGTGGTGCTATCAAAAGAATTGGTCTACAGCCAGGGCAAAAAATCCTTGTAGATACAGGCTGTCTGGTGGCTATGACTTCTGATGTCCAATATAATATTGAACCTGTTAGCGGCGTTAAAACTGCCCTGTTTGGTGGGGAAGGAATCTTCCTTGCTTCTTTAAAGGGTCCGGGAACTGTTTGGGTGCAATCTCTACCATTTAGCCGATTAGCGAGTAAAGTATTTGCTGCTGCTCCTGTTAGCCAAGGTGGAGGCGGCCAAAATGCTGGTGAAGGCGGTATTGGTGGCTTGTTTAATCTCTTCAATAAATAATATTAATATAAGGTTGAGAGTCTCTTTAAAAGAGACTCTCCATTTTAAAATTGGCTAATCGTGTCCTTTAAGGTTGTGGAGGCAAGCTCAAGCTGATGGACTGAATCACCTATATGCTCAACAATGTTTGATAATTCTCCGACCTGCTTTCCGACATTTTCAAAATCTAAAATCGTTGCATCAACAGAGGCAGAGATTTTTTCAAAGGATTGCAGGGATTTATCGTTTTGCAAAATCCCATCCTCTACTAGATTTTGAATTTGATGAATGGACTCAATAACTTGAGTGGTAGCAACACTCGACATTCCAATTAATGTAGCAATTTTCTCAACGGATTGCTTCGTTTGGTCAGCTAGCTTTCGTACTTCATCTGCAACAACAGCAAAGCCCTTCCCATGCTCACCTGCGCGTGCCGCTTCAATAGCAGAGTTTAAAGCTAATAGATTCGTTTGACCTGCTATATTTTTTACAATCTCAACAACTGCCTGAATTTCTGAGGAAGAATGATTTAAGTCCTCAACCAATTTAGTCATTACTATTGTATTTTTATTAATTTCCTTCGTTTGCTTACTTAAATGCTGTAGCTGTTTATAGCCTTCCCCTGACGCTTCCTTCGTCCCTTGTGCATCCTGAATACTATTTTGCAATACTTCTATTACCTTTTTTGTATTGGCAACTAAGTCTGAAACTGTCGTATTTGTTAATATCGATTGATCTTCAAGTGTAACAGAAATGCTCCCAATTACTTCCTTCACCTGTGCTTTAACATTTTGTTGCTGGTCCATCAATGCATTTGAAGCTACTCGATCATACTCATCCAAAACAATTTGCTGCTCAAAGCTAAAAATCTTTCTTACTGCTTGAATCGCTTTTCGTGCCTCTATGTAATCTAAATTTAAAGCGAAGATAATTTCTTGAATTTTAGCCTCTAAATTATAAAAGGATGCTAAATACCATTTTGTTTTTAACCCTATTAACACATGCATATTTGCAACCTTTCTTCTTACCTCAATGAAATGATCATCGATACGACCATCAAACATTTCAATCATATGGTGTTTTAATGTTTGGTGAAGTCTACCAGATGTATCATAGGTTGCTATCAAACTCTCGAATTCTCCCCCCGTTCCAATTACATCATAAAAGATTTCTACAATTTCTTTAATTTCTAATTCGACATAGGGCTTTATAAATCGAATAATATGTAAATCTTCTTCCGTAAGTCCAATAATTTTTAGCTGAAGTAAAAGATCTGCGTCTCCAATAAAAATTCCTACATTTGGGTAATTTTCTTTGTATATTGAATTTTTGACCTCTTTTTTCTTTAAAGCGAACAAATGGTTCACCCCTCAATCATTATTTGATATTAAAATTCACTCAATAGAAACGATGTATCAAATGTAATAAAAAGGAACTATTCTAATATTTTTAATATAAGGTCTCTTTTAAAAACATTCAATATTTTTATGACACTTATCAAAAACTTAATATTTCAGCTGTTGAAAGACAAAAATTTGTTGTGACTTTTCTCACACTCCCAACTCATCGATAAGCCTTTCAAAAATTAAAAAAGGAACTCCTTTTCACTAGGAAGTTCCCTTTAACATGTTAAATACTCAAATCATATTCAAGCTTTATTTAACACTTAGATATAAACCCCTTCACACGTTCCAGCTGCCGGTTCATAATAGCAGTGATTTTTAAATTGTCCTGCAAACGGCTGATCATACCAAGTTGGAGGGCACGGTGCATACGGATTAAAATACCAAAGAGCGTATTTGCCCGGATGTTCTCTCCAATAATCCAACACCTGTTTTGCTAACCTTTGTTCGTTTGCTCGCGCAGGATTATAAAATAGATTCCCCTTCTGAACTGCTTCAAAGGAATAGTTGCCTCCCTGTACATGATAAATAACGTCCTCAATCGATCGTAAATCCCTAAAGTCCAAGCAATTCGACACAAGTCGATTCACAATTACATTCCCAACGTAAAGCATTCCTTGATTGCCTTCACCTTCTGCTTCCGCTCTCATCATTCTTGCGATTAAGTCAATATCAGCATCACGGTATTTTACTCTCGCCATTTTCTCACCCCAAATCTATAGTATGAAGAAAAGTGTAAGATGATGTCATAATTTGAGAGATGTCTCCCCTTTATCGAAAAATCGATTGAAATCTGAGTGATATATAGCATTTCCTAACAAAATAAAAACGCCTCAAAAGATTAAACTTTTGAGACGTTGGTCTTTTAAAGATATAAAACTACGATTAGAACAATAGCTAAAACAATTCGATAAATTGCAAATGGTACTAGCTTTACTTTTGAAATCAGTTTTAAGAAGAACTTAATGGAAATCAAAGCAAATACAAATGCACTGACAAAACCTATGATATAAAACCCTAAATGATTAGGCTCTAAGTCACTCCAATTTTTGATTAATGACAAGCCACTAGCCCCTGCCATGATTGGAACCGCCATGATAAAGGTAAAGTCAGCAGCCGTTTTATGGTCAAGCCCTAAGATTACCCCACCAGAAATTGTGGCACCCGAACGAGAGAAGCCAGGCCATAAAGATAAGCATTGAATTAACCCTACTTTAAACGCCTTACCATATGAAAGGTCGTCTAAGGATGTAATCGTTGTTTTTCTTTGCCCACTTACTCGATCGGCAATAATCATCCAAATCGCCCCGATGATTAAACCAATAATTACTGTATTGGTAGAGAAAAGATTTTCATCGATAAAATCTTCAAATAATACGCCGAAAACTCCTGCAGGAATAATCCCTACAAATACATGTCCTAAATTAAATTTACGAGAGGCTGTTTGTCCCTCAATTTTATACAAACCTACTAAGCTAAGCATTCGCTTCCACATAACAACCACAACAGCTAAAATTGACCCCAGCTGAATCACAATTTTAAATGTATTCGCTGATCCGCTGCCTAAAAAGTCCTTTGTGTTCAGCCATAAATCATCGACGATAATCATATGCCCTGTTGATGAAACCGGAGCAAATTCCGTCATCCCCTCAACAAAACCAAGGATTATCGCCTTAATCAAATCGAAAAATTCCATAAGTTCTTTTTGTCTCCTCACATTTTTTTACTTATTACCAATAACAATTAAATCACTTCTAAATAAAGTCCTAATTTACAATACATGAAGCATTTTTTATTGTCTATACGTCTCGAGCTGTATTCGGGACTAATTCCCTTTAAATTTAATATCCACTATCCATAGCTCCGAACGACTGCCGATACGCATCGGCGGTCCCCAAAAACCAAATCCAGAGGAAACAAGTGCATGCATGTCCCCTTTTTTCATATGACCATAATCCAACTCAAAGATTCGATCAGTGATAAAATTATTCGGCCAAAGCTGCCCTAGATGCGTATGACCTGACATATGCAGATCCACTCCAGCATCCTGAGGCTCATGTAAGTCATTTGGCGTATGGTTCATGACAATCCAAGGCATCTCAACATTTTCTGGCTTTAATTCTTGAATTGCTTTTCTCTCATGATTTGTAACATCTTCCTGGCCTGTTAAATAAAAACGATTTCCAACTAAAATAGTTTCATCCATTAAAATTTGAACATTCGATTCCTTCATTTCTTCTATAAATTCCGGAATTTTTCCTCCATAGTATTCATGGTTTCCAAGTACTCCATAAACACCATATGTTGCATTTAACTGCTTCATCACTTCGTTCATGCCCTCATCTACAAACCAAACAGGGTCATCATCCACAATATCCCCTACTAATAAAACAGCATCAGGATTCGCTTCGTTTGATAGCTTAACAAATTTCTGTAGGTGATTCTTATGAGAAAGAACCCCTAGATGAAAATCAGAAGCCACTACAAGTCTCATTGGTTCACCAGACTTATCTACGGAAATCTCTAAATTCCGAACCACCGGCGAATACGCATTATATGTACCCCAGGCAAATAGAACAACTAAAAGACCTACAACAACAGACCCGACAACCGCAACATTTTTGTACGGTGTAAACGTAATAAAGAGGTTCGCAATGATACATAATATGAGCCCGTACTCAAAAAAGAACATCCAATAATTACCGACAATCGACATAGGGCTAAGAAAAGGATGCACTCGCCCAATCAGAAAACCAAAAGCAATTACAAAGAAAATAATCCAATAAATAATCGGCCAACGAAATACATGAATAGCCTCAAGCCACTTTTTCAAATTCATCCCTAAATAAGCCGTAATCGTACTATATAAAATGAGCGCAAACGTTATGCCCAATATCCTTCCCATCTGTATAATCCTCCCAAAATTTTAATATTTAAAAGTATACCATGTCGGGATAAGATGTATCATATTTGGAGTTCTCGGGATGGTGAGGGGGTAGAGGGGGGAACTGTAGGCGTGATTGCTACCTTTTGTTTGTGGATGCTTTTCACTTCGGTGCAGTTCGGGTGGGATTGCTACCTTTCGTTAGTGGATTCGTTTCCTTTCGTCTTAATACCGGCGCGTTTGCTACCTTTCATTAGTGGATTCGTTTCCTTTCGTCGCAATTCTGGCCGGTTTGCTCCCTTTCGTTAGTGGATTCGTCTCCTATCGTCTTAATTCTGGCCGGTTTGCTCCCTTTCATTAGTGGATTCGTCTCCTATCGTCTTAATACTGGCCGGTTTGCTCCCTTTCATTAGTGGATTCGTTTCCTTTCGTCTTAATACTGGCACGTTTGCTACCTTTCATTAGTGGATTCGTTTCCTTTCGTCTTAATACTGGCGCGTTTGCTACCTTCCATTAGTGGATTCGTTTCCTTTCGTCTTAATACTGGCGCGTTTGCTACCTTCTAATAGTAGATTTGCTTCATATCGTCGCAATACTGACCGGTTTGCTCCCTTTCATTAGTGGATTCGTTTCCTTTCGTCTTAATACCGGCGCGTTTGCTACCTTTCATTAGTGGATTTGCTTCATATCGTCTCAATCCCAGCTTTATCACTTCTTTACAAGCCCCTCGTAACACGCTTCACACTGACTTCCTTTGTCGCTGCCAAACTATCACAAAAAAGGAGAAAAACATGGATTGTTTTTCTCCTCTCTATTATCTTTTGCAAGGTTATTTAATATTCGGCTGGTACTGATACTGTAACTTTAAACAAATCGCCATCCACATCTATGCTTAGTCGTCCGTTGTGTAAATCAGCTATGGATTGTGCAATGGCTAAACCTAAGCCGGAGCCATCTGTGTGGCGAGACGCATCGGCACGTTTAAAGCGTTCCGTTAGTTCATCTACATTTTCATCCAACTCATATTTTGAGATATTTTTCACTGTGAATTCTGCTGATGAACCACTTTGCTTCAATGTAATGTAAATTCTTGTCCCCTCTAATGAGTACTTTAATGCATTTACAATCAGGTTATCGATTACACGCCACATTTTTTGCCCATCAACATAGGCAAATAGAGGTTGTTCTGGCATCAAAACGCGCAAATCAAAATTAGACTTTGCGAACTCTTCCTCATGTTCACCAATTGATTGCTTTAAAAGCTGAGTTAAATCCAATCGTTGCTTCGTTATCTCAATATTGCCGCTCGCCATTTTGGAAACTTCGAATAAATCCTCTATTAACGTTTTCAAGCGCGCTGATTTTTTATCTAACACGTCGATGTATTGTTTACGTTCTTCTTCTGTCAAATTAGGATTTTTCAACAGGTCGGTATACGTAATAATTGATGTTAATGGCGTTCTTAAATCATGACTAACATTGGTAATGAGCTCTGTTTTCATACGCTCACTTTTCGCCTGCTCAGTCATCGAGTTTCTAACACCTTCACGTAAATCATTTAAATTGGCTGCATGCTTGGCAAAAACTGATTTTCCCTTAACTTTAATTTCAGTAGTTAAACGCCCTGCTGCCATTTCCTCCGTCTGTTTCATAATACGGTTAAGGTAGCCCATTCGACGAAGGAATACTAAAGTGGCAGGTAATGCAATAAAGAATAATAATAGGATATAAATTACTACTAATTCTCCTCCACCTACGCCTGCTCCAACAAATCCTACACCACTTAGGAACGCAACAATCATAATTCCGACTGCCTGCATCCCTATAGAACGATTTAAAAATAAATCCCTCATCCCATCAGCTAAACGATACAGCATCGCTTGTTTAACCTGTTTTTTCATTTTTTCTTCTGTATTAGCAGAATTCCAAGTCCAAATTGATCCCATAATTACTACGAATAGTGATAAGAAGGAAACTAATAAAAATACTAGAAAATCAAATGAAATCGATAGTGTATCAGCTGAGTAATAAAATAAATTTCTAATTGTATATCCAAGACTATCTAGTGCAGCAAATAAAACAGTAATCGCTACAATCATTAATACTACTTGAACATCTATAGGAGCTCTTAAGTAAATATTTTGTAGATTGTCATATTCCCCTTTAAATATGTCTCTTGAAGGTCTCGCAAATGTAAACAACCCAACAATTGCTAACACCCCTGTAATCCACACTATATAGAAAATAATTTGTGCAACTTTATAGGACTCATATTCATTCGCAAAGTTTGTATTTTTCAACATCGATTTTGTAATATAGATTGTTCCTATAAACTTCCCAGTTCCTACATCTATTTGAATTTCATCATTCATATAGTTATTACCGAAATTATTAATATGGAACGTATTATTTACGCTTAATGCTGAAATTGAATTAAATTCTTCTTGGTACAAATTTGAACTTTGTTGTGAGCCAGATTCAAAAATTTCACCTGTGTCTATATTTTCAAATCGATAACCAAAATAACTATATTCATTTATAAAATCTTGACGCTCTCTTTTTTGTTCAGCTGCATATTTATTCACAGCTTCTTCTTTTAATTTTCTAATTTTTTCTTCAACATATTCATTACTTTCAAAATTCTTTTTTATATCTGCAATTTTAGTATCCCGCTCAGCAACAAGTACCTCTTTAAGTTCAGTGTCCTTTGCCTCTTCTGCCTGAGTTATTTGATCAATATATTGATAACGAATATTCTCGATTTGTTCCGTTAATGAACCGTAATAATTACGATAATTTTCAATTTCTTCTACCGATACATTTAGCTGCCCTTTAGCTTTGTCGGCATCAAATGGAACTAACACGTAATCCTCTAATTTCTCGATAAAGGCATCTTTAGTACTCTGAAATTCACCCGCTTCAAAATACGATTTAAATAGATAATTATGCGAATGATTGATAAATGTTACGACTGCTAACGCTGACCACGTTATAAGAAAAAGTATGAGGAGTAATTTGCTTTTTGCTTTCATAACCTTTTGTTCCTCCTCTAAAATAATTTCACAAGCATTTTTACCGTTTCATCGATATGTTCATCTATAAACTGCCACGTCTTTGTGATGATAAAGAACATACCGACGACACTTGCGATAAGACTTAGCACCGTTAGGCTTGTCTCAATTTTGCTTTTCAATTTTGTATCCAATGCCCCACACAACCTTTAAGTATCTTGGATTTTTTGGGTCTGTCTCGATTTTTTCACGGATTTTCCTGATGTGTACGGCCACGACGTTTTCCGCATTATAAGCCTCTTCCTTCCACACAAGCTCATAAATTTCGTTAATCGAAAAAACACGCCCTGCATTTCTTAATAACAGCTCGGTAATCTTGTACTCAATCGGTGTTAGCTTCACCAATTCACCATCTAAGCGTACCTCTTTCGCATCCATATCAATTGCTAATCCATTTACCTCAATTTTAGAGCTTTGCTTTGTGTTACCGTTAAACGTTCCCAATTGAACGTAACGTCTAAGTTGCGACTTAACACGAGCAAGTAACTCTAAAGGGTGAAATGGCTTCGTAATGTAATCGTCTGCTCCTACAGAAAGCCCATGGATTTTGTCTGTCTCTTCGGCCTTCGCACTTAACATGATGATGGGAATATTGCGATCTGTGCGAATTTTAAATGTAGCTGTAATTCCATCCATATTTGGCATCATAATATCCAGGATGATTAAATGGACTTCATTATCTTCTAGTAGCTTTAAGGCTTCAGCTCCATCTGCAGCTTTTAATACGTTATAGCCTTCATTTTTTAAATAAATTTCGATCCCATCACGAATGTCTTTGTCATCATCTGTGACGAGCACTGTTAACTTCTCCACTGCCCTCACCTCATCTTTTTCTTATGTTTCTATCATAAAGTTTGAATCTTAATTTATAGTCGCTATAATTCTGAAGAAATTCTTAATATTTTATAAAAAACTTACTCTTCCCTCGTTTTCCGACTCCCCAAAGTCAGCACAATAATCCCACCTAATAATAAAACAACACCTACCCATGAAGTTGGGCTCAGGTATTCTCCAACTAAAAAGACACCAAGCAATGCGGCAGTTAGTGGTTCTGCTAGGGATAATGTTACTGCAGAGGATGAAGAAATTTTCTCTAGCCCTCCTAAAAATAACAGGTAGGCTACACTTGTTGCTGCCAACCCCATGAAAATCATAGGGAACAGATTTTGGTTATCAAACGCCCATATGACACCATCTCCTGAAAACGGTAATAGCAGCAGCGCACATAACGTGAAGGTCATAGCCACTGCCGGAAGCGTTTCTTCTTTTTCTGTTAATTGCTTACTACAATTTGTGTAGAGTGCGAACATTAGCCCGGCACATAAAGCCAATAAAATTCCTAGTGGATTTACTGAAGCTCCCCCTCTATTCACAAATAATAAAACACATCCAATTATCGCTAGAGCGGTTGCAATCGCCCAAATTCCATTCGGCTTTCTTTTCCAAATTGCCCATTCGACTAGACCTGAAAATACGGGAGAGCTCCCAATTGTCACGACTGTTCCTAATGCAACACCAGTAAAGCGAACCGAGGTAAAAAATAGCGATTGGAACAGAGCGATTGTTATTGCCGCTAAAATCGTCCACTTCCACGACCAGGTTTTAAACTTGATTTTTCGCATGAAGAGGGCCAATACAAGTAGCACGCCTCCCCCTATTGCTGATCGTACGCCTGCCACAGCTACGGAAGATACCTCAGCCTGCAAAAAGGTTTGCGTTGTACCCACTGTTCCCCAAAGCATTGCCGCTAATAACACAAATATGTATGACAATAAATTCATCAAATACACCCCGTTTATATGAATCATCTAACTAATACAATAACTTGTTAAATTATACCAAAGTCAGGTGAGGATCGATAACATTTCTTATTAAAAGGAAATAGTGAAAACTGTTGTAGAACACTTATTAGGGGAATTAGCGCAAATTAATAAACTATAAGATTTTCTCGCAAATACTTACTTTCCCTTTATATATGAAGAAATTTCTTTTCGACAAAATCCGATATTTTTTACTTGATAATTTCATGATTAAGGTTCATTATATGAATATAGCAGTAGAAAACTAGTTAAAAAATTCTTCATAGAATATTTTTTTATACGAAAATGTAAGCGTCAACATTTCTATATTTTCGAAGTTTTCACTGTATATACTTCCTAAGGGGGATCACATTATGATCTATGCAAATCCTAACACAGCAGGAGCAATTGTTAATTTTAAAGAGAAGTATGATAACTTTATCGGCGGCGAATGGGTTGCACCGGTAAAAGGACAATATTTTGAAAATAGAACACCAGTAACTGGTGAAGTATTCACAAAAGCAGCACGCTCTACAGTAGAGGACATTGAATTAGCATTGGATGCAGCACATGCAGCAAAAGATGCTTGGGGAAAAACTTCAACTACTGAACGCGCGATTATTTTAAATAAAATTGCAGATCGTTTAGAAGAGAAACTAGAATATCTTGCAGTAGCAGAAACTTGGGAAAACGGGAAAGCTGTTCGTGAAACGTTAAATGCTGATATTCCTTTAGCAATCGACCACTTCCGTTACTTTGCAAGTGCAATTCGTTCACAAGAAGGTCGCACAACACAATTAGATAACGATACAGTAGCTTATCATTTCCAAGAGCCGCTAGGTGTTGTTGGACAAATTATCCCTTGGAACTTCCCTATCCTAATGGCAGTGTGGAAAATTGCACCCGCACTGGCAGCTGGAAACTGTATCGTATTAAAGCCAGCAGAACAAACTCCGGCATCAATCATGGTATTAGTGGAGTTAATTCAAGACCTACTTCCAGCAGGAGTACTAAATATCGTTAATGGCTTCGGTATTGAAGTTGGTAAACCATTAGCAACTAATCCACGAATCGCAAAAATTGCATTCACTGGTTCTACAGCTGTTGGTCGCCAAATTATGCAATATGCAACTGAAAATATTATCCCTGTGACATTAGAGCTTGGGGGTAAATCACCTAACGTGTTCTTCGAAGACATTATGGATCAAGATGATGAATTCCTGGATAAAGCAATTGAAGGATTAGTAATGTTTGCATTAAACAATGGTGAAATTTGTACTTGCCCATCTCGTGCCCTAATTCAGGAGTCGATTTATGAAAAATTCATGGAACGTGCATTAGAGCGCGTTAAAGCGATTAAAGTTGGCAACCCACTTGATACTGATGTAATGATGGGTGCACAAGCTTCTACTCAGCAAAAAGAAAAGATTCTTTCTTATATCCAGCTTGGACAAGAAGAAGGCGCTGAGTTACTAATTGGTGGGGAGGAAAACCATTTAGGTGGTGACCTTGAAAACGGTAACTACATCAAACCAACAGTATTCAAAGGCAACAACAAAATGCGTATCTTCCAAGAAGAAATCTTTGGTCCAGTACTTTCTGTCACTACATTCAAAGATTTCGATGAAGCTATCGAAATCGCTAACGATACACTTTATGGCTTAGGTGCAGGTGTATGGTCACGCAGCGGTGATATCGCTTACCGTGCTGGGCGTGCTATTGAAGCTGGGCGCGTTTGGACAAACACTTACCACAAGTACCCAGCTGGCGCAGCATTTGGTGGGTACAAAATGTCAGGTATTGGCCGCGAAAACCATGCTATGATGCTAGATCACTACCAACAAACAAAATGTTTATTAGTAAGTTATGATAGAAAGCCTCAAGGATTCTTCTAAATCGAAGGGAGATTAGGATATGATAGATCGTGTTATCGCAACAGATGGGGCACTTGAATTCTTAAAGCTGCTTAAAGAAAAACATGAATCTATTATGTTATATCAATCTGGAGGTTGCTGTGATGGCTCTGTACCAATGTGCTACAGAGAAGGAGACTTTCTGTTATCAGATTCTGATGTCTATCTAGGTTCATTAAATGATGTACCCTTCTATATTCATAAAAGCCAATATGAATATTGGAAGCATACACAGCTGATAATTGATGCACTTGCTGGTGGCGGTGCGGAATTCTCGTTAGATAGTATAGAGGATAGACACTTCATTACACGCTCACGAGTTTTCACCGAGGAAGAATATTCAGAGGTAAAACAGCTATTCTAATTAAATAATCGAGCAGTCTGATTGGATGGAAGTTCAATTGGACTGCTCGATTTTGTTTGTAGCGTTTTTTGAAGAATAACTTATAATAAATAAGGGAAATCTCTCATTATTAGTTTGAGAGACTAGAAAATACAATATGGATGGAGGTCACCATAAAATGTATAAAACTGTTGCTGAGACTGCACAAGAAATATCTATGCCCGAGGAACAAGTACTTCGTTACATCTATGCTGGCCGCATTAAAGCAGTGCATGATGGAACTCAATACCTCGTAAACAGTGCTCAATTTGATCTGTATCATGAGCAGCTGGAACGCATCAAAGAGGAAATTGAAATTTGGCGAAATACACCGATTCCTGAAGATCCAGATATTAAGGATGAGGACTAATCTATATCCTTCACTTATAAACGCAAAAAACATCTTGAAGCGCGAATTATTTTTCACGCCTCAAGATGTTTTAAATTGTTACGACAAAGCCCGCACGTTTGCCGATAATTTCTGCATAGTCTTCCACCATGACACTTGCTGTTGGGTACATACCTGCTCCAGGTCCGACCAGTGTTAACGTTCCAATATAATTCGTTTCCATTGTAACTGCATTAAACACGTCATCGATTGGATATAGTGGATGCTCTTTATCTACCAGCATTGGCGCTACTTTTGCATATAGCGATCCATCTGGATACTTTTCAACCTCTGCTACATGACGATACCGTAACCCTTTTTCTATGGAATCAGATACCTGTTCAGCAGAAATACTGTCGATCCCAATTACTTCTACATCTGCCCAGTTTGGCTGATCTCCAAATGCTAATGAGGAAAGAATCATAAGCTTTTTGAATGCATCCTGCCCCGAAATATCATTATATGGATCAGCCTCTGCATAACCCAGTACCTGTGCTTCCTTTAAGGCATCTTCAAACGACCAGCCTTCTGCACGCATTTTTGTCAAAATATAATTTGTTGTACCATTTAAAACCCCTTGAATTCTGGAAACATCATTTACTAATAGAATATTCTTCATGGTTTTAATAACTGGTACCCCACCTGCTGTTGTTGCTTCATATCCAACAAATACGCCATTTTGTCTGGCTAATTCCTGTAATTCCAATCCCCTTTTAGCAAACATTACTTTGTTGGCAGTAACCACATGGCACTTATTTTCGACAGCCTTCTTTAAATAGCCAAATGCAGGCTCTTCGTTTACAATCGCTTCAAAAACGACCTGGATTCCTTTTACAGAAAGGCAATCATCTATACTGTCTGTTAGTAGATGTGCAGTTCCAGGTACGCGTTCCTTTGTTGTATCTCTAACTAGGATTTTTGCTACTTCTAATTCAAGCCCTAGTTTCGCACGCAGCTCTTCACGTTTTTCATTTAAAATATGATATATTCCCTGACCTACTGTGCCAAAACCTAAGATGGCCGCCTTGATTGTTGCCATTTCTATACTCGCCTCCATCTTTACTCTACATGCTACACCATTATTTGGCGTCTACGAATCTAATCTATAAGGATAGGTGATGTACGATTCCTTACATTATCTTACGCCAAACCGATAAGTATATTTCAACACAAAAACAAACAATTCGAAAAATTTAACTTAAGTGAATTTTATCTTATATTTGGAAGGAACTCAAGAACATTCTTCCTAAGGAGGACAAATGTTTTTCTAAGAAGGTCAATAAGATTGATAAAGTATTTCTATTTTAATATGCCTATAATAAATTTCAATTAATTAGCTCGTACTGCTTTTTTTATAAATAAAAAGGCATCTCAGATTCGAGATACCTTTTTAATTTTAATTGATTCGAAATCCATTACTTGTCTTGGGAAAGTGAATTTTAAATGGGAGAATACTAGGATGCTTTCTTTAAAGAGATTTTACAAATTTTATTAATTACACTGTTAACAATCAGTGCTTCTTTTGCTGTAAAAACGGGCACGCCATACGTACGCTGAACAAGCTGAAATTGTCCATATTCTAGATGCCACTCTTTAGCAGGTAATGTTAAATGCTGATTACCAAACTCCTCGTATGCTTCGAAAATGTCTTTTACATAGTAATTACTTTCTGAAAAAGATGCTGTTTCTTCTTTGAAAGCACTATGTCCAAAGGTCTTATACCAAAGCATATCAACCACAGCCAATAAACGCTGAAGAGAATGCGAGTTTATAAACGCACCTTTTTCATTTAATTCATATATAAAATATGCTGCAATATTTTGCGCACTATAGATGTTTCCCATTTTACAACTCTCCCTTTCTAAGTAAACAAAAGTCAAACCTTGTTTAACTACGCATCCTGCAAGTGGTAGATTTTAATTCCGACAATTCTTCTCTATATTAACTAGTATACGAACTAAAACCTCTTAAGTCAATAAAACAAATTAATTTACTTGGTTTTAATATTTTTTGCTGCCCAATGATTGGCACGCTTCCTAAATCGGCCGTGAAAACCATCCTTTTCACAAATGAGTTAAAGGTACTTTCATCTAACCAATTTAGTTATTTTCGCTAATGAATGCGATATTTTTCATAAACTTCACAAATGAGTGATTTTACCATAATTGCTGGTTGTCCACGCAAATGAAGCGTATTTTGACAATGCAAATGGTAACGCAGGGATGAGCTGCTTTTTAGATCTTTGCTTTTAGTGAATTTACTTTGCTAGCCCAATGAATGGCCAAGTTATTACTTGTTTCCCCCTCCTTATTTAGAATCGATGGTTCGATCTTAACTTTGAGGAGGACTTTTTGGAAAAATAAAAAGCCCTCTTCTAAGAAGAGGGCTGCATAGCTGCAATTTTTCCTCCCCTTATCTCTCAGATCTAATCAAAAATCTGTAGGAATTAGCACCTTTGCGTAAAATACGCCGGTTGCTGGGCATCGTAGGGCCTAGTCCCTCCGCCTCTCTGGATAAAGGTATTTGATTTTATGTTCCATCGTTAAAGCTACTATAAAGTATAGTAATCTACTATGTC
This sequence comes from Ureibacillus chungkukjangi, assembly GCF_003217295.1. Taxonomy (GTDB): domain Bacteria; phylum Bacillota; class Bacilli; order Bacillales_A; family Planococcaceae; genus Ureibacillus; species Ureibacillus chungkukjangi. Next base: position 21,501 of record NZ_QJTJ01000029.1, read on the forward strand.
AAGTGTACTTTTTAATTTTTCTAATTTTTTTGATACTTCCTTTATAATCTTAGAGTATATTGTTATAAAGGGGATTACTGGAAGGGGTTTTTATTTTGCTTTATGCTAATATTATTGTTTTGTTGGCAGGTTATCTTCTGGGCTGTGTTCATGGCTCTAATATTGCTAAATTATTATCTGGCGTTAACTTAAAAGAAGTTGGACATGGAAATGCAGGCGCTTCTAACGCTACCCTATCCTTGGGCTGGAAATACGGTATTCTAGTTGCTTTAATTGACATTGGAAAAGCGATTGCGGCGATTGTATTAGTCCGCCTTTACTTAAATAACATGGAGACGTTCATTACTGAACAAGCTTCTATATTACTCTACCTAACTGGAGCGGCAGTCATTCTGGGGCATAACTTCCCTATTCACATGAACTTTCGTGGTGGAAAAGGGACTGCATCTTTGATTGGTATTTTTATCGCCCTAGACTGGAAATTGGGGTTAATTGGGGTACTCGCTTTTGTAGCCGCTTCACTTATAACAAATTATATACTAATTGGTGTTTTTGTTTTATATATAATATTCGCTGTAACTGCGCTTTTAATGGAGCCAACCATTTGGCCGTTTATAATCTCATTGACTTTAATTTTAATTGCGCTCTTTCTTCATATCGAGAACATTAAGCGTATGCGCCACGGTAAGGAACCAAAAGTTACTGCGGCTTTTAAAAAGAAGTAATCAGCGGTAACGTTTCTATTGAATGTAGCTCCCCTTTTGTGTGACTGCCGTTAAGGCTTTCTTCACAAAAAAAATACAATCTCTCATGTATCAAACGAGAGATTGTATTTTTGTAAAAATTTTTAAAATATACTAAGATTGCCTTATAGGGTACTTTTGCTCTGTAAGACTTAAAACATGCAATTTTTGGGGAGGAAATGAAATGTCAACAAAAGGATTATTACGTAGTCATTCATCTGTAAGAAAGTATACAGGTGAAGCTATTTCAAAAGAGACAGTTGTAGATTTAATCAAATCTGCGCAAATGGCAGCTAGCTCACACTTTGTACAAGCATATAGCGTTGTTTGGGTTACAGATGAAGAAAAGAAACAAAAACTAGGTGAGCTTTCAAAAAACGATTTCCAATTCCAAACAGCTGGTGCTGCTTTTCTATTCTGTGTAGACTTTAAACGTCTTCAGGTTGCGGGACAAAAACACGGTGTCGACATTGTTGCTGATAGTGCCGAGAACGTGCTAGTGGGAATTGCAGACGTTGGCATTTTTGCTCAAAACTTTGTAATCGCTGCCGAAGATGCAGGCTATGGTATTTGTTATATTGGCGGTGCTCGAAACAATCCACAGGAAATTAGCGAGCTATTTAACCTACCTGACTATGTGTTCCCTCTCTTTGCGATGACAATCGGGACACCAACAAAACGAAATGAAACGAAACCACGTCTTCCAGTAGAGGCTATTCTACACGAAAATGGGTATGACGTTGAAAAATACGATACGTTACTTGATCAATACGATACAACAATGGAAGAGTACTACGCTAGCCGTAGCTCAAATCAAAAAATAGCTAACTGGACGAAACAAATGGCCGACTTCCTTGTTGAACAAAGAAGACCACATATTAAAGAATTCCTAGCTACTAAAGGCTTCAACTGGAAATAAAATAAAGAGGGTGACACCAAAGGCAATTTAACCAATTGCCTTGGTGTCGCTTTTTTATTTAGTACATGGGAAGATTTTGTGTAGAGTGGAGCAGAATCTAGCGACTTTTTGCCATAATCTAGCCAGTTCGAGAAATATTCTAGCCACTTTTCTTAATAATCTAGCCACTCTCTCCATTAATCTAACAACTTCAAAATTTCCGCCTAAACCTCACACAACTTGCACATAAAAGCCCAAACCAGGTGAGGTTTGGGCTACTATCTAATTTACTGTGTGACAATATCTTCAATCATAATTTCTTTAACAGGAAGGAATTGCTCTTTCGTCGCATAATACGTAATTACGACATGGTCACCTTCTTGTAGATAGATTGCTAATGGTGCATTCTGTGAGCTAATTGTAAAGTTTTGCCCCGTGTTTAGCAGGAACGACACGACTGTGTAATCACCGACACGTTCCTTATAGACACGAAGTACATCGCCAGAAATGGTAGCTTCCTCAGAATTCGAAGTACCATCCACTGTTCCACCACCACGACTTAGGGCAGTTCGATATTGCTTCAACGCATCGTTTGGTGTTGTACCAAATGCTGAGATTTCAGGATTTGCAGCCGAAACAATAAAGTAGTTTTGCAGGAATCCATTCGAATCCAGAACCGGTGCTAGCCAGCTTGCTTCTCCGTAGAAGTTATAAAGAATTGGCATTTCACCTTCCCACTCTTTTTCGATGAATTTCTTTTCAATGATATCTAATGCCCCTCTTGAATCCATGTATGATTCTTCAAGGTTACCTGTATAGTATGTGGATTCCCCTGAGCGAGCATCTGTTAAAGCATACCCTAGCATCGAGTCCACTCCCTCTTTCGGACTTGTAAAGTCTGTGAAGTAATACATTTCGCCATTCTCATTAAAGATTGGACTTACATTTGCTTCAGTTCCTTCATCTGAAGGCAGCTTCACATCTTTTTTACCGAATACACTATTCCAAAAACCGTGTATATAGTTTCCGAAATAGCTGTTTTGAAGACTTACCGCTTCTGGAGATACCGCGCCATCTATAAATTCAGGTACCTCATCTAAAGCTAGTACTTGAGATTCTCCAGTTGCTGCATCCACCATCACAATCCCTTTTACATCGAAACCATTACGAGCAGAGATAAATTCTCCATAAGAACGAATATAAAATGGTTTCCCTTCATCATCCACCTCAAGCTGCGGATCTCCATAGAAAATTAAGGTTGGATTTGCTAAGCGTATATGACGTTCAAGATTTTTGTTTAAATAGGCAGAGGGTACATAAGTCATCTCTGATTTTACAAATTTAGGATTATCTGTTGAATCTGTTGCGCTCATCGTGAAATAACCCGGAGTTGTTTTTCCGTTAAACCATTTGAAAAGCCCTGAAAACTCAACTGGTGCAATATAAACATATTCCCCATCCACTTTTTGAATTTGTAAATTTCCAAGCTCATAGTAGCTTGTATTTGGTACTTGCCCAAAGGCTTTTTTCATCTTATTTTGTGCAAAGCGAGGAGGGACACTTGCTGGTGTTTTTGTTTCATCGAAAGGTTCAATTTCAACCTGTTCTTCCTTTTGAGCAGATTCATACTTTTTATCTGCATTAAAGAAAGGTGCACTAAACATATAGCCAAGCAGAATTATGCTTGCTAAAAACAAAAATCCTTTAAGAGTTTGTTCTACTCCCTTAGAAGCCAGTGCCCCTATTAAAGTAATAACTGGTAATACGTATGCGAAAACTGTCCAATGCAGATCGATTTTTGTAATATAAATGATTGTAAAACCAATGACAAAGCTTGCGATTAGGACAAAGATAAACGAATTTAAAAGCTGCTTATTTGTTATTTCTCCTTTTTGTACCTTCTTTGTAAGTGGGACAATCAGAATTGTAGTAATGACCGAAGCAATTAACGCCATTATTAATGTTTGAGTCAATTGAACCATCCTTTCTCTTATATTTGTTCTACGGAATAGCTAACCATATAGTTTCATAAATATAATAAATACCAGTTTTTTCTGAAAAATAAATAGACAATATCACTCTTAGTTGTTAAATTCTATAAAAGGAGTGATGAATTTGTTACGGAAAATACATTTAGCTCTTATTATTATTTTAGGCTTATATTATGTTTTCTTTATTAATACCATTAGTGAACAATTTGTTATGTTCTTCAAATTACTGCCCATGGTACTAATCATTTTATTAGCAATACTAACCAAAGCTGAAAATGTTATTCCTTATAAAACACTGATTATCATTGCTCTAATTTTTTGCGCCTTAGGAGATTATACGATTCAATGGTTTATCATTGGTCTTATTTGTTTCTTAATTGGCCATTTGTTTTATATTCGTGCTTTTTTAACAGCAAAAGAAACAATTGCTCCCCTATGGATTACCATATGCTTAAGCTTATATGGTTTAGCCATGATGATTTGGATTGGTGGCTCTCTCATTAAAGAGGATAATATGATTCTGGCGATTGCAGTCTTTGCTTATATGGTTATCATTTTAATAATGGGCTGGACTTCCTTTAGAGCTGGGTCAAAGCCTGCAATTATTGGTGCCTTCTTGTTTATCATTTCGGACTCAATTCTAGCAATCAATAAATTTATGTTCCCAGTGGAATATTCTCATCAGCTAATTATGCTGACTTATTATAGTGCACAAATTTTAATAGCTTTAAGTATCCCAAAATATTCCGCTATTCGAAGCAAAGTGATACAATTATAACAACCAATCTGTTAGGAGGCTTTATATAATGAAAGAACAAGTGATTGAACGATTAATTCGCTATGCAAAAATCGATACTGAATCAAATCCTGAAAGCTTAACTACCCCATCTACAGAAAAACAATTCGATCTACTAAACGTGTTAAAAACTGAACTAGAAGAAATCGGACTAACAGAAGTTACTCTGGACGAAAATGGATATTTATTTGCCACTTTACCTGCCAATACAGATAAAGAAGTTCCAACAATCGGCTTTTTAGCCCATGTTGATACATCACCTGATTTTTCAGGTAAAAACGTTAAACCTCGTAGAATCGACAATTACGATGGTGGAGATATTCAGTTAAATGATGAGCTTACTATGTCTCCTGGCTACTTCCCTAACTTAAACAATTATGTTGGGCAAACACTTATTACAACGGACGGTACTACACTTTTAGGTGCTGACGATAAAGCCGGAATCGCTGAAATTGTAACGGCTATGGAATATTTAGTACAGCATCCAGAAATCAAACATGGCAAACTGCGTGTGGCTTTCACTCCAGATGAAGAAATCGGCCGTGGCCCACATAAATTTGACGTAAAAGCCTTCGGTGCTGACTATGCTTACACAATGGATGGCGGTCCACTTGGTGAATTACAATTTGAAAGCTTTAATGCTGCCGGCGTTAAAGTAACGACTCGAGGAACAAGTGTACACCCTGGTTCTGCAAAAGGGAAAATGGTCAATGCAATTACATTAGCTATTAAATTCCAAAATTCGATGCCTGTAGATGCTGTCCCTGAAAAAACAGAAGGCTACGAGGGCTTCATTCACTTAATGAGCTTTAATGGACATATCGAGGAAGCAAAACTTTCATATATTATTCGTGATCATGACCGCGAAAAATTCGAAGCAAAGAAAGCCCATTTCCTTGAAGTAGAAAAAATGGTGAAAGAAAAATTCGGTGAAGATGCTATCACTGTAGAAATTGAAGATCAATACTATAACATGCGTGAAAAAATTGAACCGGTAAAAGAAATTGTTGACATTGCATATAAAGCGATGGAAAATTTAGAAATATCTCCAATTGTTGAACCAGTTCGTGGTGGTACAGATGGCTCTCAATTATCTTATATGGGCTTGCCTACTCCTAATATTTTTGCAGGTGGCGAGAACATGCACGGTAAATTTGAGTTTGTATCCGGTGAAACAATGGAAAAAGCGTCACAGGTTATTTTAGAAATTGTTCAATTATTTGAAGCACAAGGGAAATAAAATAAAAGTTGCGAAGTGGGAACAAAGCCTTACTTCGCGCTTTTTTACATTAGATATATCGGAATATTAAGTCACCTATCATCAAGACTACTCAAATACACTTGTGACAGAGTTAAATTTGGTATGGAAGTAGGTTATTAGATTGAAGGAAATTGCTTTAGGTATACTTGCAAGCCTGTTTTTTGCAGTTACATTTATCTTAAATCACTCGATGGAATTAGAAGGTGGCAGCTGGCTATGGAGTGCGTCTTTACGTTATTTCTTTATGCTCCCCTTTCTACTAGTCATTGTGCTTTCGCGTAAAGGCTGGCAACCACTCACAAAAGAAATGAGGGCTCAGCCAACAAAATGGCTGCTTTGGAGCTTTGTCGGCTTTGTTTTATTTTATGGACCGCTCACTTATGCAGCTGCCTTTGGTCCAGGATGGATTGTTTCCGGAACCTGGCAATTTACAATTGTAGCTGGTGTTTTACTCGCTCCATTATTTATAACTGTGGTTGGGGATAAAGCCATTCGACAAAGGATCCCTGTCATTTCTCTATTAATCTCAACAGTTATTTTAGTAGGGATACTACTTATACAGATTCCTCAAGCACAATCAGTCTCTTTTGAAACCTTGATGCTTGGAATTTTACCAGTTATTGTGGCTGCCTTTGCCTATCCTTTAGGGAACAGAAAGATGATGGAGGTTTGTGGGGGCAGACTAGATACCTACCAACGAGTTCTCGGAATGACCATTGCCTCTTTACCAGCATGGATCGTCTTGGCTGTTTACGCCCTATTTACTGTCGGACTTCCATCTGGGTTTCAAGTGTTCCAGTCATTGATTGTCGGGATTAGCTCTGGGGTAATAGCAACGGTTCTATTCTTCATAGCTACTGATCGTGTTCGAGATAACCAAGGGAAGCTAGCAGCAGTAGAAGCCACTCAATCAACAGAGGTATTATTTGTCATTGTTGGAGAAATGGTGCTACTAAGCGTTCCCCTGCCGACGCCGGTTGCTTTAATAGGTATTGGCGTTATTATTATCGGGATGCTATTACACAGCTACCACACAATGCAGCTTTCAAAAACAGTAGAAAAAAAAGAGGCCGAGCTTCAACATTGAAGCCTGGCCTTTTTGGCGCCTAAACGTTCTAAATAGGGGGGAAGAACGTCTGACTTTATTTTGGAGAAAAGCACTTATCACAAAAGTAATAAGGTTTTTTGTTTATATGATAATGATAATCGTTTTCAATTAGATAGTCAACTATTTGCATAAATTTTTAGAAAACTTTTTAGGAGTGCCTTAAGCTTCGACGATACTGAAACTGTTTTATCTGGAAGAAGATAAAGCAGCCGACACAAAAGCCTAATATGGCAATAAAAGATGCAACTGCTACCATGATTGTAAATACGTAACCTACAATCGTCCATCCGGCGATGAAGCTAATAAGCCCTACCGCTAAGCAAAATACTGCAATACAGGCATTGAACTTTTGCTGTGTTATGTCTTCAGGGATATACTTCTCCCCTTCTTTTATAAGAAACACTCTAGCGATTTTCATAATCGGATTATAGTTAAACAGGATTCCCATCAAATTAGCTACAAGAGGAATTGCTAATAGCCACTCTGCTCCTGTAATCCATGTTAAAACGACAGAAAGGAAAATTGTCCATTGGTTTGTTCTTACTAATGGTCTAGGGATTGACGGTATTTGTGCCATATTAAAACCTACTTTTCTTATTAGTTTTATATATTTTATTATGATTAAGGATTTTTGTATAGCGAAATCAAAAATCTTCATCAATTTTCTTGATAGTGTTATAGTTAATGTAAAAATTGAAGGTGAAACAAATGCCTGCTCTGACTTATGATCAAATACGTGTTTTAAATTTATTCGGTGTCTTTACTGAGAATCCTGACCGCCCATTATTTACATTAGAAAATTTACATAAGGATTTTTATTTAACGGATTTTCGTAACTTGATGATGGGGATTACACAAGCGAGTACGGAAACAGCCGCAGTTTCCCACTTCAGTAGACGCTATGGAATGTTCATGGCCATGCAGTTTTATATGCTTTCTATGTATGACGAAATTTGGGATGGCAAAAAGGTAGATGTTCGCTTCAGTCTCATTAATGAGTTTGGGGTGAATACACTTGGTACATTTATAACGCCAAATGATTATCGCTTTGTTGAGGATAAGGAACGTGAGTATGTAATTAGCAAGCTTTTATATCAATGCCATGAAGTATTTCAGCAATTCCGAAAAACTACTTCAATTTCTCCACTTACATTATGGGAAAATCTTTTCGGCTATATGCTTTGGAATTATTATGAACAGCTTGAAAATCCATTGCTAGCAGACCGTGCCTTTGAGGATTTAGAAATTCTGGAGGGCACAAAAGCATGGCAGCTCTTCTCCAACAAATCCTGGTTTTATCAATACACTGGCGGTAAAAACCCAGCCGACCTTATTAATAAACCAGTAAGAAAAAGCTGCTGCTTCTCCAAAGACATTCCAGGCTTAATGCACTGTGAATATTGCCCGATGAAGTAAAGGAATCTAAAAGCAACCAAAAAATAAACAGTCTTTTGTGCAGGTTAGGTGCTGTACATGGACTGTTTATTTACTGGTTTCATAAGCCAATTTTCTTAAGTTTGAAGAGCTGATTTTTATAAGCTCGCTCACTGCCTTGCTTATTTCTTTATAGTGAGTCCAATGAAGATAATGATGCCCCTCTAAAATAACAATCTTACTAGCCGGGGAATTAGATAGCTGCGTTTCATAAAAGGTCACGCTGTTTTTCCCATTCGTGGTTTCCTTCTCTTCTTTAGTCGTGAAAAGTAAAACTGGAATACTAGAAGGGAATTTCATATTAATCGTTTTTCTAATATTATTCTCTATCTCATTGGTCTCATTTACAACTGTTTTGTTATAACCCTTCCATGCAGAAATCGCCTCGGTCATTTTCAGATTTTCTTCGGAATAGGTGCCATCCACAGCAATCGGCTAAAATCCTTCCGGATCAATATTTAGTGCAAATCTTGCAATTCCAGTAGGTGCTACATAGCTTAAGATTTCAGGCATGGTAGGTGCTGTTTCATCAAAATAATCCAACGCCTCTGGCAATGTAGGGTCGATTCCCACAATGGCTTTTTCTTCCTCAGGATATTTATTGGCAAAATACATACTATAGATTCCAGATATCGAATGGGGCATTAAGATATACGGTCCTGGTAAATTCGATTTTGTTAAAGCTATTCTAATCTCCTCAACTATATTCTCAACCGTTCTTTCTTTGTTTGTTACATCGCTCCACCCATATCCAAATGGCTCTACCACTACTACCTTGTTCGTTTTTGCCATTTCATTTATTAAAGGTTCAAAATCCAGAACAGGTGCTGCTGTTCCAAGCCCGCTCAATAATACTACTGTATTATCACCATTGCCCTTCGTATAAATGTTCATATTTTCACCATTTACATCTACTAATTCTCCGATTGCTGGATACTTTTTTTGTTCGTATGCAGTCATCAAATTACTTCCCATTACCCATATCAATAGTGCTGCGACAATAGCTAAAATAATAATCCTAAGCATCTTCCAAAATCTAAATTTCTTTTTAGTTTTCATTTTCTCTAGTTCCTCTGCTCATTTGTCTATTAATTCCATTTTATCGCAAGAGCAAAACCCCTAGTAATAAACCTGAGCAGTATTTTAGACTAGTCCTTGAGACTTACATTTTCTAAATTTGCACCCTTCCCACCATTAACAGTTTTAATAGCTATTAGTCCTAATATAAAGAAAGCAAATGAAGCAACTAATCCGACTGGGCGAATAGAGGAGAATTCTGAAGCTAAACCTGTTATTAGCGTTAATGAAATTATTAAAGCTGCTTCGATGACACTAAAAATGCTTATAAATCTTCCCATCATGTTCGTGGGTATATTATCTTGGAAGTAAGTGAGATAGCCAGTATTTCCAAACGTAACTGCAAGCCCTATTATGAATACAGCAAAACTGGCACTAACAAAGCCGTTAGCTCCATAAAACAAAACATAGCCAATTGAAGTAAATATTGTTCCGAACCCTATTAAACCAGTAACTGCAAGCTGTTTTGAAAATACTATATTTATAATTGAGCTTAATATTATTCCTGCACCAAATATACTTAATAAAAACCCATAATTAGTATCAGATATGGAAAGCACTTTTTTGGCAAATGCTGCCTCAAGAGAATCTATTGCTGTCATAAATATAATTGTGCCACTGAATAATAAATAGATCCTAGTGATATAGCTATTTCTCTTACTGAAATTAAAAATCACTCTAAAATCATTTACTACCATACCCCAAGTGGAGCCATTTACCTTAGTTTCTCTGTGACTTGAATCTACATTGGGGAGCATCATGAGAATAAGCACTGAACAGAATAACGCCACTGCATTCACATAGATAGCAGTATAAGGAGTTCCCATCCAAAATAAAAGTCCAGCAATGGATGGGCCTATTAATGAACCACAGGAGTTGAGAAAACTTCTTAGGGCATTAAAGCGTTGGCGAGCCTCTTCAGGTATCAGTTTTGTCATATAAACCATTGATGTTGGCTCAAAAATAGCACTTCCAATATTTATCAAAAATGCGAGTACATACATATAGATTAGTGACGGTGACAATGGGATTAACGCTATACAGAAGGCTCGGAAAAAATCCAACAACATCATAAGTCGACGAGTATTTATCCGATCAATTAAACTGCCTGACCATACATTAGAACAAATAGTTGCGATGGGACCCAGCATATACAACAAGGCAATCGCAAGTGGAGAACCGGTTTCATTCAATATAATTAAATTGAGAGCAATGAGGTAAACCCACCCACCAACATTAGAAATTCCGATTCCCCCTAATAGCAAGAAAGGATACTTCCATTTAGACATATACACCACTCCGATTTTATTTTTTTACATTAGAAAAACAAAACTCGACCAGTATAGGTCGAGTTGATGTCTTTTCTTATGCGGATTTCCTTTAAAACTTATACATTCCAATCCGCAAATAAAAAAACTCACCCCCAAGATATTTATCTTGGGGGCGAGTCTTGTCGCGGTGCCACCCCAGTTCACCTCCACATTACTGCAAAGGTCTTATCGAGTACGGCCCTGTGAATACATCAAATTGCGATACTCTATCTCTTTAACGTGAGAATACGTTGCATCATCATTGCTCTAAACGAGCAAATCCATTGCACAGCTCCAAGTCTTGTTTCAACAAATTTCCTATCCCTCTTTTTCAGCTGACAGAGGTCTCTGCAGATAGTACATCTGTTTACTCTTCTTTTCATAGCCTTTATATAGTTTTTTATATTCTAAATTATTTACAAATAAAAACCAACAACAAAATGGAATTTTTGGTAAACTTTAATGCCACACTACTTTATAGACTTTGCATGCCTCCTTGCAAATGTAGAAGGAGAAAACGTTACTTTATATCTCTCTTTAAGTTCATTTTTCACTCTGTTTGCAAGCTTTAATCCTTGTATATTGTGTGCTTCTTCAAGTTCAACTCCATTTGAAACGATTTTATCATTTTCCCAATCAATCCACTCTCCATATTTTAATATCCATTTTGTAAGTTCTGACTGTAGTTCAATGGAAATTGGAACATATAATATTTCAAAGTTACAAGAACATTTATTACACCAGATTGCATCAGCGCCAATATCCGCATCTACCTTTAAATCATAAGTTTCGTCACATTTACATAAATCTTTCATTTTAAATGTGCCTCCCTTTTCTTAATTATAGATATGGTATCTATAGTTTTTTTGTCCATCCTTTAAAATAGTCATTTATTCTATCCCTGAACCTACAATATACGTGCACTCTTACCATCCATTAATTTGAAATGAATTTTAGCAGTACTCCCCCATTCAATATGTTTAGGAATCCCTGATACATCTAGGATTTCATTTACTTTAACCGACCTTTTTTCATTCGCTTCTATTGTTAAATTATATGGTCCAGCTAAATTCATGAGCGACTCCATTCGAACGGCATCAGCCATCACATCTGAATCTAAAAATTCTAATTCGAATGACACTGCTTCATTGCTATGATTATGTAGTATGAAATTGCATTCACCTTTTAATTGTTCTTCTCCTATTGATTCAAAATGGCATTCTCCATTGCCATCATATGAAATAGAGTCTATGCCACTTGCTAAAGTTTCTTGGTACAATGTTATGAGAATGAGTGGAGACAATCCATATAAGACGGCAACGATTGCTACCGTTCTAAAACGATATCTCTTTAAACCTAATACGATTAAAAACAATGCTATTATAAATAAAATGGACCCAATAATTCCAAACAGAATATATCCATCTTTATAATTGATAGGGAACGTCATAAATTGCGATCGGGCGCCTATTTTCTCAGCATCTGAAATTGAAAAAGTTAAATATAAACAGATACATAAAAGCATGGCCGCACCAATAAGCGCTTCTTTACTTCTAATCATCTTTTTATTCACCACCTCAATATTAATATGCGATTATGCCAATTCAACGCTAATGGTCATATAACTCACTGTATTATTTTACCATCATTATTCTTTAAAGAAAGAAGCTTTCGTTACAGAATTGGCATAATAATTTCCCGGATCGAATTTAATTAAAGAGTTAAAATTTAGAACTGATTTTTTACTTATCCATTTGACTTTTCATAGAGAGATGGATAATTAACTAGATTTAAGGTAAGATAAATTATAAAGAAAAGAAGGAGAGATACGATGTTCGATCAATTAGCAATAGGTATTTTACAAGGTCTAGTAATTTTAACATCTGTAGTTGTAGTGATTGGAATCCCTCTGGCGGATACATTACTTCGCAAAAAATAGGAGCTCTGGACATAAGAAGAATTTTTATCATAAAGCTTCGAAAACCTATAATTAGAAACCGATACTTATAAATTGATTCAACGCATAAAAGCACAAATCAATTTAAGCTATGCAAAAAACACCATTACGTTGTGATCTGACCCAAGAAAGTTAGACATATGTAATTAAGCTGCTTCAAGGACCTGAGTTCGGTATTCCACCGGGCTTAGGTCTTTTAATTTTGCCTT
>NZ_QJTJ01000030.1 GCF_003217295.1 Ureibacillus chungkukjangi
TACGTTCTCTTTTCATTGTCATTCGTCTCGACCTCCGTGTTTTTACTTTACTATACCACGTAAGCTCGATACGACATCTATCCTAACAGAGGGGGATATGGAAATGGATTTGTACAAAGTAATCATTATTATCTTTTTTGGTTTTGTTGGAGCTTTTATTAACGCAACTGTAGGCGGTGGTGGTTTAATTACACTCCCTGCCTTATTATCAGTTGGACTTCCCCCTTCAGCAGCTATCGCTACAAATAAACTTGCAGCTTCAATGGGAAATTTAACAAGCTCCTTAACATTTTTTAAAGCAGGAAAAATTGATATTAAGCTGCTCGGACCCATCCTTCCCTTTGTCTTTATCTTTTCAATGCTAGGAGCTTGGACAGTTCATTTAATGGATTCAGAGCTCTTAAGACCATTGATTATAGTCATGCTAATTGTTGTTTTAGTTTATACATTATTAAAGAAAAATTGGGGTCAGCTAGAGGAGAGAAAGCCTTTAGATTGGAAGCAAGGTACACTTTTTGTTGCGGGAATAGTTCTGATAGGTTTCTATGACGGATTTTTCGGACCTGGTACCGGATCCTTTATTATGTTCATCTTCTTGATTGCAGGCTTTGATTTTTTGCAGGCAGCCGGAAACGCTAAGCTACTGAATTTTATAAGTAATATTGCCGCTCTTATTATGTTTTTAATTTTGGGAGAAGTAGTTTTTACTTATGGTTTAATAATGGGGGTTTCAATGATTGCAGGAGCTTTCATTGGTACGAAATTTGCACTAAGTAAAGGTACCAGCTTCGTGAGAATGTTATTTATTATCATGACTGTGGTTTTAATTATTAAAAATATTTATGATTATTGGTTTGCTTAAAAGAAAAAGGCAATTTCCGTTTTTCGGGAAATTGCTGTAGGTTTGAAATAAAGTTTGATTAAAAACATCTTACAAACCCACGTCTTACGTAACTTAATAAGAACCCGTTTTGAAAAAGATTGATCAAAACGGGTTCATTATTTGTGAAGTATTATACAATTTTACAATAAAGTTTGATAATTATCTGTAATCCGCTCTTCAACTAACCACCTGTTAGCTTAATTGTTCTCATTTTAGGAATTTATTATCCAGAATATAAACACTACTATTAAGACACTTTCACAAGCACTTGTTCCAAGAACAAACTAGAGCCTTCTAAAATCTTCAAGTCCACTAAAGCCATAGTATTGTAGTTCCCAATTATGAAAGATATATTGAATGGAATGGCGATTTGTAAGCCTTCACGACATTTTAAGTCGATTTCTTTGGGAATACTATTTAAATTTTAATTTCCCTGTTATCAACTAGAAAGGTGATAAGCACGAATAATAAGAATGCTATTAAAAGGAAGCTTCCACCCACAATAAATAACACCATTACAAAGGTTTCATCAAGATTTAATGGATTCAAATTATACATCCACATTCCAACGGTCAATCCTGTAGCACCAAGAATTCCTAGGATACTGTGAATAGGTACAAGTCTTTTGTATTTAATTTTATACACCTTATAAAAAATTCCCCAAGCAAATACAGATAGCCACCCTACTAATAGAATATGAGCATGGATAGGTCTCATTGAATAATCCATATTACCTGACATCTGAGAACCAATAAAAGTACCGATTATTCCGAAAATCGCCGAAAACCGTATTAGCCTTAAACTCCAAGTTTGTTCCATCTATTTAATCCTCCAATTAATTTATATTTGGGAATAAGAGTGTGAAGGTTGTTCCCTCGTCAACCTTGCTATCAACTTTGATTTCTCCTCCATGCAAGTCAATGATTTGTTTAACAATGGATAAGCCTAACCCTGTACCGTCACTTTTTCTAGATGAATCTATTCGATAAAAACGGTCAAAGATTTGGGTGATAGCTTCCTGAGACATACCAATTCCAGAATCTTTCACCATGATAGTGATTACAGATTCACTTTTAAATAAGCTTATCCAGATACTCCCCCCATGAGCATTATATTTTATGGCATTTGTTATCAAGTTGTCCCAGACGTTGCTCATTAGTTCGGCATCAGCCTTCATGCGAATAGGTGCCAGATTATAAGAAACTTCAATTTCCTTTTCCTGTAGTCGCCATTGATACCTACGGATGGTTTGTTTTATTTGTTTGTCAAATTGAACCTCTGAAATCTTCATCGGATACGCTTTCTGATCAAGCGAAGTTAATAACAACAGTTGCTTCGTTAGATTGGAAAGCCGCTTTGATTCTTGATCAATAATTTGTAGGTACTCTTTTGATTCCGTTTCAGTTACACTTTGTGACAGTAGAAGCTCCGCGTAACCTTGAATATTCATTAGTGGAGATTGAAAGTCATGTGACACATTATTAATAAAGGATTTTCGAGCTTCATCATTATGCTGTAACTGCCTCTGCATGTTGTTAAAGCTTTCTGCTAATTGTCCAAGCTCATCATTACGATTAATCTTTAACGGATAAAGGAAGTTCTCACGTGTAATCTCTCTGGTCGCTTCCGTTAATTTGGTAATCGGTTGAATGAGATGCTTTGCAAACAGGATTACCCCACTAATGCTAACAACTGTAACCGCTACAAAAAACCATGCTAAAATCATATGAATATCAGAAAAGAGCAGTTTATTATTGGGACGTAAGAATAAACCGTATTGCTCTCCACTCATGGTGAATGGCACACCGACAGTATTCTTCACATCATTCGAGAAGTGTCCCATCATTAAAAACTTATGTGAAAAATGGCTCATGCCATGGTAGATTTCTTTGTCTAAGATTACCCTCATGGCTTCTTTAGGTAGTTCTGTCTTTGAAAAAGCATTGCCAAAATAAGCATCTTGCCCTGATTCGTTTATCACATATATTTGATACCCAAGATTGCCAATCGAATCTAAGAAAGGCTCCAAGGAAGAATGATTCGAATGCATATTTTCAAGATTTAATGTAATTGTTTGGGCGATTTCTACATTTTGCTGATCAATCTTCTGCTTTGTAGAAGACATGTAAATAAAATTGGCTACTATCATCCCAATCGTGACACTTATGATTAAAATCGATAGTGTTGCAATAATGAATTTCCGATACAGAGTTCTCATTTGGTAACCTCAAGCTTGTAGCCAATCCCTCGGACTGTTTGAATTTCCACCGATGCATGATATTTTTTCAAACGATCTCTAATTCGGTTTATATGCGTATTAAGAGTTTGTTCTCCGCCTTCATAATCAACTCCCCATACTTGTTCAACTAAAAAAGCTCTAGGTATAATCTTATTTGCGCGTGAGGCTAATAAACTTAATAATTCAAATTCCTTTAGTGGTGGAAGGACTGTTTCTCGATTGATCATTAATTCAAAGTTTTTCCGATCTATCGTGAGATTTCCTACCTTTAAGACCATTTCCATGGCACGTTCAACACGCCGTAAAACAACAGCAACTCGAAATAGGAGTTCCTTTACCTCAAATGGCTTAACGATATAGTCATCCGAACCCGCTAAGAAGCCTTGTTCTTTATCACCAATCTGTCCTTTGGCAGTCAGCAGTATAACGGGGATATCGTAGTCAGTTGATAATATCTTTGTCAATTCAAATCCATCCATCTCTGGCATCATCACATCGACAATCGCTAAATCAAAGTTTTTTTCTTCCAGTATATCCAAGGCTTCTTCCGCATGATTAGCTCTAGATACTTGATAACCTTCTCGACTTAAGTGTATAGATACAAGTTGTTGAATATAGACATCATCATCTACAACAAGAACCTTCATTATATGAGCCTCCTAAAAAGGGAGAATACAAAGGAAGTCCTTTGTATTCTTTTATCACTGTTCATTATGCTAGACTTGCTTTTCTTTTTCAAATAGTAGTATCAAAGCTGGTAGAAGCATTCCTCGAACTAGGAACGTATCAATTAAGATTCCAATTGCGACGATAAATCCAAAGACGAAAAGGTCAGCAATTGGTATTGTAGTCAACGCTGCAAAAGTTGCCGCAAGAATGATACCCGCAGATGATATGACACCACCGGTATTTCGGATTGCAATTTCAAGAGCATCTTTAACTCGATGTGTATTCCGCTCTTCAATGAATCTAGAGGCAAGGATAATATTATAATCTATACCTAAGGCCACTAAGAAAATGAAAGCATAGACAGGTACACGAGTACTTAAAGCTTCATAACCAAACAAGAAATCAACTAGAAAAATCCCAAGCCCTAAAGCAGATACATAAGAAAGTAAAATGGTCCCCATCATATAGATCGGCATTTTAAACGAACGAGTAAGGGTGAATAAGAGAATTAGTATTAGTAATGATTCAAGTATCACAATAGTAAAGATATCCTTCCTATTCACATCTCGTTCATCTACTAGCTTTGCAGTCACTCCGCTATAGTATGCTTCTCCAGAGATAGAAGCATCAGTTAATAGATCTTGTGTATCTTCACGTAAATCTTTAATTATATCCATCGCTTGCGTGGAATATGGACTCGTTGCTAAAACTACATTCAGCTTTATAGCTTTAGAATCTTCAGATTGTTCAGTCAAAAGTACGGACGCAATTTCTTCATCATAATCTTGAAGTTTGTCTGTAACAGCAGTAACCTTTTCTGTGTCAAAAGACTCATCACTTTCAATTACCAGTGTGGTAGGTGCTAGTTCCCCTTTGTCATATTTTTCCTCTACAATTTCATAACCCACTCGAGATGGTAAATCCTCAGGAAACTTTTTTACGGTATCAAATTCAAAATCCAGATTAAACATATTAAAAGCAGTAATGAGAAGGAAAATACCAACAATGCCTCCAGAAAAAACTGGTTTTTTCACTACAAAATTAGCAATTGGTCCCCAAATTCCGTGTTTTACTTCTTTGGCTTGTCCGTACTTTGGAACTTTCGGCCAAAATGCTTTACGACCAAATAGCGTAAATAAAGCTGGTACCAATGTGATCGACGCTATAATGATAAAGAACATAGCAAGTCCGAAAATCGGGGCAAAGTTTTGATAATCACGGAAATTAGCAAAGAATAAGACTAACATTGATGCTAACACTGTTCCACCAGCAAAAAATACAGGTTCTCCAATTGCACGCATTGCAAGTTTCATTGCTTCATATTTACTTTCAACCTTGTTAAGCTCCTCACGGTAACGGGAGAATACAAATAGTGAATAATCAATCACTGCAGCAAAAAGCAAAATACTCATAATTGAGGTTGTTGAGTTATTGATTTCTAACCCACCCACCCCTAGTAATGCGACACTTTGATTCACAACCTGATAGACAATAACTGTTGCAAGTAGAGGTATAAATGCAAGTAACGGTGACCGGTAAATCGCTATAAGTAATACTAATATAATTACTATAGTTGCAAGTAATAATACAAAGTCTGCTTGTTCAAATAACTTGAGTGTGTCCCCAGCAATTCCTGCTGGTCCAGTAATATAAAAAGACATATTTTCAAACTTCTCTGCAATCGTATTCCCTATCTCTGAAACCTTGTCATTGATGTCGGAATACTCACCATTGCCAAGACCCTGCTCTAATTCCATCGGAACAATCATCGTTGAGCCATCCTGAGAAATAAAGCCCTTTAACGCTTGAGGTGGAAGTGCACCTATGTCAACGATAGTCTCAATTCCTTTAATATCTTCTTCTACTATTCTATTTAGTATTTGTGTGACCTCATCGGTACTGATGTTGCCATTTTCATTATGGAACACAAGGATTCCTGGTGTCCCTTGCTCATTTGGAAATATCTCCTTTGTCTTTTTCTCAGCTAATATAGATTGTGCTTCATCTGGGAGCGATTGAAAATTAGTTACTTTATAATCTCCAAGCCTTGGTCCCGCACTTAATCCTACCATCACGACTAGCCAAGCGATAATCGTAATCCACATCCCACGTTTGGTTGAAACCCAATCTGTAATTGTTAATAACAGTTTTCTCAAAAATATGAACCTCCCTTAATATCTATCGTATATGATCGTACTAGTAGAATATAAATTTAATATCAACTTTTGATTACATTATGGAGAAACTGATGTTTCGTTTATACATTTATTTCTGATCCAGTTTTTATAGTCATTTTTATAAGATACCATTTCACTATGTCCTACCTAAAAAAGTAAGTACTTCTCTTTAATGAAAAACATTTAATAAGAAAAAGTTCATAGAACATAATTTATAGAAAAAAAGAAAATATAAGACTCCCCTCCTAACAGGTTTCGTTTTGGAACAACGGAAACTGCTCTCTATTATCGATAATAAAATTTGAATATCCCAACAAATAAAAATAGTTTCGTTCCAACTCTGAAAGAAATTCATTGTCTTTGTCTCGGTACTTTAGTACCTTTTAATCGCGTTGAACTACCTAGTGATGGAATATCTTGAATTTTAATCCACGGCTTATAATCGATACCTGTGATTTGTCCAAGACCTTCCTTCAACTTCTTTTCAATTGATGAAGAACGTTTTCTTTTAGACATTCATTTACTCACCTTTCCGTTTTCTGAAAAGACAAAAAAATAACCTCTTTAGTAAAAAAGAATACCAAAGAGGTTATTTTGTATCGAACTTTATTGTAAAAATCAAACTTTATTGTAAATCCACAATTGCCTTTTGTACTAGCTTTTTATAGTCCACATTTTAATTGGGCACCACAGCCTGTACATGTGTTACAGCCACCCAATTCTTCAACTGTGCCTTGACGACAAACTGGACAAGTATTTCCTACTTCAGATCCAATTGTTACGTTTGTAGTTGCAAGCGGTGCGATTGTATCAACCAATACTACTGTTTGTTTCCCTTTTGCTTCTTCTTCAAGAACTTCGTCAAATGCAAGTTGCTCATCATGAGAGGATTCTGCTTTTAATGTTAGTACTTGTGAATCTCGACTTCCATCGACATAAACTGTACCACCTTTTGCTCCACCCTTGTAAAGGCGCTCATACACTTTTTGAACCTGTTCAACCGTGTATCCTTTTGGTGCGTTTACTGTTTTAGAAATCGATGAATCTACCCAACGTTGAATAACACATTGCACATCCGCATGCGCTTCTGCTGATAATGCCATTGATGAAACAAACCAATCTGGCAGATTATTTTCATCTGCTTCTGGATGTGTTTCTAAATATTCTTGAACGATCTCAGCCTTTACTTCGATAAATTTACCTAAACGGCCTGAACGATAATAAACGAATGAGAAGTAAGGTTCAAGGCCTGTTGCCACTCCTACCATTGTCCCAGTGGAACCTGTGGGAGCAACTGTTAGAAGATGCGAGTTGCGAATACCGTTTTCCAGAATACCTTGGCGCACATGTTCAGGCATTTTTTGCATATAGCCTGTGTTAATGAAGGCTTGTCGTAATCGGCTCGTTTCTTCTTCTGTTTCACCTTCTAGGAATGGGAAACAGCCTCTTTCTTTCCCAAGCTCAGTCGACGTTTCGTATGCAGCTACTGCAATTGTTTCAAAGATTTTATCAACAAGCTCGTTACCTTCTGGTGAACCATATTCTTTTTCACAGTAAATAAGTAGATCGGCAAGTCCCATAACACCAAGACCCACACGTCGTTCTCCTAATGCTTGTTTACGGTTTTCTTCTAAGAAATAAGGCGTTGCATTAATAACGTTATCTTGCATGCGTACTCCGATACGAACTGTTTCACGAAGTGCATCGAAATTAACTGTTTTTGTTTCTTTTTCAGCAAACTGTGCTAAGTTCACCGCTGCAAGGTTACACACAGAAAACGGTGCGAGTGGTTGTTCACCACATGGGTTTGTTGCAACAACTTTTTGACCGTAGCTTCGTGCGTTTGTCATGTCATTTGCATTGTCGATAAAGAAAATACCTGGCTCTGCTGCATAAGTTGCACAGATATTAATTAAGTTCCATAATTCACGGGCTTTAATTTTTCGATATGTGCGAACTCCATAACCAAGAGCTTCCCATTCTCTTACATCCCCTACTTCATGCCATTTTTCATTGTAAATAGCCATTTCTTCTGGAGAGTAGTTTGCTACGTCCGGGAATCGTAATTCATAGTCACCGTCATTCTCAACAGCTTCCATGAAGTCTTTTGTTAATGTGACAGAGATATTTGCTCCAGTTAAGAACTCTGGATTGTGGACACTATAAGTTCCACCATCTCGTAATTTCGTTTCTGCTTCCTTAATGATAGATTCATTGAACCCACCTAAACCAGGAATCGCTTTATAATTAACAATGCCTTGATACATTGCTTCTTCTTGTTGTGTTAAAGGTTTGAATTTCAGTTTTTCATTCGCTAAAAGTGAGATTAGTTCATCATTCGTATTTTCGATTAGGAAACGAAGAATACGTGGATTTTGCATTTTAGAAATAATAAATTCTACAATATCCGGATGCCAATCTGCCAGCATTATCATTTGAGCCCCACGACGACTACCACCCTGTTCAACAAGATGTGTCAGCTTTGCAATGTCATCAAGCCAAGATACAGAACCGCTTGATTTACCATTTACGCCGCGCGCCAATGTGTTACGCGGACGAAGTGTAGAACCGTTTGTCCCAACTCCACCACCGCGACTCATAATTTCCATTACTTGTTTACGGTGATCACTAATGCCTTCACGACTATCTGCTACAAAAGGCATAACATAACAGTTAAAGAATGTCACATCTGTCTGAGAGCCTGCTCCATATAGCACTCGGCCGGCAGGGATAAATTTTAAGGATACGAGTTGTTCATAGAACTTCGCAAACCATTTTTCCCTATTTTCTTCTGTCTCTTCAACAGCAGCTAATCCAAACGCATTACGTTTTGCAATTTGTTCATAGAAAACTTCAAGAGGTTTTTCAATTACATCTAAGGAACGTACGATAACACCAGATTCTTGTTCTTTTGCGTTATCTAAAACATGGCGGTATTCTTCTTCGATTAAAATTTCAGCTTTCTTTGCTTCAAAATCAATTGATTGAATAAATCCTAATCCGCGAGCAGGAAATTTTGGATCTTCTTTAATTGTTAATACAACAAAATCTCCAGGCTTTAATGTTTTCTTTTCTGTATCCTTAAATGAATAGCGGTCAATCATTACTAATCTTGATACACCTTTATGCGTAATTTGCATATCCGGTGTAATCGGATGTACTTGAGGAAATTTCTCGATGTCTTTGTTTAATTGGTTTACGAGGATGGTTGTTTTCGTTTCTTTTGCCAATACCATCTGCCAGCCTCCCTTAATAGATAATACATCTAGTATAATCTACTTTTCTCAGAGCCACAACATATAGTGCTCGAGAAAATAGATTAACACTAGATGTAGATAATTTATTCACTAGAAAAGATTACCTTATAAAAAATATCATTTCAAGGGCTTGATTTTTTTAAAACTAGTTAAACTCCTTTAAATTAAAGACTTTTAACTCTATAAAAAATTTTCTGGTATGCAAGAAACGTACGTTCTTATTTTTTAAAATTCCATTCATCAGTTAAATATTTTGTTGCTTCGAGATTTTTTACGTATTGCATTTGTTCTTCAGTTAATTGATATGGAACTAGCTCAATATCCAATGCCTGCTCAAATCCTTCTTTAAATGCCTCAATACATTGCGAAATTGTAATTTCCTTATCAGTCAGTCTATTAATCGCAACAGCCTTTTCTGGGAGCTTCTGACGCATTTTTTCCTTTGCTTCTGCTGACGAAAATTTAAAAACAGATAAAAGCTTTTCTTCATCAAGATCTAGCAGTATCGCTCCATGCTGTAAAATAACACCTTTTTGGCGAGTTTGAGCACTTCCCGCTACCTTTTTTCCTTCAACAACTAATTCGTACCAGCTCGGTGCATCAAAGCAGACCGCGCTTTTTGGTTTCTTTAAGTCTTGCTGCTTCTCTTCTGTATCTGGAATACTAAAATAAGCATCTAAGCCTAAATTTTGAAAGCCTAGTAATAGTCCTTCACTTAGTACTCGATAAGCCTCTGTCACACCAGCAGGCATATCAGGATATTGCTCATTCACAATAATACTGTAGGTTAACTCACTTTCATGTAATACCGCTCGTCCACCTGTAGGGCGTCTAACAAAGCCTAGCTTCTGTTCTTTTATAATCTCTAAATCGATATCCTTCTCTGCACTCTGGAAATAACCAATTGATAGAGTTGCAGGATTCCACTCATAGAAGCGGATTACCGGAGGAGTTTCACCTTGACTATGTAAATCAAGCAACGCTTCATCTAAAGCCATATTATATGATGGACTACAAGGTCCTGAATTTATAAAATACCATTTTGATTTCATTTCATCATCTCCCTTAGACACTAAATATCATTTTATCAAACTGATTGGACTAACGCCACTTTCTCTTTTATAATGGAATATGAAGAAAGAAAGGAGAAATATTGCAGTGACTGTACTTTATACAATTGCTATCATACTAGGTGCTATCATCGTATACGTTCTAGTAAATACACTGCGTCTTAAAAAAGCAGTGACAAACTTAGATCAAGATCAATTTATACAAGGCTATCGAAAAGCACAGCTAATTGATGTGCGTGAAGTGAAAGAATTTGAAGCGGGGCATATTTTAGGTGCACGTAATATCCCTTCAACTCAACTTCGCCAACGCTATAAAGAAGTCCGTCCAGATCTACCAGTCTACTTATATTGCCAAAATGCAGGTCGTAGCGCACGTACTGCACTTTTCTTAAAGAAAAAAGGCTATAATCAGGTTTTCCAATTACAAGGCGGTTTCAAAACTTGGTCAGGTAAAGTAAAATCAAAAGCTTAAGCAAATTTGAAAAACACAGCTCAGGTTATAAATAATCGAGTTGTGTTTTTTATATTTGCTTCTCACCTTCTAAAAACTGAGGAAACTCAAATTGCGAGATTTCTCGCCTAAAAAATGATTCAAAATATTTATTTTTCACTTCGCATTTAGCATTTTTCTATCCCACAAAAAGATGAAAAGAGCGTTATCCTCCAAAGATAAAACACGAGTTTCTTCCTATTATATAGTCACATTAGTTACCAGTGTTTCAAATCAACATACAAACCTACTATTTGCATTTTAATATATGTTGTGTACTGTCATTTTTTTGATAATTATCAGCAACAAAGAAAAAGACGCCTCGTTAGTCGAGACGTCTAACTCTATTAGCCTTCGATTTTAGTATAACGAAGAATAGGTGTACGAGCGGCACGCGTTTCATCTAAACGGCTGATTACTGTTGTATGTGGTGCTTCTTGAACGATTGAAGGATTTTCTTCTGTTTCTTTTGCGATTTGAATCATTGCATCACAGAAAGCATCTAAAGTCTCTTTAGATTCTGTTTCTGTCGGCTCAATCATCATTCCCTCTTCAACATTCAATGGGAAATAGATTGTTGGTGGATGGTATCCAAAATCTAGTAAACGTTTAGCTATATCCAACGTACGAACGCCCAATTTCTTTTGACGACGGCCAGAAAGAACGAATTCATGCTTACAATGGCGATTATATGGTAGGTCAAAGTAAGACTCTAGACGACGCATCATATAGTTTGCATTTAGTACAGCATACTCAGTTACCGCTTTTAAACCATCCGGTCCCATTGTACGGATATAAGTATAGGCACGAACATTAATACCAAAATTCCCGTAATAAGGTTTTACACGACCAATTGTTTGAGGTCGATCATAGTCAAAATGGAATGATCCATCTTCTTTTTTCACTAGTACTGGTTTAGGTAAGAAAGGAATTAAATCCGCTTTTACACCAACTGGACCTGAACCTGGTCCACCACCACCATGAGGTCCTGTAAATGTTTTATGAAGGTTTAAATGCACACAGTCAAAGCCCATATCCCCAGGACGTGCTTTACTCATAACAGCATTTAAATTAGCTCCATCATAATAAACCTTACCGCCAACACCATGAATGATTTCAGCCATTTCTAAAATATTTTCTTCGAATAACCCTAAAGTATTCGGGTTTGTCAGCATTAAAGCTGCTGTATCTTCACCAACAACACGACGTAAATCGTCTAAATCTACTAAACCATCTTCGTTTGATTTAACAGTGATAGTTTCAAAGCCTGCAACAGTAGCTGAAGCTGGATTTGTACCATGAGCAGAGTCCGGTACGATTACTTTATTACGATGACCTTCACCATTTGCTTCATGGAACGCACGAATCATCATTAATGCTGTCCATTCACCATGTGCTCCTGCTGCTGGCTGTAATGTCACTTCATCCATTCCCGTAATCTCTACTAAAGAAGTTTGAAGCTCATAGAGTAATTCCATTGCACCTTGTACAGTTGCTTCATCTTGTAAAGGATGTATGTTAGCAAAGCCTGATAATCTAGCTACATTTTCATTTATTTTCGGATTATATTTCATCGTACAAGAGCCTAATGGGTAGAAACCAGAATCTACACCGTGATTACGACGAGATAATGCCGTATAGTGACGCATGATATCAAGCTCTGCCACTTCTGGTAATTCAGCAGCTTCTTCACGGACAAAACCTTCTGGTAATAGTTCTGTTAAATCAAAATCCTGCACATCTAATTCTGGTAAGCTATAGCCTACTCGACCTTCTTTGGATAATTCAAAAATGAGTGATTGATTTTCGTTATGCATTGTAAGCCCCCATTTTCTCAACTAATGCGTCGATTTCTTCTTTTGTACGTAGTTCTGTAACTGCTAGTAACACATGGTTTTCCAGCTCAGGATAAGTTCTGCCTAAGTCAAATCCACCAATAATTCCATCTTCAATAAGCTGTTTATTGATATCCGATACAGCCTTATTTGTTTTCACTACAATTTCATTAAAATGGGCACCCTGGAAAGGTACTGTGAAACCTGCTGCTTCGAAAGCGTTTTTCGCATAACGTGTTTTCACAATATTTTGCTTTGCCATTTCTTGAACACCTTTTTTACCAAGAGCTGTCATTGCAACTGATGCTGCAAGAGCTAATAGAGCTTGGTTTGAACAAATATTAGAAGTAGCTTTTTCTCGACGAATATGCTGCTCGCGCGCTTGTAAGGTTAATACATAGCCTCGACGCCCCTCCTGATCGACCGTCTCACCTACCAAACGACCTGGAACCTTACGCATCAGTTTCGTTGTCGTAGCGAAATAACCACAGTAAGGACCACCAAAGCTTTCTGGAATTCCAAATACCTGTGCATCCCCAACGGTAATATCTGCTCCTAATTTACCTGGAGGTGTAAGGATACCTAAAGCAAGAGGATTTGCGGAAACGATAAATAATCCTTTTGCTTCATGAGTGATGTCACCCAGCGTTTGAAGATCTTCAACCTGACCAAAGAAGTTAGGATATTGCACCATAACGCCTGCTGTATTATCGTCAATTAGCTCTTTTAATTGCTCGATATCTGTTACTCCATTGTTTGTTGGTACTAGAACAATTTCGATTGATTGTCCATATGCATATGTAGCCACTACATCACGATATTCAGGGTGGATTGCTTCAGAAACTAATAGCTTTTTGCGACGAGTATGACCTGCTGCCAGCATACCTGCTTCTGCTAAAGAAGTTCCTCCATCATACATTGATGAGTTTGCAAGATCCATTCCAGTTAGTTCCGCAATCATTGTTTGGAATTCAAAAATTGCTTGTAATTCCCCTTGTGAAATTTCAGGCTGATATGGTGTGTATGCAGTATAAAATTCAGAACGAGAAATAACATGGTCAACAATAACAGGTTTATAGTGATTGTAAATACCAGCACCAAGGAAGGAAACATTTGAATCAGTGTCTTCATTTTTAGCTGCAAGCTGTTTTAACTCTTTTAGTAAGGCAGATTCTGATTTTGCTTCTCTAATATTGTATAACCCTTGGAATCTAACACTCTCAGGGATATCTGAAAATAACTCGTCAACACTTTCCACACCAATTGTTGCTAGCATATCTTTTCTGTCTTGTTCTGTCATAGGAAGATAACGATGTACCATTTTATTAAGCCTCTTTTCACAATTTATTTTGAGCGTTTATAAAAAGGAGTTGCACATGTGTGCGCCTTCAATTTTTTGTTGCGAATCTCTATTTCTAGCTCTGTATCTAATTGAGCAAATTTTGCATCAATTAAGGCTAAACCGATGTTTCTTTTTGTTAATGGCGATTGAGTTCCCGTAGTAATCTCACCGATTTCAACGCCATCTTTAAATACTTTATAGCCATGACGAGGAATCCCTTTATCAATCATTTCAACACCAATAAGCTTTTTAGCTAAGCCATTTCCCTTTTGAGCTACTAATGCCGCTTTTCCGATAAAGTCGCTCTCTTTTTGAAGCTTTACCGCAAAACCAATTCCTGCCTCTAGAGGTGAAATGTCCTTTGAAAGCTCTTGACCATAAAGTGGCAGGCACGCTTCAAAACGTAAGGTATCACGGGCACCTAACCCAGCAGGTACAACACCTTTGTCTTTTCCAGCTTCTAGAATTTTTGTCCAAAGCTCAACGATTGCTTGAGGCTCACCGTAAATTTCAAAGCCATCTTCCCCTGTATAACCTGTACGTGAAAGTAATACGGAGTTACCCGCAATCACTGCGTTTTCTATAAATTTAAAATATTTCAAAGAGTTTAGGTCTACATCTGTTAATGTTTGAAGCACTTCTTCAGCTAGTGGACCCTGTAATGCAATTTGTGCATATTCCTCGGATTTGTTTGTAACCGTTACTTCACCTTGAACCTGAGCTTTCATCCAATCAAAATCTTTCTCAATGTTAGCCGCATTCACGCACAATAAGAATTTCTCATCTTCAAGTCGATAAACTAATAAATCGTCGACAACTCCACCATTTTCATAGCACATTGCATTATACTGTGCTCCACCAATTTGAATTTTGGAAATATCATTAGTTAGTAAAAATTGTAAATATGCCAGTGCATCTTTACCTTCTACAATAATTTCACCCATATGGGATACATCGAAAAGGCCCGCGCGATGACGAACAGCGTCATGCTCATCTTTAATGGAAGAGAATTGGACTGGTAAATCCCAACCTCCAAAATCAATTGTTTTCCCGCCGCTTTTTGCATACTCATCAAATAATGGCGTTCGCTTTAATTCATTTCCCATTCATCATGTCCCCCTAGTATTATCCATAATTTGCACAATAGAAAAACACAACTTAACACAAATCGGCCAAGTTGCTGTCACATTATTCGTGGATATCTTTTATAACACTTCCAATCCGCAAAAAAAGGACAGACGAATCCTCTTTAATCCTGAGGAATCCCCTGTCCTTGCACCTGAAAGTTACACCAAATCGATATACACTTTTTGAATCGATAATTGGCTTTCCCCTTTGGTGGCTGAATCAAATAAAATCGAAACAGCACTCTCCAGAGATGCGTCCTGTACGAGTCTTTTTGCCTGAGAGATTCATAGCTCTTCACTACTTGCTCCTTCGGCGACGCTCTTCACGTTCTCTCCCCGCACAATCATCCGCGCAAATATTCTAAATTCAATGTACAATATAACATCTCTTGGCTATATCCTAACATTGGTCATTATGAAAAGGCAATCTTTTTTTAATCCAACTTTAAAAACGAACATTCAAAAGAATAAACATATAAATCATTCGCCTTTTAAACGATTCACCTGAAACCCAATATATTCAACAATTTGACGTAGTGATCGTCCCTCTGTCAATACTCGAATATGATTAGCAGCTCTATAGAATTTTCTTCTCGTTTGATACAGCTGCTCTAGCTCTTCTTTAGTTGAACGCTGCACAATTGGTCGATTCTTATCATTTTTGATACGCACATAAATGTCTTCGAATGTTGCATCTAAAAAAAGTACCAATCCGGAATGACGCATGATTTTGCGATTTTCTTCGCTCATTGCTACACCACCGCCTGTTGCAATGATACATGCTTCATCTCGGAAATTCAGAAGAAATTCTGTTTCTAATGCTCTAAAATAAGCTTCCCCGTACACTTCAAATATCTCAGGTATTGACATTCCTTGCTGACGAACAATCTCATGATCCATGTCGTAATATGGTAGTCTTAAAAAATAACTTAGCCTTCGTCCGATAGCGCTTTTACCACATCCCATGAAGCCTACTAAATATATTTTTCGCATGCTATCACCTTCTTTGACTTTCCAAAATCTTTCTACTACTTACTACCAATTTCCTTCAGTAGGTTTATCGTAGCACGAACATTGGCGAATTCCAATGAATTATACACCAATTTTTGCGATTGGTACGATAAACAATAGAAAGTAATAAAAGAAGTTGTTATGAATAGTAACATTATAGCAAGCATAAAGGTTCCACCACTCTCATTACGTACTATTTTGAACAAAGAACCTCCTCTCCTTTTCTATACCATTATTAAAAATTACTGATATCGTCATATATTGGCCATCCCAAGTAAACCAAGCATTTTGAATACCGACTAATAAAGGAGTATTTCCTTGATTATTAACTATTAGCCTAAGGACATCTCCACTACGGTTTATTTTCTTTACTCCACTAGAATTTGTGTAGAAGATTTCCATGGATTTGGTGTCATTTGATAATTTTATCTCTCGCACATTTAGCACTAATTGCTGGAGGTCATTTACAAAAAGCTCCCAGGCTACCTGATTATTTGAAAGCTCCGTTGTGTTCATTTGCTCAATCCAAATTAGGACGGCTAGCATGATTTGAGATAGAAGAACAAAGACTGTAATGGAAAAGAGTGCTTCAATAAGTGTATAGCCTTGGCTGCTTTCAATTAGTCTCCGGTTCGATTGATGCATTTAACTTGTTCTCCACTTAAATTTTCAAATTGGACACAAATTTGTTCCCCATCATATGTCCAATGAAATTCTTTTAGTTCTATGGTTTTGCTGCCAGCAATTTTCGATTGTGCTTTAATTTGTTTTGCTGCATCCAATGCTGTTTCTGAAGCATGCAGCTCTAATTTTTGGTTATATAAAGAAGACTTCAACTGGTAGCTTAACGGAATCAAAGAGCCGGCTATGATTAAAATAATAGCTACCGTCAATAAAGTTTCAACAAATGCTATTCCTTTACAATTCAACTAACCTCATCCGCCCTTCCTTTATATAAATAATCAAATTTGTTTGTCCAAAGGGCGTATGAAATTTTATGGTACCAAAATTGGATACATCACCACTCGGGTAAACCATGAAATGTTTAAGATTACTAGTCATATCAACCTTTATACCTTGTGGGATTTCTCTTTCAAACAATATCTCTCCTGAGAAAATCCCATGCCCTTTATAATTATTCGAACTATTAAATTGAATATAAAATGCCTCATCATTTTTTATAGCTAACGCTTGAATCTCCTGAATATCTAGCATTAGCTGCTGAAAAAATTGATTTACTACCCACTTTTCAGAAAGTGTGAGGGTAATTTGAAAAACTATGGAGCTTGTAAGTAGCAAAATAAAGAGTACAAGAAGCATTTCAATTAATGTAAAGCCCCTCATGTTCATTACTCTTTTGCCATGCAGCTTGTCTACCATGCCACTATTGTCCACTCGTATTTTTCACTGCAATGACATTTCCATCACTTTCAATCTCAATCAAGTCACCGTTAGGACATTTTGCTGCCTCATCTCCATTTAAGTACCCTCCTGTTTGCAGAGCACTTATTGATGGTAGTGTATTATTGTCAAGCTTATATGCCTCAACTTGTCCCTGAACCATTTTCAAATAAGCTTCACACCCCTTGTTATCAATGGTTGCGAAGTGCTTCGTCACATTTGGTACTGTGACCAGTACTAAAACTGAGATGATCAGAAGGACTATCAACATCTCTATTAAGGTAAATCCTTTTTCATTTATTCTTTTCAAGAAAAACACACTCCTATTAAATTATTTCAATTAGCTCATACATCGGCAGCAGAATACTCAAATATGCCGCAATAATACTTAAGGCGATTATGATAAAGAAAAGTGGCTGTATGATGGATACACCCTTTTTAATCAAGTTCTGTATTTTTTCATCGATTAACTCACTGTAAATCAATAACTGCCTCCCGAGATAACCGCTATTTTCTCCATGCTTTATAAACTCTTCAAATTTAGAAGAAAACCACCCTAGTTTATAGACAGCCGATGAAAGGGACTCTCCGAATATGACTTGTCCCTCAATCTCCTTAGACACATAGGCCAGAATTTTATTTAATTGTTGGTCTTGTAAGATTGTTAAGGCCTGCTGAAGAGAAAAACCTCCCAACAACAAATCCCCCATTGTTTTAGCTAGGTGATTTGTAATATGCATTTTATAAAAGTAATTAATAATCGGAAGCTTTAACAGAAGAGGTAATTGTTGCTGTACGTTTAATCTTTTGATGTAGATAATAACGGTGGTGACGAGGCAAATAGTTGTTATTAAAGTAAAAAACAAGACATCCGGAAGACGAAGAAATATTGATGAAATTAAGACTGTTGTATTCCCACCATCAGATCGAGTGTTTAGAATTTGGGTTATGTTAGGAAGAAAGTAAGTGCGGAATGCTATGAAAATGCTTATAAGTAACACACTGAGTAGCACAGGATAGCTTAGAAGGTTAAGCAGCTTTTTTCGCATTTTTTCGTTGAAGTCCAATTGCTTAGAAATCGTTTGTAGGCTTTCGGCAAGCTTTCCACTTTCCTCAGAAATTTTAATGGCCACCAGGAAATGTTTGGGAATCTGAAAGCACTCCAATATTTCTGTAGTACCTTCCCCATTCTTCAGCTTTTCTAGTATCATCACACGCCAAGCGTTTGGGTCATCTACATGATAAGGTAATAGCATTTCGATTGAATCTGAGAAGGTGTATCCTTCGTTTAATAGTGTACTAACTCTGTTAAGAAATGATGGCAGCTGCCGAACCTTATTCTTTTTATCGAGGCTTATTGTGACGTTTTTTAACTTACGAAGTTGTAGGAGCATTTCTTTTTCTCACCTCAAATAAGGATTTCTGACTTGTCAACTTTTCAGAATGAGGCAATTCATACTGTTCTCCGCGCATTGTTGTTGCAATTGCATCAATTAGATTCAGGTCACTTAATATTTCGTATATCGCCTTTCTCTCTTCTGGCTCAACCTGCACTAAGCATTGCGCAACAATCCCAATGACAGCCTGTCTAATTTCCTCTATAGAAATATTTAGATCTAAAAGCCGGTAAATACAGTTTACTGTGTCCTTTGCATGAATAGTGGACAACACCAAATGACCTGTTAAAGACGCTTCTATGGCAATCTTAGCAGTTTCCCTATCTCTTATCTCACCTATCATTATAACGTCAGGTGAATGGCGGAGAATTGCCTTTAAACCAGCAGCATAAGTAACACCTGCACGTTCATTTACCTGTATTTGCAATAAATTTGATTGATTACTTTCAACTGGGTCCTCAAGTGAAATGACGTGACGAGCTAATGATTCACTTGTGTAATTGATTAGTGAATATAATGAGGTAGTTTTTCCTGACCCGGTCGCTCCACAGAACAACAGTAATCCTTGGCGACTTGATACAAGCTGTACTAATTTGTTTGCTGAGCTTGGATTTAAACAAATTGACGAGATGGGAAGGCGAGAGTTTTGAACGAGTATCCGAATAACTAGACTCTCTCTTTTGAAAATCGAGGGCAATGTAGAAACGCGAAATGCATATAATTGACTAGAAATTTCCTTCTGAAAAGAACCGCTTTGGGGCTTTCTCTTTTCACTAATATCTAGAGATGATAAAAACTTTAAATAAGAAATAATTCTATCGCCTAACTCATTTGGCAAATTACTCGTTGGAAATAGCTTTCCGTATTTCCTGAAATGGATAGAATAACTGTCTTGTGCAGGAACTATATGGATATCAGAAGCACCAAAGTGCAAGGCCTTTAACAATAATTGTATACTCTTACTTTCAACAACTGATTCTACCTCCAAAATGACACCTCCTTGTTTTTAAAATACTTGCTGACCGCAAATCATTAATGACAGTATATCTGGAGATTTCAAATTAGAAAACCCTTTTTCCGAAGATAAAATTTTGAGTATAAATTATCCTTCAAATCTCATTTTTCAACCCCTTATTACTACATTTAGATTAGTAAAATCAACCCAAAATA
The DNA here is from genome assembly GCF_003217295.1 of Ureibacillus chungkukjangi. Classification (GTDB taxonomy): domain Bacteria; phylum Bacillota; class Bacilli; order Bacillales_A; family Planococcaceae; genus Ureibacillus; species Ureibacillus chungkukjangi. Next base: position 20,069 of record NZ_QJTJ01000030.1, read on the forward strand.
TGAAATTTGCTTTAATTGTAATAATTCATCGACAAATTCTATATCAATCCTATATTATAAAAGTTAAAATAATACTGTAATAAAAAGTAAATAATACTAGAGAGGTGATTTCATGGTTCATCCTTTAAAAATAACAAGTACTTTATCTGATGAAACACGTTACCAAATTTATGAATATATGCTTCAACAAAAAAAATCATTTACAGTACAAGCGATTGCCGACCGATTTAATATTCATCCAAATGTGGCTAGACTTCATTTAACAAAGCTAACAGAAATCAATTTAATTTCAGCTCACTTTGTCAAATCCGGTAAGGGTGGCAGACCTGGGCGAGAGTATAAAGCTTCCGAAGAGGGAGTTGAGTTAAGCTTCCCTAAAAAAGAGGATAGTCGTTTGATTAATTGGGCTATGAAGCTAATCGAACAATTGGGGCCAGAGGCAATTGACGTTGCAAAAAAAATAAGCTATGAAGATGGCTATTCAGAAATGAAACAAAGTATAGCCTATGGAAAAGGAATTGTACTTAGTGACTTTAACGCTAAAATAGATCACTTAACAACAGCTTCTGCACTAATTGGATACATACCAGAAATTACTGAAACAGAGAATGGAAAAAAAATTATCTTCTCTATTTATAATTGTCCGTTTAAAAAACAATTATCTACAAATAATGAGATTGTATGTATATTACATGAATCCTATTTAAACGGGCAAATAGATGCTCTTTTTTCTCAAAATGAGTTTGAGCAAGTAGAAAGCATGGTTCATGATTGTGAAAACTGCAAGTACGAAATAGAAATTGGCAATAATGCTCTCTAGCATTTTCTACTCTATTGTCACAAACAAAATGTAAGTAGGAGTTTACATTATAGTTTCAAATCATTTATAATAAAAGATGATATTATTGTGTCGTATGGCAAAAGGAGGGATACTTCATGAGTAACATGTATAAAGTTATGGCTTTCTGGACTGGTATTTTTGCCGTTATGTTCTACCTTGGTGATATGTACGAGGTTTCGCTATTATTCATTGGTAATACAATTTTATTCTTATTATTAGGCTTCTTAAACCTAACAGAACGCATGTACATGTACATTTTCGGAGCTTATTTAACAATATTCTTCGCAGGATTCACGTATTACACTACGTTTATCCATGTACCAGGTGCAGGACACTAATAAACGACACCAACTGTTTTTTCAGTTGGTGTTTTTTATTTATAAAATAATAAAGAAAAGAAACGATTCAACTTTAACTGAATCGTTTCTTTGAATTTAGAATCCATTTAAAAAAGGATTACTATCGATTTCCTGAGCTGGAGTCGTATAACTACCGTGTCCTGGGTAAATAATTGTATCCTCAGGCAACACTAACAATTTGTCATGAATTGACTTAAGAAGCACCTCATGCGATCCTCCAAGTAAATCAGTTCTTCCAATACTGCCTTCAAATAAAGTATCCCCTACTATTGCAAATCCGTCTTCTTCGAAAATATATGAGATACTGCCAGGAGAATGACCTGGTGTAAATACTGCCTTAAATTTCATGTCAGCGATATCAAAGGACTGTTCCTTTCGAATGATATACTCTTGTTCGGGTTTGTTAACAATGTAATTCGGAAGCTCAGCATACCTACCAGAACCATTTTTCATGGGATCAGATAGCCAGGACACTTCTTTTTCATGAATATATAGAGGAAGTTCAAAAACTTCTCTTAAATCCTCTACAGCACCTATATGATCAAAATGTGCGTGTGTTAAAAAAATAGCTCTTGGTTTTAGCTGATTGGACTGAATTACTTTCATTATTTTTGAAGATTCTTCCCCTGGGTCGAATAGTATGCACTCTTTTTGCTTATTACTAATGATATAACAATTTGTTTGAACAGGTCCTAGACTATATGCTTTAACGTTTAACATTGTATTCACCTCTCGATTATTATACATCGCTTAGAAGAAAATTACATTCTCTAGTCAAACAACTGGATTATTTCTTCTCGACAAACGGGATAAGGTGATTTACAATAAAGAAGGAATATTGTTTATCGACATGCTTTTTCACATGTCGAAAGGAGTGTCTTTTTTAATGAACTTATTAATGGTTATTTTCGCTTTAGTAGCAATCTTCGCAGTAGTGAACTTTTTCCAAGCGATTAAAGAAAAGAATGTTCTTTCTTTAGTATTTAGCTTAGCTACTGCAGCAATTTTTGGTTGGTTTGTAGTAATGACTATTTTAAATCAAGGCTACCCACCAGCATTACATCACTAAGATAAAAACGAGGTATCTTCTAGATACCTCGTTTTTTCTCTTTCTACAATCGAAGCAGAAGAAAAGGGTTATCTCAGCACTTGAGATAACCCTTTTCTTTATTTTTCTTCTACTTCTAGTGCATCCTGTAGTAAATTACCTGTAGCTTCATCATAGAAACGCAATAAGTCGCCATTTATTATTTGATCAGAGTATTCCAACTCAATCGAAGAACGTTCAATATATGGCTGACACGCTTCAATTTCTGTTTGTTCACCTGTAGTTCTGTCATAACATACTTCACCAGCGTAAACCAGGTCATCTGTTATGAATCGACCGTCACGGAAAATAACTAAGTCCTCATGCTCTTCAGAGAATAAATCTGCCCCTAATTGCATGTCATTCGAAGTCTCAATTCCAAGTAAGTGCATGATTGTAGGACGAAGGTCGATTTGGCCAGCCGCTTCATCCATTACTTGCCCATCTCCTGATCCAGGAACATGAATGAATAATGGTACTGACTGTAGTAAAGCACTATCATAAGCTGTAATTTCTTCTTTACCTAAATACGTCGACATCGCTTTATTATGATTTTCTGAAATTCCATAGTGATCTCCATACATCACAATTATTGAGTTGTCATAAAGTCCCTCTTCTTTAAGCTTATCAAAGAAGGTTTTAATCGATTCATCTAAATAACGGACTGTTTGGAAATAACGATTTAACGTCCCCGAATTTGAATTATACTCAGGAATCATAATATCCTCTTCTTCCAAAGTGAAGGGATAGTGATTTGTTAAAGTTATCATTTTTGAATAAAATGGTTGATCCATTTCTTTCATTAGATCCACTGATTGCTCAAAGTACGGAATATCCTTCAGTCCCCAGTTTACAGAATTCTCATCTGTTACTTCATAGGATTCAATATCGTAAAATTTATCGATATTAAATGACTCATAAATTTCATTTCGGTTCCAAAACGATGAATTATTAGAATGCATTACATTTGTAAAGTATCCATTCTCACCTAATTTTTCAGACATCGTATTATACGTATTTCCACCATGAGTAAAGAATACAGCCCCACGACCCAATCCAAATAATGAATTTTCAACGATAAACTCAGAATCACTTGTTTTCCCTAAGCCTGTTTGGTGGTAAAAATCATTAAAATAATACGTATCCTTATCGTTTGTTAGACTATTTAAAAATGGTGTAACTACTTCCCCATTCATTTCATTGTTTATCACAAAACTCTGAAGAGATTCTAGTGAAACCAGTATCACGTTGCGTCCCTTATACTTCCCAAACATCTCTGGGTTCACAGCTGCTTGATTTGCTTGCACATAGTTATCTACTTCAACCAACTCACTACCATCAGCCAATGCTCGCTGTGCACTTGACTTTGACTGTACATAGATGTCATATAAATGATAGTTATACGTACCGATGTTTTTTACAAGTAGCTCACGATCGAATGCACGTGTTAGAAGCTGTGGACGCTCCGTTTCGGATAATCCTAAATTTAAGAATACAATCGCCATTGAAAGAACAAAATACGCACGACGCATTTCAATTCTTACAGGTGTAATTCCTTCGCTTTTTGGAATAAATTTAATCGCAATAAGTAGCACAATTAAATCAGCAAAGTAAAGAATATCTGTGAAGCTAATAATATCTGCAACTGAATTCCCCAAATCACCGAAATTACTTGTTTGGAATAACACTGCGAAGGTAATAAAATCATTATAGAATCTGTAAAAACCAACATTTGCGAAAAGTACGATTGCTAAAAATGCACTAACGGTAATCAAATACCGATTTCGTAGCTTCTCTGTTTTGAAGAATAGAGAAATTCCATAAGCAAAAAGAATAAAGCTTAATGGATTAATAATCAAAATTAACTCTTGCATCGCATTTTCAATATCCAGCTCGAAGCTTGTATGGTACACAATTACTGTTTTAAGCCAAGTCGCGAAAATCGCTATCGCTAATATCGAATGTTTAGGCCATTTAAATGATTTCATTCCAAAACATCCCTTCTACAAAATTAATATATAAATGTAATACATTTCTAGTGAAATGAAATTTACAATAAAAAAACATTTTAATAATAATAAACAAAATTTATCTTAATCTTTTTTACTTTATTTAGCAATAGACAGTAGAGAAAAACCGCTCGACAGAATATTACAAAATTCAACGATTATGATGTCAAATATTATAATACCTTAAGAATAATTACGTTTTATTTACAAAAAGGTTCCCAAATGAAAACAGTGGAAAAAATCCACTGCTGGTTCATTTCATTTATTAGACATATAATTAACATTTATTAACATAAACGACTTGTTTCAATCACAAAAATTAAATTTTTACCAAATAATCAAAAATTTCCAAGTTAAAATTGAGACTATTGAAGTCTTTTTTCCTCTTTTGCAATTCTCGAGGCTTCTTGTCGCAAAATTAACATCGCAGCTTGAAAAGCACTCGGTTCCAATACTTTCGCTTTATATAGCTCTCGTATCTCGTCCTCCATCAAAAGGATATCTCCCTGGCGATCTCTTGTATAAATAAATGTTCCATATTGTTTTAGTAAGTCATATATATCCTTCATTGATTTCATGAGTTAAGCTCCTTTCGATTTTGCAGACAATCGATTGTTTCAGTTTCAGTAATTAATAAGTCTACTGGTATATCAAAGCTTTCCTTAGGGACATCATCAATCACTTGTAAATTGAAGGCTAGTGAAATCAACATTCCATCAAATCGACTCAGATATCGGTCATAATAGCCTCCGCCATAACCTATTCGATACCCTTTCTTATCAAAGACGATTCCTGGCACGATGATACAGTCTATTTCCTCTGGATGTACAAGCTGTGTACATTCGGGGTTCGGTTCCTGTAAATCCATATATACGTTTTCAAGCTGATTAAAATGCTCTATTTCATAGAATTTCATAGAGCGATCCTTCGAATTGCACTTTGGCACTACTACTTTTTTTTTAAGCTGCCAAAGAGATTCAATAATCTTTTTCGTATCAACCTCTTGTTTATTGGATATCGTGATAGCAATCGTCTTTCCTTTTATAATAGAAGGCTCTCTAAACAAAAGCTTTTTAATATTTAGAGATGAAAGTTCATATTGCTCAGCGTCCATTTTTTGTAAGGAGTGTCTAACTTGAGTTCTTAGTAGCTTTTTATCCAATTTAAATCATCCCTTTAGACATTGATTTGTTCCTATAATTAAAAAGCCAAAACCACAAGTGGTTTTGGCAATAATGCTTACTTTGTTTCACGGTGAAGAGTGTATTTCTTCTCGCGAGAGCAATATTTTTTAAGTTCAAGACGCTCTGGATTGTTACGTTTGTTCTTTTTAGAAATGTAGTTACGTTCGCCACAATCTGTGCAAGCTAAAGTAATGTTTACGCGCATTATTAACCCTCCCACTCTATATCAAGACTTGTATCATTTGAGCATGATTTATACGACTAAATCATTATAACATAAACTGAAAAAAAATCTAGCATGATTTATAATTAACTTTTACTATGGTAAAATAACCTAAAATGCGATTATTAACGGAGGAAATATAGTGGAATTTTCAATAATTTTAATGATCATCGGAATCCTTTGTATCGTTGTATCATTTTTCCTAAGAGATTCTTCAAAAAAATTAGAGCAGGATATCGAAGACCTCTCGATTAGTATCTATCAAGAAACAAATTCGCTTAAAAAGCGATTAAAAATTATAGAAGAAGAGCTGTTGTTGGAATCTAATTTTACTGTTAAACCAAAGGCAACAAATAAAAGCTCAATACAGGCCTATAAGCAAGCAGCACAAGTCGCACAGTCAAAACAAGTAAATCCAGCTAATAACACCCAACAAATCAACGAAATACTTATAAGTCAAGTCATCCAGTTAAACAAACAGGGATATCCTGTTGACGAAATAAGTAAAATGTCTACATTGTCAAAGGAACAAATTCTTTCGATTTTAAATAACGGAGGCAACCGATGAAAAAATCTTCATTACGTTCCTTTGGCATTGCTTGTTTCGTAATCGGCTTGCTAATTACTTTCTCAGAAAAAGTTAATATTCCTTTCATTTCTTCTTCAGAAACGAAAGCTGAAGAACAGTATAAAAGTAAAATCTCACAATTAGAACAACAGCTACAGGATGCAAACGAACAAATTACAGGACTAGAACAAACAGAGCCGACAAATGAGGCAGTAGCAGAAGACAAGCCTTCTGAAGAACAAAAAACTGAATCAGAAGAAAAGCCAGTAGCTAGTGATCCTGAGGTAAAAGACGAAACAGTGACAGATACGCTTTACGTTTATGCTGGCTTAACTCCTGCAGAGGTTGCTCAAAAATTAAAAGACATGAACATTATTAAAAATAGTGTTGAAATGGAGCTGTTTTTGGCTCAGCCTGAATACGCAACAACCATTCAAAAAGGACAATTCGAGTTAAATTCTTCTATGTCTGTAGAAGAAATCGCCAATATTATTACAGGAAAATTACGATAAGCGAGCTGTAAGGGAAGTCTATTTCACATATGGACTTCCCTTTTTCTATTGCAGGCTCAATCTCTCTTACCTAACTTTGTTGTTTGAAAAAATGTTCGTATATAGTCTTCAAGTAGCTTAGTAGCCGCGCTCTTAAAATGCTTATTTATATAAGCTAAACCAATCTCTCGTCTACAGTTTGGTGCATTAACCTTTAGCAGCTGAATTTGATATTGCTCAAGTCCCTTTATATAAGGAATAAGCGATACACCAAGTCCACTTTCCACTAAGCCTGTGATGGTATGAACCTCTTCACCCTCAAAGGCTACATTTAACTGGTAGCCTTCTTGTTTATATAAATCGTCAACGGATTTACGTAATGTATTTCCTTGTTTAATCGAGATAAATGGTTCACCAGCAAAATCCTTAAGGCTAACTTCATTAGCACTCGCAAGAGGATGGCTTTTTGGCACAATGAGAAATAATTCCTCCTCCCAAAGCTTCTCCCAAACCAAATCCTTATGTGTATCTAGGGAAGAAATTAAACATAAATCGAGTTCCCCCACCTCTAGCTTCTGCAAAATCGTACTTGAATTACTTTGAGTCAATTGAATTTTAAGCTGTGGATAGTCTTTTTGTACTCGAGCCATTAATTGAGGAATTACTTCGAGTCCAAGTGTATGCATAAATCCTATAGAGACTACACCTTGTCCAGGAGAAACAAGATTTAGGAGGTCTTCTTTTGCCATTTCATAATCCTTCAACAGGTTTTCAGACCGTTCTAAAAAAAATTGTCCATAACGATTCAATTTAATGGAGCGACCATTTCTCTCAAACAAAGTAACCCCCAAGCTTTCCTCTAATAATGAAATGGATTTACTGAGGGCAGGTTGCGTTATATGTAAAATTTCTGCAGCACGTGACATATTTTCATATTTTGCAACCAAGACAAAATATTGAAGAGAATTAAAATCCATATTACCCCTCTCCCTTATGACTAAAATTTATAAGACACATAAAAACAATGAATTATCATTATATAGCTATCTTCATTATAATAAATTAAAGTTCAAAAATATGTTAATTTTGAAAAAGAGGCGTATCAGCATGAATTATTTACAAAAAGGAACGAAAGAATTTACTTTAGCTAATTTAGCCTTATTTGCTGCGGGTTTTATCACCTTTGCCAACCTTTATATTACACAGCCCTTATTTCCACAATTCACTAAAACCTTTGGTGTCTCCCCAGCTACTGCAAGTCTATCGCTCTCTCTTTCTACTGGCGTCTTATCGGTCACTCTAATTTTATTTGGCTCATTATCAGAGGCCTGGGGACGTAAACGGTTAATGACCATTTCCATTTTCGCCGCTTCAATTTTCACCATCTTACTAGCCTTTGCCCCCACCTTTGAAGCACTTTTACTATTACGTATGCTTCAAGGCTTTGTTTTTGCTGGCGTACCTGCAATAGCAATGGCATATTTGGCTGAAGAGGTAGATCCAAAGAGTCTTGGAGTTGCAATGGGTCTCTATATTAGCGGTAATTCAATAGGTGGGCTATCGGGAAGAATCATTATGGGTACCATGACAGATTTCTTCAATTGGCAAATCGGCATGGTGTTTACAGGATTACTAAGCTTGCTTATTTGTTTATATTTTGTTTGGGCTTTACCTGCCTCAAAGCATTTTAGCCCTCGAAAGCTCGAATTTAAAGCATTATCCAAATCTCTTTTTCATCATATAAAGGATCCAGGTTTACTTTGTCTATTCGGAATTTCATTTACCTTAATGGGTGGATTTGTCACACTTTATAATTATATAAGCTATAAATTACTTGGCGCTCCTTATCATTTAAGCAGTACCGTTGTTGGTTGGATATTTATCGTTTACCTTGTGGGAACTTTTAGCTCCACATGGTTTGGAAGTCTTTCTGACAAGTTTGGACGTCCAAAAGTATTGCTCACTGGGATTGCTATCATGTTTACAGGAGCTCTACTGACGTTACCTATCAACCTTGTTATTAAAATTGCCGGGATTGTCATCTTTACTTTTGGTTTTTTTGGTTCACATTCCATTGCAAGCGGATGGGTCAGCTTCCGGGCTACAAAGGACAGAGCACAAGCCTCTTCCCTTTATCTATTCGCCTATTATTTTGGCTCTAGTATTGGTGGAACAACAGGAGGATTCTTCTGGTCTAGATGGGGATGGAATGGCGTCATTGCATTTATAGGGGCTTGTTTAGTTACAGCCTTCACACTTGCTGTTACACTAGTGTTATTAAATGAAAAAGCAAAGAAGCGTCAAAACAGCTTCCAACTTGTAAAGAAAGAAGGATTTCAATGACTATTTATAACTTTGAAGTAACAAACGACGAAGGAATTCCCTATACACTAAACAAATACGAAGGCAAACTCTTGCTTATTGTAAACACTGCCACTAAATGCGGACTCGCTGGTCAGTTTAATGAATTGGAAGAGCTTTATAAAAATTATCATGAAAAAGGATTTGAAATACTCGGCTTTCCTTCTGATCAGTTTAAACAAGAGTTAAGTTCTGGTACAGAAGCTGCTGAGGCCTGCCGACTTACATATGGAGTCTCCTTCCCTATGCATGAGCTTGTTAAGGTAAATGGAGAAAACGCCCATCCCTTATTTAAATATTTAACGGAGGAAACGAAAGGTATTTTGGGTAGTAAAGTAAAATGGAATTTCACCAAATTTTTAGTCGATCGCAATGGCAATGTCGTTAAACGCTTCGCCCCAACAGACAAACCTTCAAAATTCGAAAGTGAAATAGCAAAGTATCTATAATAGAAAGCAAAAGGACGCAGCAGTATAGCGTCCTTTTTTGCAGCATATAAAAAATTTTTTGTTCAATGAAATGTAATGTATCACATCTGACATTCACCACATTGGTTCATCCTCTTTAGAATAACGAGTTGTGAAATTATTAATATAAAAATTAAAAAATAAACCAACAAGGATAAACGAAAATCCTATTACTGGAAAAGGGATTCCTAAAAATCCTAATGCATAATGACTAACAAAAGGCATCCAAACGAATATAATGGCTTTATTCCTAGAGGCTTTAGTTTGAAAAATATTTTCTTCACAGTGAATGCATTTTAAACGGTACGGAGCCCATGTTATTTTGTAAAGATCTTTACGTGAAAAGAGATGACCACAGTGAGGACAGCTGGACCTGTTTAAGTCCCTAATGGACCATAATAAAACTAAATAATTTAACAGAAAAACAAAAAACACAGTTAAATATTTGATACTAGCCAATGATGAAAAAACTATTCCCATTCCAATAACAACGCACAAGAAACTCTGGATTAGAATACTGTTTTGCCTAGTTGGTAATAGTTTTGCCAAAACCCTAGCAACAAATGTCTTTTCCCATCTCCTCGTCTTCTTCATAACGGCAAAAAATAGAAGTACCACGATTATTTCTAAAATAATTGCCCCAACTATCCAGTAAAACTTCTCAGAGGACAGTAGCTCAAAAATATTAATATCATTATTTATTTCTTCTGGAGAAGACATTGTTAGATCTAGCGGGTTATATTGAATCATTAGTAATAGGAAGAAAGCTGCACCTAATACAAATGATGTAAGCACCGTTGGGTAAATCCAATTCCTCTTCGCTTCTGATACATCACGTTGAGAGCTTACCTTATCCAGCAAATCTTCCTTCATTTTTGGAGATAGGTTGATGCTTGATTCAAGCTCGCTTTTCCAGCTTCCCTTAAAATCTTTCTGAGTTTTCATCGACTAGCACCTCCCATTCATAGTTTTGAAGCTTCTCTCTTAGCTCAGCTCTAGCCTTCTGCAATCTGGATTTTATAGTGGATTAGGGAACACCAAGAATCTCTGAAATTTTCTTTGTAGTATGTTCAGCATAGTAGTACAAGAAAATAGCCTCACGAAGCTTTACCTTTAAAGTAAATACTGCACTCGTTATTTCCGTCTTCTCTTCCTCTTCAATTACGCTTTTTTCTATACTCTTTGTTCTTTCTTTTATAAAAATTTTTTCTAATACAAGCTCCCTTTTATTTTTCCAGCTCCTTAAATAATCATAACTGCGGTTAATCGTCATTTTTGTTAAGTAGGTTTTAAGAGAAGCATCTCCCCTAAACTGACTTTGTTTCCTGTAGTATGAAAAAAGGACATCCTGAAGGATTTCCTGTGCAATTCGTTCATCCCTAACATATGTATAAGCTATACGGAGCAAATAATCGCCGTATTGATCAATTATTTCTTTTAAATGTTGTTGCAAACTGTTCCCCCCTCCTCTCATTAATTAGACGTTGATAAATTAATTTTAGACGAAAAAAAGCACACAAATTTATAAAATGTGTGCTGCAGTATGATTTAGATAAAATTATTTAAAACCGATAAAGCTTTTTCATCAAGATTAGCTGACTTTTCTTCAATTGTAGGAGCATGTGCGATTCTTTGCAATTGTTCCTCTAGAGCGATTTTCACGAAAAAAGGTAGCTGTGGCACAAGAAAATCCAGGCACCATTCCTTCATACTAATATCCTTTTCCGCTGATTCGAACACTTCAAAAATAAATGGAGTAATCTCGTTAGGAAATTTAATCAATAGCTTCGCCAAGTCTTGTGTTTTCACTAATTTATTTTCATTTAACAATTGAACTATTAGTGGGACTTCATTTTGCAGTTGTTCATTAGTTAATCCTAAAAAGTAAGTTTCTGTTTTTTCCAATAGTCTGCTCCTCTCCAGGTAACCTATTAAACTTTTAGTAGATCAATTTGTTTCAGAAAAGATTCAATCATTCTCGTACCTGCTTCTGTACCAATTGACTCAGGGTGAAATTGCAAGCCGAATACTGGGAAGTTTCTATGTTGAATAGCCATGATTTCTCGATCATCCCTCGAAATTGCCATTACCTCTAAATCTGCTGATAAATTACTTGGCTCAATAACTAATGAATGGTAGCGCATGACTTCTATTTCACCCTCCAAGGACTCAAACAATCCACATTTTTTATAGTCTAAAATAGACAGTTTACCATGCATTATGTTCTTTGCTCTTACAATCTTACAACCAAATGCTTCCCCGATTGACTGGTGCCCAAGACAAATTCCTAAAATCGGTATTTCTTTATATAATTCTCTTACAATCTCTACTGTCATCCCAGCCTCTGAGGGTGTTCCAGGACCAGGTGATAATACAATCGCTTTGGGATTCAAATTCCTGATTTCTTCTATTGTTATAGCATCGTTTCGAACAACTTTTACCTCCTGATTCAGTTTGGAAATTTGTTGATATAGATTATAGGTAAATGAATCGTAATTATCTATTAGTAAGATCATCTGTGCACCTCCAAAAGTGCCTTCGCTTTGTTTATCGTCTCTTCATATTCAGATTCAGGAATCGAGTCATAGACAATTCCAGCACCAGCCTGCACAAATGCTTTCTCACCCTTTACAATCATCGTACGAATGGCTAATGCTAAATCCATATTTCCACTTGAGGATATATAACCAATTGCCCCGGAATATACGCCACGCTTGAATTGCTCTAATTCATTAATGATTTGCATCGCTCGAATTTTCGGTGCACCTGATACAGTTCCTGCTGGTAGGCATGCTGTTAAAACATCTAATACATCGGTATCTTCATTTAGCACACCTGTCACTTCAGAGACGATATGCATTACATGCTTATACCTCTCGATGTTCATATATTTTGCGACCTCTACTGTTCCAATTTTACTCACCCGACCGATATCATTTCTTCCTAAATCAACTAGCATTCTATGCTCTGCAATTTCTTTTTCATCATTAATAAGCAATTGCTCAAGCTTGAGGTCCTCCTCCTTAGTCTTTCCTCTTGGCTTCGTACCCGCTATAGGGTTTGTCGTAACCTTGCGATTCACTACTTTTACCAGGCTTTCTGGCGATGTTCCCAGGATTGAGTAATCTTCAAATTCAAGATAAAACATATAAGGCGAAGGATTTGAGGTACGTAACTTTCGATATAGTGAAAATGGCTTCCCTGTAAAATCGGCTTTGAATCTTTGAGATAATACGACCTGAAAGATATCGCCTCGCTCAATATGTGTCTTTGCTTTTTTTACCATTTCGATAAATTGCGATTTTTCAATTGTTGGCTCGAATTTTAAAAATACAGCTGAATCTTCAACAAATGTCGACCCTCGCTTAATTTCATCTAGAATTATATTCACATCGTTTTCCATTTCAGCTTCCGCTTTACCACTATTAAATAAATCAATAGCTACAACGGAAACCTTTTGAGATAGATGATCAAAAACGATAAATGTGTCATAAAAATAAACATGAACATCCGGCATTGCTAGCTCATCTTCGAGTGTTTCACCTATCGCTTCATTATAGAAGGCGATGTCATAACCAAAGAAACCAATTGCCCCTCCAAAAAAGGAAAAAGGATAGTCTTTATATTGAAGCGGCAGTAAACTACGTAATTTACTTAACACAGCTCCCTCTTCAAATTGCGGCTCTTTATCGTTCGTTTGGTAAGTGTAATTTTCTTTGCTTCCTTTTAATTCGGCTATAGGATTTAAGGCGATAAAGGAATATCTACCACTTTCCTCATGCTTTGCAGAGGATTCAAATAACACCTTTCTTGTACCTGTCAGGCTTTCAAAAATAGAAATCGGCGTCATCATATCACCTTGTATTTCCTTTAAAACATAATCCTTTACTTCAACAGTCATCTCCAGCTCTTCCTTTCTATTCTCATCTCAGCTCTACTCTGCACTTGCAGCACACTTATATAATGTATTTAAACAATATAAAAAGGCCCTTCCATCACAAAAGGACGGAAAAGAGCCGTGGTGCCACCTTAATTGACTAAAGAAAAATACACTTTAGTCCACTTAACTGTTTGTAACGTAACATACGCTAGTACCTACTATTATTTCAATACTAGAAGCTAGAAAGCCCATTCGTACCATGTCATGCTCTAGCTTCCACCAACCGCTAGCTCTCTAGGCCACTTCATAATACTACTTTTTTTCATCATTGCTTTTATTATTTACTTACAAATATTTTAATACAAATTGTTTATCAATTCAAATAATTTTAAGATTTTTTTAAAGACATCAGCTGACAATCGAGTAGGAGGCTAGCCATTAGTTGGCTAGCCGACCTCTCACACCACCGTACGTACGGATCCGTATACGGCGGTTCGAAAGTTTTATGGTTT
>NZ_QJTJ01000031.1 GCF_003217295.1 Ureibacillus chungkukjangi
TGTTCGAGTCAATTTTCCGGTTGACACTCAAGCATCATACAAGAGGGCTTTTTTTATTTCAAGTCCCCGAAAATCCTTCTAACAGGAATGCTCCTTTATGGAATTAGGTTTAGTGTGAACTTTATTCGTGTTATTATGCTATTTTTCGCTTTCAAGTTGTTTAAAATAGACTAATTAAGTGCACTCTAATTTGTTAACATAGCAAAATAGCCATAACCTCTCCTTAAATTTACATAGTTTAACCTACTTCCCAAAATTTTGAATAATGGTTATTCAAAATAGGCTGGAATATGGTAAATTAGGAAAGGAGGGTAAAATATGGATACGAATAGTTGGAAAGATAAAGGTTTTCTTTGGGATTATAAGGTTTATATCGTCATTGCTTTGATGGGTATTTGTGCAGCTCTGCCTCATATTCTTGAAGCGTTTTTAGAAAACAAAGAAGGCAATCTGATTGTTTCCTTTCGTGAAGCACCTACGGATTTAATATTGGTCATCTCAATTATATTAATCCTAATCAGCTGGATTTTCAGGAAAAAGAAAGCACTATTAATAAGCTGTGTAACGATCTTAATCATCGCTAACACATTGTTACTACAAACTTTCACGATAGTGAATAAGGAAGGTATTGAACGTAGAAGCTTCAATTTTACCAAAAACGAGTATTTTAAATGGAGCGAGATTGATGAAATTCACTTCTCATCAAAACTGGCAAAAGACATACGTCCAAAAAAATATGGTATCAACAATAAATCTAAAGAACCACTTGTAACAACAGTCGTTCCCTCTTTAGAGATTAAAAAGTTGAATGAGGCAACTACATATAATGGATTTACTACGGCTGAATTATTAAATTTGAAGGAATGGTTGAAGGTTCAAAGCCAACCTAAAACATATATACAGCCTATTCCAGAGGACTATCAAGATTACTTTCTTAAAATGAGGCATGATAATCTTGTTTTGATGAATCAGCTATTTGAAATTGACGTTGAATTTAATGATAAAGCTATATTAATAAATTAAAGCTGCTCCTATAAAGATTGAAGCTTGATTTGAAGATTACCGCCAAATCAAGCTTTTGCTACTATATATTATTTACTCAATACTTCTTTAATAGCCTCTGCTAAAGCATCTGCCGTTCGAAATGTCTCTTCGAATGTATTTTCCATGCCACCAATAGAGACTAATACAGAGTTGTCTTGTAAATCTTGATTGTAAGTGTTTCTTGGGTTTACTCCTCTTTCAATTACACCAAAGGATAAACCCGGATATAGGTCTTCTAGTTTGTCATGAAGTTTCAATGCAAATGCTTTATTTATTTCATAATTATCAGCTGTTTTCGATACATACATCCATATCTTTGCATATTCTGTCCCTGCAATAGTCGTAGTGGAGTCATCTTTTTTATTTGACTCCCTGTGTATGTCCAATACAACTTCAATGCTATCATGTTCAGTTAACGCTTTTTGTAAGACTTCTCCTGATACTGTATAGGCATCGTTAAAAGTTAATCCTCTTTCGCTCAAAATCTTACTATAATCTGTATCATCATGAATTGCGCTAATATTACGTTCTTCTAATGCATTACTCAATTCCTTCCCCACCAATGTAACATTCGTTGTATCACTAAAGGGTACCCTATCCTCATCTCCCTGCAGTTCTGGATAATATGCTTCAACATTATGTGTTTGGTAAATAAACACTAACGGTTCTTTTTCATCTAAGGCAAGTGATGGAATACCTTCTGCTCCAATTGTATTTGTAAGATTCATAACGGTTTCCTTGCCATTTAAAAGGAAAAGCCAAGAAAAAGCTAATGCAAATAGGAAAATACCACTTGTTGCTACAGTGAGTTTTCTAACTCTTGTAGTTTTTCTCATACTTCTAGCCTTTTGTCTAAGCAAATTTTCTGTTGATATTATAAATTCTTTTTTTGGATTTTGAGGGTGACTGTCTTTTATCATGTTAATAATTTCTTTTTCATTTTGCATTGGACAAAACCTCTTTTCCATCCAAATCTAGTTTTCTTTTCAAATCCTTTAAAGCTCTGTGATAATCGACTTTCACTTTGGCTTCACTACATTGCAGAATTTCTGCCGTTTCTTTCACTGAAAACTCATTGATTCCGCGAAGAATAACAGCTGCTCGGTGATTCGGTTTAAGCTTGGAGATAGCTTCATGTACATAGTGCTCTAATTCAGTTTTCTCGTACTCTTCATCAGGCTTTTTCTCCTTTGACTCGAGCTTAGAGAAAAAACCTTCCTTAAAAATCGTTGAAAATTTCTTCTTTCTGTAATGGTCAAGAGCAACATGCTTCGCGATAGAAAATATCCATGTTTTAAAATTACTATCAGTTTTAAAGTTTGGTAAGCTTTTTAACACCCGAATGAATACTTCTTGTGTTAAATCCTCTGCATCGTTTTGATTTCCTGAAAAGCAAACAAGAAATCGATACACATCTAGATAATGCTGATTATAAATTTCCACTATGCTACCTTCTAAGTCTCGTAAATCAACCAACCATTTCCCCCCTTTAGTATGTAGTCACTTATTATTCGTTTGAGATTGATAAATGGTTACAGAAATTTATATATGATCAAAAGAATTACAGGGTGTTCATTTAAAAACAAAATAAAAAGGAGATATACATCTCCTTACATAACATACTGTTTAGTTATTCAGCTGCATTTTCAAGAATCGAGAAAGTCCTATCGACACAATCGATCTCTGCCATAGCACCATAAGGTAAGATAAACTTTGGTTCTGTATGGCCAAAATTTAGGTTATAAAGAATTGGTAAATGCTCTAAATTATATTCCTTCGTGACTTTTCGGATTTCGATTTTATACTCCTCGTAATACTGCTCATCCTGTGGCTTTCCAAAAATAATACCCTTTGCTCTTTGAAGAATACCTTGAGCCGCATAATTTCGTAGCCAATAACGAATATAATCTGGTGCTGGTTTTTCTTCAGAGGTTTCAAAGAATAGGATACTATTTTCCCAGTGTATGCTCTCTGGCCAAAGTACAGTTCCTTTAGCCATCTCAAGAACCTCCATACAGCCGCCAATCAGGCGTCCTTGTACGATATCAGAGCCTTGAAGTAACTCATTACCAGCGTTTAGTTTCAAAGTTCGTCTCTTATTCTTATTGGATTCAATCCATTCTAAACGTTCACTTGTCCATTCTTTCGCTGGTTGAATTTCTCCCATTATTTCATTAGAAAAGAGCGTCCGGTTCACCATTTCAATTGTATATGGATCCATCTCTACATTTTCAGCAAAATCAGTTAGTATGGCTGGACCGTAAAAGGAAGAAATGCCTGCTTTATGGCAAATTAAATGAGAAATGGTTACATCAGAGTACCCCATAAAAATCTTCGGATTGTTATGTATCACCTCAAAGTCAATATATGGAAGTAAACGAATACTATCTTCTCCACCAATATTGGCAATAATCCCTTTTATATTTTCATCCTTAAATGCAGTCATCAAATCCTCAGCACGAGCCTGTGGGTTATTGTATAGATAGTCTCCACCTTTTAAACTATTTGGCATTGGGATAACGTTTAACCCAAATACCTCTTCCAATCTCTTTACACCTTGCTCATATCTCCATCTAAGTTCTGGTTCACCTGCTCCTCCCCAAGAAGGACTCACGGTTGCTACACTATCTCCAGGCTGTAACTTTTTTGGTTTAATTAACATCTAATCTCCCCCCAAAAAACTCTATTATCTATGTATTTTTACCTGTAAAATAACGATTCTCTTAGATTTTAATTTCTATAGAATGTTTTAAAATCCTTCTTTTTTTGAAGAAACTATACTCATTCAAAAAGAAAAAGCCCATTCATCGGAAAGGGGCTGGTTCGTATATTTACTTGGACAGACATGTTTATTAATTATAAAAGCCCAATTCGAGCAGCTGAATTGGGCGAATTTATTATTGATTTTAATCTTTGTGTTCTCTAAATTTCTTTGGTGAACAGCCAACTAAATTAGCAAAAGTTTTATAAAATTGACTAGGGCTTGAAAAGCCAACCTCATAACTAATTTCAGTTATCGTTTTATTAGAAATAGTTAATAGCTCTTTGGCCTTTTTGATTTTGATAATCATTACGTATTGATGTGGAGTAAAACCAGTTGCCAACTTAAAGCTTCTGATAAAGTGATATTTGCTTTGTTGTGCTATACCGGCTAGTGTTTCTACTGAAATATCATCTGAATAATGTGAATGGATATAGTCTAATACGTGATTAAAATGATTATCTGAGACAAGTTGTAAAGGTTCTTTGATATTATGACTACCTCTTAAAAGAGCAGAAAAATATTGAAAAATACTAATCTCCAAGTCATCCATAAAAGAACTTTGATAATCTTCTTTCAAAATATAATGAGTAAACCACTGTTTCATTTGCAATTTTACATCATTACTAAAAATTTGTTGATCCTCATAAAAATTAACCTCTTCTTTCAGGGCTTTCTCATCACATAACCAATTATTAAAACCCTCTCGATTTAAGCCTAAAATTACTAATGAACTACTATCTGAATTGAATTCATGAGAGTGTGTGGAATTTGGATTAGCAACTATGGCATTTCCACTGCTTAAAACCTTTTCCTTTTGGTTAAGGGTAGCAATAGTATTTCCGTTAAATGGAATTGAAATCTGATAACAGTCCTGATGTGAATGAGCGGGATCATTCCAACTTGAGTGACCATCAAATTGGAAAATTTGTACGTTTGGTAGTTTTAAATGTAATCCCATTTTTTTCACCTCTGCTTTATCATCTATATTTCTTAATTTATTGTAGCTTAAATTGCTGAATATTTCAGCAATTTGTACGATGTAGTTCCCCTTTTTCATTTTTATACTAGAAATAGTTGAACAAATACATGTAAGCATTTTTAGGGGGAACACGCATGAATAAACTGTATAACGATTCTCGATTTCGATTGATCATCTTTGCAAATATTGCCTCATCTATTGGCTCAGGTATAACAATGATTGCTATCCCATGGCTCTTAGTATCGAGTGAAAATGGAAATAAACTATTTGGATACGTCACAATAGGCATGACTATCCTAAGCTTTTTAATTACACCTTATATCGGAGCCCTAATAGATAAAATATCACGTAAAAGATTATTGATATTTAGTAAATTAATTAGCCTATCTGTTTTGTTAATTTTCACTTTCATTGGGTTCATAGCTAATCACTATGAAATATGGCATTATATAATCATTTATTTGATAGGAAATCTGTATTACACCCTTTTTTACCCAACCATGTTTGCTTTAAATCAGGAAATTTTTAATAGAGAACAGTATAAGGCTCTTAATGGAACAATGGAGGTACAAGGACAGCTTTCCAGCATGATTGCCGGTGCAGCAGCAAGTATCTTATTGATTAAGTGGGATTTGCAATTTATCTTATTACTTGATGTATTCACCTATGCGCTGGCAATCTATTTTTATTTAAAATTACCTTATGCGAAAACTACTAAACGAAAAATCGGAAATGAAAAGGCAATAAAAGCATCAGAGGGTTTAACCTTTATGCTTAAAAGAACTTCAATGCTCATATTTTTATCCGCTTCGCTAATGCCCTACATTGGCGTAATGATTACAAATTATTTGTTCCCAGTATATTTGTCTGATGTGTTAAAGACCGATGGAAATATATATGGAATTCAAGGTATGATTTACGGTTTGGGTGCCATTTTTGCAGGTATATTGGTTCCTATCGTAGCTAGAAAATTAGGAGACGAAAAGACAATTGTCTACGGTGTCTTAACATACACATTAGCAATCTCGTTAATTATTTACGCGAATATACCAGCATACTTATCTTTAATGTTTTTTATAGCTTTAGGTAATAGTGGAGCAAGAGTGGCCAGGAACTCCTTCTTGATGGATAATATCCCGAATGAAATAATCGGTAGAATTGATAGCCTATTCCGAACGATTGGGCTACTTTTGAGAATTATATTGTTAGCTATATTTGCAGGTTTAGTTTCTTCTGGTCTGATAATGTTGTGCTTTACTGTTTTGGCCGGACTTTTACTTATCGCTTCTATAACTGTAATTTTGTCTTGGAAAAAGGGGCTCATCTATAGAACAAATGCATAAAATTTAATCATATTCATGATAATTAATTAATTTTTAAAAAAACAACAGTAAAGAAGACCAATTTCTCATTTAAATTTAGAAATCGGTCTTCTTTCTTAATAAAGATCTTCCCATTTTCATTCTCTTAGGTTTTTTTTATTAAGTGAATCCTGATAAAGATCAGCATACGTTTTTGAATCTTCAATTAGCGCATCGCAGAAAGCAGCGACGTCAGCCCCTGTAACTTCTAATACCCTTTTCCCAGCAATGACACCTTCTTCGAAAAAGCTGATAATTTCCGAAAGTGGGCCAATGCCTTCATTTAGCTCAACTGGTCCCACTTTAAAAAGATATTTTTGAATCTCTTTATAGACAATTTGATAGTCTTGGGGAAGCGCTTTGACACGCGAAACATGAGCTCTCCATTCTTTTCTGCCTTCGATGATTTTTTTTATACTCATTGTAGTCCTCCTAATTTTCTGGCTACATTCTTATTTAGTTGCTCACGCCATTTATCTCGATACGTTTTTGCTCCATCGCTTCCAACGAGCGCTGCACAGAAGCCCTTGATATCATCTCCTAGGACTTCTTCAACACTCTGCCCGTCTGCTGAAGTAACTTCAAGTAATTCAAGGGCACTCTCAAGAATCGGCATCAGTTTGCGGCCGGTGAAATCTCCATGAATCCAGAGATTGCTCATAATTTCTTTCCAAGCAGTTTGATAATCAGTTGGTAACACTTTTGCTCGTTCGTCAAATTCTTTCATTTGTTTCGTCATATCGCTGCCAGTTATTTTTTCAAAAAAGTTCATCTCATTTTCCTCCTTTATCTCTTAACTCGTTTAGCTTGCTCGATACAAAGTTCCATTTTCTCCAAAAATTCTCAAGCTGCTCTTGGCCAGCTTCGTTTAGGGTATAAAACTTTCTCGGTGGACCAACATTAGATCGTTTTTTCTCGATGTTTACCAGATTATTTTTCTCAAAACGCAAGGTAATCGTATAGACTGTACCTTCAACTACATCTGTGAAGCCAAGCTCTCTAAGCTGTTGTGTGATTTCATAGCCGTAAGTTTCGCCCCGACTAATAATTTCAAGCACACATCCCTCAAGCAATCCCTTAAGCATTTCTGTAATATTTTCCAAATTATTCACCCATTTATATTTTTAAATTTTTCAGTACTCTGTAATACAGGTATTAAGTAAAACTTATTACTGGTATAATGTAATACAGAATAGTGTATCTTGTCAATTAAAATAATAAAAGGAATTGCCATTTATACTGCAACTAAATCATTTCTTACACTTTTATGTATAATTTTATTAAAATTTATAAATCAGATACATGGATACATTCAATTTCAGCAATCCTTCGCTTTTTCCACTCAGACATCGTATAATAAGGAAAGCAGAAGAAGAATTTATTTTTTCCTCTAGTCAAAAAAAGAGGTGCACTTACTTGAAACAATTTGAAACAGTACTACCAGAGAAGTACGAAGCTTTAAAAAAACAGGCCAATTATACATCAAGCTGGCGCGAGCGTTTAGCCGCAGTCGAAACTTTATCGGCTTATCAGCATGACAAAATTATAGATCTATTACAAAATCGTATGCACAATGATACGGTCTACAAGGTCCAAATAGCAGCATATGATACTCTTGTAGCGTTTGGGGAGAATGTAGAAAAACCAACACCTGCAAGCTTTGATATTATCAAAGGTACGGACAAGATTTTTCTTCGCGTGAAAAAGAGCTTACCAAAGGGCCATACAGTGGCAGAATTTGCAGATAAGCTAAAACGTATGCGTCTAGATGTCTATGATGCTTATGAAGGTGACAAAGGCGAGGAATTCATGAGCTGGTTAGAGGAACGTTGGGCAAAACTATAATAATCACCTTTCCTATAGGTGGGTTAAGTCATTCAATTCCATATGTGGAGTGAATGACTTTTCTTTTTCTCTAAAATGTAAAGATATCACTCATTTTCGATATCGTTCTAATTCTTCTGCTGGATATGCATTCATCCAATGATAGGGCTGTAACTCATTTAGACTAGCAAATTTTAAAGTATTATCCGGAGTAGTCACGCCAACCATGACATCAACACCCCAAAAACTAAGCCTTTCTTAACAGACACCGCATGCCGACAGTACCTTAAATGGACTATTTTCATTATCCCTTAAAACACACAAACAGTGAGTTACACTTACGTTGTACATATGTGCCTCACACATTCCTCCTACTTCAATACATGAAGTTAATCGAAATCTTTTCACTTTACCAGTAAAGTAAGAGCGAGCTGACTACGCCTATTTGAAAGAATAGTCAGTTCATGATGGAGAGCCAAATACTTCCACACGACTGCATTTTTTATATATTTATCTATCAATTCAAAAGGATATAAAAAGTTCATTTCCAAATTAAAACCCTCTATTAATTTATAAATTAAAATTATATTTTACTACTTACTTATTACAAAAATCTTAAAGTAGAATTAGTCCCCCTTCCCTTACTCAAATTTTGTTAATTCTCTATTCGTTATACTAATACTTAATTTAGCTTGTATTTTCTCACCAAACTCATTTAAAAACTATTATCCCGTTAAATTGCCCTTAAAAGGAAACAGACGCTTTCCTTATTCAAGGAAAGCGTCCGATTGTTAAACATCACCTCTTCTATACAAATGAAAAAGTTTAAATAAAAATCGATTCACTTATTTTTATGTCTTAATTTTTTTAACCCAATGTTAGTTTCATACCAAAGGATATATCCTAGCCAAATGAAAACTACTCCCATCGGTAATGCTAATATTCGATCATAAGGGTGAGGAATGATTACGGTAGCCAAAGTAACTACAGCAGCAAGCGAAAGTAATATTCCAGCAAAGCGGGGAAAGACATTAGCACGAAATGTTGCAATTCCTAGAAATAAGCCGCCAAGCATATACAGTACTCCTGCAATAGGGGCCAATATTGTGAAAACACCTAGATTAACCTCACTATTGTTCTCGTCAAATAGTCCTAACATTCCTTCTACAAACATGGGAGCCTCGTTTATAATCAGCGGGTAAACAAATGCTTCAATGAAACTAAAAGTCATTGAAATTAACCAAAACAGGTTGAATAATATAAATCCTATTAAACCAATCCAGCCTACCTCTTCAAGTTGTTTCATGTAAATCCCAATAATTCCTATAATAAAGGAGAGGGACATAGCAATGCTTAAA
This sequence comes from Ureibacillus chungkukjangi, assembly GCF_003217295.1. Lineage (GTDB taxonomy): Bacteria > Bacillota > Bacilli > Bacillales_A > Planococcaceae > Ureibacillus > Ureibacillus chungkukjangi. The sequence continues at coordinate 9,331 of NZ_QJTJ01000031.1, forward strand.
CAAGCAACTATCTGCCAGGAACTCGAAGTAACAAAAGTTAAATTTTCAGGTGGATGGATAAATTGAATGACTGTGTATAAAACTCCTGCCAAAATTGCAAATAAGCCTGCAATTTTCTTGAAATTCATTCCTACTAAATTCATTTCAACTCCCTCGTTTCAAACCATTTGTCCATTTGTTCTCCTCCTTGATAATCCGAATTATTACTTTTTAGATTTCATATATTAAGCTAAAGATAATATAAAAAGATAGAAAGAAGTGACGTTGTGGAACATTATGAATTAATTGAAAATGCATTAGTCTATATTGAGGATAATATAGAAAAATCTTTATCATTAGAATCTGTATCAAATCACTTCAATATTTCGAAATTCTATTTTCATAGACTTTTTTCCGCAATGACTGGTTACTCATTTAACAACTACTTACTTTCTAGAAGATTAAATAAGTCTGTTAATCTAATTCAAAACGAAAAGTTATCGTTAACAGACATTGCATATTTACTTAACTTTGGGACTCCATCATCTTTCACTCGCGCCTTTAAAAAACAATACGGGATAGCTCCTAGCAAACTGAAAGAAAACACGACGACGATCAATGAATCTCCTATTCCTTTAGTAGTAAAGAAACCGATTAAAAACATAAATGGTGATATAGTCACCGATTTTACCCTAGTAGAATTCAATGCAATTCGAGTTTGTGGGATAGCATTTGAAGTTGATTTAGCAACTGAAAATTATAAGTTGAAAATTCGTTCTCATTCGAGAATGCTATTAGATAATATTAATCAATCTATTAATGGCCCTTGCTATGTTATTTACTCAAATTGTCAGCCGAATTCAACAAAATTTAATGTTTTGTTCGGTATTCCATACGATATCCAGATTAACAAACCATATTACTTTACCAATGATATACCTTCAATATTTTGTGCTAAATTTCAATATTCTGGTGACATCCTGGATATAGGGGATGTTCTTACTAATGACTTTGCTAGATTCTTAAAGATTTCCAAATTAGAAGCAGAACAATCCGATATAGAAATGATTCAAGCTTTTGAGAACGTTCATCAGCTTGATTCATCCTATCATCTCTACGTACCAATAAAAAAACATCCGATTGATTTAGAATGTTAAAGTCGCTTTTTCCTCCGTCCTATTATTTTTTATTACTGTAAATATAAAATAACATCAAAAGAGTATGTAGACTTTCCACATCTTGCTGTAATTATAATTAGAGCATAAAGGGTTTATTCATCACTATAATTTTGGGATTAAGTTCACTTAATAAGCACCCATTAACCAAAAAATGGCATAGAGTGTTTATCTCTAAGCCTTTTTGCTCGTAATTATTCCATTCTTAAATAGAGTATCCCACTTAATACAACATCATTAATTCAGCTTATTCCTTAGATACTCCTCGTAGGAAATTATTCCCTTTTTTTGCATAGGGTTTGTATTTTTTCCTTCAATTAAAGAATTGTATAGTTTTCCTGAGAAAGGAATGCTTAAAACATTATTGGTTTCATTGGTAATCTTAATTTTCAACTCCGCCATTTCTCTTAATGTCATTATATCCGGACCACAAAAATCATCTAATTTTCCTTGTGGGCCTTTATTCACTAAGTCGATTAAATGTCTGGCAAATTCATTTACATCCACGCTTTGAAATTTGATCCTTCCAGGGATTATATATCTTCCAAATAAAGGTTTTGATAAAAGTAAATTATCAACGAAGCTATGAAACTGAGTTGCACGAGCAATTGTATACGGTAGAGAACTATCCTTTAATAATTCTTCTGCTTTGTATTTAAGTCTATAATACTTGAAGGGGATTTCCTCAATCCCTACAATTGATGGATAAATAAAAAGTTTTATATGATGCAACTTACTTAAAAATCTTTCAAATCCAATAACCTCGATGTCTTTAGATTTATTGACCGGACTAGTAGCTGCATGAATAATTACATCAACATCTTTTACTGCTTCTTCTAATCCGTCACCAGATAATAAATCGCTATAAACCCATTTGAAGTCTACTCCTTCAGGTTTTCTTCTCGAAGTTATTTTTACTTTATAATCTAAACCTTTTAATTGCTTTAACAAAGCGGAACCTAATTGTCCGGTTGAACCAGTTACAAGTATTCTCAAGTACAACTCTCCCATTCAAATGGATTATCTTTATAATGTAATATTCTACAGTTGGTTACTTTATTCAACTAACGTTCCCACTAGTTTAAGGCAGCCTTCCGCCCTCCTTTCACCAAAATTATAGTGTGTGATACTTATATAGCTTTAATTACTTATTCGTTACAAGATTTATAGTTTTTTATTCTAGTTTTCTTAATCTTTTCTCCCTATCCAATCTTCTTACATAATCATTTTTGATAATGTTCCAATTCTTCTGCTGGATATGCAATCGCCCAATGATAGGGTTGCAACGCATTTAGACTAACAAATTTTAAAGTATTATCTGGAGTCGTAACGCCAACCATGACATCAACACCCCGAAAACGTAACCTTTCTTGACAGACACCACATGGTGAAAGAACCTATTAGAATTTAAAATTAGTTAACTTTTTTATTTCGAATATACTTTTTTAAAACGCTCACATACCACCACCATATCTGGTGAAAATTCTATATCATACTCTTTTAATAATTCGGTAAAGAATTTTTCATGTGCTTGCCACCAATATTGATAATCTCCTTCTCCTTCTGCTAAAGCGAATTCCTCAGTAACCTCATTCATCGGAAGTACTTCAACAGATTGGATTTGAATAACAGCGACTGGCTCTTCCTGACCATCTAAAACAATATAATATTCCCCAGCTTCAGGAATAGGCGCCTTTTCTAGCTCATAAAACACATAACCCGAAGTCGTTGCTGTCTTCTTTCCTTGTACAACCAACTCCGCTAACCAATCAGCGGAAGCGCCAAATTGAAAAGCATCTTTATATTTAATCTCAAATTGATTCGTTGCTATACAAAATTCATTCCAAAAATCTTGAACTCTATTATTCATTTATTATCATCCTTTTATCATTATCTACTTTCTTAGGTTATTCCTTAATTTTACATTATAACAACTAGTATACAATTAGTAATTCTTTAAAATAATTGAACAACTAACACTTTATCTACAGATTTTGTTAAGCCACCTCAATCAGTACCCATAAAAAAAGCATCAAAATAAATTGATGCCGATTTATTAATTCAGTTGGTTGGTGTATCCCATCACTTTTCCAATAATTTGTTCTTCTGTTACTACGATCCTCTTACCTCGAAACCAATCATCCCCAATTAGATAATATTCATTATCAGAAAGTTCTATTTCCTCCATATTAAGCTCAAATATTTCATTCTTCGCTTCCTCATTATATTCTGATCCAGCTTCGTCCATCTTTTTAAAGTAATTTTCTTTATCTAAACCAGTTCTATGGGCTTTACCGTAAAAAGTGTCTAACTTAAGCCCATTAATATAAATCTGTCCTTTAGTGATCTTTACTTTTTCCCCAGGTAGAGCAACCACCCTAGATATGTCTTGGTCATTTTCTTCATTTTCAAAAGAAATAACATCTCCTCTTGAGATGTCAGTTGTATTCACATTTGATTCAATCGCTAGAGTCTTATCAGAATAATCATGATTTCCTCTGTCCATATTATCGTACATGTGGTGGTATGTTATCATCTCAGCTGTAACATGTTCAATTGTTGCAATGTCAGGTTTTGAATTTTCATCTGTTATTGTTTCAGATGATACATTAGAGCAGCCAACCAACATAATTAACGAAACAATAAAAAGCGTCCATAACTTCATTAAATTCCACCTTCTTAGATAATTTAAAAAACCTTTAAATTTTTTCTCTTACTATCATTCTTTATCAGTGTCTATATTTCTTGATTGATAAAAGTTAAACATGCTGTAAGTAATAAAATCATCATAAGATTCTATATCTTTCGTAACATCGGTAAAAAAGATGCCCAACTTTTGTGAACATCCTTCAAAATTAATATTTGCAAAACTTTTGGCGTCACCTTACTCTTCACCACGCCAATAGAATTCACTTACCACTTCAGCAAAAGCTTCAGTAGAACGATGAAGTTCCTCAACAGTATTATCTACACCGCCAATTTCAAGAATGATGGAATTTGGAGAAAGATCTTGATTATATATTCCATTTCCTTGACTACTACTTTTTTGTAAAATTCCTTTTGATAATCCTGGATATAAAGTATCTAACATTGTTTGTAATTCATTTGCAAACGCAAGATTCTTTTCATAATCTGCATGTCCAGTACCCACCACAAATAATAATCTAGCATACTTTAAACCGTTAATTTCAATTGAAGTATCCCTTTTTCTTAAAGAGTCACGATGTACATCAATAAAATAGTCCAAATCTCCACTTTCACTTTGTGCAGCTTTTACTATTTCTCCTGATAAATCATATGAATTTCCATAAATTAAATTTTTTGTCTCTAAAAGTTGTACTATATCTGAAGTATCAACTTTAGTTCCTACACCATAACTTTCCAATGCTCTACCTAGCATTTTTCCAACTAAAGTAATATTGGCTATTGAATGATAAGCTTCTTCTGGTTTAAATGTATTTTTAAGATAGGGCAAAAATGATTCTCTACTATGAGTATGATAGATGTAAACGACATCTTTTCCAAAAGTAGCCTGCATTTCAGGTCTTTTGGATGATTTCATATTTTCAAAAATAACATCTATGTTTTCAAATTTAAGTTCTCTATTCTCAAATAGAGTCTTCATTGAGGGTTGATATTCATCTCGCTCTGGTGAACCTAAGTTATTATCTATTTCTATTTCTGTATTTTGACCAAATGGATTATTAGGTTTCTTAAAATAATTTGAACCTTCACTAGAATTACTTTTTTCTGGTAAATTAGTTTCATCGAGAGTTTCACTGTTTTCATTTTTATTAGATTCATTAAAAAACATGAGCCATAGAAAACCCAGTAACCAAAGGAAAAATAATAATAATGCAAAATATAATAGAAGTACTAGTATAGTTCTTTTTTTTGCACTAGCCTTTTTATTCTGTTTTAATTTTGTAGACATTCAGTTACTTCTATCCTTCCCTGACTCACAATTATTAGATTCAAATATTAATAATTATACGTATTTTAGTAGTAACAATTAAATTAAATTAAGAGCATTTACGAATAAATTTTTAACTACCTACCTATTTTATTTGAGTTTTAATTTCCAAATAAGAAAACAAAACACTAGAATAACAATAATAATTTGGAATTCTAAATCAATCAGCATTAACCCATAAATTGCAGTTGCTTCCATTAGTATGGAGGGTACTTTTCCAATTGTACTTGCTACTGCAAATAAGCTAAGGGAAACTTTTGAAAATGCAGCTCCCAATGTTACTGCCCCTGATGGAATAAATGGCATAATTCTTAAAAATAGAATCATCCAAAAAGCATTTATTCCTTCAAGTTTTTTTATTTTCTCAATTAACCTTGTTGAGTTTTTTTTAACCTCCATTTTTTTAATCCTTTTCTATATAAAACAAAGCTTATAATTGCACCTAATGCTTCTCCGATAATAGATACTATAAATCCACCATACAGGCCAAAATAGGAAAGATTAGCAAAGGTAATAAATGCACTGGGTAAAACTCCAGTAATACTAATCAATATGTTAATTAATATACTTACAAAGATAGAAAAAATGCCAGCTTGGCTTAAAATTCCCATCATAATACCAACTCATTTTCATAATTTTTTTGTTGATGGCGTCAATAATCAGGATCACGCAGAAAATTAGGTGCTGATTGAGCTAGGGGACATAGATAATAATGAAGAGGAAATCATTCGTACTCAATCAGTTCCTTCAAAAGCTATTTCAATTATCTTTAAGAACCAATCTTAACGGAAACTATTAATTAATTTCAGATAAATTAAATATTTCAAATTATAAAGTACACCTTAAACTTTCAAGGTGTACTTTGTTGAGAATTATTCAACGGCTAGTTCAGTTTCTGTTAACCATTTATGATTTGTTACTTCAACGCCTGTTGTGGAAGTATAATCTACCATATAGACTGTTGTTTCTTCTGCACTATCAATTGTTGCAGTTGCTCCTTGCATCCCTTCCATGTGATCTGCATTAATCGTTACTTCTTCACCTTGTTTAAATGGTTCTTCTCCTGCTCCTTCTAACTCTTCATGGATTACCCACTTATGATTTGTTACTGGCTCTCCACCATTTGTAGGAGTATAGGAAACAGTATAAACGGTAGTATCATAAGCCCCTACGATTGTAGCTTCAGCACCATTCATGCCTTCCATGTGATCAGCTTGAATTATCGCTTTACTACTAACTGGAAAAGCAGGATCTGCTGATTCTTCTAATCCTTCTGGTATTTCAGCATCTCCTGAGTGATTCATTGAGGAATAATCTGTGTCCTCTATTCCTTCAGATTCATCAGTATCTTCCATGCCCTCCATGTCATGCCCTGTCATCTCATTTGTTTCTTCTTGAGCTGTTTCATTTTGATTTGCCTCATCATTATTATTTCCTGAGCATGCTGAAAGCATTAAAGCTGCAGATAATGAAATAACACTTATCATAATTTTATTAGTCATTATAAATTCCTCCCAATTAATTATCATTATTTATTTTTTCCTACTTCTCGTAGTATAAACTTTAAATTTGCAAAAAATATGCAGAATAACTTCTTCTTTTATTAATTACGTTTGCTGAAATGACAAATAAAAACAAAGTTATTCTACATATTGTAGATTAGCTTTGTTTTTATCGAAATTCTTAGATTATGCATGGTTCATCTTAGTTAAAAAATTTTAATAGGAAATATAGCATTATACATAGAAAACTAATTCCTAAAAGCGAAAAACTTATCCATTTAAAATCGTCTCGTTTTTGTAATTTTTTATATTCTTTATAACTAATTTCTCCATTGGCAAATTTTAAACCAAAAGAATCGGGGTTTACAACATAACAGTTATTACATTTATCTTGGAGAATAAGCTTTGTAATAAGATTCTTCCTATCCCATTGTTTCTTTAATATTTGAGAAGTTAAATATGTTCCCTCTATTCCTTCTATTCTTACGATTGTAAATAATGAACTTTTATTTATTTCCTCATACATTTTATATGCATACTGTTCAATAAAATCATTATTAACACACAACACCTTCACCTCGTTATTTTTTTGGATTCATTTTATATATTGTATTCTTTGATACTATAATACTTTAATAATAAAAAATTCGCATAAGTATCAATGCGAATTAATTACTTTACTGCATAATGTCTTTGAATTGTTTAGTAAATGATATATCAGTTAAAAATAAGTAAGCCTTCATTTAATCCTAATGTGTTCGAATTAACAATTTTAAAATGTAAAGTTTAAATATACATTAGCGGGGTACCCTACAATCGTATCAAAACATTAAGGAGGTAGGTAAAATGCATGAACAATTTAAAGAATGTATCGAAGAATGTCTTGATTGTTTGATTGAGTGTAATCATTGTTATGATGCATGTTTAAAAGAAAAAGATGTCAAAATGTTGGCTGAATGTATCCGACTTACTCGAGAGTGTGCTGATATTTGCAGTTATGCAGCGTCTGCCATGTCGCGTGGAAGTCAGTTCGCTACTGAGATCTGTATACTATGTGCCGATATTTGTGAAGCATGTGCAATTGAATGTGAAAAGCATAGTAGTCACCATGAACATTGTAAGAAGTGTGCAGAAGCTTGCAGAAAATGCGCCGATGTTTGTAGAACAATGGCTAGCTAATCAAAAGAGAGTAACCCAAAACTTAACAGGGTACTAAAAAAATTGCCTAAAAATTTTTAGGCAATTTTTTTCAATTTCATACTTAATCATGATTAATCTTAAAAAGTTGTGCATTAATTGCAAAATAGTACTTAGACATTACGGCCAATCCAATTGCTGTTGTAATGACGACTACAACGTTATACGGTACTTCTACAGCAAGTGGATTGAATTGATAATATATCCAGCAGTCCAGCCTAGATTTTGAACCATTTTCTGTGACTAGCTTTGGAATGTTTTAAGGTACTAAGTATATAAATTGGATTACTATTGACTAAGACAACATCCGCAGTTTCAATGGCAACTTCTGTTCGAGTTCCAATAGCAATCACTAGATCCGCTTCCGCTAATTCTGGTGGATCAATCACACCGTCTCCAACCATGACTACTTTCTTTCCACCTTCATTTTAAGCTTTTACATTATTTGATTTTATTATTTTATATTCCCCAATAAGTTAATGTATCAAAGATTCCTATAATTATTAGCAGAAGACCAGCTATCTTTTGTATGATTTTTCCGATTTTAATACTCTTTTTCATAATTAAACCTTTTATATCAAAGTACCAAATTAACCCCAATATAATAATTAATGGAATAGATGTGGCAAACCCAAATATGACTGGTAGTATAATTCCAAAAGATGTGGATACAACTGTTGGCATTAACCATACAAAAAAAAGTACAAACATCGTTGGACAGAACGCTATTGCAAAACTAGACCCTAACAAGAAAGAGCCAAACTTTCCAGTCTTAATATTCGCTGGGACATAATTAAAAAGTTTGTTTAAAAACCTCAACCTTATAATTCCAAGAAGTACTAATCCAGTTAAGATTAAAAGCGGACCATTCGCTTTTCGAAATATAGGAAAGTATTCTGTTATTTTAGACTCGAAGGATTGACCAAAGATCCAAGCTAATAATCCGATTGAAAAATAAACTACAACTTTTCCACCTATAAACGAAAAAATTTCTACCCAATTTTTATCAACTTGTATTGTACGATTTCCGTACAGAGTAAATGCACTGATATTTCCTGTAAGTTGACATGGAGCAAATGCACCGATTAATCCTAATAGAAGCGCAATAATAATTGGGGGATGTTCATATGAATTTAAATATACAGAAATAGGCTGGCTGATGACTTGACTGATTTGTGATAAAAAGCTATACATTTCTAATATTCACTACCTTATTCAAGTACTAAGTTTCCATGTACAGCAAGGCTATACCATGAATCTCCTTGATCTTTTGTTTGATAAATCGATAAATTATTTGTCACTATTGTTATTTCTTGGTGCTCATTTGGATTAACTGCAAGATTAATGATTGGATCATTCTTTATTTCTTTCGGAAGTTTAATATCCTTTACTTCCTTACTCTCTAATGTAAATAATTTTAAATATACTTGTTGAATATCATCAATAGTGGAATAAATTCCTCCATTTTCAATTAAAGTTACATAGGTTACCATTTCATTAAAAATTAATTCCGAAAAATTTTCTCCATAGTCCTTTGATAAATAAATTCCATCTTTACTACCTATTACAAGAATTCCTTCTTTTGATGGATGTGCTGCAAAATTAGAAATAGAAGATGAATTAAATCCATTTAGGGCTACTTTAGTCCATGTCTTTCCTTCATCAGTTGAATAATGTAAACCACCCTCTAAATTATCCGTAGGTGTTTCATTAAAGACATAAATTGTATTATTATCATAACCAACTGCAAGATAATGGAAATCAAGTTCCCCATAAAAGGCTAATTGTTCCATATTAGCACCTTTACCTGTACTTTTAATAAGTCCTAAGGGGTTTTTTAGATTTGAACCTTCCTCTGGATGTCCACTTGAATAGAAGCCGTCTCTAACTGCTGCAAACCCCATATAATCATGTTTTTGACTATTAGCTACCTTCCATGATTTTTTGTCAAATTGATATAGGCCATTATGAGTTGCAACTAAGAACTCATTTCCTCCATTTGCATACCCTAAACCATGAACATGGTCAATTTTTTCGTTTTTCACATTTTCGAATGAATACTTTTGTTCAGAATTACAAGCTACTAAGAAAATAGATACCAATAATAGTCCAAATAAGATTTTTATTATTTTCATTGTCATTTTCCCCTTAACTCCATTTATAACCGATTCCCCATGCTGTTTTTAGAAATTCATCAGTAGGAAATCCTGCCTTTTTTAGTTTGTCCCTTAAATTCCGAATATGAGAATCAACTGTTCGGATATCAGTTTCAGTTTCGTATTCCCAAGCTAAATCCAACAATTCTTCACGCGTATATGTTTTATTGGGTCTAGATATTAACGCCTTTAAAATAAAAAACTCTTTTAACGTTAGCTGAACTTTTAAATCAAAATATTTTAAGGAATACCTTTCAGTATCTAAAGTAAAGTCATTGTAATGGATACTGAGATCTTTTTCTTCTTCTGGTGATCGCCTTAAAATTGCATGGACTCTTGCAACCAATTCTCTTTCATCAAAAGGTTTTGTAATGTAATCATCTGCACCACTGTTTAAACCTTTTACTAAATCAATTTTATCTGTTCTCGCTGTCAACATAATAATTGGAACATCGGAGAATTCTCGGATGGCATTACACACTTCCCATCCATCCATTCCAGGCATCATTACATCTAATAAAACTATGTGTACTTTCTCTTTTTTTAGTATATCAATCGCATTTTTCCCACTTGATTCCTTAATACACTTTATTCCTTGTGGCATCAGAAATAATTCAACCAAATCTAACATTCTATGTTCATCATCTACTAAGAGAGCTGTTTGCATATTGTAAGAACCTCCAAATTAAATCATTAACTTAAATGTGCTGCCTTCACCTAGTTTGCTTGCTACTTCTATCGTACCTCCATGTGCCTCAACTAACTCTTTAACAACCGATAGTCCAATACCTGAGCCACCATAAATGCGAGAACGAGACTTTTCAACCCGATACAATCTATCGAAAATAAATTCAATTTCATCTGAGGGAATACCAATACCTTCATCACTTACTGAAATAACTGCTCTACCATTCAAACTATAAGCCTCTAACCGTACTTTTTTACCATTGTTGGTATATTTCAATGCATTATCTAAAAGGTTCAGTACGATTTGTTGCAATCGTAAAGGGTCAGCGAAAATTTGAAAGTTCTCTTTGCTTTCGAAATCTAATTTAAGGCCTTTATTCAAAAATGAAGGCCCTACGAGTTTAAATATATTATCTAGGAATGGCTGAGACAAAAAGTTTTCTTTATTAACCGTAAATGAATTTTCATCTATCTTTGCTAAATCAAGTAAATCTTTAACTAGATCCTTCATACCGTCAGCTTCTTCAGCAATAATAGAAAGATAATGATCTCGCTTTTTCTCATCTAGCTCTTTTCTCATAGCTACTTTTGCATAACCAATTAAATATGTTAAAGGCGTACTTAACTCATGTGAAATCGATGCCAGAAATTCATTTCTTTCTTTTTTTAAGAGTTCTAAATCCTTTGCAAGCTTCTGAATAGCAACTGACAATTCCCCAAGTTCATCCTTACTTGCATATGAAAGTGTTACCTCGAAATCTCCCTTACTTAATTTCTCTGTAGCCTCTTTCATATTAATTAATGGTCTTGTAAGGACTTTTGATAGGACTGCGTAAATAATTAGAATAATTACAACACTCGTTGCACCTGCGATTCCAAAATGCATAGTTAACTCATTCACCATTTGATTTATAGAATTTGTACTTTGATACATTAGTACATAACCAGAATGCTCACCATTTTGATAAGGATGTATACTAACGATATAGGGTGAATTCTTATAGTCTGAAACTAAAATACTATCTAAATTTGACTTCTTCTTCATAACTGATGGCACATAGCTCTCTAATGTTGGATTATTTTCATCAGAGCTGCTAATAACAACACCTTCACTATTAATAATCATTACTTCTCTATTATTATTATTTTCCATCAATACGATATGTTTAATTGTAGATTCAGAATAGTTTTCAGTTAATACATCTCTATGATTTTCTCCATTTGCTAACAATCTAGAAAATTCCTCACCCACTCTACTATGTATTATGTTTCGGTGAAGATAAAACATTAGAATTAACTCCAATATAAGTACGGCAGCAAAAAAGTAAAGGGCCAACTTTGTTGAAATTTTATTCAATATAAACACCCACTCTCTCAGAAAGCTTTATTATAATTTAAAAATATGAAAAAATTATGCAGATTTTTAAAGCAAATAATCTTTAATAATAACTAAAAAGAAAAAAATATGAAACATAGATTGAAAATAAATTTATTTTAAGGGAGTGGACAAGTTGACATTCTCTGAACTTATTTTAGAAAAATTAACCAAGATAGGTATATTAGAATCTTATACATTGAGAAGGGTGATTCGTGGTAATCTTATAAAGCCGGTTAGGGGTAAAATCAATATAATTTGACGATGTAGTTATTTTTGATAAGTAATTAAAGATCTATGGACTGATTCAAAATACTAATTATATTCGTAATTATATTTTTGGACATATGTCCACCGATTTTGTTTCAGAACTTAATCCATATGAAGTGTACAATATACAAATGTTGGTCAGGAGATTGATTCTAGGAAATCTAGAACTTTAGGAATTTAAAGTTAATAAAAAATAGACTAACTTCACAAGTAGCTAGTCTATTTTTCATTAACTCATTAATTAAATATTAAATACACTGAGTTTTAGTCAACTAATTGTTCAACAAAATAGCTAGAATTGCATAATCAACCGTTTAAGTTGTTAAAACTATATAGTGAAAATCTATACAATCAATTCTCCTATTGTTTTCTCTCTGTAAGCAATTAAGATTCCTTAAGCCTTTTTTCTATAATATATCCATCCATAATTTAATCGTAGTTCCTAGAATTAAAACCATTAAAATACCTTGCAATATCTTAGTATTCATTTTTTTACTGATTTTAGCACCAATCGGAGCGGCAATTAGTCCGGCAATGATCACAATAACCGCAGTTACATATTCTACTTGCCCTGTTGAGATTTTACCTATCGAACCCGCAATGGATGAAATAAACGTAATCGCTAAGCTGGATGCTATCGTCATTCTTGTAGGAATCCGTAATACTAATAACATAATTGGAATTAGTAAGAATCCACCACCAGCACCTACAATACCAGAACCAATTCCGACCATAAATGCGAGAATTCCGGCAAGAGGTTTATTGTAGGTGACTTCTTCTAAAGGTATATCATCAATCTTCTTTTTTGGAATAAACATCATAACGGCTGCTAATAATGCTAATATTCCGTAGACAATGTTTATTTGAGCTTCCGTAAAATATTCTGATCCAAAACTACCGATAAATGTCCCTATTAGCACCGTTATCCCCATAACAGTAATTAACGATTTATTTAAATAACTACCCTTTCGAAATCCTATGACACCAGCAATCGATACAAATAATACATCAAGTGCGCTTATACCGGAAACCTCATGTGCTGTTAAAGTCTGGAAGCCAAACACTGGCGGAATCATTAATAACATTGGGTATTTAACAATCGCACCGCCAATGCCAAGCATCCCAGAAAGAAATGAGCTAATAAACCCTATAACGAAAAGGAGGACCACATAACTTATATCCATGTTGTTTCCTTCTTTCTATTCAATTAAACCTTGCAATTTTTTAGTCTCTCAGTTAATAAGAAAAGTGAGTCGCAGAACAACTCACTTTCTATTTTTTACCCTTTTTGAATATAGAACGTTAATACATCCGCTTCCTCTTTATGTTCTAAAAGAGTATGGCCAGCTGCAGCAGACCAAGCCGTTAAGTCGGCTAGCGCCCCTTTATCTGTTGCTTGCACTTCTAAAACTTGACCTGATTCCAATATGTCCATTGCTTTTTTTGTTCGTACAATCGGCATAGGACAGGCTAATCCTTTTGCATCTAATACTTGATTTACATCCATTCAACATTCTCCTTTTGATTCATAATTGTAGTTTTGCAAGAAAGAGAATCTCTTCGTTCCTTGCCGAAGTATTGTTTTACGATTATTTTTAAATTTTTTAACGAACTGCACAACGGTTTGGACCGATTTCCATTTCTGTTTGTTCGTCATTCTCTGGCGTAATTTTACCCATGTTGACTTGACGAATTTGTTCATAGGCATTTGGTTGAGGTGGTAAGTTATCTGTTACTGTGTGACGGAATTCCTCATCACTTTCTATGTTTAAACCGTGGTTTTCTATAAATAAGTCACCTAAACGTCTTGCTACAGTCCCATCTTCATTTAACTCTTCAATAATCATGAAGTGAGCAGGTAGTACGATTAAATCTTCTGCTAATTCACGGTAACGATGATATAAGGTTTCGCGAAGATCGCCTACCCAGTCCGCTGCAAGACCTGCTAAGTCTGGACGACCGATTGAATCGATGAATAAAATGTCGCCTGTTAATAAATACTTGCTATCAACAATGAATGATGTCGAACCAATTGTGTGTCCCGGTGAGTAAAGAGCGCCTACTTCAATTTGAGATGCACCGATATTAACTGTTAAACCATCTTCAAGAGGTGTGTAATCGAAAACGACCTCTTCAGCATCTTTTGGTGGTAAGTAGTAAGTAGCACCAGTTGCTTCTGCAATATGACGACCACCTGAGATATGATCTGCATGTAAGTGTGTATCAAATACGTGTTTAATATCTACATTCTTCTCTTTTGCAAAGTTTGTGAAAACTTCTGTGAAACGAACAGCATCAATAATCGCTGCTTCCCCTTCCGAAATGACCATATAAGAAAGACAACCTTTACCAAGGCGAACGAATTGATACAATTCGCCACCACCTGTTAAATCACCAACTTTAATTGGTTCTAGATACATACTCCAAGATTTCATCCCACCTTCAAGGTAGAATACATCACGACCGGCTTCTGATACCATTTCAGCGACCATAAGAGAGGAACCTTCTTTTGCACAAACAACTAATACATCTTTGTCTGTTGGAAGTTTCGGTAAGATTTCGTCTACTCCATCTAATAAATCAAAATATGGGATATTTAAATAATCAAAGCTGTGTCCTTCAATTTTCCAATCTTCAAATGAATCTTTGTTACGTACATCTAAAATAAATAACTCTTTATTTTCTATCACTTTACGAGCTACTTGCGCTGCTGTCATTTTCATAACTGCCATATTTACTTACCCCCATAGGTATTATATTTACGTTTTTTTAAGTGGAAGGACTTTCCCTTCCACTAGTTTTCCCTAATTATCTGAAATTTGGTGTTTCAGAATTAACTACTTTGCCATTAGAATGTTAGAGTTGGTGCTGCATCTTTCGCAAATTCAAGGAATGTTACAGCTCCACCTACTTCAATACCATCTATAAAGTCTTCTTTTGTTAAATTCATTACATCCATTGTCATTTGACAACCGATAAATTTTACGCCCATTTCTTGCGCCATTTCAACTAATTGCGGAATGCTCGGTACGTTTGCTTTTGCAAATCCTTCCGCAAAATGTTCTTTTCCTTCTGGCATCGGTAGTTGTTGCATCGCTTGTTTATGGATTAAATTAAGTCCTTCAAATGTGAAAAAAATGGCTACCTCTTTTTCTGTTGCAGCTGCTGCCGTTGCGATGTTAAATACTTTATAAGCGTCAAACAACCCACCGTTACTTGCGATAATTGCTACTTTGTTAGACATGATAATATTCCTCCATTTTAATTAAAATTTAAAGTTTTTTTGATAAATCGCCGTTCCAAGAACTCATTCCTGGTAGCACGTTTACCACTTTTGTAAAACCTTTTCCAGCTAATTTTTGTGCCGCTAAATCACTGCGTGTTCCTGTACGACAAATCACATAAATTTCTTGGTCTTTATCTAACTCATTTAAGCGGTCTTCTAATTCGCCCAGTGGAATTGATTTTGAACCTTCGATATGACCAAATGCATATTCAGCTTCTTCACGAACATCTAGAATAATACCGCCGTTCGCAGTACGATTGATTACTTCTTCATTTGTAATCGTTTGTTCAAATTTCTTTTCTGATTCATGGTCATCTCCACTTTTACGGATGTAATGGAGTAATACACCATCCTCTTCTTTCGTACCAAGATACTGGTGGCCAACACCTTCTGACCACGCTTTTAGGTCCGCAACTGAACCTTTGTCTGTCGCTTGTACTTCTAAGATTTGACCATCCTTCACATCATTCATTGCCTTTTTCGTTTTAACAATCGGCATTGGACATGCAAGTCCTTTACAATCTAAGTTTACATCTGCTTTTATTGACATTTCGAAAACCTCCACATACCTATAAGGGTATTATTTTTCTTAAAAAAATTATTCAACTTTCCCTTCCCAAGAAAGCATGCCACCCGTCATATTTGTTACATCAAAGCCGTGACTTTCTAAATACTGTGTCGCTTGACCACTGCGTCCGCCAGAACGACAAACCATAATATACTGTTTATTTTTATCAAGTTCATGTGAACGGAATTCAAGTAATCCAAGTGGAATATTCGTAATGCCAGGAATATGGCCAGCCTGCACTTCATCCACTTCACGGACATCTATTAGATTTAGCATTTCACCATTTTCTATACGTTGTTGAACCTCTTTTGCTGTCATTTCTTTCATTTTCAATTTCCTCCTAAATTAATTTTTAGCCTCTCCAGGCACTCATGCCACCACGAACATTTGTGACATTATCATATCCCAATTTTTTTAATTGTTTGCAAGCTTGTCCGCTACGCATCCCACTTTGACAAATGACCACAATTTCTTTATCTTTTGGAAGTTTTGAAAAATCTGATCCTAATGGGATATTTTTAAACTGACGAATATTTCTTGCTTTATATTCACCAGGTGTTCGTACATCGACAAATACTTTATCTTTATCGTTTAGTGTCCCTTTTAATGCTTCTGTCGATATAGTTTTTGTTCCTTTAGCCGGTAGCATACGCCAAATGATAAAAACAAGTGCGATCGCAATAATCAACCAAATTTCCATTTACTCGCCCCTCACATACCACCATAGGTATTTTTTAATTGAAAAATAAAAGTCAATTTTTTAACGACTTTTAACTAATAACTCCATTGCTTCTTGTACAGAATCATTGGCAGCCTCGTTGCTTTTTGCTTCCAATATACATTCTTTTAGGTTTTGACTTACAATTACAGCAATTGTGTGGTCAACACCTGAACGGACAGCTGATAATTGAGTGACGACGGCCTTGCAGTCTTTTCCTTCGTCCATCATTTTCAATATCCCTCGAAGTTGACCTTCAATTCGTTTGATACGATTTACAATTTTAACATCATACGAATTCACTTGTGCCGCCTCCTTCAAGTTCTTTTTCTCTTGCCGATATACACACAATATACCCATATAGGTATATTGTCAACAAGTAAACAAAAAAATTTTTTCGAATTTAGATTCTCCATATAAATAGCATTAATATACTTTACTTATTTAGATGAAATGGGGATGCTTGTTACAACGAACGTATAAATATATCCACCTGAAATTTAACGGATAGTGCCATCATGCTTTTCTAAAATTTCTTTTGATATCGCTAAACCTAATTCTTCACCAATTGTTATATTCGTAGATTCCGTTCGATAAAATCGTTCACAAATATATTCTTGCTCTTTCCTTGAAATAAATTGACCCTGTTAGCTAATGGAAATGCAATAAGATTCATCTTTTCTTTTCCCTGTTAATTGGGTTTTTACCCTCATGATAACAAGTGGCATTATCAATCATTTTGCTAATAACTTGTGGCATTCAATCCCCCCCGGGTTCCGCAAGTATAATAGCTACATTTTCACTTATCCTTTCATAGAATAGCAGCAGCTGTTCGTCGACCAGCCACTCCGCTAACAATGATAATTCTCTTTGTCATATTTTTCCCCTACATTTTTATTCTTTCTCCACTTTATATACGGTATAGGGTATTTATTTACTGAAAATAAAAAGCCGAACTAGTTATCGACTTTTTACAAATAGATTCACCGCTTCTTGAATTGACTCATTTAAAACTTGTTCATCACCGTCTGCTTCTTGAATACATTCAAGTAAGTTTTGGCTAACGATTAAGCCTATTGCACGATCTACTCCTGAACGAACAGCTGAAAGTTGAGTGATGACAGCTTTGCAATCTTTTCCTTCATCCATCATTTTCAATATTCCACGAAGTTGACCTTCCATTCGTTTCACTCTATTTTTGACTTTATCATCATATGAATTCAATTGCAAACTCCCTTTACATTGATTATTAATAACAACATATTATACCCCGCAAGGTATGTTGTCAAGCGCTAATGATGCCTATTAGATCAGCCAAAGGTTTATTTTCTGTGAGAGATTTGAAGTTTGTGACAAAAGTGACAACTTGCATAATGAGAGCATTATTTTTTGTCCTACATATCGAATGACATAGAATAGTCCATTATGTATATTTCTCTCTCTATTAGTATAGATAAAAATGTTTATTACACTTTATAATTATTATCTTCATCCTTAAAATTCTTCTATTTATAAACTAATATAAAAAAAGGTTTTGCCCATTTGGCAAAACCCCTAATATTTTTTTCGAATGTTTATGCTTTTAACTTAGATGGAAAAGTTTAGACTCACCAATGCGTCCCCTGTCTCTACGATTTCGTATGCATTCTTTGGCGAATAACCTGCCACAATCCGTAGAATGTATAAATTCTTGCACAAAGCGTTCCTCAACTATTCTTATATAATATTCTCTAATCCTTCATTCACTAAATATTTGTTAACCTATACCCATTCACCAGGAATATTGCCAAACTTAACGGGATTTGCATTATAATGGACAGTTACACGTTCGGCAGCCATTGCATCTGCTTTCGTAGGATGAACAGTACCAAACGGATGGTTAGGTGGCGCATAAATAGAGTAAAGTCTTAATGGAATATTCCCTGTATTTGTTAAATTGTGCCATGTACCAGCAGGTATAAAGATTGCCGAATCATCTTCTACATTTCTTTTAAAGCTCAAATTATCCCTACCTCTACCCATTTGAGTAATTCCCTGCCCCTGTTCAATCCGTAAGAATTGATCCACATCTGGATGCATTTCCAATCCGATATCTTCTCCAGGATTTAGACTCATTAATGTGACCTGTAAATGTTGCCCAGTCCATATAGCTGTACGATACGTATTATTTTGTTTCGTAGCTTCATTAATATTAATGACAAATGGATTAGGCCCTTGATCTTTTAGCATTCTTCCCCCATTCCCATTGGAAGCAAAGTTTGAGTTAATATGATGTGTAGGTTCAACCATATTAGGATAAGTCGGATACATCATTCTATTATGATACATCGGCATATTTCTATAGTAAGGATTTTGATGTACATACATATAAGGATAATACATTTTCTTCAGTCCCTTCACAGTTATCAAAATATTCTATGCAAGCTGTGAAAGTAACGTACTTTGATTCAGATACCCTAAAAGAAGTACATCAATCCTTCTTGAATTAACATTTCATAAGCTACAGATTATTATAACTCTAATTTCTCTTCTCAAAAATTCTTTAAAAAGTTCTACAATTTTGGGTCAAGCTTATAATTTAGATACCTTTAATACACTACTCATCTGGAAGTCCTCTACTCCCTTTATTTAAGTTGTGTGGATTTTTTTATTAATTCTAACTTAACAAAACTCAAAATCCAACTGTTGTTTTGTTAAAAAAATGTGTCGAATAGCAACTCATTTTTACACTTTTTAATGAAGAACTATAACACTTTTACCTCGTCCTTATATTCTAACACTATATGGACTACTATAGCTGACTAAGTAGTTATTGTTACTAACCTACATTTATCTATTTCTTATACATCTATAATTTTCTTTGATTCCGGTGTATTGATTGTTTTTTGTTCGTACAATTGGCTTTTGCAGTTAATTGCTCATCTGATTTTATGATCAAATTTCTTCACGTTATACCACACAGGGTATTAAAAAGTTTAAAAAATATATGAAGACCAAGCCTATTCTCTTTCCCCAAAAAAGCATTTAATTAGTCGTATTGATGTCTAGGAAAATTTTTTCAAATAAATAAATTCACATTTCCGTTTCCTGCTTCAGCTAGATAAGCGGCTACACCTGCATATTCAACTCCATTTAATAGTTCTTCTTGATGAAGACCTAAAAGATCCATTGTCATTGTACATGCAATAAGCTTTACTTCCTGTTCTTGAGCCATCTCAATTAATTGCGGCAAAGTCATGGCATTGTGCTTTTTCATTACCTGTTTAATCATCTTTGGCCCCATCCCAGCAAAGTTCATTTTTGATAAGCCCATTTTATCTGCACCACGTGGCATCATTTTTGCAAACATTTTTTCAAGGAATCCTTTATTCAATGTCAATGGCTCCTCTTTTCGTAATGCATTTAACCCCCAAAAGGTATGGAAAATTGTCACTTCATGATCGTAAGCCGCCGCTCCGTTTGCAATAATATAAGCCGCCATTGCTTTGTCATAGTCTCCACTAAATAAAACGATTGTTGTTCTTTTCTTTTCAGACATATAATCTCTCCTTCTTCTCAAATTACCCAGAAGGGTATGTTTTTTTAATCTATTAACCTTTTTTTTAATCCAAAATTTTAAAACATTATTGTCTTCTTCGTATTTTAATAACTCATTCCCAGTAGAGTTTGACCAAGCTGTCAAGTTAGCTTTTGCCCCTTTATCTGTTATATGAACTTCTAACACTTTACCTGATTGTAATTCATAAATAGCTTATTTTTGTTTT
Organism: Ureibacillus chungkukjangi; assembly: GCF_003217295.1. Taxonomy (GTDB): domain Bacteria; phylum Bacillota; class Bacilli; order Bacillales_A; family Planococcaceae; genus Ureibacillus; species Ureibacillus chungkukjangi. The sequence goes on from NZ_QJTJ01000031.1 coordinate 29,981, forward strand.
TACGATTGGCATCGGGCAAGCAAGTCACTTTGTATCTAATAATCTATCATTATTCATTCTTTAGCCTCCTTGTACATTCTACAACAAATACCCATATAGGTATATATAATTTTAAAAAAATAATAGGGTTTTAACCTCAATAACATACCCACACAGGTATAATAAGTGAAAGTAAAGTGCGCGTATTTTTTTATTTCGAGCTAACTTTGAAATTAATTGTCTAATCAAGATTTTCAATTAAAACTTATAAATTAACAAGCTATTTACAAGTTTTTAGCGGTGAAAAAAGAACTACCTCAACTTAATATCACGTTGAGGCAGTTTTTAATCTGCGTTAATAATTCTAACCTTACATTAGTTTGATCTTTTCTTTTCAATATCCATAAATTCACAAAGACCCGTAATTTTAAATATTCTCATCATTCGTTCAGATAGTAACAACTTCAAATCAACTTTCTCTCTAATTACTTTCTTATAAAATGCAACAATTACTCCAAGACCACTACTATCCATATAAGCTACTTTCGACAAATCTAGTTCTATTTTCATGCCGTCTGACAAAACAATCAATTCAAATTCATCTTTTAATATTGGCGCTGTATTTATATCGATTTCACCTTCAATATAACCTATTAATAAATTTTCGATTTCACGAAATTGTATATTTAGCCTCATTTACACACCTCCATAATACCCATTTTACTAATTTCCCCATTTGTGATTATTAAACCATTTAAAAGGCTTTTTAATAGTTTTTATTATAACTAATTACTCATTGATTTAAGAATATTTCTCTTAATCACCGATTTCAATATGAATATCCTTCTTAGATAAATTCAAAAAGGCATAGCAAAGCCATGCTTTAGATTTTTGTTATAGTGAAATAACGTCTTTACCTAAGATTTCATCTAATTGCAATAATGTAAATACCGTTTTTACATCGTCACTTATATTCGTAATAGTAGGGTTTCTATCATTTTCTTTTAAGTTTGTGATAATTGAAATAAGTAAGCCAATTCCAGATGAATCCACAAAGTCTATATTTTGAAAGTTTAGCTCTACTTCCCAGAACTATTCTGTATTTTAACTATTAGCTCTTCTTCAATTATTTCTGTCGCTTCAATATCTAAATCTCCTTCTAAATTAACAATCAACCTACCAGGCTCATTTTGTAAAGTAAAATTAAACATTCAATTCCTCCTTTGATACCACCAAGATACCTTGCTCATCTAATTTAGCATAGATATTTTTAGCTTTATTAAATAAAATATGAGATTGTCCTCCAACTTGAATTGTAGTATTTTCTGATGCATTTTTTATTTTAATACATCCTTTTTTCGAAACAGCAATTTTTAGATAGGATCCTGTTTTGTAACCAACTTCACCTATCGTTACACTATCTTTTCCGTAGATTTCTCCACCCCGTACAAATCCTTTTACGATAATATTCCTTTTAGCAAAAAGATTTGAACTATATACTCCTTGACCCGTTATCAATATATCGCGGTTTGAATAGATTTCACTATTTTGTACAAAATCTGCCTTAATAAAAGGAAGATCCTCTTTGTTTTCACTTTCAACGGATAAATAGAGATCTTTTGCTTGATTTGCGATATTTTCAATATCTTCTTCACTTTTCAATGTTGAAATATGAAGATTTGTAAACTCTCTATATAGCTTTTCTGCAAATTCTCTCCATTCGATATCTAGCTCTGCATGTTCTCTAACTTTTTTCACATACTCATTTACAAGGAGTGGTATATCTTTAAATTTACTATCACAAAGAATCTTTACTAGAGGTGCAAGACCGGTCACTTTAAGTGAATTTACTTTGAATGCTGATACTTGAGTTAATTGGGTAATTGCTGCATTCATGTTATATAGTGCATCAGATAGTCGCATTAATATATTTGAGAGTTCTAGTTTGATAAGACTTCCATCACCCGCTGTTAATTGACTTGCAATTACATTCTTGTTAGCAATAACAGATTTACCAGACAATACTTTCGCTCTATAAATATTTCCATCTATTAGGATATTTCCTTTTGCTTCTACTTTCATACCATCTTGAACCGATGCCTTTATATCTACTGCACCTAAGTAATTCACATTACCTGTTTCAATAGTTACATCTTGATAGAGTACTAATTTTGGAATAACAGTAACGGTTGCTAATTGGCCACTAATCTTGACTTCTGGATACCCGGACTCTGTTGAAACCACCTTTAAATCATCTACAAGAAGGACACCTGTTCCTGCCTTAATTTTAAGAGGATTTACTTTCATAGGTTCAATAAATTCACCCAGTACACTCATTCCAGCTTTCCCTTCTTCGGGTGGAATGACCTCACCAATTATTTGGCCAAAATTAACTGATGGAAACTCTCTAAAATCTCTAAAATCTATTGAACCATCTTTTCTTTCTTTCAACTGTTTTTTTACTTCGAAATTATTATAAAGTTGAAAGTAACCATCTTTTCCTTTTGTTGGAGAAGTACCTTCTGCTATAAGGAAAGTCCCATCCTCACTAGAAGAACAGGAGGAATTAATTGCCAAATAGTCTATTCCATAAACAATCCCTAGTTCTTCTAATTTACGAATCACATCATTTGGTTCAATATAGAGAGGTTTACGAACTTCAATCGTTTTAATGTGAATTAGTGGCTCAGGTTCTTGACCTTTTAATGTACGACTAATTGAGACACCTGATTTTATTTCTAAAAATGCCTGCAATTTGTCAGCACTTATTTTAACTTCCCATATAGGTAACACATCTTCATTTACAAGCTCAACTTCAATTCCATCCGCTTCACATATTACTTCAGTTGAGGTAATTAACTTTCCATTTTTATAAATTCGAACTCCTTCTGATGGTTTAATTAATGGATACTTATCTTTAGCATCTTGACAAAAAATTTTCCCATCCCTCACCCAGGCTTTACCACTTAAATCTTCATGTTTAAGACGCTCTTGCGAATTTTTAAAAGGGGTAGATTGTTGATAATTATCAATTTCAATTGTTGAAATAAAATCTTCGATTGATTTAGGCTCATCTTCATTTGGAAGATTTGATTCTTTCACCTTAACTTTTACTACAGCCGGCTTAGTTTTAATACCTAAAAAACCTTTTTCCCCGTTTTCAATGATTTCTACTTCTACTTCAGTTAATTGTTTACCTAACAGGGATAACGCTAAGTCTAATGCTTCTTTTGTATTTTTCCCTTTAGAAGTAATCGATTGCCCCATATATTCTATTCCTCCCCTCTTTTAGATTAGTGGACTATTGTAGCTAAATATATCTGTACTCTCTTTACCAATTTTCATATAAACATCACCATACGTTCCTATTTTCTTATCTATGTTTCCTAAGTTTTTCTAGGTAATGTATCTAAATAATAGGAAGCAGTTCCTATTATTCAGATACTAACCCTAAATTGCTAATTAATTTACCTATAAATTTTTGGGGCTAATTATATATTTTAAATCTTCCAATTTGTGATTTGTAATTCTTCTGCCATTTGAGATAGAGATAAAGAAGAGGCTGAATTTCCTCCATCGAGGTTAATTGTTCTTCTGCAGCTGCAGAAACATTTTGTGTTCCAGCAGCGGATTGTTCAGCGAATGTTATTGTCATAATAGCGATGTTAAGTTTATAAATGATTATAGATAGAATAGCTTGTCTCCACGGCATGTCATAAAAGAATAAGAAAAAAGGACAAATCTAAAATGCGTAAGATGCATTCAAGATTTACCCTTAAAATGAGAGGCATTGTATATGTTGGGGAATAAAAAAAAAATGATTAAAACTTAGTTAATTTTGAGTTTAATTTTAAATGTACTTCCTACATCCTTTATGCTGGTTACCGTTAAACTACCGCCTAATTCATTAACAATTTGTTTAGAAAGGCTTAACACCTGTGTTTTGCAAGATAAAAGTGCAGAAGAATGCAAAGAAAAATACACAAGCTTGCCAGCCTTCATCTGAGTATTCATTTTTGTCTTGATAATGCG
>NZ_QJTJ01000032.1 GCF_003217295.1 Ureibacillus chungkukjangi
AAGATGACGCCTGCACAATACAGTCATCATCTTCTTCAAGTTGCCTAATTCCCCAGAGTCTTTTTAAAAATGTCCTTTACAAAGGGTACACTTTAATTCGGAGATGAGCCTTTTTGTCATTTTATTTTCTAATGTAGATAGTTTACGTAACTATAAACATATCTGGTCATAGCAAAAATTAGCAGAGTAAGAACTTGCTAAGTAAAAAGCCATAACAAGAAAAAAACACCTTTCGAAATCGAAAGATGTTTTCCTTTTATCAAGATTCTAAATTAAATTAGTTATTTAGCATCTGACAAAAGATATACCTTCTATAGAATAATATATTCAAAGATAATCGTCAACTATTTATTTCAAATTTTATGAATATATAATTATTATTCTTTTATATTAAAACACTTGAGTGCGATATAAACTCCGATGATTATATAAAATCCAACTCTACTAGCAGCTGCTGTCTGAATTCAAGTACTCCCTACTTTTGACAATCATTCAAATATGGTGGAGAAATTACTATCAATTCTCTAAATACAGCTTGCTCACTTTTTCATTCAATTCGGCTTTCTGTTCATAAGACAAGTTCTTTACATAGTGATCGATTTGATATATTTCTTCAAGCTGTGTCAGCATCCTTGTATTTTTAGTATAGAGGATTGCGTGACTACTTAAAGCATACACAGCATGTAATCTATACTCATGGACGATTTCTTCCACTGGCTCATACTGCATTAGCTGGAGTGTAATGATTAGGTCAATACAATCTTTTATATCCTCTTCCAGTAAATCTATAAATGCATTTTCTTGAGTTGCTTTTCGAATGACTTTAAGAACCGCTTCACTAAATTCCCTATTTATATATCTATCTGCAATTATACACCAATAGTTTCTTCTATTCTTTCTTCCTTTGTTTCTTTTTCAATAGTTTTTACTAGATAGTTTAAAAACTCTTTACGTAAATCTTCTCTTCGAAGAGCAAATTCGACTGTTGCTTGCAAGAATTCTTGCTTATCACCTACGTCATACCTTCTACCTTCAAAGGTATAGGCATACATTGCTTCTTTCTGTGCCAACACCTTTAAGGCATCCGTGAGTTGAATTTCTCCACCTTTTCCTGGCTCAGTCTGTTCTAAGATGTCAAAAATAACAGGGGTAATTACATATCTACCAAGTATGGCTAGATTAGATGGAGCTTCTTCTACTGCTGGTTTTTCTACTAATCCGTTAACCTTGTATACTGAATCCTCGATTTGCTTTCCATAAACTACACCATATTTACTAACATCTGCTTGTGGGATCTCTTGAACTCCTAAAATAGTAGTCTTATATTTTTCATACATTTCCGTCATTTGTTGTAAACAAGGTTTATCATTTCCAACAATATCATCACCCAGCATAACAGCAAACGGTTCATTTCCTATAAAGCTTTTAGCACAATAAATTGCATGCCCTAATCCTTTAGGTTCTTTCTGACGGATAAAATGAATGTTTACCAAATCAGATATTTTCCTCACTTCTTCCAATAACTCATACTTACCTTTTACCTCTAACTCAAATTCTAGTTCTACAGATTTATCAAAATGGTCATCAATACTCTTTTTGTTTCTACCAGTAATAATTAGGATTTCTTCAATACCTGATTCCACCGCTTCTTCAATAATATATTGAAGTGTAGGCTTGTCCACAATTGGTAACATTTCCTTTGGTTGCGCTTTTGTTGCTGGTAGGAATCGGTCCCAAGTCCTGCCGCTGGTATAATCGCTTTACGTACTTGCACCTCTTACACTCTCCTTTGAAAATTTTTGAGTATATCCCTCTGGATTATTAACATGCCAGTTCCAGGCATCAGCAATGATTTTCTCTAAAGAGTCAAATTTCGGACTCCAACCTATAACATTTTTAGCCTTTTCTGATGAAGCAATTAAAACGGCTGGATCTCCCGCTCTTCTTTCTTTTACTTCTGCTGGAATCGTATGGTTAGTTACCTTTCTTGCTACATCAATCACTTCTTTAACTGAATATCCGTTTCCATTTCCTAAATTAAAAATATTACTAGAGTGATTGCTTCTTAAATATTCCAATGACAAATAATGAGCTGATGCTAGATCCATTACATGAATATAATCCCTTACACAAGTACCATCTATTGTAGAGTAGTCATCACCAAACATATAAATCCTATCTCGTTTGCCCAATGGAACCTGCAAAATTAAAGGAATAAGATGTGTTTCTGGATTATGGTCTTCTCCTATCGCTCCGCTACGGTGGGCTCCAGCAGCATTAAAGTATCTCAGAGATACATACTTAATATCATAACCTTGCTCAAACCATTTCATCATCTTTTCCATTGCAAGTTTAGTTTCACCATAGGTGTTAGTTGGATTAGTTTCATCCTCTTCTTGTATAGGAATATTCATGGGTTCACCATAAGTTGCTGCTGTTGAAGAAAATACAATTTTATTAACATTGTTATCCTTCATTACATTTAAAAGACACATCATGCCATATACATTGTTATGGTAATATTCAAAAGGTTTTTTCATGCTCTCGCCAACTAAAGAGTTGGCTGCAAAATGTATAACTGCTTCAATATCATGTCTTTTAAATATTCTATCTAAAGCCTCTTGGTCCCTAATATCATTTTCATAAAAGTGCTCTATATTAACTGCGTTTCTATGACCACTCTGCAAGTTGTCTATAACAACAACATCTTCATTCTGCTCTAAAAAATATCTTACTGTATGAGAACCAATGTATCCTGCTCCACCAGTTATTAAGATAGACATAAAATAGCCTCCTCGCTTAATTTCCACAACCGAAACACTTTAAATTTTAAATTGCAAGATAAACAATAACTTAATTAATCTCAACTCTAAAACCTTTTCTTTACAACTATTTTTACCTTTTGTGTAATTAGTTTAAATTCATTGAAATTAATTAATATTATTAAGAAAAATAGACACATTTGGATAAGATACTCAAATTTACAGTTCATATATAATACAAAGATTTGAGTTATAATAGTAGATAAAGTTAACAATAATTTGCTTATATTTAATTTTATGCTTACAAATTCCTTAGTATCGTTAATTCTCAATAACCAAATTATAGCAAAACTAAGCATTGTTCCAATCGCAGCACCGTTTATACCAATTATAGGAATCAATGTTAAATTTATAACTATATTTATAATTGCCCCAATAACTGACGTTTTAAATACACCAGATGTTTTTTTTGCAGCAATATAATTTGTACCTAAAAATCCAGAAAAACTTGAAAATACTACCCCTAGTAATAAGAAAGGTACATACTGCCATGACAGGTAAAAATCACCACTCACAAAAAATCCCATAACAAACTTTAGATGTACTAAAATAAAAGAAGTTAAAACTAACATAAATATAGAAAAAACATTAAAAACATTCGTAAAGAATTTTGATTTATCCTTTGATTCAGCTTCTTCTATAGCAGACATCTGCCATGCTTGAAAAAATATTCCATTAGCCATACTCAATAGGCTTGGCACCTTATTAGCAACAGCATAAAGTCCATTTGCACTTGCTCCTAAGAAATACGTGACAATATACCTATCTGATAACCCCATAACCCACCACATTATTGCATTTGGCATTAAAGGTATACTATATTGCAACATTTCTTTTAATAATTTGATATTAACCTTTTTAAAATCCAAGTCCCGTTTAACTTGACCCGCAAAGCACACAAAAAAGCTACTTAGTGTAAATGCGACAATAAGAGATACCAAGTAACCAATAATACCCATATTTAAAATTACTAAAAACAATATATTGCAAATTAACAATATTAATGCATTTACGATACCACTTACAGCAAATAATTTAGACATTCCCTTAGCCCTAATAAATTGAGTTGAGGTAACGAAAATGGACTGAGATAACATTAAAATGTAAAAATATAAAATATAATCGTGAAAGGGAATTATAATTATTAAAATAGGATAAATTGTAATTAATAAGATAAAACCAATAAATATTACAACCAATGAATTAATTAATACAGCTTGCTTATCGTAATTTTTATCCATTACAAATCTTAATACAGCATCAGATACACTAAGTGTGAAGATTGGCAACAATAGGCTAATGGTTGCTGTCAATAAATCTACCATACCAAATTCACTAGTTGTTAAATTATATGTGTAAAGAGGAACTAAAAATATTACAATTAATTTCGATCCCAAGTTTCCTACAGCAAAAATAAGTGAATTATTAATCAACTTTTTATATATGTTCATTTTTTCTAAACAACAACCTTACTAAATTAATGGTTTTAATCATATTTATATTAATATACAAATATCTATATACAATTAGGAATTACAATATTTATGTCAATAATAAAAGTAATTTATACTAAGGATTCATGAGTAAAAAATTGTTCTCTCCATGCATTTATAGAATCCATATTTAAATTAATATCAGTTAATATATCATTATTTATAAGCACCTCTAGATTTGAAATATCATCTCTTTCCAATACATTTATACTGAAATCTTTTTGTTTCTCCAAAGCTCTATTATCAATTCCAATTATTATACTTCTTCTCTTTTTCTGCATGGCTCTGATACCTGCATGCAATCTTGTCCCTACATAATCTAAGTCTTCATCTGATTCTAATAAATCATCGTAACTTCTTAAAGTAGGATTAACAAAAATAACAGAGTTTGATAAGCTATTTACATATTCATAATCCTCTGATCCTTGGATCCAAAAGTATACTTTATTGTAGTTTTTATTTAATATTTCAATCATTTTGCTATCCTTTTCAGGATTTTTATTATAGTCTGTTAAGGTAAAAACTACACTTTCAGCCTTCTTTTTTGGTATGCCACTACAATGTTCCTTAGTCAATTCCCACATAGTTGGACATCCCGTATTATGGACATTTGTTATGCCAATTGACTTCAATTTCTCTTTTGTATAACTATCCCTTACTGAATGGAAATAATCCTCTGTTAAAGCCTTTTTATAAACTAAATTAGTGTAAAAATTTGGGTTGTCCTGGTAATTATTCCAACCAACTCCCATTAAAATAACATTTTTAAACTTATTGGCGTCTAAAAGATTTATTCTCCATTGGTTTCCTCTAATCAAATTATGTTTGGATGATAGCAAATTAGTACCAGCCACAAAAGAAAAATTGCTATCATTTATTATACGATGACTGTATCTACTGATTCTTTCATGTGTCGGTAGTTTTATATACATGGTTCTCTCTTTAAACAATTTTTTTAACTCTCTATTTACTGAATCTACAATTATCTCATCACCCATGTTTAAAGTTCCTACCGAAGTATCTAAGATGGTAATCTTCTTCATATCTTAATCTCCCAACTTCTAAATTTAATTCGAATCCTGTTACTATAAAAAATAATCATTTTTTCATACTTTAGATTGTGAATATTTTATTATAAAAAAATTTCATTTGTTGATTACAAATTCAAATAAAAATTTTGTAGATTTAAAGCCTCATTTTTTATTTCATAACCTGCCTTTCTAACAAAAACACTTGTATCTTTTCTTTTATAATATAAGGATTTTATTATTTCATTTGACCAATGCTCGGCGTTTTTTTCTAATGAAATTGACTTATATGTTTCAGTAATTTTTGCTTCATTAGATACAGCCTCACTAGAAACAAAACACATTAGCCCTGAAGCTTGTGCCTCCACCAAAACTAACGGCAAGCCTTCATGCAATGAAGGTAATAAAAAGATATCCATAGCTTGCATTATATTAGCTACATCTGATCTATTACCTAAAAACATAACATTACTGTCAAGTTTTTTTTCTTTTACGTAATACTTAATATCCTTTTCTAAAGATCCAATTCCAACTAATAGTAACTTCGCATTTTTTACTTTTTCTGAAATTTTTTCAAATATATCGATAAGAAACTTATGATTTTTCTGTTCGGAGAACCGACCTACATGTCCAATAACAATTTCACCTTCATTTAAGGAAAGATTGCTTCTGAAATCGCATCTCTTATCATTTTGAAATAAAAAATTTTCAATATTAATAGCATTTTTAACTAGTTGAATATTATTACTTTTCACTTTTGATTTGCCATATAACCATTTTGCTGCGTTATTTGAACATGCAAAATAATAATTAGCATATTTATCTATATACCTACTATTCAATAAGTGAAATACATAATGAAGCCTACTCTCTGCCTGAATATTATGTGAATGAACAATACAATTTTGCACACCATTCTTCTTAGCAATCCTTAAAGGGCTAACATAAGTAAGCGATGATACATGTTGATGAACAACGTTAATATCTGAATGAGTTTTAAAAAGATTATCCCAGTCTTTATTATTCTGAATAATACTCTTATTCCTAGGGGTTATTCGATAGATTTTTCCACCTAATGCTTCTATTTCATCATCAAAAGCACATTTATCTTTTGTATGAACTGCAAAATCAAACTGTAACTTTGACCTTTCTATATTTCTATATACGTTCATTAGAAAGGATTCTATACCGCCTCTGTTCATACTTCCAACTACATGTAACACTCTCATGATAAATCTCCTCGTTTATATATTTAGTGCTTACATTCAACTGATTTTCCAGTCTAGTAAGTCTCTAAATTATTTAGTCTTGTAAGAATTTATTTGGGTTCATAGTATCAATTAAAGCTTTTACCTATTGATAAGTATTGCGGAAACCTCCGTTACTACTTTCTCGTTGACTATTTTAAAAAAGGGCAATTACTAATAGCTAGTAAAAAGACAAAAACATGCAGTTTATTATTTCAATTAAATTAATTAATATTAGTGGACCAGAAAAATTCATAGGGATATATTGTATTCCATTCTGGGCGTAATATCTGGATTGTTGTGGAATAAAGAATAAATAAAATAACAACAACAAAAATAATTAAAACTTTTAATTTGCCATCGTAAATTTTATTTATCGCATTAGGTAAATAAACGCATGAAAAAACAAGAAAGAAATCACCAACTCTATCGAGAAGGTTAAAGTTAAATGATATGAAAGTAACTAACACACCAGAAACCAGCAGTAGCAGCATTATTTTTCCATCATTTATTTTTTCAAATCGCCCAATATTAAACGGATTTTTCGCTTCACTTTCCTTATGGAAATTTGTAAAAATACCTAACAACACAATACTCAAACCAACTAGCAAATTCATTACACTTGCTAATCTTATTTCACCATTTAAATAATCTGAACCTACATAGTACTGATAAGTAGGAAAAATATTTAGTGCTACTTGTAAAATTATTGGAAATGAAATAAATAATCCCATACTTAAAAGTATTAAAATACAGGCTGTTTTAAAATTAAACTTTAATTTTGTAATTGGCCAAGCCAATAAAAATACTATTGCTGTTCTGTGGAAAAGTGATGCAAGAATCACTGTTATAACAAACTTAACAAGCCTTCTTTCTCTAAGAAAATCATACGAGAGTAAGACAATAACAATGGCAATATTAAGTCTAATAGTATTCATCGACATTCCATAATATCCTAATGTAAAAAACAAAAAAACACTTAACCAAGGGATTTGGGAATATTTATATATATACCTTGCTGATCCATACATTATAATTATACTTGAAATAATAATTATTATTTGTGGATTAGTTGTTATTAGACTAAGCAATTTATTTAAATAAAGATAGCCCTTTTCATATCTCCAGAAAAAGTTTGATACATCACCAGTCAATGAAATACTATTAAAAAGGCTTATATATACATCAGTATCATTTCCCACAATACTTGATCTTAGAGCAGCTAAAAGTGTAAATAATCCAAACGTTAGTGTTAAATATACGATATTTTTTTGTTTTATCTGTCTTCCCAAACCCAAAGTTAACCCTAGTACTAATATATAAACTATCAAAAAGTAATGTAACCACATACAATCCCCGCCAAATGTTGCACATTATATATAATATGCAATTATGATTTTTCTTAATACCCTCCAAAATAGTATTGTATTTGATTCTAGATTTCCATATGTCTATCTAATATTATATAATTTTTCTTAATCATTTCTCTATCAGTTCCTTATAATGCCCTATTGTTTTTTGAGCTATAATATCCCATGAAAAAGTTGTTTTTGAGTAGTTAATAGCATTTGTTGAGAGTTGTGTTAATAAATGTCTGCTATTATATGCTTCTATTATCTTCTCTGCTATACTATCCACCGATAACTCAGCTTTCCAGCCACAATTATTTTCCACAACATCGTCTGCTATATTTGTCCCTGGTGTTAAAAGAACGGGTAATCCTATAGCCAGTGCTTCCATTACAGCAAGTGGTTGTCCTTCAAATCTTGATGTTAATACGAAAACATCAGCTTCAGTTAGTATTTTATGTTTTTCAGCACCATATACTGGACCAGCTATTGTTACTAAATCGTCTATCTGATAATTAACGACTAAGTCTTTAACTATTTTTTCACCACCACAATCATCAGGCCCATAAATTGTTAGACTTATATTTTTCTCACGCATCAAATTAGAAATAGAATTACATGCTTCCAGTAGAATATCAAGCCCTTTTTGATAAGGATCTAGTCTACTTACAAAAACAAGGTGAAAGTCATCCTTCTCCGGGAATACCTTTTTAAGTGAGTTAGAGAGTAAAGTCATTCCATTACCACAAACAAATGAACCTTTCTTCCAAGTTGAAGACATTCGCTGTTCCTCTATCGTAAGATACTGTATAGCATTAGCATTCTTTATAAACTTATTAAAAAGTATATAATTACCTATCAGTTTCTTCATACGTTTTTTTCGTTGAGCAAAAGAAGTCAAACTAGAGTGCGGAACTATAACATATGGAATACTATTTTTAATAAGATATTTAAAAACTTTGCAGTAATATATATAATATACACCATGAAAAATAACAATATCTGGTCTATTAAAAGGTTTAGGTAGTTTTGTTAAATTTCCATCTGGACAATCTTTATTGGTAAAAACCTTGTAATTAATTTCATCTTCAGGGATTTGCAATTGTATATTTGAACAATTGAGCATAGCAACTTCATCGATTTCACTCTGATTTTTCACATGTTCTGGTACAACAACGGAAATTCCATTCGATTTCCTATTATCAAGTGATGTAATGTGAAGAACTTTCAAATTTACACCTCATTTTTATTTTATCTCAAATACATGGTCAATTGATTATTGTATATCCCTTATTCAAAGCTAAGATAAAAATCCTCTAGACTTTTTGCTGAACTCTTAATATCATAAACTGCATTTATAGTTTTTTTATAAGCATTTTCTCTATCATTCTTAAATTGATTAGACAAAATTTGTTCTGCCCATTCTTGAGCTGACAACTTTAAGCTCATAAATTCAACTTGACCCGATATATTAGTTTCAGTAGTTATAACATCAGATAGAATACATCTTAATCCCGAAGTCTGAGCTTCAACAGCTACAACTGGTAGACCTTCATAATGTGAAGGTAATAAAAATATATCCATACAATTCATCAACTCATTAACATCTGAGCGTTTCCCAAGGAATTTTACTGCGTCAGAAATTCCTAATAAATTGACTTTTTTCTTCATATTTTCCATTAATTCTCCGTCACCCACAAGCAGTAAAAATGCATTGGAATCCCTTTTATGAACTTCACTAAATATATCAATTAAAAATTCATGGTTTTTTTGATATTGAAACCGCCCAACATGTCCAATAACAAATTTACCTTCCAAATTTAATTCTTTTTTCAATTTAGCTCTAATACTAGAATCATATTTATATTGTGATACATCAATAGCGTTATTAATTATATTTATACCTTGTTTACTAGCATTTCCAAACATCCAGTTTCCTGCAAGTGTTGAGCATGCAAAAAAGTGGTTAGCATTTCTTTGTAACTTTGACTTATTTAAGAAGTTAAGCAAATTTCGTACTAAGCCTGGAGAAGTTGAGGAATTATGCGAATGAGCAATTATATAGTTAACACCACTTTTTTTTGCAGCAATAAGCGGAATAATATATGCTGCCGATAGCATATTAACATGAACTATTTTGTAATTCTGCTTTTTTATTAGTTTCCTTATATCATAATAATTTCTTATTGGATGGTTCTTAAAGAAACTTATATTGTGAATTTTACCTCCTAAGGACTCGATTTCTTCCTCATATGCGATTTGATTATACATTTTCACAAAGTCAAATTGTACCTTATCACGATCGATATTCCTGTAATAATTCATTATAAAACTTTCAACTCCACCTGGATTAGGTGACATTCCAAATTGTAAAATTCGAACTGGCTCCATAGCTATTAATTCCTTTCTACTTTCTTTCTTAGGAGGTTATTTGAAAGTAACTTCAATACCCATATGGGGGAAAAAAACATTAGAAACTGTCCTATAATGACAACTATTAAATCATAAGTTCCAGAATACCCTTTTTTCCAAAAATCATAGATAACAGCAATATAACTTTTACAGTTATCCCAACTCTTTCTTCGCTTAAAGTTATCTTCATTTGATCTAAATAATAAAAGGGATTGTTCTATGTTCATAGCTATACATCCGTGATTTAACATCCTTCCAAAAAGATCTATATCCTCTTTCCTCTTAACATCATGATATCCACCATACTTTAGTACTTCAGATTTTTTATACATAACGGTTGGATGATTGAAAGGACTTCTACGCCTTGAAAATTTCACAATATCCTCATGTTTTGTTGGAACTATTCTAGAACTTACAATATTTTCTGATTCATCATAAAACTCATCTATCATAGTACCACAGATACATAACTCACTATTTTTCATAAATTCATTAACCTGTAACTCACAACGGTTTTCTAACGAAATATCATCTGTATCCATTCTAGCAACTAATTCATTTCTACACTTTTCTAATCCTTTATTAAGTGCTAACCCTAGACCTATGTTATTTTCTAAAGGAATAATTTTAAATAAATTGGGTTCTCTTAAAACATAATAATCTATAACTTTATCTAATTCTTCAGTTAGTTTTCCATCCTTCACAATAACAATTTCATCAGGCTTTAATGTCTGGGATAACATACTTTCAATACTTGTTCTAAAATATATTGGGTTTTCCTTGTAATATATTGACATTAGCACGCTATATTTTCTTTCTGTCAAATTGCTCAGCCCCCTCAGTAACTAAAATTGATTCTCTTAAGTCCCTAATCCTATAATTTCCCCTATCGTAATCACTCATTGACTTACTATAAACCAAATCACCAAATACTTTATTAATCAACCCTACTTTCGTACCTATTAACCTCAATAGACCGTTAAATATTTTTGTCACCAATATTTTTTTACCGTGTACTTCTGCTATAATTTTAACCATTTCACTTGTATTCACATACTCTATATTTTGAGGGCAGAACAAACCACTTTCTTCATTATCAATCATTAATTTAATAAACTCACAAAGATTATCAATATGAAGCATACTTCGCTGATTTTCAATATCAGGAAAAATAGGTAGTAATTGAGCCGCTTTTGCCAACTTTGGATAATTGCCTTTAGATCTTCTTCCATAAATCATTGGTGGCCTAATAATAACTACTTTGAAAGTATCACTTTCTAAAGGCTTAATGTCATCTTCTGCCTTTAGCTTGCTATTTCCATAAAAGTTACTCGGTTTAGGTACTGTATTTTTATCAATAACCCTTCTATCACTACTGCTATCCCCATACACAATAATGCTGCTCATAAAAATAAATTGCTTAACACCATCAGCTTTAGCCTTATTAGCAGTTTCTCTTGTAAGATCTCGATTCACTTTATAATACAGGTCTTCCATTTTTGGATCCGATGAGACGTGTGCTATCCCTGCTACATGAAATACAACATCATACTCTGAGAAGTCCATTTCTTTCCATGAGTTGTTCCTTAAACTAATAGAATTTATCGAATATTTATCAGGATAATTTTCAAGCCATTTCAACATGCTTACACCAACATAACTGCTTTTTCCTGTTATAAGTATCTTTTTCATTTAGAAATGCTCTCCTTACTACTAGCAACCTCTTTTTTAGCACCAGTTCCACCTTCAACAACACCATCACTCTTCACAACACTTACGATGGTCCCAAAGAAGCACTTTATATCCATCCAAAGGCTAATTCTTTCAACATACTCTCCATCCAACTTAGCCTTAATCTCAATAGGAAGCTCATCCCTACCATTAATCTGAGCCCATCCAGTCAATCCAGGTGGAACATCATTAGCACCATATTTATCTCGTTCAGCAATAAGATCGTACTGATTCCACAATGCAGGTCTTGGACCAATAATACTCATTTGTCCAACAAAGATATTCCAAATTTGAGGTAGTTCATCAAGAGAAGTCTTTCTTAAAAACTTACCCATTTTAGTAATGTATTGTTCTGGGTTACCTAATAAGTGAGTTGGAGTGTCCTTCGGCGTATCTATTCTCATGGTACGAAATTTCAATATATTGAAATGAGACTTGTTGATTCCTATACGTTTTTGCTTAAACAAAACGGGGCCTCTTGAATCAATCTTGATAGCAATTATTAGAATTAAAAAAATGGGTGATAAGACAATAAGTCCTATTAAAGAAAGAATAATATCTATCAATCTTTTGACCTTCATATACATCTATCTACACTCCTTAAAATATGTTCTTTAGTAGATTAGGACTTAATTAGAAGATTTACCTCCAACCAACTACTAAACCACTAAAATTGTTATCTACTTCTGATACTCACCTCGTAATATCTATTCAATCTAACAAACAAATACGAAATAGATATTTTTGCATTTACCACTCTAAACCGAGTTTCTTCGTATTATATATATCATTCAATCAATCTAAAAATCTCACTAAAAACGCATTAAACCCTTATCCCACAAGGTTTCTAGCGTTCAATCTAACCACGATAGTCAGTCCCTTAACTCCATTCAATATTTTTCCATACTTTAAGGTGTTAAAAACCCCGCCAAATCAACGTTTTCTAAACTCAAAATACCTGTTTTTAGCCATTTTATCTTTATATATTAACAAAATGATACTATGCTATATAGACAAAACCCATATATTGTATTTTTTTACTGATTTTATATTAAAATTCACACAACATATAGTGATCATCTATTAATCATTCTGACTTCCCAATGACCATTCAATTTTTTTCGTTTATCAAAAACCTCGCTAATTCAACGTTTTACAAATTTAAAACACTCGATTTTTACCCGTTTAATCTTTATATATTTACAAAATGATACTATGTTATATAGAAAAATCCCGGTATTGCATTTTTTATCCGATTTTTCAATTAAAATAGCACAATATATTGTGCTTAGTTACATATCATTCTCAGTCCCTCACTATAATTCAATCATTAGTGAGTTTTTCAATAAACAAAAACCATCTTTCAACAATCTAGTTTTTTAATATTAATTCTAAAAAACCTAAATATAAAATTAACGAACATACACTCCCACAAGACATGCTATTATTTTCACATCAGAGTTTATTATGAATATCTTACAAAAAAGGAATTACATCATTCTCATCTTTATAATCAAAATCATTTACCTCAGAGTGTATATTACAAAGAATCACCCCATCTTTGTAAACTAGTTTCCCATTTTCTGGACAAGGTGTACCATCGATTTCTAACAGATATGTATTAAATGAAATTTCGTTATGTTCCAGGTCATCAAACTGTAATTGCAATTTATATGTTTGACTTATTTCCATACGATATGATTTACACACTTCTTCTTTTGCTTTTTCTATACGCTTCGCAACACTCAGTATGGCTATTAATGCTATAACCCCTAGTAATACAAGTACAGCTATCAATTCTATTAAAGTATATCCTTTTGTATCAATTTTACTTTTTAATATTTCGTTAGATATTCTCAATATTACCTCACCTCTATTTTCACTATCAACAAATATAGAGTTACATTAGGAAGGCGTTTTGATACTTAATTTAGTGTTTTATAATTACTCAATAAAATCATGATTCACTATAAACCTCCTGGCATCCACCCCTCCCTCACATCACACTAATAACAACAGGCGTATCTAAGATGTTATTGCAACCCACAGCTTAATCGAGTGCCTCCATTGATAAAGGTAAGAAGGCGGTCACCTATTATTTAATCTCTATTTAATTGTGATACTTAATTCATTAATCTTTTCTTGCAAATACTCAAAAAGTTCATTACGTATTTCTTTATTTTCAAGTGCCATATCAATCGTAGTTTTTACAAAGCCAATTTTTTCACCCACATCGTATCTCTTGCCTTCAAAATCATAGGCGTATACTTTTTGGCTCTCGTTTAATTTTTGGATGGCATCCGTTAGTTGGATTTCTCCACCTGCCCCAGTTTCTTGAAGGTTTAAAAATTCAAATATTTCAGGAGTTAGTACATAGCGCCCCATAATTGCAAGATTTGATGGAGCTGATCCTTGTTTTGGTTTCTCTACAAAGTTACTTACTTCATAAAGTCTTTCATTTGATGAAATTGGATCGATAATACCATAACGATGAGTTTCCTCAGTTGAAACTGTTTGAACACCAATGACTGATGAACCTGTTTCGTTATATTGATCAATTAATTGTTTCGTACAAGGAGTTTCTGCTTGTACAATATCGTCTCCGAGTAGTACTGCAAATGGTTCGTTCCCAATGAAATTACGTGCACACCATACGGCATGGCCTAATCCTTTGGGTTCTTTTTGACGGATATAGTGGATTTCAACTTTTGATGATTGATTCACTTTTTCTAATAAATCTAGCTTTCCTTTTTCTATTAAATTAGCTTCTAGCTCGAAATTGCGATCGAAGTGGTCTTCAATTGCTCGTTTTCCCTTACCTGTAACGATGATTATATCTTCAATTCCAGAAGCAATAGCTTCTTCAACTATATATTCGATTGTTGGACGATCTACAATTGGTAGCATTTCCTTTGGCATCGCTTTTGTTGCTGGTAAGAATCTTGTTCCTAAACCTGCTGCAGGAATAATGGCTTTTTTGACTTTCTTCATATTAAATAGTCATCCTTTCGAGTCTACATTTTTATGTTTTATGCATTTAAGAGTTCAAGCATTTTCTTTTTGTATGCTTCTACACCAGGTTGGTCGAATGGGTTTACTTCTATTAAATAAGCACTCATGGCACATGCTTTCATAAAGAAATAGATTAAGTAACCTAAGTGATAGGCATCTAGTTTTTCTAGCTCCAATTGGATGACCGGCACACCACCCTCTGCATGGGCTATAGCTGTTCCTTGTTTCGAGGTTGCATTTATATAGTTAAAACTACTATTTGTTAAATAGTTTAATCGATCCTCGTCTCTTACATCATAAGGAACTTGGTAATCATCTGTTATCTCATGAAAATGAAGCAATGTTTCAAAAAGAATCGGGCTTCCATCCTGGATGAATTGGCCAATGGCATGTAAATCTGTTGAGTAATTTACGGTTGCAGGGAATAGTCCCTTTTGGTCTTTTCCTTCACTTTCACCAAATAATTGCTTCCACCAGTCATGGAAGTTGGCTAATGCTGGTTCAAAGGAAGCAAGTAGCTCCACTTTATAGCCAAGGGAATATAATGCATGACGAATCACTGCATATCGATAGGCTTCATTTTGCTCTAGATTTCCTTCTTTTAATAGCATGGCAGCTTCCTTAGCACCATCAAGTAGTTGCTTAATATCTATACCTGCAACTGCAATTGGTAATAGACCTACTGGAGTTAAGACTGAGTATCTCCCACCGATATTTGATGGAATAACGAACTGACGATAGCTGTGAGTTATGGCGATATCTCTTAGTAAGCCTGCTTCGGCATCTGTTGTTACGATAATTCGCTCACTTGCACTTACTCCATAGCGTTCCTCCATATATTGACGAAGTACACGGAAGGCTAATGCAGGCTCCATTGTTGAACCGGATTTTGAAATGACATTGATGTAAACCTCTTTGTCTTCGAGACTATTTAAGAGCTGATGGATGTAAGCACCGCTCATGTTTTGACCAGCATAGATGACTTCAATTCCATTCGGTTGCTTCCCGAAGTATGGTGTTAATGCATCTTGAATAGCTTTTGCTCCTAGGTAAGAACCGCCAATTCCGATGACAATTAGTACATCAGCGTTTACTTTGATCTCATTGGCAATAGTCTGTATTGAGTTGATGAGATCCTGATTATCTTCTAAAGGAGTGTTTAACCAGCCAGTTAGCTCATCCTTTGACTCTTCTAAATGTCGGTGAATCGCTGCGACAGATGAAGTGTATTGTGAATAGTCAATTTTCAAGAATTGTTCATTCAAAATTGTTGTTTGTAGTAATTGTGTTGCCACGCTCTTCCCTCTTTTCAGAATTTAAGATTGATAGGTCATTCTTTTAGACTGGTACTTTGATGGCTGTATGCTCACGAATCTGCCATTTATTATTTGCTACTGAAACTATTTCTTCCTTCACATCGTCTATATCAAGAGACTGTAAATTTACTAGTAATTCATGGAGTGCTTCTGTTTCTAACGCAATAGCTTTCCCGACGTGAATCTTGGGATAGATATGCTCTTCTTGAATCTCTTCTGGTTGAAGTAGTTCTTCGTACATTTTTTCTCCTGGACGTATGCCAGAGAATTGAATTTGGATTTCATCTTTTGTGTAACCAGATAGACGGATTAGATTACTTGCCAGGTCAACAATTTTGACTGGCTCACCCATATCTAGAACGAATACCTCGCCACCTTTTGCAAGTGTTCCCGCCTGTAATACAAGGCGAGATGCTTCCGGGATTGTCATAAAGTATCTTGTCATATCTGGATGTGTTACGGTTACTGGTCCACCTATTGCAATTTGAGCTTTAAAGCGAGGTACAACACTACCACGCGAGCCTAGAACGTTACCGAAACGGACAGCGGCATAGATTGTATTACTCCTTGTCGCAAGATTCTGAATAATCATTTCTGCAATACGCTTCGTTGAACCCATCACATTCGGTGGATTCACGGCTTTATCTGTTGATACTAAGACAAAGTTGGAAACTCCGTATTCGTTCGCTGCATCGGCTACATTCTTTGTACCAAACACATTATTTTTAATGGCTTCTCGTGGGTTGTACTCCATAAGTGGCACGTGCTTATGTGCTGCTGCATGATAGATTACATCGGGTAAATAGGAGCCCACTACCTCGAATATTCTCTCTCTATCTTGAATGTCTGCAATAATTGGAATGATTTCAATTCCTTCGCTTGCCTTATTTTCTATTAACTCCATGTGAATAGTGTAAATAGAGTTTTCACCATGCCCTAAAAGAAGAAGCTTTTTCGGCTGGAACTTTAGAACCTGACGACAAATCTCTGAACCGATGGAACCACCAGCCCCTGTGACTAAAATCACCTTGTTCGTCAATTTTTGAGAAATGGCGATCATGTCTAGCTCCACCTCATCACGCCCAAGTAAATCCTCTATCTTTACATCCTGCATATCATTGACAGATACATTCCCTGTTAAGACATTTTCGACTTTCGGCATAATCTTGACCTTTGCATTTGTCTTCGAACAAATTTCATAGATATCATGAATACCAAATTTACCAAGAGACGGAATGGCCAAGATAATCTCTTCTATTTTTTTCTCTTCAACAATACGTGGAATGTCCTGTGTTGTTCCACAAACCTTAATGCCCATTAGAGTAAGCTGTTGTTTGGTAGGATCATCATCTACAAAAGCAACTGGTTTATATTGTGGGGAAGGATTGTTATGCATGCTTCGAGCCAGGATTGTACCTGCTTGTCCCGCTCCGACAATTAGCACACTTTTCAGATCACCATTCGCTTTAATGGTTGTTCGATCGTGGGCAATTCTTAGTGCAAATCGCGAGCCGCCAATCATTACAATATGGAGTAGCCAAGTGATGGCCATAAGTCGCACGTACATATCCCCACTTACAACAAACTGAACCGCACTTGCTGTTATGAGGGATATTGTTACGGCATAGAAGATCGTTAATAATTCTCGTACAGAAGCCACACTCCATATACGGTCATATAGATGGAAAAAGTGAGCCGCGATATGGTGACTAATTAATAGAGTAATTGAAGAAATCAGGATTATCGTATTAGAAAATATAGTAGATGAAGGATGTAATAGCCAATAGCAAAAGAAGATTGCCGTTAGGACAATGAATGAGTCTAAAATAAAGAAGGCTGTATATCGTTGTTTATAATTCATAGCATTTACCTCTTTTCACCTATATAGTCAGTTTATTATTTATGAATATTAAATTTACTAATCTAAAAGTAACAAACTTATTATACCATTTTGCTGGAAGTTGAAAAGAGGTAAATGTAAATTTGACTATTTTTTTACAGAAAATTAATCAAATTCCATAATAATAGGTCTTTTACTACAATTATATGAATTGAAGACGACATTTTACGACAAATTTCTGCTATTTATGATAAGCTCCACCATTTCCGTTTTTTTACTTCTTCTGGTTCAAAAAGTATAAACGGCTCATTTGTAATGATGTTTTTATTATTCTGCAATAGCATATCGACGGAGTCTAACTCGTTCTTTTTCTCTAAATAAGCTAAGCCTGCTTCAAATAGAAATGGTCTTGTCGATAAATTATGAACATCTGACCCGTACGTATGGACTAGATTTGCACGGACTAAATCGAGGGAGAGCTTTTGAATGGATTTACCAAAATGGCCTGCTAAGCTCCCTGCTGTAATCTGTGCTACAGCCCCTTCACGTATCAAACGTTCTAATCTTTCGGGCTTTTCTGCGATCCCCTTATTTCTTTCTGGATGCGCAATGATTGGCGTAATCCCTTCTAGCGCTAATGTATGTATGATATTTTTTGTATAGGCTGGAATGTGGCTTGAGGGTAATTCCAATAGTATATAGTTTGAGCTTGCTAGATTGTGGATTTGCCCAACTTGCATGAGGGACAAAAGCTTTTCATTTAAACGAACTTCATGCCCTGTGTAGAGGGTTAACGGAATGTTTCTATTAGTTAGTTCTAGTTGTAATTGCTCGATTTGCTCGCTAACCATGTCGAATTTTGCGTTATATTGAGGATGAAAACTATGAGAGGTGGAGATTAAATCAGTGATACCTTCTCTTGAAGCCTGTTCTAATAATAGAATGGATTCTTCTAGTGTTTTAGGGCCATCATCGACATTCCATAATACATGGCTATGCATATCTATCATTCTCTTATCCTCCCTTTCATATGTAAAGAAATGAGAGTAAAGGACACTCGTGTCTTTTACTCCTCGCTTCCGTAGTAATAATAGTAATAGTGACTATCTTCAATTTTAAAGTTGTTTAAAATAACACCAAGGACATTAGCCTTTGCTGCTTCTAATAGTTCTTTTGCTTTTAAGGCACTCTCTTTTTGAGATTTCCCCGTATTGATAACCAATACTGTTCCATCTGTTTTGTTCGAAACGATTTGAGCATCTGCTACTGATAGAATTGGTGGTGTATCAAATACTAGTAGATCATAGTCTTCTAATAAGCGAGTTTTAACAGCCTCCATATTTTTTGAAGCTAATAGTTCAGCAGGGTTTGGTGGAATTGGACCACTTGGCAAGATATATAGGTTTTCAATATCTGTTGGTTGTACCGCTTCATGAACTTCACATTGTCTAGTTAGAATACTAGATAGGCCATGTGTATTTCTGATTTTGAAGGTATGATGCGTAGTAGGTTTACGCATGTCCGCATCCACTAGTAGTACCTTCTTGCCCTCTTGAGAAAAGACTGCAGCAATATTGGATGCTGTAGTAGATTTTCCCTCTGAAGGTGATGCAGAAGTAACCAGAAGCGTTCGTAACTCTTGGTCTGGCATAGAGAAATTGATATTTGTTCGAATCGTACGATATTGCTCAGAGTTAATGGATTTTGGATTCGTTGCTACGACAATTTTACGTGCCATTGAGTTTGATTTTTTGTTCTTTTTCTTAAACATCCTTAGTTCCCCCTGCCTCTACGCGAAAGATTCGAAGTTGTAACTGGTTGATCGTCTGGTATTGGACTTACAATACCGATAATCGGCAGACCTAAAATGTCCTCAACATCTTGCTCAGATTTGATAGACGTATCTAAGTATTCTAAAAGGAAAGCTAATCCCAAACCAAGCATTAATCCAATTACTACCCCAATTGCAACATTAAGCATTTTATTTGGCTTTACCGGTGAAGGATTTTCACTAAGTACTGCTGGAGATAGAATATTCACATTGTCTACATTCATAAGTTCCCGAATTTCCTTTTGGAATACCTCAGCAGTCGTGTTCGCAATTTCTACAGCAATAGCTGGATTTTCGTCTTGTACGCTGACATTAACGACCTGTGAGTTATCTTGACTTGCCACTGTAATTTTATTTGTTAGCTCTGTCGGAGTTAGGTTTAAATCCAATGTATCAATTACTTTTGAAAGGATGGCTGGACTTTTAATAATGACATTGTAGGTATTGATCAGCTGTAAATTGGCCTGAATATCCTGAGTTTGAATAGCCTGTTGATCAGTAGATTCTTTGTTCACTAGAATTTGTGTCGATGCTTGGTAAATCGGTGTCAGTAAAAAGAAGCTGATTACCCCAGCAATCAAGGCAGCAATAATTGTAATGCTTACAATATGAACGAGTCGTTTCTTAATAATTTTGAATATATCTTGTAAGCTAATTGTTTCTTCCACTTGGTCATCTCCTCTTGACAATTGCAGCATCATTTTCATAATTTAAACAGAGTATATAAATTGCTTTTTTGGAATTTATAGGTAAAATTGACATATGAAAAATTCACTCTATTTGCTGTTAGTTATTTTGTTAGGATTTTTATTTCTTTCTTCTAGCCAAACCTACGAGGAGCAGTCACTGATCGAGAACCTAGAGCATTGGCTGCCAGACAAACCGATGGAAAGCTCCTTGGAGAGTATCCAGGTTTCGTATGGGAACGGGGTTATTTCCGTTGAAAGCCGCGGCTATTATAAGTTCATCGAATTTTTTATAAGAAAGGGTGCACATTTTGTTTTATTTGGATTAGTGGGACTTACTTGGTTTTTATTATTGAGTAAATGGAAACCAGTTCGCAGGTTCACTTTTTCTATCCTTTTAACTTTCATTTGTGCTTGTTTAGACGAATATCATCAATCCATCACCGGTGGTAGAACACCATCATTCCGAGATGTCAGGCTCGATATGGCCGGTGCCTTCTTTTTTATAGGTAGCTATGCTGCTGTTCGTTGGTTGCTTGGCAAGATGAAAAAAATAGGAAAACATAGTTTTAGTTAGAGGAAAGCATTCGTTCTACGCTTTCCTTTTTATAATGCGCCTTTTACTTGGCTTAGGATATTATCCCGACGAGCTTGCTTCATCGCTTCGTATTCCGTTCTAAAGCTTTGTGCATGTGACTTATCGAAGCCGTTTGACACTAGGTCTTTTTCAATAATACCGACGATAGTATTAAAAGTTGCATCTGTACTCGCTTCAAGTCCATTAGCAGCCGCCATGTATTTGTTATAGAAATAACCGATACTGATACTTTCACCATTTGCTTTTTTCGTAGAATACTCGGCTTTTGCGTTCTCAATAAGTCCATTGATTCGTGAATTTGCCTGAGCCTCTAAAGCTTCTAATGAGGGCGTATACTTCGCTTTAATCGACTTTACTGTTGGTTTTTCTGTAGTAGCAGGGGCTGTTGGGTTTGTCGATGAACCCGTCCCTGTACTTGCTTGGTCATTTGACGAATTGCCGTTATTTTGAGTAGCTGTTTCTGCGTTTCCTGAGTTTGAAGACGATGACGTATTCGGGTTTTGCGAAGTAGCATCCGAATTAGATACAAGCTCCCCAGAAACCTCCTCTAAAATATTGCCATCCTTATCTACTGTTATTTCCTTACCATCTGGTAGTTCAATAACATAGTTGTCTTCAATCAGTTCATCTACCTTTTCATCAGCAATATCATAGGTTTTAAACTTAAACTCGTATAGCGCATACCCACCACCGAGCACTGCCAGAAGAACGATAACTAGCGATACATAAAGCAACCATTTCTTCTTTTTCTTACGTATCTTTCTTTTTCTCTTCTTTTCCATAAGGAGTCTCTTCCTCCATTAGCAAAACTTGGTAATGATGCATTATCATTGAAATTCCCCAGAACACCCTGTTCTGGGGAATTGATAGATTCAATACTTTTAGACTATCAAATTACGGTTGGATAGTAATAGCGTATTCTAATGAACTGCTATCATCGAAAGTAACTTTTAATGTAGCTGATTTTGCAAAAGAACCTGCGAAATAATCAGCAACTGATAAATCTCCAGCAATAGCATGTGTTAGTCCTGTAATCTCTGATAACGTATCAGCTACAACATTCGTAGTTAGAGATGATGATAGCTCTGTATAATAATTATCTTTAGTAATGTTCGCACTATTTAATTTCACATTTCCTACATATACTGAATCAATATTGTTAATATTAGCTTCTGTTAGGGATAACATTGTTGCTGCAACTTTTGATAGTACATTTTCTTTAAGAACATCACGACTTATACTATTTTTAATAGTTGCTAATTTTGTATCTACTTGGCTTTTTGAATCATCATTAATAACAATAGGGTCTTTAAAATCTACACTAGTATTACTACCATTAGTTGCAACTGTACCATCAGCTTTTTTCACTGTTGGGGTACCCGGTGTGATAACAGCGATGTTTGTATATGTTTGTCCAAATCCGTTATACAATGCATTTACTAGACTAGTAGCATCCGTTTTAGCTGATTCTGCATTTATTGTATCAGTAGACGGTGGTAGACCAGGTACCCCTGGATTTGGTGTTTCAGGAGTTGGTTCAAATGGTTTTTCATTTCCATTTGCATCTTTTGTCACTAATTCTTTAATTTGATCTTTGACCTGCTCGTAGTTAGAGATTACCTCTTTAACGTCTTTGCCTTCTGGTAAAACTAGTTTCCCAATGCTTGATGTAGCATCAAGTGTTAGTTTAGTAGTTGCTGAAACTGCAACTTCTTTTGCCTCAACACCTGTTAGGCTTACTGTTAATTTATCTGCAATTGTTAGTTTGTCAGCTTTTACGTTGTTTACTTTTACATTATTTCCGCTGATTGTTACTTCTGGAATCGAATAGCCACCCGCATCAAATGTTGCATTTCCAGCAACTAATGTAAGGCTTGCAATTCCAAGGATTCTTTTTGAAGTAGGTGTTGCTGCTACTCTCTCTAAAGAAGCTAATGCTGCTGTTTGTTCAGCAAATTTAAAGTCGATTTTAGCACCTTTTAATGCAGCAGCGTTTGCAGCGTTAAATACTTTTGCTAAATCTCCTTCAATTGCATATGTACCTTTAGTCGTAACAATTTGACCATCTTTAATTTCTACAAATGCTTCTACTGCATTTTTCTCTCTTGCTTCTTCTGCTCTTACCACGAATGTTGCAAATTGACCACGAGTCACTTTAGAAGCAGCGCCGTATGTAGTTGGTGTTGTACCTACTGTTACACCATTTGCATAAAGGGCAGTAATTTGTTCTTTATAATCGTGGTTTAAAATATCCTTGAAAGGTGTTGTTGCATTCCCCGCTTCAAGTTCAAATGAATTTTTAATAATAACAGCCATTTGACCTCTCGATAAAGTTTTCGTAGTGCCAAAAGTACCATCTTCAAACCCTTTAATAATTCCAGCATTTGCTAATGCAGCAATCGAACCATAGTAGGGGTGTGTTTTGGGAACGTCTTTAAATTTTGGATCTGTTACATTTTCTGTATCTAAATCTAAAATGTTTGCTAAAATCAATGCTGCATGAGCACGATTTACCGCTTGCCCAGGTTTAAATGTATTATCCTCATAGCCCTTAACAATCCCGCGTTCTACCAATTGCATAATCGTAGTGTAGTGTGAATTACTTGAATCTAGATCTTTAAAGCTCACATTTGCCGCTTCAGTAGCTGTTGGTGCAATTGCAACTACTGATCCTGCTACCATCGCTGAAGCAAGTGCTACATTAAATAGTTTTTTACTAGTATTGTTTTTCAATGTCTATTTCCTCCTTATACGAAACCTCATAAAATTATACGTATAATAATACCATACAAAATTATGAAATATATACCTGTATTGTAATTCTTTTCAAGTATAATGTAATGAAATTCACTATCTTGTAAATTTTCATAGAAATTACACTTACAACCTCATTTTCCAAAAAATATAATTCCAATTATATACAATACACTATTTCTACCCCTTTTTACTATAAAAATTTGAAACTAATAGGCATTTTGGTATTAATCTATTTCTTTTATTACATAAACGATAGTTTTCCACTAGGATAATTGGCTATTTAAGGAGGGAGATTATTGGTAAATATGAGTTATGAAAGACTTTCGTAGAATTAAAAAAACTCCTTTGACAAATGTCAAAAGAGCTACAGCTTTGTATTTACTTTTCATTTAGATAAAAGCAATTCCTGAACCTTCCCGATCGGCATTGGCTTTCCATAATAATAGCACTGTGCTTCATCGCATTGCAGGCTGCATAGGTAATCGGCTTGTTCGATTGTTTCGACCCCTTCAGCGATGACTTCCAGGTTTAGTGTATGGGCTAGCTGGATAATGGCACTGATAATTTTGGCGTCGTTTTGGTCGGTTAGGATGTCATTGACAAAGGAACGATCGATTTTAAGTCGTTTGATCGGGAAGTTTTTTAGATAGCTTAGCGAGCTAAACCCTTTCCCGAAGTCATCGATGGCGATTTTTACGCCTAACTGATTTAGTTCCTTCATGATTGAGATGGCATTCGAGACATCCATGGCCATTGATTCTGTAATCTCTACCTCCAAAAGGCTCGCATCGATTTGGAAGTGTGTTATGGCTTCCTGGACACTTTCAACAATCGTATGACTTAAGAAATCCTGCGGTGAAAGATTGATGGCGATTTTCATCGGCGGGAGCCCACGATTTGCCCATTCTTTCAGCTGATGACAGGCCTTTTGTAAGACGAACTCTCCTAGAAGTGTCGCAATTCCCAATTCTTCGGCTAATGGGATGATGTCACCTGGAAGGATTAGTCCAAATTTCGGATGGTTCCAGCGAATTAGCGCTTCAAAGCCGATGATTTCCTTTGTACAAAGACTTACCTGTGGCTGATAAAACAGCTCGAGATGATTTTGTTCCATCGCATTCTTTAGCTCTTGTTCAAAGGTTAGTTTTTCAAAATAACGATGATCCATATCGGCGTCATGCATAACAAAATGATTTTTGCCATTCTCCTTTGCCTGGTACATGGCCGTATCCGCTCTTCGAATCAAGGAAATTTCACTTTCCCCTTTTTGATAAATGGAAATGCCAATGCTTGCACTCATCTGAAATTCATAGCTTTCGATTTCAAGACTATGCCTGAATACTTCAATCAGTCCCTCTGCCATGGCAGTTACCTCTTTGGCATCCTTAAAATCGTTTAGAATGATGGTAAATTCATCGCCACCCATACGGAAAAGCTCCGCATGATCTGGTAAGAAATCCTTTAACCGCTTGCTTAATTCGACAAGTACAAAGTCACCTTTGTCATACCCTAGTGTGTCATTTATGAATTTAAAGCGGTCCAAATCCAACAAAAATATTGCCAGATTCCCCTGCTCCGATTTTAAATGCTCGAGTTTTTCTTTTAACGTCTGATGAAAGCTTCGACGATTTGGAAGCTCTGTTAAATCATCATGATAGGCTAAGTAATTGAAGCGTTCCTTTATGTTATAGCGTTCGGTTACATCCTTGATTTGACCAAAGGCACCTGATATTTGCCCATTTTCGTTAATAAGCGGTATTCCATCCACCCAGGCAATGGTTTCCTTGCCGTTTTTTTCATTTGTAATCCACACTTCCACATCGGTTAGATCTTCTCCAGCCAGGACATCCTTTACATGAGCTCCTAAGCTACTAGTCCCCTCGATGAGATTGCCTTTTTCCCAGCCAGTCATTTCCTCGGCTTGTGTGTTGATTTCCGTAATCTTGCCTGTTTTATCTATTTCAATAATGCCGTTTTTAGAGGATTCGATAACAATCTGATTTAGAATATTGAGCCGTGCATTGGTTTCTCTTAGGCAGATTTCTCGCTCAATCGAATTAACTACAGAGTTTAACATGGTTAAAAGAAGTGGACTTTGAAAATCTATAAAGGTTGCAATCGAAATTGTCCCTCGTTTTGTTCCATTTGCTTCAAAGCTAAAGGGCACTGAATAGCAGGCATTGCCATAAAGGAATGGTTGAAAGTGTTGAGTTCCCACTACCTCAACCGGTTCATTTAACCGTAATGCCAGGTCTACTGTATTTGTCCCAACGATACTCTCAATAAACTTTGTACCAGGCTTTACACCAATAAGCTCCATCACCTGTTTAATCTCTGGATCACCTTGAATATCTAAAATCACGCAATTGTCATCCGTCACGATAAAAATAAACGGTAGCCCGTCCACCATCTGGAACAGCTGGTCGGCAAAAAAGCCTATCACATCAAACAGCTTTTGATAGTCAAATAATGTATCCTTTAGCTCCTGTGCACTAACATACTTATGCTCCGGAATCGCTTCAAGGTCTATTCCAAATGTCTCGCAGCGTTCATGTGACTCTTTTATATGGGGCGGTAGTGGCCTTTGCTGTCTATCCATGTAGTTAGCACTCCCTTCAAAACAAATGTTCAAACCGACGAACTATTGTTTGCATAATATTGTTAACATTATAACATAAATTACCTAATTATATTTATTTTTTTGAATGTTCTCTATTGTTTAGGACTAGTTTTTATCGAAAGAGGTTTCATGCGTTTGGAAGATTTACTATTTTTCCTTGGGAGTATATTTTTTTAATATTCCCTCCACAAATATATCCATAAATTGTTTGCTCTCCTCTTGAAGGTCAAAGCCTTTTCCAAAAGCAATCCAATCATACAGATTTCCGCGCATACACCGTGCAATCATCATCGAAAGCTGCTCATTATTTACTTCAGGCATTAACTCGCCACGCTCTACGGCGACCTTAATAAAATCGTTCAGAATTTTATAGACGCTACGATCCGTATTTGTAAAATAATGATTTTCAGATTCGATTAACCCGTTTGTATAAACACTTCTCATTAAATCTTTGCCCATTTCATGCTCTAAATATTGCATTTGCCCCTGAAATAATTTTAAAATTTTTTCTTTCAGCGATGCTTCCTCTGGTATGGTCTGTATAAACTCCTCATAAAACGTATCGATTTCGGTAAATTTCTCTAAAAAGATGCCGTATTTTGAATCAAAGTGATTATAAAAGGCACCTTTAGAGCTATTACTTTTTTGCACGATTTCGTCTACAGTTACTTGGTCGAATCCCTTTTTCTCGAATAGCTTTAATGCTGTCTCAAAAATTCGCTGCTTTGTTTGTTCTGCCTGTAATTGTCGACTTCCCTTCTTCATGGCTTAGCCTACCCCATTTCAAGTCATTAGTTCATTTGTTAAAACTATAGTCTATATTGCGACTATTTATCTACTTATAGGTAACTAATCTGAATTATCAGAATAGTATTGACATTCATTTTGCCGAGTTTTATTATTTAGACTATAGTCTATGAAATAACGTTTCGGGGATAATGATAACGTTTTCTTCATTGGGGGAGGAGGATAACGATGGACATTATTGGGGATAGAACGCTTCGTTCACTGTTCGAGGAGAAAGTAAGCCTGCATCCAGACAAAGTTTTTATCGCTTTTGAGGATGCACAGGGAAGTCAAACAACCAAAACCTATCGCGAATTTTATGACGAAGTACTAAAGCTGAGTAATGCCCTGTTAGATTTGGAGGTACATGCTGGGGATCATGTCACTATCCATTTACCAAACAATATCGAGTTTTTAACCACCTGGTTTGCACTAGCCCATATCGGAGCAATTATGGTTCCAACGAATATTTTGTCCAGCAGCGATGAAATGAATTACATCATCAACCATTCTGAATCTGTTTTGCTAATAACGGAGGAGGACCATGTTGAAAAGTTCCAAGGAATGCTGGACCAACTACCTACGATCCGACACATAGTTTTAACCCGCTTCAAGAATCACTCTACTACACTACTAAATTTCGATCATATAATCGAAAATGCTTCTACCGATACAAGCCGTTTCCCGAAAGTCTTAACGGAGGATGTAGTCGGTATGCTTTACACATCAGGTACTACTTCCAAACCAAAAGGCGTTCAAGTAACAAATGCAAATTATATTTTCACTGGCGAGTTAATGTCTAAATCCATTCAAGTAACCGAGGAGGACCGGATGTTTATCGTCCTGCCGCTGTTTCACGGTAATGCCCAATACTATTCGACAATGACAGCTCTAGTCACTGGCGGCAGTATTGCGCTAACAGAAAAATTTAGTGCCTCTCGCTACTTCAAACAGGCGAAACTCTTAGGTGCAACGGTTGGTTCCTTATTTGCCGCACCGCTGCGAATGATTTTAGCAAAGGACTATGATACATCAGTTCAGGAAAATCCAATCCGTTTAATCATGTTCGCACAATCCATAGCAGAGCATCAGCTAAATGAATTTGAGAATAAGTTTGATGTGAAGCTCTTGCAGCTGTATGGGATGACTGAAACGGTGGGCATTCCTTTGCTCAATCCATTAAATGGGGTTCGGAAAAATTTAAGCATCGGCCGGCCAAGCATCGGTTATGAGGTAAAGCTTATCGACGAAGATGGCAGTGATGTGGAACAAGGTGCTGTGGGTCAAATTGCGGTTAAAGGGATTCCTGGTCGTACGGTTATGAAGCGTTATTTTAAAAATGAAGAAGCCACTCGCGAAACGCTACAGGATGGATGGCTGCTGACCGGTGATAATGCCCGTGTCGGAGAGGATGGCTATTTCTATTTTGTCGACCGTGTAAAGGATATGATTAAACGCTCTGGTGAGAATGTTGCCGCACAGGAGGTTGAAAGCGTTTTAACTCAACATCTAGCCGTCTTTGAAAGTGCCGTTATCGGGGTGCCTGATGACATGCGCGATGAGGCGATTAAGGCTTATGTTATTTTGAATAAGGGGATGAGTGTGACAGAGGAGGCGCTGATCACGTTTTGTAAGGCTCGATTAGCCAAATTTAAGGTGCCTGACTCAATTGAATTCGTGGCAGAGTTCCCTCGTACACCAGTAGGCAAGATTCAAAAGCATATTCTTAGAAATTCTCTATCGATTAAATAATGCGAAAGTAGGTGTGCTCTATGAAAAAAGCAAAAATTTTATTGGCTAGTTTAGTAGGATCTATTATCGAATGGTACGACTTTTACTTGTATGGGACTGCAACAGGATTAGTTTTCTCCTCCCTCTTCTTCCCAAATCATGATCCAGCCGTATCGATTTTAATCGCCTTTGCCACATTTGGAGCCGGATATGCAGCAAGACCAATCGGAAGTATTATTTTCGGTCATATGGGAGATCGAATCGGACGAAAGGCTTCCCTTATGCTGACATTGATTGGGATGGGAGGAAGCTCGTTCCTAATCGGGCTATTGCCTACCTACGCGCAAATCGGAATAATCGCACCTGCTATGCTAGTAATCCTACGCTTATTGCAAGGGATTGCCCTTGGTGGTGAATGGGGTGGAGCCGTTCTTTTAGCAACAGAATCTGCCGGCAAAGGCATCCGTGGATTCTTCGGCTCTGTTCCACAATTAGGTGTTCCAATCGGACTCGTATTAGGGACTTTCAGTTTTACAATCATCAGTGCCCTAACAACAGAAGCCCAATTCATGGCTTGGGGCTGGCGTATTCCCTTCTTATTTAGTATCGTGCTAATCGTTATCGCCGTTTGGATTCGTAGCGGGATTGAAGAAACGCCAGAATTCCAAAGAAAGAAGGAGCAAGGCGAGCTCGAGAAGATACCTGTTGTCGCTGTATTTAAGTACAATGCCAAGGATATTTTCCGTTTAATCGGCTTAAAGCTGGGCGACGGCTTCTTCAATGTATTTTTAATGTCCTTTATCTTAGTGTACGCAACAACTTACTTGGACTACTCTCGCGACACTGCATTGCTAGGCTTAACCTTGAGCTGTGCGACAATGATTATTACGATTCCGCTTGTCGGCTACCTATCCGACTTTATCGGCCGTAAAATCATTTACACTGGCGGGCTGGTTGCCATGATTGTACTAACAATCCCATATTTCATGACCATCCCAATCAACACAACCTGGTTCTTCACAATGCAAATCGTATTACTAGGCTTTGTATGGGGTGCCATTTTCGCAACGCAAGGAACCCTTTTCTCCGAGCTATTCCCTGCCAACGTTCGCTACACAGGGCTATCACTCGGATACCAAATCGCTGCAGCCATCGTCGGCTTCGGTCCAATGATCTGGACCGCAATGGGCACAAGCTTCGGCGCCTCCCCCTTCGCATTCGGAGGCTTCATGATCGCCAGCCTAGTCGTATCATTGGTGCTAATTTTGTTCGCACCGGATACACGCGTGGTCTCACAGTATGATGATGACGTGGAGGATAAAGTGACGAGTTTGGATAATGAGGTGAAGGAAAAGACGGCGGTTGAGTTGAGTTAGAGAGTTTAGAAAGATTAGAGTGTTTGATAGCGCGCTGCGGTGTGGATGTATTGATTAGTGTTTGCGCCGCGGGATGGGATTTTTGTGGGTGGTGCACTCGTTGGAGTTGGGGCGGGGAGTGTACTAGTTCCGTTGGGGTTCGGTGGGCGGGAGTAAGTGCACTAGTTCTATCGGCATTCAGTGGATGGGAGGGAGTGCACCCTTCCAGTCGGGGTTCAGCGGACGGGAAGGCAACCATAGAAGCTCGGCTGTCGTTGAATTTGATTGGTGTCTTTCATTCGAGTGATGGAAGGCATTTTTTTGTGGAATGTGGTGGTTTTTGTAGGGAGGATGAAGTTATAAGTGGTTATTTAGTTTATGAAAGGGTTTTAGGGATACAGCTTCTTCCTGGATGCGTTTCATTCCTTATATGAAATGCATTTCGAATTACTTTTTCTTCCTGGATGCGTTTCATTCGTTCTATGAAATGCATCTCGAGTTACTTTTTCTTTCTAAATGCGTTTCATCCCCTTTATGAAATGCATCTCGTGCTACTTCTTCTTCCTTTACGCGTTTCATTCCCTTTATGAAATGCATTTCGAGTTACTTCTTCTTCCTTTATGCGTTTCATTCCTTCTATGAAATGCATTTCGAGCTACTTCTTCTTCCTTTACGCGTTTCATCCCCTTTATAAACGCATCTCGAGCTACCTCTTCTTCCTAAACAAGTTTCATCCCCTTTATGGAAACGCATCTCGAGTTACTTTTTCTTCCCTTACGCGTTTCATTCCTTTTATGAAACGCATCTCGAGTTACTTCTTCTTCCCTTACGCCTTTCATCCCCTTTATGAAATGCATTCCGAGCTACCGCTTCTTCCTTTATGCGTTTCATTCCTTCTATGAAACGCATCTCAAGCTACTTCTTCTTCCCTTACGAGTTTCATCCGTTCTATGAAACGCATCTCGAGTTACTTCTTCTTTCTAAACGCGTTTCATTCCCTTTATGAAATGCACCTCGTGCTACTTCTTCTTCCCTTACACGTTTCATTCCTTTTATGAAACGCATCTCGAGTTACTTCTTCTTCCCTTACGCCTTTCATCCCCTTTATGAAATGCATTCCGAGCTACCGCTTCTTCCTTTATGCGTTTCATTCCTTCTATGAAACGCATCTCAAGCTACTTCTTCTTCCCTTACGAGTTTCATCCGTTCTATGAAACGCATCTCGAGAGTTACTTCTTCTTTCTAAACGCGTTTCATCCCCTTTATGAAACGCATCTCGAGCTACCTCTTCTTCCCTTACGCGTTTCATCCCCTTTATGAAACGCATTCCGAGCTACCTCTTCTTCCTAAACAAGTTTCAGCCCCTTTATGAAATGCATCTCGTGCTACTTCTTCTTCCTTAATACGTTTCATCCCCCGTATCAAACGCATTTCGAACCATTCCTTCCTCCCCAACACGTTTCATCCACTCGATCAAACGCATCTCCCCCAACTACTACTACCAATTCGCTTTTCATCACGCACTCACTCTTCCGCAAAACAATAAAAACCCCTTCCAACACTAAAATGTACCCTATAAGATAGACACTTAAAAAAAGTCTCTCTTGTAGGGTACTTTTATTTATAATGAAAGAAATAATTAATGGAGCGGAAGAAA
>NZ_QJTJ01000033.1 GCF_003217295.1 Ureibacillus chungkukjangi
GAAAAGCAAGCTTTTCTAAAGTCCGCTCGACTTGCATGTATTAGGCACGCCGCCAGCGTTCGTCCTGAGCCAGGATCAAACTCTCCATAAAAGAGAAAATTTGATAAAGCTCAAATTTTGTGCTGGCATCAATTTTGATGTCCAAAATTTTGTCTCTCTAATTCAATAGAAGAAACTATGTTCATTAACGTTTTGTTGTTCAGTTTTCAAGGTTCATTTGTTTCAGTCGTTTTTCAGCGACTTCTCTATACTAACATTTCAATTTAACTCTGTCAACAACTTTCTAACAAGTTTTTTTCAGAAGTTCCTTGTTTTATGTTAGCTTTCTTATACCGCATCAGCGACGTTTTCTATAATACAACTCATCTAATAGAAAAGTCAACACTTTCTAAAAAAAAAGTTTCGAGGCGATTATTTTGCCCCGAAACTAAAATCAATCCAAGCCCTTGAAGCAATACTCTAATTCAATCACTCATAAGCAGAAGTTGCAAAGTCTTTATCTACTTTATAATGTCTGTGATAGATTAATCCACTCTTTGAAAGTTTTGATTCAACAATAATATATCCTTTATCGATTAAATACTCTACAAATACTTCTAAGTCTTTAGCATAATACTTCAACTCATTATGATTATGTAATTCCTGTGTTGTCCATGTATCTTTTGACAGCATCGTTTCTAATATATGTTGCGCACCGTCATGCGTTCGCGAATTAATTAAGAATTCAATCGCTAAAAACAAAAGCTCCAGTCTTTTTTCTAAGCTTTCTGTACTCATCACAAGCTCTTCGTATAATTTATAAATAGAAGGCTCTAGCTTTTTCACTTGCGACCAAACTGTTACTTCTGGATATAATCCATTTTCAATAACGGCTAATCGAGCTAGATGATGCAAGGAATCAACTACGTGGTTATAGGAGTCAAAATGATTACCTCTATTAAAGAACTCTTTCCCTTCTAAATAACGACGAATCAATTTAGAAAATTGAATACCTGTTTTTAGTTTGCGACCTAGGAAAGGAAACTCCTGTAGCTTTAATCGCAAATTTGAAAGATACTCGTTTCGATCGAACATAACCTTCCCGTGGAAAATCCAGTCTACAATTCTTCTATCTAAACCTACATTCAATCGTTTATTTAATAACTCTTCTGTAATCACATGCATCGCCATTTTTTTATCTTCGTGTAAATAATGTTTTGTATAGATCGGCAGTTCCGCTTCTTTTACAACAATTAGTAACACCGCGTCAAAAGTATCCGTAACACTCATCGTTTCTTCACGCTTAGTCACCAGAATAACACCAAGTGTATCTGACTGGCTTGCACGCTCTTGGTAGATCGGGCGCAAAATGTGCTCCATAATAATCCTCCTAAATTACAATTACGTTAATTTGTTTTTCGACATCTGTAAATAGAATCCTTCTTTTAGTTAACTTATTAAAAGAACTTGTTTTGAATGAAAAAGTTCCAGCTTTACTATTATGAATATATGCTTAAAAATTTCTATACTTTCTTATCCTCAAATGAAAACGTTCTATGTTATAGTAGAATCTAGATTGGGAGGCTAAAGAATTATGGCAAAAAAATATAAAAATAA
Source organism: Ureibacillus chungkukjangi (assembly GCF_003217295.1). Lineage (GTDB taxonomy): Bacteria > Bacillota > Bacilli > Bacillales_A > Planococcaceae > Ureibacillus > Ureibacillus chungkukjangi. The sequence continues at coordinate 1,597 of NZ_QJTJ01000033.1, forward strand.
GATAAATAAGATTCGCTCATTTGCCCTATCTCTAATTTTCATCGGTTTCGTGATTATGTATGGGGCAATCTTCTTCCGCGAAAATCAAATATTGGTTATTATCTTCATGACAGTAGGTTTATTATGCATTATCGGCAGTACTGCTGTATATGGATGGATTGGTTTACTTTCAACAAGAGCTGTACAAGTAGTATGTCCAAATTGCAATAGACATACGAAGGTACTTGGCCGTGTTGATATGTGTATGTACTGTAATGAACCACTTACACTTGATCCAACTTTAGTGGGTAAAGAATTCAATCAAGATTATAATAAAAAGAATTAACACCACTGTCGACTCTTTAATAGAGTCGGCTTTTTTCATTCACAAAATGCAAAAAACCTAGCAACATATCGTTACTAGGCTTTAAATTTGACTACAATACTTGTTTACCGGTATTTTCAAGACATTCTTGGCAAGTACCGTATAGTTCTAGACGATGTGAATGTACCTTATAGCCTGTTACATGCGATGCAAATTGCTCCACTTCGTTTAACCCTGGATAATGGAAATCCACAATCTTCCCACAGGATTCACAAATCATGTGATAATGGTCATTTGTAACAAAATCAAATCGACTTGCTGCATCTCCATATGTTAGTTCCTTCACTAAACCTGATTCACGGAATACACGTAGGTTATTGTAAACAGTTGCTACACTCATATTCGGAAACTTACCTTCTAGAGCTTTATATATTTCATCTGCAGTTGGATGTGTCATTGATTCAATTAAATATTCCAAAATAGCATGACGCTGCGGAGTAATTCTTACACCAGTTGTCTTTAACGTGTCTAGGGCATTTTTTAAATGCATTTCAGACATCGCCATGCACCTCTTTCTACTTAATTCTTAGTTTATAATAGTTATAATTAGTGTACCCAAATTATCGATTGTAGTCAACAATTCCTTATCTTCTACTGATAGTTTAACTCAACAGATAATAAAAAATTACAAGCTTTCACCAATTGTTATTATAAATATAAGAAAATCCTAGTATATGGTCTATACTAAGATTTTCAATATACATATTTTATTCTCAATAACCACGTAAAATATTCATTTTATTCTCAATGTTTGTATCCCCAGCTAGATATTTTTCTAGGCTCGGTATAAAGATTTCCAAACTTCTCTCTAAATAACGCGAGGAATGGCTTGAGCAATGTGGAGAAATCGTAACATTATCTAACTCCCAAAGCTTACTTTCAAGCGGAAGCGGCTCTTCTTCAAAAACATCAAGTACCGCGTGCTGAATTTGCTGTTCCTCAAGCGCACGAATTAATACACTTGTCTCTACTAAATTTCCTCTACCAAAATTCATAAAGATTGCATTGTCTTTCATTAATTGAAAATGCTCGTATTTAATTAAATGCTCGGTTTCTTTCGTGCTCGGTAAAACTGAAATGACGATATCAGTTTTTGGGAGGTGCTCTGAAATCTCATCCATACGAAATGTTTCATTCATATACTCTGCTGGATTTCCACTACGGTTACAGCCAATTGTATAAACATCAAATGCCTGTAGTAACCTTCCAATTTCCCCACCAATCGCACCAGGTCCAATGATTAACGCCGTACTGCCATTAAGCTCAGTTGGACGACCGCCTCTTTTGTCCCAAACTTTATTTCTTTGATTATTATAAATCGTTGGCAATATACGTTTGATAGATAAAATATGTGCAAGAATTGATTCAGTCATTGGCTTTTTATGAATCCCACGAACGTTCGATACAAGGATATTTCGTTGTGCAATTGCTTCCTTAGGCATTTTTTCTACGCCAGCAGAGGCCACGAAAATCCATTTTAAGTTTTGTGCTTTAGCAATATCTTCAGCTGATAAATCCTCACCGTATGTAACAATCACTTCAGCCGTTTCTAAATCGTTATCAACAATCCCCTTACGAAATGCAAACTCAATCTCTGGAAACTGATCTACCAATTGTTTTTGTAAATCTGGTCTTGAATCAAATGTAAAATAAACTCTCATTCCCATTCCCCTCCACGGTATATATTGTAATTTATTGTAAGCTCGATAAAACTTCCTCGATATGATTTTTCACTTTAACTTTACGCCATTCCTTCTCAATAATTCCCTCTTCATTTATAAGAAAGGTCGAACGTTCAATCCCCATAAACTCACGGCCATACATTTTCTTTAATACCCACACGCCGTATTTTTCCGCTACTTCATGGTCTTCATCGACTAATAATGAAAATGGCAGACCATACTTTTCTATAAACTTAGTATGCTTACTGGCACCGTCACCACTTACGCCAAGGATTACAGTATTTAAATCCGAAAATTCTTCATGGCGATCACGAAAATCACATGCCTCTGTAGTACAGCCAGGTGTCATATCTTTAGGGTAAAAATACAGCACTACCTTTTTACCTTGAAAATCCTTTAACGCTACTTGCTCTTCTTTTTCATTTAATAATGTAAATTCGGGCGCTTCCATATTTACTAACGATTCCATAAATCTACCTCCCTTTTCTATATCGTACAAAAGAAGGGTACGAGTTTCAAATTCTTTGGCATTCGCTTTCCATTAGGTCTACAATAGGATGTGAAATTAATGAGGAGGCTTTACAAATGAATCATACAAAATCAGAAGAAATCCAAGTAAAAGCATTAGAGCATATTGTTGGTGGTGTAAATAGTCCATCACGTTCTTATAAAGCAGTTGGCGGCGGAGCTCCAGTTGTAATGGCCAGAGGAAAAGGAGCATACTTTTGGGATGTCGATGGCAATCAATACATTGATTACTTAGCAGCTTACGGTCCTATTATTACTGGATTTGGTCACCCACATATCGCTCAAGCAATTTCTCATGCAGCAGAAACAGGCGTTTTGTTCGGGACACCAACAGAGCATGAGGTCAAATTTGCCAAAATGCTAAAAGACGCCATTCCTTCATTAGATAAAGTACGTTTTACAAACTCTGGTACGGAAGCTGTGATGACTACTGTCCGTGTAGCTCGCGCATATACTGGCCGTACGAAAATCATCAAATTTGCAGGCTGCTATCATGGACACTTTGACCAAGTATTAGTTGCTGCTGGCTCTGGTCCTGCTACTCTTGGTTCTCCTGATTCTGCCGGTGTGCCTGTCGCAGTAGCTACAGAAGTAATTACAGTACCATTTAATAATAAAGAAGAATTCCAAATGGCAATTGATAAATGGGGCGATGAAGTTGCTGCTATTCTAATTGAGCCTATCGTTGGGAACTTTGGTATTGTTGAGCCTAAACCAGGATTTTTAGAATTTGTTCATGCAACAGCTAAAGAAAAAGGTGCATTAACTATTCATGATGAAGTAATTACGGCATTCCGTTTCCACTACGGTGCTGCTCAGGATTTACTTGGTTTAACACCAGACTTAACAGCTATGGGTAAAATTATCGGTGGCGGCCTACCAATCGGAGCCTATGGTGGTCGAAAAGAAATTATGGAAACAGTTGCCCCACTTGGCCCAGCATACCAAGCTGGAACAATGGCGGGTAATCCTGCATCAATGCTTGCCGGAATCGCATGTCTCGAGGTTTTAAAACAGCCTGGTGTATATGAGGAAATGGATCGCCTAGGAGCCCTGCTTGAACAAGGAATTTTAGAGGCTGCAGAGAAACATGGAGTTACGATTACAGTTAACCGATTAAAAGGTGCATTAACTCTTTACTTTACAAATGAAAAAGTAGAAAACTACGAGCAAGCTGAAAATTCTGATGGTGAAACATTCGGTCGCTTCTTTAAATTAATGCTTTCAAAAGGAGTAAACCTTGCCCCTTCTAAATACGAAGCATGGTTCTTAACAACCGAGCATAAAGAAGAAGATATCATCCAAACACTGTCAGCAGTGGATTATGCCTTTTCTCAATTAAAATAATTTGATAATAAAATTTACTTATAATTTTATTTCTATATCTATACACTAAACTAGTTGACCCAGGTGAGAAAATTAGGTAAAGTAATGTGATTTCCCCTCATTGAAGAGGGGTAAAAGTATTTAAAAAAGAGAGGGCGTATATCTACATGCAATTAGGTGCCCGTGTATTAAAAACAGGTGTTGCAATTGTATTTGCACTTTTTCTCGCAGATTTACTAAATCTACCTTCACCTGTTTTCGCTGGGATTGCGGCAATCTTTGCAATTCAACCATCTATTTATCGTTCTTATTTGTCAATCCTTGAACAGCTTCAGGGCAATTTGATCGGCGCAACAGTAGCTGTGTTATTTGGTTTAGCTTTTGGACACCACATCGTTTCCATTGGTATTGCAGCCATCATTGTAATCGGGCTTATGAGAAAATTCAAGCTCGATAGCTCTATGTCACTAGCACTTGTTACAGTGGTTGCGATTATGGTATACGAGGGAAATGACTTTTTAGAGTTCGGTGTTGAGCGGTTTTTAACGGTTATGGTCGGCGTTTTTGCTGCCTTTATCGTGAATTTAGTATTTCTTCCACCTCGATATGAAGTTAAATTATTTACAATGATTGATTCGCTGCAGGATGATATTATTCGTTGGACTCGATTAGCTGCCAGACAAGCATCGGAGCATATTTCAACGAAAGCTGCCTTAAACAAATTTCATGAACGTCTGAGCGAAGTTGAAAAAATGTATGATTTCTATAAAGAGGAACGACATTACTCCAAGAAAAAACGTTTTGTCCAAGCACGCAAGCTCGTGATTTATCGTCAAATGATTATAACAACCAAAAAAAGCATGGAGCTATTGCATCGTTTGCATAAGCATGAAAATGAAATTTCTAATTTACCTGTCCAGTTTAGAGAGATGGTTCAGGAGCGTCTTGATTTCTTACTTACCTTCCATGAACAGCTACTTTTAAAATTCACTGGCAAGCTAAAACCTGAGCATTCCAAATGGGTAGACGAACAGGATAAAAAGTATGTAGATGTAATGGAACAGCTTATCCATCAAATTGCATTGGAGCAAAAGCGTGAAGGCGAAGAGGAATTTTCAAGCTATCATTTGTTCTACCTCTTCTCTAGACTTTTGGATTATGAGGAGAATCTAGAACATTTAGATACCTTAATCGTTTCATATAGAAGCTACCATAGCGAGGAAAAAAATTCTGATTTAGAACAAAGCTTTTACTAGAAAGCCCATATTTACCTTTGGTTAATCTCCCCAGATATCAAACTTCTGGGGAGTTTTTATGTTCACTGAAGCTTGTCCATATCTACCAACTGAATAAAGCCTCGATCATATTGAATGATACCTTGCTTTTTCCACTTACTTAAGTAGGTTGTTACCTTTTGCCGACTGCACCCTACCATAAAAGAAATTTCTTCGTGTGTTAATGGGATATTGATAGTAGGTACCCCATTTTCCATCGTTGCCAGCTTCATCAAAAACCAGCTAATTCTCTCTGGTACAGTCATTTTCGAATGGACATAGACTAATTGTTTTGCCTCTGCTAATTGCCGAACCATTGAATAAAGCATCACACTTTCAATAGCTGACAGATTTTCTAAATGTTTTAATAGCACCTCAATAGGGAAAGCGAGAAGTGTAGAATCCGTTAATGCTACGGAATACTGAGTATGCTCTATATGATTATTTAATCGATCTAAGAAACCAAACAATTCGCCCTTTTGTAATAGTACGATTGTGACGGGCTGTCCATCATCTGCATCCTCAGCTAGCTTCACCAATCCTTGTTGCAGAAAATAGACGGTATTGATGGCATCCCCTGTTTTATAAATCATTTGTCCTTTTTTCACATATATCTTTTTACTAAATTGCCCTAGCTCTTTAAGCATTTTAAGATCCCCTTCATTCCTTACTATAGTCTATTATAAATATAATTCTGAATTTTTGTAACAAAAGTGACAGAAAGATTAAAATACAAACTCTAAAATGAAAACTAATTAAATCTTAGTATGTTAATATGTTTTATTGGAATGGAGGGTTTAATAATGGCCGAAGAGCATATTATTCTTCAAAATATTCATAAAGAATTTCAAAGAAAAGATCATGCTCCAACAATTGCGTTGGATGATGTTTCCCTAACTATTAAAAAAGGGGAATTTGTTTCCTTATTAGGTCCATCCGGATGTGGGAAATCTACACTTTTAAATATTGTAGCAGGACTAGAAAAAGAGTCTTCTGGAAGTCTACTAGTTAATGATAAACCTATTAAAGGACCAGGTAATGATCGAATTGTCGTTTTCCAGGAATCTGGATTATTCCCATGGTTAAGTGTATTAGACAATGTTATGTACGGACTACTTATTAAAAAAGTACCCAAGGAAGAAGCGAAAAGTCGTGCACTAAATTGGCTACAAAAAGTACACCTTGGAAATTTCGCTCACGCAATGCCTCATGAATTATCAGGAGGCATGAAGCAACGTGTTGCTATTGCTCGAGCACTAGTTACAGATCCAGAGATTCTCTTAATGGATGAACCATTTGCTGCTTTAGATGAGCAAACTCGAATGGTGCTACATAAGGAGCTTGATAAGCTTTGGCGTGATACTGGAAAGACAATCATTTTCGTCACTCATAATATTCGTGAAGCAGTTGTATTATCTGACCGAATTGTGTTAATGAAAACGCGTCCCGGTGGTATTAAAAACATATTCCCGGTGCAAGCTGCTCGACCTAGAAGTTCTTCAGACAGCATTTTAATACATTTAGAAAATCGAATATTAACAGAGCTTGAACAAGAAATGGAAAAAGTGCTGAAGGAGGAATTAGGCAGTGATTACGCTCTTAAGACGGACCATCTTCGTGTTGATCCTAATAACAATATGGGAAGCGATATCTAAATTTGAAGTTTTCCCAGCATTTATGTGGCCACCATTAATCATTCCTAATGACCCGGGTGGCGTTACCGTTGTAAAAACATTAATAAACGGAATAATAAGTGGACAATTATTAGAGGCTACTGGTTCTTCCCTAATCCGTTTATTTATCGGCTTTTTTGTAGCTGTTGTCATCGGATTTGTACTTGGCTTCTTAATCTACAAATACAAAATTGTCGACGATACACTAGGCTTTTTTGTAACAAGCTTACAAGCCATTCCAAATATCGTCTGGATGCCATTAGCAATTCTTTGGTTTGGATTAGGTGTTGGCTCTGTAATCTTCATCGTAATTTTAGGGGCAGCCCTTTCGATTACCATTACATCCAGTACTGCATTTAAGAGTGTCCCTCCCCTACTGATTCGTGTAGCAAGCACAATGGGGTCGTCAGGGTTCCACCTATTTAGAACGGTTATCTTTAATTCAACAATTCCGCAGCAAATTGCTGGATTGCGTTTAGCTTGGGCATTAGCTTGGCGTGCAGTTTTAGCTGGTGAATTACTTGGAGGCAGTGGTGGTCTTGGAACACTTCTTGACCTAGGTCGCTCCATCCAAGCCATGGATTTAATCTTTAGTATTATGATCATAATCGGAATAATCGGTTCCTTTATCGACAACTTTATCTTTGTAAGAATTGAACGCTTTGTATTAAGAAAATGGGGTATCCAAACTGCCCACTAAGGAGAAGAAAAAATGAAAAAGAATATTTTATTTTTAACTATCTTGACCCTCGTAATTACAGTCCTTGCTGCTTGTGGTGATGGCGATGAATCAAACGCTGAAAAGGATTCTGTAAGTGAAGTTCGTATTGGGTACTTCCCAAATATGACTCATATCGCAACTATCATTGCACTTGAAAAAGGCTTCTATACTGAACAGCTTGGTGAAGATATTAAAATTACTACTAGCACATTTAACGACGGTTCCGCTTTTATGGAAGCAATGTCTACAAACTCAATTGATATCGGAACAGTTGGTCCTACACCAGCATTAAACACATTTGTGAAAAATCCAGAGCATGAAATTATTGCTGGAGCAGTTAATGGTGGAGCAGTTCTTGTTGTTGGGAAAGATTCAGGTATTAATAGTGTTGAAGATTTAAAAGGTAAAAAGGTTGCAGTACCAACTTTCGGTAGTACACAGGATGTAGGTTTAATGAAATCTCTTCAAGATGCTGGGTTAACAGCAAATTCTACTGGAAATGCAGATGTTACTACAATCAAACAAGCTCCTGCTGATACTGCAGCATTAATGTTAAAGGGTGAAATCGAAGCAGCAGCTACACAAGAGCCATGGGGCGTTAACATCGAAACTAATGGTAATGCAAAGCTATTATTAGATGCATCAGAATTTGCTTGGGGCAGTGATTCTACTAATACAGTAGTAGCTGCAAGAAAAGCTTTTACTTCTAATAATCCAGAACTAACGAAAAAGGCTTTAATAGCACATAAACAAGCAGTTGACTTCATTAACGAAAATCCAGAAGAAGCAATTCAGCTATTCCTTGATCATGTAAAAGGACTTACTGGAAAAGAATTATCAAAAGACGAAGTAACAAAAGCATTTGCTCGCTTAACTCCTACAACGGATGTTAAAGAAGAAATTTTAAAAGAAATGGCTACAATTTCTAAGGAAGCCGGCTATATTTCTACAGATAACATTGATGGGTTAGTAAACCTTTCTTATTTAGAGGAAGCATTAAAATAATCATTCACAAAAAGTTCCATAAGGCTAATAAAATAGTCAGCCTGAAGGAAAAGTTTTATAATAAAGAAAGACCAAAAGCTAGGCAGTGAATGTTGCCTAGCTTTTGTCAATTTACTAAAGAGGTGTTTATCATGAAATTACATAATAATATTCTCGAATTAGTTGGAAACACGCCAATCGTTAAACTAAATAAATTACCCACCCAAAACGGTGCGAAGGTTTATATGAAATTAGAATCGTTTAATCCTGGTGGCAGTGTAAAAGACCGTGCCGCATTAAATATGATTGTTCAAGCTGAAAAAGACGGTAAACTCATTCCTGGTGTTAGTACTGTAATTGAGCCTACTTCAGGAAACACCGGGATTGGGCTTGCAATGGTCTGTGCAGTAAAAGGCTACCCTTGTATTATTACAATGCCGGATAACGCTACAAAGGAACGTGTTCAGCTAATGCAGGCTTATGGTGCTGAAGTTCACCTTACTCCTGCAAATTTACGTATGCAAGGCTCCATTGACGAAGCTATACGTATCGCAGAAGGAATTCCAAACAGCTTTATTCCCCTTCAGTTCGATAACCAAGCAAATGCTGATGCACATCGAACTACTACTGCAGTAGAAATTTTAGAAGCATTTGAAGAACAATTGGATGTTCTTGTGTTAACTGCTGGTACAGGTGGTACTGTTACCGGCACTGGAGAAGAGCTAAAAAAACACCTTCCTAATTTAAAAATTTATGTAGTGGAACCTGCTGGATCTCCAGTGTTAGCTGGTGGTGATCCAGGACCTCACAAAATTCCGGGAACAGGACCTGGGTTTATCCCAAACATTTTAAATCCTGAAGTATTCGATGAGATTCTTCATATTGATGATGAAGATGCACAAACTGTCGCTCGAAGACTTGCAGCCGAAGAAGGCATTTTAGTTGGTGCTTCTGGTGCAGCATCAGCTTACTTTGCTATCGAACTAGCTAAAAAGCTCCCTTCATCACAAAGAGTACTTTGTTTAGCTCCAGATACAGGCGAACGTTATTTATCATCTGATTTATTTCCTATAGACTAATAACAATTAAGAAAAGGGTGAGCCAATTTCAGCTCACCCTTTCTAATTAATTTTTCATCTTCGGGTCTAATGCATCCCTTAATCCATCACCCATTAGGTTAAATCCAAGAACAGTTAGCATAATTGCAAGCCCTGGGAAGAACATCGTCCATGGTGCTGTCATCAAGTGCACTCGAGCATCCGCAAGCATTTTCCCCCATTCAGGCTGAGGTGCTTCTGCTCCTAATCCTAAAAAGCTTAAGGCAGCAGCTTCAATAATTGCTGTAGCAATTGCTAAAGTCCCCTGAACAATCACCGGTGAAAATGAATTCGGTAAAATATGTCTCCATAATATTCGAGAGTCCCTCATACCAATTGCCTTTGCAGCTACTATATATTCTTCCTCTTTAACACTCAATACCTTCGAACGAATTAACCGTCCGAAATTCGGAATGTTGATAATGGCAATGGCTATCAGTGCATTCTGTAAGGAAGGACCTAAGATTGACACGATAGCGATTGCTAGTAAAATGCTTGGGAAAGCTAGCATAATATCAAATATTCTTGAAATAATTGTATCAATAAAGCGTCCGTAAAAACCTGCAATCACTCCTAAAAAGCTCCCTGCCACTACTGACAAAATAACGGATAAGAACCCTACCGCTAGAGAAATCCTGGCACCGTAAACTACTCTCGAAAATATATCTCTACCAAAATCATCTGTCCCTAGCCAATAATCACTCGAAGGAGGGGCTAACCGCAAACTTGGATCTGATAATTTCTGTTCATTTATTCCTTCTGGTGCTATCAATGGACCAAATATAGCAAGTAGAATGAAAAACACAACGATGGCCGTCCCAACAAGGGCTGCTTTACTTTTTTTAAAGCTTCGCCATGCCACCTTCCACGGTCCCACTACCTTCTCTTCTTTTACATTTAAATTGACTGAATTAGAAACTAGCTCTGGCATGAATCCCACTCCCCTCTAGTTATATTTGATTCGTGAATCAATAGCTGAATATAGAATATCGACAATCAGGTTAATCATTACAAACATAAAGGCAACGATTAAGATGCCGGACTGGATCACTGTGTAATCTCGGTAACCAATTGCTTCATAAATATAGCGACCAATTCCTGGCCAGCTGAAAATTGTTTCAGTTAAAATCGCTCCACCTAAAAGGAGTCCTGTTTGTAAGCCAATAATCGTAATAATCGGAATTAATGCGTTCTTTAATGCATGCTTATAAACAACCTTGCCCATTCTTTGACCTTTGGCACGAGCAGTTCGAATATAATCCGATCGCAGTACCTCGAGCATGGAGGAGCGTGTCATACGAGCAATGATGGCCATTGGAATCGTAGCAAGAGCCATACCAGGTAATATTAAATGCTTAATCGTTAACCAGAATTGATCTATCCGGCCATTTATTAACGTATCAATCAAATTAAAATGGGTGATAGCTTGTACTGGGTCCCTTACCTCTTCTCGACCTGATGTTGGAAGCCATTTCAACTCAAGACTGAATGCCCATTGCTCCATTAAGCCAAGCCAAAAAATCGGCATTGATACTCCTATTAAAGCTATAACCATCGCAATATAGTCAAACCAAGAATTTTGGAACCACGCTGAGATAATCCCTGCATTCATGCCAATAATTACTGCTATAATCATGGCGAAAACAGCTAACTCAATTGTTGCTGCTAAATACGGCCATACCTCTGCTGAAATAGGCTGTCTTGTTCGAAGTGACTCACCTAAGTCACCTGTTAAAAGCCCTTTTAAGTAATCAAAATATTGGATATACCACGGTTGGTCAAGACCAAGTTTCTCTCGTAAAGCTTTAGTCGCTTCTTCTGTAGCTTGCTGCCCTAATATCACTTGAGCCGGATCGCCAGGTATCGCACGGATAATCAAAAATACGATAAAGGTCATTCCTAATAACACAGGAATCAAATGAAAAATCCGTTTCCCTATGTAACGAAGCATAACTTCACCTCTCTTTTAAGTTTTGTACCAGGTACACAAACAATTTCGAATTGTTTGTGTACCTGGTACCGTTTGTTTTATTCGATAGATACGTTTACTAAGCTTTCAGAGCCTGTTGGGTGCGGTAGGTAACCTGTTACACCTTTTTTCCCTGCTAATAATGGGATTGAGTGTGCCAAAGGAACCCATGGAGCATCCTCATGAATGATTTCTTGTGCTTGTTTGTATAAATCGCTGCGCACTTCTTCGTCAGTTTCAGATTGTGCTGCAATTAACAATTCGTGAACTTCATCGTTTGAATAGTGAGCGTAGTTGTTACTACCAATCGTATCTTTGTCTAATAATGTGTAAATGAAGTTGTCGGCATCGCCATTATCACCAGTCCATCCTAATAGGAATGCATCGGCTTCTCCATTTTTAGCTTTTTCTAAATAAGTTGCCCATTCAAATTGAACAATTTTTGAAGGAATGCCAACATCACTTAGGTTTTTCTGAATCGCTTCAGCTACCTTTTGTCCATCTGGCATATACGGACGTGGCACAGGCATCGCCCAAAGCTCAATTTCTCCACCGTCATAGCCAGCTTCAGCTAATAATTCCTTCGCTTTTTCAGGATTGTATTCATATCCTGCAATTTCTTCATTGTAGCCACTGATTGACGAAGGCATTGGGTTTACCGCAACCTCAGCACGACCTTGGAAGAAAGCATCAACAATTGCTTGTTTGTCAATTGCATAATTCACTGCTTGACGTACTAGCTTATTGTCAAATGGTGGACGTGTATTTGTTAAACCTAAATAACCAATGTTCATTGAAGGACGCTCGATCAATTGTAAATCAGCGTTTGATTCTACAGTCTGAGCATCTGAAGGATTCACTCCATCAGCCAAGTCAATTTCACCCGTCATTAAAGCATTTAAACGAGCTGAGTTATCTGGAATTGCACGGAAGATAATTGTGTCAAGTTTAGGTAGTCCCTCTTGCCAGTACTCTTCATTTTTCGCAACTGTGATTGAGTCATTACGTTTCCATTCAACAAATGTAAATGGACCAGTACCTACAGGATTATCTCCAAATGACTCTCCTGCTGCTTCAAACGCAGTTGGTGAAGCAATAGCAAATGGACTCATTGCAATATTTTTTAAGAATGGTGCTTGTGGACGAGAAAGTGTGAATACTACAGTTAAGTCATCAGTAGCTTCAACACTTGCAATGATGTCTTTACCCTCAGCCTTAAACATTGAGTTAAAGTAATAGAACTGTTCTTCAGCTCCACCCTTCCAGCGTTCAACGTTTTTCACAACTGCTTCAGCATTGAAGTCAGTGCCATCATGGAATTTAACTCCTTCTTGTAAATGGAAAGTATATTCTAAACCATCTTCACTAACTTCCCAGTCATGTGCTAAACCAGGGTTAATCGTTGTATCTTGTTCTCCAAAGTTCAGTAATGTTTCGAAAATATTTTCTGTTACTTTGAAGGATTCTCCGTCAGTAACGATTGCAGGGTCTAGTGATACAGAATCTCCACCACGACCAAAAACTAGAATTTGAGGAACTGCTTCTTCTGTTTCTTCTGTTGTTGTTCCATCATTTGTTTCTTCACTTGTTTCTGCTGGCTCTTCAGTTGTTCCTTCTTCAGCGCTACACGCAGCTAACAGGACTGAAAGAGCAAGCAACATAATTAGTCCGAAAGACCACAGCTTGCTTTTCTTCATAAATACCCTCCCTATTTCCCTAAAATGTATATGTCATTGCTGTGCATCATTTGAAAAATATGATTAGTACTAGAATTAGCAAAATCACTTTTTCTCTAATATCGATTTCGAATCACTTCTAATCAGTACTATATAAATGACACGCAACAGAGTGACCTGGTTTGACTTCTACTAAATCTGGTATTTTCATTTTGCAAGTAATGGTTGCATAGGGGCATCTTGCCTGAAATTTACATCCTGTATCTGTTACAGAGCTTGCTATGTCCCCTGCTATTATCATCTTTTCCCGCTCAAAAGTAGGATCAGGAATTGGTACTGCTGATAATAATGCTTGTGTATATGGATGTAGAGGCTCGGCATATAAGGATTCACTTTCCGCTAACTCTACGACACTACCTAAATACATAACTGCTACTCGGTCGCTAATATGGCGCACAACCCCTAAGTCATGTGCTATAAAAATATAAGTAAGCTTTAAATCCTCCTGCAATCTTTGCATCAAGTTAAGCACTTGGGCTTGGATCGAAACATCTAAAGCAGATACCGGCTCATCCGCAATAATAAGCTTTGGGTTTGTCATGAGAGCTCGTGCAATTCCAACTCGCTGCCTTTGTCCCCCACTAAATTGATGTGGATAGCGTTTGCCGTGATAGCTGTCAAGCCCGACAATCTCTAAATATTCGGCAACCTTTTCTTTCCGTTCCTGAGAATTTCCAATCCCATGAACGATTAAAGGCTCTTCAAGGATTTTCTGCACTGTATGTCTAGGATTTAAAGAAGCGTAAGGATCCTGAAACACCATTTGGATATCTCTTCTTTTTTGACGCATCCCTTTTTTAGACAATCTAGAAAGGTCTTCACCATTAAACTCAATTGAGCCAGAGGTCGGTTCTAGTAGACGCATAATTGTTCGTCCAGTGGTTGATTTTCCACAACCAGACTCTCCCACTATGCCAAGTGTTTCCCCTTCAAACACCTCAAAAGAAACATCATCAACTGCTTTGACATGACTTATTTTCTTAAAAGAAGTAGTACGTTTTGGAAAATACTTTTTTAAGTTATTGACCTTCAACAACACGTTCTGCAAGAGCGATTCCCTCCGTTTCCTGTAAAAAGCATCTTGATTTATGCACATTCATCTCACTTACTTCATATAAAGGTGGATTCTCTGTCACACATCGTTCTGTTGCATAATCACAACGTGGGGCAAAGCGACACCCCATTTCAATAGAACCGGGCTTCGGGACATTTCCCTTAATGGAATATAAGTTGTCCTTCTTGTAGCGCATATCAGGAACAGACTGTAGTAAGCCCTTTGTATAAGGATGCTGAGGGTTTTTAAAAATCTCCGCAACGGGCGCCTCCTCTACAATTTGACCTGCATACATCACCACTACTCGCTCGCAAACCTCCGCAACAACTCCTAAGTCATGCGTTATCAGTAAAACTGCCGTTTTAAATTGGCTATTAAGTTCCTTCATCAATTTTAAAATTTGAGCTTGAATGGTTACATCTAGTGCAGTTGTTGGCTCATCTGCAATTAATAGCTTCGGATTACATAGTAAAGCCATCGCAATCATTACACGCTGGCGCATACCTCCTGATAATTGATGAGGATAGTCCTTCATCAGCTCCTCTGCTCTTGGCAAACCTACTAACTTCATCATTTCGATTGCTTTACTAGCAGCTTCCTTCTTTTTCAATTTCTTGTTGTGCAATAAAATCGCTTCAGTCAGCTGATTCCCAATTGTGTAGAGAGGATTTAAGGAAGTCATCGGCTCCTGGAAAATCATCGCTACATCTTTCCCACGAATTTTCCGCATTTGCTTTTCCGTTTGTTTCGTTAAATCTATGTCGCCTAGAAGAATTTGACCGGATGTAATTTTCCCTGGAGGTGAAGGAACTAACCCCATTATTGATAGAGATGTTACACTTTTTCCGCACCCCGACTCTCCTACAATTCCTAAAATTTCACCTTCATTAATATGAAAATCAATATGATCAACTGCAGGGACTCTCCCATCTTCTGTGAAAAATGTTGTTTCTAAATCTTTTACTTGTAATAGTACGTTTCCTTCCATCATGTCCCTCCATGTATAAAGTGACTGTCAAAACTAGTATCACTTTTCCTTTTTCTATTACTTTGAAAAAATTGATAGATTGTAATCTAGTAATTCATATTTTATGCTAAAAAAATTGAAAATATCACAAAATATTTTCGACAAAAATCCGCAGATTCGTTACTTTATCACGCTAATTCTCTAAATTCTCCTTACTTGCAATTTTGCAAAACCTTTTAGTAGCGCGGTAATCAAAGGCAAATTTAGGCAAAATAAAAAAACTCAAGAAAGTCGAAATTTGACTGTCTTGAGCTTTTTTTGTCGTAAATTTTTTAAAAACAATTAGTAATATTTCAAGTATATCTCTAATAAAGACATATAGATTTTGCGATTTTTAGCGAAATCTTCTCTAATCTAATTTTTGAATTTGGAATAAATCATAGTAAACCCCTTGTTTCTTCATTAAGGATTCATGATTCCCCTCTTCCACTAATTCACCATGGTCGATAACGAAGATTTTATCTGCATGTGTAATTGTAGATAATCGATGAGCAATAATAATTGTAGTCCGATTACTTGCCAAACGTTCTAAAGAATCCTGGATTAATGCTTCGCTTTCTAAATCAAGCGCTGAGGTAGCCTCGTCCAATACTAGTATCGGTGGATTTTTAAGGAACACACGGGCAATGGCAACTCGTTGCTTTTGACCGCCTGAAAGCTTAACTCCACGCTCCCCAACCTTTGTATCGTACCCATCTGGTAAAGTCATGATAAAATCATGGGCATTTGCCGCCTTCGCTGCAGCAATAACTTCATCATCTGTAGCATCAGGTCGTCCCATTAAAATATTCTGTTTAACAGAATCACTAAATAGGATATTATCCTGTAGAACGATTCCGATTTGTGCTCGAAGGGAATGAATAACCACATCATTTACATCGGTATCATCAATCTTAACAGCTCCACCCGTTACATTGTAAAAACGAGGGATCAAACTAACAATTGTTGATTTTCCTCCACCACTCATCCCTACAAATGCAGCAGTTTCACCAGGCTTGATATTAAAGTTGATATTTTTCAATATCATTTGACCATCTTTTTCATATTGGAAATTGACATTTTCAAATGACACTTGTCCTTTAACTGATGGGAGCTCACGTGAATTTTCCTTATCTTTCACATCATATTCTTCATCCATTAACTCAAACATACGATCCATTGATGCAATAGATTGAGTCAAAGTTGTAGAAGAGTTTACTAAACGACGCAATGGACTATATAAGCGTTCAATATAAGCATAAAATGCAGCCATTGTCCCCACTGATAGATCACCCTGAATTGCTCGATAACCTGCATACCCAATTACAAGTAAAGGCGCAATATCGGTGATGGTGTTTACTACAGCAAAGGATTTCGCATTCCACTTTGTATGGTCTAGTGCACGATCTAAAAATTCTCCATTTTCTTTATCAAAAATATTCTGTTCGTGCTTTTCTAGAGTGAAGCTTTTAATGATACTTATTCCGCTTACTCTTTCATGCAGATAGCTTTGAACATGTGCTAAGGCTTGCGAACGTTTTCTCGTTAAATCACGAAGCTTTCCAAAGAAATACCTCACACTTATTCCAAAGAACGGCAATGCAATGATTGCAACTAATGTTAACTTTACATCCATCGCTAGCATGATTCCAATGGCGATTAAGATAGTTGCTACATCTAGCCAAAGATTCATTAAGCCTATCATGATAAAGTTTTTGGTTTGCTCTACATCATTGATGACACGAGAAATAACTTCCCCTGCCCGTGTATTGGCGTAATATTTCAAACTTAACTTTTGTAAGTGACCGAATAATTCCTGACGAATATCGAATAATACTTTGTTTCCAACATGCTGAGCAAAATATTGTCGATAATATTCTATTGGTGGACGAATGATGAAGAATAATATAACAGTCCCACCTAACCAATAAACGAGCTGCGTAATTTTTTCGCTGTCTGTTAAATCGGGAGCACCAATAATATCATCAATAACAATCTTAATGAGTATCGGAATAAATAGAGGGATTGCAAATTTTAAAATACCAATAAAAATGGTCAGTAGAATCTCCCATCGATAGGGCTTCACAAAGCGCATATAACGTTTAATACTATCCAATATTTCACTTCCTTTATAAACAACACAAAATGTATGAAAAGGTGCCCGTTTTTGGACACCTGTTTAACACTATACTCTAGTTTGGGAGTAATTACATCTACAGTGATTTTCGCTTAGTAATAGCTCTGATATTTCCTGCGCTAGTTACACATCATACCTAGTAGTCTACAAGTTGTATCTTCATGCATTCCTCCATATTCCCTCATTTCTAATCTACAAATCCAGTTTCTTTTAGATTTAAAAAGTCTACTGGCCGGCAGTAGACTTGAGTGCTTATTTTTCTTTTGATTGCATTTCTTTGTTAAATAAGTAGCGGTTTGTCCAGACTTCGATAAAATCGGGGGCAAAGGGGCCTCTTTTTTGCTTGATCCAGCTTTCTAGCTTATTCACATTACGCTTTAGAATTTTATCGATTACTTCTGGGTAGCCCATATCTTTTTTATGTTGCTCGTATTCATCTTCATCTAGTAATGTATACGACATATCCGGAAAGACTTTTATATCTAGATCATAGTCGATATATTTTATCGCATTATTATCAAAGACATAGGGCGAACTCACATTACAGTAGTAATACACGCCATCCTCACGAAGCATACAAATAATATTGAACCAATGCTCTGCATGAAAATAGCAAATTGACGGCTCCCTTGTTAGCCAAGTACGGCCATCGGATTCTGTTACAAGAGTACGCTCATTTGCTCCAATAAATATATTCTTTGTTCCTTTTAGAACCATCGTTTCTTGCCAGACACGGTGGATGCGACCATTATGTTTATAACTATGTATTTGTATCGTTTCTCCTTCTATAGGTATTGTCATGTAAAGCCCACCTTTTCGTCTCTATGTATGTATTTACATCGCTTGGTGATATTTTTGTCCAATTTGAAAATTTCAATCATCTAGCAACTATTAGGTTCTATTATAGCAATGCTAATCAAAAACTTGTAGCTTGAAGAACATATTTTTCAAATAAGTTGGCAAAAATTAGATTAAATGCGGTTTTATGTATGTATGATGGGCTCAGAAATTAAAGCTAAAAAATTAAGGTATAGACAGTAAATGTCTATACCTAAAAGTGAATTCACTTTACCTAAAGCTCGAGCTAGGGTGACTAATTAGTAGTCGTTGTCGTTGTTGTTGTTATTGTTGTTATTGTTGTTGTTATTGCGTTGGTTGTTTTGTTGGTTTTGCTTTTGGTTTTGTTGGCTTGCTTGTTGGAAATCTTGATCCACAGCAAACTCTTCGTTGTTGTTATTGTTGTTATTGTTGTTGTTATTGTTGTTGCGGTTGTTGTTTTTAGCCATGATTATCACCTCCGTAAAAATATTGTTGACGGAAGGCTACCAGATTATTCGACAAACTTAAAATAAGTTAATTCAGAACATTCAAAATTTTCAACATTGGCACTGGCATGGGTAAAGCCTTTATTTGTTCAATTGTAAGAAATTGTACGGCATCAGGCAGCTCACTTTTTTGTTCAATCTGTACCTGAGTGCATTCCAACTCCCATGTTAGATGTGAAAAAATATGCTTAAACTTCAATAATTCTTTATCAATGTGATTTAAAATCTGAACATTGTAATTTTCCTGGAATACTTCCTCGCTATCGGCTTTTTCAGTTACCTCAATCATCGGGAATTGCCACATGTCAGCTAATAGTCCCTCGCTCGGGCGTTTCTCTAGTAAGCATTGCCCTTCCTGATTCATTGCAACAAAAACCTTAAACTGTACTTTTTTGGTTTTGACTTTTTTCGATTTGATAGGCAGCTTATCTGCATCACCTTCACTAAAAGCAATGCAATAATCTCGCACTGGGCAAAGTAAGCATTTTGGGGAAGTTGGCGTACAAATCATAGCACCAAGATCCATCAAGGCCTGATTGAAATCCCCTGGGTACTGTTCATCTATCAGCATCTCTACAGCTTCCTCAAACACTTTACGCGTTTTGGGCAAGGCAATATCTTCTTCTATATGTAGCACCCTACTTAATACTCGCATGACATTCCCATCTACTGCATGCTCCGCTTTTTGATAGGCAATACTTAAAACTGCCCCTGCTGTATATGGACCAACACCTTTTAGCTTAGAGATGTCATGGCGATTGTCAGGGACCACTGCATTATATTTTTCTACAACCTCTTTCACACCTGCCTGTAAATTTCGGGCACGGGAATAATAACCGAGACCTTCCCACATTTTTAATAACTCTTCTTGAGGAGCAAAAGCAAGGTCTTGTAAAGTAGGATATTTCTCTAAAAAGCGATTGTAATATGGGATAACCGTATCAACCCTTGTCTGCTGGAGCATAACCTCCGAAACCCATATTTTGTAGGGATCCGATGTCCGTCTCCAAGGTAAATCTCGTTTCTCTTTGTTAAACCATTCCACTAAATTCAGTCGAAACTCATTTGTATATTGATAATTCATAATATCCTCCGCTAACGATTTTAAATTATAAATTTCGGGTATAATAATTATAGCGTTCTTTAAATTTACAAAATTCTATTTTCAAACAAAATGGCAAGTATATGGCCAAAATCCTCCATATACGGGGAGTTGATACCAATGGATTCAGGCACACACTTAGTAATGGGCGTTGCTTTAGGTGGTTTAGCCTTAGCAGACCCAGTTGTAGCAAATAATTCAATGGGTTTTGCTGCTGTAATGGCAGGAACAATAATTGGTTCACAAGCACCTGATGTCGATACCGTATTAAAATTAAGAAATAACGCAGTTTATATTCGCCACCACCGTGGTATAACTCATTCTATACCGGCAGTACTATTATGGCCCATTGCAATTACTGCTTTGCTTAGTTTAATATTCCATGAAGCAAATATCTTACACCTATGGCTCTGGACTTTTCTTGCGGTTTTTCTACATGTATTTGTAGATATATTCAACGCCTATGGTACACAGGCTCTCAGACCATTTTCGAAAAAGTGGGTTGCCCTCGGTGTTATTAACACCTTTGATCCTATCATTTTTGGGATTCACTGTGTTGGAATTTTACTTTGGGCATTCGGTTTTGATCCTGTAAAAACATTCATTATCATGTATTTGATTATAATCGGCTATTACATTTTGCGCTTTGTATTACAGGCTGCCGTTAAAAGAGCTGTTCATCATGCAATTCAGGATGAAGATTATGTTATTGTGGCCCCAACAATGCGGTTTTTCAATTGGCGTGTAGCAGCAAAATCAAAAACTCATTATTATGTCGGGCGAGCATATGGCAGAACTATTAACATCTATGATAAGTTTGAAATTCACCCACTTCCAAAAACGCCAATTGTTGAAAAAGCATTGGAGGATTCTAACTTAAGCGCATTCCTTTCCTTCTCACCACTATACCGATGGGAGATTTCCGAGCTCGAAAATGGTTTAACTGAGGTTCGCCTCATCGACCTGCGTTATCGAAGTAATGATCATTATCCCTTTGTTGCAGTAGCTCATCTCGATGAAGAGCTTAATATTGTCAATTCCTACACTGGTTGGATTTTTAGTGAAGATAAATTACAACAGAAGCTTCAGATTGGAGCCAGTGACTAAAGCTGCTTTCGAAGCTTTTAGTATCAGTACTAAATATAAGGAGTTGTCCTAATGTCTAGGACAACTCCTTTTTCTATACTTCCTTCTATTGAACTGTATCATCACTATCATGTAAGAGATGTGCATACTTTGGATTTCTGCCTACAAATTCATGGATTTTGTCGCCGTAGCTTGTGATCCATTGCTGAATGATTTTTTCTGTGTATTCTGCTCCACGATAATCATAGCCAGCTTTCGCATACGTTGACTCGAAATCGGACCATAATAGTTCAATCCATGTACGTGCCTTGTTAACAGAGAGATTGGCGTTTTTCTCAGCAAGAAGCTGAGTTAGCTGCTCTATCGATTGATTTGCATTCATATTATTTCCCTGCCTTCATCGGTAAAAGAATTGAAATTGGCAATGCTTCCTCAAAACGATCTCCACCTAAACGATAGCCCCATGCAAAGCGACCTTTCAAATATTCAACTTTAAAAAATTCACCTGGTGCGCCATCGATTCGATACATTTCACCTTTTACGATGGTTTTTGGATCGATTAGATAAGCAGCTGCCATAGTAGCTTTTCTTTCATATACAGCATATTCATTTACAATGCCAAGTTGTTCAGCTTTTCTTGCTTTTTCTTTCAGCTTAGCAATTTCTTCTCTCAGTTCTTGCTCTGTCATTTCTGCATAGCTTTTTTCAGTCATTTTCTTCAATCTCCTTCTCTGATAAAAAACGGTCAATTACTTCTATTGGAAAGCCTTTTTGATATAAGGCTTGTTTTGTCTTCATTTTTAAATCAATCCCAGTAAGCTTGGAAGCATATTTACTCCAAAGCTTATTCCCCTGACTCTCAATCAATTCATACCAATCATCATCTTCTCGCTCTAGCTTAATTTGGTCAAGTATTTCGTTTGTAATTGAAAAAGAATAGCCCTTTCTCATTAAAACATCCTGAATTTTTTGTTTAATTTGCATTGGCGTTTTATTTTGATTGGCTCGAATCGCCTTTTCTGCAAGCTCCATAGCGATAGCAAGCTGTTCTTTATGGGAAAAAGAATCAAGCACTTTATTTTGTGTTTCTTTATCGATTCCTTTTTTGATTAAATCTTGTTTAATAGCTCTTGGACCCTTTTTTGCAGTTTTCTTTTTCGTTTCCAAAAGAGCCTTTGAATAGGTTTCATCATTTAGAAAGCCTAACTTTTCAAGTTTTCTAATTGCTTCTAATACAACAGCTTCTCCAAAACCTGCATCTAATAGCTTTTTTTTCACTTCGTATTCACTGCGCATTTGATAGCTTAAAAAGTTCAACGCCCGGTTGAAGGCTTTTGAAATTTCGTCCTCGTAGGTAATTTCGTCAATATCAAATTGTTCGAGTACTTTTCCCTTAGTTAAGCCAAACTTTATAAGTGTTGATTCATCTACAGCAAATGCATATGTATCATTCAAATAAATATTATACCGTTCTGGATTGTTTTTTTGTCGTCCTATTTTAGATATGACTTGCATTACAAACACTCCTTCTAAAGCTAGTATACATGTTTTTTTAGATTGTTTCATTTTAGAGTTTTTTTAGAAATATGAGTTCCTGATTCTTTGAAAATTAATTGTTTGCTGCTTAGCATAAAGAAACTAAATTCGCACAATATAAGCAAAAAGGAGGCTATAATTCTTTATGTGGAAACGTCACATTTCTGGTTTAACACTATGTGCGATTGTATTTGCTATTGCTTTTTGCTTAGTTAAACCAGATGTCGCAAGTGCAAATTCGTACTATTGGGGCTTTACTAAATCGAAGGATGGCAAGCCTGTTGATGCAGGTGCTAACTTTGATGAAATCTTAAAGAACTACGGTGCTTTCTATACTGGAGATCCAAATAAAAAAACAATTTACTTAACCTTTGATAGCGGCTTTGAAAACGGTTATACAGAATCCATTTTGGATACATTAAAAAAAGAAGATGTACCTGCAGCATTCTTCTTAGCTGGCCATTACTTAGAAAGTGCAAGTGACTTAGTAAATAGAATGATTGATGAAGGACATCTCATTGGAAATCACACATATGGACACCCTGATTTATCAAAATTATCGGATGAAGGCGTACTAAAGGAATTAAAAAAATTCGATAAAAGATTAAAGGAAACAACCGGACAAAAACGTACATATTACGTTCGTCCTCCAAAAGGAATTTTTAATGAGAGAATTTTGGAGCTTGGAAACAATCACGGCTATACCTATATATTTTGGGACACTGCCTTTGTTGATTGGAATGATGATGCAAATGTCGGATGGCAATATGCTTATGACGAGTTGATGGATCAATTGCATCCTGGTGCCGTTATCCTCATGCATACAGTAGCGAAGTATAATGCTGATGCACTTCCGAAGTTTATCAAGGCGGCGAAAAAGGAAGGCTATTCCTTTGGTTCGATCGATGATTTAGTAATGGACCAAGTGCTGGAATAAATTAAGGGATTCTCATTTTTGTGAGAATCCCTTAGTTATTGTTATTTGAACATCTTTTTCAAATTGGCCATTTCAATTGCAGATACTGCTGAATCGTAACCTTTGTTCCCTGCCTTTGTTCCCGCTCTTTCAATTGCTTGCTCGATATTTTCCGTTGTTACAATACCGAAAATGACCGGTACATTTGAATTAAGTGATACACTTGCAATCCCTTTTGCTGCTTCATTGTTTACGTAATCATAATGAGTTGTAGATCCGCGTATGACAGTTCCTAATCCAATAATGGCATCATATTCACCTGTTTCTACCATTTGCTTAGCTATAAATGGCACCTCAAAAGCCCCCGGAACCCATGCAATATCAATACGCTCTTCTGCAACCCCATGTCTTTTTAAGCCATCAAGTGCCCCGTTTAGTAATTGTGAAGTAATAAAGTCATTAAAACGACCAACAACAATTCCTATTTTTAAATCTGTTCCGATTAAATTAGCTTCAAATAATTTCCCCATCTTAAAAGATCCCTCCGAATTCATTCTGTTATGATTGATAAATTTGTGTATTGTTTTTCACAAAAGCTGACTAAATCCTCTATGGATATGATTTTTAAGCCGTGCTGTTTAGCAAAATTCATCAATCCATCTAAACGAAGCATCTCCCCATCATCCCCCATAATTTCACAAATAACCCCTGCTGGATAACTTCCACAGACTTTCGCTAAATCAACTGCAGCTTCTGTATGTCCTCTTCTTTCTAATACTCCGTTTGGTTTTGCGACAAGCGGGAATACATGTCCAGGTCTTCTAAACTGATTAGGCGCTGCATTCGCATTAATCATTTGAAGAATTGTAAAGGACCGCTCGTAAGCACTAATACCAGTTGTGGTTTCGATATGGTCTACACTCACTGTAAATGCTGTTTGGTGATTATCTGTATTATTATCAACCATGGCTGGTAGATTTAATTTCCTTGCTAGCTCTTCAGTAATTGGTGTACAAATTAACCCTCGTCCATAAGTAGCCATAAAGTTAATATTTTCTGGAGTTGCAAATTCAGCTAGAACTACCAAATCCCCTTCGTTTTCACGATTCTCATCGTCTACTACTATGATCATCTTGCCTAATTTTAAATCGAGTATGGCTTGTTCTATAGTATTTAGCATGTAATTCCACCACCCTTTCTAGAATCCGTTTTGTCTCAAAAAGTCCATTGTTATGTTAGATGTGCTTTCAGTCCTCTTTAAATGATGCAGAACATACTTACCAAGCATGTCAGTTTCAATATTGACTTTTTCTCCTGCTCCTTTTCTTCCCAGAACTGTCTCAGCATAAGTATGGGGGATTAGTGAAACCGTTACACTGTTATGTGAAACCTTAAAAAGTGTAAGACTTGTTCCATCAATTGTAATGGAGCCCTTTGGAATACAATTTGTCAGGTTTTCCTTAGCTACTTCTATTTCAATATAGAAAGCATTTGAAATAGGTCTTTTGCTTTTAATCGTGCCTACACCATCGACATGTCCGGAAACAAGATGTCCCCCGAATCTGCCATTAGCACTCATTGCACGCTCTAAATTCACAAAATCATTCAACTTTAACATATGGATAGTTGTTGAATTTACTGTTTCAGGCATGACATCAACTGTCATCTCTTCATTGTTAAATTGGGTAATTGTCAGGCATACCCCATTTACTGCAATACTGTCACCCAAATTTGCATCTGAAACAATCTTTGGCGAGAAAATAGTTAATTGCATGCTGCTCTCATCTTTTTTGATAGCTGTTACTCTACCTTGATCCTCAATAATGCCCGTAAACATCTACTCACCTCATTTCTAAATAAAAATAAAAACTCCTTAAGAATTCCTAAGGAGTTTGGGAGTATTTATGGCAAGCTTAAATAAACCTTTTGAAATTAACATTTTCAAAAAGTGCCTACCAAAATTCATCCTTCTCCCATCCAGACTATACTGTCGGCTTTGGACTTACACCAAAATCCTGCTCATTAGAGCTCACGGGCTTAGAAGGCTTACCTTCATCACCGTCGATTGGGAATTTCACCCGACCCCGAAGGACATTATTTACTTTAAGCATTGATTAAATAAAAAATCCCGTCATTTTGGTTGACGGGATTAAAAAGCGTGCTAAAAAAGCTATAGCAAATAAGACCATTAAAAAATTCATTTTAAAGTTTTTGCCTACAGAAAACTAAGCCTACCGAGAATACCAATCTCGTTAAGCTAGTAACCTTTGCTTAAGCTTACTCCTTCTCCCATCCAGACTATACTGTCGGCTTTGGACTCGCACCAAATCCTGCTCATTAGAGCTCACGGGCTTAGAAGGCTTGCCTTCATCACCGTCGATTGGGAATTTCACCCGACCCCGAAGGAATTTTTTATTTAATTGCTACAACGATAACATGAATGCGATAGATTATCCATTGAAAAAATCGGACAATTCTCTATTCAGTAAAAAGGGATCACCTGAATATGTAGGAAATATTTATCCATTTGCTTTCAGTTCGAGCTCCGTTATAATGTTTAGATGAACTATTAAAGGACGTGAACGCTTTTGAGCGATAAAGTATTGATGGAAATTGGACAAAAATTTCCTTTAACTATAAAAAGATTAGGCATTAATGGTGAAGGTGTTGGCTTTTATAAGCGCAATGTGGTCTTTGTAAAAGGTGCTCTTCCAGGTGAAGAAGTGACGGTAAAGGTCTCTAAAGTACAGCATAATTTTGCTGAAGCGGATGTTCTTACTATACGTAAAGCTTCAAAAGACCGCCAAGAACCAAGCTGCCCTGTATATAATGAGTGTGGCGGTTGTCAGCTACAGCATTTAACATATGAGGGACAACTAAAAGAAAAACGAGATATGGTTATCCAATCTCTCGAAAAATATGTGAAGTCTATTGCTGAAACAACGGATATTCGCCCAACGATTGGAATGGACAATCCTCGTCATTATCGAAACAAGAGCTCCTTCCAGGTACGTAAAGAAGGTAAACGTGTTTATGCAGGTCTTTTTTCAGAGGGAACAAACAAGCTGTTGAACATAAATGACTGCGAAGTTCAGCATCCACTAACTTCAAAAATAACTGTTGCGACACGTAAAATATTACAAAAACTAAATATCACAATCTTTGATGGGAAATCTTTAGACGGTTTAGTAAGAACCATTGTAGTTCGTACTGCCATTCAAACAGGTGAAACACAGGTTTGTTTAGTAACAACTAGAAAAGACATTCCACATAAACAAGAGCTTATTGAACGTATGCTTAAAATCGATCCAAGCATCGTTTCAATTACACAAAATATTAATCGTGAAAAAACATCCCTTATTTTTGGCGATGAAACAATCCTCCTTCATGGAAAAGAAACCATTCACGAAAAATTAGGCGAGCTTGCATTTGATTTATCTTCTCGTGCTTTCTTCCAATTAAATCCTGAGCAAACAGTTCATCTATATGATGAAATTAAAAAGGCTGCTGAGTTAACTGGTAAAGAAAAAGTAGTCGATGCTTATTGTGGCGTTGGAACAATCGGTTTATGGCTCGCACCAAAGGCAAAAGAAGTTCGAGGAATGGATGTCGTTCCTGAAAGCATTGATGATGCTAAGCGAAATGCTCGCAACCATGGATATAAACACGCACGTTACTACACAGGCACAGCAGAGGAATGGTTAGCAAAATGGAACCGCGAGGGCTTTATTCCTGATGTCGTAACAGTGGATCCTCCGCGTACAGGACTAGCACCAAGTTTTATCAAAACTGTTATGAAAATTAAACCAAAACGTTTTGTGTATACTTCTTGTAACCCTTCAACATTTGCAAAGGATTTACAAGAACTAACAAAGCTTTATAAAGTTGACTATATTCAACCAGTTGATATGTTCCCACAAACAGCTCGAGTTGAAATTGTAGCAAAATTAACTTTAAAAAATAAATAAAATACAAGAAAAGAACCGCCTCAAATTTGAATTAAAATGTACCCTATAAGATGGACACTTTAAAAAAAGTCCTTCTTGTAGGGTACTTTTGTTTATAATGAGAAAAAAGATGTTGGAGCGGAATTAG
>NZ_QJTJ01000034.1 GCF_003217295.1 Ureibacillus chungkukjangi
GGACACCCTTGCGTTTGGCTAGTGGTTCGCATATCTCAACGCCCACAGTGAACTTTCATCACCTAGTTGACGGACATGCCCGGCACACAAAAAAGAGACTTCACAGCTTTCATGAAGTCCCGTTCTTATTTTGGTTTAAATCGTATCTTTGACCTTTTTTTAAGTAGAGTAAGTATTCCGCAATATTTGTTGCATGATCTGCACAGCGTTCTATATAGCGAC
This sequence comes from Ureibacillus chungkukjangi, assembly GCF_003217295.1. GTDB lineage: Bacteria > Bacillota > Bacilli > Bacillales_A > Planococcaceae > Ureibacillus > Ureibacillus chungkukjangi. The sequence continues at coordinate 223 of NZ_QJTJ01000034.1, forward strand.
AAATAAAAGATAAATTAGTAATTTGAGAGATGTTTTCAGGTGCAACAGAGCTTAGACGCATTAGCTGAGTGATAATATTGCCGTACATTTCATCAATTTGGTCGTCATATTCTGCAATTTCTTTCGCCTTACTCATATTCTCTTCCACAAATGCGTCGACTACTTGATGTAGCATATCTGTCGTTTTATAGCACATATCTTCAAGTAGTTCTACGGAAGTTATAAAACGTTCTTTACCGATACGCAGGGTTTCCTTCGCGATATTTACGGCATAGTCACCTACTCGCTCCATATCTGCAGCCGCCTTGAGTAATACAACTAAACGACGTAAATCCTTTGCAACTGGCTGTTGACGCGTCATCACAAGAATTACTCGGTCATTGATAGCTTCCTCTAAACGGTTAATAATAGAATCCTGTTCGATAATTTCCTGTGCTTTTTCAAGATCTTTTTCGATAAATGCATTGAATGAAATTTCTAAAGCCTGAATACTAAGATTACTTAGCTTTAATAATTCTAATTGAATGGCCTGAATTTCATGATCAAAACGCTCTCTAGCTGCCATGAACAAACCCATCCTTTCTTTTATCCGAAACGACCTGAAATATAATCTTCTGTACGTTGATCCTTTGGAGTTGAGAAAATTTTATCTGTTTGATCAAATTCCACAACCTCTCCATTTAGGAAGAACGCAGTTTTATCCGAAATACGTGCTGCCTGCTGCATATTGTGCGTTACAATAATAATTGAATAGTTATCCTTTAATTCCTGTACAAGCTCTTCTACTTTTAATGTAGAAATTGGGTCAAGAGCTGATGTCGGTTCATCCATTAGAATTACATCTGGCTCAATTGCCAAACAACGAGCGATACAAATTCGTTGCTGCTGTCCACCTGATAAACCAAATGCATTTTGATTTAAACGGTCCTTAACCTCATCCCAAATTGCCGCACCACGTAAAGATTTCTCTACTATTTCATCAAGAATTTTTTTGTTTTTGATGCCGTGAATTCGTGGACCATAAGCAATATTATCATAGATTGATTTTGGGAATGGATTCGGCTTTTGGAATACCATCCCTACGCGTGTACGAAGTTCTTCTACCTCATAGGATGTGTCTAAAATATTTCGTCCACGGTAGTTGATTTCACCAGCTGTTTTAACGATCGGTACTAGTTCTACCATACGATTTAACGCTTTAATATATGTGGATTTACCGCAACCAGATGGTCCGATAATAGCTGTTACTTCATTTTCCTTAATATCTAAGTTAATATCCTTTAAAGCATGGTGGTCACCATACCAAAGATTAAAGTTTTTAGTATTAAACACAGAATTTTTTTCAACTAATATAGATGACTCACCGACTAATTGTGACGGAGTTTTTATTTTAACTGTTTCTTTATTATTAGTTTTATTATTAACATTCTTTAGCTCTACCACTTTTTACACTTCCTTAATATCGTTTTTGGAACTTATTACGAATAAAGATCGCAATAGAGTTCATAATCACAAGGAGAATCATCAGTACAATAATACCTGCGGAAGCAACAAACTGGAAGGCTTCCTGTGGACGTTTTGCCCAGTCATAAATTTGCAATGGCAAGGTAGTAAATTGACTTAACAGGCCATCAGGTAAGAATTGCAAAATTACAGGAATACCTAAAACAACCAATGGAGCTGTTTCACCAACCGCACGAGATAAGGCTAAAATGCTGCCAGTTAAAATACCTGGCACGGCAGCTGGCAATACTACTCGAGTTATTGTTTGCCATTTCGTAGCACCCATACCATATGAAGCTTCACGTTGCTCTTTAGGTACTGCACGAATTGCTTCCTGTGAAGCAACAATAATGACCGGCAATATCAATAAACTCATGGTAAATCCAGCAGCTAGTAAGCTTTTCCCTAGCATTAACATACGAACAAAGATTGTTAAGCCTAGCAATCCGAAAACGATTGATGGAACTCCTGCTAAGTTAGAGATATTCATTTGGATAAACGCAGTAAATTTATTTTTCTTCGCATATTCCTCTAAGTAAAGTGCAGTTCCTACACCTAAAATCATAGAAACCGGTGCAATAATTAGCATCAAATAAACCGAACCAATTAAAGCCGCCTTTATCCCCGCCTTATCTGCAAAACGAGAGCCGAAATTATTGAAGAAATCTACATTTAAATATCCAGCACCTTGTGAAACGATACGAACAAGTAAAATCACTAAAGTAAGTAAAGCAAGTAATGTAGCAAGTAAAAATATAGTTTTCCAGACAACATTAAATTTTAATCGCGATTTCATACGCTTCATTACAACAGTATCATCGATATATTTCATGTTAATACTCCTCCCTGAAGCGTTTAGAAATGTATTGTGCGAGTAAATTCATGATTAAAGTAAATACAAATAATGTGAAGCCAACAGCATAAATTGAGTAATAAATTGTAGTCCCATAGCCTGCATCACCAGAAGAGACCTGAACAATATAGGCAGTCATCGTTTGGATAGAACCAGTTACATCAAGATCGAATGTCGGTGTTGCTCCACCAGCAAGTGATACGATCATTGTTTCTCCAATAGCACGTGAAACTGCTAGTACAACTGAGGCAATAATTCCAGATAATGCCGCTGGTAATACAACCTTGATAGCAACCTCAAGCTTAGTAGCACCTAAGGCTAACGCACCTTCTCTAATGGAGTTTGGCACAGAGCTCATTGCATCCTCAGATAATGAAGCAATCATTGGCAAAATCATAATACCAACAACAATACCTGGGCTTAGCGCATTGAATATTTTCAGCGACGGTATCAATTGTTGAAGTAATGGTGTAACAAATGATAAAGCAAAGAAACCATAAACAATCGTCGGCACACCAGCTAATACTTCCAGGATTGGTTTAATTGTTCGACGTGTTTTATCTGAAGCATATTCACTTAAGTAGATCGCAGCAGCAATCCCTAATGGAACAGCAACCATTGCTGCAATCACTGAAACCTTTAATGTACCAAGTACTAAAGGTAATATACCGTATAATGGTTCACTTCCTGAGAAAGGTAGCCACTCTTTACCGAATAAGTAATCGGTAATTGATACCCTCTGAAAAAATTCAAACGTTTCAAAAATTAATGTAAAGACGATACCAATCGTCGTAAGAACAGAAATAAGAGCAGTAATAACTAAAATAATGGGCATTAATTTTTCTATAAACTTTTTCCCTTTTTTGTTACGGGATTTTGCAATCATCTCTTGAATCGATTGCTCTTTCCCTAAGCCATGAGAAGCCATTGTAAAACTCCCTTCAAAATACGTGAGAAAATGTGTGAGATGCCCTGCTTAGTGGCGTGGCTCCCACACATTTATTTATTTTGTAATTCTAATTATTTTAAGCCTTCTAATGCTGACAAACCTTCTTCATACTTTTCATCTGGTAATTTTACATAACCAACAGCTTCAGCCATTTCAGCTGCATTTTCTAGAGAGAACTTCATGAAATCATAGAATGCTTCATTTTCTTGTAATGCACTGTTTTTCGCATAAACGAATAATGGACGAGATAATGGTGAATATTCGCCAGATTCAATTGTTTCATTAGTTGGAGATACACCATCAATTGATGCTGAAACTAATTTATCTTGGTTTTCTAAGTAGTAAGCATAACCGAAGAACCCGATTGCGTTTTTGTCACCAGCTACACCTTGTACTAAAACGTTGTCATCTTCAGATAAAGTAGCTGCTTTTACTAAGTCAGAACCATCTAAGATTACTTCATCGAAATAGTCATAAGTACCTGAGTCAGTACCTGGTGAGTAGAATACTACTTCTTCTGCTGGCCAAGAAGGATCAATATCAGACCATTTTTTAGTTGTTCCATCTTCAATCCAAAGTTGTTTTAATTGATCTACTGTTAATTCAGTAGCCCAATCGTTTTCTGGATTAATAACAACTGTTAAACCATCATAAGCAAGTAAGAATTCTGTATAGTCAATACCAGCTTTTTCTAATTCAGCTGCTTCTTCTTCTTTAATTGGACGGGATGCGTTAGAGAAGTCAGTTTCTCCAGCGATAAATTTCTCAAAACCACCACCAGTACCTGATACACCTGCAGACACTTTTACATCAGGTTGTACACCTGCATATTCTTCAACAAGACCCTCTGTGATTGGTGCAACAGTTGACGAACCGTCACCTACTACTGTTCCTGTTAATTGAGCAGTTCCTGATTCAGTTGTATCAGATGTCTCACTTCCAGTTGAAGCATCATCTTGTGTATCTGTTTCTGCTTCATCTGAACCACATGCTCCTAACATTAAGCTTGCGCCTAGTGCCGCTGTCATTGTTAAGTACTTCCACTTTTTCATCTCTTATTTCCTCCATCAAATTCATAGTAAGTTTGTCTTACAAGTAAAACTATATATCTATTTTGTTGATGCCATATAAATGCATTGTAAAGAAATTGTAAATCGGTATCGAAAATTGTAAATTTAATAGTTTATAAACTATTAAATTGTACTTAGTAACTCTATTGCAGTTGTTTTTATACAAAAAAAAATCCCTTAGAAAGTTTAATTTCTAAGGGACTCGTATCGTTTCTTATTCAGTTACTGTTTCTTCTTCTGTCTCTTCATCTATTTTTTCACCAGTTGTGGCTGGTAAAATCTCTTGTTTTACAGAACTAGATGTACGTCCTTCTTCTGCATATTTCTTTTTCAAATCAAAATAAACATCTACGATTTCTCTCGCAGTTTGACTTGCATGAGGTAAAGAAATATTATAATTTGTTGTTGCCCAAGGGAAGATTACCGCATAAGCAATTTCCGGATTTTCATATGGAGCAAAGCCAACATGCGCTATATTAATTGTTTCCGTTGCCCAATTCTCACGTAGAGGACCATAATAAACTACCTCTGCTGTACCTGTTTTCCCAGCAGCTGTATATGGTGCGTCTCCAAAGTAGGAACGCGCAGATCCATGGGAACCAGTATAAACCCTTCTCAAACCTTCCTTGACATTATCAACTTCACTAGTTGGATTTGAAATACGATTTAATATTTTCGGCGTCACTTCTTCTATTACAGGACCGAGTACTTCTCCATCCTCAGATGGTTGGCGGATTTCTTTTAGCATACGAGGTTGTATTCGATAGCCTCCATTAGCAACAGTCGAAATGTATTGAACCATTTGTAACGGTGTATACGTATCAAACTGTCCTATCGCAAGGTTAAGAATTTTACCATTATCCGTTAACTCCCCTGCAAACCCAGAAAATTCATTTGGTAAATCGATACCTGTATTTACGCCCAGACCAAATTGCGCATAGCCATTTCTCATCGTTTGCAGCGTACCCTCTTTGATTCTAAAGGGCATATTATAGCTATAATTTGAGCCTGCAATTTTAATAGCAGTTTGGAACATGTATGAGTTGGATGAGCGTTCTAAAGCTGTTTGATCGGTCATAGCAATACGGCCATTACGGTTAAAGATAGAACTTTTCACATTTGTACCAGCAAGCTTAATCGGTTGGTCAATCAAAACTTGCCCAGGCTTAATCGCCCCTTCTGAATATCCCATTAACAGAGTTGCCGCTTTAACAGTTGACCCTACCTCATAGGCAGTAGTAAATGACCCATAGGAATAATCTACAACGTAACGTTTTCCTGTCTCTTGATCAGTTTCAAGCTTTTTCCCTACTACAGATAATAATTCTCCGGTATTTGGATCCATCATTACAAAGAAAGCTCGATCCAGCAAATGAGATTGACTCATTGATTTTAACTCCAGCAATTTTTGCTCTACTATACGTTCAGCCTCTGCCTGAAGCTCAATATCAATTGTTGTTACTAAATCACTTCCTGGCTCTCCATCATAGGTTGTGACTGTATCAATTACCTGTCCTTGTTTATTTGTAATGTTTTTGACAACAGATTTTTGACCTTGTAGAAGCTCTTCATAGCTTGCTTCGAAATAACTTTCACCTACACGATCGTTCCTTGAATAATCTCTTGCTAAATAATAATTCAGCTTAGACCTTGGTATCCCCTTACTCGGGATTGTCGTTCTACCTAAAATGGCTAAGGAAGATAGCTTTACTCGCTTCCAGTCAGTAGTTGTATTTACTCCTGGTAAGTCAGATAGTCTTTCGGAAACTCGAGCAAATTCCTCATCAGTCACATTTTCGCTCTTAATAATTTGTGGCGATAAATTATATCCTGATGACATTTCTCGATAAATTGCCAGTACCTCTAAATCAAAGGCTGTTAACTGCGCTAAATCCTCTTCAGATATACGTTCTCGAACTAATTTGTCGATTTCTGATTGAACAGCCTTGTCATCAAGCTCTTCATTTTCTTTTAGCTTGGCTTGCTCTTCTTCCGTTACTTTTTCGTATGCAGCATCTTTATTTTTCATAATCCAGAAATCTTGCTTATCTCGTAATGTCACGCGATCAATCGGTTGTTGCATTAGCATCGCTAATTGTTCTGCTATTTCAAGCATTTCTGCCATTTTAGTTGTTTGCATTTTCGTATATGTAATAGCATTTTCGGGCTCGTTATCCACTAAAATTCTACCGTAACGATCATATATTCTACCACGAGGAACACTTGTATTCACCGCGACCTCTTCAGTTCTTTCAAGAGCCATTACATAATCTTCACCTTTTACAATTTGTAAATAACCCAGTCTGAAAATAAGCATGGAAAATAATACGAAGATAGAAAAGAAAAGGACGTTCATACGAAAGGACAAACTAGCTCTGTATTTTGCTTTAACACTGGATGCACGCTGAGTTTTAGCTTTTTTTCGCAATTGAATTGACTCCTCCTTTCTTAATATTAACTTTTTAAGGATAAATCCATACATTTTAGTATATCATTTGACCGTTTGTTTAAAAAGCATTGAAGGTTCAATTGTCCAAGATTTGTGACGGAAAAAATAGAAAATGGTTCCTTCTAAATAAAATTATTTTTAGCAAATATTTTATACATCTTGGTTATAGAGTAAAAGAAAAATAGAACAAAGCCAAAATCCTCATAACTAAGGAAGGTAGATTATATTAAGAGATTTTAAAAACTTTTTAAGCAAAAGAGGAAGCAAGCAACGCTCCCCCTCTCAAAATTAAAAATTATGTTTTTTCAGTACTTCCGAAAAAGCCTTGTAATCATCCAATTTAATGGCAATCTTTTGATACGGCTTCTTTATTCCCATGATTAGGGTAGCTTCCATAGGTTTTTTCAGCTGCAATATAAAGTCAGGCAAAACTTTATCGAAATCTTTCGCCACAAATTCAATTGTATCCTTAGATAACTTTTGCTTTAATATATCTTTGTCAGTGATAACCTCTTCTATTTCATTCCATTTCACCTCGATACGCTTTACTAAACCTAGTGAAATATAGAGTTTCCTTTCGTCCATATGGATTGGATTTAAACGGACAGCTTGAATGTCTGCCAGTAAGAAAATAACAGAGTATAAATTAATTAGAAGCAATATTAGTGATAAGATCATGTATTTTTCATGTAACCACCAGTGGATTCCTATTGTTTCAATTATAATGGCATGTATAAGCATAATTTGAAAAGAGATATAGCTAGATTTTTTGTGTATGGTTAAAGAGTGGTTGGTCTCAAGCGGTTTTTTCTTCCAACTACAGAATGCATAGTAGAACATTAACATCTCCGAACAAATGATATGAATTAAAGGATGTTTTTTCACATATTTATCAGTAGCATCTGAAAAAGCAAAAACCTTAGGTAATTCGCTTTCTTTTGTATACTTCACTATCCTCGGCAAAAATTTAAATAATGTTACAACTAGAAGGATTTCTATTAGCAAAAGTCCCGCTTCTACAGCAAATCCTATCCATGTGAGTGCAATAAACGGCTCCAAATAACTCATAGGTATAACAAATCTGGCTAAAATGAGACCACCAGCCATTAACAAAACAAACTGTTTTATACTTTTTTTCTTTTTATAGGTTAAAAACAGAAGTGGTGCAACAATAACTAAATCAATTAACGAACCAATTACTACTCCTTTACTTTCTCCTGTTAAAGCAAATTGCCCAAAATCTGTACGATATAAAATAATATTACTTCCTAGAACCAATAAAAGTAGCAGCATCAAAATCGTTTGTTTAGATTTTTGTAAAATAGCCATTGAAATCCCTCCATTCTTATCTCTATTTTATATAAAATTGTATACGCTAACAATTTACAATTTCTTGAATATTAATTTAAAAAACCTGTACCCACAATTAAATGCAGGTACAAGTTTTAATTAGTTTATCCCCAAATTTCTTCAGCTATTTCCTTAATAAGTGTTAGCTTTTGCCATTGGTTTTCTTCTTCTAGTATGTTTCCATCCTCTGTTGAGGAGAAGCCACATTGAGGACTCAGGCAAAGTTGATCTAAAGAAACATATTTGGCGGCTTGCTGAATGCGAGACTTGATTTCTTCTTTATCCTCTAATTCACCAAATTTTGATGTGACTAAGCCTAATACAATCTTCAAATCTGCACGGTTTACATATTTTAATGGTTCAAAGCTTCCAGAGCGTTCATCATCAAATTCCAGGAACAATCCATCAACATTTAATCCACCGAAAATTACCTCAGCAGCAAAATTATATCCGCCACTTGAATGGAAGGTTGATTTATAGTTACCACGGCAAATATGCATAGTAATAGTCATATCGCTAGGTTTATGCTTGATGGATTCATTAATAACATATTGAAGAGTATCCATGAATTGCTGTGGGTCTTTTCCTTCCGCCACTAGTTTCGCACGAGTTTCATCAGAAAATAAGCTTGCCCAAGACGTGTCATCTAGTTGTAAGTAACGACAGCCTGCATCATAAAATGCTTGAATTGCTTTTTGATAAGCTTTAATTGTATCCTCGATCAAGTCTTTTAAATCTGGATAGATTTCTGCGTTTAAATCTGCACGAGCATGTAACATATTAGGACTTGGAATTGTAAATTTGACCGTTGAATCGCCAGCATGCTTTTTAATAAACTTAAAATGCTCGATAAATGGATGATTTCCAAAATCGATTTTCCCAACTACTCGGATTCCTTCTTTACGCGTCTCTAAGTTATGGAAATTTAAGCCCTGCTCTTTTTCGTAATACTCCATTCCTTCAAGGGCACCCAAGAAATCAAAATGCCACCAGCTACGACGGAATTCCCCATCAGTAATCGATAAAACACCGATGTCCTTTTGTTTTTCTATTAAGCGAATAATCGCTGCATCTTCCACTTCTTTTAGTTGATCATATGTAATTTCGTTATTTTGGAATTTTGAACGTGCTTCCTTTAACGACTGAGGTCGTAAAAAGCTACCTACATGGTCATAACGGAATGGTGCTGTTTGTTGTGTCATTTCTTTTACTCCTTTTCATAAAAAGCAACCTAAAGGAACAAATGTTTTTTCCACACTGTTCCCTTTACTTTTAACTTTTTTATTAAGTCTTAATATAACATAAAAGCGTCAGATAAGACTAAGTATTCCGACAATAATTATCGGTCTTTTATTACAAAAATCTCTATTTTAGAATCAAAAAAACATTATTCGCATTATTTACATCTATTTATAATTTTTCCAAGCTAAAAAATAGCTAACACTGTGTTGCACAATGCCAGCTATTTACTAGATGTTATTCAGTTTTAGGCTTTGTTTGTTTTTCTTTCTCCGATTCTGTTTCTGTTTGATCGTCAGCGTCTTTCTCTTGCTCCGGCTTCTCTTTTTTTGTGTCTGTATATCTAGCGATAGTATTAATACGCTCTAACATTGGTGGATGCGTATATCGGAAAATTTTAACAAGCCACGGAGGATTTACTTCACTCAATCCTGCTTTTGCAAGGTTTTGGAATGTACTTACCGCCGCCTCTGCACTTCCCGTCAGTTCCATTGCATATTCATCCGCCCTTGTCTCCTGGTATCTTGAGATATAATTCGATAGAGGACTTGAAACAAAGAGTAAAAATGAAACTAAAACGAAAAATAATGGAAGCGAACGGATATCCCCAACCTTGTCAATTTTTAATACTGAGCCAAACCTCGATATAATCCACGGCATAAGTTTAGCAATTAGCCATAGACCAACAAGTATTGAAATTAGGTAGGAGGCGATTCCAATATATATATGCTTCTCTACGTAATGTCCCATTTCATGAGCCATTATAAATAGAATTTCTTCATCAGTTAAACTATTTAAGGTCGTATCCCATAAAACAATTCTAGAGTTCTCGCCTATCCCGGTAACATATGCATTCAATGCATTCGTCTTTTCAGACATATTCACTTCAAATACATGCTCTGAAGGGATGTCTGCTTGATCTGCAAGAGATAAAATTTTTGCTTCAAGCTCTTTATCCTTCAATGGGTAAAATTCGTTATATAGTGGATCGATGACAACGGGCTGGATATACATCATGAAGATTGCAAACGGAATTGTCAGCAGCCATGCATGGAACCACCATTTCTTTGTGCTCTTCTGTATTAACCAGTAGAGAACTAAAACAACGATTAATGTTGTGCCAAAATTCACCCAAAAGTCAATGACAAAGTCCTTCATCCAGGAGGAGAATTCCTGTGTACTAATGCCATATTCCTTACTTAAATGATAGCGATATAAATCAATTGGATAAAAGATTAAAGTTGTAAATAAATATAGAAGGAATAAATATGCACCATTTTTAATAAGCTTCCATCTTGAATCTGCCCATTTTTCAAAAATACGGGAAAGTCCCGTAAACATTATCAAGATATATACGAGCCATTCAAAGGGTGTAATGATAAAGAAGAGATAATTTCTTATTTTTGAAAAATCATCACTTAATAAAAGTTCACGTTCGGTCATGAAGGTTTGCGGATCTGCTACAGTTCCCTTCAATGTAGCTGGCACCCCTCCTGAGGGACCGTGAAATATGTAAAAATACATTCCAATAGCGTAGACTACGTACACTAAAAGCGCAGCTATGCTCCATTTCTTTGACAAGCTTTCCACCTCAATTCTTCTTCTTACTTTAGTGTAAGAAAAATTGGACAAGATAGAACTAAATTTTAATTATTTTTGTTCTTTACGCACAAATTGCGACTTTCTTATCACAACTCAATTATAGCCCTATCTAGGACAGCATCTATTCATTAAATTTATAAAACAGGAAAAAAAAATAAAGGCAGCTATCCTCCAATAGATAACCACCTAAAGTGTATGCTTTTTATATTGGTCTCCATTTTTCCAAAAACTTTGCGGTACGTTTTCGTCCAATTTCGATTAAGGCAACCTTCGTTTCTTCATCTAAATCAAATTGAGTAGCACTATATTTTTCTACCGGTATGAAGACAATATTTCGTTCATGTCTTCGGGAGATATATCTTTCATCATGGGCATTTTTCATGGTTGAAAAGAGCGCCTCAAACAAATTCAAACCATTATTAATTTTTTGTGGAGGCATATCCTCACGTGGATTACTCAGCTTCATTCCAATAATAGGCCGCTGTTTATTGCCATTTTCAAATATCCATAATGGAAAGTTACTAAGAATGCCACCATCTACAAATATGCACTCCCCTGAGCGATCCTCCAATTTAATCGGTTCAAAGAAAAAAGGAATACCGCAGCTCATTCTAAGCGCTTTAGCGACGGAAAAGGTACGCCAGTCAATACCGTAAGACGCCAAATCATCAGGTATAACAACCATTCGCCCATTTGTTAAATCAGAAGCAATAAGCTTAAGAGAGCCTCTTGGCAAATCATTAAATGTGATAATTCCTTTAGCAGCCAGCTTTTTATAAAACCATTTTTCTAATGCTTTTCCTTTATATAACCCCATTCGAAAATATAAATTCACCCATTTTAAGAAAGGAAGAGTACGTGCTGGCTTTGGAGGATCAAGAAGTGATTTTAAGTGGAGTTCATCTAGTATTTTTTCAATTTCCTTCGCTGTATATCCAGCTGCTATAAAACAGGCCATTATGGCACCAGCACTCGTTCCTGCCACACGCTTAAAACGGTAATTCTTTTCTTCCAGCACCTGCATTGCCCCAATATAAGCAAAACCTTTGATTCCACCACCCGAGAACACTCCATCAATTAGCATGTACACTCCCCTTTATTTGTTCTCGTTACAATTTAAGCTAATGGAAGAGATTTTAGAACTTATGTCGAAAAGAATTCGACATAGAGTGAAATTTAGTTTAGAAATGTACATTCCGCTAAAAATAAAAAAGTATTTGGCTTCAAAAACAATTCGTTTTCGAAACCAAATACTTCTATTTTATAGGTTTAATCTAGATGGATTGTGTTTATTATCCGGCTTATCTTTATTTTCATTTTGATGACGTCTTTTCGCTTCATCATTCTGACCGATGACATCAAAATCATCAGGACTTAAATCATAGCCATGTCCATATTCTTCACGATCAAGTGTATTCTTCTTATCTTTACTCAATTTCTTCACCTCCATATAGCATAATTTGAACCTTTTCTTCAGTAATTATGCTATCTATAAATGGAAATGGCATGAAGCTATTTAAACTTCATGCCATTTCCATTAATGTTGGTGATGATGCTGTTCTGTTTCCTCTCCATTAGTAGAAACAGCCATAAAATCAAAATAAGTAGTTACTCCCAAAAATAAAATAATTACGGCAAAGCTAATTTTTACTTTAGATGGAATTCCTTTTATGAAATTTGGATAGGTTTGTCTATTCCAAAGTCCAGCTGCTACTATGCTGCTAAGTAAATATAAAATAGTAAAGAATACGATGCTCAGAAGCTGATTATCTGTTGCCATAATACTAAGCATTGCTCCCATCATAGCTCCCATGAAAAGTGATCCAAGGCTCTCAAGAACAATTTTTAGTGAAAGCTGATGAGTCATTATACTTACAAGTAAAAAGCTGATAAGAATTGCGATTACGGTTGCAAAAACTATATCAGAAATCCATACCCCAACCAATATACCGATTAAAGTACTCTTCGTCATTGTAACAAACATCGATAAACAGCTTGAAAGATGGTCTTCTTTAGTTTGCCTTCTAAATACCGAGCCAAGAACAAAAGTAAGTAATACTATACTAATAGAACTCACAATTGCTACCACTGATTCACTCCATTCATTATGCAAATCACAAATCAACCAATAAAAACAAATAATGATGTCATGATTAATGTATTCGATGATAGGAGTTATTATTCTATTAATAGATTGCTTGATTTTCTAAAAGACACTTCTATCATTTAAAAAAGAACATACAAAAAAGCGTTGCCTCACAAATCTAGTGAGACAACGCCTTTCTTTAAGTTTGTTATTAACTAAGCTTCAGCTTATTTTGCAGCTTGGAATTTAGCTTCTACAACATCCCAGTTTACTACATTCCAGAATGCAGAGATGTAGTCTGGACGACGGTTTTGGTAGTTTAAGTAGTAAGCGTGCTCCCAAACGTCTAAGCCAAGGATTGGTGTTTTACCTTCCATTACTGGAGAGTCTTGGTTTGGAGTTGAAGTGATAGCGATTTCGCCACCATCTACTACTAACCAAGCCCAACCTGAACCGAAACGAGTAGCTGCAGCTTTAGCGAATTCTTCTTTGAAGCTTTCGAAGCTACCGAACTTAGCTTCGATTGCTGAAGCTAATTCACCAGTTGGAGCAGTTGCGCCACCTGGAGCTAAGATTTCCCAGAATAATGTATGGTTAGCATGTCCACCACCATGGTTACGTACTGGTGTTTGTTTGTCAGCTGGAAGAGCATCAATATTTGAGATAAGCTCTAATACATCTTTACCCGCAAATTCTGTTCCTTCTACTGCAGCGTTTAAGCCTGTTACATATGTGTTGTGATGTTTAGTATGGTGGATTTCCATAGTTTTCGCATCGATGTTTGGTTCTAGTGCATCATAAGCATAAGTTAATTGTGGTAATTCATAAGCCATTTGATATTTCCTCCCTCAAATTAAAAAGTAATCTCGATTACTTTTCTAGGTTATCAAAATTAGTTGTGCGATTCAATAAATAAACACTCAAGATTTACATTTCAGTCTTTTGACGGAAAGCTTGGATGTTTTTACCTTTAACTCGTATTATTATATAGCGATTATAAAGATAATAATCATTACTACTTGAATCGCACCTTTTGTTACAACAGAAGTTAAAAAGCCTACTAATGATCCAACTCCAGCCTTCAATGCTTGTTTGTAATCTGTTTTCGTTACTATAAGTTCACCTATCACAGCACCTAAAAAAGGTCCTACAAGTATTCCAACTACCGGGATGATAAATGGCCCTACAAGCAATCCAATTGTACTTCCCCACATCCCCGCTTTTGTACCACCAAACTTTTTTACGCCAATTAGGTTTGCCAGCGAATCTGCGACGAACAAGAGGATGATAAATAAAATCTCGATCGTCCAGAATAACCAGCCCAAATCAGAAAACGAATAAAATAATCCATAAACGATAAAGCCCAATACAATAAAAATTACGGATGGTATGATCGGATAAACAAGACCTACAAACGCAATGATGAAGCATGCAATTATTAGTACCCATGCAATTATGTCCAAAAAAACAACTCCTATTCCTAATTAATTCAATTACGAAGACCAAACCGAAAAGGTTTCAATTGTTGAAAATATATTTGATTCTATTAAATTTGTAACTTCTAGCTTTATAGAACTATAAAATTCATGTTAAACTCTCTGTTGGAGGAGAAATTATGGTTAAACACAAACAAATTTTTATAGATAGTCTTATTCATCCTAAAAAATTGGCAGCCTATAGATTATTAACGATTGGAAAGACGATTCAATATGTATTCCTATTAATCGCTATTTTAACAATCTACCCTTATATTCAATTTTTAACAGGGGTTACAGAGACTTCATTCAATATTCAAGGTTTAACAGAATATGTGAAAGATATACAATGGCTTCTTTATCCATTTGCTTTAGTTCTATTAACATTAAGTTCAACGATTCTTCTATTTCTAATAATTAGTGTCTATGCTTATGTTGGTGTGGTTCTACTAAAGCTCATGCACCGTAGAGGAGAATACAGACATATGTGGCGTACTGCCGCATTGGCAATCACATGGTCTACACTATTAACTGTACTTTTTTCCATACTAAATATAACTAGCATCTTCTCTAATTTACCAGGGATACTAATTACTATTTCTATATTAATCTTAGCTTCAACTAAATATCCAAAAATACCAAGAAAAAAATAGTCATGAATCCTCCTTCTCTTCATATAGTGGAAGAAAGGAGGGATTTTTTATGAGATTTCTTATTTTTACGGTTGTATTTTTTATTATAGCAGCTGTGATTAAAATAGATTTAACTGAAGGTACTGTGCCTCTTGCAGCATTCGACAAAGAAAATGTTGTCGAAGCCTGTGAGCAACAAATTTCCATTAAAACACTTTCGGTAGTAACTACTGCTGGTGATACGGTTCAGAGCTTGCTTGCCGCTTATCCATCTGAGGTTGAAATTTCATATCCAGAAAAAATGGCACAATTCTATAAATTGAATCCCCATTTACAAAAACAAGCTATGGTAACAGGTGAGCTTATTAAAATACCAATCTATGATAAAATAGAAAATAATTGCTGATAATTAAAAAGTAACGTTTCTTCCTTGTCCATCGTTCACTACACTGATAAAATAATAGAAGTGTGGTGCGAGCAGATTAAGATACGTACCTCTAAAAGGAGAGAATCTTCATGAGTGAACTTATTCACCGTTCAAAAACACGTCCTGTACGTGTAGGTAATTTAACGATTGGTGGTAGTAATGAACTATTCATCCAAAGTATGTGTACAACAAAAACACATGACGTAGAAGCGACAGTCGCAGAAATTCTACGCTTAGAAGAAGCAGGTTGTCAGATTGTACGTGTAGCAGTTCCAGACGAGCGTGCTGCTAATGCAATTGCTGATATTAAAAAACGTATTAATATACCGTTAGTAGCGGATATTCATTTTGATTATAAGCTTGCTCTAAAGGCGATTGAAAATGGAATTGATAAAGTACGTATCAACCCAGGAAATATCGGTCGTCGTGAAAAAGTAGAAGCTGTAGTTAATGCAGCAAAAGCTAAAGGTATCCCAATCCGTATTGGAGTAAACGCTGGTTCGTTGGAACGTCATATTTTAGAAAAATACGGCTACCCTACTGCAGAAGGTATGGTTGAATCTGCATTACATCATATTAAAATCTTAGAAGACTTAGATTTCCACGATATTATCGTTTCGATGAAGGCTTCTGATGTAAACCTTGCGATTGAAGCATACGAAAAAGCAGCTCAAGCATTTGACTACCCATTACACTTAGGGATTACTGAATCAGGAACTCTTTTTGCAGGGACAGTTAAATCAGCTGCAGGTCTTGGAGCAATTCTATCAAAAGGTATCGGGAACACTTTACGTATTTCTTTATCTGCCGATCCAGTTGAAGAAGTTAAGGTTGCTCGTGAATTACTTAAATCCTTTGGTCTAGCTTCCAATATGGCTACTCTAATCTCTTGCCCGACATGTGGCCGCATAGAGATTGACCTTATTTCGATTGCAAACGAAGTAGAAGAATATATTTCAAAGTTAAATGTACCTTTAAAGGTTGCTGTACTTGGATGTGCAGTAAATGGTCCTGGAGAAGCGCGTGAAGCAGATATCGGTATTGCTGGTGCTCGTGGAGAAGGCCTTCTATTTATGAAAGGTAAAACAGTTCGTAAAGTACCTGAGGCAACAATGGTAGAGGAACTGAAAAAAGAAATTGATAAATTAGCTGCCGAAATGGTTGCAGAACGAGAAAAGAACGAAGCACAAGTCCAATAGAAGCTAGGAGGTATTTTATGACGTCCAAGCAAAAACCGCGTTTCGGGATTGATATAGATGGAACAGTGACAACACCTGACACACTGATCCCTCATATTAATGAACGCTACAAAACCAACATTGTATTAAATGATGTCATAGAATATGATTTTTTAAGTGCTTTTCCCCATCCAGTAGACCGCAATGAGTTTGCAAAATGGTTTAAGGAAAACGAAGCTTATATGTATTCAGTTAGTGCCATCGCACAGGATGCACAGACCATTTTAGAAGCATGGCAGCATACCTTTGAACTCATTTATATATCTGCCCGTGATACAAGTGTATTCGAAATCACTCAGGAATGGTTTAAGAATAACAAAGTCCCCTTCCATCATATTGAGTTAATCGGAAGCCACGATAAGCTAGCTGTGGCAAAAAAGCACAAAGTAGACGTCTTCTTTGAGGACAAACACGATAATGCAGTAATACTTGCAGAGGAATTGAATATTCCAGTATTATTATTTGATACGCCATATAATCGAAAATCGATTCCAAAAAATGTCATACGAATTAATAACTGGACAGAAGCAAATCTCTGGATTTCAAAAAACTTCTAGTAGAGCAGGCAACATGTAATGACATTGTTGCCTGCTTTTATAATTCTAAAATCCCCCGCTTCCACCTATCTACGAATGTTTCAAAATGAATCCCATAACGATTATAAATATCATGATATACAAAATAGACCCCTAATTTCTCTAACACAGTATCCTCAATATTCATCCATACTTCCCTTCGTTTCTTTTTGGACAACAGTAGCTTCTCGCAAATATTCAGTTAAAATTTTGCGATCAAACTTACATATAAAATATTCCTGCTTGAAATAAAATCAGTATGGTAGTTAAATTGGTTGGTATTTTTCAACGATTAATACTTGAAACTATTTTACGTAAATAAAGGTTAGAATATGAAAAATTAGAGAAATTACATAAAATTACCATATAAATCCCTTTTCAATTAGAATACCTTTCAAGGTCAGTAAATAACTATGATCGTGCTTTAAACAGCGTTTATCACCCTTTCAATGCAATAAAATAATCCTTCCGCTATTCAATACACGAAATTTTTAGAACTATTCAAAAATAACACTGCTATAATGTTCTTTATTTTGTTATACTTTTTTTAAACAATTTATTGTATCGGGGGAACTAGCATGTATAATACGAAAATGCCCCTCACAAAGGATGAGTTATTCCCATTTCTTTGTAATATTAGTGAGCAATTTCATATTGGTATCGGCATTATCAGCTTAGAAAAAAGTGATTTTCCCTTTGTCTATATTAATCAGGCATTTACAGCGTTAACTGGTTATTTACAAGATGAATTGATTGGAAAAAATTTCAACTCATTAACTGGTATAAAAACGAGTATGGATCATATTGGGGAGCTGTTTTGTAGTATTAAGAAAAAAAGCCCCTTCGAAAAAAATATCTTACATTATCAAAAGGATGGTAGCGCCTTTTGGAATCATGTAACCTGCCAACCCATAAAAGATCGTGATGGCATAGCCTCATACGCATTAGTTCATTGCAAGGATATTACCGAGCAAATGTTAAGTAAAATGCTTTCGAAGCTCGAGCACGAGGTATATATAGATTTAGAAGAAAATGGCGATTTTAAAAATATCTTGCAGTTAATAACAGAAAAAGTAGAAAAATATTATATACGTGATATTTTCTGCGGCATCCATGTTGTAAATCAAGAGCAGAATTTAGAAGCGATTGCTAGTGGCTCCCTTCCGCTTTCCTTGATAAAGGCGATGAATCACCTTGAAATCGGTGGCTCCACAACTGGATATAACGAAAGCGTTGTTTACATCAATGATTTAACTATTAAAAACAACAAATCAAGCAAGCTTATTAAAAAGTATAATTTAAATTCTTGTTGGTCAAAGCCGATATTCACAAACGAAAAAGTATTACTTGGCTATTTCTCAATATACATAAAAGGAGAAATGCAGCTTAGACAGGCAGATATAGATTTCTTAAAAAAGCTTTCTCCAATTGTTGCTCTCTCAATGAAATACGTGAAACAAAAACAGGAGCTAAAAAAGTTAGCCTTCTTTGATATGAGCACAGGAATGCCAAACTACAATAGCTTCTACACGAGCTTAGTTACGTGGATGGATGAAAAAGTGACTGGCTCGCTTCTTCTAATTCAACCAAATGAATATTCTAGCATTGTTGATTTATATGGTAGAAAATTTGGGGATGAATTAATCGGTCAAATGGTTGATCGCTTCCTCTCCATAAAAGATTTAAAGGAAGAATTTGTGTACGGCAGATTTTCTACTTCTTCCTTTATGATTGGTGTAAAACAATCGCATAAAGATCATTTGACACAATTCATAAAGCAAATCTTACAAATAACAGCCGTTCCATTTACAATTGCAGAAAGAGAAATTTTCATCACCTTGAAAATAGGTGTCTCACACTTTAATGAGTTTTTAACAATCGATGAAAGTATTCGCCGAGCAGATACTGCATTAACGAAGTCTCGTCTTCAGAATACGCCATTTTCTTATTTTGAAATGGGAACAGATGAAATGATTCAAAGAGAGCTCAATATCTTGAATCAATTACAATTTGGCATTAAAAATAAGGAATTGACAGTTTACCTGCAGCCTAAAATCAATCTTTTGACAAATGAAATCGAAGGCTTTGAGGCTTTGGCTAGATGGAATTCACCAGTATTGGGCAATGTCTCCCCTGCCGAATTTATTCCTATAGCCGAAAAAAGCGGCAAAATAAATGAGATAGACAATTTAATTTTACGCAAGGTTTTAATTTTCCAAAACCATCGGCAAACTAACGGCTTAAAGATGATACCGATTGCTGTCAATATTTCACCTGTCCATTTTTATAGTGAATCCTTTATAAATGATTTCCTCTCTCTTGTGGCGGAATATCATATTTCACCGCATTATATTAAAATTGAAGTAACTGAAAGTGTGGAGTTATTTGACTTTGTTAAGGCTAAGGAAATTCTATTGGAGTTAAAAAAATTGGGCTACGAAAGCTCGATTGATGATTTTGGTGTAGGCTTCTCAAGCTTAAGCTATTTACAGCAGCTGCCTTTCTCTGAGATTAAAATAGACCGTAGCTTTATAAACGATATCGAGAATAGTGATATGCATGCAGTTGTGCAAACGATTGTACAGCTCGCAGACAAGTTAAGAATGCATGTTGTAGCTGAAGGTATAGAGACCTCTGAGCAATATTCAATACTACAGAAAATCGGCTGTAAATCTGGACAAGGATTTTACTTCCATAAACCAATGCCACTTGAAGAAGCACAAAATTTGCTTGATTCGATAAGTGAAAAATAAGAACGCCTACACAGAAACCTCTGTATAGGCGTTTTTCTAATTTACTTTATCTACTAGATTTTCAGCTATGAAAGCAACCATATCCTTTAAATTTTCTGGAGTAACGCCATGTCCGTCTGGATATGTTTTAAATGTAACTTGTACTTCCAGCTCTTCAA
Source organism: Ureibacillus chungkukjangi (assembly GCF_003217295.1). Lineage (GTDB taxonomy): Bacteria > Bacillota > Bacilli > Bacillales_A > Planococcaceae > Ureibacillus > Ureibacillus chungkukjangi. The sequence continues at coordinate 20,582 of NZ_QJTJ01000034.1, forward strand.
AATAATTTTTACTAGCTTCTCCCCACTGAATTGGGAAGTCATAGTCATATTCACCATGGGAAATAAAGATTTTTGTTCGATCTACAGGTGCTTTTTTGTATTCATTCATAACGAATTCCGGTAAATAACCACTAAGTGCAACAGTAGCTGTAATCAGATTCCCGAGAGTTAAAGTAAGCGTTTCTACAACTGCCGCCCCTTGATTAAATCCAACTAAAAAGATTTTATTGATATCTATATTGAATTCCTCGATTGCTTCTAATATGAAGCTTTGGCTGAAGGTAATTACTTTGTCAAAAACTTCTCTTGTAGGTTTTCCTTCTTCTTCAAAGGTATAAAAAGCAAAACCAGGTGCGTGTGTGATTGGTCCTCTTAAACTAAAGATATGACATTGTCCTTTAAATTCCTCTACCAACTGCAGTAAATCCTCTTCATTACTTCCTAAGCCATGAAATAAAAAAATAGCTCCTTGAAGTTCACCGCTAATATTTGTTGGTGGGATATGCTTAAACGTATAAGGTGATTTCATGTTTTTAATTCCTTTCTAATGCTTCAAGCCTTGAATAACTTGTATTGTAACAAAATTTAAAGAAAATGTTTACAATTGTAGTCCTTCTAGATGGATTTTCTTCTTAAATGCATTAGAAACACATAACTAGAGCAAAATAGGTCGAGAGAAAAGTGCAGCTTTTTCTTTAATAACTTTTAAAACATACAATTCCTATCAAAAAAATAAACATTTTACTCCAATATATTTTATAAATCTGGTATACTACTTTTCGAGGTGAAACTATATGACAATAATAACTATAATTAATGTCGCCGTATTAATCGCACTAATGGCATTCTTACGCTTCTTAAATAAAAAGCATGTTAAGTTTTCCAACCGTGTTTTTGCAGGATTAGGCTTAGGTATTCTTTTAGGTTTAGCTCTTCAATTAATTTTTGGAGCTACTTCGGATGTAGTAACAAATACTGTCCCGTGGTATAACATTATTGGGTCAGGCTATGTAAAGCTTCTTCAAATGATTGCGATGCCGTTGGTATTCATATCAATACTTGCAGCCTTTACAAAAATGAAGCTTGGTAATAATCTAGGGAAAATTGCCGGTCTTATTCTACTCATTCTTGTTGGTACTACAGCAGTTTCTGCAGGAGTAGGAATCCTATCCGCTACTATCTTTGACCTTGATGCCACTCAATTAGTGCAAGGCGATGCAGAGATTGAACGAGGTGCTTCTTTAGAAGAAAAAACGGCTGAAGTAAAATCGTTACCAGAACAAATTATTGAGCTGTTCCCAGCAAATCCATTCTTAGATTTAACTGGAGCCCGTTCTACTTCAACAATTGCAGTTGTAATTTTTGCAGCCTTTTTAGGCTTCTCATACTTGAGAATTGTACGTAAAAATGAAGACACTGCAAAAATGATTAACAAAGGTATTGATGCTATTTATTCCTTAGTAATGGGTGTTGTAACAATCGTATTAAGACTTACACCTTACGGAATTTTAGCAATCATGGCTCGTACTGTTGCAACAAGTGATTTTGCAGCAATTTATAACTTAGGGAAATTCGTCATCGCTTCTTATGTAGCGTTAATCGCTGTTTTCCTAATTCACTTAATCATTATCTCTCTGACAGGATTAAGTCCGTTAATGTATGTTAAAAAGGCAAGTGAAACATTACTATTCGCATTCACATCTAGATCTAGTGCGGGTACACTTCCATTAAACCTTAAAACACAGGAAGAGCGACTAGGTGTTCCTGATGGAATCGCAAACTTCGCTGGTTCCTTTGGTCTTTCAATTGGTCAGAATGGATGTGCTGGTGTTTACCCAGCCATGTTAGCAGTTATGATTGCACCAACTGTTGGTATTAATCCACTAGATATTAGATTTATCGCTACTGTCATCGTAATCGTTGCAATTAGTTCCTTTGGAGTTGCAGGCGTAGGTGGTGGTGCCACATTCGCTGCCATCATTGTATTATCTGCACTTGATTTACCAGTTGCCCTTGCAGGTGTTTTAATCTCTGTTGAACCATTAATTGATATGGGACGTACCGCTTTAAATGTAAGTGGTTCTATGACAGCTGGTGTAACGACAGCAAGAATTACAGGTGACCTAGATAAAACTATCTATAATAATCCGACAATGAAAGAACTAGGTGAATCGTAATACTCACTCCTTCTAATTTACGAATTAGAAGGAGTATTTTTATACCTGTTTACGTATAAATATCTAGTCTATATACTTTTCCTGGTATCTTTTACTTATTTTATCGACTTTCTTTACTTTCCAATTGTTATTATTAGATAATTTCCTTAAACTTAAAATAATCGGTATTTGTATACATAATCTGATATCCTAATATAAGAGGTGTTTATTGATGTATGAGAAGATTACTATAGAAAACAGTATTTTATACATTGAACCGCATCATGTTGACACTTTTAAACAATGGGCAGCTAAAATGGACAACTATTCCCACCTTGTAAAAAATGGTGCTCTAAGTAAAATGGATAGCTGGATTATGGCCTTTAATATTTGGCTTTTATTATTGCCGGATGATGACGACCTAATTATTAAAACAGACGAGTCTTCACTGTATTATACTGCGAATATTTTGATTCATAATGCCTTTAAGGAAGATAGCCATTTCCAAAATTTAAAAGAAAGAAATGATTCCACACCAGAATTATTTTATCTATCCTCATTATATTTAGCGACTGGCTTAAACGAATGGATTTTAAATGTGCTGGAAAAGTACCAATTACAGGACATCATCCAGCGAGCAAGGTATCAAAGATATTTCAATGCATTGGATGGTACAAAGGAGCAAATTCAAACGTTTCTTGAGGATCAATCACAGTTTGTAAAAGCAGCTGTTCTTGAAATACGTGAGGGGTCTTTTTCACAAATGATAAAAAAATATTGTGACAAGGCGTATTTTTTATATGTAGATCAATACCTGTCCTCAATCGGTCAGGACAAAAAATAGATAATCCATAACGATTTCAAGCCCAGTAGCAATGGCTACTGGGCTTTGTTTGTCTTCTATATAAAGTCTATATAAATACTCTGACCGGCTCATAGCAAGTCGAAATTTGCTTTTCAAACTCCCCTAGATCCATCTGTGGTATACCTACAATAACTGCGGTTGCTGGACCACTTGTTTTCTCCAAATCTAATGAGCATTCAAATTTACCTCCTGGTAGGATTCTTTCCAGTTCTGCTAATATCCCTTTCGAGCCAACTGGCCAAATTTGTTTTACGATTTTTAATTTTACTAAATTATAAAGTTCATTTAGCTTTGCAACATGTTGAGTTTCTTCAATTACCTCTTGACCGACTAATGGCTTCCCAATTACAAACCATTGAAGGTTTTCTTTAGATATCTCATATTGCACTTTTCCAACCACTACTAAACTTATACCCGATTGCAATGAATTAAAATTTGATTCAGTTGATCCGTTAATTGGCGGTACAGCTAAACCAATCTCGTCAAATGCCTTTTCAATTCCCTTAATATAATCCTTCCAGGCAACCTCCCCAGTAAAGTTCGATAAGAAGATATTAGTTGGCTCCGCACCCGCACACCATTGCTCTAACAAAACAACTCGCGCAGAATAGTATGCTGTTAATTCATTTGGTACATGTACAGCATCTAAAGCCTTTTCACCAATACAGCCTGAATTATCTACTGTTATAACCGTACTAGCATCTATTTTAACGGCATTTCTCATAGATTCGACACTTTCCCCTCACTAAATACTTTTCCCATTATAGGAAGCACAATAGCCGTAATTAGCGCATTAATGATTGTTGCAATTAGTAAGCTCGGAACTGCAGCTATAAAAAACGCTGGCGAGATAAGAAAATAAAAAGGTATGGCTGCGAGGACACCATTACCAAGTATTAGAAAAATCCACTTCAAAATTTTATAGCCTTTTTTATGTAAAATATTAAATACAGCTGTGACAATCAGCATTTCAAAGGCAATTAAGATATGGAATGGTCCTGATGGAAAGCCTGACGTTAAGGCAGTCGCTAAATGTCCTAATGCTCCAGCGATACCTGAAAAAAGTGGAGGTAAAAAAGCAACGCTTATAAATGCTGGTGCTGAATCCAGGGCGGCCGTTGTCAGGATTCCCGGTACCTTTATAAAGCTACCTATCACACAAATCGCAGCAACTAAAGCTGTCAATATCATTAACCTTAATTTTGAAGTGCTCATCTACAATCCCTCACCCTTTAATACTTCCGGTAGCCCATACCAAATTCGAATTACATCTTCACTTTCACTAATGAGATTTTGATATAATCGACCACAGGCATCACGCAATTTTCTTTCTTCCTTTTCCATGGGTACAACACCTCTGCCAATATCCGTACAAATACAAATAACACGTGCTTGTTTATTCAACTCAATAAGTCTATTAAAAATTTCCTCTGCTATCACCACTTCATCTAAATGAACTTTTGGAAGAATTATATTTTTAAAGTTCCCTATGACTAAGATGTCCTCTGTTGAGAACGAATCTTTTTTTGGCAATTCACCCTCGAAGAAATGAATTTTCCCAGATGGGTGCTGCATTAATTGTTGTTTTACAAATTTTCTTTTGCCATTATTGGCTCCTCCAATAATAACCTGCATCGTTTCCCCTCCCTTACATATGAAAAATCACACCACTTAAGTGTATAAATCATTCTGTGAGAAGCTTTTATTTTTCGAAACTCTTCTTCAACAGGAGCAAAGCTTGCTAGTATTGCTCTTATAACACCACCGTGAACGATAAATGTATATTCCTTATTCTCTGAAATAATTTGATGAAAACAAGAAAGTACTCTCTTTACAAATACTTGATAGGCTTCGCCATTAGGAGGAGTATTATTTTGTGGATCCTCAATCCATTGCCGATACTGCGAAATATCTTGAAGCTCCTCATAGGTTTTCATTTCAAAATCTCCAAAATTCAATTCTCGCAGTTGTGAATTCGCTGAATAAGTCGCAGCTGGAAAGTAAAGCTCTGCTGTTTCTTTACACCTCTTTAAATCACTCCCATAAACCACATTTGCTCTTATCGGAACGTCAAAGTAATTTTCTTTTGAAAGTATTGATTCATCTGTCCAGCCAATGTATTTTCTTTTTATATTGGCAGCCGTTTGTTCATGCCTTATTAAATGAACAATACAATTATTCCCCATAGGAACACCTCCAGCACTTCGTTAAGTGCTCCTGCTAAATCTCCAGTCATCCCGCCAAAATTCTTAATTGTCCACTTACGATATAAAGTAACAAACACTAGTAGGCATGTAACTAATACGTAACTAACTATACCTATGTAGAAATATGTAATTATAGCAAATAAAAGCGTATATATAGTGAATGCAGTCCATATCTTCTGCGGGTTAACCTGCGATTTAAAGTAAGCAGCTAACCCTTTTTCTTTAATCGTATGCGTAGTAACAAAGTAGACTAGTAGTCCTAATCGACTTAATAGAGGAACAGCTATGAAAAATATAATGATCCCTTCTGAATCATTATGTAGTAGTTCAAAAACAAAGCCTATTTTTAATAACACCAACACTACTAAACTAATAGCACCAAAGGCACCCACTCGAGGATCCTCCAAAATTTCAAGACGACGCGCTTTGTCCTGATATGAGAAATAAGCATCTCCCATATCAATCCATCCATCTAAGTGTAAGCCCCCGGTCATAACAATACCGGCAATAACAACTAATATAGCAAATAATAAATTCGTAAGTTGTAGATATTGTTCATTTACTAAATAAAGGACACTAATCGTACCACCCATTAAAATCCCTAAAGCTGGTAGCATTGCATACATTGCACTTACAGTTTTCTGATTCATAGGCAATTGCTTTCGAATGGGCAATGAAGAGAAAAACTGAAAGGATAAAAGGAATCCAATAAAGCTATTTTTCAAAATAAGCACCTCTATTTCCAACGTTTAATCTTACTATAATCCATTTCATAGGCCTCGTCACTGTGATGTACAATCCATTGATGAAGTATGCCTAAAAGAGAACGATAGTAATTCACTTCTGAGTAGGTTGAACTCTGCTCATCAAAAATTTCGTTGGATACAAGTATTACAATTGCGCCATCCTTGGTCCATTGAAGTAGCTGTTTTTTTAAAGTTTTAATATACTTTTCGATTTCAATTATGCGTTCGATACTGTCAAGCTGCTCTGTTTTGTATAACACATTACTTAACCAGGTTGTTATACACTCCCATAGAATTACAGAATTAGCTGGATAAATTACTTCACTAAACACCACTTCATCTTGAATTTCTATTGTTTTCCACTGGATAGCCGCCTTTTTACGATCAGCCTGATGCCGTTTGATACGCTCAGTCATTTCTCTATCAAAAGCAACACCTGACGCTATATAATATAAATTTTTGCGTTCAAATTTCTGATAGAGCTCCTTGGCATAATCCTCAGCGAAAGCACTTTTACCACTTCGAACGCCACCAGTTATAAAGATGAGTTTACTCATTTGTACCTTCTCCTTAAAATTCGAAAAGAGCAAATTCAACTTAAGAATTTGCTCCTTACATTTCACTTAGTTAAAAATTTCCGGATAAATGGTTGAAGCAATTAGTTCAATCGCTTCCCCGATTCGTGGTCCTGGACGATCTAAGATATCAGCGTTCAGTTCATAAACCTCTTCATTTTGAACAGCCGTAATATTTGACCATCCTTCACGTGCTAAAATTTCGCCTTTTGGATCCTCACTATAATTTACAGTAGTTATAATCGCTTCTGGATTACGAATAATTAAATCTTCTTCTGATACTGCAAACCAGCTTTGCTGATCGGCATAAATGTTTTCAACTCCAGCAGCTTCAATTAGCTCTTGCTGGAAAGTACCAGAGCCAACTGACCAAATATCAGGCGATGGCGAGATTTCAAAGTAAACTTTTTCCTTTTTATCTAGAGAGACCGTTTTTTCTTGAACCGCTTCAATTTGATTTTCGATTCCAGTAACAATTTCATCTGCTTTTTCTTCAACTTTTAATACTTCTGCAATTTGCTCAATATCTCCATAAACATCTTCGATAGTTGAAGCAGTTTGAATAACAAATACCTTCAGCCCAGCATTATCTAATTGTTCGATATGTGTTTCTTCCCCAACTGTATATGCAAATATTACGTCAGGCTGCAATTCAACTACTCTTTCGGTATTAATAGTCATAGAATCTGAAATACGTTCAATTTCAAGTGCTTCTTCAGGGTATGTATCAAATTCCGTTGCACCGATTATTTGCTCGCCTACCCCTAATTCAAATAAAATTTCAGTATTACTTGGTTGTAAGGATACGATTGTTTTTGGTACTTCCTCAAACGTCACTTCCACTCCACGATCATCAATCACTGTATAAGCACCAGATTCTTCTGTAGTGCTCGCATCATCTTTTTTGGCTGGCTCAACTGAAGTTGAACAACCAACTAATAATAATGAAATAGCTAGAGGTGCTAGCCATTTTTTGTTTATAGCTTTCATCGTATTTCCTCTTTTCTTTTTTTCTTTGTTGGGTAAGATTTACTTATAAATGGAATTTCCTTTACTTCATGCTTTTGATTTGAATAGACAGCCATTACAAAAAATACGTTTGCAAGTAACCCCAAGTAATCGAACAATATTTCAGGTACATCACGTTCTTCGCTTACTTTATGTAGCGCACGGTAGGATTTTTTTGCTTCGCTACGACAGATATGAAGCAAGGAACCCACTTCACTACCTTGAGGCAATAAAAATTGCTTAATCACTTCTCCTACCTCTTCAACATAATAATCATAGCGACTACTCAACCATTGTAAATCTTCCTGTGAAATCGCCAATTTCCCACGTACAGAGCCGTTCAAATGATAGCATAGTGGCTGGATGACTTGTAAATCCTCATACACATCTTTGCATGCTTCATCTGTATTTAACATTGGCAAAATCGCTCCGACTCTAGTTGTAAGTGAATCTGTTCGAATTTCATAATCAACCAAACTTCCTTTTTCACGCATAAACGGATAGCAGCTATAGCGAATATCCTTTCGAATTATCCTCACCTCCATGAAATTTTGATTAGTGAATGACCAATTCAGATTTCAGAGAATATAAAAAGCCACCCAAATAACGGATGGCAAAAGATTACAGAACAAACTTATACAAATAGATTCATTCAATTATGCCGTACATTCCCTTTATTTCCGAAGAGGTTTGTTACGATCAGAAAAGGATAGGTCTCCTGGCTTGTGCATAGCATTTCAAAGAGCCTTCCCATCCTTAAAATGTACCCTATAAGATGGACACTTTAAAAAAAGTCCTTCTTGTAGGGTACTTTTGTTTATAATGAGAAAAAAGATGTTGGAGCGGAATTAG
>NZ_QJTJ01000035.1 GCF_003217295.1 Ureibacillus chungkukjangi
TTGCAAGACCCCTAATTATTTGTGTAATGGGGTAATCTTATCGAATCTGTCGGAAATTGTAAATAGTGCATTTTAAATAGCATTTAACAAAAAAACGCATTTGGTATGTCTACCAAATGCGGGATAATTAATCGTGATGTAATTGCATTGAAAGGTCAGGATTCTTTTCAACTTCATGTAATTTGTTAAATGAAGCAATAGCTACTTCAACCATCTCATCTTTAGGCTCTTTCGTTGTTAGTAATTGTAGCCATAAGCCTGGGTAACCTAAATACTTTAAGACAGGAATTTCTCGAACGGCATTCGTTGCCTGTAATACCTCAAAGGATATTCCAAGAACTACGGGAATCAAAAGAATACGAATGACTACGCGTAACCAAAGTGGGTCTGTAGGGAAAAAGAAATAGACAAACATACCAATCACTACAGTGAATAGTATAAAGCTTGACCCGCAACGATAGTGAAGTCTAGACTGCTTTTGGACATTTTCTACAGTTATATCCAAGCCGGCTTCATAACAATTGATAACCTTATGCTCGGCACCATGATATTGAAAAACTCGTTTTATTAAAGGTGTCATTGATATGATATATAAATAACTTAAGAGTAGTATAAGCTTGAAAAATGTTTCTAAGAAAATTTGGGGATACTTCCCTGAAATCCATGGGGAGAATAATTCCGCCAAGAATACTGGTACTAAGGTAAAGACAAATTTAGCAAATAAGAAGGAAATTACCCCGACAACTGCTACACCTAAAATCATTTGTAGCTTGGAAGCCTCTTCTTGATTGTCCTCTTCCTCACCTGGATCGATATCATAGCGTTCACTCGCGAATTGGAGATGCTTGGCACCAAGTCCGGATGACTCGATTAACGCAATAACACCTCGAAGAAAAGGGATTTTTTTCAGTTTTTGATAAATCGGTTTTTTCGTTTTCTTTGCATAAAAATATTCAATTGAATCGTCATTTCTACGTACTGCTGTTACGGTATGATCTTTCCCACCGAACATGACACCTTCTAGAAGTGCTTGTCCGCCGTATACAGGTGCTTCATTAGCCAAGGTCTACACCACTCTCTCAAAATATAAAACTTATAACTCGTCTATTGTACTAAATTTTCGACGAAACCTCTACGTTTACGCATACGAATTTTAAATATTGGAGAAACTTACAAAAAAAAAGAGGTGCTGTCTGTGATTTATTTAGCGGTTTTAACAAGTTTGTTTGCTTCTATTTTCTTAACGATTAGCTTAAAGCTCTTATCCCTGTTTAATTTTATCAAATGGAGTCCTGTAGGCTATGCCAAGCGATTAAATGTACTAGAAGCTAGCCATTGGTCAGTGAAATGGCTATTTTTACTGATAATCATTTTTTTAATAACCCTTCTATTATATTTTGCAATGCAATTCGTTGAAATGGTTCCTAGTTTTTTAACTTCACTAATAATTGGGGCAATTTTAGCCTTAATTTGTGAATGGGTCATTTTTGATTTACCAGCAGAGCTATCTTCGTTTAAAAAGCTTTCCATCCCGTTTATGGTGACGATTGTCATTACTGCGCGATTTGTATTTGAGACCGCTGTTTTCCATTATCGAGCTCATAGTGAACGAAATAAGTTGCCGTATAAGGACTCTGTGGTAAAATAAAAGTGGTAATTTCCGCTAGAAAATACAATTTATCTCCAAATGTGTGAAAATTCTATTCTTTCTTGCGAAAACTCCATAATAACTTATCTTTTCCTATCCGTTAAAAAGAGGAGAATGTTGATGAAGGTTTTAGTGTTAAATGGGCCAAATTTGAATCGTTTAGGAAAACGTGAGCCTGAAATTTATGGAAGTGAAACTTTGGATGATGTAAAAGAAAAATGCATCAGCCTAGCCTCACAATTTAATGCTACGATTGATTTTAAACAATCCAATCATGAAGGTGTACTAATCGATTGGATCCACGAAGCAGAAGATACGGATGTTAACGCAATTGTTTTTAACCCTGGCGCCTATACACATACCAGTATTGCGCTAAGGGATGCAATTGCAGCAGTAAATGTGCCGGTCATTGAAGTGCACATTTCTAACATACATAAAAGAGAATCGTTTCGTCATGAATCAAAGCTAGCTGCAGAATGTGTTGGACAAATATGCGGTCTAGGAACTTTTGGCTATGAATTAGCACTAAGAAAGTTTTTAGAACAGTAAACGGGGGAGCTCTAAATGATTAAATTAGAAAAATTACGTAAAGCATTAGTAGAACAAAATGTTGATGGATTACTGATTACAAACGGATTTAATCGTCGTTATATGACTGGTTTTACCGGAACTGCTGGAGTAGCGATTGTATCAAAGGATGATGCGGTCTTTATTACAGACTTCCGCTATACTGAGCAAGCAAATAAGCAAATTCAAAATTTCCGTATCGTTCAGCATGAAGGAAGCATCTTTACTGAGGTTGCTGAACTAGTTGGGAAAATGGGTATCAAAACTTTAGGTTTTGAGAAAGATACAATGACTTATTCGATGTATGAGACATATAAATCGCAGTTAACAGCTGAATTAGTACCGCTTTCTGGATTAATTGAAAAAATTCGCTTGATAAAGACGGAACAAGAGATTAATATTATTAAGGTTGCGTGTGAAATTGCAGATAATGCCTTTTCACATATTTTAGAATTTATTAAGCCAGGTTTAACTGAGCTTGAAGTATCGAATGAATTAGAGTTTTTCATGCGTAAACAAGGGGCAACAGCATCTTCCTTTGACACGATTGTTGCAAGTGGAGTGCGTAGTGCATTGCCACATGGTGTTGCAACAGACAAAGTGATTGAGAAAGGTGATTTTGTCACACTTGATTTCGGTGCATTATATAATGGTTATATTTCAGATATCACTCGTACAATTGCAGTTGGACAACCTTCCGATAAGCTTGTTGAAATGTACAATACGGTTTTAGAGTCACAATTACTTGCATTAGAAAAAGTAGGGCCGGGTATGACGGGGGTTGAAGCAGATAGCTTTGCTCGTGATTATTTAGCATCTAAAGGATATGGTGAAGCCTTTGGACATTCTACAGGACACGGAATTGGCTTAGAAGTACATGAAGGTCCAGCACTTTCATCAAGATCTAGCTCAGTTTTAGAACCTAATATGGTTGTGACAATTGAACCGGGTATTTACTTACCAGGAATTGGCGGAGTTCGTATTGAAGACGATATTTTAATCACAGAAACGGGTAATGAAAAATTAACTCATTCAACTAAAGACTTAATTATTTTATAATGGAGGAACACATCTATGATTTCAGTTAATGATTTCCGAACTGGCCTTACAATTTCAATCGATGGCCAATTATACCGCGTATTGGATTTCCAACACGTTAAACCAGGGAAAGGTGCAGCATTCGTTCGCTCTAAATTACGTAATTTACGTAATGGGAACGTAACAGAAAAGACTTTCCGTGCAGGTGAAAAAGTAGAAAAAGCTCAAATCGACAACCGTAAAATGCAATATTTATATGCACAAGGTGATGCTCACGTATTTATGGATATGGAGTCATACGAGCAAACAGAATTAGCAGGAGTACAAATTGAAGAAGAGTTAAAATATCTTCTTGAAAATATGGAAGTTCACATCCAAACTTACCAAGGTGAAATGTTAGGTGTAGAATTACCAAACACAGTTGTACTTGAAGTTGCTGAAACAGAGCCTGGTATTAAAGGTGATACAGCTTCAGGCGGTACAAAACCAGCAAAAATGCAAACTGGTTTAATGGTTAACGTACCATTCTTCGTAAACGAAGGCGATAAATTAATCATTAACACTACTGAGGGTTCATACGTTTCACGTGCGTAATTAGCAGATAGTTTGATATTTTGGAGTGCAGACAAGGGTCAATTTGACTTCGTTGTTTGCACTCTTTTTTGTTATGCCAACTAATATTTGAGCGAAGTTAATAATAAGTTATATGAAAAGGTCATCTTCCTACTAGATGACTTTTTTCTTTAGATACAGGTCTATTTTTTTGGAAAAGCTCATATATTGCCTTACACAAGGAGGCGTCGTGATGGAGTTACAGGACGTTTTGCGAGTAGCGGGGGTAGGGCTCGTCGTTGCCTTACTTCATGTTTTCTTCGAGCAAATCGGCAAAAAGGAATTTTCATTCTTTATATTTTTCATTGCATATCTGTATATTACAGCAGAACTAATTCGATTTTTACGGCTTTTCTTTGGCGATATTCTTACATTCTTCCAATGGCTTAATTTAAATTAGGTAAACTATGACATTTCTAATTTACGCCGTAATCCTAATGCTACTCTTAATATTTATTAAAGAAACCATCGGCAAACTACACGGAATAATAGTCGTCATCTTTTTTTTCGTACTACTCTATTTCCTATTGTCGACGCTCACTATTCCTTTTTTAGAGCAGCTCCTTTCATATGTTCAATCAGTGCCTTATGTACCTCAGCTTGTGTACTCTGCACTTTTTTATCAGCTTGGCTTGTTCTTTCAATCAATTTTTGAAGAAGAGGAATATGAAACATTTGGCGAACTCGTAATGTTCTCAATACGTATTGTGCTGTTATTTTATTGGACTAGCGAACTAGGAAAAATATTGTCAGATTTATCGTCAATTTTAGAAAAGCTTCAGTAAGGGGCTACACGCCAATGCATGACATACTAAATATCTTTTTAGATCCATTGAAAATTGCTGGACAATCCATCATTTTAATCGTAATCTATACGATTTTGTTTCTAATAGTGGAAGCATTTGTACCCAAATTTAAAAGCTTTGCAGATGCTTTATTTGTAATCATTCTCGTACTAACACTTGGACAAACTGTGATGGATGCTTTCTCCTTAATGGGGGACTTAGTCAACATTGCATCTGACTTCTTTTTAGCCATTACGCCAATATTAACATCACTATTAGTGGTGTTAAACGCAGTATTTTCATTTATTGCATGGAGCCCGGTTATTCTCTTTATCTTTGAGATATTGATTTTACTTTGTAAGAAAATTTTGATTCCAGCCATTACAGTGGCACTTATACTTGATTTTTGTACAAGGTTTCTACCGGAAATTTCCTTTTCAAAGGCTTCAGAATTGATAAGGGGAACAGTAATGACATTAATTACTGCCTCTTTAATAGCGATGGTCACTGTGCTTTCTTTTACAGGGGTTGCATTTTTTACAATTGACCAAGCCATCGCAAGTCCAGTAAAAAAAGTAATCGAGCAAACCGTACCAATAGTTGGCTCGCTTATTGTTGAAGGATTTTCTATTTTTCATAAATATCAATCTACTGCTACAACAGTAGTTGGTTTTGGAGCAATGAGTGCTTTTTGGGGGGCTTCCTTCTATCCGGCAGGCAGGCTGCTCATACATGCTCTAACCTTTAAGTTTGTTGCCGCGATAGTTGAACCTTTTACTGGGAGTACAATTAGCGGATTGTTGGATGATGTAGGAAAGTCATTGTTACTACTGTGTGCTGTTGCAATCCTTCTCGGAATTGCTTTTGTCTTTATTTGGTTAATATTGATGATCATTATGCAACTAGGGGTGGGAAAAAGTTTTTGATCAAACTAATTGCGATTATTTTAATAGGAAAATGTTTACTACTTCTGGCAGATGAAAAAGACATTCTTGTCTATGTAAAACTAGCAACCTTATTAATTTTTTTAACAACAATGTTAGATTTTCTGAAACTCTAAAGCATAGAGTTGGGACTAGCTTCATACAATGTGTTGAAACAGTAAACTTTGTTCAGTGAGAAAGCTTTAAACACCTAGAATGCTTGTTAATTTCATATAAAAAAATTAATAAAGCTGAACAAAGTTACGCCTAGGCTAACCGGGGCGTATTTGATGGAAAGGGGGCGCTAAGAAAACGTGAGGTGGAAAATAAATGGAAAAAACAAAAATTAATCTTTATTCCGATTGCAGTATTAGTGTTCATTGCGTACATTTCTGTTACGTGGAACGATTCAACCGGAACAAAGCAATCGACAATCTCATCAACAGAAGAAGCTAGACTTGAACAAGCCCTCAGTCAAATTCAAGGAGTTGGACTAGTAAAAGTATATTTTCATTATGATAACCAACCCCCTAAAGGAAATGACACGGACAACTTATTAAATGGCTATTTAAGTTCAAGTGAAACAGAAAAATATGTAACAGGATTGCTCGTTGTATCAGAAGGGGCTTCTAACCCGACTATTAAAAGGCAACTGTTAGAAACTATTAGTAGAGTCATGGAAATGCCTACTCACAGAATTATGATTGTACCTATGGAGAATAAAGGAGATGAACAATGAAAGTAAAAAGAAGAACAGTATGGTTATTAACCCTACTAAGTTTAGCGGCAGTTATTTCAGTTTATTATGTATTTGAGCCAAATCGCAATGTGGATTTAGCAACAATTTTTACGGATGATACGTTACAAGAAACAACTTTGACAGGGGTATCTGAAGAAGAGATTACAACTACAAGCTCAGAAAGTTATTTATTCGAAGATATGCGCATGGAAGTTAGCAGCGAGCGTGATCAGCTAAGAACTCAATTAACAGACAAAATTGCATCTGATGATGTTACAGCAGAAGAAAAAAGTGCTGCATATAATGAAATGAATCAGTTAATCAAACTTGAATCCTCTGAGTCAATGCTAGAAATGCTAATCCAATCTCTTGGCTATTCAGATGCATTTGTTCGCATTAATGACGATAAAGCTCAAGTAACAGTTCTATCAGATGAAGTTTCTACTTCACAAGTAAATGAAATTGTTTTCACTGTACTTTCAGAGAACGAAAATATTAGCGATGTACAAGTTAAGGTTACATCGGATTACTATTAAAAAGCTATTCTATATATAATAATATTATCAAACAGAAATTACGCAGTGCGTTCGTTATAGCAACGAAAGCACTGTTTTTTCATGATTTTCTAGAAATATCTATTTATGTATTTCAAAAAGTATTAAAAAAATATAAAATGGTAAGTGTAGTTATTAAAACATTAGGGGTGTTTTCATGTTTAAAGTACAAGAATTAAGAGAAATTATTAAATTGGTAGACAATTCATCGATTGACGAATTTGTTTATGAAAACGATGGGGCGAAATTAAAATTAAAAAAAAATAATGGAGTTATTTCAGAAGTAGTATTACCAAAAGAAGCTACTCCTGTAGTACAAGCTCCACCTGTTGCAGCTGCTGTTGTAACAGAGCCAAAAACAGTAGAAGAAGTAAAAGTAGAAGAAAAGACAGCTCCAGCTAATGTAGAGGATTCAACTTTACATAAGATTACTTCACCAATGGTTGGAACTTTCTATCAAGCACCATCACCAGATGCTCCAGCTTATGTTAGTGTAGGGGACAAAGTTTCAGAAGAGTCAATTGTATGTATCGTTGAAGCTATGAAACTATTCAATGAAATTGAAGCTGAAATCAAAGGTGAAATTGTTGAAATCCTAGTAAAAGACGGGCAATTAGTTGAATATGGTCAACCACTATTCCTAGTGAAACCTGAGTAAGGGGTGCTTTCATCATGAAAAAAGTATTAATTGCAAACCGCGGTGAAATTGCCGTACGTATTATTCGTGCATGTAAAGAGCTAGGCATTGAGACAGTTGCTGTTTATTCAGAAGCAGATAGTAATGCACTTCATGTTAAACTAGCCGATGAGGCTTATTGTATAGGACCAAAATTATCCAAGGATTCATATCTTAGCTTCCCGGCAGTTTTAGGAGTTGCCCAAAAAACAGGAGTGGATGGTATTCACCCTGGATATGGCTTCTTAGCTGAGAATGCTGATTTTGCTGAAGCCTGTGAAAACGCAGGAATTAAATTTATTGGTCCCTCATCAGATTCCATTAAAATTATGGGTATTAAGGACGTGGCACGCAGTTCAATGGAAGAAGCCGGTGTACCGTTAGTGCCAGGTACTGGGATTGTTCCTGATATTGAAACAGGTAAGAAGTGGGCGAGTGAAATTGGCTACCCTGTCATCATTAAAGCAACTGCTGGTGGTGGCGGTAAGGGGATTCGTGTCGCTCGTACAGAAGAGGATCTAGTAAAGGGCATTGAAATTACACAAAAGGAAGCAGCTGCAGCCTTTGGTAATCCAGGTGTCTATCTAGAAAAATTCATCGAGTATTTCCGTCACTGTGAAATTCAAGTTTTAGCTGACTCATTTGGTAACGTTGTACATTTAGGAGAACGTGATTGTACCGTTCAGCGTCGTATGCAAAAGCTTGTTGAGGAAGCTCCATCTCCTGCACTTTCAGAAGAACGTCGCAAAGAAATGGGCGCAGCTGCTGTAAAAGCGGCAGAGGCTTGTAATTACGAAGGTGCTGGTACAATTGAATTTATCTATGACTACCAGGCTGACCAGTTCTACTTCATGGAAATGAATACGCGTATCCAGGTGGAGCATCCAGTAACAGAAATGATTACTGGTGTTGATTTAGTACAACAGCAGTTGAAGATCGCTGCTGGTGAAGCTCTTCCATTTACACAAGAGGAAATTAAAATAAATGGATGGGCAATTGAGTGCCGTATCAATGCCGAAAATGCATATAAAAACTTTATGCCTTCTGCAGGAACGGTTGAAACATATATAACGCCAGGTGGATATGGTGTTCGTATTGACTCTGCAGTATATGCAGGCTATACAATTCCTCCATATTATGATTCAATGGTTGCGAAATTGATTGTTCATGCAGATACTCGTGAAGAAGCAATTGCAAAAATGAATCGTGCGTTAAGTGAGTTCGAAGTAGACGGACCTGGGATTCACACAACAATTCCATTCCACGAAGCACTTATGAACAATGAAGTCTTCCAATCTGGGAATTTCAACACTAAATTCCTTGAAGAAAACGACATTCTTAACGTTTCAAAAAAGGAAGAAATAACTTCGAATTAATCGAATTGCTTAAAGTCCTTCATGCTTCAATGTGGGATTTTAGACTGTAGACAAACTCTTTTGAGTTATCTACAGTCTTTTCTATTAATGCTACCCAAGCCAAAATAAATGAATCCTCTTGAAGTTCGTTTTATACTGAATAGGTATGAGAGGGGGAGACATTTTGTTACCAAAATTATCAGTACTTGATTTAGCGCCTGTACTTGAAGGTAGTACACCAGCTGAGTCATTTCAAAATAGTAGAGAACTAATCCAAGCTGTTGAAAGCTATGGATACAATCGTTATTGGGTGGCTGAGCACCATAATATGCAAGGGATTGCTAGTTCAGCGACAGCAATTTTAATAGGATATCTAGCGGCTAGTACAAATTCAATCCGTGTTGGAGCAGGCGGTATTATGCTTCCAAATCACGCACCTTTAATGGTTGCAGAGCAATTTGGTACATTGGAATCAATGTATCCTGGACGAATTGATTTAGGATTGGGGCGAGCACCAGGCTCTGACATGTTAACTGCACGTGCATTGCGTCGAGATGATCGAGGGGCTTATGAATTTGACCGACTAGTCGATGAGCTTAGAGGCTATTTTGAGGATGTGGAGCGACCTGTGATTGCAGTACCTGGAAAAGGGATGTCTATTCCGATTTGGCTATTAGGCTCAAGTCTTTATAGTGCACAGCTAGCAGGTCAATTAGGGTTACCTTATTCCTTTGCAAGCCATTTTGCACCAGATTTAATGGATGACGCAATAGCTACTTATACTAGAAATTTCAAGCCATCAGATGTTCTCGAAAAGCCTTATGTAATGGTGGCTGTGAATGCAATTATAGCTGATACAGATGATGAAGCTGAGTTTTTAGCGAGTACCCTATTCCAGCAATTCCTAGGAATTATCCAAGGGAAAAGAGGGAAAACTCAACCACCACGTGATATGTCGAACCTGTGGACAGAAGATCAAAAGAAAGTCGTGCATCAACAGCTAAAATATACGTTCTATGGCTCAAGTGAAAAGGTCTATAAACAATTAGCAGAATTTATGAGCAATCGGGAAATTGATGAGCTAATGATTAATAGCCCGATCTACAATATAGATGATAGAAAAAAATCATATGAGCTGCTTTCTAAAGTCTGGAAGTAATAAATTTTAGAAATTATCAGAGTTCCTTTTAAGCGTATTGGTGAAAAATGGTGTATAATAAAATACAAATAGAAGCCTTTATAAATTGCTGTTTTTTCTAATGTAGACAGGTTTATGAAGTAAGAGAGGATGAAGAAGATGGCTGAGAAAGTAACAAAAGCTTTCATACAACCAACTCCTTCTGGAAAAGAAGAACTTGGTCAAATAGAGGTAGCACCTGAAGTAATTGAAGTAATTGCTGGCATTGCAACTACTGAAATTGATGGGGTTGCTGCAACACGTGGCAACTTTGCATCAGGCGTTGCTGAACGCTTTGGTAAAAAAGTACATTCTAAAGGGGTAAAAGCTACACTCACTGAGGATGGTCAAATCGTTATTGATGTATATTGTTCAGTAAAATATGGTTTTTCCATTCCAAAGGTAGCAAAAGAAGTCCAAACTGTCATTAGACAGGCAATCTTAAATATGACATCAATTGATACAAACGAAGTGAATGTTCATATTACGGCAATCCAATTTGAGAATGTAAAAGAAGAAGAGTAATTGTAACTGATTACACATATGAAATACTGCAAAAGTTGAATAGGCTTTTGTAGTATTTTTTTTATTCTAACTAAGTGGTAAAAAGAGCATGTTTAATGACATCATGCTCTATTTTAGGTTTATATTTTTTACTTTCGTGAATTTATTATTAATAATAGAATGTAAAGAAAGCCGTACTAGCCATTCTCTCTAATTACATAATCTGACTTGGAAGGGGAAAAGCAGATGGAACAATATATTTTATCCTTAGATCAAGGAACGACAAGCTCAAGAGCAATACTATTCAATAAGGAAGGTAAAGTTGAGCATATCTCCCAACGAGAATTTAAGCAATATTTTCCGCATGCAGGATGGGTGGAGCACAATGCAAACGAAATCTGGAGCTCGATTTTATCTGTAATAGCAACTGTATTAACAGAAAAAAATATAAGACCAGAACAAATTGCAGGTATAGGTATAACAAATCAACGAGAAACAACTGTTGTGTGGGATAAAACAACGGGTAAGCCCATTTATAATGCAATTGTTTGGCAATCGCGTCAAACAGCTGAAATCTGTAATGAATTAAATGATGCAGGCTTAGGGGATTTATTTCACGAGAAAACGGGCTTATTAATAGATGCTTATTTTTCAGGTACAAAGGTAAAGTGGATTTTAGATAATGTAGAAGGAGCAAAAGAAAAGAGCGAGAAGGGGGAATTGCTATTTGGCACAATTGATAGCTGGATAATTTGGAAGCTAACAGAAGGTAAGGTTCATGTCACGGATTACTCCAATGCTTCTAGAACACTCATGTATAATATTCATGAGCTTAAATGGGATGAAGAGCTATTAAACATACTGGGTATCCCGTTATCAATGCTTCCAGAGGTACGACCATCCTCTGAAGTCTATGGGCATGTTTCAAAAAAACATTTCTTTGGTGTAGAGGTACCTATCGCCGGGATTGCAGGCGACCAACAGGCAGCGTTATTTGGTCAAGCGTGCTTTGAATCAGGAATGGTGAAAAATACGTATGGCACCGGTTGCTTCATGTTGATGAATACAGGTGAAAAAGCAGTTCAATCAAATCAAGGATTACTAACAACCATTGCTTGGGGAATAGATGGCAAGGTGGAGTACGCATTAGAAGGAAGTATTTTTGTTGCTGGATCTGCTATTCAATGGCTACGTGATGGTTTGAGAATGCTTCGTGATTCCTCTGAAAGTGAGAGATATGCACAAAAAGTGACAAGTGCAGATGGAGTCTATGTTGTACCTGCTTTTGTCGGATTAGGTACGCCCTATTGGGATAGCGATGTACGTGGTGCCGTATTTGGTTTAACACGTGGTACAACAAAAGAGCATTTTATAAGAGCTACCTTAGAATCGTTGGCTTACCAAACAAAGGACGTGCTTAGTGCGATGGAGGCCGATTCGGAAATAACTCTAAAATCATTACGTGTTGATGGTGGGGTTGTTAGAAATAATTTCCTTATGCAATTCCAATCGGATCTTTTAAATGTCCCTGTTGAACGCCCGGCTATTAATGAAACGACAGCTTTGGGAGCTGCTTATTTAGCTGGTCTAGCAGTTGGTTTTTGGAAGAGCAAGGAAGAGATTAGCAAGTACTGGAACCAAGATAAGAAGTTCGAGCCTGAAATGGATGGCATTGAGAGGACAGAGCTATATGAAGGATGGAAAAAGGCTGTAAAAGCTGCCCAGACTTTTAAATAAGAAGCTTTAAAAAAAGTGCCAACCTAAAAGGTGTGGCACTTTACTTATGTAGAGCTAGAATTCCATTGCTTTAAAAGCATAGCTAAGACTTAGCCTCTGAATTCCTCTTGCTGCGGCTACTGCATTGGAAGAATGTAGCTCAAATGCTTGCTTATCCTTCATTTGCAGTGCGGTCATCGCTTTTATCGCTTCCTGCATCCACTGCTTCTCGAATTTATATGATTTTGCTTCTTCGATATGACCCATTTCAACTAGAATCATTGCTTTTGTATAGCTCATAAATGGTTCTTTTTGGATTTTATTCGCCTCATTGAGTGCATCATCTAACTTATTACATAGGAACAACTTGATGGCTAAATAGTATTGATGAATATGAGGCTGTTTATATTTCGATAGAATATTGTCAATGGCTAGTAGCTGATCGTGCATTGAACCAAATCCTTGACTATAAACATAAGCATATAAAGGCTCTTTTTTCTTTTTTATAATGAACTTCTCAACCTTGTTCATATTTTTTGAGCCATATACCATATACAGAAATTCACCAATAATCCAAAGGCATATAAGAAAAAGAAGAAAAAAGCCTATCCCTAATGGTAGATCAAAAATAGCAAATACTACTCCAACTAAAATCGCACATAAATACTGTTTCCACAAATTCAACACCTCATTTGATTTTAATGGTAATTAATTTACAGCACACCGTCAATAAAATTCAATTTATATTAGCTATTTGTTCATTTTTTCTTAAGTAAATGATTGAAGCAGTGTTTGAATAGCTAAAATATGTTATTATAAAAACTAATGTTACCAATGAAGGAGATTTATACATGAAACGACATGATGCGCGCGAAAAAGCAGTGCAAGTACTGTTTCAGTTAGATAATACAGATCTAACATTACAGGAAGCTATAGGCCACGTACTAAACGAAGAGGAATCAGATGCTTTTTTTGAAAAGCTAGTACATGGTGTAACCCAAAATTTAGAAGAAATCGATGAGCAACTTACTAATAACTTAGAAAACTGGTCATTAGGCCGTTTACCTAAAATAGAAAGAACAGTACTAAGAATCGCGTTATACGAATTGCAATATATGCAGGATACTCCAAGCCGTGTCGTTCTAAATGAAGCAATTGAGCTTTGTAAAACATTCGGTGATGAGAAATCAAGCAGATTCGTAAACGGTGTACTATCTAAATTCACACAACAATAGTCGTTTGAAAGGATGTAACAGAAGATGTCGAGTGCAATTATTATTAATGGAAATGAAATTGGGCAAGAAATTCGTAAATCTGTAGCTGATCGAGTAATGAAGTTAAAAGACCAAGGTGTAACACCGGGCTTAGCTGTTATTTTAGTTGGTGACAATCCAGCATCTCAAACTTATGTGCGAAATAAACAAAAGTCTTGTGAGGCAATTGGAATTTTTTCTGAGCTTATTAAATTACCTCAGGAGGTTTCAGAAGAAGAATTACTCAACCAAATTCGTTCGCTGAATAATAGCGAGAATATACATGGGATTTTGGTGCAGCTGCCATTACCATCACACATCAATGAAGACAAGGTGATTGCTACAATTTCACCCGAAAAAGATGTTGATGGGTTCTCTCCTATTAGTGTAGGGAAAATGATGTTAGGCCAAGAAACATACTTACCTTGTACTCCATTCGGCGTTATGAAATTACTAGAACACGCTGGTATTGATATTGCAGGAAAACATGCGGTTATTGTTGGAAGAAGCCACATCGTCGGGAAACCAATGGGACAACTGTTGCTTCAAAAAGACGCTACTGTTACATACACACATTCAAAAACACCGGAACTACCATCCATTACAAAACAAGCAGATATTATTGTAGCGGCTGTAGGTCGACCAAACTTCATTACAAAGGAGCATGTTAAATCAGGTGCTGTTGTAATTGATGTTGGGATTAATCGCGACGAGAATAATAAATTAATAGGTGATGTTCATTTTGCTGAAGTAGAGCAGGTTGCATCACATATTACACCTGTTCCTGGTGGAGTAGGGCCAATGACGATTACAATGTTATTATTTAACACTGTACAGTCTGCAGAAAAATCTCTCTCACAGGACAAATAGTATAAAAACAGGTAGAATATAAGCAGAAGCTGTTTTTCTAATGAGAAACAGCTTTTATATTGAAGAACATCGAATTTCGCTTCTATGTGAAATTCGTATTTTTCTAATGGAATGAATTTCTAATCTTCTATGAAGGAGCCGTACCTATGACAACGTCTTCTTATTTAACAGTTAAAGCCTTAACGAAATATATAAAAAGAAAATTTGATGCTGATCCACATTTACGTGAAGTATATGTAAAAGGTGAGCTTTCGAATGTGAAAATACATAGCTCGGGCCATATTTACTTTACTTTAAAGGATACGGGAGCAAGAATTAATGCTGCCATGTTTCGAACACAAGCAAGTAAATTGAAATTTAGACCCGAAGAAGGAATGCAGGTTTTTATCAGAGGTGAGGTCTCTGTCTATGAATCGACAGGAAACTACCAGTTGTATGCGCATTCAATGGAGCCTGATGGAGTAGGGGGATTGTTTGTTGCCTTCAATCAGCTTAAAGAACAGCTTCAAAAAGAAGGATTATTTAATCCTAATTTTAAGCAGCCAATTCCAAAATTCCCAAAAACAGTAGGTGTTCTTACAGCTACAACTGGTGCTGCCATCCGAGATATTTGTACAACGATTTCTAGACGTTATCCTTTAGCAGAAATAGTCATTTATTCTACCATTGTGCAAGGTGATAATGCTGCACCCAATATTGTTGAGAATATCCGCTTAGCGAACAAGCAACAGCTATGTGACGTCTTAATTGTAGGGCGTGGTGGTGGATCAATTGAGGATTTGTGGGCGTTTAATGAGGAAATTGTGGCCAGAGCAATCTTTGAAAGTCGTATCCCGATCATTAGTGCTGTTGGACACGAAACAGATACAACAATAGCTGATTATGTTGCAGATTTACGTGCACCAACACCTACAGCTGCTGCTGAATTAGCTGTACCAAATCAACAAGAGCTAGTTCAACAGCTATTGAGAGGTAGATCGCAGCTACATCAGATAACATCTCAGAGATTGCAGTATGAAAGGCATCGTTTAAATAAATTAAAAAATGCCTATCCATTAGCAACACCTGAGCGACTTTATCGTCCTTTTACAGAGAAGCTCATACAATTAGATATGCAATTAGGTAGAGCATCACAAATGTTTTTGATGAAAAAGTCTAATGAGCTTCAAAAACATGTAAACGCCATAAAGCTTCATTCACCGCATTATGCAATTCAATCGAACCAAAAGCAAATCGAACAAATGACGAGAATGCTAACAAGATCTATCTCATCGCTATTAGACAAAAAGAAAGATTTTTATATATCGAATATACGTACTTTAGAAGCATTGAATCCTTTAGCGATTATGACTAGAGGCTATAGCGTTGCTTATAAAGACGTACAAGTAGTAAATTCTATAACAAAGCTTACAAAAGACGATGAAATCATGATTCATTTCCATGATGGGAAAGCACAGGCGAAAATTATAAATACGCTGGAACAAAAAGGAGGCGAATAGTTCATGGAAAATAAACAAACCTTTGCAGAAAGTATGGCAGAGCTAGAAGAGATTGTTCGTAAACTAGAGCTTGGTGATGTACCCTTAGAAGAAGCGATTGATCTTTATAAAAAAGGCATGGAATTATCCCATTATTGCCATCAAAAGCTTTCAAATGCAGAAAATCAATTAATATCAATTGTGAATGATCAAGGTGAAAAGCAACCCTTTGAGCCTTTAAAGGGAGAGGACTAGTTATGACGAATCACTTAAAGCAATTTATTGATGAGAATCTACCTAAGATTGAAGCTGAGCTTTATGATTTAGTTGAACGTATCAAAGCTCCACAATCCTTAAAGGATTCTATGCTATATTCTTTGAAAGCAGGCGGAAAAAGAATTCGTCCACTTTTTGTAGTAGCTGTGTGCGATTTGTTTCATAATAAGCAACAAGAAGCTCTATCAGTCGGTGCTGCAGTTGAAATGGTTCATACATATTCTCTAATCCATGATGATTTACCAAGTATGGATGATGACGATATGAGACGTGGTAAACCTACAAATCATGTAGTGTATGGAGAGGCATTAGCAACTCTAGCGGGGGATGCTTTAAATACATTAAGCTTTGGTGTACTTGCAAGATTGGAAAACGTTGAACCACAAAAAAAGGTGGAATTGATAAATTTACTAAGCGTTGCTTCAGGTGCAGAGGGTATGGTCGGTGGTCAAGTATTAGATATTGATGGTGAAAGTCGCAGTTTAAATTTACCTGAACTTGAACATGTTCATATTAATAAGACAGGTGCAATATTAAGATTTAGTATTGAATCTGGTGCAGTTCTTTCAGATGCAACTAAAGAAGAGCGAGCAGCTCTAGTAGAATATGCACACCATATTGGCCTGGCTTTCCAAATTCAAGATGATATTTTAGATATTGTTGGAACGAGTGAAGAACTTGGAAAAACGGCAGGTAAAGATGTCCAGAGTGATAAAAGCACATATCCAGCCCTTTTAACATTAGAGGGAGCAAATGCAAAACTAGAAGAACATTATGATTTTGCTTTATCCGCATTAACAAAAATTGAGAAAAACACGTCGCTTTTAGAAGAATTTGCTAGCTATATTGTGAAAAGAAATAACTAATTATAGGAAGTTCTTTTGAATCTTTGTTTTCACTGCTATAATAGTAAATACGTTTTCTTAGTTGTTTTAATTACGGTGACGAACTCTTAATAAAAAAATCAGCTTCTTCAATTGTATGTAAGTATATACTCCGGAGGTTTCAAATTTTTTGTTAGAGTTGAGCGAGCTAATTTTGTTTTTCTTAGAAATTATGATGAAAAGGTGTGTGAGAGATGGATTTAACTAAAATTACTAGTCCATCCTTTTTAAAAAATATGACAAATAAAGAGCTTGAATCATTAAGTCGTGAAATTCGCTCTTTTCTAATTGAAAAATGCTCGATCACAGGGGGCCATATTGGTCCTAATCTTGGAGTTGTTGAGTTAACAATTGCTTTACATAAAGCATTTAACAGCCCAAAGGATAAATTTTTATGGGATGTAGGCCATCAAGCTTATGTTCATAAAATTTTAACAGGTCGTGCAGATCAATTTGATACATTACGTCAATATAAAGGTCTTAGTGGTTTTCCTAAACGATTAGAAAGTGAACATGATGAATGGGAAACAGGTCATAGTTCAACATCACTTTCAGCCGCTATGGGTATGGCAATTGCTCGTGATATTAAAAAGGAATCTAATTATGTTGTTCCGATAATCGGAGACGGTGCATTAACAGGTGGAATGGCCTTAGAAGCATTAAATCATATCGGACATGAGAAAAAGAATATGATCGTTATTTTAAATGATAACGAAATGTCTATTGCACCTAACGTAGGTGCTTTGCACAGTATTTTAGGCCGACTGCGTACAGCAAAGGAGTATTCAAAAGCAAAAGAAGAGCTAGAAGTGCTTATGAAGAAAATTCCTGTATTAGGCGGAAAAGTTGCTAGTACAGCTGAACGTGTTAAGGATAGCTTGAAATACTTAGTAGTTTCTGGTGTCTTCTTTGAAGAAATGGGCTTCAAATATTTAGGGCCAATCGATGGTCATGATTTTGAGGCATTAGAAAAAACCTTGGAATATGCAAAAAAAGTAAAAGGACCTGTAATTGTTCATGTGATTACGAAAAAAGGGAAGGGCTATAAACCTGCAGAGGAAGATACTGTAGGGACATGGCATGGAACTGGCCCGTATAAAATGGAAACAGGTGACTTTGTCAAAGCAAAGGCAAAAGGTCCAGGCTGGAGTAATTTAATCTCTGACTCAGTACGTAAGCTTATGGAAAATGAAGAGCGAATTGTAGCAATCACGCCTGCGATGCCTGTTGGTTCTAAGATGGAGGGTATACAACGAGACTTCCCAAATCGATTCTTTGATGTCGGCATTGCAGAACAGCATGCAACGACAATGGCAGCTGGAATTGCTACACAAGGAATGAAGCCTTATTTAGCTATTTATTCTACTTTCCTTCAAAGAGCTTATGACCAAGTATTACATGATATCGCTAGACCAAACTTAAATGTAGTTATTGGAATTGACCGTTCAGGTTTAGTTGGTGCTGATGGCGAAACTCACCAGGGTGTGTTTGATATTTCATTCCTGCGTCACTTACCAAACATGGTGTTAATGATGCCTAAGGATGAAAATGAAGGTCAGCATATGGTGAAAACGGCCTTTGAATATAACGATGGACCAATTGCATTGCGCTATCCTCGTGGTAATGGATTAGGCGTTGTGATGGATGAAGAAATGAAAACCATTCCAATTGGCAGCTGGGAAGTACTTAAAGAGGGGCAAGATGCTTGTATCTTAACCTTTGGTACTACAATCCCTATGGCAATGGAGGCATCATCAGAGCTTGCTGAACAAGGCATAGATGTGAAAATTGTAAATGCTCGTTTTATCAAGCCGCTTGATGAAAATATGTTACATGAATTGTTAGCAAAGAAAATGCCGATTTTAACGATTGAAGAAGCCATCCTACAAGGTGGATTCGGTAGTGCGGTACTAGAATTTGCAAGCGACAATCAGTATGTCGATGTAATGATTGATCGTATGGGTATTCCTGATTTGTTTATCGAACAAGGTAACGTCGATCAGTTATTAGAAGAAATTCATTTAACAAAAGAGGATGCAATTGCTCGTATAGAACAACTAGTAAAGAGCAACAAAGTAATAGGATCTAAATTAGTATGACAAAACAAATAAAAGAGCGAGTGGACATTTTGCTTGTTGAAAGAGGCTTATGTGAGACTCGTGAAAAAGCAAAACGTTCTATAATGGCAGGTCTTGTTTATTCAAACGAAACAAGAATTGATAAGGCTGGAGAAAAAATTTCTATTGAGGCACCACTTCAACTTAAAGGCTCACAGCTAAAATATGTGAGTCGTGGCGGCCTTAAATTAGAGAAAGCATTAGAAATCTTTGATATGTCAGTATCAGGAAAGTTAATGCTGGACATTGGCTCTTCTACAGGTGGATTTACGGATTGTGCTCTGCAAAATGGTGCAAAGCATTGCTATGCACTTGATGTAGGCTCAAATCAGTTAGCATGGAAAATTCGCTCAGATGAACGTGTAACTGTTATGGAAAAGACAAATTTTCGATATTCAAAGCCTGAGGATTTTACAGAAGGCTTGCCGGAATTTGCAACAATTGATGTATCCTTTATTTCGTTATCACTTATTTTACCTGTTTTAAAAACAATCTTAATTCCTGGTGGAGATGTCATGGCTTTAGTAAAGCCACAATTTGAGGCTGGAAGAGAGAATGTTGGGAAAAAGGGAATTGTCCGTGATCCCAAAGTGCATTTAGATGTACTTGAAGAAACAGCAAATATGGCAACGAAAATTGGTTTTGTTGTGAAGAATGCTTCTTATTCTCCTATAACAGGAGGAGAAGGGAATATCGAATTTTTATTCCATTTGGTCAATCCAAAAGAAGACCAAGTAGTTGAAGCCTTTACGAGCTTTAAAGAAGTAGTAGATTTTGCTCATAATGAATTAAAATAATGGTAGTGGGTGGCTCTGATTCTAGGGCTATCCACTTTTTCTTGTGGTTTTATTTATGAAATGTTAGTATAAATATACATAAATATTCATAAGAGGTGAATGCAATGAACAAAGGTCAACGTCATATGCGCATAAGAGAAATCGTAACAAATAACGAAATTGAGACACAAGATGATTTAGTAGATTGCTTAAAACAAGCTGGGTATAACGTCACGCAAGCGACAGTTTCACGTGATATAAAAGAATTGCATCTCGTAAAGGTACCATTACAGGATGGTCGTTATAAATACAGCTTACCTGCTGACCAACGCTTTAATCCTTTGCAAAAATTACAAAGAGCATTATCGGATTCGTTCGTTAGTATTGATGGTGTGGCGCACTTTTTAATGTTAAAATCTTTACCTGGTAATGGGAATGCAATCGCAGTTTTAATCGATCATTTAGAATGGCCGGAAATATTAGGTACGCTTTCTGGTGATGATACAATTTTGATTATTTGCCGTCGAGAAGAAGACCGTGAAGATATTAAAGAACGAATTATTGGGATGATTTAATTTATTATTTTATACAATGCGTAGAATTCCACGCTTCGTATGACTTTATTCATGTTTGGCTTTTTATTATTTAAGCAAACTTAAGAGGTGATGTATGTTTGTTAAAGGAACTTAGTATTCGTAACTTCGCAATTATAGATGATTTAACTGTGGATTTTTCAGAGGGACTAACGGTTTTAACAGGGGAGACAGGTGCAGGGAAGTCGATCATTATAGATGCTGTCCATTTACTCGCAGGTGGACGAGCTTCACTGGAATTTATAAGACATGGTGCGAAAAAGGCTGAGCTAACAGGGTTATTTATGGTTTTGAATGAAAGCCATCCTATTTATGAAAAACTTCAAGAATACGGAGTCGACATTGATGAGGGAATGATTATTCTTCGTCGAGACATCAACGAAAATGGAAAAAGTGTTTGCCGTGTTAATGGGAAATTAGTAACACTTTCTATTCTTCGAGAAATTGGTTCCACATTAATTGACATTCATGGACAGCATGAAAGCCAGGAGCTTATGGATGAAAAGAGACATATATATCTGCTTGACCATTTTGCCCATAATGAGTTAGCGCCAATCAAAGAAAAATATACAGAAAAATATCAAGCATATAGAGAATTTAAGCGTGAAATTGCATCCATTAATATCGATGAACAACGTCTTGCTCAAAGAATTGATTTATATCAATTCCAAATTGGTGAATTAGAAGAAGCAAGCTTGAAATTAGGAGAAGAAGAACAGCTAGTAGAAGAACGTAGACGCTTATCTAATTTCCACAAAATTTTTGAACGCGCCAATATTGCCTATGAATCCATTTCTGGAGAGTTGAAGGGCTTAGATAATATTGGGGATGCTATGAATGCTCTAGAGGATGTCGTCGAATTGGATGAGCAATTTAAAGAATCCACTGAAACGGTAAGCTCTGCTTTTTATGCACTGCAGGATGCTGCATATCAAATTAAAAATGTCCTAGATGATCTAGAATTCGACCCAGAACGTTTAAATGATGTAGAGCATCGATTGGCACAATATCAAACGATGAAAAGAAAATATGGAAATACAGTTGAAGAAATTTTAATTTATTTTGAGAAAATTCAAGATGAATTAATCCAACTTCAAAATCGAGATGAAACAATTCAAAATTACGAGAAAAAATTGAACAAGATGGAAGAAGAGCTTGAGCACTTAGCCCTTTCATTAACGAAGATTCGAAAGCAATGTGCAACAAAATTAAGTGAAGCCATTATGGAGCAATTGCGTGATTTACATATGGAAAAAGCGAAATTCATTGTTAATTTTGAAACCTTACATAGTTTCGATTTGAATGGGAAAGACTATGTATCATTCTATATATCAACAAATGTAGGTGAACCACCTAAATCATTACCAAAAATTGCATCCGGTGGAGAGTTATCTCGAATTATGCTAGCACTTAAAACAATGTTTTCCTCATCTAACGGTATTACTTCGATTATTTTTGATGAGGTTGACACAGGTGTTAGTGGCCGTGTTGCACAAGCGATTGCTGAAAAAATTGCAGCTATTTCGGTTTCTTCACAAGTATTATGTATTTCCCATTTACCACAAGTTGCAGCAATGGCAGATCAGCATTATTTAATTCGCAAACAGGTGGAACAAAATAGAACATATACAACGGTTTCTAATATTGATATTCAAAATCGAGTAGAAGAAATCAGTCGTATGATGAGTGGTTCAGAAATAACTGACCTTACATTACAGCACGCTTCTGAACTTTTAAAACTTGCCGAAGTTAGAAAACAAGAAATGAAAAACTTGTTTGTTTAACTGCAAAAAAGAATTTATTTTTCGCTTAAATATTTGTCAAATGTAGTTTTAGGAGTAGCAATCACAGGGCTACTCCTTTATTCCCCCTTTCTTTAGATTTCTCACGACAAATATTTACCTCTCATTATTGATGTACAAGTGACACATAGTAAATGTACAAATCTTAAAGGAGGTGGACTATGAAGTGCCATTTGCGTAATCTGTTGACTTTTCTATTACTCATGGTGTTCATTTTATCGCCAAATGCTGAAGCCTTTGCGAAAAAATTAATACCAATGGGCGAATCAATTGGGATACAGTTACAATTGCCATTTGTTTACGTTGCCCATGATGTACTTTTGCCAAATGGACAATGGCTAAAAAAAGGTGACGTAATTAAAGGAGTAAACGGCTCAGAAGTAACATCAGTTGATAAAATTAAACAACAGTTAGACTCCAAAGAGCTTACGTTATCCGTAAAACAAAAAGCACAAGAGCAACGTGATATTTCATTGACAAGCGAGCAGGCAAACAATATTTTGCCCTTTTTGAAAGATGAAACGGATGGCATCGGGACATTAACCTTTATAGATCCGGAATCAAAACAATACGGCGCGTTGGGTCATCAAATAATTGATGGTGTGTTAAATGAACCACCAGATTTTACAGATGGATCAATATTTTTAGCCTCCATTGAACAAATAAAGAAAAGCAGTCCGGGTAATCCTGGCTATAAAATCTCAGTAATTGAAAATAACAACATTCGTTTAGGGAATGTCAAATCGAATGATCTATATGGTATTTTTGGTAGCTGGGAAAGTGAAATAAAGAACAATTTGCGAAAACCGATTGAAATAATGAAAGATGAAGAAATTGCACTAGGTAAAGCTGAGATTTACACGGCTATAGAAGGATCAGAAGTAGAAGCGTTTGATATCGATATTGTAAAGATAGAGGATAATATCTTGCAATTCGTTGTAACGGATAAAGTGCTACTAGAAAAAACCGGAGGAATACTTCAGGGGATGAGTGGTAGCCCGGTTATTCAGAACGGAAAGTTTGTAGGAGCCGTGACCCATATGTTTGTCGAACAACCACAAAAGGGTGCCGCAATTACGGTAAATGAAATGTTAAAGAAAGAACCAAAATAAGGTGTATAAGGAATAAAGACTATATTTACTGAAAAGTATAGTCTTTTTCCTTTTTTTTTATTAAAATAAAACTAATGCATGGAGGAACATCGATTCTATAGTTGTATCTTTTTAGAAATATGTCGATTCAACAAGAAACATTCATACTACATAATTATTTTTCGCATAAAAGAAGGTTTTTACTTAAGATTGTCGAATGTAGTGTTGTCAAGTATAGTAAATATGTGGCATAAATTGAGATGGGATACTATTAAAGATGAATATGTGTTGTTTATAATCTAAGGGGGAATTTTTTTGGCGAAAGTAAGAGTGGCAATTGCTGACGATAACCGCGATTTAGTCAGAACGATGGAACAATTTTTTGAAAATCATCCTGATATTGAAGTAGTAGCAACTGCATCAAACGGTAAGCTTTGTATTAAAATGTTAGAAGAATTTCATCCAGACGTTTTACTTCTAGATATTATCATGCCACATCTAGACGGTCTTGGCGTTCTAGAAGCAATGTACAGTGATGACGCATTTGCTAAAACGCAAGTAATCATGCTTACGGCCTTTGGACAAGAAGATGTTATGAAACAAGCGGTTACATATGGTGCTTCATACTTTATGTTAAAGCCATTTGAATTTGAACAGCTTGTACAAAAAATTCTACACTGTGCTGGACAAAAAACAGAGAGTGTAAAAAGACAAAGCATCCTTCAACCAGAAGGACAAGCTAAAGTGAACCAACGTCAGTTAGATACAACAATTACAGCAATTATAAAAGAAATCGGTGTCCCAGCACATATTAAAGGTTACTCTTATTTAAGAGAAGCCATCCAAATGGTTTACTATGATATTGAATTATTAGGATCTGTAACAAAAATTCTATATCCAGAAATTGCGAAAAAATTCAGTACAACGCCTTCACGTGTAGAACGTGTTATCCGCCATGCAATCGAAGTAGCATGGAACCGAGGCAATTACGAATCCATTTCGCAAATGTTCGGCTACACAGTGCATCACTTAAAATCAAAACCAACAAATTCTGAGTTCATCGCCATGATTGCGGACAAGATTCGTATTGAATTGGTGGCTTCTTAAGAGATTATTTACTATAGCATATCTAATCCAGCTTAAAGCTGTGACTAGATATGCTTTTTATTTTAAAGGATAGGCAATTATGTAAGGTCTCTAGCAAGTTAGCAAATAGAATAGAAATAGAAACTATACTATTATCTAGCGATTGGAGATAAAATATGAAGATAAATTGGAAGGTTCGTATAAGGCATAGACAATTTTGGGTAGCAATTATTTCTGCATTCGTTCTGTTAGCAAATCAAGTGGCTTCTATATTTGATGTAGATATTACTCTAATGAGTGCGAAGATACAACAATCATTAGAATCGATTTTGCTAATTCTAGCTTTATTTGGAATTATCATCGACCCGACAACAGAAGGAGTTAAGGATAGCTCGCAAGCAATGGTTTATGTTAAGCCGAGATGTGATACTGATGACGTTCCTAAGTCGATTGAAAAAGTAGAGGAAAAGCAGCAGGAAATGAAAATTGAAGTTCAGCATGAAACAAAAATTGAAGTCATCCAGCAGCAGCAAGATGCATCAAAAGAAAAGATAGAGTAAATTGTCTTATAAATATTTAATTTTTTGAAAATATGAAATAATGATGCATCAAAAGTAATATTTTACTAATTTAGGGCATTTTGTCTAAACAAACTGGAAAATTTTATTTATACTGGTTTGTAGAGGTGTTTTGTATGATTATTTTTACTAACGATTTTATCGAAATTATCGAAGAAAATAATAAAGTGTTATTAAAAACAATTCAAGCTAACTTTCAATTAAAAGACTTTGACCAACTCGTACGTAAGTATCCAAGGATCAGATTGACCAATTTTGCTCTCCTCAAAAGTGCATTAGGTATGGTATCTACTCAACCGGTTGAAATTGGTCAATGGCTGCCAATTATTGAAATAGAAATTGCAAAGGATAATATGTCGGCAAATATCACTTTGAACGAAACGACTGAACAAATAAAAAATAATCAAAATAAAATCCTTCTCAATTTAGATGAACTATTAAGTAAACATCATATCACTCATGGTATTAAAGAGATTGATACTGAAAAAATAATTGCAGGTAAGACCTATTGCATCGCTGAAGGCACCGAACCTGTAAAAGGTGAAGATGCAAAGATTACCTATTTAGAAATTCCTGAAAGAAAACCCGTCATCCATGAAGATGGAAAGGCGGATTATTTTGAAATGAATTTCATTTTTGAAATCAAAGAAGGCGATTGGTTAGGTGAAAAGATTCCTGCTCAGCCAGGTATTGATGGAAAAAATATTTTTGGAGAAAGTGTACCAGCTCCATACGGTGATGATATACCGCTTAAATATGATTCCCAGGCTGCCTATGAAATAGAAAAGGATAATAAAATAATTCTTTATGCCTCAAAAACAGGTGCTGTTGAAAATCATCATGGACTTCTTACGGTGAGTAATCATTTAAAAATCGAAGGAGATGTGGGCCTGGGAACTGGCAACATCGACTTCGATGGTTCTGTTTCAGTCCAAGGCACCGTCTGTAGTGGCTATTCCGTGAAGGCTACAGGTGATATTTCCATTGAAAGTCCAGAAGGGATTACTGGAGCTAAGCTTATACAATCCCTAAATGGTGATATCTATATAAAGGGCGGTATTTTTGGTCTTAGTGAAACAGAGGTAGAAGCAGAGGGTAGCATTTTCGTAAAGCATGTGAATGATGCTAATTTGGTTGCCAAAAATGAAATTGTCATAGGATTTTATTCGCTAGGCTCTTATTTAGTGGCGAACATAATTTCTCTTGATGAAAACAAAGGGAAAATTATTGGTGGTA
Source organism: Ureibacillus chungkukjangi (assembly GCF_003217295.1). Lineage (GTDB taxonomy): Bacteria > Bacillota > Bacilli > Bacillales_A > Planococcaceae > Ureibacillus > Ureibacillus chungkukjangi. The sequence goes on from NZ_QJTJ01000035.1 coordinate 26,335, forward strand.
AAGCTGTAGCTAAAAATTCAATTATTACTGCATTCTCGGGAAATAGATTAGATAGAAGGACAGAGCTGGTAATCGAATGCTTAAGTAAACAGGAAGCTCTTGATAATATTCATGAAAGAGCAGCCCTTTTAAAAGGTATCCGTGAAGAAATTTTCGAGTTAACAGCAAAACTGCACGAAGCAAACCAACATAAGAGCAGACTTAACAGAATGCAACTGCAGGGCTTGCAGGTTTTACAAAAAGAATTAGAAAAAAAGAAAGTCAATTCTGAGCAGATTGATAATGAAATTCAGCAGCTGATGCAAGCTGTTAAAGTTAGTGGTAAAGAAGAGATTGTTGTGAAAAAAGAAGCTAATCCTGGTACACTCATTCAGATAGGTAAAAAATCCTCTTTACTAAATAAAAGTACACAGGGGAAGTTTTTAATAGAGTTTGGAGAGTTGAATGTATAAATGACAAAGCGAATCCCTATATTTGCCCACCGTGGGGCATCTGGCTATGCATTAGAAAATTCATTTAAAGCCTTTGAGAAAGCTCGGAAGCTTGGTGCTGATGGAATTGAGCTAGATGTACAGTGTACAAAGGATAATTGCCTAGTTGTGTTTCATGATATAGAGCTATTTCGATTGACGGGTGTAAAAAAGAAAATTAATGAATGCACCTACGAGGAATTAAGAAGGTATTCATTAGGTAAGCATATTTTGAGAAGGTTTTCAAAAGACAAAATCCCTACCTTAACGGAAGTTGTAGAATGGGCAAATCTTCATAACCTGCCTTTAAATATTGAATTGAAGGAATCATTACTTGAAAATCGTAACGCTGTTATTGACGGATTGAGGGGATTAGAGTTACCAAAGGGTAGTCATTTTTCCTCATTTCATGACGAATTATTACGTATTGTTAAAATGCAAAGACCAGAATTCCAAACGGCTATTATTATAACTAAGAAATACAACTGGCAGGAATTATCTAAACAATCACATATAGATGCTGTTCATGCACATAAAAGATATTATAAACGTGAATATTTTAGAGCTTGTATTGATACAGGTAAGGGCTTACGATACTACTCCATTACTGGTAAGGAATCATTTTTAGCTTACCCTGATCCATCAGTAATCGGTTGGATTACGGACTTCCCGGATATAGTAGCTAAGGCAGAACGAAGTAAAAATAATAAAATAGACGTTCAATTTTAAGGGATTTGGGTACCCTAAAATCGAACGTCTATTTTTATGTCAAAATAAATTGTTTACTGAACCTTTGGTGGGATTTTTCCATTTTTACGATCTCTATGGTATAAAAACCCAGCAAAAAAGCCAAGCCCAACAACTAAGAAAATAATACCGATGATAAATTGTAGCCATAACCAAGGGAATGGTGATATTAATTTACTAAATAATGTATCACGCATAAATTTGATTCCAGCACCAGCCATTAAAGCAGGAATCAACATAACAATAAAAGCTAACATCCTTGCCATTTTTAATAACACCTCACTATTACTTTTATTTTACAATGGTCAATTTGAAAGTCAAGGAACACTAAACCTTTACATAAAATGAATAATATTTTTGGATAGTTCAAAAAATTCCCAATATAACAATTTCGGGATTAATGGTTGCCTATTTCCAGAATAAAAAGTATGTTTAATATAGGTAAGAAATTTGTTAGCAATACTAGTATGATTTAAGTTCAATTAAGTAATATTCGAGAAAGAAAACGCTTACTTCTTGGAGGGATTGTAATGGAAATCTTTAAATACTTAGAAAAATACGATTATGAGCAGGTAGTTTTTTGCCAAGATAAAACTTCTGGATTGAAAGCAATTATTGCTATTCATGACACAACACTTGGCCCAGCATTAGGTGGATGTAGAATGTGGACGTATGCAACAGAAGAGCAAGCAATTGAAGATGCACTTCGTCTAGCTCGTGGTATGACTTATAAAAATGCGGCTGCAGGTCTAAACCTTGGTGGAGGTAAAACTGTTATCATCGGAGATCCCTTTAAAGACAAAAATGAAGAGATGTTTCGTGCATTAGGTCGTTTTATTCAAGGCTTAAATGGTCGATACATTACAGCGGAAGATGTTGGAACAACAGTATCTGACATGGACTTAATTCATGAGGAAACGAATTATGTAACTGGTATTTCTCCAACATTTGGTTCTTCAGGAAATCCATCTCCAATTACTGCTTATGGTGTATATCTTGGCATGAAGGCTGCTGCAAAAGAAGCCTTTGGTTCAGATAGCTTACAAGGTAGAACGGTTTCAGTTCAGGGTCTTGGAAATGTTGCCTATACATTATGTGAATATTTATATAAAGAAGGCGCAAAATTAGTTGTTACTGACATCAATCAAAAAGCAATCGATCGAGTTGTTAATGACTTTAACGC
>NZ_QJTJ01000036.1 GCF_003217295.1 Ureibacillus chungkukjangi
CGCCACGGACACCCTTGCTCTTGGCTAACCTCTACTTCTGTCTTCGGGGTTCGGGACTTACACCCTATAGTTCATGCGCATGCCGGGCGCACAAGAAGACCGTCTCAAAAAACTTGAGACGGTCTCTTTTGGCAAATAAAAAGCAAAACAACAGTTTTACATACGTAAACTGTTGTTAGATTACAATTATTTATCTTGTAATTTATTCATTTGTGACATCATTTGACGCACTTGTTTTTCGGACGGTTTACGTCCCATTTGAGCCATCATCACACGAATCATTTGTTCGTTGATCGGTGGGTTTTCTTTTAAGTATTTCATCATATATTGACGAGCTAGATAGAAGCCTAATGCTGCTCCCCCTGCTAATGCTACGATGATAAGTACAATTGCAAGCCATAAACTCATTTGTGCCTACCTCCTCCACTATCCTTGTTACCACGAATCCTATCTTTTTATATGCCTTTGAAAGAGGAAAAACCCTCTCAAAAACAACACAAAGATAAACTCTCCATGAAGGATTATACACTAATAACTACATTGTTACTAGCTATTCAGTAGTTTTTTTCAAGCAGTAGAGGCAATTTCACACGAAACTTACTCTAGTAGGAAGCATGCTTAATAGGCTTCAACCATCCACATTCGGAATCCTCTGCATTAAATGCAATGAAAGAATCATTCATTTGACTTAGGCTATGGAACAAATCCAAATCTAACATTCGGGAGCCCTCACAAATTGCTTCTATATGATGCGTACATACTTTTATTTTCAAACCACCTTTAAATTGATGCTCAAACCTCATATATTCATCCACCCATTGGATAGTTGGAAAACTTTTCTTTAAATGATCATAAAGTACGCCTTGCACCATTCTTCCTTCAATCGGTTCACAGAGATAGCTTAGCTGCTTGCTAACAGAGGACTCAAGAGCTCGCTCTTTTGTCGATACCATTTCAAGAAGCTGTCTTTCTCTTCCAAATACAAATGATTGGTACTGTTTTTTAATATGAAATATTGAATAGATTCTCATCTTTCGTCCTCCTCTCTATAAACACATTATAAAAGAAAGATTTCGAATTTTTTGTCAAAAGGTGTCCGAACTCTATTACTTTTTTTGTCAAAATAGAGTGAAACGTACAATTCGTTCACTTTTCCTAGATGCCCTCAGCCTTGAGACCTAGTGCAAAATGCAATTCCAGGCCGTTTTAAGAAATTAGCTCCAGGTGTAACATAAAGCTATAAGAAAACACGATACGCTCAACACCTGAGCAAAATCGATGTCTTTTACTACTGATACCCTAAAAGAAAGGTTCAGTAACACGAAAGGAGCTAGAAACAATGAAAAAATTTTTCTTCTTAGTTGTCGGCGCTATCGCAGCAATCGTTGCCCTTAGCATGTTGGGACCATTAGTAGGATTCGGCTTCTCTGCACTGCTTGTCTATTTAGGCATGCACTATTATGTGAAGACAAATTCTAAATTTGGAAAAGTATTTTGGGTGGCACTTGGTTTAATCGGAATCTTCACAGCCATCTCAAACATCCCCGCATTAGTTGGCCTTGCTGCAATCTTCACAGTCTATGTTCTTTATAAAAAATGGAACAATGAAGAGGTTTCATTTAGCAAATCTAAAGCTATCAAAGAAGACGATCCATTCACAAACTTTGAAATGGAATGGGCAAAGCTAACAAAATAAAATTTAAGGAGAGATTTAAATGGTAGGTTTATTAAAAAGATTTCGTTACACTTTAGAAGCAGATTTACACCAATTATTCGATAAAAAAGAAAGCAAAAATCCACTTGCAATGTTAAATCAATACATTCGCGAAGCAGAAAAGCAAACAGAGCAAACTGGTAAATTACTAGCTCGCCAGGCACAGCTAAAAGAACAGCTTCAAAGTGAGTTTAAGGAAACAACAGCAATGCTAGAAAAAAGAACGAAGCAGCTACAGCTAGCAGAGCAAGCAAATGAAGTAGATTTAGTAGGCTTCGCTTCTTTAGAGGTAGAAACCTACAAAACTCGTCAAGCGACTTTGTTCAGCTCGATTGAACAATGCAACAAGGAATTTGTAGAGCTTGAGCAAAAGTTTGAAACAATGAAGCACAAGATTAAAGATATGAAGGTTCGCCAGCTTCAGCTAATGGGTAAGGAAAATGTTACTCGTGCACATCATAAAATGGATGAGGTTTTAAAATCAAAGGATGAATCAGAATTCGACGACCTATCAGCCTATATTGAAAATTTAGCCGATAAAATCGAACAAGATTATGAAAGAACTCAGCTAGAGGCTCGCCTGGCAGGTCTAGAAAAAGCTACCCCTGCCCCAGCTTCTATCGAAATGAAAAAAGATCAAGCTTAAAGCATAAGAAATCTACCAGCTAGATCACTGAATCATGCTATAATGACAATTGTTAGGAGAAGGCAAATATGTCTTCTCCTACAGTTTTTGAAAAAAGTAGAATGTCCGCATACAACAAGAGGAAAAGGAGGAACCGATATGAACAGATTTAGTACGAACCAATTAACGTTTATGGCGATAGCAGTTCTTTTAATTGTGTTCGTGGAGCTTACAATTTTCGGGAATGATAGCACCTTTTTGATAATCATTGGCGCAATTCTACTTTATTATAGCTTTTCAAAAAGCAAAAAATATTTGTTTTGGAGTGGCTGCTTCCTTATTTTCCTTGCAATTTTATCCTTATGGAGCTTACGTCTATTAATCGTCGGCGTTCTAATTTACATACTTTATAAGCATATGACAAAAGAACAAAAAATCGTGACCTTCAACACACAGGAGCTTCAAGCTAAAATTGATAATAACCATTTGATTGGCAACACCTCTTGCCCACTAGATAGCTATAAATGGGAAGACATCCAAATGCAGAAATTCATCGGGGATGTGTCGCTTGATTTGACCGATACAATATTACCTGCTGGAACGTCGGTCATTACAATTCGCCAATCCATTGGAAAAGTAACGATTGTATTACCTTACGAGATTCCTTTCCGTCTTCAATATTCAACAATCCTTGGAGAAGCAAAGGTTTTAGGAAATAATCCAAAACGATTAATCAACGAAAAATTAATTTTTGAGGATGGAGATGCTCTTGAGGCTAAGCGTAAACTGGTAATCCATGTAGCGACTTGGCTTGGAGATGTGGAGGTGATCCGTAAATGATTTCATTTCTGTTTCGAATGATTACGTTATTTTTCTTATTTAGTAGCACCACATTTGGATTCCTTTACATCTTTTTCGGATCACCAACAGATGAGGATTGGGGCTTCTTACTTGATATTGAATTCGATGAACTACCTGTAATTGCCATCATCCTTATTTCCCTTGCTTTCCTAAGCCTTATAATTAGCATCTGGATGAGTGCCGTAGCAAGATCAAGAGAAACCTCTGCAACACGCTATGTAAAGCAATTAGTGGAGCCAGACTTTTCACTAAAGAAGAAAAACCTTTCCTTTTCTTTAAAGAAAGCCTTGATTCAAGCAAATGATTTAATCGAAACACAGCGCACAAGCTTACAGCGTATGACAAACGAAAAAGCGGAAGCTAACGACAAATTGATTCAGGAGCGAATCATCGCGGAACGCCAACGTTTAGCTCGCGAGCTGCACGACTCCGTTTCCCAGCAGCTTTTTGCCGCATCCATGTTATTATCTGCAGTTACTGAGCAGGAGGATGAGCTAGCAGCATCGAAACCTACCCTTCAGCAGGTTGAAAAAATTGTTCAGCAGGCTCAGCTAGAAATGCGTGCATTACTGCTCCATTTACGACCGATTGCCTTACGAAACAACACCTTGGCACAGGGCTTAACAGATTTAATTCAAGAGCTGCAACAGAAGGTTTACTTCAATATTGATTATCAAATCGAAGAAATCGAGCTATCAAAGGCCGAAGAGGACCATCTATTCCGTATCGCCCAAGAAGCACTGTCCAATACATTACGCCATGCAAAGGCTTCAGAGGTGGAATTGCTTTTAATCGCCCGCGACAACATCGGTATCCTGCGCATCCAAGACAACGGTGAAGGCTTCAACATCGAACAAGACAAATCCACATCGTACGGCCTACGCAACATCGCCGAACGCGCCGTTGAAATCGGCTGCTCCTACAAAATCGTCTCCGTCCCCGGAGAAGGCACTATTGTAGAAGTAAAAGTCCCACTCGGGAACAAAGTAGTAGAAATGCCTAAAAGTGATAGCCTGGTGGATTTGGAGAAAAGAACTGATTAGGGGTAGCTCGTAAGAAAACGAATGCGATTCATAGCACCCCTTAACCAAACGATACAAAATATTAAAAATCGAGGTGAGAAAATGATACGAATTTTGATTGCGGATGATCATGAGATGGTGAGGATTGGTGTTTCTGCTTATCTTTCTGCCCAGGCGGATATGACTGTTGTCGGTGAGGCGGCGAATGGACAGCAGGCAGTGGAAAAGGCCCTTGAGCTAAAGCCCGATATTATTCTGATGGATAATGTTATGCCGATTATGACCGGCGCTGAAGCGACTGCACAAATTTTGCAGCAATGGCCGACCGCAAAAATCATGATGGTTACAAGCTTTCTTGATGATGACAAGGTCTACCCTGCATTAGAAGCTGGTGCGGTTAGCTACATATTAAAAACGTCGAATGCGAAGCAGATTGCCGAGGCAATTCGCAAAACGATCAATGGCGAAACGGTGCTTGAGCCTGAAGTTACAACAAAGATGATAACTCGTATGCGCGGCAATGCCAATGTGCCCCTGCACGAACAGCTTACTGAACGTGAAATGGAAGTGCTTTTATTGGTTGCCCAAGGAAAAACAAATCAAGATATCGCCGACGAATTATTTATCGCCCTAAAAACGGTGAAAACACATGTCAGCAATATATTGGCGAAGCTAGATGTACAGGACCGAACACAAGCTGTAGTCTATGCATTCCAAAATGGAATTGTGAAGTAAAATATTCAAAAAGCTCAGCAAGAGTCTGAGCTTTTAATTTTCATTAAATAATAAACCCGCTATAGACCATTCCTACGTTAACTACAAAATGGAAGAACATACTTGGATAGATACTATTTGTTTTAAGTGTGATGACTGCGTATATCACTCCAGCAACCGCGATCAACAAACTAAGCCCCATCGAAAACCCAATTGCAAGATGCAATAGTCCAAACCCTACACTTGTTATAAACACTGCATACCTTGGTGATGTAAATTTCACTAATGCAGAAAGCATAAGCCCTCTCCAAATCACTTCCTCGAAAATTGCATTGATTAGTGAAAAGGCTATACAAAACCAGAAGAGTGTTTGGAGTGTTTCCAAATCCTTCTGAACAATAAAAACTAAGTATACAATCGCATTAATAGTTATTCCGATTAACCAAAACCAAAAAGTATTTATTTTGTGAAACGGCAGGACAATTGGTTCTTTCCAGTTAGGCTTGTTATTATACCAAACTATTTTTCTAGAAAAAATCAGAGAGTGAACGACTAAAGCAAGGATGATAAAAATAAGCAAGAGTCTATTAAGTACTATTTTGATTTCCTTCGTGAAGGAGGTCGCTTCCAGAAAATTATTAGCAATCATAAATATAGAAAATCCAAAAAGAAAAGCAAGTACCATTGAGGTAATGTAACGTTGTTGTTTATTAAAAAACAACAAAATAATTAGTCCTATAAGAATAACAGCCGTAACCATAACCTGTTCATAGGCTATAGAAATAATCCCCATAAAAAACATTGCTATATATAAATTCAACATATGTAGTTCCCTCCCCCCTACATGAAAAAATACTACTGCGAGAAAGCATTGCAGTAGCAAATCAGGGTTTTACTAGAATTTGACGAAAGTAACTTAACAACTAATTATATGTGATTCGAACACTAAGTTATTCCTATTTTTGAAAGAATTTAATAGTTTTTATTGATTATGACGGGCTCGATTATCGTAGGGTGTATTCTTTCCTTCACCTCAGGCTTCACATACACCTATTCTATCATTCACCACGGTAATTCGGCAACCAGGCCATCGCCATTTCTTGGACCTACTTCTTTCATTCGAATGTGCATTTTTCTCACCTACTCACCATCATGAACAGCGAATTTCTCTGGAATCAGAAAGCGAGCCTCGGTTTTATCGGTAAACAAGATTACCTAAAGTATCAGCCTTCCATGCCTTTACAAAAGCAAACTCTCCTTTGGTGGCCCTTTCTTCTAAATACATTTTCCCATCAAATAGCTTCGTATCTTTCCCTTCTGCAATTGGTGTCCCTACCCCTGTGGCAGTGTAGAAGGCAGGAATACCAGCTCGAATTCGTTCTGCTAGAGTTCCTTGAAGTGTCAGCTCTACTTCAAGCTCGCCTTTTAAGAGCTGCTGTTCAAAAATTCTATTCTCCCCTTACATAGGAAGCAATCACTTTTTTGATTTGCTTATTTTGCAATAATAATCCCAACCCCCAATCATCGACTCCGCAATTATTGCTTACGGTAGCCAGATTTTTAGTCCCCTTATTTGCAGTTGCCTGGATTGCATATTCTGGGATCCCGCACTATCCAAAGCCACCAACTAGAATCGTATCTCCATATTTTAAACTCTCTAGCACTCTATCAATTGATTCAATTACTTTTGTCATCGATATACACCTTCATTGATATGTATATGTGGACGGCAATTGTAACATTCAGTTTATATGAACAGTTGATAGAGTTATGTTGTGAAATTAGACCAAAAGAAAAAAGGCCAACCAGCATAATCCTGGTTAACCTTCAACAATCACAAGCTTATTTAAGTAGGAGTTTTACAACATCTACTTTATTTATTTGCAATACATACTTTATTCCGTCCGGTACGTTTTGCTTGGTACAGTGCATCGTCAGCATCCTCGATTAAGGAAGAAGCTACTCGAGTTGTATCCTTATAGCAAGCCACCCCAATTGATACTGTAATAGAAATTTTCTTTCCTGAACTTAGAACAAACGGATGATTTTCAACAGCAACTCTTATCTTTTCACTTATTTCTACAGCCCTATCTAATGAACAATCTAAAAGGATAACGGTGAATTCCTCTCCACCATTTCGACTCACAATATCAAAGGATCTTATGGAATTTTTAAGAATGGTACCAAGCGCTTTTAAGACATTATCCCCTTCTTTGTGTCCAAAAGTGTCGTTCACCTTTTTGAAAAAATCAATATCAATATATAGTAAAGATAGCATTTCATCTTTGGCATCTGCGTTTTTTAATAACTCATTGAAAATCATATCGAATTTCCTGACATTATTGAGTCCAGTCAAAGCATCAGTAGATGATTCCATTTTATATCTGTTCAACAGACGCTGTGAATTCCGAATATATCGAACTAAAAAGATGGAAACAATGGCTGATAAGTAAGAAATAATCCAATAAACAGGTAATAAAATGGCGAGTACCTTAATGTCCGCTAATACATACGAGATTAAGATAGAGAAAGTGATATTTGCTATCGTTACTGAAATAAGCATTTGAATTCTCTTTGACAAGTTGGTTTTGAAAACAAATATTGCCCCAAATGTAACGGTGAAGGTTAATATAACTGCTAAATAGGACGCCAGATTAAAGCCAAAGTAAAAACGCCCAATAATAACTAGTACCATCCCGATTATCGCAGGCAATGGACCTCCGTAAAATGCCATTAGAATAATTGGAATATGTCTCATATCAACAATCGTATCGCCAATTGGAATACTATAATGCATTAAAACATTACTGAATAATCCACCCATTAAACCGAATAAAACGCGTTTAGAAAACGGACTTGTCGGAGTTATCGGAGTGGCATTTGTAAAATGAGTATGCAAAAAAATAACAGACCAGAGTAATGCCAAATTTGAAATTAAATCTTTAATTATCATCTTTATCACCATCGTAAACATATCATAAATTATTTGTAATGTAACGAGACAAATCTTGAAAATGAAATCTTCATAAAAATGGCATAAAAAAACCTGCGAACTCTAAAGCTCGCAGGTTTTTCTATTGTTATAATGCTTTAACTTTTGCTACAACATTTTCTACTGTGAAACCGTATTGTTCAATAACGACTTCTCCAGGAGCACTTGCACCAAATTGGTCTATTGCAAGGATATCTCCCGCAAAACCAGTGTATTTATGCCAACCAAATGAAGAGCCCATTTCGATAGCTAAACGTTTTGTCACAGCTTTTGGTAATACAGCTTCTTTATATTCTGCTGATTGTTGGTCGAAGCGATCCATCGATGGCATTGAAACCACTGATGCATCGATTCCTTCAGCTAATAATTGTTTTTGAGCTTCTACAGCAAGACTTACTTCAGAACCCGTTGCAATAAGAATTGCATCTGGAGTTTCTTTAGTTGCAGGAGAAACCACATAAGCACCTTTTGCCACACCGTCTTTTGCAAGTTCAGCTGATTTATCAAGAACTGGTAAGTCTTGACGAGAAAGCACTAATACTGTCGGTACATTCTTAGAAGATACAGCTAATTTCCATGCTTCTGCAGATTCGTTAGCATCAGCTGGACGGATTACTGAAAGGTTTGGCATTGCACGTAATGATGCTAAGTGCTCAACTGGCTCATGAGTTGGACCATCTTCTCCAACTGCAATAGAATCATGAGTGAACACATAAGTAACAGGTAGGCCCATTAAAGCAGATAGACGTACAGCTGGGCGAACATAGTCAGAGAACACGAAGAATGTTCCACCGAATACATGTAAACCACCGTGTAAAGCCATACCGTTTAATGCTGCACCCATTGCGAATTCACGAACACCAAACCAGATATTGCGACCTTCTGGAGTTTCTGCGAAGAAATCACCAGCACCCTTGATAGTTGTTTTGTTAGAACCAGCAAGGTCAGCACTTCCCCCAAAGAATGAAGGTACTTTTTTCGCTAAAGCATTGATTACTTCACCTGATGAAGAACGTGTAGCAATCGATTTTCCTGTTTCGTAAACTGGTACTTCTGCATCGAAATCTGCAGGAAGTTCATTGTTCATTGCTTTAAGGAACTGTTCAGCTAATTCAGGATATTCTGCTTTATAGCTTTCGAATTTCGTATTCCATTCAGCTTCTGGTTGAACACCTTGTTTTTCAGCTGCTTCCTTGAAAATTGAGTAAACCTCTTCAGGAATTTGGAAAGCTTCATGCTCCCAGCCGTAAGCTGTTTTTGTCAAAATAGTCTCTTGTGCACCAAGTGGTGAACCGTGTGAATCTGATTTACCAGATTTGTTCGGTGAACCAAAACCGATAACAGTTTTCACTTCGATTAATGTTGGTTTTCCTTCTGATTGTTTCGCTTTTTCGATTGCTGCATTTACTACATCCACATCCGTGCCGTCTGCTACATGAATGTAGTTCCATCCATAAGATTCGAAACGTTTTTGTACGTTTTCAGAGAAGGATTTAGCTAAATCTCCATCTAAAGAAATATCATTTGAATCGTATAAAACGATTAACTTATCAAGTTTTAAGTGACCAGCTAAAGAAATTGCCTCTGCAGCAACACCTTCCATTAAATCGCCATCTCCACAAAGTGAAAATGTATAGTGATCTACGATTTCATGTCCTGGTTTATTATATGTAGCTGCTAAATGACGTTCAGCCATAGCCATACCGACAGACATCGCAATACCTTGCCCAAGAGGACCAGTAGTTGCTTCAACCCCTACAGTATGACCATACTCAGGATGTCCTGGCGTTTTAGAACCCCATTGACGGAAGTTTTTAATTTCTTCCATATCTAAACCATATCCACCTAAGTGAAGTAAGCTATATAGTAACATCGAACCATGACCAGCCGAAAGAACAAAGCGATCGCGATTCACCCATTTTGGATTTTGTGGATTATGACGTAATTGTTTTGTCCACAAAGTATAAGCCATTGGTGCAGCCCCCATTGGTAAACCAGGGTGACCAGAGTTCGCTTTTTCGATTGCGTCAATTGATAAAGTTCGGATTGCATTAATTGCTAAAACATCAGCAGAATGTGCCATTATGTGATATCCTTTCTCACGCTTAATATTGTACTTTTACAGTTTAGACAAGATTTTCTAAGAAAACAATCTATTCTGAGGACATTTTTAGATTAATGTCATACTTTTCGTTATTATGTCACAATATTAGTTTAATTTATTTCGTTGAATTTCTTTAACTTTCTCTGGTGTTACATCATTTCCCGTTGCATCAATGATTTGAACGTTTTCGATTGTATTTCTGAATGAAGAACGGAATGAATCCAAATATTCTTTACGAAGCTGTGTACGTTCCTTTGCTTCAGCCTCTGTTAATTTACCCTCTTTTGCCTTTTTTGATAGCTCATTTATTCTTTTAATTTTTTGTTCTGATAACATATGATCTCACCTTTCTATTTCAATCAATTAGTATGGAGGATTTTAAGTATTATGCTAAAACTTATACTAAATGATGATAATCAATACTTCAAAGGTAAGTAAAAATGATGGGAAGTGCAAGTATTTCATCTTGCTTAATAGATATGTAATAAATGATGGAGAAAATTGAAGAAGACTGATTAGAGAAAAGGGCGTCAGAAACGTGTTTCATACGTGGAACGCCCTTTACTAAATTACGGAATTGTTACATCGTACTTATGTCAATTACAAATCGATACTTAACATCTGAAGCAAGAACTCGTTCGTAGGCTTCATCGATTTGGTCGGCAGAAATAACTTCTATTTTTGGTACAATATTATGCTGTGCACAGAAATCTAACATTTTCTGTGTCTCTCGAATTCCTCCGATTAATGAACCAGCAAATGATCGACGTTGACCAATTAAATAATGGACATTAACAGATAATGGCTCACCTGGAGCACCAACATTAACTAGTGTGCCATCTAAAGTTAGTAATCCGAAATATGCATTAATATCGATTTTCGCACTAACTGTATTTATGATTAAGTCAAAATGTCCTGCAAGGTTTTCAAATGTTGCTGGATCACTTGTAGCATAGTAATGATCCGCCCCTAATTCCAAGACATCTTCTTTTTTACTTAATGTCTGTGATAGCACCGTCACTTCTGATCCCATTGCATGGGCAATTTGAACAGCCATATGACCAAGACCACCCAGACCGATAACCGCCACTTTTTTACCTGAACCCGCTCCCCATTTATTTAGAGGAGAAAACGTCGTAATACCTGCACATAGTAACGGAGCAGCATCATCAAGAGAAATATTATCTGGTATTCTTAGAACAAAATCCTCTGTTACAACAATATGAGTTGAATAGCCACCTTAAGTTGGCTCACCATACTTATCAACTCCTGCATAAGTTGGAACATGTCCATTTAAACAGAATTGTTCTTCCCCTTTGTGGCAGTACTCACAGTCAGCACAAGAGTCAACCATACATCCCACACCTACACGGTCCCCTACTTTATATTTAGTAACCTCTGGACCTACATCAGTTACAATTCCTGCAATCTCATGACCTGGAACAAGTGGAAAGTTCACTGCACCCCATTCACCATGGGCAGTATGGATGTCAGAATGGCAAATGCCTGCATATTTAATTTCAATTAAGACATCATGCAAATCTAGATCACGACGTTTAATTTCTGCAGCATGAAAGGATTTGTTTGGACCATCGATTGCTCGCGCTTTAGCAATTACCATTTAAAATTCCTCCAATTATATGTTTGTTTATCAAGAGAATTTCTTTAACAAGGGAGTTCTATGATTAATAATCCTGTGTAATCATTATTACCCTAATTTCCCTTGTACATATATGTTAATCCTTATAGTTAACTCTAGGTCAAGTAATGGATCCCACTTTTATGTAGGTAAAACAGATTAAATTGATTTATTTTTTATCAAATAAGAAGTGGATTTTGAATTCCAATAAAGAAAGTGATAGAATTTTCCATAAAATTATGAAGTTTACTAGAAATATAGCTATAAAGAAAAGGTGAAAAAATGAAAACATATTCTATTAGCGAAGTGGCAAAGGAATTAAATCTCACAGCGTACACCTTACGATACTACGACAAGGAAGGACTTATGCCTTTTGTTGAAAGAACACCTAGTGGAAAACGTATATTTACAGAGTCGGATATTGGCTTTTTAAAAGTAATTCAATGTTTGAAATTAACAGGGATGCCTATTAAAGATATTAAAAACTTCATAGCCTGGTGCTCTGATGGAGATTCTACTCTACAGCAAAGATATGATATGTTCGTAGATCGTAAGGCTACTGTAGTAGCACAAATGGAGGAATTAAAGAAAACACTAGAAGTCATTGAACATAAAACCTTCTATATATAAAACAGCATTAGAGGCTGGAACTGAAGAAATTCATAGGGATAATAAGGTTTGGATTTAAGCTAATTAAAGAATAGGGCTAGTTCATATTAGAGCTAGCCCCCTATAAAGTCAGGCCAGGACTAAACTTCAAGTCCTTCAACATACTCAATATATCTGCGATGTACTGTCGCTTTACTTACTTCAAAACCAAGTCCTTTTAAAGTGGACGCAATTTCAAGGAATGTTAGTCCTTTTTCTCTTAGATTAACAATCTCTTCGATTGGAACTTCAATTCTTTCTCGACCTTCATGATTATGTCGATTTTTAATATTCAGCTCAGGACGATAGCCATTATCAACGGCACGTCTCATTCCTCTTTTAATTTTGGCATTATGAATCTTGCGCTGATACTCTTCAACGATTGCTAAAATTTCAAGAAGCATCGTATCCATCTCATTTAAGCTCATCGGTCCTGCATTATTTAAGGAATAGACGGTCGTCTCATTTTTGTGCAATAAATGCAGTACCGCCATTCGTGCATTACCACGTCCTAAACGTGTTTCGTCTTGCACAAATAGAACCTGAACATTCTTTTCTTTTATATAATCTAGCATTTCTAAAAGGCCTTCTCTTTCAACCTCGTAGCCACTATGCTGATCTTGAAAGACCTCTAAAACTTGAAAGTCCATATCTTTTGCAAACGATCGCAGCTCCTCTTCTTGTCGAACGAGCGACGTCTCTTGTGTATTTTTTTCAGTACTTACCCGTGTATAAATGACGGCTTTATTTTGTTTACTCATGGGTTTTTAATCGCTACCTCTACTGAATGAAGCTCTTCTTCATTCTTTAAATTTGCAATATAGATACTTTTTTCATTTACAGGAATAGTTAAAGCATGTCCTGCAACAATATGCTCACCATTAAGGGCATTTTCAGCTTTAACTTGTTTGATCCACTCTTGCTTTGTCATTTTACCACGGTATTGTTCTGCTAAAGTCCATAATGTATCACCATGTTGAATTTCGACTTGTTCGTATGTTGTACTGCCATTATCAGTTATTAATAGAAATGCACCCATCACAAAGAAAGCAACGAATAACACAACGATATAAGAATTTTTTTGTAAGTATTTCATAACTAAAACCTCTTTTCGAATATTTGTTCTCACGAATGTATGTTCTTACTTTAATACGAACACTTGTTTTTGTCAACAGCATTTTCGAACCTATGTTTGCATTTCTGTTCTTTCACTGATATACTATATGTAACTAATAGAGATACATATTCACAAAAAGAGGTGATAGAGTTGAAAAAAATATCAAAAAGGCAGGAAGATATTTTAACATTCATAAAAGAAGAGGTTCGCACTAAAGGTTATCCACCTTCTGTTCGTGAAATTGGAGAAGCAGTAGGATTAGCCTCAAGCTCGACAGTACATGGACATTTAGCTCGCTTAGAAAGCAAAGGCCTAATCCGCCGTGACCCTACAAAACCGCGCGCAATCGAGATTTTAGATCAAGAAGAAGCAGCAGTTCAGAAGCAATCTGTAGTCCATGTTCCTCTTGTGGGGAAAGTTACAGCTGGCCTACCGATCACAGCCATAGAAAACATTGAAGAATATTTCCCTCTACCAGATGCTTACGGCACTAGTGAAGAAAATCTTTTCATGCTAGAAGTAATGGGAGAGTCAATGATTGAGGCTGGTATTCTAGATGGAGATTATGTAGTTGTGAAGCAAACAAACACAGCAAACAACGGAGAAATTGTTGTAGCTATGACTGAGGACGATGAAGCAACAGTAAAACGCTTCTTTAAAGAGAAAACCCATTTCCGTCTTCAGCCTGAAAACTCAAGTATGGACCCAATCCTAGTAAATCAAGTATCGATTTTAGGTAAAGTAGTAGGATTATATCGTAATATACATTAAAAAAGGTTGTCTCGTTGGTCAGAAGACTGTGAGACAACCTTTTTTAATATGGTTTTGAGTTTATGTTGATCACTTGGGATGCTTTATGATCACTTGGCAAGTTTTCAAGTATAAACAACAGCGATTAACCCATGGTTCATACAAAGAGCCGCACTGGTAATATTACCATGTTCCCCCTACCCTATGACTGAACAACTCCAACACCATTTTCAACCTTGCTCTTACAAGCATCAATGAACGACCTGAACAGATTTTTCGCATGCTCATCCTCTGCTATTGCCATTTCCTCTGGGTGCCATTGTACGGCTACGCAATATGGATAATCCTTCATTTCGATTGCTTCAATAATGCCGTCGCTTGATTTGGCTGTGACTTCGAATATTTCAGGTACCTTTTTTAAGGCTTGGTGATGAAATGAATTTACTGCAATCTTATCTTTGCCGACGATTTCATGTAATTGGCTGCCCTTCGTAATCTCGATGAAATGGGATGCCTCTCTCCTGCGCGCATTTTGTTGATGAAGGATTGGCGTTTGCTCATATTGAGAATTGATATCCTGATAGAGTGTGCCACCTAATGCGACATTCAAAAGCTGAATCCCACGGCAAATTCCGAAAATCGGCAGCGTTTTCTTTAGCGCAGCTTCTGTTAGCATCAGCTCTACTTCATCACGCTCGAGCATAATATGACCGATTTTAATATGAGGCTCTTCATCGAAAAAGTGAGGATGCACGTCTACCCCGCCCGTTAACAGTAAGCCATCAATTCCATCCAACAGCTGATCTACATCACTTTCAACCCCAAAAGGAATGTTTACCGGAATACCGCCAGCTTGAATAATAGATTTCACATATGCTTCATTAATACAATACTGCCCATTGTTCGTCGTCATTGTTACGCCAATAATCGGTTTCATCCAAACACCTCCAAAAACTATATTGTTTCATGCTTTAGAATATTCTAGATTAAAATGGTTTTTCCTCTTAAAACCTGCATTTTGTTTCAATCCCATTCCCAATCATTATATGTGTAGTAATCCTTTAAAGAGATAGGCTTGTAATTTGAGCAATAATCCAGTAAATGACGCTTAATCTCTTCCAAATTGCTTTGGTCAGAAAAAATTTCACAGACATCGTTTTTATTAGTAAACTCAAAATCTCTTAAACAGTATATTTCATTATCATTATCTCCATATGGCGAAAAATTCCCGTATCGACAAGTTTGACAGGCTGCGATTCTTATATTATTTGGTAGTGCTTTTTGAAGATTTTTAACACCAAGCTCCGAAACACCCGATATTTTAGAAATAACATGTTGATTTACTATAAAGATTTCATAATGGATGCTTTCCAATTCACCGTCAGTTGTTCGCTTACTCAAAGCTTTAGTAGGAATTGTTGACAGCTTATCGTCAATCAGGTAGTTAACTAATAAGTTCATTTCTTTCAATATGTTTATTCATTCCTTTCTGCAATGAGTTCTAAATAGTTCTATTATAAATTAGATAGAATATGGTGATCGTGTAAATATACTAAACTTAAACAAGCCATAAAAGTTCTCAATTAGAGCGATTTAATACGAATTCCAGCTATATATTTGTATAAGTAAAAATTAACAAAATAGATTTCTATCATAATAAACCACTGTTATTCCATCTTCTCTTTTATTTAAAAAGGACCTCAATTATAATTGAGGTCCTTTAAATTGTTTCAATTTTACATAAACAAATTCCCATACCACTCTAATATAACATCACCATAGAAGTAAACAATGATAGCTGCCAGTGCAATGGATGGACCGAATGGAACTGGTGTTTTTCGGCCTTGGTTGCGAATCTTTAAGACGATGACACCGACAATCATACCTATAAAAGCCGCTAGGAACAAGGTAAGCAATGTGTTAAGTGTTCCTAGTACTAAACCGATCAAGAAGAACAACTTGATGTCTCCCCCACCCATCCCGCCGTTAGAAATAACCGCAATTAGGTAAAGAATACCAAAGCCTACTACCGCACCAAGTATGCTATCCCACCACGGATCAATTGGTGAGATAATCCTACCTAATGCTAATAACGGTAAAAAGAATAATAGGACTTTGTCCGGTATTAGCATAAAGGCAAAATCTGATACGATGATAATCATTAATAAGGAGATAAACAGTAAAGCTACTACAGTTTCAATGCTTATGCCTAGATTCCATACCGCTAAAGCAAATAAGAGACCTGTAACGAGCTCTGTTAGTAAATAGATGGGTGAAATCTTTATACCACATGTCCGGCATTTTCCTCTTAAAAATATGTATGAAAGTACAGGAATCAGGTCTAGCAAGGTTAGCCTACGATTGCAATTTGTGCAATGTGATGGTGGG
The DNA here is from genome assembly GCF_003217295.1 of Ureibacillus chungkukjangi. Classification (GTDB taxonomy): domain Bacteria; phylum Bacillota; class Bacilli; order Bacillales_A; family Planococcaceae; genus Ureibacillus; species Ureibacillus chungkukjangi. Next base: position 16,575 of record NZ_QJTJ01000036.1, read on the forward strand.
GTTGAAATGGACTCTTTTTTTGGTACTCTTAAGCCTACCACATTAAAAAACGAGCCGAAAACAAGCCCGTATATGAAGGCAAATACAGTATAAAGGATTTCCATAATGTGCACCTCCTATAAATAGAAATGATCGGGACCCGTTTATGTACGAATCCCGATTTTTTAATTTTTTTAAGATTCACCTTCATAGAAGAAAGTTGTTACCTGAATTGATGCATTTATTGTTTCTGATTCTTCATCCAGGAATTCCCCTTCTTCTCCGGGAAGAGTATAGCTGATTGAGTCAATATGCATAATACGTTTTAGGTTTTCGATTTCTTGTACAAATTGCTGAATGTTATCGTAAACCGATGCCTCGATTGTAAGGTTGAACGTAATCAGTTTTAGTTCTGGAGGGATAATCTCTGCAGCAATTTCAGAAACAGGAGTTTCCACCGTTTCGCCTGTTTCTTCACCTTCAACTATTTCTTCAGCTTCAGTAGTTGCTTCAGTATCTTCATCTACAGTGTTTTCTTCAACTGTAGTAGCTTCTTCTGGAACAGGAACAATAGCGGATTCTGAAACTAGTGCATCGTAGCTATTAAATCCGATTGACGTAATGCGAGTTTCAGTTACGTATTCAATCTCTTCCAGGTTTAATAATAGTTGATCGATTTCACGTGATCGCGGTAGCTTTTGTCGAATAGCATAGATGTTAGAAACGTCGCTAGATGAGGTTTCATCAAATGATGCCATTTGTCCTTCAAGGGCTGTTATTTCCGTTTGCAAAGAACTAATAGATCCTTCTAATGACTGAATATTATCCTTTTTCGGCAATACGATGTAATAATAAACAGCAAATAAGAGTGCAGCTACTAATACGATTAGCAAGATAACAGATGAATTTTTATTACTAGAGAGCTTCATTATTGAACACCTCCAGTAGATAGGTATGTTTCATCGATTAGGAGTGTAATTTCTACTGATTGTCTTGGGATGACATCGAAATTTGTCTCATTCTCTGTTCCAAGTTCCTCGCCTAACCCCGAATTTGTTATTGACAGGACTTGTCCATCAATGAAATAAGAGCTATTAGATAATCGTGAAACATAAGTAGAAACATCACTCAAAGTTTCAAAATCAATTGAGATTGAAACACTTTCAGGGCTAAAATTATAGTTTCGCAAGTAAGAGTTGCTTGGTTGCAATGCTTGAATTTCATCCATTAAAGGGGAAATTGGATAAGAAACACGCTCTATAAATTGCAAGGATTGTTCTAAGGATCCTTGGCTACTAGGTTGTAAATTTGTTAAATCTGCCGCTAGTTGGTCACGTTGAGCCATTAAGTTGGCTTCTTTGCTTTGTAAATCAGCTATTTCAGCATTTGCGCTAAAATATTGCCATACAAAAAGTGATAATACTAATAAAGTAATTATCGCAAGCAGACTATAAAGTAATCTGGAGCCTTGTTGGTTTCGTTCAAGTCTGGGTATGAGGTTAATATCTGGTATCATTATTCAATCTCCTTTAACGCCAACCCAAGCAAGGACGCATGTTTTGCTTTGAATCCTGGGTAGTTCTTATTAATCCGGGCATCATCAACCAGCTTCGCAGAAACAGCTAATGTATCTTGTATATAGCTATAGATACTCTCTAGAAGTGGATTGTCTCCCATGACAATAATTTCATCCACAGACTTCTCTCCCTTATGAAGAGAGAAACGGAAGAAATTCATAATTCGGTCAAGCTCCAGCACTTGGTCCATTACCGTCATTCGATAATCCTCTAAATCGCCCTCATATGTAAATTCAAGCTCATTCTCTTCAGAAGTCTTGGCATGCCATTGGGAAATAGCAGTTGGAATTTGCTGATAACGCAAGAAATCAACATGCCCATTCGAGTAAATACAAATGGATAATTCGTTAACAAGCCAATTAGAGATTAAATAAGTCTTTTCATTATCAATCATTTGAAGATTTTCAAGCAGGCGCAAATTACATAGCGCACGAATGTCCGCAGCTTGAGGCTGCATATTGATATCTAAAAATAAGTTAATATATTTATTCACTTCCTCAGAGGCAGCTGCAAAAATCATTGCCTGCCCGTCCCCTTCAGTCGGATCATATACATCAATAAGTGGGTCCTGGAAAGGTAAATGAATACTATGACCAAGCTCCATCTGTACATACTCTTTTAGTTTATTTGCTTCGACATCACGTGGATGCTCAAAGGATTTTAAAAGAACAGTTGGATCTGGAACGAAAAATCGGACATGCTGATTTCTCCCACCCCATTTGGAGGCATTCTCTTTAAAAATCTCAAATAACGCCATCTCATCTTTTAATGTGGCTTCATCGATGATTTCATGACGCAATGCCGCTTCAAACACCTCTGCCTGTGACAAATCTGGGCCCTTCGAAACAAGCGCGCGAATCACATAATCATTAATCTCTATGGAAACATGGGAATTCTTTTTATTTTTATTGAACATGCGAAGGGCTCCTTTAAATAAATAATATCGAAATGGAATCATTTTAGTGAATTAATTGCCTAATGAGACAACTAACTACGGTAGTTAGTTGTCTTTTAGAGAATTAATTAAGGTGTAGTAGGAGGTGCGATTGTTCGGTTATTTTCAGTAATATCTTTACCTTTTTTTGTGTCTGAATTTATTACATCAATTGTAGCATTTGTAAATTGAATTGTTTGTCCATTTACTTTTGTATTGGTATTAGTCGTACCAGTTAGCTTATGTGGTTTTGAAACAGAAATAGTAGCTGCTGGATTTAAACCACCCATACTTTCTAAATATCCTGCATCTTGAAGTTTTTGAAGAGTGATAGTTGTACTAGCTCCTGATCCGGTAATATCACCAGTATTCCCATTAGGGTAATCAGTAAAATAAATATTTGCTCCATTTAAAGCATTTGTTGCATCAGCTTTTACAGCGCTGTAACGACTATTATCAATAATATTACCAATAGCAGGTACAGCAATAGCTGCTACGATAGCCAAGATAACTACTACTGCTAATAATTCGATTAATGTTAAACCTTTTTCGTTTTTAATACGTTTTTTCATTGTTTTAAACATATTAAAACCTCCTTTTAATTTTTTATTTTGTTTTTGGTTAATTTTTAGTATTTGCGTGGACGTTGGTTGCATACCTCTTCACCTCCCTGCAAAACGTCCCAGTCCTGGTTGAATTTTTATATTACATCTGTTCGTATAGGCTAAACATCGGTAAAAAGATGGCAGCTACTATTACACCTACAATTGCTGCTAAGAATAAGATCATTAATGGTTCGATTAAAGATTTTAACGTATCCACTGATCGTTCTACTTCTGCATCATAAAATTCTGCAACCTTTTCAAGCATGTAATCCAGGGAACCTGTTGACTCACCGATTTTCGTCATGGAAGTTACAAGTGGTGGGAAAAGCCAGCTCTCTTCTAAAGGTTCTGAGAGTGTATTTCCTCGTTCAAGACTATCTCGAGCTTCAAGAACAACCTTACTCATTACTGGATTCCCAACAACACGCTCTACAATTGTTAGCGATTGAAGTATCGGAACCGCACTACTGAATAAGGAAGAGAGAGTTCCCATCATCCTTGAAATGGCCGACTTTTGAAGTAATGGTCCGAAAATTGGCATTCTTAGCAAAGCATAATGTACAGCATAATTAAATTGTTCATTCCCTTTGTAAAGTGTTCGGAATACAATCACTCCTACAATTACTATTAAGATAAGTAGCCACCAGAATCTCTGCAGCCACGCACTAACCGCAATTGTAACAACCGTCATCCATGGCAGATCAGCCCCCATACTTTCAAATGATTCAACAAATGAAGGTACAATAACTACCATCATAAAAACTGCGACTACAATCGTTAATACAAATAGCACAGCCGGATATGTCATCGTCGATTGAACTTTTTTCTTTAAGTTGTACTGCTTTTCAAATGAGTTTGCTAATCGTTCTAGCGTATCATCTATATTCCCTGTTGCCTCCCCAGAACGCATCATGTTAGAAAACAGTAGTGGGAATACTTTTGGATGCTTTGCTGTCGCTTCAGAGAATGAAACTCCTGTGCGAATATCTTCCTCCACAGCTTCCAAGGCTTTTTTCAAGGGCTTACTTTTTGTTTGATCTGCTAAGATGCGAGTGGATTCCACGATGGAAACTCCAGCTCGTATTAGAGTGGCAAACTGTCTTAGATAGATAACAAAGTCTTGGTTTTTAACCTTTGCAGCTCCAATATTTAATTCCTTATGCAGGAAACTGTTTGATTCGTTTACTTCTCGAGGGTTAATCCCTTTAGCTCTTAGTTTTGCTATGGCCGCTTGTTTGTTCATGGCATCTACAATGCCCTTCGTTGGAGCACCCTGCTGCGTACGACCTATATATTTATAAACAGTCATTTACTCACCAACGTTCATTTACTTATAATCTTCAAAATTTAGATATGGTCTTGCTTCCTCCATCGACACCTTGCCAGTTGAGACGAGTGATTGAACAGAAGTCTCTAAAGTATGCATCCCTAGTGCTCTGCTTGTTTGCATAACACTTTGAATTTGGTGTACCTTTTCGTTTCGTATTAAGTTTGTTACTGAAGGAGGTGCAGTCAATATCTCGGTCGCAGCGACACGACCATTTGTATCTCTTCTTGCAAACAGTCGTTGTGAAATGATTCCTTGTAGTACGTTTGCAAGCTGAATTCGAATTTGCCCCTGCTGATGCGGGGGAAATACATCGATAATACGGTCAATTGTTGTAGGAGCACTTGATGTATGCAATGTTGCAAACACTAAATGACCAGTTTCAGCTGCTGTAATGGCAGTAGAAATCGTTTCTAAGTCACGCATCTCACCAACCAAGATAACATCTGGATCCTGACGAAGTGCCGCCCGTAAACCACTTGCAAAATCCTGTGTATCAATTCCAATTTCACGTTGGTTGACTACGGATTGTTTATGGTGATGCAGATACTCGATTGGATCTTCAAGGGTAATGATATGCTTTGATTTTGTTTCGTTAATATAGTCAAGCATCGCAGCTAAGGTTGTTGATTTCCCTGACCCTGTTGGACCTGTCACTAAAATGAGTCCTTGAGGCTTGTCCGCTAGATCATAAAGAATCTTAGGCATACCAAGTCCTTCAATGGTTGGTATTTTAGATGGTATTAAACGAAATGCAATGGCGCTTTCGTTCCTTTGATGATAAGCATTCACACGAAATCGACATAAGTCGCCAAGAGAAAAATTAAAATCGGTTTCTCCTTTTTGTTCGTATTCTTCAACCTTGTAATCAGGAAGAACCTCCCTTACAAGCGCCTCAGCATCATTAGGGGACACTGTATAATCACCAAATTGCTTCAGCTTTCCATTTATACGATAAATCGGTGGGATTCCTACCGTTATGTGTAAGTCCGAAGCCTTTTCTTCGTAGGCTCTTTCTAATAATGAACGTATACTAAACATCATTTCACTTCCTATTCAACTGTCGCTACGTGGAGTACTTCTTCAGTTGTTGTATATCCGTCTAATACTTTCAACAAACCATCCTCCACAAGTGTGTGATAGCCTGCTTCTTTCATGTAATTTCTTAATGTACTTACACTTGCACGCTGCAGGATAAAATCTTTCAGTGTTCTATCAATAGGCAAAATCTCATGAATGGCAATACGTCCACGATAACCAGTATGATTACATGCGGGACAACCACGTCCACGATTTACTGTTTCGACAGTCATGCCCACCTCTGCAAAGATTTCTTTTTCGCGGTCTGTTGCAGGAACTGTTTTCCCACAATCTCGGCAAACACGACGAACAAGACGCTGTGCCACTACCCCTACTAATGATGATGAAATCAGGAATGGCTCAATTCCCATGTCATTTAGTCTTGAAATTGACTCAACTGCACTATTCGTATGCAGTGTACTTAATACTAAGTGTCCGGTTAGTGAAGCCCGCGTTGCAATTTCAGCTGTATCTAAGTCACGGATTTCCCCAATCATGACAATATCAGGGTCCTGACGAAGGATAGAGCGTAAACCTGCAGCGAAGGTTAGGCCAACCTCTTCTTTTACTTGAATTTGGTTAATACCTTCTAATTGATACTCCACTGGATCTTCAACCGTAATTATATTGACGCCTTCCTTATTAAGGTGCGAAAGCGCAGCATATAAGGTTGTTGATTTCCCTGACCCTGTAGGCCCAGTAATTAAAACAATCCCATTTGGTCGAGAAATCATTTTTCGGAAAAGCTCTTCATTCTTAGAGTGCAAGCCTAACTTATCTACATCTGTTGCTGCATTACTTAAATCAAGAATACGCATAACGATTTTTTCACCATAAATGGTTGGTAAAGTCGATAAACGTATATCAATAGGCTTAAAATTCACCGTTGTTTTAATACGTCCATCCTGTGGGACACGGTTTTCAGTAATGTTCAGACCACCCATAATTTTCACACGGGCTGATAGCATATTTTGCATATGCTTCGGTAATGAACGTTCTGTACGTAGTTTCCCATCAACACGGTAACGAACACGAAAATCAGTTTCCTGTGGATCAAAGTGAATATCACTCGCACGCTGCGCTACACCGTTTGCGATGATTTGGTTCACTAAGCGTACAATTGGCGATTCTTCGTCCGTAATTTCCGGCTGTGATTCAGGTGTTGATACCCCTAGATCTGAAAGGGCCGCTTCCATCGATTCTTGCAGGTCATAGTATTTTGTGATGGTACGATACAAGTCGTCTTTTGCTGCAATACTTGTTTCAATTTGACAGCCTGTTGCCATTCGGACTTCCTCAATAGCGAAATAATCCATTGGGTCAGCCATTGCGATGAATAATTTGTTTTTATCTCGTCGAATCGGCATGATATTAGCTCGCTTTGCGAGTTCAGCGGGAACTAGCTGCAAGAGCTCTGGCTCAATCGAATATTGGTTTAAGTTGATATGTGGGACACCTAGTTGAAATCCGAGTACCTCGATTAACTGTTGTTCAGTTAAATAATTTTCTCGAATAAGGAAGTCTCCTAGTTTTTCGTCCCGACTTTTATTTGATAATGCATAGTCAAGCTGTTCGTTTGTTATTACACCTGCTTCAACTAATAAGTCACCTAGTCGTTTTCGTGTCTGCATTCGCAATTGCCAAACTCCCCTTTCTATGGAGTAATTAAGTTGCCACCTTTGTCATAGTAACTACCGTCTGGTAACTCGTTTTCGTTCTCATTTGTCGGCATATCAGGTAAACCGTTATTATCTAAATCAATTTGTGTATCTGAATCTTGATTTTGATTTGTATTGGGAACTGAGTTAGGATTTGTATTTACATTTGGATCCGTCGTTCCTGGTGTTTGTGTTCCCGTTCCATCTGTATTTGTGTCAGGTAAACCCGAACTACCTGTTATTCCTGTAGTATCTGGCATACTAGCCGGCTGTCTAGCAGAAAGCAATACAATTCGGTTTGTTGGTGCGTAGTAATCACGGCTGATTTGTTCTTCTGTTGTACTGCCACTTTCAGAAATAATTCGAGTAACCACTACTCGCATACCATTCGTACCTTCCTGTATCAATTGCTGCTGTCCAACTGATAAATCCTCTGAGTATCTGTTAATGATACGAGGCGCAATTTCTTCATTACTTACTTGCACTAGAACTTCTTTACTTTTTTCGTTTGCAAAGATTTCAACCTTTAAATTTGAGCCTTCAACCGTTGCATTAATTTGCACTGGACTTGTTGAGCTGTTTAAAAACTGTAAATCTTCGTTATATTGAATATTAACCTTAGCATTTATGCCTGGTTCTAAATAAGCTGGTATTTTTTCCTGCGAGTGACGCTCTACAATTTGGAACTCTGTATTCAATACCACGTCATATAAAAGTGAAGCAACAAAATTCTTTGCTTCAGTATTTGCAGTACTTTCGCCTACTTTGGTAATGAATGAAAAAGTCTCGCCAGGATAAAGAATTGTTCCATTTAACAGATTCGCTACATTTGAAACACCTGTAGCTTCTGTTGGAATACCTTCAATCGAAAGTGCGATTCGTTCATTATCAATTTGAGTTAAATCATTCATGACCGGTGCTATTTCATGTTCCTTTAAAAAGGAAGCTTGAGTAGCAACAGAGTTGACTGTAGCTTCTGCATTCCAGCTTCCAACTGTTGAAATATCATTCATCAGCTCATCAGGAACCGTTACTACTAATGGTAGATGAACAACACGGTCTGATTCCCAAAAAGCAAACCAAGGCTTGTCCACTGTTGTTGTATATTGTTGTACTGTACTTTCTAAATCAAACATAAATTGTGAAGGATCTACCTGGACTTCGCTCACTCCATCACTTACGGTGATAGGCTCTCCTACCCATGTATTAATTGCTTGTTGCAGTACTTCCTTCATCTCATCTTCATTTAACCCAGAAACTTTAACGCCGGCGATGGTTGACCCTGAATCAGACTCATCTGCAGAGGCCGTTTTAAAAATATTTCCTTGGATACATAAATACAAAATAATGATTAAACTTAGTGCAGCTAAAATAATCGGTTTCATTTTTAATGGCATGCAATCACCTCAAGTTTCTAATTAAAACTATTACTAGTAGGATGTTTCAAAATTTGACTTTCTTCGCATGTAACTTCAACTAACTTAAGCAAAATTACCCAACACATCAAAAAAGAGAATTATAGAAGGTATATGCAATATCTCCTATGAATATCCTTAATATCATTCTACTATTAGATAAATGATTAGTAACGAAAAAATTGTAAAATTTTATATTAAAATAAAAAAAATTGCCCTGTTTTACACATTTTGCTCTAAGCTATTTATAAAATACACGATTTTTTGGGGGATGTATATATCTTTTTTTACCAGAAGTAAATATTTTTAACTAAATTTACTTTACTAATAATACTTTTTACTTACCGAAAATATGTTTCTTATACCAATTCAATAATTTGTTATGTGTTTGTGAAGTAAATTCTATAATAAATTCATTTCGCCCATGACTTTTATAGTATATAATACTGTAATAATCCAAAAATACTATGCCCCTTATGACAACTAACATTAAGTAGGTGTTTTTTATTGAAAAAACAAGTAAACTCTAAAAAACTAATCAATGAAAATGGACTTTCATTAATTGAGATACTTGCTTCTATAGTTATATTGACAATTATTTTAATCTCTTTCATGAATTTCTTCCCACAAATGGGGCAAAAAAATATTCAAAATGAACATAAACAAACTGCAATTAATATAGCAAAGATAGAACTTGATAAATGGAAATCTAAAATTGAAGAAAGTAGAGATTTCAATTCATTTATAACTAACCCATTAGCTGGCACCTACTCTTTTATAGATTTAGATGATTATGTTTCTTATAACTCAAGTACAAAATCAATTATCATAGATACGAAATCTAGCAACTCGGCTTTTAATGTTAGTGTTGTAATCAATACTCAATCTGATTTAGATTCAATTCCTAAAAAGGCATATCAAATCCAGGTTCAAATCTATAAAGCTAACAATATTCTAGTTAGTGAAACATACGGATATCTATTGTATGAAAGGTGAACATAATGAAAAACGACCAACAATCTGGCTTCTCTCTAGTTGAAACACTAGTAATCATAGTTTTGCTTTCCATCGTTTCATTAATTACTTGGAATATCTTTTTCCAAGGTTCTAATTATACAAATAAAGCTGTATCAAAAAATCAATTACAACAAGAAGCCAATATCATCATTTCAAAATTAACTAAAATACACCTACAATCAGATACTTATAAAGTACATATTGATGATTGTAAATTTACAATAGAAGCTACATCCAAAGGAATCATTACTGATAAAGAAACTTTTGAAAATAATCAATTATGTATAACATTAAAAAACGTCCCTGAAGATGTAAATCCTAAAACAGATGATGTAAATTTAGAATTGATAATTATGCGGAATGATTCTAATAGGAAACTTAAAATGGAGGTACTATTACAACGATTAAAGGAGTACGATGCTACTTGAAGAAATTAATCAATAATTCCAACGGATATACGTTGTTAGTAGTATTAATGATAACAGCAGTCTTTACAGTTTTCGCACTCTCTTTTATGGTCATATCAGCAAACACTACTAAACAAAACGATATTAGAGAACAAAATTCTCAATCAGTCGCCATAGCAGAAATGGGTATCACGTATTTCGAGCAAGCTGTTCGGAATAGCGTAACTACTCACGAAAAATTAGTACTTGATGAAGTTAAAGCTTTAAGAGCAGCACATGCATCAAAGAATACAATACTACTTGATTCGCAATATATTGACTACGGACGAGATTTAATGATGAGGTATTTAGAAGAGGATATTAATTCATTAAATCCTGAAGTATATATCAAAACAAAAACATCAAGTAAATTTTTAATTGAACCAATCAACTCTAAATACCTCAACAGCAAGCCCCAAGGTTTTGAGGTAACTTATAAAAGTACCGGTACAGAGAATAGTAAGGCTACCGCCATTGAAGGTAATTTAATAGTAGACCTTTCGCGATTTATGTCTTCAAATATATCCTCTGGCGATTCAGGGGGCACGTCTATAATTGAAGCTAATAAAATACAAGATCCTGGAGACTTAAATAACTGTAATACTAGCGGAAAAAAGATAATATTTAGTAATATTCAATGCCAAATTATTGATAGTGTAGAATTTGAACAAAATGACAACCTATCTTTTGATAAATCGACTGTAAAAATTAAGGGTTCCTTAACAATGAAAAATGCAAATAACGCTTTTACCGAATCAACATTATATATAGAAAATGATATGACAGCAGGTAACTTGAATAGCCTAAGTAATATTAAATTATACATCGGCGGCACTTTAAAAGGATTACATTTTAACGGTAGTGGTTTATCAAATTCTACAGTAGAAATTAAAAAAACTGCCTCAATGGATAATATAAAATTAAAAGGATCCACTATGTTTATAGGAGAAGGACTTACGACAATCCAACAAATAAATGAGATGGAATCTTCTATTTTGTTTATTAACGGAGATACTAAAGTCACTCAAGGTATTAATTTAGGTAATAATTCTTTAATCTGTGTTAACGGGGATTTACAAATAAGTAATAATGTGAATAATAATAGCAATGGTACAAGTAAAATTTATGCAATATCAAGTAATCATTCTTCCGTAAATACTACTTCAAATGATTTTACAAAAGCTTGCTTTAATGCTTCTACTTCCAAAGCAACCTGGGGAAATATTACCTTATCAAGTGAATATAACTATAATTATAAATAAATGATTACCTGCCAGTTTTTTATAGCTGGCTTTTTTCTTTTGAATTTTAATTTTACCTGCGTAACCATCTTCTCATTCTTACATCCAACTATTTTCCACTTTAAAATAAGTAATTACATTTCAATTGTTTATGGCATCATAAAAATGTAAGCTATGGCATTTAATTTGTGCAGAAGGGCCGTAGGCCCTGCACAAATTAAAAAACCACTTGTCAACATTC
>NZ_QJTJ01000037.1 GCF_003217295.1 Ureibacillus chungkukjangi
AGTACACACTGTAATATAAATTGAAACGCCGTATACGAGATCCGTACGTACGGTGTTGTGAGAGGGGCGAGAACTTATTCTCCCTCTACTCGATTTAAGGAGGAGAGTTGACTGTCCTAGCAGTGAGCATAGGAGGATGAAACACATTGTAGAGTGAAAGTGAGCTTGTGATGCATTTCACGAGTGGAATGAAATTCATGGTGAAGTGAAAATTAGAGTGTGATGCAGTTCATAAGTGGAATGAAGTGCATGGTCAAAGAAAAATAAGAGTGTGATGCAATTCATAAGTGGGATGAAGTGCATGGTGAAAGAAAAATGAGAGTGTGATGCAGTTCATAAGTGGGATGAAGTGCATGAAGAAGTAAAAATAAGAGTGTGATGCATTCCAAAAGTGGAATGAACTGCATAGTGAAGTGAAAATGAGAGTATGAAGCATTTCATCAGCACAATGAACTGCACGAAGAAATGAAATCGAGCCTACAATGCATTTCACTAAAGCCCGCCTTCTAACCCCACACTCCATCATCCTCCAACCCAAATGACAACAACTACCAACTCCCATTTTTCAATAGATTCATATATTCGCCCCCCTCCATCACCCAACTTTTCCAAATAATAATTGCTTAGATATGAAACAATGATATAATTTGTATTTTCGTGTATAATACAAAAGATAAGAATTTGGAAGGATGAAGTACAGATGACAAAACCAGTAATCGCCATCGTAGGTCGTCCGAACGTTGGAAAATCCACAATATTTAACCGTATTGTTGGTGAACGCGTCTCAATCGTGGAAGATATTCCAGGAGTAACACGTGACCGTATTTATAGTTCGGCAGATTGGTTAACACATGAATTTAACATCATTGATACCGGTGGAATTGAAATAGGAGACGAACCTTTCTTAGAACAAATCCGCGGGCAAGCAGAAATTGCCATTCGAGAAGCCGATGTTATTATCTTTATGACAAATGGACGTGAAGGCGTTACATTAGCAGATGAACAAGTAGCAAAAATTTTATATAAAACAAAAAAACCTGTTGTTTTAGCAGTAAACAAAGTCGATAACCCAGACATGCGTGAGATGATTTATGACTTCTATGCTCTAGGCTTTGGAGAACCATTCCCGATTTCGGGTTCACATGGTCTAGGGCTTGGTGATTTACTTGATGAGTGTGCTAAGCATTTCCCTAAAGAAGATGAAGAACAGTATTCAGAGGATACGATTAAATTTAGCTTAATTGGACGTCCAAATGTTGGGAAATCATCATTAGTTAATGCATTTTTAGGGCAAGACCGTGTTATTGTTAGTGAAATAGCCGGAACTACACGCGATGCAATCGATACACCGTATTCATATGATGGACAAGAGTATGTCATCATTGATACAGCAGGGATGCGTAAAAAAGGGAAAGTGTATGAATCTACAGAAAAATATTCTGTGCTACGTGCATTAAGAGCCATTGAACGCTCTGATGTTGTTTTAGTTGTTTTAAACGGTGAAGAAGGTATCCAGGAACAGGATAAGAAAATTGCAGGCTATGCTCATGAAGCAGGGAAAGCAGTAATTGTCGTTGTAAATAAATGGGATGCCGTTGAAAAAGATGAAAAAACGATGAAACATTATACACAGCAAATTCGTGAACACTTCTTGTATTTACATTACGCACCGATTATTTTCGTATCGGCTAAAACAAAACAACGTGTTCATCAAATTTTAAGTATTGTACAAAAAGTTAGTGAGAATCATGCAATGCGTATTCAATCATCAATCCTTAATGAAGTAATTGAAGATTCAGTGGCACGTAATCCAGCACCATCAGACAACGGGAAACGTTTACGTATTTACTACACGACTCAGGTTGCAGTTAAGCCACCAACATTCGTTACTTTTGTAAATGATCCAGAATTAATGCATTTCTCTTATGAACGATTCCTTGAAAACCGAATTCGTGAAACCTTTGATTTTGAAGGTACACCTATTCGATTAATCGCTCGTGCACGCGACTAGTTGAATTTTAGGGGGAGAGAGTATGGAAAATGTTACGGTTTTAGGGGCAGGCTCCTGGGGAACAGCATTAGCACAGGTTTTAGCTGAGAATGGTCATCATACACTTGTTTGGACACATCGAGAAGAACAAGCAAATGAGATTAATACACAGCATAAAAATCAAAAATACCTTCCTGATACTACATTGGCACCAAATTTAAAGGCTACAAGTAATTTAGAAGAGGCCGTGCTTCATTCAGATATACTTGTTGTCGCTGTGCCAACTAAAGCTATACGTGAAGTATGTAGTACTATGGGGTCATTCCTTCAACAGAAAAAATTATTCGTTCATGTTTCTAAAGGTATTGAACCAGACTCGCTTATGCGTATTTCAGAAATGCTTACAGAAAGTCTATCGCCTGATGTAGTGGAAGAAATCGTTGTGCTTTCTGGTCCAAGCCATGCAGAAGAAGTGGTATTACATCATCCTACAACGATTACAGCTGCGTGCAGTAATCTGGAAGCAGCTGAAAGAGTGCAGGATTTATTTATGAATCAATACTTCCGAGTATATACAAATGACGATGTAGTGGGAGTAGAGCTAGGTGGGGCGTTAAAAAATGTTATCGCTTTGGCTGCGGGTATATCTGATGGCTTAGGCTATGGTGATAACGCCAAGGCTGCTCTAATTACTAGAGGCTTGGCTGAAATCACTCGTCTAGGTGTGAAAATGGGCGGAAATCCCTTTACCTTTGGTGGTTTAACCGGTATGGGAGATCTAATCGCCACATGTACAAGTGTTCACTCTCGAAACTGGAGAGCTGGAAATATGCTTGGAAAAGGCATGAAACTCGATGAAGTTCTTGAGCAAATTGGCATGGTAGTAGAAGGCGTACGCACTACAAAGGCTGCTTATCAACTATCTCAGGAATATGAAGTTCCAATGCCAATTACTAACGCTCTTTTTGAAATATTATTTACTGATAAAGAACCAAAAGTAGCAGTGGATGAATTAATGATCCGAATGAAAAAACGTGAAATTGATCTTTATTAGAGTGGAATTTTATAGTTATGAATGAGTATGTGGAGGTAATTCGTTACCTCCTCTTCTTGCGGTAGGAAAGTAAAACTTTTGAAGTGAATCCGCATAAGTAAAGACATCAACTCGTGCCTTATTATGGTGGAGTTGTGTTTTTCTATTGAAAGGAGGTTTACAGCTTGCAAAACTTGTTATCTTCTATGAATTATTTAACATTGCAATCGGCAAGGGGACCACTTGCGAGCATGCATGCTTTAGATGTTATGTGGGTATCTTTTTATTCGATTGGTGCAATGTTATTATCTGTATTGATTGTGGGACTCACAAGAAAATGGGTAAACAATGGATGTTTATCTCTTATATTACGATTAGTAGCTTTTGTCATTTTTGCTATCGGTTCCATTTTAATGGTGCTCGTAGTATTGACATGGCCGAACTAAAATTACATACATAGTCTATCTATTAATTGATGGCTGTTAGTGAAACAATCTATGAGGTGAGTAGAAAATGAAGAGAAAATGGAGCCTGTTTTTTGTACTAGCTCTAACTACAGTTTTATTATCAGGCTGTCTTTTCCCAGAAGAGCAGAAAGCAGAAAATCAGATACCTGATGACCTTCAGTTAGCCTCTGTTCAAAAGGCAGTGGAGGAATTCCAAGCTGATACAGGTGTACTTCCTATTAAAACGCGCGATATGGATACAGATCAGTTTATTAAATATCCAATCGATTTCGAGAAACTAATTCCTAAGTATTTAACAAATGCTCCTGCCAATTCTTTTGAAAAAGGTGGGTTATTCCAATATATTATTTGGGATCCAGAGGAAAATCCGACGGTAAAGCTAGTGGATTTACGTTCTGCTGAAAGAATTCGTGAATTGAATATCCGCTTTATGAGTACCTATTACCCTACTTTTAAGGACAAAATTGCTGATTACGTCTATTCAATCGACTTCGAAAAAATCGGGTATAAGGAGCCGTTAACCGTACAAAGCCCCTATTCAAATAATTTACTTCCTATTATTGTAACAACACAAGGGGAAATCTACATTGATTATTCAGTGGATTTAAATATTTTTATCAAAGAAAATAATTTAACGCCAGAAGCCGGAGAAGATATTCGTATGCTTTTAGTAGATGCTTATCCAGTCGTACCAGCTTATTCACTGCCTTATACAGTAGATGAAAATAATGAACCGATTTTTATGTATGACCCAACGGAAACCCAAGCTGAAGAACAAGCATCAACATCCAACAATTAGTTTGAAAATCGAATAAAAACTGAATATAAATTTAAGTGTTTAAAAAATATGTGATTTTACATATTTTTTAAACACTTTTTTCATATGTATAAGTAAGAATTCAGTTTGTACGATATATTTCTTCAATAAGCCAAAGATATCGAAAAATACTCCATATTTAAAAATTTTCGTACAAGGCGTTTTCATATTTGAAGAATGTCGTACATAGACTAAATTACGTAAAGGAGGAGCTACAATAGGCGAAGAAATCTTTCATCAAATAGCAGAAAGAACGAATGGGGACGTATATATCGGTGTTGTAGGGCCTGTTAGAGTTGGTAAGTCTACTTTTGTGAAGAAAATGATGGAGTCAGTTGTGCTCCCAAATATCGTGAACGAAGAAGATCGCAAAAGAGCACTGGACGAGCTGCCTCAAAGTTCACCGGGTCCTGTAATTATGACTGCTGAGCCAAAGTTTGTTCCTGCCCAGGGAACAGAGATTACGATTGGCGAAAGTGAAATTCCGTTCCGAATTCGTTTTGCAGACTGTGTAGGTTATGTAATTGACGGTGTAAGAGGCTACGAGGATGAGGATGGTCCAAAATACGTCCACACGCCATGGCACTCAGAGGCTATTCCTTTTGAGGAAGCTGCTAAAATTGGTACAGATAAAGTAATTCGCGATCATGCCAACATCGGTGTAGTTGTTACGACTGATGGTTCAGTTAATGGTATTAATCGTCATGCAGCAGCAGTTGCAGAGGAACAAATTGTTAGTCAACTAAAAGAAATTGGGAAACCGTTTGTTATTGTGTTGAACTGTCAAATGCCAACACACAATAACACAATGGCACTTCGTCATGAGTTACTAGAAAAATACGAGGTTCCAGTTATTCCGGTGGCAATTGATCAAATGAATACGAAGGATATGGAATACATTCTTCAAGAAGCGCTTTATGAATTCCCGATTGAAGATATTGAGGTTGAAAAGCCAGATTGGTTAGATGTATTAGAATATACACATCCATTGAATGTAACACTATCAGATGCGGTTGGTAACGTTTTAAATTCGGTAACGAAGATACGTGATGTTTCGCAAGCTGCGTCAGAGTTACGTGAGATTGATTTTGTAGATGAAAGTGAAATTGAAAGAGTAGATGCTGGTTTAGGTGTAGCAACAGTTCGTATTACCTTAAAAGCAGAAATCTATAAAGCGGTGTGCAATGAGTGGTTAGATGCGCCGATTGATACTAAGAAGGATTGGCTTCTATTTATAAAAGAAGCTGCTGAGGCTAAGCAAGCGCAAAAAAGATTCCGTGAAGCGATTGATGAAGCAAGCGATAATGGCTATGGAATTTCACTTCCTACATTGGAGGAATTCGAGCCGAGCGAACCAGAAATTATTAAACAAAATAACTTCTTTGGTGTTCGCATGAAAGCTAGTGCGCCTTCTTACCATATCATCCGTGTAGATATGGCTACAGAATTTGCACCTTTAATCGGTACAGAATTCTATGCGAATCAGCTGCTTAAAGATCTGCAGTATTCCTATAAGCATGATCGTGATCAGCTATGGCAAACACAATTATTTGGCACAACACTTCATGAGGTGCTTCAGGAGGGTATTCGTTATAAAATGAATGCTGTTCCTCCAAGTGCTAAGAAGAGAATGCGTCAAACAATTGAAAGAATGGTTAATGAAGGTGAACGTGGCTTAGTAACGTTTATTATTTAGTCATAATCTTAGCGAAGGCTCCTAGTTGAATCATTATGCACTTATATCTTTAGTTACATCTAGAAGTAACGTCAATATGAAGGGTAATTGAAAGGGTTAAAACCCCGATCAATTGCCTTTTTTGGTTGTTTATTGGCTGATTATTTAAAATATTTCACTCTCAAATCAACCTTAGGCAGATTACATTCTTGTGTATGTTTGATGTATAAAATGAATAAAATTGGTATAAATTAGAAACATATCTATACTTTTTGCAGGTGAAAAGTCCTGTTATTTATAATTTTATTAAAAAAACCGAATTATTATAGAAAAACATGGATAAATACAGTTGCGTAGGGATTTTCTATATGTTACTCTTTTTACATGATTTAGGTTCATGACCCTTTGAGAGGAGGTGAATGGTGTGAATAAAACAGAATTAGTAAACTCTGTTGCTGAAGCTGCAGGTCTTTCTAAGAAAGACGCTTCTAAAGCAGTTGAAGCTGTATTTGATACAATTCAAGATGCTCTTGCAAAGGGTGACAAAGTACAATTAATTGGTTTTGGTAACTTCGAAGTACGTGAACGTGCCGCTCGTAAAGGGCGTAACCCACAAACAGGTAAAGAAATCGAAATCGCTGCTAGCAAGGTACCTGCTTTTAAACCAGGTAAAGCTCTTAAAGATGCTGTAAAATAATATTAGCGTCTAGCAGTTACATAGAGCAGTCGTCATGGACAAGCATGATGACTGCTCTTTTTACTTGTTGAATTAACTGACGATTGGTAAACTTAAGTTTTTAATATATACATAACTTTTTAGATAGATGTAATATCCTATTTTGCGTAAAGGGTAAGGATGTGCTACGATTCAAATTGTGTAGCTCGGTACATCTTGTTTAGGAGGAAGAAAGATGTCGAAAGTAAATTTAGAAAAAATAGAAGAAGCAGTTAAAATGATTTTAGAAGCTGTAGGAGAAGATGTAGATCGTGAAGGACTGCTAGATACTCCAAAGCGTGTATCTAAAATGTATGCAGAAATGTTTAGCGGAATCAACCAAGATCCTAGAGAATTTTTTAGTACAGTTTTCCATGAAAATCATGATGAACTAGTATTAGTGAAAGATATACCGTTTTATTCAATGTGCGAGCATCACTTAGTTCCGTTTTACGGGAAAGCCCATGTAGCCTATTTGCCTCAAGGCGGACGTGTAGCAGGGTTAAGCAA
This sequence comes from Ureibacillus chungkukjangi, assembly GCF_003217295.1. Taxonomy (GTDB): domain Bacteria; phylum Bacillota; class Bacilli; order Bacillales_A; family Planococcaceae; genus Ureibacillus; species Ureibacillus chungkukjangi. Next base: position 7,208 of record NZ_QJTJ01000037.1, read on the forward strand.
GTTAGGTAGATGTGTCGAATCTGTAGCACGAAGACCCCAGTTACAAGAAAGAATTACCTCAACAGTAGCAGATACAATAATGGAGATGCTAGAGCCAATCGGTGTTTATGTAGTAATTGAAGCTGAGCATATGTGCATGACAATGCGCGGTTTGAAAAAACCGGGTGCTAAAACAATTACTTCAGTAGCTCGTGGAGTATATGCAGAAGATGAGGTTTTACGTAGAGAAGTTATTTCATTTATTCAAATGTCTTAAAACAATAGTTTTAATGTGATATGATGTACAAGGATATGTTTTAGCTTCTTTTTTTTAAAATGACACGGTCATTAGGCGAAAACATACGTTTTTTTTCGAGGAAATTGATTTTGAGGAGATAAGATAAGATGACTCAACCAGATTATATAATTATCGAAGCTCAAGAGGATGGCGTACATGTAATCGGTCTCACACGTGGCACTGATACTAAGTTTCATCACTCGGAAAAATTAGATACTGGGGAAGTAATGATTGCTCAATTTACAGAACATACCTCTGCGATGAAAATTAGAGGAAAAGCAAAAATTCATTCGTCCCATGGTATCGTTGAAAGTGCTTCGAAAAAATAAAGTACAAGAGTAACTAAATTTCTAAGAGTAGTTGTAGTACACAACATGTGTATTCAGCTTTATTGGTGAACCAAACGAAATAATGCAATGGGAGCCACCCATTGCACTTTAAGTAGAATGGAGTAATATCTATGGATGCAACATACATTCAACAATCAATAGAACAATTAAAAACAAATATTTTCATGCATGTTCGTCATAGAACTTTGACTCAATATACTGGATCACCAGTGCTCGATGAAAATCAATTGTTTTATTTACTATTACCATTTTTAAATGGAGAGAAATGGGATGAACAAAACGAAGTAAGTGCTATTACTGTAGGAATAGTCCACGCATCACTTAACGAACACGATAAAATTAGCGAAATGAATGCTACAAGCAAAGAACAGCAGCTTACCGTTCTTTCTGGAGATTATTATAGTGGCCGTTATTACGAAATACTTGCACATTCTGGTAATATCTCTTTAATTCGACAGCTTTCTGAAGGTATTGTAAATCGATGTGAACATCAAATTAAGCTATATGAATCATCGCAATACACAATCAGAGAGTGGTATCAAACTATTTCTGTCATTCAAACAGAGCTAATCAAAAGGTTTTATAATGTTTATCAATTTGAACAATATAGTTCAATAATGCATACGGGTTTATTACTTCTTCAATTGCAGAAGGAGCTAAAAAAACATGCAAGTGGTAATACATCAAATATATTTGTAAAAATGCAAGAAAGTGTTTCAGATCAAGAAAGTTCAATTGAGTTAATCATTCAAGGTGAAATAGATTCTCTCAAAAACTTGCTAAACGAATATCTTCAAACGTCTAATATTTTAAAGGACGATTTAAAGTTATACATACAGCAACAGGTTGCGTTTAATTTCATTCAGTAGAAAGCCTGCTTTTTCTAATTAGGCGCATTTCATTTAGAAATTAAACGTGGGAAAGGTAATGAAAAAATGGCTAAATCGAAAGAAGAGCACGTACATGAGGTTTTTGAGAGTATATCAGACAACTATGACAAAATGAACTCTGTTATTAGTTTTCAATTACATGTTAAGTGGCGCACCGATACAATGAAACGAATGGCTGTTAAGCCCGGCTCGAAATGTCTGGATGTATGCTGTGGAACTGCCGATTGGACAGTAGCACTTGCACAGGCAACGGGAGAAACAGGCGTTGTAAAAGGATTAGATTTCAGTAAAAACATGCTTAAGGTTGGAGAAAGCAAAGTTAAACCGTATCCACAGGTAGAATTGATTCACGGAAATGCCATGGAGCTTCCGTTTGAGGATAACACCTTCGACTATGTAACAATTGGTTTTGGTTTAAGAAATGTACCTGACTATTTGCAGGTTTTAAAGGAAATGAATCGTGTACTAAAACCAGGTGGAATGGCAGTATGTCTTGAGACATCACAGCCTGAAATTCCAGGATATAGACAGCTTTTCAAATTCTATTTTAAATTTATCATGCCGTTATTTGGTAAATTATTTGCCAAAAGCTTTAAAGAATATTCTTGGCTACAGGAGTCTGCAAATGATTTCCCAGGCATGAAAAAATTAGCAGCAATGTTTGAGGAAGCGAAATTTAAAAAGGTAACATATAAAGGATATAGTGGTGGGGCTGCCGCTATGCATATGGGCTTTAAAGAAGAAAACTAGGGGGAGAAGGTTTCGCATGTGGAAAAGATGAAGTTAAAATTACTCTACTCTGATTTGAAATCGGATATAGACATCATCGAAAAAGAGTTAGAAACTGCGTTAAACTCATCTTCGCACTTGATAAATGATGCCTCTCTCCATTTGTTACAGGCCGGCGGTAAACGAATTCGCCCTGTTTTTGTTCTAATAAGTGCAAAATTTGGGCAATATAATATCGATCAAATTAAAAATATTGCCGTACCGTTAGAGTTAATTCATATGGCATCTCTGGTACATGATGATGTTATTGATGATTCTGATTTGAGAAGAGGTAGACATACTGTAAAGGCTCAATGGAATAACCGAGTTGCTATGTACACTGGTGACTTTATTTTTGCACGAGCTTTAGAGTATGTAACATCTATCGAAAACGTAAAAGTTCATCAAATTTTAGCGAAGACAATGGTTGAAATTTGTAATGGCGAAGTTATTCAGATTGAAGATAAGTTTCGAGATAACCAAAATTTAAAGGATTATTTCCGCCGCATTAAGCGAAAAACGGCATTGCTAATCGAGTCAAGCTGCGAATTAGGTGCAGTCGTTGGTGGACTTGATGATAAGAATATAAGACATCTAAAACGTTTTGGTTATTTTGTTGGGATGAGCTATCAAATTGTGGATGATATTTTAGATTTCACTGCAACAGATAAAGAGCTTGGTAAACCTGCTGGTAGTGATTTGCTCCAGGGGAATATTACTTTGCCAATTTTATTATTAAAGGATCATCCAGTAATCCAAAGATTTATAGAAAAAGCTTCAAGTGGTGTTGTATCAGAAGAGGACCGTTTGGAAATGTTAAAGATTGTTCGTAATTCTGATGCGATTAAGCAAGCAATCACTTTAAGTAATCAATACTTAAGAAAAGCTTTAAAGGAAGTTGACGCATTACCAAATCATCAGATGAAAAGAAAGCTTAGAGACGTAGCTTTATTTATTGGAAAACGTAAATTCTAAGATTAATTTTCAAGCTTTAACTAGTAAATGTTGATGTATTACGCATCTTTTGGTAATATTTATCGGTAGGTGTAACACCTTATAGACAAACCTAAGGAGTGTTTTATAATTATGGCAGTAGAAAAAACTTTTTTAATGATTAAACCAGACGGAGTAAAACGTCAAGTAATCGGAGACGTTGTAAACCGTTTCGAGCGTCGTGGCTTCGAATTAAAAGGTGCTAAATTAATGGTAGCTACTCGTGAAATCGCAGAAGCTCACTATGCAGAGCATGCAGACAAGCCATTCTTTGGTGAATTAGTTGACTTCATCACTTCTGGTCCAGTATTCGCTATGGTATGGGAAGGCGAAAGCGCTATCTCATTAGCTCGTACTATGATGGGAGCTACAAAACCAGCTGATTCTCAACCAGGAACAATCCGTGGTGACTTTGCAACTACAATTTCTGAAAACATTATTCATGGTTCAGACTCTGCAGAATCTGCAGAACGCGAAATTAGCTTATGGTTCGCTGGAGAATTAGCTTAATTCTCTCTTTAACTTATATCACTCAAAATAACTATTGCATTATGCAATAGTTATTTTTTTAACTTAAATTACGGAATTTTCTGGAAGAAAGTTGTTGATTCTTGATATAATATGATATGGAGGTGATAGAATTGACAAGTGTTTTCATAGCAATAATTATATTTATTACAATCGTCTCACTTGCAGGAATATTATCAGACCATATAAATAAGCAATCAAAATTAAAATTAGAAGTATTAAAACAAGAGATTAAATTAGAAAAAATCAGGAATGAAGGTCATATCGCCGAAACAGAAAAGCTTCGATTAGAAATAGAACAAACGAGACAGCAGTTAACATTGGATCACCCAAAAGAGTTTAAGCTCGAGTGAAAATATTAGTAATTACTTTCTTTCCTATAGACATGAGGTTGAAATGATATATATTTCCCATTATCTATAATTCCTATATAATGAAAGTAGGATATAAAGAGGGGAAAGATTAGCAAATGTCAGATTATGAACAATTTATTGCTGGTATTAATAAAAAAACAGGTATAAATTTAGCTCTATATAAAGAAGCCCAAATGAAAAGACGTTTGACCTCTTTATACGAAAAAAAGGGCTATCGTAATTTTGTCGAATTTATGCAGGCGCTTGAAAAAGACCGTGATTTGATGAACGAGTTTTTAGACCGTATGACGATTAACGTTTCTGAGTTTTACCGAAATGGAAAACGTTGGGAGGTTTTACAAAATAAAATTTTCCCACAGCTTTTACAAGCTAATAAACGCTTGAAAATTTGGAGTGCAGCATGTTCAACAGGGGAAGAGCCTTATACAATTTCTATGGTGCTGTCGCATCATCTGCCACTTTCCCAAGTTCAAGTGCTAGCAACAGATCTTGATAAGAATGTTATCCAAAAAGCAAAACTAGGTTTATATCCAGAGCGTTCCCTTGCAGAGGTACCTACCGATGTAAAATCGAAATATTTTATTCAAGAAGGTTCTTTCTATAAAGTCAAAGATGAAATTAAAAGAACTGTTAATTACAAGGAGCACAATTTACTAAATGACCAATATGATTCGAATTATGATTTAATCGTTTGCCGAAATGTTATGATTTACTTTACAGAGGAAGCGAAGGATCAAATCTATCATAGCTTTAGTAAAGCACTGCGTCCTGGAGGGATATTATTTGTTGGTTCTACAGAACAGATCTTTAACCCTGCTCAATATGGCTTTGAAATTGAAGACACTTTCTTTTATCGAAAGAAGTAGTCAAAAACCAAATCATCTTCTAGTCTTCGCTTTTCGTATTGAACGAAAAGCGTATTTTACTATTATATGACCTTTTTTCATGTAACTTTGAACAGGATAAGGGAATTTTCCTTAATATGGTCTATAATAGGATTTCTGAATATTCGGTACTATTTTGAGGGATATTTAAAAAATTGAACTGTTTTTTGGTATATTATATGTTATATTAAAAAATACATACTTTAGCGAGTTGAAGGGAGAAAGTGTTTTATGCGTTACCTAACTGCAGGAGAGTCTCACGGGCCTCAATTAACTACAATTATCGAGGGGTTACCCTCCCTATTACCAATTACAGCAGAAACAATAAATTATGATTTAAAGAGACGTCAGGGTGGACATGGCCGTGGAAGAAGAATGCAAATTGAGACAGATACTGTTGAAATTGTAGGCGGTGTACGTCATGGGAAAACGTTAGGTTCCCCAGTTGCGTTAGTAGTAAAAAACGATGATTGGAAGCATTGGACTAAAATTATGGGTGCAGACCCACTTCCAGAAGATGTAGACCCAAACGAAATTAAGCGTCAAATCTCTCGACCGCGTCCAGGGCACGCAGATTTAGTAGGGGGCATGAAATATGGCCACAGAGACTTGCGTAACGTGCTAGAGCGCTCTAGTGCCCGTGAAACAACGGTACGTGTAGCAGTTGGATCGGTAGCAAAGGCTTTGTTAAGCGAGTTAGGAATTTCAATCGTATCTCATGTAACAGAAATTGCTGGCATTAAAGCTGACACAACAAAAATAGAAGGCAAAACAGTAAATGAGATTCGTGAAATTGTGGAAGAGGATCCTTGCTATTGTGTCGATCCTGAAGCTTCTAGCCAAATGGTACAAATGATTGATGATACGAAAAAGGCTGGGGATTCCATCGGTGGTGTCGTCGAAGTTATAGTTGAAGGTCTTCCAGCAGGAATCGGCTCTTATGTTCATTACGATCGAAAATTAGATGGCAGACTAGCTCAAGCTATGCTTTCTATTAATGCTTTTAAGGGTGTAGAATTTGGCATAGGTTTTGAAATGGCTCGTAGAAAAGGCTCAGAAGTACATGATGAGATTCTTTGGGATGAAGAAAATGGTTACACTCGTGCCACAAATCGCTTAGGTGGGCTTGAAGGCGGTATGTCTACAGGTATGCCAATTGTAGTGCGCGGTGTTATGAAACCAATCCCTACTTTATATAAACCATTACAAAGTGTAGATATTGAAACAAAAGAAGCTTTTAAGGCAAGTGTTGAACGCTCGGATAGCTGTGCAGTTCCAGCAGCATCAATTGTTGCGGAAAATGTTATTGCTTGGGAAGTAGCAAATGTACTTATCGAGCAATTCCACAGTGATCAATTACCACAGTTAAAAGCACAAATTGAAGAAATGCGAAAATACTCAAAGGAGTTTTAAAAATGAGAATTCCAGTGAACACAGCATCGCATCAGTATGAGGTTGTGATTGGGAACAACATTTTAACGAGTGCAATGGAATCCTTGCACCTTCACTTACCAAAAGAGGATAAAATCATCGTATTTACTGATGAAAATGTCTGGAAAGCTCATAAGAACTACTTTACTGAAAGCTTTCCATATCCTTTTGAAGTATTTGTGATGCCGGCTGGGGAAGAATGCAAAAGCTTTGATAACTATAAAGAGGCTAATTCATTCTTAATCGACAATAAATGCACACGTAAATCCCTTTTAATCGCCCTTGGTGGTGGAGCGGTCGGTGATTTATCAGGCTTTGTAGCAGCTACTTATATGAGGGGGATTCCTTTTATACAAGTACCGACGACAATTTTGGCACATGATTCAGCTGTAGGAGGCAAAACAGCCATAAACCATCCAGAAGGAAAGAATTTGATTGGTGCTTTTTATCAGCCTAAAGCAGTAATCTATGATACTCGCTTTTTAAGCACATTAAGTGAACGTGAGGTTCGTTCTGGAATGGCTGAGGTCATAAAGCATGCAATGATTTCGGATGAGATTTGGCTACAGGAATTATTGTCGATTCAATCTATAACAAGCATTGCTGATGAACAGCTTGCTTCATATCTAAAAGCTGGGATTGAAGTAAAGGCTAACATTGTAGCAGAAGACGAAACTGAGCAATCTGTTCGTAAATATTTGAACTTAGGTCATACATATGGACATGCCATTGAAGCGGCGGCAGGATATGGTGGACTTGCTCATGGAGAAGCAGTTGTAATCGGTCTGGTCTATGCGCTCATTTTGAGTGAACGCTATGGGAAAATCTCCCGTGAATTCACAAAATCATTTTTAAAATTTGCTTATAGCAATGGATACCCATTTGATGCAGTATCGAATTATTCATTTGATACGCTAGAACCATTTTTGGTTAAGGACAAAAAGGTTGAATATGGTCAATTGCAATTTGTCCTACTTAACACAATAGGGGAACCTTTTATTCAAACTATCGAAGTATCGGAATGTAGAGAAGTAGATTTAGAGTATCGTGCTTTACTTATGGAGGTATGTAAATGATTAGAGGAGTAAGAGGGGCAACAACAGTTACCGATGATATAGCTGAATTAATTTTAAATGAGACGGAAATTTTAGTGAAGGAAATCGCGACAGTAAATAATATTCAGCCAGAAGATATTATCTCAGTGCTTATTTCTACTACTACGGATATTAGTTCAGGATTCCCGGCTAAAGCAGTACGTTCCATTGAGGGATGGCAATATGTCCCGACGATGTGCACGCATGAAATGAGTGTCCCTAATGCTCTTCCGATGTGTATTCGTGTTTTACTGCATGTGAATACAGAGTTAAGTCAAAAAGACATACGACATGTCTATTTAAATGAGGCAGTATGTTTACGACCAGATTTAGTACAAGAGGCTAACAAGTAAGGAGACGACGTCCAACATGAAATGGAAACAACAAATAGTTGATATGAAAGCATACCAACCAGGTAAACCAATGGAAGAAGTGAAAAAAGAATTTGGATTAGAAGAAGTAGTAAAGCTTGCTTCAAATGAAAATCCATATGGTTTTTCGCCGAAAGTAAAAGCACTTTTAGCCAGTGATCATTCAGACCATGCAATTTATCCTGATGGCTATGCCCAAATATTACGAACAGCTGTTGCGAAGCATTTAAATGTAAACGAAACGCAATTACTATTTGGGAATGGGTCAGATGATTTAATCGCTATCGTGACACGTGCACTACTATATCCTGGAGTCAATACAGTTATGGCAACACCTTCATTCTCTCAATATCGCCACAATGCAGAGGTTGAAGGGGCAGAGGTAAGAGAAGTTCCACTTGCTAAAGGGAAGCACGATTTGGCTGCCATGTTAGATGAGATTGATGAAAATACGTCTGTTGTATGGGTTTGTAATCCAAATAACCCTACAGGTACGATAGTTAGCGATGCTGAGCTTCAAGATTTCCTAAAGAAAGTACCAAAAGAGGTTTTGGTTGTTTTAGATGAGGCTTATTATGAATATGTGAATTCACCTGATTATAAAGATACACTTTCCTATGTAAATGAATATCCGAACGTGATTATTTTACGCACTTTTTCTAAAGCTTATGGCCTTGCGTCATTCCGAGTGGGCTATGGAATTGCACAGGAGGAAGTCATTTCAAAATTAGACCCAGTACGAGCTCCCTTCAATAATACAATCCTAAGTCAAAAGGTTGCGACTGTTGCCTTAGCTGACCAAGCTTTCATCGAAGAATGCAAAGAAAAAAATGAAATCGGTAAAAAGCAATTTGAGCAGTTTTGTGAAAAGCATGGATTAAACTACTATCCTTCTCAAACAAACTTTATTTTGTTTGAGGTGAAAGCAGATAGTGATGTTGTGTTTAAAGAAATGATGCAGCGCGGCTTTATTATTCGCAGTGGGAATGCTTTAGGTATAAGCGACTATATTCGTGTCACAATTGGAACAGAAGAACAAAATGACAAGTTTTTATCATTGTTGGAGGAAGTTCTAGTGGACCAGGGAGTATTTGCATGACACGTAATGTCTTAGTAATAGGATTAGGACTTATAGGAGGTTCTATCGCTCTGTCATGTCAAAAAGCTCCTAACACGAAGATTTACGGCTTCGATTTATACGAAAAAACGCGCCAACAAGCACGTGAGCTTAGTATTGTTCATGAAGTGGTGGACGATGTGCTACAAGCTGCAAGTATTGCAGATGTCATCATTTTTGGAACACCTGTGAATGCGACCTTAGACTGGCTAGAAAAAATGAAGGAATGGCCACTAAAGGATAATGTAATTGTGACGGATACGGGAAGTACTAAAGGGTTAATAATGCAAAAGGGGAAAGAATTAAGCGAGAAGGGGATAGCTTTTATTGGCGGACATCCAATGGCAGGCTCTCACAAAAGTGGAGTTCAAGCTGCCAAAACCCATCTCTTTGAAAATGCCTATTATATCCTAACTCCCCTAGAGCATGAAAAAGAAGAGCGTATAAAAGAGCTTGAAGATTTACTCAAATTTACACTAGCCAAGATAGTGCGAATCGATGCTTCCAAACACGATCATATGACAGCGGTTGTTAGTCATTTCCCACATATTGTTGCAGCCTCGCTTGTGCATCAGTTAGATAGTGAACAACAAAGCTATCCGATGACAAGTATGCTTGCTGCTGGTGGGTTTCGGGATGTGACGAGAATTGCCTCATCGAATCCACTGATGTGGAAGGATATTGTTCTTCAAAATCGAGAGGAATTGCTAAACCAGTTAAATTCTTGGCAGGATGAAATGAACAGAGTAAAATCTATTCTTCTTAGTAGCGAAGAGGAAACAATTGAACAATATTTTGCTGCTGCAAAAGAAGTTCGTGATAAATTACCAATTAATACAGGTGCTTTTTATACAACGTACGATTTATATGTTGATATACCTGACTATCCGGGTGTGATTTCTGAGGTAACGGGTTATTTAGCTGAGGAGCAAATCAGTATTACGAATCTGCGTGTTGTAGAAGCTCGTGAGGATGTATTCGGTATTTTGGTAATTAGCTTCCAGAATGCTGATGACCGTGAAAATGCTCAGAAGTGTTTAAGCAAAAGAGCTAAATATGAATTGTATATGTCATAATACTTGTAAATGGTTATTTTGAAAGGAGCATAAAAATGTCTTCTACAACAAATTTAGATTATAAAAATGCGAGCCTAAAAGGAACAATAACTGTACCTGGCGACAAATCGATTTCTCATCGTTCGGTTATGTTTGGATCGATTGCACAAGGGAAGACAACAGTTAGTGGATTTCTTCTAGGTGAAGATTGTTTAAGCACAATTGATTGTTTTCGCAAGCTTGGTGTAGATATCCATGTTGAGGGAACCAATGTTACAATTTTGAGCCCAGGAATGGATAATTGGGAGGAACCCAAGGAAGTTTTATATACGGGGAATTCTGGTACTACAACAAGACTAATGCTGGGTATTCTATCTGGTTCAAATATACACACAGTAATGACTGGTGATGCTTCCATTGGTAAACGTCCAATGCGTCGAGTAACAGATCCTCTTCGATTAATGGGAGCAAAAATTGCTGGTAGAGAAAATGGGCAATTTACACCACTAGCTATTAAGGGGACTAAGGTGAAGGCTATAGATTATACAATGCCTGTAGCAAGTGCCCAAGTGAAATCTGCTATATTACTAGCTGGACTTCGTGCAGAAGGGACAACAATCGTCCGAGAAAAAGAAGTTTCTCGAGATCATACCGAGCGCATGCTTCAGCAATTTGGGGCAAAAGTCGAGGTGAAAAGTGGCGTAGTATCATTTGAAGGGGGACAACTGCTTCAAGCTACCCATGTTAATGTTCCAGGTGATATCTCTTCAGCGGCCTTTTTCTTAGTCGCAGGTGCTATTGTCCCAGAAAGTAGTATTGTTATGAAAAATGTTGGCGTAAATCCAACTCGTGCAGGGATTATTGAAGTGTTAGAGAAAATGGGTGCAGATCTGTTAATTGAAGTAGACGATGCCAATGCAGCAGAGCCAACTGCAAGCTTAACTATTCAAACATCAAAGCTAAAAGCAACGACAATTGAAGGGGATATAATCCCTCGTTTAATCGATGAGATTCCAATTATTGCACTTTTAGCTACGCAAGCTGAGGGTACAACAATAATACGTGATGCAGAAGAATTAAAAGTAAAAGAAACAGATCGGATAACTGCTGTTGTAACTGAGCTTCAAAAGCTTGGTGCTAATATTGAAGCGACTGAAGATGGAATGATTATTCATGGGTCAACAAAGCTTCACGGTGGGAATTTACAATCTTATGGTGATCATAGAATTGGGATGATGTCAGCAATAGCTGCATTAATTTCAAGTTCACCGATAGAAATCGATGACACAGATTGTATTGCTGTATCCTATCCTACCTTCTTTGACGACCTAAAAAAACTAATGAAAAATTCTTAAACATTGAAACTTTTATTTCGGATAAGAATATATAAAACCTTCCTTCTTCTCATAAGTAAAGCTAAGGCTAAAAGCTATAGTTCTTTTCGATTAGCCAAGATTCTAATAGAAAATAGTTGGGCCTCCCCGAATTTTAACGGGACAGGTCCTTTTTCTTGTTTCTATTAATTAAGTGAAGTAGCATAGTATTGACTAAACATAAAAAAGGTGAGTAAATTTGACAAATACAACCAATGATTTGATACAAGCAATCCAAGCTGGAGAATTACAGCAAATTAATAATTTATTAGAGGCATTTTTATTAAATGAACAAGCGGATGAACAATATGAAATTGCCGATTTGTTGATGCAATATGGTTTTTTAAATGAAGCAGATCGCATTTTTGAACATCTTCAATTTTTGTTTCCAGAGGAAGCTCAATTAGCAATAGACCGTGCATCGGTTTTAATAGAATTAGGTGAAGAGGATGAGGCGCTTCAATTATTAATGGGCATTGATTCAGAAGCTCCCGAATATCCTCAAAGCTTACTATTGCTAGCAGACTATTATCAAATGCAAGGTTTATATGAAGTGGCAGAACAACGTATTACAGAAGCGTTAGATATACTACCCAATGAGCCTTTATTACAATTTGCTAAAGCTGAGCTACTATTTGAAACAGGGCGCTTTACTGAAGCAGCTCGTATCTATGAAGAACTACATGCAAAAGAAAAAGAAATAGCAGGGGTTTTATTAGCTTCTAGGCTAGCAGAGGTATATCGTGCAGGTGGTGGGTATGAAACGGCCTTAGATTATTATATGGAAGCGTTAGAGGACTCTGTAACACCTGACTTACTGTTTGGATCAGCTTATGCTGCCTTTCAATCTGAGAAGTATGATTTAGCTACTAAACAACTAGAGGATTTAAAAGAATTAGATCAAGATTATTTCAGCGCTTATTTATTACTAGCAGAAAGTTATGCAATGTTAGAGGATAACAGAAGGGCGCTCAAAACAATTGAAGAAGGCATAAAGCGTGATGAGTATGAGAAGTCATTTTATTTATTTGCTGGGAAAATGGCATTGAAAAACAGTTTGCCAGATGAGGCAACAAATTATTTGCGACAAGCGATTGCACTTGATCCAGAATACATGGAAGCAATTTTAGTGCTGATGTCCATCTTCGCAAATCAGGAAAAATACGAGGAAATCATAGAATTGTATGAAAATTTAAAAAATAATGATTTCGACTGGAGCGCTTTATATCCCTTTGTTGCGGATGCTTATGCAAATAATGAGCAGTATGAACGTGCATGCGAAATTTATAAGCTAGCATATAATGATTTTAAAGACGAACCATCGTTTTTAGAAAAATATTGTTATTTCTTAATTGAAGAAGGAAAAAGAGAGGAAGCACGAAGTATCGTTAATCGTTTAATTGCTTTGGAGCCTACAGAGCAACAATGGTTGGATCTTCTCTACACTCTTGAATAAAAGGAGGGATAGCAAAGTGACTTCTTCCATTCCGATTATTGATAAAAAATCATTTGTTCGTTGGTTTCTTAAAAATTATCAATTAAAAAGAAGAGAATGTGTTTGGATACTGAATTATTTATTAAGTAACGATAACCTACTTGAGAACATTCATTTCGTAGAAGAAGCGCATTATTGTCCAAGAGCGATCGTAATGTCCTCTGTCGATTCAACTGGAGTACCGTTCAGATTTTACAAAGGAAATATTATGACAAGTGATGCTGAAAAGTCATTTCACGATTTACGATTACATCCAAACGAAAGCATGTATATCCAATTAAACTTCCCTAATATTCCACCGAGTCAGCAGTATTTAGCTGTTTTAGAGGAAAACCCATTCATGCCAAAGTATTTGCATATTAGTGAGAGGGATCGCCTTATCGCAGAGGAAATGTTAAATAATAGCTTATTAGCATTTCAAGAGGAGAAATTATTAAAAGAAATTGATGATGCCTTAGATAAGGGAGATAAAGAAAAATTTTATTCGCTATCTAATTTACTACAGACATTGAAACAAACTACCAAAAATGTTTAACAATATCTTCATATGAAAAAGTTGGACATTCAATAAGCGTGATAGATATTATGGGGAATATGTTCTAGTCTCATTCAGTCGAGATCATAGGCTGGATGGGATTTTTGATGTTTCCTTATTTTTACAAGCTATTATAATTACATAAAAGTGAATTTTAATAAAAATTAAACTGTTATTTTTATTTGTTTTTGGTAATAGTAAATATTGATGTATGGAGGAGAAGTAATGTTTTTTAATGTAAAAGATGTACAACAATTTCAAGCACAAAAGGATTTTATTGATACGGCGCTCGTACCACTGCTTTCACTAGATTTTAATGAGTCAAAAATCAAACAAAGCAGCTCTTCTGCTGAATTTTTAATGTCCCTTACAGCATTTGTAGAACAGCAGTTTAAGGGAAGATTAATGCTTGTCCCTCCATTTTCTTATACTGAACAAACAAAAAATGGTTTGGCAGTAAACTTATTAAAGGAAGACTTACAAAATGCTGGCTTTAAACATGTACTATTTATAACGTGTGATCATACTTGGACAAGCAATAACGAGCAATTAGAGGTTATTTGGTTACCAGCTATTCCTCTAGAGTCGATGGATTCAGGAGTTAAAAAAACAATACTAGAAGAACAATTGAAACAAATCATACCAAAATTAACTTCCAAATGGTTTCAAAGTTAGTAAATTGTTTCATTAAATGTTCACAAAGTTGTCGAAAGTATAGAAAGCCAATATTGACCAACCTATTTTCTTGATATATCATAGATATGTCCTAGTAATTACTATTTGTAAAAGTATGTCCGTTGGACTGACCTTTTAGTTAGAGGGGGGAAAAGGATGAGTAACAATCGAGTTTCTAGACGTCAATTTCTTAACTACACTTTAACTGGTGTTGGTGGATTTATGGCGGCGGGCATGTTAATGCCTATGGTTCGCTTTGCAATTGATCCAGCTTTACAAACAAAAGCTGATGGTGATTTTGTACAAACAAGCCAAAAAGTTGCAGATCTTACTGAAGAGCCTGTAAAAGTTGACTTTTCATATGAACAAGTTGATGCATGGTATACATCTGAAGTTACTGATACTGCTTGGGTTTATAAAAGTGGCGATGCAGTAGTTGCATTATCACCAGTTTGTAAACACTTGGGCTGTACAGTTAACTGGAATAGTGATACTGAGCACCCAAATCAATTCTTCTGTGCTTGCCATGGTGGACGCTATGAAAAAACTGGTAAAAATGTTCCAGGTACACCACCATTAGGTCCGCTAGACGAGTATGAAGTATCTGAACAAGATGGCTTTGTAATGCTTGGGAAAAAAATCGCAAATACTAGAGGTTAATAGTTAGGGGGTAAACATCAGTGCTAAATAAAATTTATGATTGGGTCGATGAACGACTGGATATCACTCCAATCTGGCGTGATATAGCCGACCACGAAGTGCCAGAGCACGTTAACCCTGCACATCACTTCTCTGCATTTGTTTACTGTTTCGGTGGATTAACTTTCTTCATTACAGTTATCCAAATTTTATCGGGTATGTTCTTAACAATGTACTATGTGCCGGACGTTGAAAATGCATGGAAATCAGTTTATTACTTACAAAACGAAGTAGCATTCGGTGAAATCGTACGCGGTATGCATCACTGGGGAGCTTCATTAGTAATTGTAATGATGTTCTTACATACACTTCGTGTGTTCTTCACAGGTTCTTATAAAAAACCTCGTGAGTTAAACTGGATTGTAGGAGTTTTAATTTTCTGTGTTATGTTAGGATTAGGTTTCACAGGATATTTATTACCTTGGGATATGAAAGCGCTATTCGCTACTAAAGTAGGTATTGAGATTGCTGCTTCTGTTCCGTTTATTGGTGAACTTATTAAAGTATTACTTGCTGGGGATGCAACAATAATTGGTGCGCAAACGTTAACACGTTTCTTCGCAATTCATGTATTCTTCTTACCTGCAGCATTATTTGCATTACTTGCAGCTCACTTTATTATGATTCGCCGTCAAGGTATTTCTGGACCACTTTAATTCAGTAAGAATTTATAAGGGTCTATGATTTTTTAAAGGAGGGGACACTATGCATCGCGGAAAAGGGATGAAATTCGTAGGTGATTCACGCGTTAAAGCTAATAACCGTATGGTGAATATGCCTAAAGATTATTCCGAGTATCCAGGTAAAACAGAAGCTTTCTGGCCTGACTTCTTATTAAAAGAATGGATGGTTGGTGCAGTTTTCTTAATCGGATATTTATTATTAACTGTCGCACATCCTTCACCACTTGAAGGTCCGGCAGATCCAACTAATGCTTCATATATTCCATTACCAGACTGGTACTTCTTATTCTTGTACCAATTATTAAAATATGCCTATGCATCAGGTCCATACAATGTGGTAGGTGCAATCGTTATGCCTGGTTTAGCGATTGGTGCGTTAATGTTAATACCGTTCTTAGACAAAGGTCCTGAACGACGTCCATCTAAGCGTCCATTACCAACGGCATTTATGTTATTAGCACTTGCTGCTATGATTTTCTTAACTTGGGAATCTGTTGTAAACCATGACTGGGAAGCAGCAGCAAAACAAGGTGAAATCAAAGAACAAGTGGACATCGAAATTGATGAGACAGCAGAAGGTTATTTAATCTTCACTGGTGAACAAGGTAAGTCTTGTATCGCTTGTCATGGTGCTGATATGCAAGGTGGGGCTGCAGCTCCTGCTTTAGTAGGTAACGAATTAACTGCTGAAGAAGTTGCCGATGTGATCCACAATGGTCGTGGCGCAATGCCAGCTGGCCAATTTGCTGGTACTGAAGAAGAGCTACAAGTTTTAGCTGAATTCATCGCAAGTTTAAAAGCTGAAGAATAATTCTAATATTTTTCTTAAAAGAGAGTCGGGAAACTGACTCTCTTCTCTTTTACTTATTTCTAATTTACATATGTGCTAGTTTAAGAAAAAATACATAAATCTTTAAAATTTTGTGGAATAATAAGGAGAATAGAAAATGAAGGCATTTTTCACACAGTGTTGGTTTTTATTAACACATCGTTCTTTTTTGACATTATTATTTTTCATTAATTTATTTGGCACAATTTACGGTTATATTTGGTACGGTTCGCAATTATCTCGAACAGAGCCAAAGTTTTTAATATTTGTTCCAGACAGTCCGACAGCAAGCTTGTTTTTCTGTATTGCTGTTCTTGGGTGGATATTTGGAAAGCATTTTAAATTGATTGAAGCTTTAGCTTTGATTACGTTGGTTAAATATGGGGTATGGGCTGTTGTTATGAATTTGTTGACACTGGCTGAAATAGGGTCGATTGGTCCAGCAGGATGGATGCTTGTGTTTTCTCATGGTTTAATGGCAGTTCAAGCGATTCTTTATATGGCTAACTATCGATTTGGTATGGTTCATATAGCTATTGCTGCGATTTGGACGTTGCATAATGATGTGATTGATTATGTTTTTGGTCAAATGCCTACCTATAGTGTACTTAGTCAATACGCAAGTCAAATTGGTTATTTTACTTTTTGGCTATCTATTGTATGCATTGCTATTGCTTATTTTGTTTATACTAATATTATTAATACATCCCGAAATCACTCTTCTTAAAGCTAGTAAATATGTCATTTTTGTCATAATTTTGTTTTCCTGTAATAGGCTTATAGGTGTGAATAATTGCATAAGTTTTAATGAGCCATTAAAATTAGTAGTATAGTAACTTATTAGAAAGGAAGAGGTTAATTGACAGCAGGAATGTATATTGTTTACTTTCTAATTATTTTGATTTTGCCGATATACGCACAGATGAAGGTAAAAAGTACGTACAAGAAATTTTCTCAAGTTCAATCTTCAAAACATATGACTGGTGCACAAGTTGCGCGTCAGATTTTAGATACTCATGGTTTGTCTGATGTTCGTGTAGTACCGACACAAGGAGTATTATCAGATCATTACAATCCAGCGACGAAAACTGTAGCACTATCTGAGAAAAACTATTATGAAGCATCCATTGCAGGTGTAGCTGTTGCTGCACATGAGGTTGGGCATGCAATTCAACATAAAGAAGCCTATACGTTTTTGAACCTACGTTCAAAACTAGCTCCAGTAGCTAATATTACATCAAACGCATCATGGATCTTTGTAATGATTGGTATTTTTGCCTCTAGTTCAGGATTTTTATTGTTAGGTATTGGATTACTTCTTGCAGGTGTTTTATTCCAGGTAGTAACTTTGCCAGTAGAGTTTGATGCTTCTAAACGTGCAATGAATGAAGTTATAACGTTAGGCATTATCTCTAACAATGAAGAACGCGCTGCGAAAAAGGTCTTAAATGCAGCCGCAATGACGTATGTTGCAGCAGCTGCTGTAGCAGTATTAGAGTTAGCACGTTTAATTCTAATATACACAGGCATGCGATCTGACGATTAAGTAAAACTGCATAGCAAAATTTATCCCAAAGGTTTTTAGAAACCTTTGGGATTTTTTTGTGTACCAGGTACACACACAATACACACACAATTAAAAAATTCGAGGAGTAATATTTTCTAATACAGAATGCGGTAATTTGTCCTAAAAAAGATTTTTCCCATAAAAATAAATGGGGACATCTTCTTTTTTTATCTAATTTAATGGAACTAAAAAATATTTTTAAAAAGATAATAACTAGTACTTTAGATTAATAGACTGTAGAAATATAACTCAGTTTATGAAAGCGTAATCATGCGCTTTACATAATGAAATATAAGGGGGGAGAGTTATGAAATTCAGTTTATCTAAGGTGCTGTTGTTCAGTTTTGTGGGAATTATTATTATTGCTGGCCTTGCTTTTTATGCAGGAGTTTTATCAAAAAAGAGCCTAGACGAGGGTAAGGCTGGTGAAAAAGATACAGGATTTATTGTTAAAACACCTACAGAAGAAGTGGACGCGAACAATGGAAGAGACCCTAGTCAGCCAGATATAAAAGTAGAGTTTGCAAAAGAAGAATGGGTTACACATGGTGGAGATTATTTTAATCGACGTTTCTCAGAGTTAGAAGAAATTAACCTAGAAACGATTGGTGATTTAAAACCAGAGTGGGTAACTAGTTTAGGCGCTAGCTTGGATATGAAATTTTCTGGGGAAGCAACACCAATTGTCGTTGATGGAGTGATGTATATTGCGACAGCAGAAAATGATGTATTAGCACTGGACGCAAAAACAGGTGAGAAGATTTGGGAGTACCGTCCAGAAATCGCAGAAAAGCTTAATACGGTTTGCTGTGGATGGACGACTCGAGGCGTAGCTGTTGCTGATGGGAAAGTCTTCGCAGGTTTATTAGATGCTAGACTAATAGCGTTAGATCAAGAAACAGGCGAATTACTATGGGAAACAGAAGTAGCTAATTGGGAAGAGGGGTATACAATTACAAGTGCTCCTCTTTATTATAATGGTAAGGTCTACACTGGTGTTGCTGGTGGGGAATACGGAATACGAGGTAGAATTATGGCTTATGACGCTGAGTATGGTCATGAGGTTTGGCGTTGGTATACTATTCCTACACCATATGAGAAAAATGGCGATACTTGGCCAGATGATGAGGATAAAAACTGGTTACATGGTGGTGCTCCGGTTTGGAACACACCAGCAGTGGATCCAGAGCTAGGATATATCTATTTTGTAACTGGTAATACTGCCCCGGATTTAGATGGAAGTAAACGAGAAGGGGATAATTTATATGCCAACTCGATTGTTGCATTAAATGCCGAAACAGGAGATTATGCATGGCATTTCCAGCAGGTGCATCATGATATATGGGATTTAGATCCGACGAACCCGGTCATCCTGTTTGATGTAGAAATCGATGGCAAGAAACGAAAAGCGCTTGGAGAAGCTGGTAAAACGGGATGGATTTACTTTTTAGATCGTGAAACAGGTGAACCGTTAATCGGGATTGATGAAAAAGAGGTGCCACAGCTTGCAGAGCAAAAAACCTCACCAACACAGCCATTCCCAAAAGGTGATTCCTTTGTTCCTCAAACTGTGACGGAAGAGGACGTGGAACGTGATTTAAGTGATGATTTTGAGGGGACGATTGGTTCTATCTTTACTCCTTTCTGGGAGGAGCCTGTTACATTAAAACCATCTGCCTTTGGTGGAGCTAACTGGCCGCCATCAGCTTATTCACCAGAAACTGAGTACTTCTATGTTCTTGGTACAGATGGCTATATAGCTTTATCTCGAATGGATGAAGATATTTATGAAGAGGGTTCAATGTATATAGGAAGTATTATGGTTCCAGTTTCAGATGCACCAACTAGAGGAACAATCACTGCAATGGATGTAAAAACAAATACAATTGCATGGCAGGTCGAATGGGATACGAATGCCTATTCAGGAGTACTTGCAACTTCTGGTGATTTAATATTCGTTGGTCACAATGATGGACGTCTTATTGCATTTAATGCAAAAACTGGTGAGGAAGTATGGAGCTATAAAACAGATGCTGGTGCGAATGCTCCATCTGTAACGTATGAGATTGATGGTGAACAATATTTATCAATTTTTGCAGCTGGAAACTCTTTAGCCGGTTCAGCTCATGGAGATAAGGTGTATACATTTAAATTAGATGGTAAATGGGACGGTACACCAATTGATGCTTCAGAAAAAAGTGACGGCAAGTCTGATGAGAAAGTTGCTACATCAAATGACCCAGAAGATTCCGATACAACTGGTTCTACAAGTGATCCGTATGAGGTTGGACTTTCTATTTATGAAGGAAACTGTTTATCCTGCCATGGTAATATGGGGGAAAACGGACATAATGGACCAAATCTACAGCTTAGTAAGCTAGCAGAAAACAAAGATGATGTTATAGAGCGTATAAAAAATGGTGGTTCAACAATGCCGGCATTTGGAACGATTTTATCGGAAGAGGAAATCGAAGAGGTGGCACGTTATGTGAATGAGGTCTTGTCAAAAGCAGATGAATAAACTTAGGTTAATTCCTATTGCGAGATGAGATGTAGCCTTTAATTATTAGTAAAAAAGCGCTTGGGATGAATAAAGTGTACCCTTTGTAAAGGACATTTTGAAAAAGAGCCTAGGCAACTTGTTGAAGCTGCTGTCTGTATTTTGCAGGCGGCAGCTTTTTTAAAT
>NZ_QJTJ01000038.1 GCF_003217295.1 Ureibacillus chungkukjangi
CGCCACGGACACCCTTGCTCTTGGCTAACCTCTACTTCTGTCTTCGGGGTTCGGGACTTACACCCTATAGTTCATGCGCATGCCGGGCGCACAAGAATAAAAGGTGGCTTGATAAGCCACCTTTTTTCCTTCCCTCGCGGGATATTATCTTCGTGAACTAACTTGATTTATTCATTTGCTTTACTCTTTAACTCTTAATAATCGTAAACTGTTTAGTGTTACGATCAATGTTGCTCCCATATCAGCAAATATGGCGATCCATAGCGTTAACCAACCAGGCATCACTAATACCAATGCTAGTAATTTAATCGCTAAAGAGAAAGTGATATTTTGCTTAATAATCATTAATGCCTTACGACTTAATTTGATCGTATAGGGTAATTTGCTTAAATCATCCGACATTAACGCAATATCGGCTGTTTCGAGTGCTGTATCTGTACCTGCACCACCCATTGCAACCCCAACGGAAGCCGCTGCAAGTGCTGGTGCATCGTTTACGCCATCCCCAACCATTGCGACACTTTGATGTTTTTCACGAAGTTTTTTAACAAAGTTTAATTTATCTTCTGGAAGTAAATCTGCTTGAATATCCGAAACACCGACTTGTTTTCCGATTGCTTTTGCGGTTCTCTCGTTGTCACCTGTCAGCATGACCGTTTCGATTCCAATATGGTTCAACTTATTAATGACTTCTTTTGATGTTTCTCTCATTTCATCTGCTACGGCAATCAATGAAAGTATTTCTTTCTCGGTTCCTAACACCATAACCGTTTTTCCTTCTGTTTGCATACGAGTAATATTTTCTTTGATGTTGCTTTCAATCGTTTTATGCAATTCTTCAAAAAGATTTGGACTTCCCACATAATACATTTGGTTATTTACTTTTGCTTTTACACCTTTGCCTGTAATCGATTGGAACTCTTCGACAGATACGCCATTCATATTCAATCCATTTTCTTCTGCTTTTCTGATAATGGCAGAAGCGAGTGGATGTTGCGATCCTTTTTCAATCGCTGCCGTTACGATCATTAATTCATCTTCATTTCCGCCATATGTTATAACATCTGTTACAGCAGGAATACCTTTTGTTAGTGTTCCAGTTTTATCAAACGCAATCGCTTTTAAGTGTCCTGCTTCTTCCAGATGGATGCCACCTTTAATTAACACGCCATTTTTTGCTGCATTTCCGATTGCAGTAACAACGGCAACTGGAGTTGAAACAACTAATGCACAAGGACAGCCAACGACTAATACTGCTAACCCTTGATAGATCCACTGGCTCCAATCTCCCCCGAATAATGGAGGTATGACTGCAATTAAAAACGCCAAAATCACGATAGCTGGTGTGTAGTATTTTGCAAATTTATCAACAAACGCTTGAGAAGGTGCTCGTTCTGCCTGTGCTTCTTCCACTAAATGAATGATTTTTGATAATGTTGTATCTTCTACTCGTTTTGTTACTTTAACTTCGAGCAATCCCTCTTCATTCAGTGTTCCAGCGAACACTTCATCATCAATTGTTTTGGTTACTGGGACACTTTCCCCCGTAATTGCTGCTTGATTTAATGTGGACGTTCCTTTGATAACGATTCCGTCCATCGCTAATTTTTGACCAGGTTTTACAATCATAATATCGTTAACTTGAATGTCGTCAACATGAATCATCATTTCTTCTTTTCCACGGCGAATTAATGCTTCTTTTGGAGCAATATCCATCAATGATTCAATGGATTGACGTGCCTTATCCATTGAATAACGCTCTAATGCTTCACTGATTGCAAATAGAATTACAACGGTTGCTCCTTCGCCCCATTCACCAATGATGGCAGCACCTATAATGGCAATCGTCATAAGTGTATTCATATCAAACTTTAGTCGGCTTAGATTTTTAAGCCCTTTAATGAAAAGTGAATAGCCACCAATTAAAATAGACGCTGCATAACCGATTGTCGGAAGAATATGTTCTTCTCCATATTGCTCCCCTAAAAACCAACTTATCACAAGCAATACCGCTGAAATATAGACTTTAATATTTTCTTTTTGCTTCCAGAATGGTTCTCGTTCTGCTTTTTGTTCTTTTTCATCCCGAATCTTTAAATTTTCAAATGCTCCCGCTTTTTCTAGCTCCTCAATCGTTGCATTGCCTTTTACATACACTTTAGATGCCCCAAAATTGACCTTTGCGTCCTCAACTCCTGGCAAATCTTTTACGTTATTTTCAAAAATGGCTGCACAATTTGTACAAGTAAACCCTTGAACACGATAGGTTTTCATTTCTTCTTCAGATAGTTTCACTTGTTTTTCAGACATTTAGTTTCACCTCTTTCTGATGTGCTAAAGCAATTACGATTAACTGTTTGACATGTTCATCATCCAGTGAATAAAACGCTAATTTTCCTTCTTTTCGATACTTTACAATCCCTTGCTTACTTAAAGTCCTTAAATGGTGAGAAGCCGTTGCAACAGAAGAACCAATAATATTGGCAACATCACACACACATAACTCATCATCTTGACATAAAGCATAGGAAATTTTTGCTCTATTTTCATCTGCAAGTGCTTTAAACAATTGGGCAACACTAGAAACATTTTCTTTTTCTAATTCCCCTTGTATTCGATTGACCTTTTCCTCGTCATAACAATAAACTTCACAAGAATCTTTCTTACTCATTAATATCCCTCCTCATTATTCAAATATTCATTTGAATATATTATAACCCTTTTCCATTATTATTCAAACATTTATTTGAATGAAAAAGAGAACTGGTAATCAGCTCTCTTTTGTTACTGCTCTATCATATAGTTGAATAGATATTCAGCATCGAAGCCAACACCCTGAATTAGTGCTGAACCACGACTGTATTGCCAAGGCAATCCTAAAAAGAATAGTCCCTTTACTGGTGTAACACCTCTTTCTTGAAATGGAAAACCATTTTGGTCAATTACGTTCGAGATGTCTATCCAGCTATAATCCGATTTAAATCCTGTTGACCATATGACATTCTCTACTTTAAGTTTAGTGCCATCTTCAAACTTAAACGCATCATTTTCCATTGAAGTAGTTCTAGGTTTTAACTTGATGGTGCCATTTTTCAAAAGTAATTTGAGTTCGAATCCAAAAATAGGATCTGATTGTTTTTTTACTAAACGACCGATGACGGAGTTAACATTTGCTCTATATAATCCAAGTTTATCAAGATACCAAAATACACTTTTGTTACCAATGTCCATAGGGATAAACCGCATTTTATGACCTACCGATAAGTAAACATCCCTCTCCTTCGATAGTTCAACAGCAATTTGGGCTCCCGAATTTCCGCCACCCACTACTAAAACGGAACCGTTTTTTAATTGTTTTGGGTTTTTATATTCAGAAGAATGCATTTGTAAAATATCTTCTGATAATGTTTTTGAAAACTGTGGAATCTGCGGATTTTGAAACGGACCTGTTGCAATCACCACATTCTGAGCTAGAAACTCGCCTTGATTGGTCATTATTTTAAACGTGTCGTCTAATTTGGTTAATCCATAGACAGCTGTGTTGTGTTTTACAGGTAGAGAAAATTTTGTTGTGTAAGTTGATAAATATTCTGCCATTTCATCTTTTGTTGGATAGATTTTTTCGATACCATCTAATTTAAACCCAGGTAATGAACTGTTGGAACGTGGTGTGAATAATGTCAAAGAGTCGTATCTTTCTTTCCATGACTCCCCTATTGATGCTGATTTATCTAGTAAGAGAAATGATAAATTACTCTTCTTTAAAAAATACCCCATTGAAAGACCAGCTTGCCCCGCTCCAATAATTACTACATCATACTTCATATTTTCATCTCACCTCTATTTTTCATTACTCAAATATTCATTTGAATGAATTATAACAAATCCTTTTCAATATTCAAACAATTATTTGAATGAAAAACTAATGAATAATGACTTTTCAACCACAAGTAAATCCCTAGTAAAAAGGGGAATCTTGTAAAAAACTAATTCTAAATTAGGAAAAATATGTTTTAATAAAGAAGATAGTCCAGAAAGGAGAATGTAAAACAAATGCCAAGTGAACATCAAGATATTATTGACTTACTAGCCGATAAACCTTATCTAAAAGATTTATTCCTTGAAGTAGGTGTGGATAGTCAGTTAACCCAATTATTACAGGAATTAATTAGCGTTACTGATGATAGTCGTCCCCTTAATGGACAAGTTATCTCGCGAAGTACAATTTTCGAGCGAACAGAGAGATTCATCCAATGCTCAAAAAAAGTAGATGAAGTGGACGATACAGATGATCAAGGACAACTTCGCCAACCAACACAATTTGTACCACCATTAACAAAGGGTCAATTAATAAAAGCAAAATTTTCAGCAGTTGGGAGTGAACTCGATAGAGAACATTTTGCTATCGTATGGGATGCTATTCCAAACAGAGATTCTATTCAGGTAATTCCAACTGAAAGCATGAAAAATAAAATAAAGGAAACTAAACATCGGTTCAATATTGGGAAAATCCGTCCTTTGTCATTGGCAACAGCGGTTTGCATGGAGCAAATAACATGTATAAGTCGTAAAAGGATTGTTAAAACTGAATTTACAAAGCAAAATATTCCTGTTTACCTCTCTTCAGATCAGGAAAAGAGAATCGAAGAAGGGATTCGCGTTATGTTGTTGAATGAGGAATCTTTGCTTGAACACCTAATTAAAAATAATTTAAAGTTTATTCCACAGTTTGATAACCCAGCACAACAGTTAACCCATTTGTTAAGACCGTTGGAGTCAAAGAGTTATGATAAGAAAGTATTAACTTATAGACTGTACAACGATTCAACGGAGTACAAAATCACTTGGGTAAAAACCTCTTTAAAAAAAGAACGTAGAATCAGGACCATTCAAAGCCTAGCCAATGTCATTGATACCGACACAAAAGATAGGATAACGGCAAGAAATGAAATTTACCAAAAAATGTTGGAAACAGTAATTTCATAAAATATCAGCTAAAATATATTGCATATTTTACCAAGATGAGTTATTCTATTATTAGTAAAAAACCTTCACGTCAAGGTAATCTTGACAAATAGCAATACTACATACCTTTAAGCTCGGTAAGCGAGCACAAAAAAAAGCCTCCTTTTTCAAAGGAGGCTTTGTTCATGTTCTAATTCAAAGTCATCTGGTTGAAAATCCAAATAATAGTTAAGTTCTTTCCCACAACATGGACATATTTTTCTATTCTCGTTATTAAGTTCAAATATCGTTTGCTTTGCAGCTGATTCGGAAAGCGCTTCTAATACACGGGTGATAGAACGGTTATCACATTGGCGATCCGAACAAAACAAAGAGATGTAATATTTCATATATAATCCTCCTCTATTTCCTTTTTCCCCTTACTATCTTTTTTATGCAGTTTTTCCTTTGAAATTCCTGTTTTTTGAGGAAAAGAAGAAGTAATTAACAATGATTTAATATGAAAATAAAAATGAGCTTAGAAAAAACTCTAAGCTCATTTTTATTTATTGTTAGCACTCTCGTATTGAGTTACTTTAAGCGAAATAAATCTTTTAACTTCATTTGAAACATTTGAACGAAGTCCTGCTTTTTTGTATATTTGCCATTCGATGATTGGTTCTCCCTCTTCTGTTAATTTTTCAATGCAGAATTCAACTCGTCTTTTTTGGAAGGCTACTAGGTCCTCTGAAACTTTATTGATAAAATTCATTGATTCTGGTAGTTTTTCCGACTTTTTCTCCAATACGGATAGTTTGTTAATTTTCTTCCCAAGTGATGTTGCAGTGATTCTTGTGGGTTTTTCAACATCAAAATCCCAATTTCGAACCGCTTGCTTTAATAATGCCAACAATTCCTCATCTCTTTTTTTCCAATCAACTCGGTGGTTAGGGGTCTGAATTTTGTTCTTGATTGGTGAAAAATCATTCAGCCAGTCTTGGTCA
This sequence comes from Ureibacillus chungkukjangi, assembly GCF_003217295.1. GTDB lineage: Bacteria > Bacillota > Bacilli > Bacillales_A > Planococcaceae > Ureibacillus > Ureibacillus chungkukjangi. The sequence goes on from NZ_QJTJ01000038.1 coordinate 5,949, forward strand.
TTACGATACAAAAAAGCATAAACATCGGGTACCAGTTTTCTGAGTTCCGTCTTAGATTTCTCGGGATACAATTCTTGAATTTCCAACCATTTTTCTTTTCTCAATTGTAATTGATTCTCTAAATCTTCAATCGAATTTTGAACGATTTTAGCTACAATTTTTGGAGCCTTCCACGGAACATTTAACTGCAATTTATCCGCGTATTTTTTAATTGTTGCACGGTCTGCTTGAAACTCCCTTGAAATCTCAGTAAGAGTTTTACCTTCATTGACTGCTTCGGTAAGCTTTTGTTTCCAAACGTGACCGTATTCTTTTATCGTACCGATTCGAAATTTATCTTCTTTATTTATATCGGGTCCTTTTCTTGAATAGACAAAGCCACAATTGCATTGAAAGGTTCCAACAGGCTTCCTTGTATCATAATCTATTGTAACTCCTATATCCTTTACTACACGCTTTCTATAATCCGAACACGCTACATTCAGACATAGCCATGGTCCTTTTCCAAAAGGATGATATTCATTTTTATCAAATAAATGATTTAAATCCGTATCAAGAAACGACATCACAAGCAAATGACGAATTGGATGAAAGGACTTACGATGCTTTTGGAATATCATCGTTAACCAATCAGCCTCAACAAATTCAACTGTCGATTGCAAAAGTTCCAAACACCTACTCGAAAATTTCGCTTTAAAACCACTATACAAGCGATCCCGTTTAACTCTCCCATTAGGCGTTGCATATTCGTTTTGTTTTAAGAGTTCCAAATATTTATCACGTAAAGAGTTATTGTCTTTTTGAAGATAGTTCGTCGTTAGCAGACTATAAGAAGATTGGGAAATTGCTTTTAATAATTGAATCTCTTCTTTTTTTAATTCGCCCATATTGTTCTTTCTTCTTTTTACCAAAGCCGTTGCAACAATGTATTCATGCTGATTAAAATCTCTCACGGAAACAATTGTTTCTTCTAATTCAACCTCGTGTGTTGGACAGAAAAATACTCCAGGACATTGATGAATTCGACGCCAATACGTTTCTCCATAGGTTTCCATATCATCTTTTATACAATGACTGCACACCCAAAAGTTCTCTTTCAATTTCACATTACTGGCTGCCATGCCAATTCGAGTATGAATCGTGCTTCCCTCATCATTCATCATCGCCTGTTTAATCTTTTTTGCTTGCTGGGGGAGCAGGAACGCCGCGTAATAAGGATACATCGTATAGTTGAGAATTAATTGTTCTGCATTCCAGTAATCTCCCGTATTCTTTAATAGTGCATTTAAATTCGCAGGTAAGTCCCATACTGACCGAACTGTTCGTTTTCCGAACAGTTCTTCAGTGGTTATCTTCGGACTTGTATTCCCCGCTCTCACGTGATATCTCGCCAGAACACTGTAAAGTAATTCATCAGGATATGGCGTCGGAAACCAAAGTACCATCTTCATCATCCTTCCATAAATCTTCACCTGGATTTTTGATTATTTGTTTTTCGACAAACAATTCATGAACAGACTTTTTATTTTGTCTTGCCTCTTTCATTAAGTGAACAAGATAACTTTGATTGATTTGCTTTTGCTCTTTCTTTTTCATCTGGATTTGATTCTTTTTGTCATCTTTTTCAATAAGAACCCTTAATGTCTCTTTCAATACCAATGATTTGTCGATATCTTCTCCTAGGTTCTTTAAAACCATCTTGACTGCACGCTCAACTGCTGTTGGATTAAAATCCATTGCTAACAATTGCAGTGTTACTTCTTCGAGAAGCGGTTGTTCTTTCTTTATTCGTTTTTGCTCCTGCAATTTCTTTTGAATGCGAATCCTATCCTGCATGCCGATGGAAGCCTTATACTTTTCCATCTCTTCATCCATGTCAATGGGACGAATATCTTCGTATTTTGCAATCTCGCTTGGAATCCCAGTTTTCAAAGCCTTTAACATTGGTTTTACTAATCTCAGACTTTCATTGGCAACTTGTGTTATCAATTGCTTCGTAATTTTTTCTTTACGTGTTGCAATAGCTCTAACTTGAGCCAACATGAAAAGCTTTACTGCAATGTCAAGAATGCCTTGGCTCTCCTCATAGATCAGTTCGTTTAATTCACTAGTAAGCGGGGTGTAATTAGCGGTCCATTGATATTCCCACATGCCATCAACAAACAATTCCCAACTTTCATCTTTCGGCATCTGATCCCACACCATATCGCCTTGACCACTTCCGCGTCTTGCTTGCCGAAATTCACTTTGCAACACAGAAACCGCTTTATTGGTACCCACCATAATCACAGGAACACCAATTGTATTGACAAGTGTTACAAAAAAATTAAGCATCTTATCAGACCCGCCACTTTTGCTAAGGTTAAGGTGTTGAATTTCATCGATGATGAGTAAACCAATCCCGTGAAGGCTTGCAAGGTGCGCCATACGTTGAAGCATTAAGTCGGTCGTATTTTTCTGCGAACCAAACTTGTTTAAATAGTTAGTCCCTAACAAGCGGTCGAGTTCCGAGAAAAAGCTAATACACAAGCCTTTCAATGAACCATCAAATGGGCAATCTAGTTTCATCCAACTGATCTGCGTAAAAATAAACGGTTTCCCATTATATTCACGGTGCTTGATGAGCTGGGGATAGAAAGACAGCACCCGTTCAATTGCGGTTGACTTTCCAATGCCAGATAGACCAATAATCGTAAACCCTGTTGAAGTTCTTCTTATCTCTGTTTGATAGTTTTTTAAAAATTTCCCTGCTTTGATCGCTTGATAACTTTCATGTACCCTCGTGACTTCTTCTTTTTGAAATGGATTACGATGCAAATACCCTTGACGAATAGCCCTTGAAATACGTTGCTCCAAATCCAGATGTTTTTCAAATGGCTGAAAATATTGAAATAGTCTTTGGATGCAGTGAAATCGATAATTTGGACTTAAAGTTCGTTCCGATTCATCAAATGGTGGGAAAACGGATATCTGCTCAATGACATCGTCCTCTGTAAAAACAGGAGGAAGTGCCTCGATTAATGGATTAGCGTTATAGTCTTGAATAATCTGTTCACTGTAAATTGCATCAACGATTGAATCATGCGAAAGTTGTTTTTCTTTAGTTGCCAATTCTTGCATTTCTCAACTTCTCCTTTTGTTTTTGGCGTAACTTTTCACTTAATGAAGATACTTGTTTAGGCGTCTCCAATACGTCTTCTGAAATAGCTTGTTTTTCGATTGGTTGTCCATCTGCTAGTAAAAAAGCCTCTCCTTTTCTTTTCTCAGATTTTTCCATCGTTCGATTATCCCGTATCCCTTTGACTTTCTGGTTGTTGCTGATTTCGATTTTTTCTTTGTTTAAATTTGCTTCTGCTTTTCGAACAATGTGTTCGATATCGCTTTCTAGGTCTGCCTTTTGTTGCCTTTCCTCATGCTCATGCTTTTGATAGTTTAATGATTGATATGCAAAGTAGTATTCGACTTCCTCCATTGTTTTGCTTTCGTACTTCTTATGGTGGTCAAGTAATGTTGCCACTTCATAACTTCTACCATCTTCGCTGGGTAGGTAAATGTGTGACATATCACGTGGGTCATAACATATCGGGATTCTCCAACTTTTTTCTCTTGCTTCCCCAAACCAGTTTTCTTTTAGTGCTGTTTCACTGCTGAACCTCATTTTCTTAAATTCAATACCTTTATACGTGACTCTGGCATTGGCGGTAGGAAGGAGATGAAGTTTTACAATATCTTCTGAATAGGAGCGAAGTTTGCCAGAACGATTCTTAATCCCCCAATTCCATAATTCTTTCGGGATAAGTGGAACTTCGTCTTCAATCATCATTTCATCCTCGTTATAGTTTTTTAAATAATGATGATTGTTGTGATAAAGCACACATCGAATAATGACACTTGTAAATTCCTCTAAGGTCAGCGTTGCATCTAACCGATAATCCCTTTCACCTCTGACCTTTACCTCTGTATCAACAACACCAGGAAGGAAAGGTTTGATACCTCGTGCATTTAGAATTCTAAAATGCTGTTCAACAATCCCTTTCCAGTCTGCTCGATACGGTGGCGTATTTTCTACTTTCATATTGAATGCAGAAATCAATCTTTCAACGTTATAACCTTCTAATTCGCCTCTGTCGGCAAGTAGCGTCTGCGGAAGGTAATGACAATCCCATTCTTCTTTCTGGATTTCAATCCCGTATTTTTTACAATAGGAAACTTTGTCACTGGCAGTATTAGCAAGTGCCATCATTGCTCCAAACCAAGAAGGACCTTCGAGCCCCACATATAGTCCAACGACCATTCGACTAAACACATCAATGACAACATAGATGATTGGGCGACCGATAATCCAGTTTCGATTAAATGAACTAACGATATAGACATCTGCAACGGTTGCATCAATTTGATATTTGGTTCCAGGTCCATATAAATCGCCAACTGATGTTCCCAATACGGCTCGATGCTCCAATTCATATTTACGGTTACCTTTTCTTTTCCGTTGTTTCTCTTCTGTGTTATACGTCTTGTCATACCAAAACTTAAATTGGCGAAGTGTTGGAAGTTTATCTTGCTCTTGGAGAATCGGCTTTTCAACTCCATTTTCGTATCGGCAATCGGCAACAAAAAATGTCTTCAACATTTGGTTGTAGGTAGTTGATAATGGATTTTGTTTAGCTGTATGATAGTATCTTTTTATGCTAACTTCGAAGATTCTTTTGATTTCATCAGAGATGATAATTCCATCTCCTATGATGGGTTCAAACCTTCTCTTTCTGCCGTTCTTCTTGTCTTTGAAAACTTTTTCTTTCCCCTTGCCACCAGAGTTTTTATAATCTGGCAACAATGCATTTTTCACTTTGCCTCTTTGCCAATATTGAACCAAATATTTATAAAGAAGGCGTTTCGTCTTTCCTTTGTTAACCATAGCGGCTTTAATTTTTTGCCCTCTTTCCGCGCTTTCATATATATCTGGTTCTTGCAACACCAATTGTTCGATGCATTCCCACCGTTCATCTCGTAATTGCTTATTTTTCTCGGAGATTTGATCTTCAATTTGATAGATAAAGCTATAAGGTTCGCCATCAACGAATGATAATAACTTTTCGGTAAACATTTGATTTAAATCTGTTACTTTTCTTTTAATTGGTAAAGCGTTTGTCTTCTCCACATTAATTGTGTAACAAATCACATTACCTTCATCAATCCATAAAATTCGTTCAATCTGTTTTTCGTTATTTGCATCTACAAAACTAATTATGTCGTTGATTACAAACATTGATTTCCTCCTTTTTTAAGAATCCAATTTAAAGACATCTTCTACCCATAGATGGGTAAAAATTTTTTGATTTATATCAACTTCCAATTCTTGATGTGCAATTAAATGCTTTAAAATTTCTAAGCCCGTCCCATTTTCTAGTTGATATCTTTGATCGAATTCAGTAACTAGTTCGATAATGGAAATGTTATATTTCCTTATAAAATTCTTCATTTGTTCTGCATAATTTCGAAGAATGGAATACGGCAAGTTTTCAATTTCAAAATAGGAAGAATGAAGCCATTCAACATTTTCAATCATGTTCTTTGGCAATTCTTTTTCTGTAATAATGCCCCAGTCGATGTTTTGTTGCTCCCAATAGGTCCGTTCAATTTCGAACTTTTCAATTGTTCGCTCATTTTCCAATTCCTTTGATGGTTTTACTGTTCGAGCAACATGTGTTGTATCGTTTGCGTTTGAAAGTGTAATCAAGAAATCGGTCGTCATCACAATTGGAATTTGCGATTTAGGATCTGTTGGATGATTTATACCTTTATTATCAGCGATAAACAGTGTATCCTCACGTGTAAGCGGAAATTGTTCTCTTACATCAACAACAGAGGGATTCCATTCAAGGGTATAAAAGTAATCCCGTTCTAATTTAGACAGGAAATGATGAATTCGATTTGTTTTCCATCCTTTGCTTCTTGTCACTAATCCATTAGAGGGGAAATCTTGAATATTAATCCAAGGTTTATAATTTTCTCCTGACCCCTGACCCCGACCTTCTTTTTCCATTTCTGCAATCTTCTTTTCGGTTAATCCAGTTTTTCGCTTTGCCATAATCATCACTCCTACTTTAATCATGTCCCTTCCTATCATAGGTACAAAAGCTTATCCATACCTGCCATAAAATTTTCCAATTAAAATACAGCAAAAAAATTGTAAAAAGAAAAAAATAAATGTTTTTATTTACTTTTTTCCAAGTAAAATATTTTTTTATTCAATTTGTTGTAAATCATAATCTACATCTATATATATATTCAGAACATAAAATGTAAATTACAACTTACCAAAAATAATTTTTCCCTAAAGAAGGGCAACAAAAAGGACTTGGATTTATTGTTCCAAGTCCTTTTTTATTGAGAGAAATTGATTAACAGTATGTATATTATGTCGAAAAACTTCTTTATTTTCATTTGCACAGTATTTTATTATATTGGTAAAAAGCGATTTGATATCTTTTATTAATACTTCATCTAATACATCAACATTAACACCTAATGGGAGTGGCTGATCCTGGGTTGCAAGTATTAACAAATCTCTCCATGAATTTGCTGATGTGAGTTTTCCTTCAACAATTGCTTTAATACCACCATTCACTGATAGATCGTTTAATGTTAATAAATATGCTTCAAGATAACGAATTGATATTTTTTCGGTCTTGTTATTAAGAAAATTATCTACTTGTTTTTTCAATTCAGAGGGTTTTGTATCGATTCCAAATTTGTATTTGAGCTTGTTTCTCAGTTTTAAAATAAATTCATTGTATTGTTCGTCGCCCAATGATTTAATAGTTATCCTAACTTTTTCAATATACAAATTACATACCCCCTGACGATATTATTCTTTCTATTTTCTATAAATGTTTTTAAATCTCCTTTAATAATTTTCAATTAGCAAAGGCACAGTAAAAATAACTTTTTATGAGTTATGGATTTAAGAATTTCCAAAAATTGTATTGTCCTCTTTTGTTGAATGGGTTATGTTAATGTCAAAGGGAGGTATTATATGGAACTAAATAATCATATCTGGGAATGGTCATTGCAACTTCCCAAATGGCAAAACGATTTAATTAGAAGACTATATCAAAAATCTGTACTTGATTCTGAGGAATTAAAAGAAGTGATAGATAATATCCTTTATGAAAACGGTTTTACTGATAAAAATTTCAATATTACTCCTTTAGAGGAAAGTCATATTCCTAATAAAAATCCTAAAGATGTAGTTAAGATCACATCTTTAAAAAATCTTCAACATATTGCAGCCATCGACTCAGAATATGGGATTCAATTCTCACCAGATGGATTAACTGTTATCTATGGTGAAAACTCGGCTGGTAAATCCAGTTATGCAAAGGTTTTAAAGCAGGCTTGTCGGGCGGTTGATGAAAAAACAAAAATCTATCCAAATATCTATAAATCAGGGACAGCAACCAGCACAGCGGATATTTATACGCAACAAAATGGTTCAGAAAACATAATTAAGAGAATTGTAAATACCGCGCCAGAATCACAGCTAACATCCATTAGTATTTTTGATACTGATTGTGCGAGGGTTTATGCACAATCTGAAAATGAAGTTGTATTTATTCCAACTGAATTTAAAATTTTCGATGTACTTGCTACGCTTCAAACAGAAATAAGACACAGACTATTACTGTCAAAAGAAGCTCTTTTAAAAACAATGCCGACTTTTAACGAATTAACTAGTTCTTCTAAGGTGGAAAATTTTATAAATTCCATTACATACCAGACTAAAGATAAAGATGTACGAGGTAATTGTATTTTTACCAAGGAAGATCAGACTAGGCTAGAACAAATTTCAAGCGATTTAAAAGTGCTAAGCCATTCAAATCCGCTTAAAGTAGCTCAGGAACTTCAAAGAAATATAAGCGATATTACAAATTTGAAAAATACCCTACAAAATATAAATCAAGAATTATCTAATGGGAAAGTTAAAGATTTCATCTTTTTAAATCAGCGATATCTTGATTCAAAAGCAACCTTAGAAGCGTTAACTCATGAAGCTTTCGAAGAACAACCGTTAAATGAAGTTGGTAGCAATCCATGGAAAAAACTTTGGCAAACGGCAAAACAGTATCATGAAATTGCATATCCTCAACATGCATTTCCTAACGTAGAAAATGATGCAAAATGTTTATTATGCCAACAAGACTTAAAAGAAGATGCTCGAATACGCTTAACGCGTTTTGAAGAATTTATGAATGACAGCATTAGCCAAGAAACACGTCAACTGCATGAGGAAAGGCGACAATTACTTTCTAAATTCAAACTCCTTCCTTTTACTAAAGTAACCGACTCCTCTGTTCGTACTTATCTATATATTGATTCACCTGAATTAGATATGAAAATTGAATTGTTTATACAATCTGCTGTGAAAATCGTTGCTCAATTGCAAAGCGTGGAGAATGATATTCGAATTGAATTGGAAGATGTTCCATTATTAGAATCATTCCCAATAAAAGAACTTGATGATTGGTTGCAAGTAAAATGTATTGAATTGGAACACTTAAAATCACTAGTTCAACAGGACAATTCTGCTGAATTAAAAGCAGAACAGTACGAGTTAATTTCAAAGGAACAAGTCTTCAAAAGGATTGAAGATGTTTATAATTTAATAAAAACTCTTCAGCAAGTTGACAAGTTTGATAAAGCTATAAAATCATTGGATACAACAAAGCTAACAAGAAAATATAATGAATTATCTAACTCATTGTTGACCGATAAATTTAAGGAGGAAATTGAAAATGAATTAAAGCAACTTAGAAGAGAGCACATTCTATTTAAGCTTAATAGTAGGGGAGTTAAAGGGAAAACCACATTAAAACTTTCATTGGAATCTAGTACAAAAATAAATATAAATGAAATACTTAGTGAAGGAGAACAAAAAGTTTTATCATTAGCATTTTTCCTTGCTGAAATTTCATCTATGCATTCAAATGGAGGAATTATTCTCGATGATCCCGTTTCATCTTTAGATCACAGTAGGAGAGATTATGTAGCTAAGCGGCTAATTGTAGAAGCAAAAAGACGTCAAGTAATCATTTTTACGCATGATATTGTATTTCTTCATACACTTCAAAAATATGCTAAGTTATATGAAGTAAATGCATCCTATTGTTCAATCAGAAGACATGGACAAAGAGCAGGTATTGCAAAACCAGAAATGCCTTGGATAACCCTATCAACAAGTAAAAGAATAGGGTACTTAAAAAATGAATTGCCAAAATTAAAGAAGCAAGAAAGTCAATTAGATCCTGATATCTACTATCGGAATGCTAAAACATGGTACATGCTATTAAGAGAATCATGGGAAAGAGCAGTAGAGGAATTACTATTAAATGGCGTTGTTGAACGTTTTGATTCAGCCGTACAAACGCAAAGACTTAATAAAATTAAATTCACGGATGAAATAGTTCAACTCGTTAATGAAGGAATGACAAAATCATCTACTTATGTACATGATGAATCGCACGCAATCGGTCGAATAATTCCGAGTAATGATGAAATGATTGAAGATCTGAACAATCTGGAGTATTTCAGCAAACTGTTCAAATAATAATTTAGAAAACAATTTTAAAAAAGCATGGCAAATGCCATGCTTTTTTGTTTTAGTGGTTCCCAACTTTTTTGTTCGGTACCCGACTTTTTTGTCCAGTTCCCAACTTTTTTGTCCAGTTCCCGACTTTTTTGTCATTCAACATCACACTATAGCTCTCAAGACACCCTTATTCCACAGTAACAGATTTGGCCAAATTCCTTGGCTTATCAACGTCACAGCGACGGTGTAATGCTGCGTAGTAGCTGATTAGTTGTAGTGGTACTACAGAAACTAGTGGTGTTAGTAATTGGTGAACCTTCGGAATGACGAAGCGGTCGCCTTCTTCCTCGATGCCCTCCATTGAGATAATGCATGCGTTTGCTCCGCGTGCTACTACTTCTTTTACGTTCCCACGGATATTCAATGATACTTGCTCTTGTGTTGCTAAAGCGAATACTGGTGTTCCCTCTTCGATTAGAGCGATTGTACCGTGCTTTAACTCCCCACCAGCAAATCCTTCTGCTTGGATGTAGGAAATTTCTTTTAGTTTTAATGCACCCTCTGAACTTACATAGAAGTCTAGGTTACGTCCGATGAAGAACGCATTGCGTGCGATTTTTAAATAGTCTTCAGCAATTTGCTCTAGCTCTTCCTTCGAGTCAACCATTGTCTGAATACCGTTAGCAGCGATTGCTAATTCTTGTTTTAAGTCAAAGTCTAGATCTTTCCCTTTCGCTTTACCTGCAACATAAGCAGCAATCGACAGTACAGCAACTTGTGCCACATACGCTTTAGTAGAGGCTACAGCAATTTCAGGACCTGCGTGTAGTAACAATGTATAGTCTGATTCACGAGAAAGTGTAGAACCAGGAACATTAGTTACTGTTAATGCTGGGTAGCCCATCTCTTCCTTTACCTTCACAAGTACTTGACGACTATCTGCTGTCTCACCTGATTGTGAAATAAAGATGAATAAAGGCTTTTCAGATAGAAGTGGCATATTATAGCCAAATTCACTTGAAATGTGAACTTCTACAGGGATACCTGCAATTTTTTCGAAATATTGTTTTCCGATCAAGCCTGCATGGTAACTAGTTCCAGCAGCAATAATATATAAACGATCCGCTTGGTTAATCGCCTCTAAAATATTGTCATCGATTGTTAAATCTTCATCATTATTGCTATATGCTTGAATAATTTTACGAACAACAGCTGGCTGCTCATCCATTTCCTTCAACATATAGTGAGGGTAAGTTCCCTTTTCGATGTCGCTAGCATCTAGCTCTGCTTTATATGGCTTGCGCTCAACAGGTGTTCCATCTAAAGTTGAAATTTCAACTTTGTCACGGTGCACTAATACAACCTCTTTGTCGCGTAGCTCTACGAATTGGTCTGTTACCTGTAGCATTGCCATTGCATCAGAAGCAACAACATTAAAGCCATCTCCTACACCTACTAGTAATGGAGATTTATTTTTTGCTACGTAAATTGTCTCTTCATCTTCTTGGTCTAGTAACGCAAGAGCATATGAACCGTGTAATAAAGATAATGTTTTACGGAATGCTTCAACTGTTGATAATCCTTCTTTTGCAAATAAATCAACTAGCTGCACAATTACTTCTGTATCAGTATCTGATTGCATCTGAATACCTTTTAGGTAGGCTTTTTGCAATAGGTGATAGTTTTCGATTACCCCGTTATGCACTAAAGTATAACGACCTGTAGTACTTTGATGAGGGTGAGCGTTTAGTTGGTTTGGTACACCGTGAGTTGCCCAACGTGTATGACCAATTCCGATTGTTGCAGCTACATCATCGTTTACCGCTGTACGTAAATCTGCAATACGACCTTTTTCCTTGAACACTGTTACCCCTTCGTCATTACGAACAGCAATACCAGCTGAGTCATATCCGCGGTATTCTAATTTCTCTAATCCTTTTAGTAAAATTTCCTTTGCATCAAGTTCACCATTATATCCTACGATTCCACACATAATCTAAAATCCTCCGTTAAAAGCAATACCAAAAAGTCAATGTTAAAGAAATGAGCTTCAAATACAGTGCAAGAATTCTGTCTAATTCAACAACACCTGTTTAGCTCTAAATTTTGATATTGTTTCTTTGTTTTATTTGCCTTTTCGTTTTTCTGTCCATAGAATCACTTCTACGTTTTAAAACGAAACTATCGACCGGGCATTCGATCGGGAGGTATCCGCCGAAAATTCGATAATCCTCCACCTCGTCAACTAAGGATTAAAATTCCGTCCGATTTCCTTAGCTCAGGCGCTATAATTGTTTTCCGTTTTACTTGTATCGCGCTTATTCTTCCCTCCTAGTGATGCGCTAGCTTGAAAATTTGAAGGAAATTGGAATATTCTTCAAAATATTTTTTTCAAGCACCTTCATCATACAGAATATGCTTCTAATCGTCAATCATCCACGCATATTTCCTAATTTCAGATATTTTATTCGTTTTTATTGTTTGCCTAAAGCTCCTCATTCCAACGATAAACTAGGCTTACAGATAGTCCGAAAAAAATTCCACTAGAGGTTCGAGCGGGCCTCTAGTGGATAGTTAAAAAAGAAAATTGATTTATTTTAACTATAGCTCTTTTTCTTTTAGTAAATTTACGATTTCACGATTGAATGCTGGTAAGTCCTTAGGTGTACGGCTTGAAACTAGTTGTTTTTGACATACAAAAACTTCTTCATCATGGAACTTTGCCCCAGCATTTTCTAGGTCTACTTGAATTGATTTATATCCAGTAATATCGCGGCCTTCTAATGATCTAGCCGTAATTAATAGCTGAGGTCCATGACAAATTGCAAATACTGGCTTCATATCACTCATAAATTTCTTCGCAAATGCTACCACACGATCATCGTCTCTTAGTAGGTCTGGTGAGAAACCTCCTGGAATGAATAACGCATCAAAATCATCAGGATTTACATCATCAATCCCATAATCGATTTCAACTCGAACCTCACCTTGTTTACCGCGAACCGCTTTATTTCCCTCTTTATCAATCGTTACTATGGTATGACCAGCCTCTTGTAATGCTTCCTTTGGACTTGTAAATTCAATATCCTCAAATAGATCTGTAATTAATGTGGCTACTTTTGCCATTGATATCACTCCTTTCAGACTTACTATTTCCCTTTTATTCGACAAATAAACAAAGAATGAAGGAAGTAAAAACTAAAAAACCAGTAAACAAACTCCTTTTGAAGAGTTCGTTTACCGGCATTGTTTTTCGGTTAATCAGCTAGTCCTAATTCTTGACGTACAACGTCTGAAATTCTGTTTACATAGCTTTCACATTCTTCTTCAGTAGAAGCTTCCACCATTACACGAACAAGTGGTTCTGTACCAGATGGTCGTACTAATACTCGACCATTTCCAGCCATCGCTGCTTCAACTTCCGCAATTGTCTTTGCTACTTTTTCATTTTGTGTAACAGCATGCTTGTCTACCACACGTACGTTAACTAGTTTTTGTGGGAATACTGTCATTTCAGCTGCAAGCTCTGATAAGCGCTTATCTGTTGCTTTCATGATATTCACAAGCTGAATAGCAGTTAGTAAGCCGTCACCAGTTGTATTGAAATCTAAGAATACGATATGCCCTGATTGCTCTCCACCAAGGTTATACTCATTAGCACGCATTTCTTCTACAACATACCGATCTCCAACGGCAGTTTTCACACTCGTCATCCCGTTTTCCTCAATTGCCTTATAAAAGCCTAAGTTACTCATAACAGTTGATACAACTGTATTTTTCTTTAAGCGACCTTTACTGTTTAAGTATTTTCCGATAATGAACATGATTTGGTCACCATCGACAATTTGTCCTTTTTCGTCAACTGCAATCAGTCTATCACCATCTCCGTCAAACGCTAAACCGACATCTGCTCCACGCTCTAAAACGAGGGCCGCAAGTTTTTCCGGATGAGTTGACCCTACGCCATCATTAATATTTAAACCATTAGGCGATGAGCCCATTGATGAAATATCAGCTTCTAAATCTGCAAATAGATGTGTAGCTAGCTGAGATGTTGCACCATGAGCACAGTCTAAAGCCACATGTATTCCTAAGAAGTCTTCTTCTACTGTTTGTTTTAAGTATGAAAGATATTTTTGTCCGCCTTCGAAGTAGTCACTTACTGCTCCTAATTCGCCTCCGACTGGGCGTGGTAATGTATCGTTATCTTGCTCGATCAAATTTTCTATCTCTGCTTCTTGTGCATCAGTTAATTTAAACCCATCTGGACCAAAAAATTTGATACCATTATCTGCTACTGGGTTATGAGAAGCGGAAATCATAACGCCTGCATCTGCATTCATTACACGTGTAAGATACGCTACACCTGGAGTACTGATTACACCTAATCGCATCACTTCTACTCCGATTGAAAGTAGGCCTGCAACTAATGCTCCCTCTAGCATATGTCCAGAAACCCTTGTATCTCGTCCAATAATAACCTTTGGGCGTTCTGTTGCATGCTTAGTAAGTACGTATCCACCAACACGACCTAGTTTAAACGCTAGTTCAGGTGTTAACTCTGAATTGGCTACACCACGTACGCCATCAGTTCCGAAATATTTTCCCATTACTTATTCTCTCCTTCAATGCTAGACATTCCATGTTTCACATACAAAATCTTATGCTTTTATAAATAATCTTAAGAATTTGCTATTCTGTATTGTTGTCTTCGTCAGCAGGTGTTTCATCTTCTGGAGTTGTTTCTCCAGCATTTGTTTCTTCTTCTACTTCTACTTCCTCTGGTTCTGTTCGTCCAGGTTCAGGGTCTTGTCCCTGAGCTGTCTCATCTTCCGTTTCAGTTTCAGTTTCTGCCTTTGTAACGTTAGCTTGTACCTCAATTGAATTTTTTGAGAGCTTTGCTACTCCGTTAGGTAACGGCACTTTCACTTCATAAACACCAGATTCTTGAATTTCTGATATGTCAAATTCTACTTCTAATCTTGTGATAGGGTCAATAATTGATTTTGGACCAAACAATTCAATGACTTTAGTCTGAGAGCTAGCACTATTGATTGTAACTCCATCCATCGGAGTGCCCGTTTGCTTTATAGTTAGAGGTACTTTTCGACTATACTGTTTTACCTCAACATTTACTTTAACAACCTCAGGGTCAATAGTAACATCGAGTTTATTCAAGTTACTATCAAGCACCCTCACATTTGCTTCTTGATCAAAGGACTCTGTAATTCCTTCATCACTATTGACCGTTGCTTTTACATAGCTAATGCTTTCAACTACACTTTTAGCACCTGTTACAAAAACGGTACTTGGATCAGCTGACATGCCAATTAACTCATAACCATCAGCTATTAAACGATTATTCATTTCTGGCTCTATTTTTACTTCTTCTGTAACTTTTTCTTCAATTACAATATCAATCACCTTTGGGTCAATGGTCACTTCCAGCTTAGGTGAAAAGTTTTCATGTTGAATTGTAACTCGGTGTTCACCAATTACCAATGAATTTAGGTCAACGAACACTTTAAAGTCTTTTGACAACTTTGTTTGTAGTACTATTGGCATTGGACCTTCGATGGTCACGTCAACGGTTTCTGGCAACCCGGAAACTATTAAATTTTCGGTGTCATAGTATACCTCTAGAGGTACATCTGTAATAATATCTAGCTGTGCATTTGACGGGGAGGTTTGCCCATCATCTAATTGCGCCTTCGCATAAAAGAAGAGTAGTAGGGCTAAGATGAGGGCAGTTACACGTAAAGCCCAATAACTATCAAATAGTTTATCCATTTCTTTTCCCCCTCCAAGTCCACTTAGAGGCAAAATCTGAATCTTGTTCAGGTCCAAACCACAATTTTCTTAAATGTGTTTCGAATTCCTCTATTGAAAGATTTCGATATAAATTACCATTTCGAGTTAAGCTAATAGCACCAGTTTCTTCAGACACTACAATTGTAATGGCATCGGTTACCTCACTTAGCCCCACTGCAGCTCTGTGACGTGTTCCTAGTTCTTTTGAAATAAAGGTACTTTCCGATAATGGTAAATAACAAGCAGCCGAAATGACCTTATCCTTTTGTACGATCACTGCACCATCATGGAGTGGCGTATTGGGGATAAAAATATTAATAAGTAGCTCTGATGTTATTTCAGCATTTAACTTGATACCGGTTTCAATATATTCTGTTAAGCCTGTTTCATTTTCAATTGAAATTAGGGCACCAATACGACGTTTCGCCATATAACTTACGGCCTTTTTCATGGCTTCTATTAACCGAGTTTGCTCATCCTCTAATTGACCAGTTGAACGTTGGAATATTTTACCTCTGCCTAATTGTTCCAGCGCTCTTCGGATTTCAGGGGTAAAGATAATAATGATGGCTAAAAAACCGTAGTCAATTATTTCTTGTAGGAACCAACCGAGGGTATCTAAACCGAAAACGACTGTTGCAAACCTAGCGAAGATAATGACGAATATCCCTTTTAATAACTGAACAGCTTTCGTTCCTTTAATGAGGGTTAATAATTTATAAATCACGTACCAAACTAATAGTACGTCTAATATGCTAAACACAATATTTACAGGCGTGAAGTCTGTAAACTGCTCGATAATCTGCACGTGGCATCCCCCACTTTTTCCTTGCTATTTCATTTATATCAATTACATCATGGCGTTATTACGGAAAACTAGAAAAATGTTAAACAAATTCAAATATGACTCGAGCAATAATTGCTAGTCTCTTTATTATTGCCTAAAAAAAGCAATAAATGTAGGAAACTTTCGCCGCAATTTGTCTTCTTTATTCCTTTTAAATGAACCTGTTTCAGCAACAAAGATTTAGTCTTTTTACTAAAAATAGTATACCATAGTTCCAACTTATAAAGCTTTTCTAAAAGTAAAAAAGCCCACCCTTCACGAGCAGACTTTTCTTTTTCATATTAAATATGCTTTCCATCAATCTTTAAAAAAGTTCACAAAGTCATTTGCCATTGCTTTCGTCTCATACCATAACCATTCAAATACCTGATTAATTTCCTCTATTTGCCCTGTTACAACAGAAGTAGAGGCCATGTATTGACCGTTAATAACAACCACATCACCATCAACTTCACCCTCAATGATTAGGTCACCATTTTTCACAACGATGTCGCCTTTAACGACTTCTCCTTCAGGCACAATAACAGTTTGCCCTTCTACTATTAAATTCGGTTGTTTTGTAACCGAAAATTCATCATTTGAATAACTGCTTAACATCGTGGCACTCATAAACAAGAAGAACACAGCAGCTGCGACCACAATCGGATGTCGTCTCAACCATCTTTGTATGCCTACGCGATTTTTCCCTTTAGGTAGACGCTTCATTACTTCTTCCTCAAAATGTGGAGGTGCTGTAATATGTGCTGCACTCTTAACAAAAGCAATCGTGTCACTTAACTCGTGCATATGTTGTCTACAATCAGAGCACATTTGTAAATGTTTCTTCAGCTGTTGTTCATGTTCACGACTAATCTCGCCATCTAAATATTCGTGCATATAGTCAACAATGTATTGTGGACACGTACTCATGCGGTTACCCTCCTACAGATTGTTTAATTGCTTTCTTAGTGCTTCACGCCCTCTATGAATTCGTGTTTTAACTGTTCCCAAAGGCATATCTAAGATTTCGCTAATTTCTTGTAATGATAATTCTTCTATATATTTTAAGACGATGACTGAACGATATTTATCAGACAACCTGCTGATTTCATACTGTATTCGATCCTGCAGCTCCATTTGTTGAACTGTTTCCTCTGGTAGCTGTTCACTTGATGCAATTTGCGAGTACATATTCAATCCATCCGTCCCTGCAACTTCTGCATCTAGATAATAATCTGGTTTTTTCTTTCTAATTCGATCAATACAGAGATTCGTGGCAATTCGATAAAGCCATGTTGAGAATTTTCTTTTTTGATCGAAAGTATGAAGGTTTATGTATGCACGTACAAATGCTTCCTGTGAGATATCCTCCGCTTCTTGCTTGTTGCCGAGCATACGATAGCATATTTGGTATAACTTGTGCTGGTAGAGGCTCACAATATCTGAAAATGCGTTTTGATCACCTTTTAGCACTTGCTTTATTCTTTTGTTCACTAACGCATCCATTTATGTTTTCCTCTCCACCTTTACGGCTTATTATTATTTACGCGAAACTTTAAAAAAAGTTTCGCGTATATTGAGAGATTATATAAAATTTTTATCCCTAAGATTATAAATTAGTATATTTTCCCAAAAAATTCAAGAGCCGAAAACACTAAATTACACAAGCTTTTCTCCAAATAGTGATCCCATTAAAGCAACAGCAACGTCAGCCGTCTTATTTCGTTCATCGAGAATTGGATTTACCTCAACAAATTCTGCAGAAGTAATAATTCCTTCCTCCTCCAACATTTCCATCGCTAAATGGCTTTCTCGGTATGTGATTCCCCCTGGTACCGGTGTTCCAACTCCAGGAGTATATAAAGGATCAATTCCATCTAAATCTAAAGATAAATGAACGCCATCTACATCTCTTTCTTTTAGATAAGCAATTGACTCTTCAATAATTCTCGTCATACCCATTCGGTCAATTTCATGCATTGTATATACTTTAATGCCTTTTTCACTAATTAACTCTCTTTCCCCTGGATCCACTGAACGAGCTCCGATAATAATAATATTTTCTGGTTTAATTTTCGGCATAGCTCCACCAATATGAACTAATCGCTCATCACCTAGACCAATACTAACAGCAAGCGGCATACCATGGATATTCCCTGAAGGAGAGGTTGCTGGCGTATTTAGATCAGCATGTGCATCATACCAAATAACACCTAGGTTCTTATAATGTGCAGCTAACCCAGCAAGTGTCCCTATCGCGATACTATGATCGCCACCTAATACTAATGGGAATCTATTTTGGTCAATAACCTCCGAAACTTTATCTGAAAGCTGTGTACATACTTCCACAACTTCTTTTAAATTTTTTAAATTAGTATCCAGCTGTGTATTACTCACTGCTCTTTTAACAATGATGTCACCTTCGTCTTTAACCTCATAACCTAAAGCTTCTAATCGTTCAGATACATCTGCATAACGGATTGCACTCGGTCCCATGTCCACCCCACGTCGTTGTTGTCCGTAGTCAGATGGTGCTCCAATAATTGATATTTGTTTGTTTTTCATATAATGACCCCCTTGTTGATATTCTCTATTTTATATGGAAAAGCCTAGATGGCTCAACTCAACAAAATTTTGAATATTTATTCACTTATTATTAGTTACTTGATTCGAAAAATTCACCAATATAGAGGAGAAATAGAAAATTTACATTTTGACATTGCATATACTTTTAATGATTTTTAATGAAATAAAAAAATCCCCTACTCATTTGAGTAAAGGATTGGACTATGTATTGTTATTAAGAAAATGGCTGGGGTACCAGGATTCGAACCTGGGCATGACGGAATCAAAATCCGTTGCCTTACCGCTTGGCTATACCCCAAAAATGGTGGAGGGGGACGGATTCGAACCGCCGAACCCTAAGGAGCGGATTTACAGTCCGCCGCGTTTAGCCACTTCGCTACCCCTCCGGATAAACACTTATGGTGGAGGATGACGGGCTCGAACCGCCGACCCCCTGCTTGTAAGGCAGGTGCTCTCCCAGCTGAGCTAATCCTCCAGGATATAGGTAAGTGTTATCTTTTAAATTAAAATTGGTGACCCGTACGAGATTCGAACTCGTGTTACCGCCGTGAAAGGGCGGTGTCTTAACCACTTGACCAACGGGCCATCCTATGTATAGTGTACTTGTCCATATCGAACAAGACAAGATTTATAATAACATCATTTTTATGTTGGTGCAACTATTTTTATAAAGTTTTTTTCTAAAATTTTTCTAACTGTAATAATATAGTTTTTAGGCAAAAAAATGGCTCCGAAGGTAGGACTCGAACCTACGACCAACCGGTTAACAGCCGGTTGCTCTACCACTGAGCTACTTCGGAACAATAATATTTTTATTTTTTATTTACTGCACATTTATTATTATAAGTATTCAGAAAAAATATGCAAGTATTTTAATTGAAAAAATTTAAAATTAAGAAAACTTTTTTGTTTTTGGAATTTTACAGATTTCTGAAGATGCTTTTTGAGTATGAGAATTGTTATTTAGGTGAACAGACTTCTTATGATGATTTATGAAGGTGTGATTCTCAAGCTTGTTATATACAGCTGCTTGATTTTATATATGTAATATTTCCGGATAAGATCGAGTGTTTTGGAAGGCTTGCTAATTAGATTGATATAGCACTTATTTAATGCTTGTAGAGGTTATAGTTTTGTTCGAGTTCCTTTTACATTTTTCATATGAAGTTCCGGGCTTCGTAGCCATAAAAGTGCTTCTAATCGGGCTACCTTCATCTATTTAAGCTTTCTTATTCAATGGATAGTTAGAAGCTTTTTCTGGATCTAATGCAGCTCAAATAGGCGCAGGAGTTTTAGTTTTATAGCATTATGTAAGTATATTCAATTTATATTTAATAAAAATAAAAAAGCCACTACTGACTAAATCAGTAACGACTTCTTGAGCCTAGCGACGTCCTACTCTCACAGGGGGAAGCCCCCAACTACCATCGGCGCTAAAGAGCTTAACTTCCGTGTTCGGTATGGGAACGGGTGTGACCTCTTTGCCATCATCACTAGACTTGCACATGGATGTGCTGGCTTCGCCGTTGCAACATGGACGTTGCGCTCTTAGGCGAAGTTCCTATTTGTTTCTAAAAGAAGTTTGTTCTCTCAAAACTGGATAAAGACATTGATTGCATTCAAGATTTTGGTTAAGTCCTCGATCGATTAGTATTCGTCAGCTCCATGTGTCACCACACTTCCACCTCGAACCTATCTACCTCATCGTCTTTGAGGGATCT
>NZ_QJTJ01000039.1 GCF_003217295.1 Ureibacillus chungkukjangi
CGACGTTGACGTGACATAGTAGCACGCTCCCTTAGGTTAGTATGTTAAGTCTACTAGCCCTTATAGTATCTGTCCAACTTAGTGTAGCCGATTCAAAACACTAGCGAAATAAATTGGTATAAATTCTGTGATATGATGCAACGGTTAAATGAAATGATTGAAATTAAAGATAATACCAATAATTTTTCAAAAGTAATAAGAAATATGATAATAAATTTCTACCTTTATGTTGCTAATAATTTTTTATTAGAAGAAGAAAATATAAATAAAATTAAACATTTACTTATTAATAGAGAAGTCCGCTATGTAATACCGTATTCAAAGATTAGAGAAGGTGCTTTTTTTTATACTAATTACCCTAAATGTAGTAACCCTGAAAATATTTATCAATTACTGATTGATGATAAAAAAAGTGTAGCCTCACGGTTGGTAAATATAAATTTTAACACTAATAACACCTTCTTGTTTAAATTATTTGAACAATTCACCTTACATTGTATTAGTAATTTAGTCTATGAGGACTCTTTTACAACACCAAAAGAAAGAATAAATCACGTCTGTTCACGAGCTTTTTTTTACTTTTTTGAGGAGAGTTTAAAAGGAGATGTATTTATAAAGGAAGATATATCGGAAAAAGTTGATGATATTCAGCAATTAAATACACTGGCATATTTTAATCCTTCTAAGTTTATAAAACAATATAAATTTTTTAAGAAACTAGATAGAGAAGTGAATGCTAAGTCGTTTAATTCTGGTGCTTACTTAATTAAATTTTATTTATACATAGATGAAATATCTATAAAAAAAAATGGTGTCAGTATACTTGATAAAGGTATATTCCGTAGGGATTTCTTATTCTATAATAAAATGCTAACTCATATAGAATTAGGTTATGAAATATTAGTTCTTTCACCGTTTGAACCAATTCCTTTAAGTAATAAATGGTGTGTAGTACCAAACAATAAAGAGAAATTTACTTCTGAATTAAGTAGGAGTAATTATTATATTAATTTCACAGAAGTTAAAAACAAGTATCTAAGAGATGAATTGAAAACATATATCTGGAATTATAAAAATAGCCATTCTGTATTAAAAGGGGTCGTGCCAAGGTTAATTAATTTCCTAAATGAATTTGATAAATATCGAAAGGAGTTTGAGAAACTCACAACTTTCTACAATAATAAACTATCCTTACTTGACGATTTTCTTTTACTTTATTGTGTAACACTTAAAAATCGCAAAACAAATAAGGGAGAAACATTAAAGGAAAGTACTTATTTACAAACAATTAATCAGATTAAACAGTATCTACGATTTTATCAAGAAAAATATAATATTCCAGAACTAACAATTCAAAATTTGAAAGTGAAAACTAGTCGTTTAGATGGTGGAAACCCATTTGAAGCGGATGATTTTAAAGAAATAAAAAATGAATTTATAAAGCTTAAAGAAAATTCAAAAACTGTTGATGAACAAATTGATTCGGAACTTATTAACATTATTTTTTCCTTGTCATGTCAAACTAAACTCCGTTTAGGAGAGATTTGCAATTTAAAAAGAGACTGCATAAAGTCAATTAGTGAATCAATGGGCATAGGTGAGATTAGCTATATATCAAAAACATCCAACGGTGAAAGTGTTCCCACCTATCTATTAGTAGAAGATATCCAATTAATTCAAAAAGCTATAGACCTTACTGAGGAATATAATGATGAAGCAACATTAGACAATAAAGGATACGTATTTCTAACAATGTTCCCTACTAAAAGAATGTCAAATAGAAGGATAGGTAGAGTCTACGCGAAATATAGGTTGAATTTTAAAAATATCATTAAATCGCTTCACAAAGCCGGCAGAATAAGAACTCGATACGAACCCAATGATGCTAGAGATACTTTTATAGATAGTGCATGGAAGCAAGTTGAGTCTGGTAATATTACCCCAGCTATAGCTGCTCAGATTTCAGGTAATACAGCAAGGGTTGCAGCTAATTCCTATAGAAAACAACTCGACAAGGATTATTTAGAAGCTACTTATATGATTACTATAGGCGGTAGAGAAGTAGATGGAAGTATTGTTGATAATGAAATGGAAATAGAAAAATTACAACAAGTAGTGTCAGGGGCAGGAGCTTGCAATAGCAAGAACTGCATTAAGCAAAATGAGGTATATGAAGGGTCAGTAGATAGTGAATATTTATGTTTGACATGTAGGAAATTTGTAACTTCCTCAGATAGAGTGGATATATTTGAAAGGTATATGAATTTTTATCATGAAAAAGAAGAAGAAGCTGAGACTATAAATGAAAAAAGGTATTATAATTCGTTAGTTGAATTATATGGTTCTTATTTAACAGAAATTTTGCATTTTCAAAAGGAGAATATTCTTTAATGAATCTAACAAAACTAACGACAAGTTTGAAAAATGAAAGTTTTAACGAAGCAATAGATTTGAATACAAGTGATTATTTAGATATATCATATGAGATTGTAGAAGGAATTAATTTTAGAGACGATTATTGGGATTTTTCAAACCTGATGAAAAAAGAGACTATTAAAAAAACACATACTATATACAAATTTAATGATTTAAAATCTAATATCTTTAAGTATTATTTAAAAAAATTAATAATAAGACTATTATATAGTGGGGAAATACGGGCTAGTACCATTTATGGTAAATATTGTAGAATTAAGAATTTTATTAAATACTTAGAAAATGAAGTGCATATTACAGTTCCAACTGCAATCTATGATCAAATTATTCAAAACTACCTTAAAAAATATGAATATGAAAGGTATAGATATCATATACAATTTAGCATTAAAGAATATCTTATAGAGATTGAACATAAAGATAATGCATTTAATTTAAATGATCTCAGAAGCTTATTTACTCCTAGAGACATGCATAAGGTACAATATGAAATTGAAAATGGGAAAACTCCAAATATACCAGATAGAGTGTTTAAAGCGATACTTCAACAAGCAATTAGAGATTTAGAAAATGAAGATATTAATTTGGTTGATAGAATGACAGCTGGATTAATTATTCTTCTTTCACAAATAGGTTTAAGAATAGGTGAAGCTCTCTTGCTTGAAATTGGAAGGTTAAAAGAGGAAGAGATATTTAATGGAAAGAAAAAGTCAGTTAAACTTGAATTTTGGACTTATAAAACTACTGGTACTGAAGATGGTAAATGGACTATTACTTTTATGACATCATTAGCTATTAAGGCATATAAAAAATTGGAGGAATTGGGTGAGATTCGTAGAAAAAATGGTAGTAAATATTTATACCCTAACCCTGAAGGTGGTGCGTACAGTAGTACTGCTTGGGGTACTAATTCACTTAGATTTTTTATAAGGAACCAGGAAATAATTGGAATGGATACACTTTCAGAAATTGAAATGAATCAAGTTGCTAAAATAGAAGTAACAGATAATCTGGTAAATAATATGAGAAATTTCACCTCAGAAGATATTGGGAAAGTTTTTTTAAAAGTTAATGCCCACCAGTATAGAGTAGCAGTCTGCAATTATTTAAGAAAAAAACCAGGGATAAATCTACAATGGATAAAAAAACACATGAATCATTTAGAAGAAGAAATGACCATGCATTATTTTAGAGATGATAATAAAATTATAGAAGAAACAATTTTGAAGAGAAGTTCGAAACAAAGTGATTTATTAGAAACTGAAAAAACAAGAATATTTGATGATGAAATTCGAAAAGAACTAGATGATCCATATTATATTGAAGCATATAATACTATAAATAAGTTTTTAAAGAGAAACAAATTAAAAATTTATAAAGATTTGAATCATATTATAAGTGTGTTTCAAAATACACCTATTTTAGATAGTGAAATTGGCTTTTGTACAAGTGCTATGGCGAAGTTATGTGAAAGACAGGAAAAGCTTAATCAATTAGAAAGATGGTTTTATTTAAGACCACATGTACCTGATATTATAAACTTCAATTTAACTAATAGGAGACTTATAACAAAACTCGAACTTGTAAAACATAATAAGAAAGTATCAGATAATGACACCCGATATCTACGGGAATTTGAAATACAATCAAAAGCTTTCAGCTATTTTTTTAATGAAAAGTTTATTCCAGAATATGAACTATTAAAAAAACAAATAGAAATTAACGGAACAACCAATCTAGTTAAAGATAATCCTCATTTAGAACCTATATTAAAACAATTGAAAGAGGTAGATGAACTTGTACTGGAATGTAGTGAATGGTTGAAAAAAATATAGTCGAGATAGTTATAAGTGAAGTGAAAAAGTTAGAAATAAATAACGGTGATTATGAAGGATTAAGTCCTAAATTAAAGGAACAACTGTTTAAAGCAGAATATTACATTCAACAAAATATTGAAAAACAAAAAGAGATATATAAAGAGATTAAAAATAACAAGTTAAATATACTTAATATAGCTGAAAAAGCAGGAATTCCACGAAGTAGTGTATACAAGTCGAAAGATACCCTTGAAAAATACATCAATGGTCGTATTGTTGAGGTTGATAAGGAGGATATATTATCTTTACATAGATTAACAAGGCAAAAAAAATCACTAGTTGAGCTAAATGAATTTATTGAAAAAATACAAAATCATTTAATAGAAACAGAAATATTAGAGTATAGAATATTTGAACTTGAACAACAAATAAAGAGCTTAATTATTTCAAATCAAGATTTGATTTCAAGAGAGTATAAAGCTCAACAGGAAAATGAGTCGTTGAAAATTCTATTAAGAAAAGCTGGAATATCTAATGTATTAAATTTTAATAATAATTAACATTTTTCTAATTTAGATAGTAATATATATAAATTACTAATATAGCCTTATTCTGTTTTGCAGAAGGGCTATTTTTTATGCTTAATGCTATTCTTTATTAATTGATAAAAATATTTGTTATTATGAAAAGTAAATACAATCAGTTTGGAAATAGGATTTTTCTTAAGGAGTAGGTAACGCGTTATGCCTAAAAGAACAATTCTCCTAGTGGATATGAACTCCTTTTTTGCTAGTGTTCATCAAGCAGAAGATCCCTCATTATTAAATAAGCCAATTATTGTTGGAGGAACTCCAAATAATAAGTATAAGGGTAAGGTAATTGCTGCTAGTTATGAGGCTAAAGATAAGGGTGTATATACTACGATGAGTATGTATGAAGCACTTAAAAAATGTCCGAATGCAATTATTGTAGAACGTGACCATACCCTTTATAGTAGATATTCGAAAATAATTATGGATTTTTTACGTGTAATAGGGCCCATTGAAATAGCTAGTATTGATGAGGCGTATGTAGATATAACAGAAAGAGTTGCAAATGGAACAGCGCCTATCAAAATAGCTAAGTATATACAAGAAATATTGTGGGCTAAGTTAACTCTGGGATGTAGTATTGGTTGTAGTAGTACTAAAACATCAGCTAAAATGGCAGCGGATATAAAAAAGCCCTTTGGGTATGTTCATCTAGAACAATTACAGTTTTGTTCATTCTTTCACCCACAAAAGTTAAGTAAATTACACGGATGCGGTAAAAAAACAGAGGAGAAATTAAATAAACATAATATATACACAATTGGAGATTTAGCTAAAGCCGATCCACTTCACTTAAAATTAATACTTGGTGTTCGAGGAGAGTGGCTTCAGAAAGTAGCTCTAGGTAAAGGTTCTGATAACCTAAATACCATAAGAGAAAAAGGAGATAAGACAATAGGAAAAGAAAAAACCTTCTCCCAGCCAACTTCTGATTCAGAAGAAATTCTGGATTTAGCAAAAAAAATGATTGAATTATTGTGTAGTAGATTAACTAATAAAAATTTAAGAGCTGGAACAATTGCAATTGTCTATAAAAAACACTGGGAAGAAGGTAGAC
Organism: Ureibacillus chungkukjangi; assembly: GCF_003217295.1. GTDB lineage: Bacteria > Bacillota > Bacilli > Bacillales_A > Planococcaceae > Ureibacillus > Ureibacillus chungkukjangi. The sequence continues at coordinate 5,901 of NZ_QJTJ01000039.1, forward strand.
ATTCTAAAAGTATTACCTTAAAACATGGTACTTCAAATCCTGAGGATTTATATAGCATGGTAGAAAAGCTTTACGAGGAAAATTTGAGCGAAATACCTATTGTGTTATTTGGTATACGTTTGAGTAATTTTAGGGAAAATAGCTTTATCCAGTTAACTTTATTTTGAATTTACTAAAGGTAGTCGGGAAATATTAAATTTTATAATATTCCTCGACTTTTATTATGAAAACAAATGAAATTTTAATTAATTTTGTAAAATGGCGCTAAAGAGCAAAATTTGATTATAAGATTGAGAACAAACTACACTAAGTATGCATATAATGTATCAATTCAACTTTACATACCACACCGGGGTATGGTATTATCTTTTCGAGATAGGAGGTTTTATAATGGACGAATTAGTAAATGATGTAAATTGCGATACATGGAATGATTCGTCTTGTCGAAAGAGTCATCATCCAGAACGTGTTAAAAAGGACTTAACAACTCGCTTAAATCGTATAGAGGGGCAAATCAGAGGGATTAAAGGAATGATTGAAAAGGATGTATACTGTGATGACATAATTACACAACTATCTGCAACTCAATCAGCATTAAATAGTGTAGCGAAAATCCTTTTAGAAGGTCATATAAAAGGTTGTGTAGTAGATCGCCTGTCAGCAGGGGAAGAGGAAGTTTTAGATGAATTAGTATTAACAATTCAAAAACTCATGAAAAAATAATTTTTTCAGCTCTATATACCCCTATAGTGTATAATTGAAATTTTATTCTAAAAAAGGAGAGAAAAATATGAAAAATGTAACTATAAATGTTCAAGGAATGTCTTGTGGTCATTGTGTTAAAGCTGTTGAAGGAAGTGTTGGAAAATTAGAGGGTGTTAACAAAGTAATTGTAAATTTAAATGAAGCTAAAGTAGATATTCAGTATAATGAATCACAAGTTTCTTTAGATAAAATCAAGGAGACGATTGAAGATCAAGGATATGAGGTAGAATAAGAGTGCTTTTAAGCACTCTCTAATTTTCAAAAATATATACCCCTATGAGGTATCGAATGGGTGTGAATAACATGACTAATAATTTTAAAGAAGCAAGTATACAAATTGAAGGAATGACTTGTGCTGCATGTGCAAATCGTATTGAAAAAGGGATCAACAAAATGGATGGAGTAGAAAAAGCAACGGTCAATTTAGCTCTTGAAAAATCATCTATTAAATATGATCCTTCAAAACTTTCTGAAGAAGATTTCGAAAAGAAAATTAAGTCTCTTGGATATAGTGTTGTAAAACAAAAAGTAGAATTTGATATAACTGGTATGACATGTGCTGCTTGTGCAACTCGAATCGAAAAAGGTTTGAACAAAATCACAGGTGTGTCAACGGCAAATGTCAATTTAGCACTTGAAAAAGCAACACTTGAATTTAATCCAATAGAAGTAACAATTTCTGACATTATTGCAAAGGTAGAGAACTTAGGGTATGGTGCACACCAAAAGAAAGATGACAAACAAGATGTGGACTATCGAGAAAAACACATTAAAGATCAACAGCGTAAATTTATTATTTCAGCTATTTTATCTTTACCGTTATTGTGGACTATGGTAGGACACTTTTCATTTACATCATTTTTATATGTTCCAGAATTATTAATGAATCCATGGGTACAATTGATTTTAGCAACACCAGTTCAATTTATCATCGGAAAACAGTTTTATGTGGGTTCTTATAAAGCTCTTCGAAATGGTAGTGCAAATATGGATGTACTTGTTGCTATGGGTACTTCAGCTGCTTATTTCTATAGTTTATACCAAACTATCGTAAGAAGTGATACACATCATGGTCCCCAACTATATTTTGAAACAAGTGCTGTATTAATTACGCTTATCTTATTAGGTAAATTATTTGAAGCAAAAGCAAAAGGACGTTCATCTGAGGCAATAAAAAAATTAATGGGACTTCAAGCTAAAAATGCAATTGTACTTCGTGATGGTATTGAAAAGGAGATACCGTTAGAAGAAGTAGTCACTGGTGACATCATCTTAGTAAAACCGGGTGAAAAAATTCCTGTGGATGGTGAAGTATTAGAAGGAACTTCAGCAGTTGATGAATCGATGTTAACTGGTGAGAGTCTACCCGTTGATAAAAATACTGGCGATATTTTATACGGTTCGACTATAAATAAAAATGGATTTATTAAAATGACTGCGACTAAAGTTGGCCGAGATACTGCTTTAGCACAAATTATTAAAGTAGTAGAAGATGCGCAAGGTTCTAAGGCGCCAATTCAACGTTTAGCAGATAAAATATCAGGGATTTTTGTTCCTATTGTAATAGCTATTGCTATTCTTACTTTCTTAGTATGGATCATCTTGATAAATCCAGGTAATTTTACGCAAGCACTAGAAGTATTAATTGCGATTCTAGTAATTGCTTGTCCATGTGCACTTGGTTTAGCAACGCCTACTTCAATTATGGCTGGATCAGGACGTGCAGCTGAATTAGGAATTCTTTTTAAAGGTGGAGAGCATCTAGAACAAACACAAGGTATTGATACAGTGGTAGTTGATAAAACAGGTACAGTAACTCATGGTAAACCTGTATTAACAGATATTCTTTTAAATACCAATCTCGATGAAAATAAATTTTTATCGTTAGTTGGTGCTGCAGAAAAACAATCTGAGCATCCATTGGCTCAAGCAATTGTTCAAGGTATACAAGATAAAGGAATCGAACTAGGTCATGTCCAATACTTTGAGGCAATCCCTGGTTATGGTATACAGGCAACAGTTTCAGGTCAAGGTGTTGTAATTGGTACACGCAAATTGATGCAACAATACGGTATTGATATCCAAAAAGTTCAACCAACTATGGCGGAGCTAGAGAGTAACGGAAAAACAGCTATGTTAGTTGCGATAAATGGACAGTATGCTGGTTTAGTAGCCGTTGCAGATACTATTAAAGAAACATCTAAAGATGCTATATCTCGCCTACAAAACATGGGTATTAAAGTCATAATGATGACTGGAGATAATCAACGTACTGCTCATGCTATTGGAAAAGAGGTTGGCGTTGACTCGGTTATTGCAGAAGTACTTCCTGAAGGTAAAGCAGAAGAAATTAATAAGTTGCAGCATCAAGGTAAAAGGGTAGCAATGGTAGGTGATGGTATTAACGATGCGCCGGCACTCGCAACAGCGGACATTGGCATGGCAATTGGTACAGGTACTGACGTTGCAATGGAGGCTGCGGATATTACATTAATTCGTGGCGATTTAAATAGTATTGCAGATGCAATTTTAATGAGCCGTAAAACAATGAGAAATATCAAGCAAAACTTATTTTGGGCATTTGCCTATAATACAATTGGGATTCCAATTGCAGCAATAGGTTTACTAGCTCCCTGGGTAGCTGGAGCTGCAATGGCATTTAGTTCAGTATCAGTTGTACTCAATGCTTTACGTTTGCAAAGAGTAAAATTGGGAAATACGCTACAAAAATAACTTCTGTACTATACTTTGATTACCGTGTACTAAAAAAAGTGGGTTAATTTCCATTTATGAAATTAAAGATTACACATAGATACCATTAACTTTTAAAAAAAGACTAAGAAAGAATGCCCTTTTATAAGGGCATTCTTTCAGACTGTAGACAAACTCGAAATTTCGAGTTTGCCTACAGTCTTTTTTATTTTAAAATATAATTATTAATTACAGTGAAATTTACTAGAGGTGATAGATATGATGACGAAAAACAATAATCATGAACGTGATCAAATTGAAATGATAACTATTGATCAACTTGTGCCACAGAATCATCTTGTTAGAAAGCTTGAAGCGGCGATTGATTTTTCTTTCATCTATCCACTAGTAGAACCATTATATTCTACTTTAGGTCGACCAAGTGTCGACCCAGTTGTATTAATCAAAATGACTTTTGTTCAATATGTATTTGGCATTCGTTCAATGCGACAAACAATAAAAGAAATCGAGACAAATATGGCTTATCGATGGTTTTTAGGTTTCGGTTTTCATTCGGAAGTACCTCACTTTTCTACCTTCGGTAAAAATTATGAACGTCGTTTCCAAGATACCGACATCTTTGAACAGATTTTCTATAGAATTCTTAAAGAAATCGCAGATAAAGGATTACTTAGTGCCGATCATATTTTTATAGATTCAACTCATGTTAAAGCCAGTGCGAATAAACGCAAATTTGAAAAGAAGATGGTACGAAAAGAAACTCGTGCATATGAAGCAAAACTTCAAGAAGAGTTAAACCAAGATCGAGTTGATCATGGGAAGAAACCATTTCCTCCAGACAAATTTGATAAGGAGGAAATGAAGGAAATTAAAGAGAGTACGACAGACCCTGAAAGTGGCTACTATGTAAAAGATGAACGGACGAAGCAGTTTGCCTATTCATTCCATGCGGCAGCTGATCGCTATGGATTTATACTTGGATCTATTGTCACACCTGGGAATATTCATGATAGTCATATGCTTCAACCCCTTGTTGAAAAGGTAATGGAAAAAGTGAAAAAGCCACTTGCGGTTGCTGCCGATGCTGCTTATAAAACACCTGCGATTACGAAATTCCTATTTGACCAAGATATTCAACCGGCACTACCTTATACACGTCCAAAAACGAAGGATGGATTTTTGCGCAAACACGATTATGTATATGATGAGTACTATGATTGCTACCTTTGTCCGGAAGGGCAAGTCCTTAAATACTCGACTACCACTAAGGAAGGTAAACGCCAATATAAATCGAACCCAACTCAATGTGCAACCTGTCCTTTACTTGCTCAATGTACAAATAGTAAGGATCATCGAAAAATTATTGAACGTCATATTTGGGCAGAGTATGTTGAAGAAGCGGACCACCTTCGTCATCAAAGTGATATCAAACAAATATATGCGAGACGTAAAGAAACAATTGAACGTGTCTTTGCAGATGCGAAAGAAAAGCATGGTATGCGATGGACAACCCTACGTGGGATTAAAAAATTGTCCATGCAAGCGATGCTTACTTTTGCTGCCATGAATTTAAAGAAGCTTGCTAATTGGACATGGCAAGCTCCAGAAATGATCTAAATTAGAATACTCGAAGAGTACTTTTACTTAGAATAAGTCTGTAAAATACCCAAAAAACTTTCAAAAATACAAAAGGCCTTCAGAATGTGACCATTCTGAAGGCCTTTTGTCGACAATCTGGAATGCCCTTTTATAAGGGCATTCTTTTTTTTGAACAAAAACTCTTTAAAAAGTAGTTACGAATATTTAACTCGTATTTTGAATCCATAGCTGCTCCGTCTCATTTTCCCCCTAAAACCTGCGTTATATTTCGTGTACTTGCTCCGAATCTACACAATTTAACATATCTGATTCAAAATGGTTATTAAAAAAATTATCAAATATATCAAATTTAATTCAATACTAATGACCCCTAATAAAAAATTGGAATTGTCCTTTTGATTTAAACAGGGATGTTAATTGGATAAAATTTAAGATTTACTCACTTATTACAATTATATATCTAAATTTAAAGTAATGTTACAGCTTTAAAACTGCACATTTTCTCCATATTTTTATTTTAAAATTAACGAATCGCTAAATAAAAGATAAATAGTTATGGAGATTTGGTATATATGAGAAAAACAATCCTTTTAATTATTGTGTTAATTGCATTTTATTCATTAAATGCAACGTATGTCTTTGGTGCTACCACTTCAGGAACTCCAAATATTGTGAGTGAATCTGCAATAGTAATGGAAGCAAATACAGGAAAAATACTATTTGAAAAAAATGCTAATAAGCAAATGTATCCTGCAAGTTTAACCAAAATTGCTACAGCCATATATGCGATAGAAAATGGTCACTTAGACGATGAAGTTATTGTAAGTAGTAGTGTTAGAAGTGTAGAAGGAACAAGAGTGTATTTAGAAGTAGGAGAGAAAGTGACATTAAAAAAGTTGATTCAAGGGTTATTGATAAATTCCGGAAATGATGCTGGGGTTGCAATAGCAGAGCATTTAGACGGTAATGTTGAACAATTTTCTAACAATTTAAGTACATATCTGAAAGATGTAATTGGAGTCCAAAATACTAATTTTGAAAATCCACACGGATTATATAATAAGGACCATTTTACAACTGCTAAAGATCTTGCGAAAATAACCAAATATGCTTTGCAAAATGACACTTTTAAAGAAATATTCAGTACAAAACAACTGGATTGGATAGGTGATTCATGGGATACGACTCTTATTACTCATCATAAAATTCTTAAAGGCGAAATTCCTTATGAAGAAGTTACTGGTGGAAAGACAGGGTATATTAATCAGTCAGGTTTTACATTAGCAACAACAGCCGAAAATGAAAATCTAAGTTTAATTGTTATTACTTTAAATAATCCTACTGAGGAAACATCTTACCATGACACAATAGAACTCTTAAATTATGGATTCGAAAATTATATAACTGAAAGTATCGAAAAAGGTATTATTTTTACAGTTGGGGATAAAAAATTTAAATCAGCTAAAAATCTTTATTATACTTCTTTACTAAATGAACAAATTAGTAAAAAAGCAACTAAAGATGGGACTTTAAATTTTACAACAAAAGAAGGAAATTTAGTTGATACTTTTCAATTAGAAAGTGTAAAGACCACAATTCAGAAAGAACAAAATAAAAAAATTGATGAGGTAAAATCTTTCTCAAAAAATAGTATGGAAATTTTACTTTATCTAGGTATTCTTTTCTCAATTATAGTATTTTACTTTTGGTTTAAAGCTTCAATCATAATTAATAGGAGTAAACATCAATGAGATTAAAACAATTAATTAAAACTCTTGATATAAAATCTGTACTAGAACCAAAAGTAGAAAACCTCTCAATATTAGGAATAGCTGATAATTCTGTAGATGTTTTTAAAGGATATCTATTTGTTGCTATTGAAGGCTTCACTGCAGATGGTCATAATTATATTCCACAAGCAATTGAAAATGGGGCATGCGCAATAATTGGTGAAAAAAGTATGGATTCTTTACCAATACCATATATCCAAGTTTCTAACAGCAGAAAAGCGTTGGGTATAATTGCAAATAGTTTCTATAAAAATCCTTCTAGTAAAAAAGTAATGGTAGGAATTACAGGTACTAATGGTAAAACAACAACAAGTCAAATGCTAAAACATATTATGGAAAGTAACGGTCATTCTTGTTCTTTAATTGGAACAATCCATAATGAAATTAATGGACAAGTCCTTAAAAGTAATAATACAACTCCAGGTACTTTAGCTTTACATAAACTACTATCTGAAAGCAAAGATGAGGTAGTCATTATGGAAGTATCATCACATGGTTTATCTCAGTATAGAGTTGAGGGGATAAAGTTTGATTTCTGTTTATTTACAAATCTTGAGCATGAACATTTAGATTATCATAAGACAATGGAGGACTATTTTCAGGCAAAGTTATTATTGTTTGATTATTTAAAGGATAGTGGTCAGGCTATTGTGAATAGAGATAATGAATGGGGCGAGAAATTAATAGGTATTTTGAACGAAAGAGGAAAAAACGTCTATTCCATAGGCTATTCAGATAAAAATACTTTACAAATAATAGATCTTATTATTGAAAAATCAATAATTAAATTCACTGAAAAAAAGAACACTAATTGTCTTTCATCTCCGATAATGGGTGTTCATAATATGTATAATACTGTTATGTCATACAGTGTAGCTAAATTATTAGGAATTGAATATAAGAATATAATTAATTCGTTAAGAGGTTTTCAAGGAGTCAAGGGTAGGTTTCAAATCATCAAATTACGGAATGGTGTAAATGTGGTAGTGGACTATGCACATACAGCAGAAGCAATTTCTAATTGTATAACAACAGCCAAAAAATATGGAGCTAATAAAGTTACTCAAATTTTTGGTTTCAGAGGAAATAGAGATAAAAGTAAACGAGAAGGAATGATTTTTGTAGCTAAGGAGTTAAGTGATCAATTTGTACTAACTTTGGATGATTTAAATTCAGTTCCAGAAGATGAAATGATTGAGTCATTAAATATTATAAATTCCCACTGTGGTAACGATCAAGGAATCGTAATACCTGATAGAACTAGTGCAATAAAATGGGCGATTGAAAATAGTGCTCATAATGATTGGATAATAATCACGGGAAAGGGACATGAAAATTATAACCAAAAATTTCATTTACCTACAAAATCTGACGAAGAAACTGTTTTATATATTGAAGATAATCTCTATCAGTAATTTTTCAACTGTACATGAGCAATAAAAATGAAATAAAAAACCTCGTTTGTTGAAGTGACCCCTAAAAGTTAGACACGGTTATTTCATTAGGCAGCTTGGGTAAAATGAGTTCGGTATTGTACCGGACTCATTTTTAATTTTGCCTTTATCCGTTTCATGTTGTAGTATTCGATATATTTTTCTAATTCTTTTTTAAAATGCTCTACACTCTCAAACTCCTTTAGATAAAGGAGTTCTGATTTCATAATTCCAAAGAAATTCTCCATCACCGAGTTATCGTAACAGTTCCCTTTACGTGACATGCTTTGTACAATTCCTCTTGTCTCAAGAGCGTGTCGATATTGTTTCATTTGATAGTGCCAGCCTTGATCGGAATGTAATAGTAGCTGGTGGTCTTCTGGTAAGCGCTCGAAAGCTTGGTCTAACATTTCTGAAACAAGAGAATAAGTTGGCCTAGAGCTAATTTTATACGTAATAATTTCTCCGTTAAACAAGTCTAATACAGGTGATAAAGCTTCTCGCCGTATAACTTAAATTCAGTAATATCCGTGACCCATTTTTCATTTGGGGCATCTTCAGTGAATTTACGATCCAAAATATTTGGCGCAATTTTACCAACTGTCCCTTTATAAGATTTATATTTCTTCATGCGAACAACACACTTTAAACCAAGTTCTTTCATGATGCGTTGAACTTTTTTATGATTCACTTTTTGACCACGGTCCGCCAATTCATCCCGGATGCGACGGTAACCGTAACGGCCTTCATGTTCGTCGTAAATTGCCTGGATTTCAGCTTTTAAATCGGCATCTGGATCAGGACGATTCATCTTCTTTACTAAATCGTAGTACGTGCTACGTGTAATTTGTGCGAATGCCACAAGCGCCTTCACCGAGTATTTATGCCTTAATTCATAGATGACCTTTACTTTGTCTTCTTTGGTGATTTTTCCTTGTTTTGAACTAAGGCGTTCAACTTTTTTAAATACTCATTTTCCATACGTAAACGTTCGATTTCTGCTCGAAGTGCTTCTGTAGAGCCTTCAACTGGTGTTCGTTTATGTTGTTTATTGGATTCTTTTTTCATGGATGGACGCCCCTTTTTCTTTGATTGAAGGGCATCAAATCCTTGTTTTTCAAATTGTTTTCTCCAAACACTAATCGTTGAAGGAGCAGCTATGTTAAAGACCGCAGCTGTTTCGTTTAAGGACATACCGTTTTCAATCATATAAGTTAGTACGTCTAGTTTAAACTGTTGTGTGTAGTTTGTATATTGTTTGACGAAGGCTTTTTCACCATTGTGTTCAAATTGTGTAACCCATTTTAGAATCGCTTTATTATCAGTTCCTAAGGATTTAGCTATTTCATGAGAACTTTCGTTTCCATTTAAATAACGCTCAACTGCTTGTAATTTCTCTTCTGCCTTAAATTTAGCCATAAAAAACTGCACCTCCAATTGTTAGATGTGTCTAACAATTGGGGTGCAGTTCATTGTAAACGAGGTTTTTTCTATTTATAATCATAAAGTAACTTCTATGCTACCAATCATACCGGATTCTGCATGTCCAGGGATAGTGCAAACATATTTATATTCTCCTGGAGTAACAGGAATAAATGAGATAGCTTGTTTCTCACCAGGAAGGCTATGAATATGAATCTGATTATTTCCTTTATTATGATGATGCTGGGAAGATTGTGTTTCGATACTCGTAGCTTCAATATTAACAATCTCAAAATCATGCTCACTCTTCCCAATGTTGTCTAATGTAATTTTCAATTTCTCTCCAGCTTTTACTTTTATTTTATCTGGTAAGAAAATATTATCATTTGCAGTTACAACTAGGTTTCGAATTGAACCATCTACTTGATTGGATTTTGAGGTTGGAACAAAGGATCCAGATTGATTATATGTAACTATTGTTATCAAAAATAGAAAAGTCAAAACAATAGGATTGCTTAATAAAGATTGTTTTTTGATAATTTGCTTTTGCATGATTCTGTACAATAGCAACATGATTGCTACGTAGAGTATAAGCGTCAATTTTATTAATTGGTCGTGATATTCGGAATCCATCATCGCCCCTATCATTGCACCCATTGTTCCACCCATTAAACCTGCTAAGATACCGTCGAAAATCGCCAACCAACCAATTGGGACCCCTACTATAAAACCAGTAGCTATACCGACAAAAGCTGAAATAATCGTAGAATAAAAGAAGGCATCAGTTAGTAATATTCCAGTGATTATGCCTGTAGTGAACCCAACCATCATACCCAACACCATAGAAATCATCATTCCAGCCATAATTGTTATTTTTTTTCTGTAGAGTACTGTATCGATTATCAATTTTGATGTGAAAATAAGAATAAGTAAAAAGGTCAAAAGTACAGTAAATGTCAACTGGTTCTCTCCTTTAAAATAAATCTATTTTCAATATATGTTTCAATTTTTTTAGTATTCTTTTTTGATTATCATTAAAGATTTTATTGGTTTAGAAATCTGCATAATTTTTTCATATTTTTAACTTATAATTAAGCTTTCTGAGAGGGTGGTGTCTATTTTGAATAAAATTTCAACAAAGTTGGCGTTATACTTTTTTGCTGCTGTACTTATATTGGAGTTATTTCTGATGTTTTATCTTCACCGAAACATTATACACAGTAGAGTGGATGAAGAATTTTCTAGATTGTTAGCTAATGGGGAAAATCATAGAGATGTATTAATTGAAAATTATTCTGAATCTACAATAAAACATATCGTATTGATGGAAAATAATAATGATAGAGAAGTAATGATCATTAATAATGAAGGTGTGGTAATTAGCAGTTCTGATGAGAATAATCCAACCTTAGAGAAATATGTCCCGTTAGTTATGAAAAGTAAGTCTAAAACAGATAGAATTTTAGTTTCAGACTATAAGGATTCACCCTATATCGTAAGTTTACATCCTTATCAAAATGGTGAGCATTCCGGTTATGTACTAATGTATCAAAGTACAAATTCAATTAATCGAATGGTGAATGAGTTAACTATGCACTTTGGACTAGCAGGTGCAACGAGTGTAGTAATTATTCTCATTATTTACGGATTACTATCAAAAGTCCTTACACGACCTTTAATCATTATGAAAGAGGCTACTGAGAAATTAAGTAAGGGAGATTTTAAAGTTACACTTCCATATGCAAGTAAGGATGAACTTGGAGAATTGGCAGTTGCGATTCAAAAGCTTGCAAAGGATTTAGAACGCTTAAAGAAAGAAAGAAATGAATTCTTAGCCTCAATTTCACATGAGTTAAGTACGCCTCTAACTTATTTAATTGGTTATGCAAAAGTGGCGATGAGAAAAGATCTAAATGAAAAAGAGCGAGATCGTTACCTTTCTATTATTGCTGAAGAAGCTGACGGTATGAAGGATTTAGTAAAAGATTTACTTGATTTAGCAAGGATTGATGAAAATTCATTTACAGTAAATAAAGAATATTTTTGGTCTCAGCCTTTCCTAGATAATATATATAAACTCGTAGAGCCGTCATTTTTGAATAAAGAACTAAAATTAAAAACCGAAAGCAAAAAGAACTTTCAAATTTACGCTGATCCATTACGTTTACAACAAATTGTTATTAATCTTTTGGATAATGCAATGAAATATTCCGACTATGGTAAAGAAGTACGATTAGAGGCCTATAGTTTGAATGGTAGAGCAGTTATTTCAGTAAGTGATGAAGGTATCGGTATCCCTTCAGATGAAATTGAGTTTATTTTCGATAGATTGTATCGGGTTGAAAAGTCACGTTCTCGTACATATGGTGGCTCAGGGATTGGACTATCAGTTGTTAAAGAGTTAGTTGAGGCGCATGGAGGTACGATAGAAGTAGAAAGTAAACTGGGGAAAGGAAGCACATTTAAAATAATGATTTAATTAGGAGGCTCAAATAATAATGCAAACAGCTCTTTTAGTAGATGATGAACAAAGAATGTTAGATTTAGTTGAATTATTTCTGAACCCTCAAGGAATCAAGTGTATCAAGGAAACGAATGGGAAAAATGCTATTGAAATACTAAAAAAAGAAAAAATACACTTTGTGTTATTAGATGTAATGATGCCAGGAATGGATGGCTGGGAAGTATGTAATGCAATTCGGGAATTCTCAAATGTGCCAGTTATTATGTTGACAGCGAGAACAGATAAAACAGAATTAGTAAAAGGTTTAAACAGTGGTGCTGATGATTACATTACGAAACCTTTTGATGAAAGAGAATTAGTTGCAAGAGTTAATGCAGTTTTAAGACGATCTCCAGATGAAGAAAGAGAGTCAAATATCCATTACAATGATTTTACGTTAGATATTGAAAGGTATTCTTTACAATACCTTGATTTAAAAGTTCAGCTAACGTTAAAAGAGTTTTTTATTTTAAAGGCGTTATTATCTAGACCCAATAAAACATATACGCGTGAAGAATTGTTGAATTTAGCTTGGGAATACGAAAGTGAAACAGATATCAGAACAGTTGATTCTCATATTCGTAATTTAAGGGACAAACTAAAAAAGGCTGGATTTCCTACTGGTAATTTTCTAAAAACAGCATGGGGTATCGGTTATAAATGGAGTTAAGGAGAAAATGACAATGAAAAAGATAAAAACCTTATTTGGACTACTATTGTTATCTAGTATCTTAGTAGCTTGTAATTCTGAACAAAAATATTCTTTTGATAATGTAAAAAACGAACAAATTGACCATGTTCATGGTTTAGGGTATGCAAATGGAGGAAATGAGTTCTTAGTTGCAACCCATAATGGACTCTATCAATTTGACGAAAAGACATGGAAAGTAGCGAATAGTCAAAAACACGATTATATGGGATTTGCAGCTGTAAGAGACGGCTTCTATTCAAGTGGACATCCAGAGGAAGGTTCAAATCTAAAAAACCCATTAGGTCTTATTAAAAGTACAGATAAAGGTGCTAATATGGAACAATTAGCCTTTTATGGGGAACTAGATTTCCACTATCTTGCAGTGGGTTATGATAGTAATATAATTTATGTCTTTAATGAAACACCTACGGATAATTTAGAGGGCGGTTTACATTATTCAACTGATGAAGGTAAGACATGGACTAAAGTAGCCCTAAATGGATTCAATTCATCTTATATATCTAATTTTTCAGCACATCCATCAAAAGAAGGACTTCTTGTAATCGGTAGTAAAGAAGGAATTTATTTGTCAGAGGACTATGGACAGAATTTTTCTGAATTAATTTCTAATGAAATGGTAACCTATGTAACTTTGAATGAAGAGGGAGGAATTTATTCCAGTATTGATGAGAGTCAACAAGTATATTTAAAATTATTTACATTAGAGAATAAGAAAGTAAAGGATATTAAACTTCCGAAGGAAACAAAGAATGATCCAATCATTTATCTTGCAGTGAATCCAAATGAGCAACAAGAAATAACAATAGTTACAAATAATTTGTCAATTTATCAAACAAATGATCAAGGAAATTCATGGAATAGCCTTGCTAAAAATGGAAACTTAGCTATTGAATAAGGTAGTGAATAATAGAAATGTATAACTTTTTATCACAAATCAGTCAAGTCATCAGTCAGCCTATTTCTGTATATTTAAATTCATATGAACATTCTCCAATTGTTATTGCACTTCTACTTGGATTAATCGGTGCCTTTGCTCCATGCCAACTAACAGGGAATATCAGTGCAATTACTTTGTACGGAAATCGTACAATTCAAGTTGATAAAAACTGGGGAGAGATTCTTACCTTTATAAGTGGAAAAGTTTTAGTTTATTTTTCAATTGGATTATTAGCTTGGATCTTTGGCCAATCCTTGGAGTCTAAAATAACAGAATACTTTCCAATATTTCGAAAAGCGATTGGTCCACTTTTAATCTTAACTGGATTTGTACTTCTTGGAATTATAAGGTTGGGAATTTTGAACAAACTTTCTAATTATGTCCCAGCGAATATTAAGACTGGAAAGTTTGGCTCTTTCTTGTTAGGGGCTAGTTTTGCAATTGCTTTCTGTCCAACGATGTTTGTACTCTTTTTTGTATGGTTAATGCCAACAGTTGTTTCTACATCCTATGGAATTGTACTACCAGTAATATTTGGTATTGCAACATCCATCCCACTAATGATTATATTAGGTTTAGTTTGGTACTTTGATGTGAAAAGTTTAATTATGAAAAAAAGTATGAAACTTGGAAGAATAATTCAAAAATTTGCAGGGGGTGTCCTAGTAATAATTGGTCTCTTTGATTTAATTACTTATTGGGGTCTATAAAATATAAAAGTATTAAATAAAAACTAGGGTAAATACTTAACAGTAATAATTATAGCTATTATTGGAGGTATTTTTAAATGCAAATGAATTTTGAAGAGTGTATTAGAGCATGTATTGAGTGCATGGAGTCTTGTAACAAATGTTTTGACGCATGTCTAAAAGAGGATAACGTAAAAATGCTAGCAGAATGTATTAGAACATTAAGAGAGTGTGCTGACATTTGTGCATTAGCAACAAAATCAATGCAAACAAATAGTCCATTTATTAATCAAATTTGTCAATTGTGTAGTGAGATATGTCAAGCATGTGGTGACACATGTAATAAACATGAACATCATCAACATTGTAAGGAATGTGCAGAAGTATGTTATAGATGTGCTGAATCTTGTAGAAAAATGGCTGTATAGTTGTAGTTTTATAAAAACAATTGATAATTTAGAATAAATTTTGATTAAAAATCCTGTGTTGATATACAGGATTTTTCTTATTCCAGAATCTGGTCAGTTTGTAGAGCAACTCCTTTAATGAAAATTAAATCTAATTGTTAATTTTAAAGGAACTTATGAAATTGTATACTTAACGTTACGGGGCAGTTTAGTAAAATAAGTCCTTATATGGGAGGCTAGTAGTGTGACATATTGTATTGGTTTTAAATCTAAAACTGCAGTATTTTTGATAGCTGATAGTATGACTTCAAGTGGACGAAATCAAGAAATTGATGAAGCATTTGGTGAATATACTACTTTTGGTGAATTTGTTAAGGAAGAAAATAAAACTATGCAAGATAGAAGGTATAAAGTCTTTAAATTGCCTGGTAATGTTTTAGTTACATTTGCAGGTGATGTTGAAGATGCACTCGAGGTACTGGAAATGTATAGAAAAGAACTCGAAAAGGGATTAAAACCAATAACCGCTTTCGAAAAAGTGTTATCAGCCGGTCCATTCTCTCGTGTAGAATTACTTATGGGTTTTATGGAACAAGATATGCCTAAGTTGTATTCATATAATTACATGGGTAACGGTCAGTTCAAAGAAGAACATTCTTCAATACACCTAGGTTCGGGAAGAGAACACCAATATTTAAGTGATAAAAGCTCACAGTTTGTAGATTTCATAACAAATGATAATTTTGGAGATGGAATATGTTTAGTTTATACGCTTGCATTTTTACAAAATTTCGCCATTAAAAATCCTTTAAAGTTGTTTGATGTAGGTGGCTTTTTCTTTGGGGGATATGTACATACAGGAGGAGTACAAAGAATGTGGAATACCACTTATTTAATGTACGCTGTAACTCAAAGTAATGGGGAAAGAAATCTTCATTTAAATTATCAAGTATCATTAACTCGAAAAGAAGATCTATTGTTAGTTTCTTCTAGCTTCTTAGATCATGAAAGGGTTTATTTGCAAGAAATTAATTTGGAAGAAGAACCAAATCTTATCGATTTGGAAAACCGAGTAAATGAATTACGTGATGATTATTGGGAAGGAAAATTTACATTTATAGTTTTATTAAATCAATTAAATTACGGGTTTACTGTATGTTATATGGAAAATCCAAATAAAAAATCTGAAATAAATATTGTAACTGATAAAGCTAAAGGGGAAGTACGCTACATTTTGTCGTCTGATTTAGTAAAATATCTATTATATTCCCCTATTGTAAAAGAAGAGGATATTGATCCAACATGGGATAGGAATAATCCAGCACACCTTGAGATTCCTATGAGATGGTTTCGGTAAAATTTTATCAGGACAGTTGGAGCAACATACGATACAAACATTTAGTTGCCAAATTAGAGTATATTTTTATTTAAAAAGACAGGGCAGTAAGATTGGTTAAACGAAATTAATGAAATCAATTTAAAATCCTCGAAAAGTGTATCTTATTTTTAATATAGGTAGTGAAAGTAAATGTATCTAATTAGAGGTGAATTAAAATGAAAATAAATAATGAGGAATTCATAAATGGGGGGAGACCTTTCACTGATTCAGACGATGTTTTAAGAGGTAAAAGAGGGGTATTTCATAATATAACCAGAATTGGAAGGGTTATTATGGAGAAGAGGCTTATAACAGATTAGTGAAAGAGAAAATTGAAAAACGGTGAAAAGCAGTTATAAAACTCTGTTGCATTTCCTGGTTATCTTAACTCAATGGGGTGAAAAAATGAGAGATGGAAATAAAATCTGCTTTCCTGATAAAAATATTTACATAATGGACAATCATAAGTGGGCTTTCTATATATGGGAACTTGCGAGAGAAAAATCAATTATTAATCCTAATGCTACATTAATCCATGTAGATGCACATCTGGATGACTGTCCATTCGTATTACAAGACAATCCAGAATATTTAGAAATTGAAGAATTGTCCTCTTTAAAAAGATTTACAGAAAACCATATAACCTATGACACATTTATTTGGCCAGCATTCGGTAGAGGTACAATCGATAATATTATTTATGTTTCTGACTTTAGCAGCGAACCGTTTGAGGATTGGGCAACTAATTATGTTAAGGGGAGAACATATACAGGATTAAGAGTACGAACTATGTCTAAATTACAAGAAATTATTGAAAATGGATTAGTAGAATCATTTGTAAATGACAAATCATTAATACTTAACTTAGACTTAGACTTTTTTAATGAAGAGAACTTTCATGGGAGAAACCCTAGATTGAAACCTGATGAAGAAGTATACAATTCCTTAACTTATCTTAAGAATGTTTATAATTGGGATCTGATTACAGTTGCTATTTCTCCTGAATGTTGTGGTGGTGAAGAGCCAGCACAACATCTATTAGATATATTTATCGATGTATTTGAGATTGATATTGCCAAATTAATTTCATGGGACATTGTTTAGTTCAAAAATTTAGGATGATTTTACATCATTTTAAATAAAATCTATTCACCAAATGTAGATTTATAATACAGATTGATAATTCATAAAATCCTGTGTGATATGCAGGATTGTAAGCGTCAAGTAGAATTGGACACATTTTGCTAATTAATTTTGAACAATTTCGTTGATTCTTCTCCCACTCCTTTGTAGAAGTAGGAGAAAGA
>NZ_QJTJ01000040.1 GCF_003217295.1 Ureibacillus chungkukjangi
AGATCCCTCAAAGACGATGAGGTAGATAGGTTCGAGGTGGAAGTGTGGTGACACATGGAGCTGACGAATACTAATCGATCGAGGACTTAACCAAAATCTTGAATGCAATCAATGTCTTTATCCAGTTTTGAGAGAACAAGCTTCTTTCAGAAACAAATAGGAACTTCGCCTAAGAGCGCAACGTCCATGTTGCAACGGCGAAGCCAGCACATCCATGTGCAAGTCTAGTGATGATGGCAAAGAGGTCACACCCGTTCCCATACCGAACACGGAAGTTAAGCTCTTTAGCGCCGATGGTAGTTGGGGGCTTCCCCCTGTGAGAGTAGGACGTCGCTAGGCAACTAAACCACTGAGTATTCAGTGGTTTTTTTATATGCAAAAAACCCCCAACTATTATTAAACTGAAGGTTCATCGGTGCGTATAAGAAAAAGAAATACATACAGATGTAAAATCTCGAGAAGTGGGAGGACCAAGGATAACAAGGAATCAAGGAAAACGAAGCGCAATGTACTTTGTACATGAGCATCGGCTCGACGCAGATGACGAAGTTAGCCGCCGTGTCATCGCACTTCGCAGAATGGCGTCGATGGTAGTTGAGGGCACCCCCTGTGAGATTTGTTGGCACTGTTTTACATTGGTCAAATGCAATTGAAGTATTAAATTATGAACAATATGTAGTGGTATATAAAACTGAAAATGTTATTTAAAAAAGGATGCTAGGGCATCTTTTTTATTATGTGAGCAATTAATAATAAAAACTAACATCTCAAATTTTCGAAATCCATTGAAAACTGAAATTTTTAAAGGGAAATATTATTTAATTAAGTTGAATCCGTTTACATGTTAATAAACATTTATATATTTACTAATCAGATTAATTAAATATCCTTCACAGGTAAATACTAAGTGAAGTTACCTAAAGGATGATTTATCAGATTGATACACTAAATAATATATTAAGACATAAATTTAATAGAATTATCCGAATAATCTTTCTTTTAAAGTGTTCTTGACACTTAGATTCCATGTTGTTAATCTTACAATTAATATTCTTTAAGAAAATGGAGGCATTTACGAAATGTGGGAAACGAAATTTGCCAAAGAAGGCTTAACATTTGATGATGTTCTATTAGTACCAGCACATTCAGAAGTATTACCAAAAACGGTTGACTTATCTTCACAATTAACTCCAAAAATCAAACTGAATATCCCAATTATTAGTGCAGGGATGGATACTGTAACTGAATCCAAAATGGCGATTGCTATGGCTCGTCAGGGTGGTATCGGGATTATCCATAAAAATATGAGTATTGAAGAACAAGCTGAAGAAGTTGAAAAAGTTAAGCGCTCTGAGAATGGTGTTATTACAAATCCTTTTTTCTTAACACCAACGCATCAAGTATTTGACGCTGAGCATTTGATGGGTAAATATCGCATTTCGGGTGTCCCAATTGTAAATAATGAGGATGATTTAACATTAGTTGGAATCATTACAAACCGCGACTTACGTTTTATATCTGATTATTCACTAAAAATTGAAGATGTAATGACAAAAGAAGCATTAATAACAGCTCCTGTTGGCACGACTTTAGAGGAAGCTGAAAAAATTCTTCAACAATATAAAATCGAAAAGCTCCCAATCGTTGATGAAAACGGTAGGCTAACTGGGTTAATAACAATTAAGGATATCGAAAAGGTAATTGAATTCCCAAATGCTGCAAAGGACAGTTTAGGACGTTTGCTAGTTGGAGCTGCTGTTGGGGTTTCAAATGATACAATGCAACGTGTATCAATGTTAGTTGAATCACAGGTTGATGTCATCGTAATTGATACAGCTCATGGCCATTCACAAGGTGTAATTGAAACAGTAAAACAAATTCGTGAAGCCTTCCCTGAATTAGAAATTATCGCAGGAAATGTAGCAACTGGAGAAGCTACTCGTGCTTTATATGAAGCAGGAGCAGATGTAGTAAAAGTTGGTATCGGACCTGGTTCAATTTGTACAACTCGTGTAGTTGCTGGTGTTGGTGTACCTCAAATTACTGCAGTTTATGATTGTGCAACAGTTGCAAGAGAAATGGGTAAAACAATCATTGCTGATGGTGGGATTAAATACTCTGGAGATATCGTAAAAGCTTTAGCAGCAGGAGGACATGTCGTAATGCTTGGTTCCTTACTTGCAGGTACTTCAGAATCTCCAGGAGAAACAGAAATTTTCCAAGGTCGACGCTTTAAGGTTTACCGAGGTATGGGTTCATTAGCTGCAATGGAAAAAGGCTCAAAGGATCGTTACTTCCAAGAGGATGCAAAAAAACTTGTTCCAGAAGGAATTGAAGGACGCCTACCTTATAAAGGACCTTTAACAGATACAATTCATCAGTTACTTGGTGGAATTCGAGCAGGTATGGGTTACTGTGGAGCACCAAGCTTAGAATACTTACGTGACAATTCACAATTTATTCGAATGACAGGTGCAGGTCTTCGTGAATCACATCCACATGATGTTCAAATTACAAAAGAAGCGCCTAACTATTCACTATAATATCTAGGAAACCTAAAGCATACTTTTAACGTCAAAATTTGATGTGAGAAGTATGCTTTTTATCTCTTTTTAAAGTAGATAGTAACTCCTAAACATAAGAGTTGATAGGAAAATAGTAGCTTTAAGGATAGTAATTTGTAAAAAAGCCTTAAAATTAAACAAATATAATGAGTAACCATGATTTTCTATTCTAAACGTAATATTTTTCTTGCAAGTTCTATGATAAAATGACGAAAGTATATTAAATAAAATATTGGAGGTATTTTTAGTGAAAACAGTTAAGAAAGCATCTTGGTTTAGCCTGCTGATGATTCCAATTCTGTTAATCAGCACACTTGTTACAGCTACACCAAGCGCGAGTGCAGCAGAATCAGACTTAGGTATAAACGTGGATGCAGCAATTTTAATTGATGCAGATACAGGAAAAATCTTATATGAACAAAATGCAGACACTTCTCTAGGTATTGCAAGTATGACAAAAATGATGTCTGAATATATCCTGTTAGATGCTATTAAAGAAGGTACAATCACTTGGGATCAACAGTACCATGTTACCGACTATACATATAAAATGTCGCAAGACCGTGCATTAAGTAATGTACCTTTACGTGCGGATGGATCATATTCGATTCAAGAGTTATATGAGGCAATGGCTATCTATTCAGCAAATGCTGCAACAGTAGGAATTGCTGAAACAATTGCAGGTTCTGAAAAAGAATTTGTAAAACTTATGAATGAAAAGGCAGAAGAAATCGGTTTAGAGGGTTACAGTTTTGTAAACTCAACTGGTTTAAATAATTCGGATCTTTTTGGAATGCATCCTGAAGGTACTGGTGCTGAAAGTGAAAACGTGATGCCAGCTAGATCAGTGGCAAAACTTGCTTATCATCTATTAAAAGACCATCCAGAAGTATTAGAGACTTCTAGTATTCCTAGGAAGACTTTCCGTGCAGGAACAGATGATGAAATCAAAATGGATAACTGGAACTGGATGTTACCCGGATTAGTAAGTGAATATGAAGGTGTAGATGGTTTAAAAACAGGTTCTACACTGTTAGCAGGTCAATGCTTTACTGGAACTGCTGAACGTAATGGGACACGTTTAATTGCCGTTGTTATGAACGCAAAAGATTCAAATGGAGATAGTGTACGTACTGCACGCTTTGATGCAGCTGCAAAACTATTTGACCATGGTTTTACCCAATTTACAAAGCAAGAAATTGTGCCAGAAAACTTTGTGTTTGAAGGCAAGGAAACTATTCCTGTAACAAAAGGGAAGGAAGACAGTGTAGAAATTGCTGTTAAAGAACCAATCTCTCTAATCGTAAAAACTAGTGAAAAAGATTTATATGTTCCTAAGATAGAGTTAGATAAGAAATCCCTTGAAGCAGAGGTTGAAAAAGATACGGTTGTTGGTAAAGTCGTAATCGAAAAATCAGAAGGCGAAGATTATGGATTTATCGATGGCAAAAGCTTTTCACCTGACGTAGTGACAACAAGCAGTGTAGAGCGTGCTGGATTTGTATCACTGTTCTTCCAAGGAATCGGTAGCTTCTTCGGAAACGTTTGGGATGGTATCACTGGATTCGTCGGTGGATTATTTTAAATAATAAAATAGAAAAAGAGCTGTAGAGCTGTTTTATAAATGAAAATTTATAGAACGGCTCTTTTTTTATTTACCCACAAACATTGCTATGAAACCAGGTATTTAAACAAAAAGAAAGCACTGAATTTAAGGCTGTCACATTCTTTTTTTTCTTGGACAAAACAACCTCGCCCAAGTCTTTCATAAGCTAGTAGGTGAAGGAGCGTGATAAAAAGTGTGCGGCATTACAGGTTGGATTGATTATACACAATCCCTAAAGAATCAAGATGGTATAATTAAGGCTATGACAGAAACGTTAAGTAAGAGGGGTCCAGATGATGGCAATGTTTGGTCTAGCACACATGCTCTATTAGGGCATCGTCGTTTAGCTGTTATCGATTTAATTGGTGGTAAACAGCCAATGACAAAGGTGCACCAAGACAAATCCTATAATATGGTGTATAACGGAGAACTTTATAATACAGAAGAAATTCGCCAGGAGCTTGTAAAGCGTGGCTATAGCTTTTCTACGTCTTCAGATACGGAAGTGTTGCTAGCTTCATTCATCGAGTGGAGAGAGCAATGTGTCGAGTATTTAAATGGAATTTATGCCTTTGCAGTATGGGATGAACAAGAAGAGGCGTTATATGCCTTCCGAGATCGTCTAGGTGTTAAACCATTCTTTTATGCACAAAAAGAGGGCGCACTCCTATTTGGCTCGGAGATCAAGGCAATTCTAGCTAACCCTCAAATGACGCCTCAAATTGACCGTAAAGGGCTTGCTGCTTTGTTAAGTATTGGTCCATCCAGAGTACCAGGAAATGGTGTTTACAAAGGAATCGAAGAGCTTGAGCCAGGAAATGCGATGAAATTTTCTAAAGCTGGCATGAAGAAATGGCGTTACTGGAACGTAAAAAGTCAAAAGCACGAACATTCCTTTGAAGAAACAGTGGAGCAGGTTCGTTACTTAGTAACGGATTCAATTAAACGTCAGCTTGTTTCCGATGTACCACTTTGTACATTTTTATCTGGTGGTCTGGACTCAAGTATCATTACAGCAATCGCAGCTAATACGTACAATCAAGAAGGACGTACTTTGAATACTTATTCTATTGACTATGAGGGCAATGAACAATTCTTTGAAAAGAATGATTTCCAAACTTCTCAGGATAGCTACTGGATTAACAAAATGACAGAGCAATTCAAAACAAATCATTTTGATATTATTCTATCTCAAAAGGATATTGTCGATTATTTAGAAGAATCGATGCTATTACGCGACTTACCAGGGATGGTGGATATTGATAGTTCACTACTGGTTTCTTGTCGTGTCATCAAAGAAGGATATACAGTGGCATTATCAGGTGAATGTGCTGATGAAGTATTTGGTGGCTATCCATGGTTCCATCGAGACTATGAGATTTTCCCATGGATTCGTTCTGCCGACGAGCGTGAAGGCTTCCTAAGAAAAGAATGGCAATCTAAGCTACAATTAAAGGACTTTATGAAAAATGCATTTGAGGAAGCTGTCAAAGATTCACCTAAGCTTGAAGGGGAGGATCCAAAAGCTGCCAAGCAACGCGAGCTATTTTATTTGAATATGCGTTATTTCATGCAAACATTATTGGAGCGAAAAGATCGCATGAGTATGGGAGCAAGTTTGGAGGTTCGCGTACCATTTGCAGACCACCGAATCGTAGAGTACGCCTGGAATATTCCGTGGGAAATGAAAAACGTGGGAAATATGGAGAAGGGTCTTTTACGTAAAGCAGTGGAAGGTCTTTTACCAGAGGAAGTATTATATCGAAAAAAGAATCCATACCCAAAAACCTACCACCCAGATTACACGAATGGTGTAAAGCAATTATTAAGCAGCACACTTCAAAGAAAAGAATCCATCTTGCATGAGCTATTTGAAAAAGAGCAGCTGGAGCAGCTTGTTTCCTCCGGTGGATCTTCCTTTAAAGTTCCGTGGTTTGGACAATTAATGGCAGGTCCTCAGCTTCTTGCTTATTTAGTACAAATTGATCGCTGGTTTGAAAATTACAATATTGAATTACTAGACCATTAAAAAGAAGGGAAGTCTCATCAATCATGAGATTTCCCTTTCTTTTGGTTTCTTTTTACAGACCAACAGCGCATTAGCTCATGAATTGCTGGCTCGATATCATCTAAGGCTATTCCACCAAATCCGAGTAAGAATGTTGGTTGTGCATATTCGATGGGCTTTAGTAAATAATCAGATACAGGATACACCGCTATACCATTTTCATTGGCTAATTTTTTTAACTCCTGCTCTGAATGGTGATTGATAGGTACAGAGATTAAAATATGCATCCCGGCATGATCTCCCGTAATAGCGATGGCAGGGTAAGAGTTTGTTAATGTATTTGTTAGCTTATCATGCTTTTTGCGATAAATTTTACGCATACGATTTAAATGCTTAGAGAAGTGACCATCCTTCATAAAGTTTGCCAGGATATGCTGGTCAAATCTCGGAACCGTAGCAGAATAATAGCTAAAAATTTCTTGATAGTTTTGCAATAGTGAAGGTGGCAAAACAAAATAGGCGACACGTAGAGAAGGCATTAAAGATTTCGTAAATGTACTTAAATAAATGACCTTTTCGTTCTGATCCATCCCTTGCAAGGCTGGAATGGGCTTACCAATATATCGAAATTCACTATCATAGTCATCCTCTATAATATAACGGTTTTCCGCTTTGGATGCCCAATTCAATAACTGTGTTCTTCTGGCAGCAGATAGGACAGCCCCAGTAGGGAACTGATGGGAAGGGGTAATATAAACAATATTTGCGTCGGTTTGCTCTAATTCATCAACGATTAGCCCGTCCTCATCGACACCAACTGGAAGCGCCTTGTTTGCTAAATGTATTCTAGGAATGGCAGAGTACCCCGGATTTTCGAGGGCAATTTTTGAATTCATTTCGATTAACCGTAAAATCATCGGCAGTAGCTGCTCTGTACCTGATCCAATAACAATTTGTTCAGGGTTACATATAATCCCTCGTGATTGATACAAATAATTAGCAATTTCTACCCGAAGTTCATATTCTCCCTGAGCTTCACCAACCTGGAGATATTCCTTCGAGGGATAATCAAAAAGATCCTTTGCATATTTTCTCCATATAGCAAACGGGAAGGATTCTGTATCAATTTTTCCGGGGTGAAAATTATATTTAAATGGTTCAGATAAATTAGAGCGGACTTTAACTTGGCTTTTTACCTGTTTGCTTTCAATAAAGGGGAGTTCATCAATTTCCTCCACAAAGAAGCCTATACGAGGTTTCGAAGCAATATAGCCCTCTGCAAGTAACTGTCCATAAGCAATCTCAACGGTTGTTTGGCTAATATTTAAAAAATCAGCAAGCTTCCGTTTTGACGGCAATTTTGTTCCGACTTCAAGTTGTTTTGTAATAATGGCATCTTTCATTCCGATATAGAGCTGCTCATATAAAGGTTTTTTACTATTTTTTTCTAGCTTGAAGATTAGCATGTCCATAGGCTTTCCTCCTAGGTGACCATAAAGGTTTTTAGAAAATTGACTCTTTTTATATGGTCAACTTTTATTATACTTTATTACATCAAAGTAGTGGAGGGAAAATTTGACATGAAACTTTTAGGGACAGAAAGAGTAAAACGTGGTATGGCAGAAATGCAAAAAGGTGGCGTTATTATGGATGTCATTAATGCAGAGCAAGCGAAAATTGCGGAAGCCTCAGGGGCAGTTGCAGTAATGGCATTAGAGCGTGTTCCGTCAGACATTCGTAAAGCTGGTGGTGTCGCACGAATGGCGGATCCAAGAATCGTGGAAGAGGTCATGAATGCAGTTTCGATTCCGGTAATGGCAAAGGCACGTATTGGTCATATTGTCGAAGCGCGTGTATTAGAAGCTATGGGTGTAGATTATATCGATGAAAGTGAAGTATTAACACCAGCGGATGAGGAATACCATTTACTAAAAAGCGACTATACTGTCCCATTTGTGTGTGGGTGTCGAGATCTTGGAGAAGCTGCTCGTCGTATTGGAGAGGGTGCTTCCATGCTTCGTACAAAGGGTGAGCCTGGGACAGGAAATATCGTTGAAGCCGTACGTCATATTCGAAAAGTAAATGCACAGGTTCGTCGAGTTGTCGGGATGAATGAGGATGAGCTAATGACCGAGGCCAAAATTTTAGGCGCACCTTATGAGCTATTAGTGGAGATTAAACGATTAGGCAGACTTCCAGTTGTGAACTTCGCTGCTGGAGGAGTGGCAACACCAGCTGATGCTGCATTAATGATGGAATTAGGAGCAGATGGGGTATTTGTTGGTTCAGGTATCTTTAAATCCGAAAATCCTGAGAAATTTGCTCGTGCTATTGTGGAGGCAACCACGCATTTCAAGGATTACCAGTTGATTGCCGACATTTCAAAGGAGCTTGGAAGCCCAATGAAGGGCATTGAAATCTCTACACTTTTAGATAGTGAACGCATGCAGGAACGAGGTTGGTAGCATGAAAATCGGCGTTCTTGCTTTACAGGGAGCTGTTAGAGAGCATATTCAGCAGATCCAATCACTCGGATGCGAGGCTGTTGAAGTAAAGACCTTAGTGGATTTAACTGATCTAAATGGGCTTGTATTACCTGGTGGAGAAAGTACAGCTATACGTAAGCTATTGGACCGTCATCAACTAATGGAGCCAATTCGCTCGCTAGCAAGGCAAGGTATGCCAATGTTTGGAACCTGTGCAGGACTGATTTTGCTAGCTAAAGAAATAGTGGACTATGAAGAGGCCCATCTTAGCTTGATGAATGTTGTCGTCGAAAGGAACTCCTTTGGCAGACAGGTTGATAGCTTTGAGGCAAAACTTGAGGTAAAGCAAATTGGTGCTGACATTCCGGCGGTATTTATAAGAGCTCCACATATAGCTTCAGTTGGCCCGAATGTAGAAATATTAGCTGAATATAATGGACGAATAGTTTTAGCAAAAGAAGGGCAATACTTAGGATGTTCTTTTCATCCGGAGTTAACTGACGATACACGACTGTTGAAATTTTTTATGGAAATGGTGGAAGATTTTCATCAGTCTTCTCTTGCAAATTCGAACAGCATATAGTACATTATGGTTAATTTAATTCGCATAGGCGAATAGCATATTGATAACATCGATGATAGGAAGTAGTAGCAAGCACGTTTTTTTTAGAGAGTCAGCGGTTGGTGGAAGCTGGTAAAAGCACTTGTGAATCCGTCCTTGAGTTGCTTAAGCTGAATTTATAGTAGGCTTTTGCCGGTTGAAAAGCCGTTATGAGATAAGTGGATTAGAACTTTTTCTAATCAATTAGGGTGGCAACGCGGGTAGCTCTCGTCCCTTCATGGGGATGAGGGCTTTTTTGTGTTCTCTTTCTCTAGTACGGTGAAGTGAATGGAGTAATGTAATCAATAAAATAACTAAAATGGAGGAATCAACATGTTAGATATCAAACGTGTCCGAGACAATTATGAGGAAGTGAAAAAGGTTCTTCTAACTCGTAATGAAGATTTAGGGAATATAGATGAGTTTGAAGGATTAGATGCAAAGCGCCGTGAATTAATTGCAAAAACAGAAGTGTTAAAAGCTGAAAGAAATAAAGTATCAGAGCAAATCTCTGTCATGAAGCGCAACAAAGAAAATGCAGATGACGTTATTGCACGTATGCGTGAAGTGGGAGACGAAATTAAGCAATTAGATAATGAGCTTCGTGAAGTAGAAGACAAATTCGACTACATGATGATGCGTTTGCCGAACATCCCACATGAAACTGTACCAGTTGGTGAAACAGAGGATGACAATGTTGAAGTACTTGCATGGGGTGAGCAGCCAAGCTTTGACTTTGAAGCAAAGGCACACTGGGACCTTGCAACAGATTTACAAATTGTCGATTTTGAACGTGCAGGGAAAGTAACAGGTAGTCGTTTCGTATTCTACCGTGGCTTAGGAGCTCGTCTAGAGCGTGCTTTAATGAGCTTTATGATGGATTTACATGCAGAAGAGCATGGCTATGAAGAAATGCTGCCACCAGTAATTGTAAACCGTGATAGCCTAACAGGTACAGGTCAATTACCGAAATTTGAAGAGGATGTATTCAAATTAGTGGATACAGATTACTTCATGATTCCAACAGCAGAAGTGCCTGTAACAAACTTCTACCGTGATGAAATTATTGACGGTGAAATTTTACCGAAAGGCTTTGTTGCATATAGCGCTTCATTCCGTTCAGAAGCAGGCTCTGCAGGTCGCGATACGCGCGGTTTAATTCGCCAGCATCAGTTCAATAAAGTGGAATTAGTACGCTTTGTAAAACCAGAGGAATCTTATAATGAATTAGAAAAATTAACAGGTCATGCTGAAAAAGTACTTCAATTATTAGGCTTACCATACCGTAAATTATTAATGAACACATCTGATCTTGGCTTTACAGCTGCAAAAAAATACGATTTAGAAGTATGGATGCCAACGCAAAACATGTACCGTGAAATCTCTTCTTGCTCAAACTTTGAAGATTTCCAAGCGCGCCGTGCAAACATCCGTTTCCGCCGTGAACAAGGTGCAAAACCAGAATACGTACACACACTAAACGGCTCAGGCCTAGCAATCGGCCGTACAGTAGCAGCTCTTTTAGAAAACTATCAGCAAGCCGACGGATCAGTAGTAATACCTGAAGTATTAAGACCATACATGGGTGGAAAAGAAGTCATCGCTCCAAAATAAAGAAATGGGGACAGCATCTAATTAATGCTGTCCCTTTTTTCATCTATAAGAATAACAATCCAATACTAATAATGACGCCTGTAAAAATGAGTACAAACAAACAGAACCCCATAATATCCTTTGCCTTAAGTCCAGCTATTGCTAATGCTGGTAATGCCCAAAATGGCTGAATCATATTTGTCCAAGCATCTCCCCAAGCAATCGCCATCGCTGTTTTTGCATAATCCGCTCCAATCGATTGGGCGGCCTCTAATAGAATTGGTGCCTGTACTGCCCACTGCCCACCACCAGAAGGAACGAAGAAATTCACTAGACCTGCAGAATAGAAGGCAAATAAATAGAAGGTAAAGCCATTCGAAATACTAATAAACCATTCCGAGAAAACCATAGCTAAGCCAGATACAGTCATCATCCCCATGATTCCTGCATAAAACGGGAACTGGAACACGATTCCGGATGTCGTTTTGATTGCATTTTGAGCTGCAGCTATGAAACGCTGTGGCGTACCATGAAAAATAATTCCAAGAATAATGAAAATGGTATTAACAATATTTAAATCCAAAACAAATCCTTTTGTTATAAAATGATGAACCAAATAGGAAAGGCCAATAAGTCCAATTAAAACTGTTAACAACGTACTTCTTTCCGTCCAAGAGGCAAATGTTTTTTCGGCAAGAGGGAACTTTTGCTCTTCTTCAACTAACAACGCTGGATCTACTTCAACCACATCCTGCTCTTTCGGCATCATCCAACGATTGAAGAAAGGTAATGTAAAGCAAATTACTAATACAATAAATAAATTGTAAGACGTAAAGATTGTATCCGATGTTGGTATAACACCGATTAAATCCGCAAATGGATGGCCTTCAGTTGCAACTGATAGAGGGATGGAACCAGCCAACCCACCATGCCAAATGATAAAGCCGGAATAAGCACTTGCAATCAATAATCGATAATCAACCTTCTTCACATGACGAGCAATTTCCTTTGCGAATAAGGCGCCAATTACTAACCCAAAGCCCCAATTAATCCAACAAGCTAATAATGAAATGAAAGTAACAATAATGATTGCACTAGAAGGCTTCTTAATCTTGCTAGCAATTGAGGATAAGCCTTTCTTAAAGACAGGGCTATTAGCTAACACGTGCCCAGCAGCTAATACAATAACCATTTGCATTGTAAAAGACAGTAATCCCCAGAAGCCATCTCCCCAGTAAACAACCATATCTAATGGTGAGCTTGGCGTCAGTATAACTCCGAGCAGGAAAACAAGGACCGTTAAAATTGCTACAAATATATACGGGTCTGGTAAATATTTTTCCATAAGCGTGTTTGATATCCTTGTTAACGTTTTCATTTTACAGCCTCTCCTTTCATATACGAGAAAAGTATTTTTCGTTGCATAATATGTAAGGAAGAAGATTATTATTTCGATAACCATGAAAAATTAGCTAGTGAAAAATAAATAGAAAGGAAATAAAAATAGTAGGATTTTATTGTGGTAAAGTGTGAAATTCTATCATCAAATATTGTAAAATGAAAATAATGAATATTTAAATTGTGAAAAAGTTTACTAGAAGGGGATATAAGAATGGAACATTTAATTTATAAAAACTTGAAGAAAATTGAGCTTTCTGGTATTCGAAAGTTTACGAACATGCTAGTGGATTACCCTAATGCTATTAATTTAACAATCGGCCAGCCTGATTTTCCAACACCAGCTCATGTAAAGGAAAAGGCAAAGCTTGCGATTGATCAAAACCATACATCTTATACACCTAATGCCGGGATTGTTGAGCTCCGAAAAGCCATCTCATCCTTTTACGATCATCAATATGATTTATTATATAAACCACAGGATGAAATTATCGTGACACACGGTGCTTCTGGAGCGCTTACTATTGCCTTACGAACAATTTTAGAGGAGGGGTGTGAGGTGATTTTATCTGCCCCGGCATATCCAGGCTATATCCCACTGATTGAGCTTTGTGGAGCGGTGCCAGTTTGTGTAGACACAGTGGCTACAGATTTTGTATTAACTGCCGAATTAATAAAGAAGCATATCACAGATAAAACAAGATGCGTCATTCTACCATCCCCATGTAATCCAGTGGGCACAATTATTAAAGATGAAGAGTTACAAAAAATTGCAGCACTTTTAAAAGACAAAGAGATTTTTGTTATCTCAGATGAAATCTATAGTGAGTTAATATATGAAAATACACACAAATCGATTGCTTCTTACGACAGCATGCGAGATAAAACAATTGTCATCAATGGTGTATCTAAATCCCACTCTATGACAGGTTGGCGAATTGGGTATACACTAGCACCGAGCTATCTTACAAAAGAAATGACAAAGCTAAATGGCTACTATATTAGCTGTGCAACAAGCATCAGTCAGTACGCGGCGCTTGCAGCTTTAACAGATGGCTTAAATGATCCGGTTGAAATGAAGAAGGAATATAAAGTGCGTCGCGATTATGTCTATAATCGTTTAGTGGCAATGGGCTTTGATGTAGTAAAACCAGCAGGAGCCTTTTACATCTTCCCGTCTATTAAAAAGACGAACATGACCTCTTTTGATTTCTGTATCAATCTATTAAAAGAGCAGGAGCTTGCGACAGTTCCAGGAAGTGCCTTCTCAGAATTCGGCGAAGGCTATATTAGATTATCTTTTGCTCAGCCTTTAGAGGTTTTACAAAAGGGCATGGATCGTCTAGAAAAATTTATGGCGAAATTATAATTAAATCTCGAGGGCGGCTAAACGTAAGTAAGGGTTCTCTCTTAAAGATGAAAATAGATTTAAGAAAAGCATGGTGAGTTTTATCCCATGCTTTTTCTATCCTCAAAATCTAATTATCGTGCAGGTATAAGAATACTTAAGCGGAAAATTTTCGGCTAATGTGTTTAGTGAAGGCTTAAGGTGCTGAAATAAGCGGAGATATTTTGGATAACTGCTCTAAATAAGTCAAAATTTCAAGATTTGGACAATATAAAGGGAAATACCTCCTTTATTCTAAGGATAATAAGGTTATTTTTTAATTTAAGCGGAAATACTCCGCTTATTTTTCAATACAGTGCCATGAATATTCTGTTACCTCTACTAAATAGGCTCCGCTTAGAATGGGATTAGTCGAGGTAGCTCATGCGGTAAGGTGAATAGTAGATTTTAATTCAAATCCGAAATGGAAGTTCCGTTCATCTCCTCCCCCCTGTTCAAACCTTCAGCCATACAACGAATTTGGAAAAACTTTTCCTCTATCGGATGTTCAAAATGGTCTATTTTTGAAAGCCGACGTTTCCCAACACGGCGGTCAAACAAGGCGAATGCTCGAATCAAGGGGTCATCTTCTATTAAAGCGTCCTTTATTGATAGATGTGGATATTTCATAAGGGCTGAATATAAATGCCAGCTCTCCCACTCACCAGCGCGCATTAATTCTTCTTCAGCTTGTTCCGAAGCTGCAATTAATGCTTCCCGTTCTGGTGAATTGAGCATTACATCCCAATCTGTATTATAAGGAATAGGCTTTAAGTTATTTAGTTCTTTCAGTTCTTGTTCGCGTTTATAGAGCATCATTGAATACGAAAGGTCTGCAGCACTTAGAATTTCCTCTTTATCAAAAGTAAACCAAACTCGCGAGCGCTCATCATGTGAATGTCGGTAAACAGCCGCATGTAATTCCACTCGGCCTCTTAAGGCAGCACATAAAAATCCTTCAATGGTCTTTTTTAATTTGCTGAATTGCATGATCCTCTCCCTCTTGAGCCAAACGTCTTCGTTCGAGCTTTTCGGCCTTTTTTCGTTCGCGAATTGCACGGAAAAAACGCGTCAGCATTTCGCCGCATTCCTCTGCTAATACACCTTCAGTTACTTCACATTCGTGATTGAATCTTGAATCATTTAACAAACGATACAAGGAATCGACACAGCCTGCCTTTATATCTCTTGCTCCATATACTACACGGGGAACGCGGGATTGAAGAATTGCACCTGCACACATTGGGCAAGGTTCCAAGGTAACATACAAAGTGGTTTCTTCTAAACGCCAGCTTCCTATTGCTTCACAGGCTTGTTGGATGGCCATCAATTCAGCATGAGTGACGGCATTTTGCGTTGTTTCCCGTAAATTATGTGCACGTCCAATAATTTCATCTTTATATACCACTACAGCTCCAATTGGTACCTCGCCCAAGTCTTGTGCCTTTTTTGCTTCTTCCATAGCTTCTAGCATAAATTTTCGATCTCTTTCAAAAAGTTCCACGTTCATCTCTCCTTGCTTGCTAGTTTACCATGACAATATGTAAAAATGCAGTCATTCCTGATGTCTTTTAGACGATAGAAAATACCCATCATTTCCCTAATACTATAGCTTTATAATAATTCCTTATTTTGTTTACCTTCTGTCTCTGTTTTTCGACAAGCTCATATGATAAAATGAATAGCATTGACGAATTTAGACGTGAAGGGGGGACTTCTCGTGACTGTTCCATTTATTACAGTAGAGGGTCCAATTGGTGTAGGGAAAACATCGCTATCTAAAGCGATTTCTGACGCCTATGAATACCATCTATTAAAGGAAATTGTGGACGAAAACCCGTTTCTAGGAAAGTTCTATGAAGATATTGATGAGTGGAGCTTTCAAACGGAGATGTTCTTCCTCTGTAATCGATATAAACAACTAAGCGATATTAAGAAACATATTATAGAAACAGGGTCACCTGTCGTTGCGGATTATCATATATTTAAAAATTTAATCTTCGCAAAGCGTACGTTAAAGCCATCCGAATACGAAAAGTATGAAGCTATCTACAAAATTTTAACTGCAGATATGCCACGCCCTAATATGGTAGTGTATTTACATGCAAGTTTAGATACGTTGATGGATCGAATCGCGCTGCGCGGCAGAGAATTTGAAAAAATGATTACGCGTGATTACATAGAGCAATTAGCGGCAGATTATCATGAATTCATTCAGCATTTTGAAGTGATGCATCCTGATATTCCGGTCATTCAGTTAAATGGCGACCAAATAGACTTTGTAAAAAATCCTGAAGACTTAGAGCAGGTATTAAAATTAGTAGAAGAAAAGCTACGACAAAGGAGTTCACAACCAGAATGAATTTACGAGAAAAATACAATATTCCATCCAATACAGTAATTACGATTGCTGGAACAGTTGGGGTCGGAAAGTCTACAATGACAAAAGCACTTGCAGAAGCTTTGAATTTCCGTACTTCATTTGAAAAAGTAGATACAAACCCATATTTGGACAAGTTCTATGATAACTTTGAGCAATGGAGCTTCCATTTACAAATTTATTTCCTAGCAGAACGCTTCAAGGAGCAAAAACGTATTTTTGAATATGGCGGCGGCTTCATTCAAGACCGTTCGATTTACGAGGATACAGGAATTTTTGCAAAAATGCATTATGACAAAGGGACAATGAACCCAACAGATTATGAAACATACACTAATTTATTTGATGCAATGGTTATGACTCCTTATTTCCCGCATCCAAATTTACTTGTATATTTAGAGGGACCAATTGACAACATTATTGGCCGTATCCAAGAGCGTGGACGTGAAATGGAACAGCAAACGCCAAACGATTACTGGATTGAAATGCATGACCGCTACGAAAACTGGATCAACAACTTTAATTCTTGCCCAGTTTTACGTTTAGACATCAACGATTACGACCTAGTGAAAAACCCAGAGCAAATCGAAAGCATTGTTGAACGTATTGCGTATATGCTGGAGCAAACAAGCCCTCTTCGTAAATAGAAAAAAGTATATTTTAGGTAAAAGCTATTTAAAAAAGGGAAACAATATTAACTGCACCGAAAGCTTGTGACAGGTGCAAACAAGCCCTCTTCGTAAATAGAAGAGTTACATTAATATATAGAAAAAGTGTCTCCCTTCAATCATAGGAGGCACTTTTTAATTGCTGTTTGTTAATAAAGAGTAAGATTTCAAACATAATAAATAATAAGGCCTTAGTCAGTGCCATACTATCTAACTCTTTTGTATTGACAATCCTATTAGAAAAGAGAATAATTTTTGATAGAGATTAATTGAGAACGATTCTTATTAACGCCGAAATGCGGGAGTTGAAATATAGAAATGCGAATGAACGTAAGTAATGTCGAAGTTGGTTACGATAAAAAAGTAATCGTCAATGACTTAACTATAGGTATTCCTGATAGTCAAATTACGACAATTATCGGGTCAAATGGCTGTGGCAAATCGACCTTGTTAAAAGCGATGACGAGAATTATCCCACATCAAAAGGGGCAGATCATGCTTGATGGTGCGGAGATTCAGAAGAAAAATACAAAAGAATTGGCTAAGGAATTAGCTATTTTACCCCAAACCCAGGATAGTGCAGTCGGGTTATTAGTGGAAGAATTGGTCTCCTATGGCCGTTTCCCATACCAATCGGGCTTTGGAAGCTTGACGAAGGAAGATCGAGAAATTATCGATTGGGCGCTAAATGCAACTAACACTTACGAGTTAAAAACGCGCTTTGTGGATGAGCTTTCAGGTGGCCAAAAGCAGCGTGTTTGGATTGCAATGGCACTTGCGCAAAATACAGATATTATTTTCTTGGATGAACCAACTACATATTTAGATATGGCCCATCAGCTTGAGGTTTTAGAGCTGCTTCAAAATTTAAATGAAAAAGAAAATCGTACCATTGTGATGGTTTTACATGATTTAAATCATGCAGCAAGATTCTCGAATTACATGATTGCACTTGAACAAGGAAATTTAGTAAAGGCTGGTACACCTGAGGAAGTAATGACTTCTGAAGTGTTAAAAAAGGTGTTTAATATTGATGCGGTCATCAGTACGGATCCTCGGTCAAATAAGCCGATTTGTATTACCTATGACTTAATAAAAGAAGAAATCTAGTTAAAAACAGCACTATTCCTTGGAGGAAGTGCTGTTTTTATGTTTTAGAGAGGTTCAAGAACATCCTGTTTTTTCACTAGCTGTATTCTTGCTTCTTTTATTTCCTTCTCGTAATCCTCTACATTATCGTTATAATGCATTGCATAAATTTTCTCATGTAGTGAAGCTGGGTAATAGCTTAGCACATCCTGAAGAGTCGCGTGTACACCGTTATAAGTAAAGCTAATGTCCTGAAAAATAGCAACGGTCTTTTCATCAACCTGCTTTAATAGATTAGCTGCTTCTAATTCCTTCATATCCCCTGAAAAAACGATATTTGCCTCCTTCGTAGATATTTTAAATCCCGCACTGATTAGACCATCAACATGGTGGTTTGTCGTATCGAAGATTGTGAAATTATATTGCCCTATACTAAAAGCATCTGTATCTTTTAATATCACGAAATTACAAAAGTCCTCAACGGTACGACCTTGATTTTCTAAGCCGTTTTTCAGGTATTTTTTTAAAGGGGAAGCGAGCTTTTCATGAACGATAATAGTCGTTTTTAAAGGTGAATGCTGCCCGTTATGAAATTGCCAGAACCGCGTCATCACTAATTCCTCTAAGCCACCAACATGGTCATAGTGGAGGTGTGATATGAAAACATAATCAAGATTTAAATAACTATAACCAGCTGCAGGCAAGCTTTCGCGTAGAGTTGTCCCCGCATCAATTAATAGGAATTTTTCGTCTACATCAATGATATAGTTATTATGATAATTATTTTTTGTGAATGCACCACCAACACCTAAAGGACAAATTTTCATAGAAGGTCTCCTTTTTTTACAAAGTATTAATAATTCCAAAGTATACTTGTATTATAACAAATCCAACATTGGGGGAATAAAGATGAACGTTGCTATCTATTGTGGCTCACAAACAGGGAAGAAGCCTATTTATATAGAAAAGGCGAAAGAACTAGGTGAAACCTTAGCGAAAGCTAAAATTGGGATTGTTTATGGAGGCTCTAATGTTGGGTTAATGGGAACTGTAGCAGATGCTGCACTAGCTCACTATGGGCGAGTGATTGGCATTATGCCGGAGCATTTACAAAAACGTGAAATCGCCCATTTACATTTAACTGAAATTCATTTTGTTGAATCGATGCATGTACGAAAAAAGAAAATGATTGATCTTTCTGATGCTTTTATTGCCTTGCCAGGCGGCTGTGGCACACTGGATGAGTATTTTGAAGTCTTTACTTGGGCACAAATCGGCTTACACCATAATCCGGTGATTTTATATAATGTTGATGGATTCTACGATGCGATTATTCAGCATTTCGATAAGATGATCGAGGAAGGCTTTATTCGTGAAGAGCAACGCGACATTTTAAAAGTCGCTTCAACGCCTGAAGAGGTTGTAACAATTTTAACAAGCCATCAAGATATATTATTAAAAAAAGGTAGCTGAAGCGAAAACCCTAAGTAAAGGTAAAGCAATACTTAGGGTTTTCTAACGTAGCATGATTGCCACTAATAATGGAATTGTCATTAAAAGCAAGACGCCAAAGCTCCATAATACCTGCTTAGAGGTAGACATGTTTTTGGGGCGAATGCTAAATGTATCATATAAATTATTAAGTGCACGTTGCTCTTTTTTATAGAGCATCGTTTGAAATTCCTCATAATCATCGATGTAGGAGTAAGGTGAGTTTACCTCAAATCTAAGTGAACGAATATCATCCGTGATATCTTGATTATCATGGAAATAGAGAATTGTTGGGGCAAGCCCACCTGTCGATTTTGCAATGACCTCAATATCAAATGACTTCATTTTGTAGCCAACCTCGCCAGCATCCTTCTGATATTGCAAGACTAATCGATTTAATTGCATCCATGTCACTCCTTATCTTTAGTATGTATACCTTGGCACCACATGCTCAAAACCATTGTATCCAGTTTGGATGATTTTAAAGGGCTATTTAGATTAAATTAATGAAAAAACCTATTTAACTTAATCTAATATTCCTATAACATATAAATTATTACAATTTTTAGTTAATTATGGAGGGGTATGGAAATGCAAACAACAACAATTCAGAAAAGGTTGACTGTTTTACCGACAACTGCTATTTCAGATGCAACTGGTGGTCATACAAATATTGATGGGAAGATTAAACCACTAAGTGATGACTTCAAAATTTCTGGACGAGCGCTGACAGTACGCTTGCCTGATGGAGAGAATGGAGCGGTATTAGAAGCAATCAGTAAAGCACAAAAGGGCGATATAATCGTAATTGATGCAAAAGGGAATACAAATCGAGCGGTTGCGGGGGATTTTGTTATTTCCTTAGCTAAAGGTGTAGGGGTACAAGGCTTTGTTGTGAACGGTGTTATCCGTGATATTCAAGCAATTCGGAATTTAGGGTTTCCTGTCTTCTCTTTAGGTACAACTGTTGCAGCTGGCTTTAAGAATGGGGGCGGTGTTATTGGCGTACCTATTGCGATTGGAGGAGTGGTAGTCCATCCAGGTGACTATATTGTTGGTGATGTGGATGGGGTAGTGGTGATTCCAAAGGAGGATGTCGAACAAATAGCACATGCAGCTGAAGAAAAAATGCGAAAAGACGAGTTACGAGAAGTCGAGGCATTATCAAATGGAGAAGCATCTATTCGGGCATACTTAGATAAAGTAGTAACTAAATAAGTGAAGGACAAAAGTGATGATTCGATTCATTTGAATATCACTTTTTTACTTGTGCGCCCGGCATGCGCATGAACTATAGGGTGTAAGTCCCGAACCCCGAAGACAGAAGTAGAGGTTAGCCAAGAGCAAGGGTGTCCGTGGCG
>NZ_QJTJ01000041.1 GCF_003217295.1 Ureibacillus chungkukjangi
CTAATTCCGCTCCAACATCTTTTTTCTCATTATAAACAAAAGTACCCTACAAGAAGGACTTTTTTTAAAGTGTCCATCTTATAGGGTACATTTTAAAGTGACTAGGTTCTTTATTTTGGCTGATAACCTATTTATTGATCTCTTTGGACAGCTCGATAAAGTAATTAAGCGAGTCTGGATTTGTAACAGATCCTCGATTTACTACTTTTTCAACTGGCTGCCCTAATAGAATTTTACGAATTGGAACTTCTAGTTTTTTACCACTGAAGGTTTTAGGTATTTCTTTTATCTCGAATATTTCATTTGGTACAAATCTTGGGGAGACTTTCTGTTTTATTTCAGACTTTATCATTTCTTTTAGGCTATCACTCAGAATAGTGTTTGGCTTTAAGACGATAAATAAAGCTAAATAGGAACTTCTTTCAAGGTATTCCAAATCAACTACTAATCCTTCTATTACTTCATCCAACGCCTCGACCACACGATAGATTTCACTCGTCCCTAATCGAACACCTTGACGGTTGATAGTTGAATCGGAGCGACCAAAAATGATACTGCTCCCTTTTTCATCGATCTTAATCCAATCCCCATGTCGCCAAACCCCTGGGAACATTTCAAAATAGCTTTCTAAGTAACGTTCGTTATCTTGGTCATTCCAAAAATACAGAGGCATCGATGGCATCGGATCTGTAATTACTAGTTCCCCAACCTCGTTTAATACAGCCTGTCCTTCATCAGTAAAGGATTGTACGTTTGCCCCCAAAGCTCGAGCTTGAATTTCTCCAGCGTATACTGGTAACACTGGACAACCACCAACAAAAGCAGCACATATATCAGTTCCCCCACTAGCTGAAACAAACCACAAATCCTTCTTCACATTTTCATAGCCCCAAGAAAAGCCTTCTACTGAAAGTGGCGATCCTGTGGAATAAACAGCTTTAAGCTTTGAAAAGCTATTGTTTTCATTTGGTCTCACACCTGTTTTCATGCAGATATTTAAGAAGGCCGCGCTTGTACCAAAGAAAGTAATCCCGGCTTCATCAGCAAAGTCCCATAAAACGTTTATATTTGGGTAAGCTGGACTGCCATCGTAAAGGACAACTGTTCCACCAGTAAGCAGGCCCGCCATCAAGAGATTCCACATCATCCATCCGGTTGTGGTAAACCAAAAGAATACATCATCCTGGTCAATCCCCTGTTCAATGGCCAAGGTTTTTAAATGCTCGATAATAATGCCGCCCTGCCCTTGCACAATCGGCTTTGGCAATCCTGTTGTTCCAGAAGAAAATAAAATCCATAATGGGTGATCAAATGGCACAGCATCAAATTCGAGCTCCACCTTTTCTTGTAGCATATCATCCCAGTAGATAGTTTTATCATTTGCAATCGTATTCTCACTTTGAATATAAGGGAATAAAATTGTCTTAGTTAACGTCGGTAATTCGGCTTGCAGCTCACCTACGCTATCTAGCTTGTGATGAATTACGCCATTATAGGAGTATCCATCTACTGCAAATAAGACAGTAGGCTCAATCTGTTTGAAGCGATCAATTACACTACCTGTTCCAAAATCAGGGGAACAAACTGACCAAATAACTCCCATACTTGCACAGGCTAAAAAGGCAATAACCGTCTCTGGGATATTAGGCATATAGGCAACAACACGGTCCCCTTTTTTCACACCTAAGCTGATCAAATATTGTCTTACCATCGCTGTTTTTTCCTGAAGCTCTTGCCAGCTTACCTCTCGATTTGAAACCGTTTCCGATTTAAAAATTAACGCTGGTCGATCTGCTCTACTATTTCGGAATACATGCTCAGCATAGTTTACCGTTGCCCCAGAAAACCACTTTGCACCTGGCATTGTTCTTTTTTCTAATACTTGTTCATATGGAGTGTGGGATTTCACTTTACAGTATTTCCAAACACTTTCCCAAAATTGTTCAAGCTCATCAACAGACCACTTCCATAGTTCAGCTGGATTTTGAATGGAAAGGTCCCTCTCTTCATTAACCCAATTTTTAAATTGAGTAATACTCGAGTTTTCGATTTGTTCTTTTGACGGCTCCCATAACAATGCCCCTTCTGTAACCACCTTCATTTAATCCCCTCCTAAATCTATTAAATATCAGCATATTATAGTTTATTTTAAATCTATCTATTTATTACTTTATTTAAAGGAAATCTCGTTTCTTTTCACATAATATACTTTATAGTATAATTTCCTTTTAGGGTAATAATAGAATTATTTATACCAAAGTTTTACCTTACATTGAGGTGGGTTGTATGATTAAAACAAAAACTAACACGAGAGACCGTATTTTAGAGCTACTTAAAAAAGAAGCTTCCTTATCGGTTGTAGCACTAACTGAACGGTTAGCTATCACGCATATGGCAGTTAGGAAGCATCTTGCCATATTAGAAAATGACGGGCTCATTACATCGACAGAAATTAAACAACCTATGGGTCGACCACTTCAGGTATATTCGTTGACGGAAAAAGGGGAGCATATTTTCCCGAAAAACTATGAAGGAATAACTGTTGAATTTTTAAGAGATATTCAAGAAATTCATGGTGAAGAATCTATACAGCTTCTATTTGAGAAAAGAGAAAACCGTCTTACCCAAGAATATAAAAATCGCATGAACGAAAAAACAGCCTCTGAAAAAATTGAAGAGATTGTCAAAATACAAAACGAAAAAGGCTATATGGCGAGTGCAAGTAAGCTCGATGATAGTACTTTTGAACTTATTGAATATAATTGTCCCATCTATTCGGTTGCCCAGGAATTTAAGACGGCATGTCGCTGTGAAACGGAAATGTTCAAGAACGTCCTAGAAACCGAGCATGTCCGCCGAGTGAGCTGTAAAACTGAGGGAGATCATCACTGTAAATTTAAATTGAAGTTTGAATAAAATTGGAATGACCTTCATCAGCTTTGGTTGGAAGGTCATTTTTTTGTGAATGTTGGTGTGGGGGCTGTAGGGCGTGTGCGTTTCAAGTCTGTTTCTTCACGGGGAATTTATTCTGGCAGATTTATGTACTTGGATGCAGTTTAACAATTTTATGAACGCATCTTGTGGTGAATTTCTTCTTCCGATGCACTTCATCTCCCTTTTGAACTGCATCACACGACGATTTCCTGCTCCCATGCAGTTCATTCCTCATATGAACTGCATCCCAGGCGAATTTCCCTCTTCAAAACTCATCAAAAAAGCACAAATGCATGGTCACTAGCATTTGTGCTTCCGAAATCTATTATTCTATAAATTATCAAAATCACTTTCACTTGTTAGCCATGTAGTGGCTTCATCGAATTGCTTTCGTTTTCCTGGTGGAACTGGTCTTTTTGGGTGGCCGAAATATAGGAAGCCTAAGATTTCTCCGTTTTCAGATAGGTTAAATAGTTTCTTCATTTCGGGAGTATATGCCGGTTTCCCAGTTCTCCAATAGCCCGCCAAGCCTAAAGCATGTGCTGCTAACAGCATATTTTGAATTGCTGCATATACTGCTCCATGCTCTTCCTGAATTAGTGCTCGAGGATTATCGCTTGGCTCCACTGCTACTGTAATAATAAGTGGTGCCCGAAAAGGTTTTTCCTCAATTTTAGATAATTTCTTTTGGCTGGATTCGCTTGTTGGGTCTTCCATTTGCCTAGCTTCGATTGTAGCAAGAGTTTTACCTAGTCGAATTCGGCTATCACCTGTTAATACGAAAAACTTCCATGGCTCTGTACGATAATGGCTAGGAGCCCAAGTGCCAGCTTCTATAATTTTCTCTATTAATTCCTTTGAAACTGGTTCCTCTGAAACTAAACCAATACTTCTTCTAGTTTTAATCGCTTCAAAAATATCCATCCCATATCCCTCCGTTTATAGAAAGATTCACTACTCACAGTTTAAAAATCGTACTTATCTTCTTTTGCTTCTCTAATTTTTGTGTAGGTCTCTGTTAATACTATCGTATCTTCTACTAGACGTTCTATTCTAAAGAAAACATCATCATTTACAATTTTCTTTTGATGAAAATCCTTTTCCTCTATAAATACATAGCTTTGTACAATTTGCCCCTTCATGTAAGATATGATTGGCTTTAATTGTTGTTCAATAACTAAATAATGCTTTGCAGAGCCTGCTGTTACAAACATACTAATCACCTTATCTCGAAAGGCATTAACAGGCAGCAAATCAAAAATATTTTTCAATGTAGCTGGTATTGATGCTTGGAAAATTGGCGTACCAATTACAATAGCATCTGCTTCCATGATTGTTTTCGTTACATAGCCCGTATCGCCTGCATACTCCAAATAATTTCGTCCATCACTAAATTGAATTTGATAATCGGCAAGGTCTAGAAGCGTAAAATCAGCATCTGGATATTTCTTTGTAATTTCCTCTGCTACATAATTCATGGTAGTTTTTGTTTTAGAACCGACAATTGAGCCGGATATGCCTACGATTTTCATGCTGATTACCTCCTATTTGTTAGCAGTATATTTTCGAATAGCTGGTAATATTTCATTACCGATAATTTCAACGTTCTTCATTAGTTTATCAAACGGAACTCCACCAAAATCCATTTGTGCGAGATATCGTTGATGTCCATACATTTCATGCTGATACAGAATTTTCTCGATGATTTCCTGTGGACTACCCACATTGATAACACTGCGCGGATCAGCACCATGTGCAAATGCTTGCTTAGGGAAGCCTTGTCCGTTTGTCAGCTTCATGCCTTCATTAATATATGGGTACATCTCTCTCATCGCTTCTTGTGTACTTTCTGCTGCAAAGAAGAAGCTCGTTGTGCCAACAGGTAAAGTGGCAGGATCAAAGCCGCTACGCTCAGCAACTTCTCTGTAGGCATCAATCGTGTTTTTAAAAGCACTTACTGGACCACCTAATGTAGCAAGCATCATAGGCACTCCAGCATACCCCGCCTTCATAGCACTTGCAGGTGTACCTCCAACAGCTCGCCAAATTGGTAGGGATTCATTTTTGGGTCTTGGAAGAATTTTTGCATTTTTTAATGGCTCTCGGTATTCTCCGCTCCAATTCACTACTTCTTCTTCATTTATTTTCAACAATAAATCAAATCTTTCTTCAAATAATGCTTCATAATCACGCAGGTTATATCCTAATAATTCATAGAGACCAACACGTGATGCACGACCACAAATAATTTCAGCACGTCCATCAGAAATCAGATCGACTGTTGCAAAATCCTCATATACCCGCACTGGATCTGATGTACTGATAATTGTTGATGTACTTCCGATTTTAATATTTTCTGTTGCCTGTGCAATGG
Organism: Ureibacillus chungkukjangi; assembly: GCF_003217295.1. GTDB lineage: Bacteria > Bacillota > Bacilli > Bacillales_A > Planococcaceae > Ureibacillus > Ureibacillus chungkukjangi. The sequence continues at coordinate 5,309 of NZ_QJTJ01000041.1, forward strand.
CAGACAATATAACAGAATGTGCCTGTGTAGCAAAATATTCTTGGTGACTTTCCCCAACACCAAAGAAATCTATTCCTGCCTGATCTGAAAGCTTTGCTAATTCAACAATTTCGTTCAGCCGTTGCTTAGCTGAAATCCGCTCACCAGTGTTTGGATTTGGAATATGATCACCTAGCGTAAAAATTCCAAATTCAAGACCTTTGCTCTTATCAATTCGATATTTTTCCATATGATAAACCAACCTTTTGTAGTTTTTATATTTAACAACTATTTTCACTCTAGATAGTATGAGTAAAATCATTCCACCTAATTTTTATTGTTTTATGAAATAAACTGAGTTATTTATAAACCACTCTTTTTATACCTTTTAATATAATAAGTCTTGTTAAATAATAAAATATGGAATTTCTAATAGCAACCAATCTGCTTGGAGATGGATTAATACATCGGGAAAATCGAAAATAAAAATTGTGCCAATGTTAGCTTATTACACTGGCACATTCATGTAAGATATATCGTTATAAGCACTTTTCCATGGCTTAGTTCTCATCTTGAGAAGAATTCTTTTCTTTATCCTGCCCACTATCCTGTTGTGTCTCTTCCTTGTTTCCCTTACTTTCCTTATCTTCTGTCTTCTCTTCATTATCATTGCTTCCGCTGTTTTTCTTATTCTCAGTCTTCTTGCTCTTCTTTTGTTTCTTATTCCCCTGTTTCCCTTTCTTATCTCCCTTTTCCTTCTGATGAACAAACGGAACTCCTTTTCCGTTGATAACAGTCCAAACTAGCATAGGTGCCAAAATATTGAAGGTAAATACAAAAATGACGATAGTCCAAATAAACCATTTTGCGTTTAGCATGTTTACATATATCCAAGAATTATAAAGATCCACTTTGCGTAATCCTCCCTATTTATAGGCGTTGGTTATCATTTTTGCCTATAAACTTCTATCTAAAACTTCGATTTAGCCTATAAATAAATTGACGATAACTTTGAATAATCAAGTTATTTAATGGAAATACAAGAATTATGCAGAATTTTTGGACAGCAAAGGGGGCTTTATGATGTCATCCTTACAAGAAGAGCTTAACAAGCCATTAACTACGAATGTAGATGAAAATAAAAAAGTAATAGAGAAAATTTTCAAGAAAGATATAGATGTAATTAAACGGGACTTTTCCTTTCATGAAGATAAAAATATTCCAGCTGTAGTTTTTTATGCAGATGGACTTGTTAATACACAAGCAGTCGAATCTACGGTTAAAGCATTAACGATCTACGAGGGACATAAGAACTCTGACTCTAATCAGGAAAATCCAAATTCAAGTGAATTAACGATTGAAGAAATTAAAAAGAACGTACTGATGAATTCCTCTGTCGAAATTATTTATAATTACGAAAAGGCAATTAATGGGATATTAGTTGGGGATACCGTATTGCTAATAGAGGGTTATAATCGAGGATTTCTTCTCCCTACTAGAGGATGGGATGCTAGAAGTGTCGATGAACCGCAAACTGAGCAGGTAGTTCGAGGTCCACGTGATGGATTTACAGAAAACATTCGAACTAATACGGCACTTGTTCGTAGAAGAATTCGGGATCCACTCCTTTGTGTTGAAGGCATGCAGATTGGTAAAAAGAGTAAAACCGATATTAATATCGTTTACTTAGAAGGCACTGTAAAGGAAGGACTTGTTGAAGAAGTCAAAGAGCGTCTACAGAAAATCAAAATCGACGCAGTGCTTGAAAGTGGCTATATCGAAGAACTTATAAAAGATAGTCCGATGTCACCTTTTACAACAATGCAAAGTACAGAACGTCCGGATAAGGTTGCGTCAGGCATTTTAGAAGGTAGAGTTGCCATTTTTGTTGATAATACACCCTTTGTTTTATTAGCCCCTTCTTATTTCTGGGAATTTTTCCAAGCAAGCGATGATTATTATTCTGGATTTTTGGCAGGCTCTTTCTTCCGTGCTATTCGTTATATTGCCTTTATGATTAGTCTTACTTTGCCATCTATTTATGTAATGCTTGTAAGCTTTCACCAAGAGATGATACCAACAGAATTAGCACTTTCAATTGCTTCTGGGAGAGAAGTAATTCCATTTCCCGTTTTACTGGAGGCATTAGTAATGGAAATTGCCTTTGAGTTGATGCGAGAAGCGGGACTACGAATGCCAAAGCCTGTTGGACAGGCAGTAAGTATCGTAGGTTCTTTAGTAATCGGACAAGCAGCTGTTCAAGCAGGGATCGTTTCACCATTTATGGTGATTCTCGTAGCCCTAACTGGGATTGCGTCATTTGCAATTCCAAACTACTCAGCCTCCTTCTCTATTCGACTAATCCGATTTCCTTTATTAATCGCTTCTGGCACATTAGGATTATTGGGTTTTTCAGCTGTATTTACAATTTTAGCGGTGCACGCCCTTTCAATTCGTTCCTTTGGAGAGCCCTACCTTGCTCCAGCTACGCCTTTTCAACCAACCGACCAAAAGGATATTGTCTTTAGAGCTCCTTGGTGGAAAATGGACAAGCAGCCTAAATTAGCTGAAGGTACTGAAAAACGTGAGAGTGATAACTTAATGCCAAAGCCACCTGAACAAAGCCCTAAATCAACTCAGACTTCCAAGAGTAAAAATGAAGATAAGGGGAGCTCTGGAAAATGAGAAAAAAAGTTAAATTTATTCTTATTCTTTCTGTTCTCGTTACCTTATTATCTGGTTGTTTAGGAAAAACAGAAATAAATGATTTAGGAATCGTTATGGCAGTTGGGCTAGATAAAGGTGAAGAGGAAGGTTCTATAAAAGTAACCGCACAAATCGTACGTCCAGCAGATGCCAGGGGTTCTACCGGCGCTCCCTCTGGACAAACTGGTGAACCGATTTGGTCAATAACTGCATCGGGCGATTCCATTTTTGAAGCAATGCGCCATCTTGGCAGACACTCTTCAAGAAGAATTTACTGGGCACATAATTTTGCAGTAGTGATAAATGAAGATTTAGCGAAAGAGGGTATTTCAGATATTATAGATTTTTTCACTAGAAACCATCAGCTAAGAATGCAAACCTTAGTTGCAGTTACACCAGATCCTGCAAGTGAAGTCGTTTCTACCATGACTGGTATAGAGGTAATCCCAGGCCAGGCTATCAATGATTTGTTTTTATTCAACAGCTTAACTGCAGCTGCGCCACAATCAGAAATAATCGATTTACAAAAAACTTACTTAAATGAGAGCTCGCAGCCTGTACTGGCGAGGCTATCACTTAATACACATGGAATATCAAACAAAGAACCTACTTCAGAGCCAACCATAAAGCAAATTGAATTGGCCGGAGCTGGTGTTTTCAAAAATGATAAGCTCGTGGGAACAGTTAAACCTGAAGATACAATAGGACTGTTATTTTTTCTCGAAAATGCAAAGTCAGCAGCCGTAGTAACTCCTTGTCCAGATAACCCAGAACAATCCATGTCTGTTGAATTGAAAACTGCAAATTTTCAAGTTACACCTACCTACAACAACAATCAGGTCGGCTTTGATACAAAGCTAAAAGCAGTCGTGCAACTAGTAGAAGCAGGTTGCCCTTTTTCTATCTCTGATGAAAAACAAGTTAAACAGATTGAGAAACAGATTGAGGAGAACCTTAAAGGGAAAATTGAAAAAATTGTAGAATTAGCTCAAAAAGAATATAAATCTGATTTTTTAGAGCTAGGGGAAACCTTTAAAAATCGTTATCCTGGTGAATGGAAAAAAATAGTTGCGAATTGGGAGGATGAGTTTACACAAGCTACTTTGAACTCAAAGGTTGAGGTTAAACTTACTAGTGCTGCTCTTTTATATCTACCAACTAAGCCTAGAAATGAAGAAGAGGTTCATCGATGAAGGTTCAAATTACAAATGGAATGTTTATGGCAATTATTATTAATGCTGTTTACGCAAAAGCGATTGGGTTAACACAGGGTACAATGGCTCGAGAAATTGGAAATGATATTTGGATTTCTACAATAATCGCGACATTACTAAGTGTTCTCCTTATTTGGTCAATTGTTGTAATTATTAAGCGATTTCCATCTGGGGATATTATGGATCAAAGTAAGGTCTTACTAGGTGGATGGTTTAGTAAATTCATTAGCCTACTCTTATTTTTCTTTTTCCTTTGCTCGTATGGAGTCATTATGATTACTTATGTATATCATTTAATGGATTATTTTTTACCAGAAGCCCCTGCTTATATTTTTATTATCATTGCCTTTATAGTAGGTTGCTATGGCGCTTACTTTGGTATAGAAGTAATTGGAAGAATGGCACTAATCGGTGTGTTTTCAGTTTTAGCTTTAAATATTCTTCTTATGTTAGGATCACTATCTAAATTTGATGTCTATGAATTACTCCCTACCTTCCAAGACGGTATAACTAGCACCATTTGGGCAAGTAGACATCATGTCGCTGATTGGGCAATGGTGGCAATGACAGTTGCTGTTATTTTACCTTATGTTCGTAATCCACAGGAATGGACACGTTCTAGTACTGCTGGCTTCCTATTTGGTGGTACTTTCATTGTCATGTGGCCTATTTTAGAGGTTGGGGTCTTAAGCTCAGAAGTTACAGGTCAATATATTGTCTCTTGTATGCAAATGGCTAGAAGTGCTAAGATTGGTCAGTTTATTCATCGTTACGAAATGATCATGATTGCCTTTTTCGCAATATCGATACTTACTCAAATCATGATGTGCTTCCTCTGTGCATCGACCGTTGCATCTAAAATATTCGGTCTAAAAGATTACCGACGAATGATTCTGCCTGTCGCCCTTATTTTAAGTGGTTTTGGGTTCTGGATTGTTTATGACCACCATAGAGCAATGGAACTTTTAGAAACTGCTTGGGTATATGTATCCTTATCAATCGCTATTTTTATTACATTGCTGTTATTGATTTTAGGATCATTTATGAAAAAGAAGCTAGAAACTAAAAACAAAGAAAATGTTGAACATGGAACTGGCTCAAATAACAATAAAAAAACTAGTAGCAGTAGTGGCTCTGGCAATAGTAGTAATAGTGGAAATGCACAAACAGAATAATTAATTTGTAATAACGAGCTGCTATTCGCAGCTCTTTTTTTTGCTCAAATTTGTCTATCTTCCTTCTAAAATAAGGATTACCTTATATAACGCTAAATTCGACCAATGTGGTCTAATTGTAAAAATACAAAAATATACTATTTTAAGGAGGCGATTTTTTATGAACCAAACTTTTCAAAATCTCGATTACGAAAAACAGAATCGAATTATTAATGCTGCGCTACAGGAGTTTGCAGAAAATGGATTTGAAAAAGCCTCTACTAATCGAATTGTAAAAACCGCAAAAATTGGCAAAGGCATGCTCTTTTACTACTTTCAAAATAAGGAGGAGCTCTTTTACTATCTGATTAATTACAGTTTAAACCTTGCAAATACTAAATTATTAGAGCAAGTTGATAAGAAAGAACCTGATTTTATTGAACGATTAAAACAAATCGCCCAATCAAAAACCGAGTTTCACCTAAATCATCCAAACGTTTTAAATTTTTTAGGGAATCTCTTTCTTACGGGTACTTTGGAAATACCAGTACACTTCAAAAAACGCTACCAAGAGATGATGAATAGTCGTATCTCTCTTTTGTATGAAGGTATTGATACAAACTTATTCCGGAAGGATATCGATACGGAAAAAGCTTTTAAGCTGATTAAATGGTCAATTGATGGCTATCAGAATGAACTAATTGCCCATTTAAAAAATCAAAACCTAACGATGATCAATTATGACACCTATTGGGAAGAGTTTTATGAATTACTAGATATCCTTAAAACACTCTATTATAAAAAAGAGGAGGAGCAAGAATGAGCGTTCTGCAAATAAAGGATTTAACAAAAATGTTTGGTAAGTTCACCGCGCTAAATGGGGTTAATCTCGAGGTAAACGAAGGTGAGGTCTTTGGTTTTATTGGCCCAAATGGTGCCGGTAAATCTACGACTATTCGGATTTTACTTGGTATTTTAAAAGCAACTAAAGGTGAAGTGAAGATTTTTGGAAAGGATGCTTGGTCAGATGCCGTTGAACTCCATAAACGAATCGCCTATGTTCCAGGGGATGTGAACTTATGGCCAAATTTAACCGGTGGCGAAGTAATTGACCTATTTGTAAAACTTCGAGGCGGAAATCATCAAAGCAGACGTGAAGAACTTATTCAACGCTTTGATTTAGATCCATATAAAAAATGCAGAACTTATTCAAAAGGAAATCGACAAAAGGTAGCTCTTGTTTCAGCCTTTTCCTCTGATGCTGACCTCTATATTTTAGATGAGCCGACATCTGGTTTAGATCCATTAATGGAACAGATTTTTCAACAATGTGTACTAGAAGCAAAAGAAGCAGGAAAAAGCATTCTTTTATCCAGCCATATTTTATCAGAAGTGGAGCAACTCTGTGACCGTGTTGGGATTATACGCCAAGGCGAGATGATTGAAACAGGTTCTTTAAGTGAGCTACGACATTTAACTCGTATGAATCTTATATTAGAAACCAAAGAACCGATTACCCAATTGTATGAGCTAAAAGGAATTCACGATGTTAAGGAGAAGAACGGAATACTTTCCTTCCAGGTAGACACTGAGCAACTTGATACAGTAATCAAACACGTTAGTCCATTTGGGATTATAAAATTGGAAAGTACCCCACTGACATTGGAGGATTTGTTTATGCGTCATTATGAAAAGAAAGGACAATCAGATCAAATCCAAGGAGGGAGATCCTAGTGATTGATATGATTTTCAAAGGGACAGGACTACTTTCACTACTAATCCTAAGACGAGATCGATATCGTATTCCACTATGGTTGATTGGTATCGGTTTCTTCACATTTGTTGTGCCAATTGCGTTTACAAGTCTTTATAATACACAAGAACAACGGGATGTTATGGCACAAACAATGGAAAATCCAGCTATGATTGCAATGGTTGGAACTCACGATTTAAGTAACTATACGCTTGGAGTCATGACCGCTCACCAAATGTTACTCATGACTGCCGTTGTTGTGGGGTTAATGAGTATTTTACTAGTAACCCGCCATACACGGGAAGATGAAGAAAACGGTCGTGTAGAATTGATTCGTTCCTTACCTGTTGGTCGACTTTCGAATTTAAATGCAACTTTATTTGTCTACACAGGTGTTTATATTGCTTTAGCACTTCTAATAGGATTTGGACTATTTGCACTAAACATTGAAAGTATGAATTTAGAGGGCTCTTTATTATTTGGAGCCGTATTAGGGGCAACTGGATTATTTTTTGCAGGAGTAACTGCCTTTTTCGCTCAAGCCTGCGAAAGCTCCCGGGGGACGATTGGATTTTCCATTGCAATTCTTTTGATTGCTTATATAGTACGTGGCATTGGAGACGTGAGTAATGAAACATTGAGCTGGATTTCCCCACTTGGATGGATATCTAAAGCAGAAGTTTATGGTTCAAATAATTGGTGGCCTATCGTTTTAATGGTAGGTGCATCCCTCATTCTTTTTATCATTGCAAATTATTTAAATACTAGGCGAGATTTAGAGTCAGGATTATTGCCAGCAAAACCTGGTAGAAAACATGCTTCTGGGTTACTGCAAAGTCCATTTGGATTAGGACTTCGATTACAGCGTACTGGTATCATTTCTTGGGCAGTGGGAATGTTTTTAATAGGTGTCTCGTACGGCTCAGTATTAGGTGATTTAGATTCATTTTTTGAAGGTAACGATTTAATGCAGCAAATGCTTGCATCTGCACAAGGTTACACTATTACAGAACAATTTATGTCCATGATTATGATGATTTCAGCAATCATATCAGCTATCCCAGCCGTCATGTCCATGAACAAATTATATGGCGAGGAGAAAAAGGGGCGAATTGAACATTTACTCGTTAGGGCTGTTTCTCGAATAAAGCTTATGGGAAGCTTTTTAGTCATTTCTGTTTTAAATGGTTTTGTAATGCTCTCATTTGCAGCTATCGGAATGTGGGCAGCAAGTGTATCTGTTCTGGATGAACCACTAGCCTTTAGCACCGTTTATGGAATGGGTCTTGTTTATTATCCAGCACTTCTCGTGATAATCAGTATTGCTATTCTGTTAATAGGCTTTCAACCGAAATTTACTGGTTTCATCTGGCTATATGTACTTTATACGTTCATCGTTTTATATATGGGTGGCCTATTCCAATTATCTGAAGTGTACGGAAACCTTTCACCATTTGGCCATATCCCAAAACTTCCGATTGAAGAAATGAGTTGGACACCAATAATTATATTAACTGCAATTGCCACAGTTATTACCGTGATTGGTTTTATCGGCTATAAACGAAGGGATTTAAAGGGATAAAATTTTGAGACAGGGTACTCCTACCCTGTCTCATTACTTTTATGAAGGTTAGTTTTTATGACGAGCAGTAGATGACCCTTTGTTTCGTCTTTGCTCATCTGGAATTTTAGGCTGTTCCTTAATCTTTCTCTTACTATCAGGACGTGAATTCTTAACCATAAATTTCCCCTCCGTATAAGCATTATTTTTGGCTACTCTAATACTCAGTTGTCAAAATCCAAGACGGACAATCGACAACAAGTATCACAGTTAAAGCCAATCTTAGATTAACCCGAAATGAGGGAAATATGCTGGAAAGTATGTATTGATAGGATATTTTATTTCATGAAATCATTTATCTTTAATTAACATGAACCTCGCACTTAACTTCAATATTCGAATCGTTTTTATTTCTTTACACTTTCTTTATACTTTCCTAGTCAATTTATTTATATCTACGGCTTATTCTAAATACAACAACATCGAAAGGATGATTATATTGTCAGAAACAATTCTAAAAGCAACTAATATTACAAAAATCTATGGCAAGCATAAAGCACTTGATAAAGTAACAATAGAAATTAAAAGAGGGATGATATACGGACTTATCGGGGAAAACGGTGCCGGTAAATCTACCTTTATGCGTACTATTATGGGGTTGATCACAACCGATGAGGGTAATATCGAGCTATTTGGAGAAATTGGTGCGAAGGGTCTGCAGCAAGCAAGAAGAAAAATGGGACAATCCATTGAAACTCCTGCACTTTATCCTGAACTAACTGCTCGCGACAATCTTAGAGTACAAGCAGCAAACGGCGGTATGAGCGAACGAGAGATAGATGATTTACTTCGTTTAATGAGCCTCGAGCATACTGGGAAAAAGAAAGCAAAAAACTTCTCTCTAGGAATGCGCCAACGCTTAGCGATTGCCTCTACCCTAATTTCCCATCCTGAGTTCTTAATTTTAGATGAGCCAACAAACGGGCTTGACCCTTCAGGAATTGTTGAGATGCGTGAAATCATTCATCGTTTGGTAACAGAACGAGGAATCACTGTCTTACTCTCAAGTCATTTACTTGATGAGCTTTCACAAATCGCAACACATTATGGGATTTTACATGATGGAAAACTCATTAAAGAGCTATCAAAAGAGCAGCTGGCAAATGAAACTCGTCAATACATTGAACTAGAAACTGCTGAGGTACAAAAAGCAATTGTTGTACTAGATGAATTAGGAATTCGTGATTATGAAGTCATTAATGGAACTAACATTAACATCTATGAACGCTTAGATGATGTCGCTACACTCAACCGTTCTTTAGTGTTAGCTGATGTGAACGTTTCACGAATTGGGACAACTCGACAAAAACTTGAAGATTATTTCTTACAATTAACAGGAGGAAACAGCCATGCTTAATCTTTTAACAGCTGAGAGAATTAAATTAGCTCGAAGTAAAAAACTGATACTTGTACTTGCAATATTATCCCTGCTACCTATTATCCAAGCAGTGAACAGTAAAATGGTTGTGAATTATGGAACTGAGCTAATCCAAGCAAAGGATACAGTTATTAATGGTGCCACAGGTATTCTGATGATGGAGAAGAATGGATTAACTGTGCTACTCGTGATGTGTACATTTATTGGATTTTTTATTGGTGAAGAATTTCAAAATGGGACGATTCGAAATGCATTATCATTGGGTCGTAGCCGCACTCATTATTATCTATCAAAATTAGTAATTGCTTCACTACTTACACTAATTGGTGTGTTGGCTATGACCGCAATTGGTGTAATAAGCTTTACGAGCGTTCTGGGATTTGGCGAATTTGCTGAAATCGATAATTACTCTTTGTATGTCATAAAAACCTTCATCACCCTTTATCTATTAATTTTGGCAAATGTATCGATCTATGTAATGATTAGCTTTTTAACTAAAAACAGTAGCATTTCACTTGTTTGGAGTTTTCTCTATACAATTGGGACTGGCTTTGGAGCTGGTATTTTTCTGGAAACCGAGCATTTTAAACAAGTTACATACTGGTTTACGGAATCATTCCTGTTCTATTCTGATTTCGCAAAAACAACAGATATCGCAAAATATCCAGAGATGATATTAGTGAGTTTAATCACAATCGTGTTATCATCAACTATAGGAATCCTTCTGTTTAATCGAACAGATTTAAAGTAGGTAGATAACATTGACAACGATATTAATCATTGAAGACGATATGGCCATTCATTCACTATTAAAAGAATCGTTGGAGTTGAATGAATTTCAGACTCTAAGTGCCTATTCAGGTACTGAAGGCAAACTACTATTTAAGCAGAGTGAAATAGATTTAATTCTTTTAGATTTAATGCTCCCTGGGATGAATGGAGAGGAATTTCTTCAAGAAATACGCCTAAATTCAGCCGTTCCTGTAATCGTGATTTCAGCAAAAAATGATCAAGAATCTAAACTAGAGCTCTTGATGAATGGCGCAGATGATTATATTACAAAACCATTTGATGTGAAGGAACTACTCGCTAGAATCTCTATCCAATTACGTCATGCTACTAAGACATCCGTCAACAGCATGGAGGAAATGCAGTATCAGAATATATATATCAATTTAGACACACGGGAAGTTAAAATCAATGAGGAAACGATTCATCTTACTGGTCGTGAATATGCAATACTTCTATTATTTTTAGAAAATCCTCAAAAAGTATTCAGCCGTGCCAATATATATGAAAGTGTATGGAATGAGCCCTTTTTTGATAGTGATAAAACCATCAATATGCATATCAGTAATTTACGAAACAAACTAAATATAGCTGATACAAATTACATTAAAACTGTATGGGGCATAGGCTTCAAATTTGATTAAGGAAAGGAGTGATTGTTATGTGGGGATGGTTCTTTGTCTTCCTAGCATTGGCACTCCTTTTTTATATTTACTTCTTAATGCGACAACTTCGAAAATTAAAAGAGGCAGTCAAATCTCTTCCTACTAGTGCTAGCTTTGGCAGTAGACTTTCCCTCGATTTCCGTGAGAGGACTTTATTAGAATTAGTCGATGAATTAAATATGATGGTTGATGCCTTTGAAGCTAAAAATATTCAGGCAAAAAAGATGGAAGAAAATGTGAAGCTCTCTATTGCTGGTCTATCTCACGACTTACGGACGCCACTCACCTCCATCAACGGCTATGTGCAGCTTTTAAATTCGGCCACTGATGATGCGAAGCGTGCTCACTATCTAACAGTTATCGAACAGTCTGTGAACCGATTAATTGAGATGACCGAACACTTTTATGACCTAGCACGTATTGATACAAACCAAAAAGAAGTAGCATTAGTTTCCATCCCATTATCAAATTTAGTAGAAGAGATCTTTTTATCCTTTTACGAGCAATTTGAAGAAAAGAAAATCGAACTCCACTTTCCCGAACAACCCAATGATCAAAAAATTATCGCAGACAAATTAATGCTTACGCGCGTTATCCAAAATATCATTCAAAATATACTGCGTTATGGGCAAAGTAAAGCCTTTATCCACTATGAAATTGAAAAAAATTATCTCGTTTTAACTGTCAGAAACGATATCAAAAAAGATAGCAACATTGCCATCGAAAAAGTCTTCACCCGCTTCTACACAGAAGTCACTAGCCGTACTAATACCGAAGCTAGTGGTCTAGGCCTATATTTATCTAAAATGCTTGTAGAAAAAATGCACGGAGAAATGGCAGCAGAACTACAGGATAATTGGTTCATGCTGAAAATTCAGCTTCCGCTTAGTGGAGGTTAATGGTTAAACATTTTATTTAATTTCAATAAATAAAAACAGTGGGGTCCATTCTCCACTGTTTTATTTTAACTATCGTATTCTACCTAATATAACGGATTTTTGAAGTAATAATAAAAATTACATCTTCCATCATAATTGATTGTAATGCTTATTACTTCGAAATATTCTCTGCCAATACACGTTGAACATCATATACATTACCCGTTTTATTGAACGTCTTCTCAATCGGTAACTCACTGCCGGATATCCAAATTTTTAATTCAGCATCTAAATCAAATGTTCCTGCCTAAAATATATATTCATAGTTTTTTACTCTCGTTATTCTCCGATGATAAAACACTTCAACCGCCAAATCACACGCTATGTCCTGCGTGTATTCTTTCATCCGTATATGTACAAATTCTATCGTAGCTGCCTCATGTTTTTTAAGTTTATTACTGCTGCTTTCTGAAGGAGCAAATACCGATACCCTTTGTTGCATTTTCGAAATTATTATATTTAACTGTTCTTCATTTATTCCTAGATATTCAGTTAAGTCTAGTTTAGTTATATATTTCTTATTCCACATTTGCATGTCCTCCCTTTCAAGGAGTAGCCATCCCCTCTTAATTATTAAAAAGAAGATATTCCCTTGATGTATTGCAGCACATTAGTGATTAGCTTAATTGTACAGTTACGGATAAGAAAGCTTGCTTATCCGTTATAAAAAAGGATTGCGTGCCCAGTTTAAACTGAGCTCACAATCCTTTATAAAAGACTATTTAGGATACCGAAGGTGGGACTCGAACCCACACGCCTCGCGGCACCGCATTTTGAGTGCGGCGTGTCTGCCATTCCACCACTTCGGCATATTAAAATATAAAAAAAATCGGTTATCCCGATCAAGAATTTTTTGGAGGCGGCAACCGGATTTGAACCGGTGATAAAGGTGTTGCAGACCTGTGCCTTACCACTTGGCTATGCCGCCATTATATTTTTGGAGCGGAAGACGGGGTTCGAACCCGCGACCCCCACCTTGGCAAGGTGGTGTTCTACCGCTGAACTACTTCCGCAAAATGGCTGGGGTACCAGGATTCGAACCTGGGCATGACGGAATCAAAATCCGTTGCCTTACCGCTTGGCTATACCCCAAAAATATTAAGAAGAATGTAATTTTTGGTTTAAAATTAAAATGGGGCGACTGATGGGAATCGAACCCACGAATGCCTGAACCACAATCAGGTGCGTTAACCACTTCGCCACAACCGCCATAATAATATATTATATGTTTTTATATTGAATTTATTCTAAAAAATGGGGCGACTGATGGGAATCGAACCCACGAATGCCTGAACCACAATCAGGTGCGTTAACCACTTCGCCACAACCGCCATAATCACTATATTCATTTAAAAATTGGCAGGGGCAGTAGGAATCGAACCCACACTGACGGTTTTGGAGACCGTAGTTCTACCTTTAAACTATGCCCCTATAAAAGGAATGGTGGAGGGGGACGGATTCGAACCGCCGAACCCTAAGGAGCGGATTTACAGTCCGCCGCGTTTAGCCACTTCGCTACCCCTCCAGATAAATGGTGCCGGCGAAAGGAGTCGAACCCTCGACCTACTGATTACAAGTCAGTTGCTCTACCAACTGAGCTACACCGGCATTTATCTATATGGTGGGTCAGGACGGAATCGAACCGCCGACACTTAGAGCTTCAATCTAATGCTCTACCAACTGAGCTACTGACCCATATAAATTACTTTTCATAAAAATGGCGGTCCCGACCGGGATCGAACCGGCGATCTCCTGCGTGACAGGCAGGCATGTTAACCGCTACACCACGGGACCATTTGGTTGCGGGGACAGGATTTGAACCTGCGACCTTCGGGTTATGAGCCCGACGAGCTACCACTGCTCCACCCCGCGATAATAAAATTCTTTTTCTAATGTACCATAATTTAATATGGTGGAGGATGACGGGCTCGAACCGCCGACCCCCTGCTTGTAAGGCAGGTGCTCTCCCAGCTGAGCTAATCCTCCAACTGGATATTTAAAATTCAAATGGTGACCCGTACGGGATTCGAACCCGTGTTACCGCCGTGAAAGGGCGGTGTCTTAACCACTTGACCAACGGGCCAATAAAATAATTGTCTGGCGGAGAGTAAGGGATTTGAACCCTTGAGACAGTGTTAACCGCCTACACGATTTCCAATCGTGCTCCTTCGGCCGCTCGGACAACTCTCCAAGAAGCATGGCTCCGAAGGTAGGACTCGAACCTACGACCAACCGGTTAACAGCCGGTTGCTCTACCACTGAGCTACTTCGGAATATTTTTTATTTAAGCCTAGCGACGTCCTACTCTCACAGGGGGAAGCCCCCAACTACCATCGGCGCTAAAGAGCTTAACTTCCGTGTTCGGTATGGGAACGGGTGTGACCTCTTTGCCATCATCACTAGACTTAAAACGAAAGACAAGATTTATTATAACTCATTTCGAAAGTAAAGTCAATACTATTTTTAGTATTTTTCCTTCGATTTCCTTATTCTTTCAAAACTGGATAAACTAGACATTAAATGCATTCAAGATTTGGTTAAGTCCTCGATCGATTAGTATTCGTCAGCTCCATGTGTCACCACACTTCCACCTCGAACCTATCTACCTCATCGTCTTTGAGGGATCT
>NZ_QJTJ01000042.1 GCF_003217295.1 Ureibacillus chungkukjangi
CTAATTCCGCTCCAACATCTTTTTTCTCATTATAAACAAAAGTACCCTACAAGAAGGACTTTTTTTAAAGTGTCCATCTTATAGGGTACATTTTATAAAAGCTAGTGGCTTTTTGAATATCTTTTTATTGTTAAATTATTGGTTTCTACCTAGACGATAAAAAATAATAAGAGTACAATACGTCATTGTGGGTAAACAATAAGGATAATAGATTATTTTGAAAGAGGCGTTTGTATGACTAATATTATATTAATTTTAATATTGCAGCTCGTTTACGTACCGTTATTAACGTTGCGTACGATTTTCTTAGTAAAAAATCTTACATTATTTGCGGCTATTTTTGGGATACTAGAAATGCTGATTTATGTTTTTGGTCTTTCTTTAGTGTTTAATGGAGATCAAAATATACTAGCGATGGTTGTTTATGCGGTTGGATTTGGACTGGGAATGTTCTTAGGAACGAAAATTGAAAACAAATTAGCGATTGGTTACGTTTATATCACTATTAATACACAAAATAAAAATCAAGAACTCGTAGATACATTAAGAATAAATGGTTTCGCCATTACAACCTATGTTGGAGAAGGGCGAGATAGCGATCGCTATAAATATGAAATATTAGCAAAGCGAAATCGTGAAAAAGAAGTATTTACACTTGTTGAAAACATTGAACCAAAAGCATTTATCATTTCCTATGAGCCAAAATCCTTTAAAGGCGGCTTCTTAGTAGATCGGATGCGAAAACAGGCAAAACTAAGACTTAAGCAATAATAAAAGCTAGGGAATATTCCTAGCTCTTTTTTTATTTAGATAGCAACAGTGCAGGAAATTCCATGTTTTTAGGATTGTTTAATAGGGAGGCATTCTATATTAATTGCAAGTGGTATGTTTACTTTTCAAGTGAAAGAGGCTTGATATTTAAGTTGAATGTTTGGATGAGCTGTTGGAGTCTTTCGGATTTGGCAGGACCTTTTGGACAAGGGTGAAAGTATTCGTTATTCTCAGATAAGACACCGAATGAAGGGATGCCGCTTGCATTAATGAGTTGAAGCCAATCTCTTTTTTCTTTCTCAAAATAACGCCATCTATTCCTTTTTTCAACTCCCCAGCCCATGAGGATCCAAGGATGCTGTGTCATTTCAAAAAGAGAAGGCAGTGTGATGGTAGGATATTTCCCAGTAGTTTTCAAAAGCTCAAAAAGTTCAATAGCTTCCACACTTGCGGTATTTCTAACGTAAAATAAATTATAGATATGAAGTCGGCCCTCTAAATTTGAATGAGTAGCTTTCATAAAATGAATCAATTGACGCATGGTATTGTCTATCGTCGTTTCATCAGTATGGGAACCATTCATAATTAGCTTTTTTCTTGCCTCTCCTTGTAACTCAGCTGAACCAGGGTTTAACATGATCACGGCACCCAATGACTTGCGCGAAGATCCAAATTGTATATACGTATTTGTACGATAAACTTCCTCTCCAATAAGCTGAAAGGTGGCAATAGCTTTTACATTTTCCACTCCCAAACCTCCATCATACATAGTGTTATTCATCATATTCATAAGGGGTTGGAATTATTATCCTGAATTTACTATTAAAGAAATTTTTCTGAAAAAATGAATTCTTAACGTGGAATTGGGAGGTTAACCAATAAAATTTATGTGTGAAAATTGGTTGAAATTAATTGAAAGGTATATAATGAATACTGTTAGAAATGACATGCCATATAATTGATACGAGTAAATTTGGGGTATATCTATTATATGGATATATCTTTTTTCTATTGAATGGCAAATGAATTACAATTCATAATTCGAGGAGACGAGTAGGGTGTTAGAAGAAATATTTTCAACTTATGCTTCCATGTTCGATTGGCATATGTGGGCAAACGTATTAACGAGTTCGGAAAGCTGGGGACTAATCTTGTCTTTAGCAGTCATGGAATGTATTTTATCAGCAGATAATGCATTGGTGCTTTCTGCTTTCGTAAAGCCACTGCCAAAGGAACAGCAAAAAAAGGCTCTAATTTATGGGCTATGGGGAGCTTACATTTTCCGTTTTATCTTTATTGGACTCGGTACAGTGTTAATTAAATTCTGGCCAATCAAACTAATAGGGGCTCTTTATTTATTGTATTTAGCATTTAAGTTTTTCCGTGAAAAAAGTAAAGGTCAGGATACTGATGAGGAAGCTGACGCGAAACCCAAGGGCTGGTTAGTAAAGGTGTTCGGTGTATTTTGGGCAACGGTAATTAGTGTAGAGCTAATGGATTTAGCTTTTTCAGTAGATAGTATTCTTACGGCACTCGCTATCTCTGAACAGGTATGGGTAGTTTTACTTGGAGGGATGATCGGTATTTTACTAATGCGAGGTATTGCGACATTTTTCATTACTCTTATGAATAAGGTGCCAGAATTGGAAACGACCGCCTATGTGTTGATAGTATTTATTGCACTTAAAATGGGCTTAACTCTCGTAAATATCCACATTCCAAATGAAATATTTATTGTCGTATTAGTTTTAGCGTTTATATTAACCTTTATTATTCATGCATTTCGAAGCAAAGAAAGTACAGCAAAATAAATAGATAGATGGTGAAAAAGTCTAAGCTTTTTCACCATTTTTTACTTTACGCCTTAGTGCAACTAATGCATATTGCTAAAAGACTTGGCGCTTAGTCGAGTTTTCTAATAGATTGTTCTTCTGGCTTAAAATGTCTTCAATCATCAACGCCATATTTAAATTAGTTCTTGTAAAAGTATGATTGAGGTTGGCATCGAGTAATGCTTCAATCTTTTTTATTTTATAGTTCACAGTGTTTCGGTGAATAAATAGTTTTTTGCTAATTCTAATAGTGCTGCCTTCCTCTGCAAGGAAAATACGTAAAAAGTGCACAAAATCAGTGTTATGGAGGTGGTCATACATATAAAGCGGCCCTAACATATCCTGTTGAAACGCCTTTATAATTGATTGATCGGATACATTCATTAGTAGCTTATAGGCACCAATTTCTTTGTATTTTTGAATGAAGGGATTTTTGTGCTGCTCTACTAAGTGAATGACGGTTAGAGATTCTTTGTAGCTTTTTGCGATATCTCCTAAATAAGTTGAAAAATTCCCCATACCAATTATTAAATCCTCTTGACCGTTCATCTCAGTCACCTTTTCGTAGATTTTCTCTACTGTTTTGGAAAATGGGATATGAGCTGTTTTAACCTCTTGCCGATTTATAAGAAAGATTAATTGATTATGCTGCTTTAAAGCTAGGAAGTAATTATAACGATTTTGAAATTCATAAAGAATAATTGATTCGTAACGATGAATGTTATTTTTTGAGGAAGTAGGTGTTGTACAAGTGATAATTCCGAGTTCTGAACCATTCGGGAATCCGCGTTTTTCCAAGGATTCAATCGAAAATTGAAATTCATCATAGTGAAAAATCAAATTGTATAGAAGTTTTTCATCTGATTGCTGCTGGTGTGCAGACTGTTGTTTTACTGAAAGGAATTGAAAAGTACTTTTTAGTAAGTCGGCAATACGATATTTCCAGGCCATTTCAAAAATAGGGATTTGTTTATCATTGGCAAATTGAATAGTTGAAGAAGGTATCTTTGAAATATAAGGTCCCGTATTAACGATAAACCCCGCTACCCTCTTCTCAAATGCCTTTTCTATAAGCTCTTCTAATTGTTTTGAGTCACTATCTAAATGAATCCCGGTTGTAATGATGATTTCGTTTGGACGGCAAAAAGGAATTAGATCAACGCTTTCAATCACATTTATACCAGAAATTTGCCTGTAAAGCCCATTTTCTCCTGCTATTAATTTGAGCATTTTAAATTCTGGTTCTACTAGTAGATCGCTTACTGACGCCATATTAAACTTCCTCCCTTATTAGGATGTTAGAAGACTTAACATTAGAACTATGCAATTGCACAAAAATCTTTAGTAAGAATGACCATATTCTGTAAGAGTATTTTACCTTAAAATAAACTATAAATCTATATGTTAAAAAAGTTAACATAAGTATTGGAGGGTGTTCAATGTATAAATGCAATGAAGCTCGTTTGAAAGAATCCATTGTTGCCTTTAGTCGGTTTGGTGCAACTGAAAAAGGTGGTGTAACAAGGCTTTCCTTATCCCCAGAGGATTTAGAAGCTCGAAACTTTTTCATAAAATGCTGTAAGGAATTAGGGATGGAAATACGACTAGATGACATGGCCAATATTTATGCGACACTTCCTGGAAAAAGTAGCTTACCTCCAATCGTGATGGGGTCACACCTAGATACGGTTGTAAAGGGTGGTAAGTTTGATGGCGTTCTGGGTGTATTAACTGCATTAGAGGCTGTAAGGACCATAAGAGAGAATGATATTGAATTAGATGTACCTTTAACGATTGTAAATTTCACCAATGAAGAAGGTGCAAGATTTGAACCATCCATGATGAGTTCAGGGGTTCTATCAGGTAAATTTGATAAAGCAAAAATGCTGAAATCCATCGATAAAGAATATGTTTCTTTTGAAGAAGCATTGAAAAATAGTGGGTACGAGGGTAGTGAAGAAAATCGTTTGACGGAGGCATCTGCTTATATTGAATTACATATTGAACAGGGCCCAGTATTAGAAGCAGAAAATATCCAAATTGGTGTTGTAGAAGGAGTACTAGGAATGGTTTGCTATGAAATTCGTCTATTTGGTGAATCCAACCATGCTGGTACAACGCCGATGAAGCTGCGAAGGGATCCGTTATTCTTAGCTAACAACTGTATTACGATGCTCCTCGAAGAGCTTGGTAAAGTGGATGAGGAGCTAGTATACACAATAGGAAGAATGAACGTTACACCTAATATTCATACCGTTATTCCCGATAAAGTAGTCTTTACAATAGAGGCAAGACATAAGGACTCAGAAATAATAGCTAAAGTAGAAGAAATCATTCACGCTCTGCCGCAGCTAGAGGGTGGATGCAAAATAGAGAAAGAAAAGCTATGGGATCGTGACACGGTGGTGTTTGACCAGGAAATTTGCAACCAAATCGAAAAGGCGTCCAACGGATATGGTTATTCCTCTAAACGGCTATATAGCGGAGCCGGTCATGATGCACAATTCATTGCGAGTTACATTCCATCTGCCATGATTTTTGTTCCGAGTATTAATGGTAAAAGTCACTGTGAAGAGGAAGAAACAACCTTTGAGGATTGTGTTAAAGGGGCGGATGTATTGCTTGAAACAGTATTGAATTTACAAACAAAGGTAGCGATGAAAGAAGCGTTAATTTGATTTCATCCTTCTATTAAATCGAGCAACGTCTATTTTAATAATTCGATATTTTGAGATTTTCTATGAAAATGAAAGCATATAATTGATTACAGGCTTGTAATTGGTCATGAGAAAAGGAGAGTTCAAACTATGGCAAAGAAAATTATTACAGGTGGTACAATTGCGACTGCGACAGATACGTTTAAGGCAGATATTTTAATAGAAGATGAAAAAATTGTTCAAATTGCGACTAAGATTGAAGACAAGGATGCCCAAGTGATAGATGCAACTGGAAAGTACGTATTCCCGGGAGGAATTGACCCCCATACTCATTTAGATATGCCATTTAATAATACGGTAACAGATGATGATTGGGAATCAGGAACAATTGCAGCTGCCTTCGGAGGAACAACTACCATTTTAGATTTTGTCTTAACAGCTGGGGAAACTAGGCTATCTGATGCCGTTATAAAATGGAATGAAAAATCTAAAGGTAAAGCGGCGATCGATTATGGCTATCATTTGATGATTAGTGACTTAAATGAGGAAACAGAAAAAGAACTCCCTTTGTTATTAGAAAAAGAGGGGATTACTTCTATCAAAGTCTTTATGGCCTATGCAAAGGAATTCCAAGCATCTGACCGTACTCTTTATAAGGCGTTTAAAATCGGAAAAGAAACCGGTTCTGTCGTAATGGTCCATTGTGAAAATGGTTCAGTTATCGATGAGCTTGTAGAAGAGGCTAAGCTAGCCGGAAATACTGCTCCTATTTACCATGCTCTAACTAGACCTCCAGAAATCGAAGGGGAAGCAACGAAACGTGCAATAGAATTAGCACATGTTGCAGGTGCGAAGCTTTATGTGGTCCACGTGACATGTAAAGAAGCAGTAGATGAAATTATCAAGGCTCGCGAAAAAGGCTACGATGTCTACGGCGAAACGTGCCCACCGTATTTAACTTTAGACCAAACAGCACTTGAAAAACCTGATTTTGAAGGTGCCAAATATGTATGGTCTCCACCTCTACGACCAAAATCACATCAAGAACCTCTATGGAATGCTTTAAAAGCAAAACAACTACAAACAATTGGCTCTGATCAATGCTCTTTTAACTTCAACGGAAAAAAACAATTAGGTATCAATGACTTTTCAAAAATTCCAAATGGCGGACCATTTATCGAAGACCGTTTTAGTGTTTTATATTCAGAGGGTGTCGCTAAAGGACGTATTTCACTCAATGACTTTGTTGATATGATCTCAACAAATGCTGCCAAAATCTTTGGCTTATATCCTCAAAAAGGAACAATAGCGATTGGCACTGATGCAGACATTGTAATTTTTGATCCAAATGCAAAAAGAACCATTTCAGCAGAAAATCATCATATGAACGTTGATTACAATGCATTTGAGGGGTTAGAAGTGTTGGGGGAGCCGGTTAGTGTCCTATTGCGAGGAGAGTTTGTGATTAAAGATAAACAATTTGTTGGTTCGTTAGATTACGGAAAATATCTAAAACGTAAAGTTGCGAAAGAACAAGTGGGTGTATTAGAAGTCGCTGTATCTAATTCGTATTTATTTTAGCTTTAATCTAGGGGGGAATCGTATGAGTACTATTACAGGTGGTCGTATTTCTTCAAATTTAGTGGAGAATTTTGAAGAGATACACAAAGGATTAACAAGGAGTGAAGCGATCGAGGAAGCGAATCGTTGTTTATATTGCTATGATGCCCCTTGTATAACGGCATGTCCAACAAGTATTCAAATTCCGAAATTCATAAAAAAAATAGCCACAGATAATTTAAAAGGCTCGGCTAAAACGATTTTGGAGGCAAATCCAGTGGGAGCAAGCTGTGCAAGGGTTTGCCCAACAGAAGAATTATGTGAAGGCGCATGTGTTTTAAATCATGACACAAAGCCGATTTCTATTGGGCACCTACAACGCTATGCGACAGACTGGGCGATGAAACAAAAAGAGCCTTTATTTAAAGCGGGAGACAGTAATGGTAAATCAGTTGCCATTATTGGGAGTGGTCCAGCTGGTTTATCTGCTGCGAGAGAACTAAGTTTACTAGGCTACCAGGTGACGATTTTTGAGTCGGCCGAAGAAGCAGGCGGATTAGACCGCTATGGAATTGTTTCTTTCCGACTACCAAGAGAAGTTGTTCAGTGGGAAGTAGATCAGGTTGAACAGCTTGGTGTGGAGATTAAAACAAACACAACTGTAGGCGTTGATATTTCAACCGAAGAAATTATAAATCAATTCGAGCGTGTGATTTTAGCCGTAGGAATGGGCCAAGTACCGAATTTAGGTATCGAAGGAGAAGGCTTAAAAGGTGTCTATGATGCCATTGAATTTGTGAAAAAGACAAAGGTAGATGCCCCAACAGATGAATTGATCGGCAAGAAGGTAGCGGTAATTGGTGCGGGAAATACAGCAATCGATGCTGCGACAACCGCCATTCGTCTAGGAGCATCGAATGTCAAAATCGTTTATAGAAGAACAAAAAATGAAATGTCTGCTTATCAGTTTGAGTATGATTTTGCTAAACAGGATGGTGTGGAATTTAGATGGTTAACAGCACCAAGTAAAATTGTGAGTAATGAACAAAATGAGGTTGCAGGCTTAGAGTGTGTGAAAATGACCTTGGATGAGCCAGGCTTAGATGGAAGACAAAAGCCGGTGCCTCTTGAGAATTCTGAAACCGTACTAGATGTGAATGTGGTGATAAAGGCAATTGGTCAATCTAAGCATACAAAGCTAATCGAAGCCTTTGGTTTAAATCATACAAAGGGTGTAGTTGATGTGGATTCTGAGACCTTCCAAACTTCACAAGAAAATATATTCGCTTGCGGTGATTGTATATTTGGTAACGGTCAAGGAGAGGCAATGGTTGTTTCGGCAGCACAGCAAGGAAAAGAAGTAGCAAAAGCCATTCACCGTACCTTTATGCTACAGTCTGAAATTGCATAAGAAGGAGGAATTGATATGGCAGATTTACAAATTAATTTAGCAGGTATAAAATCACCAAATCCTTTCTGGTTAGCTTCTGCTCCACCAACTAACTCTGGTTATCAAGTGCAAAGAGCCTTTGAAGCAGGATGGGGAGGAGCGGTTTGGAAAACGCTGGGCGATCCAATCATAAATACAACTGCTCGATTTGCGGCAGCTAGTTTCAATGGTAAGAAGGTCGCGGGATTCAATAATATTGAGCTAATTACAGATCGACCATTAGAGGTCAATTTAAAGGAAATCTATGAAACAAAAAAGAGATTTCCAAATCATGCAATAATTGCTTCCTTAATGGTTGAGCCAAAGCAAGAAAAATGGCATGAAATAGTTAAACGTGTAGAGGATATCGGTGTAGATGGTTTAGAGCTGAATTTTGGCTGTCCACATGGAATGGCTGAACGCGGGATGGGTGCTGCATCTGGTCAGGTCCCTGAGCTGGTTGAAAAGCAAACCTATTGGGTGAAGGAAGTAGCAAAAACACCGGTAATTGTTAAATTGACTCCTAACATTACTGATATAACAGTAACGGCAGAAGCTGCTGTTTGTGGCGGTGCAGATGCAGTCAGTATGATTAATACCATAAATAGTTTAATGGGAGTTGATCTAGATAGCTGGAATACGGTTCCGCATGTTGCTGGTAAAGGGGCACATGGAGGTTATTGTGGTCCTGCAGTAAAACCAATTGCGTTGAATATGGTTGGGGAATGTGCTCGTAACCCCCTAATTGACATCCCAATTTCAGGAATTGGTGGTATTTCAAATTGGAAGGATGCTGCTGAATTCATATTAATGGGTGCAACGGGTGTACAGGTCTGTACGGCAGCTATGCATCATGGCTTTAGCATTGTTGAAGATATGATTGATGGTTTAAATAATTATCTAGATGAAAAGGGAATCGCCTCGGTAATGGATTTAGTAGGGAAATCAGTTCCGAAATACTCGAATTGGGGAGATTTAGACTTAAATTATAAAGTGGTCGCTCGCATTAATAATGATGTTTGTATTAACTGCAACAAATGCCATATATCCTGTGAGGATACTTCCCACCAATGTATCGATATGCTAAAAGATGCAACTGGGAAGTCTTATTTGAAGGTACGTGAAGAGGACTGTGTTGGATGTAACCTATGCTCTATTGTTTGTCCTGTAGATGGTGCTATCGACATGGTAGAGATAAAACAGACATTGCCAAGCATGACCTGGAATGAACGCCAGTCGAGAATTGCCAGCTTTATGACTTGAAAGAGCACTAAATAATTTTTGAAAATCTAAGACTTTGAGTAGAAAAGTGAGGTGTAAGCATGTCTGAGTATGAAACTTTTATGGAAGAGAAAAACAAAATTGATAGTTACTTTGACAAAGGCTACCAAGTCATCAGTATTTTTGAAAATTTAAGTGGCACATTTGTTGACTTTGTTACTGGTGAAGAAGCAATTGAGCGAGAGGTTGTTCAAATACAATTACTTACTGCAGAAGCCAGAAAATATATTGCTACAAAGCTATTATTCGTTAGCTAAGTGTAAAGTGGTGAAGGGAGGTGTTGAATGCTTCCCTTCTATTTTTTAATATTTACCTTAATATATCATATTTAATCGGCCTTATTAGTACGCTCATTTATTCCTTTGTGCATCCTCTTCCACTATAATAGTGTTTTGAGGGGGTGACCAAATGGCACGTGAACGGAAATTTTCAACTGATGATTTATATCGTGCAACTAAACAGCTCCTTCTTCAAAATGGTTATGAGGGATTTAGTTTTAGTCTTTTAGCAGAGGATTTGGATATATCCAGAGGAGCTATATATAAATATTTTGATAACCGAGAAGAACTGATAATCAATTTTATGAAATATGAAATGAACATTTTCCTTGAAGAATTAAAGCAAATAGAACGGTATGATTCATTTGAGGGGAAATTAACTTATTTAATGGACCTAATCTTTAAAAATTCCACAATCCCGCAATTAATTGAGATTGGTCAACGTATTCCCTTAAATGAAAAGGTGAAAAAGGGTATCTTCGAATTAGAAAACCTCCATCTTGTTATGTACAAATATCTTCAGGGGTTTATCGAACAGGGGCGAAAAGAGCAAAGGTTCAGAGATTCCGTTCCAGACCCATTAATTTTAGGGGTAATATTCCAATCCATTTTAATTCCTAACCATCATGGGATTTCTCAATCGGAATGGGTTCGTTCGATTAAAGAAGTACTCTGCTATGGATTTTTAAAATAAGAGTAATTGACACTTGTGTTACTTTGAAAGATAATGATAGTGACATAAGTGTCAATAATTTTTTTGATTAAAGTGACACTTGTGTTACTTTTGTTAATCCATTTTGAAAGGAGTTCATTATGAGGAAATTGCTACAAGCAATCACCGACAGAGTTACAACTAAAAAAGGTATGTATGTAACCTTAGCGACTTGGTTAATAATCACAATTGGCTTAACACTATTCACACCGAGTGTGAGAGATTATCAGGTTTCAAAATTAGAAACACTTCCAGAGGATGCAAAATCGATTATCTCTCAAGAAAAAGTGGATAGATATTTTGAGGATAGTAAGGGAATACCGGCAATATTAGTGTTTCAATCAAACAATAGACAGGTTAACTATTTAGACATTGCCAATATCCTAGATTTAATTGAAAGTGAAAAAATTGAAGGGCTACAACAAGTAGTCCAGTTATCGAAGATTCCACCGCAAGCGGCAACAGAGTTTTTTTCAGAGGACCAAACAACTGCCCTGATTCCTTTAACGTTTGATTCTTCTTTAGAAACAGATCAAATGAAGGATTTAATTGATGCAATTAGTGTTATTGTGAAAGATTCTTCAGATTTGGATTTATATGTAACGGGGCCAGCTGGTATTGCTACTGATACTGTTGAATTGTTTACACGAGCAGATTTAGTGCTGATTTTCTCAACAGTTGCCATTATTTTAGTATTATTAATTGTAATTTATAGATCCCCTTTATTGGCCGTAATCCCACTTTTAGGTGCAGCTATTGTCTATCTGGTTGTAACACAAATACTTGGCCTTATGGGGAAAAACGGAGTATTGATGAGTAGTCAAACTATATCGATAATGTCCATTCTCTTATTTGCAGCAGTTATCGACTATTCTTTATTTGTTTTCTCACGTTACCGTGAGGAATTGAAGACTAAAGAGAGTAAATATGAAGCTATGAGAGCTGCTATGAAGGAAACGGGTATGCCTGTCTTCTTTTCTGGTGGAACTGTCTTGGTAGCGATGCTTGTATTGTTTTTTGCAGAATCAGGAGACTATCGTAATTTTGCACCTACTTTTGCCACTACGATGATTATTATCATGGTTGCGTCAATTACGCTTATTCCAGCGCTATTTACTTTATTCGGCAGAAAATCATTTTGGCCGAGAATCCCGAAAGTTGACGATCAAATTTCTCGCAAAGAGACACTTTGGGGAAAGGTAGGTAAATTTGTTGCAAAAAAACCAGGTATTTCTGTTGCTATATCTAGCATTATCTTATTGTTAGCTACAAGTAATATTTTTAACTTGAAGTATGAATTCGACACTATGAAGTCTTTTCCTGATGATATGCCTTCACGTCAAGGCTATGAAGTATTAGAGGAAAAGTTTGATAAAGGAACTCTTGCACCCACAACTGTTTTATTTGAAAGTGAGCAAGCAGTAAAATCTGCAGAAGTAGAAGATTTAAGAAGGATACTAGCAAAACAGAACCAAGTCAGTGATGTTCGTATTAATGCTGTAACAGAAGACCAAAAGGTAATCAATTATAGTCTAACCTTTGAGGATAATCCTTACGCTAATAAAACCATCGATGCTATGGAAGAAA
Organism: Ureibacillus chungkukjangi; assembly: GCF_003217295.1. Lineage (GTDB taxonomy): Bacteria > Bacillota > Bacilli > Bacillales_A > Planococcaceae > Ureibacillus > Ureibacillus chungkukjangi. Next base: position 12,108 of record NZ_QJTJ01000042.1, read on the forward strand.
TCATTAATAATGGTGATGAAATTCTGACTGAAAGTAGTGTTGAAGGAAATCTCTATTTTGCAGGGGAAACCGCTACAAAGGTTGACGATAGAAATATTAATAATCGAGACATTATCGTTATTGTAGTGTTAGAAACTATTTTAATATTTATAATGCTAATTTTCTTAACGAAGTCATTTAAAATGCCGATTTACATGATGGGTACGATTTTGATATCCTTCCTAGCAGCTTTAGGACTTGGATTATTTTTGAGTAATTTATTCTTTGATATAAGTTCTATTAGTGATCGAGTGCCGCTTTATGCATTTGTTTTCTTGGTAGCCCTAGGAATTGACTATAATATTATACTTATTTCCAGGTTCCAGGAGGAAAGATTGGCTCACTCGGTGAAAGAGGCGGTAGAAATTGCAATTACAAACACCGGTGGGGTTATATCATCTGCGGGTGTAATTCTTGCAGCAACCTTTGCTGTACTTATGACCCAACCAATGGAACTGTTATTTGTGTTTGGCTTCATAGTGGCAGTTGGAATCCTGTTGGATACTTTCCTAATTCGAGGAATTCTATTACCGGGGTTGATCGTGTTATTGGAAAAAGATAAGTAGTTATGTTTATCTTAATGTGAGCTACTATAAAACCATATCTAGAAGAGTAACTGAGGATTTCCTTAGTTACTCTATTTTTTATGAAAGTATAAATGTATAAGTTCCCCAATTTCAACCTTGACAGTTTCTAAACGTTTTGATAAATTGTTAGTGATTAAACAAACGTATTACATTTTAGTTTATTTAATTAGTAAACGAATGTGATTTCTGTTTAGAGTGAAGGGTGTTGTGGTATATGAGTCAATCAGAATTGTTTTGGAATGCAACATTAGAGGAAATGAAGGATGGTTATACAGAAGATGCAAATCGATATACATGTCTTTTATGTGGAGAGCAAATCGAAAAAGGTGTGATTTATCCACAGGGAAAGGTTTTGTACGAAGCAAGTCGATTTATTCGGCTGCATGTTGAACAACAGCATGGATCTGTGTTCGAGTATTTAGTTGGGTTGGATAAGAAATTCACCGGTCTGACAGAGCATCAAACAACGCTTCTTCGTCATTTTTACACAGGTATGAGTGATAAGGAAATACAAGAAGAGATGGGAATCGGAAGTAGTTCGACAATCCGCCATCATCGCTTTGTATTGAAGGAGAAGGAACGTCAGGCGAAAACACTATTAGCGATTATGGAGCTATTAAAGGAAAAGGATCAGAATGCACCAGCTTTTGTGACGCCACATAAGCATGCAACAATGGTGGATGATCGTTATTCTGTTACGACTGAGGAACAGACGAAAATCCTGGAGAAGTATTTTACTCAAGGGTTAAATGGTCCAATAGTAAAGTTTCCTCCAAAAGAAAAGCAGCGTATCGTTATTTTACGAGCGATTGTAGAGCGATTTGATGAGGCTGCGGTTTATACAGAAAAGGAAATGAACGGAATTTTGAAGGAGATACATGAAGATTTCGTATTGTTAAGAAGATATCTAATCGAATATGGCTTTTTTGATAGAAAAGCAGACGGCAGTGCTTACTGGGTTAAAAAATAGATTATTCGGAAGGGAGATACTCGTATGGATAGAAAAAAAGAATTGAAGCATCAATATCAAGAGATTGCGATTGTTGCTGGTGTCTATGAAATTAAAAATAATATTAATGGTAAAGTGTTTGTAGAAAGCACAAGAAATTTAAAAACCATTAATGGGGTTAAATTTACGCTCAATAACAATACTCATATAAATAAAGAACTGCAATCTGATTGGAATGAGTTTGGTAAAGAAGCGTTTTCCTTTAAAATTTTGGAAACCTTGAAAAAGGATGAGGGTGATTTGTACTTTAACGAGAGAGATGCGCTAATGGCAATGGAACAAAAGTGGTTAGATCAGCTGCAGCCGTTTCATGAAAAAGGATATAATTAAAAAATTTACGAAGAATGTGCACACTTAGCTAGAATCTAAAAGGGTGCACTTTTTTATGTCGATAACTATGAAGTTTTTAAGTAAATTGTAGTAAGAAAGCGACAAAAACATTTCTATTTTCATTCATTTAAATTGGTTAATTTTAGTAATATATAGTGTGACGTATGAAAGGAGGCGAGTCCCTTTTGAAGCTTTTCCACTTTCTCTTAGTTGCCTTCATTGTACTTTTGTTAGGTTGTGAAGAGTCAGTGGAAGATAATCCAGTTGTTACGGTATATGCTAAACCAGCGATTGAAGCAAGTTCAGTTAAAGAAGTTCCAGAAGAAGAGATATTAGAATTGGAGACTTCCAGTGACGAAATTGAGTTATTGAATGTTTGCTATAGTAATGAAATCTATATTGAAGAAGAAAAAGCCTGTTCGTTAAAAATTGAGTGTACCGATAATAGTTCCTGCATTGAATGGGGGAATAGAGTAGTAGAAGATCTAGAAGCTGATTATGGTTCATTAGTTTATGAGGAATCTGTTGCAACTGGGAATGAAGGGATAACCTTACTCGCAAGCTATAATGTTGATCATGAAGGAGAAGTCATTTATACGGAGCAAGCAGTAACTGAAGAAGTGATGCAATATCACTCACATCTTTGGTATAGCTTTAGCTGGTTGGTTCCTGAACAATATAGAAAAGAAATTAACCGACTTGAGGTTTTTGAAAGTGGTGACACTCTTGCCTATGTATCGATGCACGATAGATACGGGAGATTTTGGACTTTAGGAATGAATAATGAGGATATCGAGCTAGCTTCAGAAACGCTTGTTACATACTTACATGAATATGCACACTTTCTCTCTTTAAATCAAAGTCAAATTGATTATTGGGTGCCTGAAAAAAGATGTACCTCGTTATTTTTGAAGGATTCAGGGTGTTTTTATGAGAATGCCTATTTAAGTAATTTCTACAAGCGGTTTTGGGAGCAGGGGGGACAAGGTAAAATAGAGGATTTTTATGTTTCAAGATATGCAATGTACTCTCCTGAAGAGGATTTTTCGGAGTCCTTTGCTCATTTTGTTCTAACGAAAACACCTAGTGGGCAAAACGTAAAGGAAGAAAAGCTTTTATTCTTCTATGAATATGAAGAGCTAGTGCAATTACGTACGGAAATTTTAGCAAGAACTGCGACATGGTTAGTTCGAAGCGCTCTTAAAGCCAAAAAGTAACCCGAAACATTTTGAACTTATATAAATTTATTTTTATGAAGCGCGAAAAACCCCCTTCGCCTAATGCGTCGGGGATGTTATTTTCTGCGGCTATTATATTCATCTATAGAAGAGAGCGTCTTTTATAAGGCGCTTTTTTGAATGTACATTTATAGTACCCACAGATGATAAAATCATGATTGTTATTTTAAACCATCGATAAATGCTTCGATTTCTTCTTGAGTTTTACGATCCTTACTCACAAAACGGCCTGTTTCTTCATTATTGTTATAAGCAACAAAGCTTGGGATTCCAAACACATCAAGCTGTATACAAAGGTCGATGAATTCGTCACGGTCTACTTTTACAAATTTATATGTGTCTGCATATTTCTCTTCAATAGTAGGCATAACAGGATCTATGAAGCGACAATCCCCACACCAGTCTGCTGAAAACATAAAAATGGTTTTTCCTTCTGCTTTTAGCTGTTCAAATTGCTCAACGGATTGTAAATTTTCCACGGTAATTCCCCCTATATTTTTTACCTCATCTTACCATATTGAAGTATTATTTCCTATAAGTTAGCTAAGGAATGACAAAAACTTCTGCAAATAATATTCCACAAACTGACCAAAATATTTACATTAGAAATTTTGCTTTAACTAGTGAAGAATTTACTTGTTCATTTTAGTTCAATTTCTAAATTAGAAGCCAAATATTTCATTACTCATGGATTGAAAATTTTCGGACATTCTAAAAACGAAAGGAGGTTTCTATTTGATCCGGCATTTGATTCCATGGTTTATATTAATGTTAGTTAGTAGTACAGTCATTTCTGATGTCGCAAATGCAAATGAAGCACCTTCCAGGGAACAGGTAGTAGAACAGCGAATGTCGATGTATGTACAATATCAGGATCATATTATTCCTTGGTATTATTTAGCTGCAATCGATCAATATGAGCGAAACATCCAATCGGTTAGACCGGACATTCCAAAAAGAGAAAGCACCGTTGCCATTCAGTTTTCTAAAGAGTATTGGTCTGGAGCATTGAATCCGCAGCAAGATGATACCTCGCCGTTTTCAATCGAATATTTTGGCGGTTTAGGACTTGATGGGAATGGTGATGGCATTGCAAGTCGTGATGATGACGAGGATGTAATGTTCACAATGGCAAATTTTCTAAGTAAATTTGGCCCGACTGAAGAGGACTTCAAGCTGGCTTTATATGATTATTACCAAAGTGAACAGGTGGTTAAACAAATACTCACCATTACTAAAATGTATAAGCATTACGACACCATTGATTTAGATATACATGTTTTCCCTGTTCCTGTACGTGGCTACAACTATAGCTATAGAGGAACATGGGGTGCCAATCGTGGCTGGGGCGGAAGACGTATACATGAAGGTACAGATATTTTTGCAGGCTATAGTACACCAGTAGTTTCTACATCCTATGGTGTTGTTGAAGTAATGGGATGGAATGAATTTGGTGGCTGGCGAGTAGGTGTACGAGATAATCACAATACGTACCATTACTATGCTCATTTAGCATACTTCAACAAAGATTTAAAAGTGGGCGATATTGTGGAACCGGGAATGCTCCTTGGCGGAGTGGGAAGCTCGGGATATGGGAAGGAAGGTACTTCTGGAAAATTCCCTCCTCATCTACATTATGGAATGTACAAATTTAATGGTCGCACAGAGTGGGCATTTGACCCATACCCATCCCTTGTTCAATGGGAGAAATTCGCTAGACAGCAAAAAAAGAAGTAAACATGAGGTTGCTCTATTATAGGGCAACTTTTTTATTTTGTTTAAAAAGTTAAGGAACCTTATTGACAGATGCATTTAAAATGTGATAAATTTATCTCGAATTAGAGATAAATTAATTCTAAGTATAAACATTGAAACAGTAAGTAAATTATTTTTTTAATATAATATCTCGATTTCGAGATAAACAAAATGGAGGAATATAAAATGGCAAAATGGACAGTAGATCAATCACACTCAAGCGTTGGTTTTGAAGTTAAACACATGATGGTTTCAAAGGTGAAAGGAACTTTTGATGCTTATACTGCAGAAGTAGAAGCAGCGGATCTTGCTGATTTAACTACAGCAACAATCGAATTTAAATTTGATGTAACTAGCATCAACACTCGTAGCGAAGACCGCGACAATCACTTAAAATCAGGTGATTTCTTTGATGGAGAAAGCTTCCCAACAATCGATTTCAAATCTACAAGCATCACTAAAGACGGCGATGACTACAAAGTGACTGGTGATTTAACAATCAAGGGTGTAACTAATCCAGTAACGTTTGATGTAGAGTATGGCGGTAAAGGTAAAAACCCATGGGGCGTTGAGGTTTATGGTTTCGAAGCAGAAGCTAAAATCAACCGTGAAGAGTTCGGCTTAACTTGGAACGCAGCTCTTGAAACTGGTGGCGTATTAGTAGGAAAAGACATCAAAATCAAAGTTGAATTAGAAGTTAACCCAGCTGCTTAACTTATAGAGGTAAGAGGGCAATTCATATACTTGAGTTGCTCTCCTCTTTGAAGTAAGTGATGAGATTGACAACAGTCTTGAACAGGTGTTATTATTATCTCGAATTGAAGATATTTTAAGTCTTTGAATGAAATATAAAAACCAAACCATAATATTGATAGGACAAAATTTTTTTATATTAATATCTCGAATTCGAGATAATTGTGTAGGAGGAATAAAAATGGATGAACTAAAAGGTCTTCACCATGTAACGGCTATAACAAGTAGTGCGGAAAAAATATATGACTTCTTCACTTATACTCTGGGTCTTCGCTTAGTAAAGAAAACTGTTAACCAAGATGATATTAAAACATACCATTTATACTTTACTGATGACGTTGGAAGTCCTGGGACGGACATGACCTTCTTTGATTTCCCTGGTATTCCAAAGGGTGTTCACGGTACAAATGAAATTTCTAAAACATCCTTCCGTGTACCAAACGATACTGCATTAGAGTATTGGGTAAAGCGTTTTGATCGTTTAGACGTAAAGCATACGGGAATTAAAGAACAATTCGGTAAGAAGGTTTTAGGCTTCGTGGATTTTGACGACCAACAATATCAGTTGATTTCGGATGAGTTCAATGAAGGAGTAGAGTCGGGAACACCGTGGCAAAAGGGACCAATCCCTCTAGAATACGCCATTACAGGATTAGGCCCAATCTTTGTTCGAACTTCCTACTTTGACTATTTCAAAGAGGTTCTCGAAAAAGTGTTCTTTATGAGAGAAGTAGCAGCAGAAGATTCGTTCCACTTATTTGAAATGGGTGAGGGTGGAAATGGGGCACAGGTAATCGTTGAATACAACACAGTGCTTCCTCAAGCTAGACAAGGTTTTGGCACAGTTCATCATACGGCATTCCGCGTTGATGATCGTGCGGATTTAGAAGCCTGGCAGCAACGTCTGCAAAGCTTCAAATTACCAAACTCAGGTTACGTAGAACGCTTCTATTTCGGCTCTTTATATTCAAATGTTGCCCCTTCAATTTTATTTGAACTAGCAACAGATGGACCTGGCTTTATGGGAGATGAACCATACGAAACGCTCGGTGAAAAACTAGCATTACCTCCGTTCTTTGAAGAAAAACGTGACCAAATTGAAAAATTAGTAAGACCAATCGATACAGTTCGTAGTACAAAGCATTTTGACAAGGAATACGAATAAGGAGGAAACAAGGAATATGGGGTTTTTAGATAAATTATTCGGTAAAAAACAGGAGGAAGAACAAACAATGACTAAATTAAACATAGGGATTATTTTAGGATCGACACGTGATGGACGTGTAAGCCCGCAAGTTGGTGCTTGGGTTAAAGAATTAGCAGACAAACGCGGTGATGCAAACTATACAATCATTGATATCGCTGATTATAAATTGCCACTACTAGGCGAAGCGGGAGATGCTTCAGGAGCAGCAGCTTGGTCACAGGCAGTAGGAGCTCAAGATGGCTTTGTATTTATCGTGCAAGAATATAACCATTCAATTTCAGGAGCTCTTAAAAATGCATTAGATTACTTACGTGAGGAATGGAATAACAAAGCTGCTGGTATCGTATCTTATGGTTCCGTTGGCGGAGCTCGTGCAGCAGAACACTTACGCGGAATCTTAGGTGAATTATTAGTAGCCGATGTACGTGTACACCCAGCGTTATCTTTATTCACAGATTTTGAAAATGGTACCGACTTCAAGCCGAAGGAAGTTCAAGCGGATTCAGTAAATCAAATGCTAGACCAAGTAATTCCTTGGGCGACAGCTCTAAAAACAATTCGTTAAAAGAAAAGTGGAAGGTGCTCAATTAGCTCCGGGTAAGGTCAGAAAAGTATCGACTAAAGAATGAAGTAAACGGATTTCTTACAATTACAACATGTACACATAGGTTGTGTACGTGTTGTAAGTAAGATTAGAAATTTTAAGTGCATGAAGTTTGAGCAAATCAATTAAATTGTTTGAAGGATGTACTCAGATTTTATGCTGACGTATTATATAGGAGCATTCCTGTTAGAAGGATTTTCGGGGACTTGAAATAAAAAAAGCCCTCTTGTATGATGCTTGAGTGTCAACCGGAAAATTGACTCGAACA
>NZ_QJTJ01000043.1 GCF_003217295.1 Ureibacillus chungkukjangi
CTAATTCCGCTCCAACATCTTTTTTCTCATTATAAACAAAAGTACCCTACAAGAAGGACTTTTTTTAAAGTGTCCATCTTATAGGGTACATTTTATCTTATGGGAGACTTCCTTTAAACCTTAAATATTCAAATCATTTGTTTTTGTCATTTCTGTAAGCCAATTGTAGTAAGTGAATAATAAACCTTAAGCAAATTATATTTAACTATTACCAGTTATTAATTTTCTATATTCCTCTTCATTAGACCATGGAACAACTTCTGATATTTCTTTATAATTAACTTCGTCTTTTAAAAAGTTATAATATTTCCCTTTATATCCTAAAACTCTTAGAATACTAAGTTCTAAGTATTTTACACCCAATTGCCACACTCTATATTTTATTTTCCAATTATCACTTTCTAATTTGCTTTTCTTTTTAGGATGTACAATATCATTTCTCATGTCAGTAAATAAATGCACTCCATCTTTAAATTTATTATTAGAAAAATTCAAACCCTCCACCTTAGGTAGCTCTCTAGGAATATCTAGTTCATATAATAGTAATCTCAGTTTGTCTGACGTTCTAAGCTTACTATCAAATATCTGACCATCCATAATTTCTTTATCTTCAACGATGTATGTCCAAGCAATATTTTCAAGCGCAATTTGAATAGACACAATTTTATTCTCTATATATGTAGACCTCAAACCATCAAAATACCATGTAAATATATTTTTAAGTACTTTCCCCCAAAGTTCATCTTGCAATTTATCAACTAATTCAACAAAAATATGTCCTAAATTATTATATACTTCCCTAATAGGATACCAGTTTGAAATATCTCTCCAATTATTAATTATAGGTGTTTGATATTTTTCAAAAATACACTCATCATCTTTAACTCCCAAAAAGTAACAAAAACCTATTTGCCTTCCACTCGAGAATGATAACAACCATATTAAAGACTCTATAATATTTTCTACGTCTACAACATCAAAATCTTTATTATCTTTTCTCTTTAATTCAGCAAAGTGTGTAATACAATAGCCGCCTTGCTTTTTCAAATCTTCATATATTTGTTTATGATTTTCTCTCTTATCTATTGTAACTTTGTAATCCCCATATTCAAAAATTAATCTACCACTGTACTTCATATTAGAACCATTGATATAAATTCCATTATTATTTCTAAAATTAACTATTGCGAAACTAATCTTATCTACGTTCGAATCATCTTTTGATACATCTAGTTTCGAATTTAAGACACCAGAAACTTCAAAGTAATTTGCCATATTAATAGATGTTAGGAGTGCACTACCCTTAAATCCGTTTGGCAAAGTGATTTCAACGTTATCAACACCCATAAACTCATTTAATCCCTTAACTCCATCATTCACTATTCCTGTAAACTCAATATTAGGATTAGGTAACCATTTTAGAGAAACTAATCCATTTACAAGAAGCCTTTTATCGTTTAGTAATAAATTGTATTCTCCTTCATAGATTACTATGGATTCATTTGTATTCAATTTTTCTAAATTAGAAATAACAATACTCTCATTTTCCATATGCTCACCCCGCACTAAATCAATAGTATTTATTCATTTTAAAGATAATTGTATTATACACTTAAGAATTTATTTGCATATATTCGTAAGAGAACTGTTGTACCTCTACACAGCTTACTCACTTAATTTATAGTTCGTTTAAATCCATAATATCAAAACTATCACTACCACAATATCCACATTCTTCAGCATCAAAAGGAACACTCTCACCGCAGTCATTACAAAATCTATCAAAATGATGTTCTTGCAATTCATAATTTCTAATTGCATTTGATTCAGATTTATTTTCCAATAGGTTAGTTTCTTGAATGCTAAAATTAACGTTTATATCATCATTTGATATGTTTTCAGTTCCATTGGATACCTCAATTTCTTTTGACTTTTGAAGTGATAGATTATGCACATATTTCTCATACTCTTTGCGGTTTTTAACCGCTCTAATTAATGTAGACTTACTAATTCCCGTTAAATCTGCAACTTGATTATAAGAATTGCTCTCTAACAAACTTATAGCATGGTCTAGTTGTTTTTTTGTGTATTTATTCGGTCTACCTTCTCTATAGTTTGGATTTAGCTTTGCAATCGCTTTACCCTCCTGAGTACGCTCTACAATCATATTTCGTTCCATTTCAGCAACAGCTAGTAACGTTGTCAAGAAGAACCGACCCATACTCGTGTTCTCTAATAAGCCTACATTCAACACATGCACTTTAACATCCTTCTTAAATAGTTGTTCAACCAGCTCAATACCTTCTTTAGTATTACGTGCTAGTCGGTCTAATTTAGTTACAACTAGTTTGTCTCCTTTTTGCAATACTTCTAGCAGCTCTTTTAACTTTGGTCTTTCAGTAGAAGTACCTGTGAACTTTTCTTGATAGATGGTTTCAACGTTCTCATTATGTAAGGCTTGAATCTGAGCTTCAAGGTCCTGCCCTTTTGTTGACACACGAGCATATCCATATACCGCCATTTTTGTACCTCATTTCGCACTATACTTTTGACACTTATTTATGACACCTATTGATACCTTGATAATACTGCAACTACCAACAAGTGTCAATACTTATAAATTATGGTACCGATAAATAATTAGTTGTTTCCATATGAAAAAAAACAGATTACAATAATTACCGAAGGAGTTGAAATAATGGGTAAAGAGGATAAAAAAGATAAAGAGATTAAAGAAAAGAACGAAAATCAATTTATATCATTCATGTTAAACAAAATATTCAATCGAGCTAACCTATTCATCATTATCATTGCATTGCTAATTTGTTTATTTTGGATAAAGAAAGATGAAAACATAAATCTAGGTGATTTCATTTCATTATCAAGTGGTCTTGTGTCAATAGCTCTAGCTTTTGTAGCAATAATAATTGCGGTTGGTGGGGATATTAAAACAAGTAATACTGAAAGAAAGACAGATTTCGCTTTAGACGAAGTTGTCAAAAATGTCCGTGCATTGTCCACCTTAGTTGAATCATTAGAAAGGGAACAAAAAAACCTAATTAATAAGACCGATTTGACTAATTCTTCTATTGAAGAATTTTTTATGAGATTTTATGAAAATGGTAAATCTCCACTCGATTCAAGCGAACCAAACAAATCTGCTGAACCTAGCAAATCTACTGAACCTAGCAAATCTGCTGAACCTAGCAAATCTGCTGAACCTAGCAAATCTGCTGAACCTAGCAAATCTGCTGAACCTAGCAAATTTAAATTTAATGAAAATACTCAAAAGGTTGATGCCAAAAGTTATTCAGGTATATGTAAAAGAGGAGACATATTTTTTGCCGATTTATCACCTGTAGTCGGCAGTGAACAAGGTGGTAGAAGACCTGTATTAATAATTTCTAATGATATTAATAATCGTTTTAGCCCCACTGTAACAATTGCTGCTATTACTGCACAAATCCAAAAGGCAAAACTACCGACACATGTCGAATTAAACGCTGATAAGTATTACCTCGAACGAAATTCGGTTATTTTAGTCGAACAGGTGCGTACGATTGATAAATCGAGACTTTCAGAAAAACTTACATCGTTAGATTTAGAAATAATGTCAAAAGTCGATAATGCACTTGAAATACAATACGGACTTATTAAATTATAATTTATCTACAACCATTCGTATCTCCCGCTAGTCAAACTTTACAGCAATGAGGGAATACACCTGTTCACAATTGTCTAAGTACATTTTAGTTAAAGGCACTCTTTGCTCCATTGGAATTGCCTTTAACTTTGTGTTTCATTTAAATCAATATCTCTCCAAATAAAACCTTTCGTATACTCTTTCGTCAATCTTCCAATAAACTACCACTTTTTTCGATTCTCACCTTTTTATGAGTTAAGGACACACTTTATTTTCAGCAGATAAACTACCCGTTTTTTGATAGCTATGGATTTACTCAAAAACAGACATTATCGACTCGTTGTGTAACAAGGGAGTAAAATTGTTCCTCTTACAAACAAAAAAAGAGGGCAACCCAAAATGGTTACTCCCTACTTATTTGTTTTTATACATATTAACTTGGTTATTTTATACATCGCCAGCAGATAAAATCGTTGTCTCTCCTAATGATACAAGAATTTTTTGTATTCCAATAGGCTTTTGATAATAGAAAAGATATTTATAAGATGAAGGTGCTAATCCCATTATCATTTCATAACCTTGTTTTGCATCATTAAACGTGTAATACAAGCTAGCATTAGTTGGTTCTCGATAATTACAGCACTCTATTAAACCATTCTCTAATATTTTTTCATAGATATAGCTACCATCTTCTGTGACAAGTGCATAATATGTTAATTCCATAGTTAATCTTCTCCTTCATGCTTCACGACTATTGATTTAACAATATCATTTCATAGACCGAATTATTAGTCTTTTAACAAAGTGTATCTTATGGTAAAATATACCTATAAAAATAGCAATATGATATATATTTGCATACATAGATGTTTGATAAATATAAAAGCACACAAACTTAATGATGTACTAGTGTAAAAGAGTATTAGCCTTAGGATTCAAAGCACCACTTAAGATTTATGCTACTTTTACTAATACTCACCAAAAAAATCTAATTCTTCATCATCTGAAACCTCAAGAGGTTCTATTGGTTTAATATTTATGTCGCCTTCAATTTTATTTTCCCCAAACCCCATGAGCTTTTGGGCTTTAGCAATATATTCATGAGTCCACTTAGGCAAGGGATATTCGAGTTTTTTAAGCAAACCAATTAAAATCAGATTGAAATACCTTTTGGTTTCATCAGTTTCTTGTTTCAAATTCTCAAAATCATTACTTAATTCCTTCTTAGCATTAGTTAGTAGTGAATCGACATATGCTTTTCTATAATCAATAGCTAAATGTTTTTTCCCCTTCATTAATACCCTTATAACATTCGCTTTTGTTAATACAGAAGGAAAATGTAAATCCATATAACTTAAAAATTCTATTTCATGTTCTTGTTTCAATTGTTCAGGCTTATACCTAATTTTGCTAACGCTTTGGACAGTATAATTTTTATCTGTTGTTCTATTGTAATCGTCAATAGTAGTTTTTTGTTGATTCTTGAGCATCTCATACATCTCTTCGGAAATCTCATTGCCACCACTTTTATCGTATATCATGTACCTAAAACTTCTATCTATGAATCCATTTTTATTCAGGAAAGATAGTGCACTGTGCATAAGGTTTCTGTTTCTGTCCCTTATAAAACTATGTAAATTCATAGTTATGTTTTGTGGATATTTCATAACTTGTCCTTGAATATTTTCTCCAATTAACTCTAAAACATCTGAATGGGAAATTGCTTCAACGTCTATCAAATTTAGCTCTTGTCCTAAACGTGAGTTAGTTATAACAAATTTTTCTCCATCAGTAGTATCGATAAAGTCCATAGGTCTTCTTTCTAAGAAGGAAAGAATTAAATCTCCAATAATTGGGATGAAGTCACTGAAATTAGCTCCATTATTCTTCCTATTATCTTTTTTCGAGACTTTTTGCTCTAATTCTTCTCCCACAATATATCTTCGTTTTTTGCCACCTAGGATTTTTCCTAATTCATTTTTCTTTAGTTCACATGTTTTATACATAGTAAGTAAATCCTTCTTTAATGACTCTACACTATCACTATTATCTAAATAACCCCTGCGATTGAAACTATTTAATTTCTTTTCTGCATTAGGAATGCCCCGCTCTAAACATAACTGAATAACCTGTATCTCTGTATATTCTTTACTCACAATATCAACTTCCAATCATAAATATTTTACGAGAAGATTAAATACTAATATAATATTTTTTAATTAGTATTTGATTATCTCGTATTTATAATAATGTTTTATATAGTCATATATATTATATACATCTCTATCGATTTCATTAAGTCTTTTTGTCATTTTTTTAATATTTTTACTAGGGGAATTTTAAAAAATGAAAATCTTCTACTATTTATATATATTCGATATTAATGCAACAGGAAATAAAAAAAGCCCTGGCAGATAGCCAGAGCTGCAAAACTTTCTTATAATTTGAATAGCGAGGTTTTTAACTTAAGTATATAAGTTATTTATAGGATTATGCTATTCATTCTGTTCATTCAATTCCTTCCCCCTCATTGTTATATACACAGTGCCATACCTCCTCACTCTTTTTTGTGATATCATCAATTGATTTATATAATTCTTATAGAAAATCTCTTAAATCCTTCGCTACTTCCTCCACATCTACCTATAAGTTATCGTTGAAATCGTAAAGCTCAAAAATCTTTAAATATCCAAATTATTTAAAGGATTATGTTGCTCATTCTGTTCCTTTAACTCATTCCCCCACATAGCAACATACCGCATCGTAGTAGAGACATTTTGATGACGCATCATCTTTTGAATCGCAAAGGTAGACATTCCACTCATAGCCAATCTATGACAGAAAGTGTGACGAAAAGTATGAGGACTAACACGAACATTTGCAAAATTCATCTTCAACCTAAGATTATCAAAAAGCTGTGAAATCGAAAAATCCGTCATCGCACTATTATCCCGATTTAAAAAGACATAATCATTCTCATGCCCAAAATATTGTTTGCAAAATGCTCCATAAATCGTTAGTTCTTTTGCTAATTTTTCTGTTAAAAAGACAGTTTCATATTGACGGTTCTTTCCATATACATTCAGAGTTAAATTAGTAATATCTACGTCACACCACTTTAATTGAATAACTTCTTTTCTTCTTAACCCTGTTCCCAATAACAACACGATAAGCATATATCCACGATAGCTGAAATAATTTTTCTCTTTTCTTCTCAAACTTCGATAATAAGCCAACATTTGATATATCTGTTCATCCGTAAAAACATCAATTTTAACATCTTCTTTTTGCTGCTTCACTTTCAAAGCAATATTTTCTGTAACAATTTTTTCATCCAGTAAGTAGTTATAGAAAGCTCGTATCCGTTGAATCTTGGAGTTTATTGTACTTGGCTTATTTCCCCTCTCTTGACACTCTAGGAGGTAATCTCGAATGTGTGAGTGCCTTACATCAGTCACATTATTCAACCCTCTAGCAATGCAATATTCGATGAATGGAGCTAATAATTGACGATAGTTCTGAATATTCCTTTCTGTTGTATTTTTGAATCGTCTGTCTGCAATAAAATCCTCATAAGCAAATTTTAAAAGCATAAAAAAACCACCTCTCATAATTTTGAAATCATGAGAAGTGGTAGTTGCTGTACTAATTAATTGTGAGTAACACTACTTCATATAAAGAAGTGTTGAAACGGAAAATTCAGAGGTTCTCTATGGCTATTTACTTGATATATAAAACCCCTCTAACCCTTGTCACACAAGGATTACATCATGCCGCCCATACCGCCCATATCAGGCATTGCTGGAGCGTTTGGTTCTGGGATATCTGCTACTACTGCTTCAGTTGTTAGGAATAGAGCAGCTACAGATGCAGCGTTTTGTAATGCTGAACGAGTAACTTTCGCTGGGTCAACTACACCTGCTTCGATCATGTTTACCCATTCGCCGTTAGCAGCGTTGAAGCCTACGCCCACTTCTTCGCGTTTTAAGCGGTCTACGATGATTGAACCTTCAAGACCTGCGTTGTTAGCGATTTGACGTACTGGCTCTTCAAGAGCACGTAATACGATACGTACACCAGTTGCTACATCGCCTTCTACAGAATCAATAACTTTTTCAACTGCAGCATATACGTTAAGAAGTGCAGTACCACCACCGGATACGATACCTTCTTCAACCGCAGCACGAGTTGAGTTTAATGCGTCTTCGATACGTAATTTACGTTCTTTTAACTCAGTTTCAGTTGCAGCACCAACTTTGATTACTGCTACCCCACCTGCTAATTTAGCAAGGCGTTCTTGTAATTTTTCTTTGTCAAATTCAGAAGTAGTTTCTGCAATTTGAGCACGGATTTGATTTACACGTACTTCGATTTCGTCTGCATTACCAGCACCTTCAACAATCGTAGTGTTATCTTTAGATACTACTACTTTACCAGCGCGACCTAGAGTTGTAACATCAGCTGTTTTTAAATCTAAGCCAAGATCAGAAGTGATTACTTGACCACCAGATAATACAGCGATATCTTCTAGCATTGCTTTACGACGGTCACCGAAGCCAGGAGCTTTAACAGCTACAACGTTAAATGTCCCGCGTAATTTATTTAAGATTAATGTAGTAAGAGCTTCCCCTTCCACATCCTCAGCAATGATTAATAATGGACGGCTTTGTTGAACAACTTGTTCAAGTAAAGGTAAGATTTCTTGGATGTTTGAAATCTTTTTATCTGTTACTAAGATATAAGGGTTGTCTAATACTGCTTCCATTTTGTCAGTATCAGTTACCATGTAGTGAGATACGTATCCGCGATCGAATTGCATACCTTCAACTACATCTAACTCAGTAGTGAAGCCTTTAGATTCTTCAATTGTGATAACACCGTCAGTACCTACACGTTCCATAGCGTCTGCGATGAAATCACCTACTTCTTCATCAGCAGCAGAAATTGCAGCCACTTGAGCAATTGCTTCTTTGTTTTCTACTGGACGAGAAATAGCTTGTAATTCTTCTAATGCAGCAGCAACAGCTTTGTCCATTCCTTTACGGATTCCAACAGGGTTAGCTCCTGCAGTTACGTTTTTAAGACCTTCACGAATCATAGCTTGTGCTAATACTGTTGCCGTAGTTGTACCGTCACCAGCGATTTCGTTAGTTTTAGAAGCAACTTCTGCAACTAGCTTTGCACCCATATTTTCATATGCATTTTCTAACTCGATTTCTTTTGCGATTGTTACACCATCATTCGTAATTAGTGGTGAACCATATTTTTTCTCAAGAACCACGTTACGTCCTTTTGGTCCTAAAGTTACTTTTACAGCATTCGCTAATTTATCAACACCTTGAAGCATTAATGAACGTGCTTCTTCAGAGAATTTAATATCTTTTGCCATTTTGTCTACCTCCAAATTTATATTTTCTATTCAAAATCAAAAGTAGCATGTGAGCGCCGTAATCGATATGTAAGGCGCCCTTTTTGCTTAAGATTAACGTTTAAGATTATTAGCCAAGAATAGCTAGGACATCACTTTCGCGAAGAATTAAGTATTCTTTGCCTTCATATTTCACTTCTGTGCCTGAGTATTTAGAGAAAATAATACGCTCTCCTTCTTTAACATCAAGCTCGACGCGTGTGCCGTTATCTAGAACACGACCAGTTCCCACAGCAACAACATTTCCTTCTTGTGGTTTTTCTTTTGCTGAATCTGGAAGTACAAGCCCTGATGCTGTAATTTCTTCCACCTCAACTAGTTCGATAATGATACGATCACCTAATGGTCTTAACAAGTGAAACAACCTCCTACAAATTATAATTTATATAATCTTATTAGCACTCTCTACATACGAGTGCTAACACAATTATTATAATAATGAATTACTTTTCCATTTGCAAGTGAGACGCCCAAAAAATTTTGTTTTCTTTCCGTATTCATCTACAATAGAAGCATAGAGTATTATAAGTAAATCTTAGAACTTGCCGGAGATAGTTTAACTACTTAGATTCACGGATATACATTGATTATATTCAATACATATCCAAAGTAAAAAATATTATAGACTAGTTTTAGAAAGAGGGAATTTTTCTATTGAGTACTTCTACAAAGTTTCAAACACAAAAAACCGCCTTTTATGTTTTAATCACCTACATAGTCGCTCAATTATCTGGCTTCCTATTAAGAATTCCACCTATCCAGTCATTCTTCCTTCAATTTTTTTCACAAGATGGAAATGAACTTATTGCATTAGCAGCTTGGTGGTCGACAATCTCCTTTGCAATTGCATTCTTAGTTTGTATATTCTTAATCTCTAAGAATAAGAACTTCTGGGATATATTTAAGGGAGAAAAAGCTTCAATTCCTGTTTCTATCGGTTGGGGAGTTATTGGGTTTTTCTTAGTATTTTTAGGACAATCGATTGGAGCGATTATAGAAAGGAGCCTGGGAATCCAAACTAGCTCTGAAAATACGGAAGCCATTATTAAATTAACTGAAATTGCTCCTATTATGATTTTAGCGACAGTTCTTTTAGGACCGATATTAGAAGAATTTGTATTCCGCCGTGTTGTCTTTGGCTCCATCGTGCAAACTCAAAATTTCTGGGTTGCCGGACTTATTAGTTCTATCATATTTGCGCTGATTCACTTTGACTTTACACATATTATTTTATATACAATCAGTGGATTGATCTTTGCGTTTTTATACTTTAAAACACGCCGGTTACTTACCTCTATTATTGCGCATATGCTATTAAACGGCTTCGTGACGATTGTTCAAATGGTTCCACAGCTGTTTAAATAACCTAATCAATAAAAAAATCCCCTTTTCAGAAGCATCTAGCCTTTGAAAAGAGGATTTTTAAGTTTATTGATTCATTTCTTCAATTTGACGGCGTTGTTCTGCCAGCAATTCTTCTACTCGTATCTTTTGCTCGATTTCTTTTTCTTCTTGTCTTCGCATTTCTTCAGCCACTTGATATTTCTTATAGCCTATCCGAGCAATCACAATACTAATTTCATATAACACAAACAGCGGAATCGAAATCAAAATATATGAAATAATATCCGGTGGTGCAACTAGTACTGCTAACACGAATAAGACAAAATAAGAATACTTACGGAATTTCACCATAAGCTGCGGATTTAAAATCCCCAGTCTAGCTAAGAAAAGCATTACAACAGGCAGCTCGAAAATGATACCGAATGGAACGACCAGTTTAAATAAGAAGCCGAAATATTCATTAATCCCAATTGTTTGTTGAATATTAAGATCATCTGATAATTGCATCATGAAGTTCATAATATTTGGGAACAAAATATAATAACCGAATGCTAGTCCAGCAACGAACAGTAAAAATGCATAAGGAATATATTTTAACGTTGCTTTCCGCTCAGTTTCATGAAGCCCAGGAGTGATAAACGCCCATAGCTGATAGAGAATGATTGGTGAAGTAATGATAAACGCTACTACGAATGTGACTTCCAAATACACAGTAAGTGGATCTCCTACATTGAAGGCGTTTAAGGTTAATTGCTCTGCTTGTTCGCTATACTGAATATGTTTAATAATCGGCTTTGCAAAATAAAAGCTCACAATTAAGGCAAGAATAAAGAAAACTGCACAAATAACTAACCGCTTTCTTAACTCTTCTATATGTTCAATAACAGTGAGTTCTTGTGGATTCATGGAAATGGACATCCTTAACTTACTTGTTTTCTTTTTCTAGATCTTTTTGCTCGATGACATTTACGTTCTTTTTCTTGTCGTCCTCTTCATCTTCTAATAACCCTTTAGTTCCTTTTTTGAACTCGCGAAGTGTTGTTCCCATCGCTCTACCTAGTTCGGGTAGTTTCTTTGGTCCAAAAACTAAAAGAGCTACTACACAAATAATAACTACGGCAAATGGTGAAATTGCATTTAAATGCACAACCATTGTAGCCACCTCCTCTATTATATGTACATTTTATCGCATCTTGTCGCATTTTGCTAATGGATAAATTTTAATACTTTGTGTCAATCACTATTACGAATTAAATAGATTAACGCTTCTAGCTCGACAGATAAATCGATATTCATCATCTTCATAGAATCTGGTACATTTAACCTTACTGGCGTAAAGTTTAATATTCCCTTTGCGTCAATTGCAACTAAACGATCTGCCATAACCTGTGCAGAACGCGAGGATACAGTTAAGATAGCTAATTCTGCGTGATATTCATGGTACATTTCCTCTAAACGATCTGGATGATAAACCGGTATCCCGTTTACCTCTGTTCCATCATGTGGTGCTTTTGAGTCAAATGCTACGACAATTCTTGTATTGTGATTCTTTTGGAAATTGTATTTTAAAAAAGCATTTCCTAAGTTCCCCACACCAATTAACGCAACATTTGCTCCTTCATCCTGATCTAATGTTTCTCTAAAAAACTCAAGCAAATGAAGAACATCATACCCATATCCCTTTTTACCCAGTGCACCAAAATAGGAAAAATCACGACGAATGGTTGCTGAATCAATTTTCATTGCCTCACTCAACTCTTGTGATGAAATTCTTCTTTTTCCTTCATTGGCGAAGTTTTGTAAAAAACGATAATAGAGCGGAAGTCTTTTCGTGGTTGCTTGAGGAATTTTCATGTCATGCTTCACATAGTATCCCCCAATCTCTTTCCCAAACTGACTATCACCTCATCTAAAGTGATAATTAAAAGTCTACATCCCTAATATAAAATTCTTATTGCGCTAAAACACCACTATCCCTAAGTGATGGTTCGATTAAACTTTAGTGAATTTAATATAATTCAAAATCGTTTTCATCTTACTAAACCTATAGAAATAAGTAAAGCATCCACATTGCGCCAGCATTCCCCATCCATTAAACTAAAGATAGAACTGAGGTGTAAATAATGATTGTTTTACAAGTAAATCAATTATATAAATCTTTTGTCACAGATGAAATACTTAGTGGCGTAAAATTAGAAGTTCAACATAGAGATCGAGTTGCATTAGTTGGACGCAACGGTGCAGGAAAATCGACTTTACTTAAAATAATCGCTGGTCAAATGTCGTATGATTCTGGAGAAATTATCATTCCAAAGGACGTGAAAATTGGCTACCTTGAGCAGCACGCCGGGATTGAGTCCGACTTGTCGATTTGGGATGAAATGATGACAATATTCGACTCATTACGTAATCAGGAAAAAAAATTACGTTCCCTTGAACAACGTATGGCTGACCCAGCTGTTTACGATAATACAGAAAATTATGGGCGTGTAATGGCAGAGTATGATCAATTACAGCATGATTTTAAGGATGCTGGCGGCTATCAATATGAAGCCGATACTCGTTCGGTGCTTCACGGTATGCAATTTTTCCCTGAGGATTACGAAAAGCCGATTCTTTCCCTTTCTGGAGGCCAAAGAACTCGTTTAGCGTTAGCGAAGCTGTTACTGAGTAAGCCAGATTTGTTGATTTTGGACGAGCCAACTAACCATCTTGATATCGAAACCTTAAGCTGGCTAGAAAATTACTTAAAGGGCTATGAGGGTGCGATACTAATTGTTTCCCATGACCGTTATTTCTTAGACCAGGTTGTTTCAATTGTTTATGAGGTTTCCAGAACACATGTGTCAAAATACGTCGGAAACTACAGTGCTTATTTAGATGAAAAAGCAAAAAATTATGAGCGCGACTTGAAAATGTTTGAACGTCAACAGGATGAGAAAGCAAAACTAGAGGCATTCATTCAAAAAAATATAGCCCGTGCTTCCACAACTAAAATGGCCCAAAGCCGCAGAAAGGTCCTTGAACGAACAGACTGGATGGATTCTCCTGATGGTGATGAGCGTTCAGCAAACTTCGGGTTTACTATCGAAAGACAAAGTGGAAATGATGTGCTTTCTGTCGATGACTTAATGATTGGCTACGAGGGAAAAAGCATATCAAAAAATATCAATATGCGCCTCTTCCGAGAAGATCGCATTGCACTTGTTGGGCCAAATGGTGTTGGTAAATCGACATTGCTTAAAACAATAGTGAAGGACTTACCAATCCAGTCAGGAAATATTCGCTATGGTGCCAATGTTCAAATTGGCTATTATGACCAAGAACAAGCAAAGCTTACTGGAAACAAGTCTGTTCTTCAGGAGCTATGGGATGAATGGCCACTTTTAAATGAAAAAGATATTCGAACAATTTTAGGCCGCTTCCTATTTAGTGGGGATGATGTTTCAAAGCCTGTTAGTTCATTATCAGGTGGAGAAAAGGCTCGGGTTGCCTTGGCCAAGCTTATGATGCAGAAGGCAAATCTACTTGTACTTGATGAGCCGACAAACCATCTTGACTTAGATAGTAAAGAAGTTTTAGAAAATGCACTTATTGATTATCCCGGAACATTATTATTCGTATCCCACGACCGTTACTTCATTAATCGCATTGCGACGAAGGTAGTCGAATTATCTGGTACTGGTTCCTTTGAATACTTGGGTGATTATGATTATTATCTTGAGAAAAAGCAGGAACTTGAGGAACTAGCAGAAATGAAAGCTGCTGCTGAAAAGGCATCGCAAAAAACAAGTGATACAATAGTATCCAAAACATCAACTTCTCAAATTGATAAAGATGCTAAAAAACGCGAACGCCAAATCCGTCGTACTGTTGAGGAACTAGAAAAGAAAATGATTGAAATAAGTGAACAAATTGCCAGCATTGAAGTAAAGCTTTGTGAGCCAGATATCTTCAAGGACCACGAGCTAGTAATGAAGTATCAAAGCGAGCTTGATGCTATCAAAGCTGAACACGATAAGTTAGAGCTGCAATGGCTCGAATTAAATGATGAGCTTGAGAATATTATATCCGGCTAGCCGAAAACCTAAAAATATCATGTGCATATGTGCATGGTATTTTTATTATCCCTTAATAATTTACATATATCTTGGTCAATAGACAAATTTCGATAAAAAATCTCCACAATTTTATTCACATGAACAATTAAGCAATATCAACATATCAACACACTTTTCCACATTATCCACAGTTTCTAATTTATTTATCCACAATACAATGTGCAAAAGATGACACTATATATAGTTTTACCACACGTTATCCCCAAGTTATCCACAATTTGTGCATAAGTACGAATGTTCGCCTTGACAATTTTATAAAAATATTGTTAGCCTGTGGATAAGTTTTCAGAAAAATTATACAAAAGGTGAATAACTCAATAACTTAAGAAAAAGCAAACATAAATTAGAAGGATTTATTTTAGTAAAAAAATAATAGCCGTTTCATAGTATTATGAAACGACTAATTTTAACTATATCCAGCTTTTTAATTCCTTACCGGGAAGACCATTCATAGCAAGGTCACCACGAACTCCAGCCACATACATATAAGAAGCAGCCGCTCCAATCATTGCCGCATTATCTGTACATAGCTTTAAAGGCGGAACAATAAAAGGAATTTGCTCCTTTTCAAAGACTTGCTCCAAGCTTGTTCTTAGTCCTTTATTTGCAGATACACCACCTGCAGCTATCACTTGTTTTACATTAAATTCACGTGCTGCACGTAAGGTTTTTGTTGTTAGCACTTCCACAACACTATCCTGGAAGCCCTTTGCAACCTTTTGAGGGTCGATTTCTTCCCCTCTTTGGTCCATATTGTGCTTATAGTTAATAACTGCTGATTTTAAGCCACTAAAGCTGAAGTCATATGAATTCTCCTCTAGCCATGCACGAGGAAAATCAATGCCTTCTTTCGCTTCCTGTGCCAGACGGTCAATATGGGGACCACCTGGATAAGGCATATTAAGAACTCGAGCCACTTTGTCATAGGCTTCCCCAGCAGCATCATCCCGAGTTTCTCCAATTACTTCAAAGCTACCATGCTCTTTCATCAATACCAATTCCGTATGCCCACCTGAAACAACTAGAGCTAATAATGGAAACTCCATTGGCTCCACAAGTGCATTCGCATAGATATGACCTGCAATATGATGCACTGGAATTAGTGGAAGGCCATGAGCAAATGCAAAGGCTTTAGCAGCATTTATTCCTATTAATAATGCACCTACTAATCCAGGTCCTTCTGTTACAGCAACAGCGGTTAAATCTGAAGGCTGCATGTTCGCCTTTTCTAATGCTTCTTCAATTACAATGGTAATTTGTTCGACGTGGTGCCTTGAAGCTACTTCCGGCACTACTCCACCAAAACGTTTTTGACTATCGATTTGTGATGCTACGATATTCGACACAATCTCAGTACCATTGCGAATGATAGCGGCAGCTGTTTCATCACAGCTTGTTTCGATTGCTAAAATATATTGATCATTCATTTAAATTCACCCACATTACTAGAGCATCTTCTTGATTGTCTGTATAATATCCTTTTCGAATCCCACCATCCTGGAATCCGAGTTTTCTATAAAGATTTTGTGCAACGACATTCGAAACACGTACTTCCAAGCTCATAACATCTACGTCTTTCTCTTTGGCAATACGCATTGCTTCACGCATCAAGCCCTCTCCAATACCCAGCCCACGCGCTGCTTCTACTACTGCTACGTTTGTAATTTGCGCCGAATCAATTACTAGCCACATTCCACAAAAGCCAATAATTTTTTCTGCATCATTTTCTGCTACCAAATAGTAAGCAAAATTATTTTCTCTCATTTCATAATGAAACGAATCTAATGTCCAAGGTGTCGGAAAGGATGCTAATTCAATTTCATGAACTGCCTCTACATCCTCTGGGGTCATTTTACGATAAAGTACCATTCTTTTATTGCCCCTTTTTTTGATCCTTAATCCAATTTGCCTCTGCCTCTGTGATACGATGGTATTGTGGAATAAAGCTATTTACTGCTTCTACACTCGGCAGTGGTTGTTTTTGTGCTAGCTCAATCAAGTGAGCACCTCTTGGTAATGCTAACGAAGAAGGTGCGAAGCTTGCTTGATCACCTAGTTGAGCTACGATTTTTTCCTTAAAGATATCTATATCCAGCCCAACAAATAACACTGGCATATTTAACTCCTGCAACTGTTCCAATAAGCCCTCGATTGAACTATGGTGATCCTCAATAATTGGTTCTATCGTTGTACCATGGAAGACCGCTGTATATACATTTTGTCTTCTTGCATCAAACAATGCGCAGATTACTCCATTAAAGTCTTGTCCATTGGCTGCTAATACCTGTAAGCTAGAAACCCCAACTAAAGGTTTTTTTAGCGTCCAAGCTAATGTTTTAGCAATCGTTACACCAATTCGTAGACCTGTATAGGAACCTGGTCCTTCAGAAACTGCTATTGCATCGATATCTACTGGTTTTAATTTAGCTTTTTGGAAAAGTTCTTCTATTTTTGGCATCACTGTAACAGAATGCGTTAGATTTTCATTTTGTACAATTTCCTCTACTACTTGTCCATCCTTTACAATGGCTATGGATAGAGGTGAATTCGATGTTTCAATTCCTAACCAAATCATTTAAATAACTCCTCACACAATCGTTCATATCGCTCACCGATTGGTTTTAATACAAATTTTCTTTTATCCTCATCGATTCGATAAATTTCAATCGCTAATCGTTCATTTGGTAAATCTTCTTCTATCAAATGTGCCCATTCCACTACACTAACAGCCTCACCATAAAAGATTTCCTCCCACCCAAGATCTTCATCACTATCCGCTAAACGATAAACATCTAAATGGTTAAAAGGTAATCTTCCCTCATATTGCTTCATTATTGTAAAGGTCGGACTATTTACTGTTCTTGTAATCCCTAAGCCCTTAGCAAGTGCTTGTGTAAATGTCGTTTTTCCTGCTCCCAAATCGCCTTCAAGCGTAATTGTGTCCTGAGCTTTTAAAAGTTCTGCCAAGCTTTGTGCTAAGCTTTGTGTTTCTTCTAAGGACATAACTTCTTTTTCAAATATCATTTAAACTACCCTCTCACATTCACATTACCCTAAGTTTACCTAATCAGAGTTAAATGTTCAAAGTCTAAACCTGTAACTCTTTAAATAAAACAAATTATATTACTATGTATCATCTAATTTTTCCAATTTATTTGAATGTATTTGGGTTTTGTTATTATGTTTGCGTTATTTAATCGGTAAAATCCATGGCTAGACTACGATACTTGATTGCAGATTCTCTCTTCTTAGATTAAGGAGCTATCGAGTAGAATAGCCACTCTTTTCTATTATTTTTTTCTTTTCTACTTTCCCATTTTCAAAATATATTTCGTAGCTTTGAGTCATAAGTAATTCATCGTCCCACAGATATACACCTTCATTCACAAGCTTTCCCTCGCCCTTAACAATCTCTACAACTTCTAAATAGGACATTCCCATCTCTAGCTTTTCGAACTCTTCTTGATTCATATTTTGCTGCCAGTGGAAAGAATTCATGTCTTCTATATCATGATATTTATTAACAGCATTGTACCATTGTGAAAAAAGCACAATAATCCCAACTATAAGGATAAATATTAAAGCTAAACTATTTCTTCGTAATCTTTTTTTATTCATTAAAATCACCTCAAAAATTAACATTACTACCACTATATTTATGAAGTAGTAACATCATGTGACTTTAAAGAAAAAAGTAGATTATAAGTTTCAAAAGGTAGATAAAAAGAAAAAAGCTCACATAAAGCAATGCTTTACATGAGCGTATATGTATAATATGGCGGTCCCGACCGGGATCGAACCGGCGATCTCCTGCGTGACAGGCAGGCATGTTAACCGCTACACCACGGGACCAAACTCTTCTATTAGAATATCATTTTTTAGTAATTTTTACAATAATTATTTTGGCTCTTACCGTTGTTTAAATGATATATTTGGTTAAATATTCTGTTGGTTTTCTATCTCTTAGTTGTAATTTTGGGCTTAATCCAAATAAAAAAACCACTGAATACTCAGTGGTTTAGTTGCCTAGCGACGTCCTACTCTCACAGGGGGAAGCCCCCAACTACCATCGGCGCTAAAGAGCTTAACTTCCGTGTTCGGTATGGGAACGGGTGTGACCTCTTTGCCATCATCACTAGACTTGCACATGGATGTGCTGGCTTCGCCGTTGCAACATGGACGTTGCGCTCTTAGGTGAAGTTCCTATTTGTTTCTGAAAGAAGCTTGTTCTCTCAAAACTGGATAAAGACATTGATTGCATTCAAGATTTTGGTTAAGTCCTCGATCGATTAGTATTCGTCAGCTCCATGTGTCACCACACTTCCACCTCGAACCTATCTACCTCATCGTCTTTGAGGGATCT
>NZ_QJTJ01000044.1 GCF_003217295.1 Ureibacillus chungkukjangi
ACTTTGCGTTATTCATCTTAATTGAACCGCCGTATACGGAACCGTACGTACGGTGGTGTGAGAGGTCGGGAGTTAATCACTCCCTCCTACTCGATTGACTATAAAGATAGCCTTTGTTTTGGTGAAGCAATTCGATAAGTATATCTTTGGCATGATGCTGCCTATTCCTACTATACTTAGTTATATATATGTTATGGAGCTATTAGTACGGAAGGGAGGAGACTGGAGATGATGTATTGCTTAATTGCTAGTAATAAGCCATTGCCAATTCGGTATTTGCCAAAGGTACACGTCAGAAGAGGTGGATTCCCAATTGAGGATATCCAATATAGTTTCTTTGTAGAGGTCCTCTATGAATCGAATGCGATTGATGTAGTGGAGGATTATTTATTGAAAGTGTATAAGCAATACAAGGATCCGGAATTTCAGGTGAAAACGGAGGATGGCAACTTGCTGGGGCAGATAGAGAAGTCCTTTCAAAAAACGGAGCGTTTTCGGTCGTATATTATCATTTCGAAATGAAGCATTCTTAACTTGAATTTCAAAAATAGATTGTGCCGCAAATAGCCTGTAGCGATTTGCGCTGTTCTTGCAGCAATCTACTCGTACGCAGCCAATTAGCGGCAAAGCGAATATAAAAAATCCGTTACATAAATGTAACGGATGAAAGTTTAATTTTAAAAGAAAATGGCGGAGGCAGTAGGATTCGAACCCACGCGCGGTGTAACCCGCCTGTCGGTTTTCAAGACCGATCCCTTCAGCCAGACTTGGGTATGCCTCCGTATAATATGTCGAAATCTATCGACAAGAAATACTATATCATGATTTAATTTAGTGGTCAATAATTTTGATAAATATTTTTTCTCTTTAAAAAGTTATTTTCACTCTTCTAAATTCTATTGAAACCAACCTCACAAATATATTGCCTCACCTTCAAAAAGCTATGCAGTGAACTTAGCTTTTTGAAAAAAATATTTTGTAAAATCGTCAGCAAAATAGTTTTTATTTATGAAAAAACAATAAGAAAAAACATGACGATTTTCATATTTCCTTTATTGCCAAATCAAAACATTGCATTTTCTACTTGTTATAAAGTATACTAGTTTATGCCGTGCTAGGTGGGGAGGTAGCGGTGCCCTGTAACTCGCAATCCGCTCTAGCGAGACTGAATTCCTTTTCTGAGGCTGTCCGTATGTTTGGTCTGCCTCTTGCACGTAGCGTTGAAGGTTGGGTCCTGCGCAATGGATACCCACGAACCATGTCAGGTCCGGAAGGAAGCAGCATTAAGTGGCTTCATCCATGTGCCGCGGGGTAGCCTAACCTGAGCTGGCGACAAGAGTAACGCTTATGTACGGCTGTCGAAGGAAGGTGCACGGCTTTAATATACATATTAAAGCCAAAAGGCGTCGATAAAGACAAAATCAACTAAAATGTTGGTTTTGTCTTTTTTTTGCAATTTTTTAAACTGTACTTCATCAATCTACCAATTCCCTCATCATAAAAACTTCACATAAAACAAAGTCATGAAATCTAATTGGATAGCCTATAGTAATACGAACAGTGCGAACAAAAACTGAAAATTGAAGATTTATTTGGAAAAATTGGAACTTAAATGTAAAATGAACGTACCAATTAAAGAGAGAAAAAGGGGGAGGCAGGGTTTTGTTAAAGCGAATCATACCGATAGTATTTTTACTATCATTTTTTGTTAGTTTTCTACATATAGACAGTGCTAGTGCAGCACCAAAATTAGACGTAAGTGCAGAAGTGGGGATATCCAACAAAGTAAAGTATTACACACCACTACCGCTAAAACTTACAATTACAAACAGCGGTTCAGCCTTTTCTGGTGACTTAGTCATTGACGCAGCTGAATCTTACTCTGTCGGTTCTGGGTTAGTATACCCGATAGACATTGCAGAGGGAGAAACAAAAACGATACAGCTCTATTTAAATGGGCTTTCGGATGATTATATGTATAACGGCAGTCAGCAGCCAAATCTATTCTATTTTTATGAGGGTGGCATTGAAAAAGGGAAGGCTGTGAAATATACAGGGACAAAAGCAGTACGCCCTCAATTTCATGATTTAGAAGCATCCTTTGTTTATACCTTAACGGAAAATAGTGATCGATTATCTGCCTTACAGAGATTAAGACAATTTTCAACTTATAATGTGGAGGTTTTCCATGTAAATCAGCTAAAGAAATTCGAAATGCCTGCAGAGGCGAAAGGGTTAGCTATGGCAGATGTAATTGCTGTAGATGAAATAAGTCTTGCAGATTATACAGAAAAGCAGCAACAAGCCATTTACAGCTGGGTTGAAAGTGGTGGAACGCTTTTAATTGGTGCTTCCGATCAAGTAGAAGCTTCATCAGGAATATTTAAAGAGCATCTTCCATTAGTTCTTTCAAATGAAAAGGTAACTGTTTTAAAAGAAAGCTTAGCTAAATTATCGAATAATGGCATCTTCCCGGATAATATCGAAGTTTACCAAGCGCAGGAAAAAGAAGGGGGTAAGCCTTTACTTGCGGATGGGGACACAATTCTAGCCTCAAGTATGAATCTAGGCAGTGGACGTATTATTCAAACAACCTTCTCTTTAGGTGATCAACCACTTGCGGGGATGGATGGCTATGTAAAATTAATCGGGGAAATATTAGATTTCCAAAAGCAGAATCAAACGAATTCTTTTGGCATGTTTTATGGGGGAATAAATAATTACGTTCCTTCTGAAGTGGGGAGTGTAAATGAGCTTTTCCCTTCATTTGAAATCTCTACAACCTTCCTTGTAATTACAATAGTTATTTATATTTTATTTATAGGTCCATTACTTTATTTCATCTTAAAAAAATTGGATAAACGAGAGCATGCATGGTGGGCGATTCCGTTATTATCGATTGGCCTTTCGCTGGCTATGTTCATATTCGGTGCCAAGGATCGTTTACTACAATCTCAAATTCAGCAATCTGCTTTTTATAAGGTAGAAGGTGAAAATTTAGTAGGGCATTATATAGAGTCGATTTTAACAAATAAGGGTGGGGACTTTACTTTTACAACTGATGAAAACACAACAGCTGTTGCTTCACGTGGTTCTAATTATTACTCGAATACTTCAACTAGTGTGCTTCATGAGAAGTCGTATGTGCAAGAGCATGCAAATGGTTCGACCCTAAATCTGAGAAATCTAAATTACTGGTCTGTTCAATCCATTGTGGGGCAAACGAAGCTTGAAAAAGCAGGCAATATGGATATTCAACTCACACTAAAGGATGGAAAAATTGAAGGTACTATTACAAATCACTTCCCATTCAAATTAAATGAGGTAGCCATTTGGTCTGGTACGAAGGAAATTGTGTTAGGGGACATAGAGGCAAACGCAACGCTTGAGGTTTCGGAAGAGGTAAAGAATTCAATTCTACTTTCTCCATCGGTTTCTAATTATAACTATACACAACCGCAATCGAAGGAAGATTTAATGCCGCTCCGCTTAGAAAAGCTAAAGTATGGAGCTGCTGGGCTTGTTGAGGGTGAGCGATTACCAACGATTATTGCTTGGACAGAGGATACCCATGTCGGTATTGAACTGGATGGAAGTGCCAAGGTTTCACCAGTAGCTTATATAGCTCAAAGCTTTGAGCCAGTAGTGGAATTGTCAGGGGAGTTTACTTTAGATAAGGAATCATTAGAAGGCTATCTAGAGCCAACAAATGGATCTGGCTATATGGAATTAATGAATGAGTCAACAAATGAATGGTATTTAGATAAAGGAGATTACGACTATATTATTTGGGCGCCGGATGAGCTGTTAGAAAACACGAATTGGACAGAGCTTTCAATTACTAACAAGGCGGCTAATCGTACATCCCTTTCTGTTTGGAATTGGAGCACTTCAAAATATGAGGATATCCTGGAAAACAGTGCAAGCTACACAACGAACTTAGAGCAATATATCTCAGCAGAAGGGCAACTTAAGATACTTGTACGGTTAACGGACGATATGGGGTCCCCTGTAAAAATGCCTGATGTCGAAATCAAAGGGGTGGCAAAATAATGATGGTGGATATACAAGGACTAACAAAAAAGTATGGATCCTTTACAGCTTTAGATAACTTAACTTTATCCTTAGATGAAGGAGTTGTATTTGGCTTTGTTGGAGCAAATGGAGCCGGGAAATCTACTACATTTTCCATATTATCTACTCTTCTTTCGCCAACAGCTGGTGATGCATTTATCAATGGGAAAAGCGTGGTGCGAGAACCGAAGGAGGTACGTAAGCAAATTGGCTATATGCCAGACTTCTTTGGGGTGTATGACCAACTAAAGGCAGATGAGTATCTAGACTTTTACGGGGCGAGCTATGGGCTGTCTGCTGCTGAGCGCCAAGTACTTATTCCGCAATTACTCGAGCTCGTAAATTTAACACATAAACGTTATGAATATGTTGATTTACTATCCCGGGGGATGAAGCAGCGACTTTGTTTAGCCCGCTCTCTAATCCATGATCCCAAGGTATTAATACTCGATGAGCCTGCTTCAGGATTAGACCCTCGTGCTCGAGTAGAAATGCGAGATATTTTAAAGCATTTAAAATCAATGGGGAAAACAATCTTGATTTCGTCGCATATTTTACCAGAGCTGGCGGAAATGTGTGATGAAATCGGTGTAATCGATAACGGAAAACTAATCGCCCATGGAAATGTTGCTCAAATTCAAGATCAGCTGCAGGGAGACAAACGCCTTGTTGCAAAGGTAATGGATGATATTGATAAGGCTCGTGCCTTCTTTGAGGAGGATCCCCTCGTTAGCTCAATTGAAGTAATCTATGGAAAAAACGAGATAGCCTTTAATTATCGCGGAAAGACAAATGATCAAGTAAATCTTTTGAGGAAGGCTATGCTTGCTGAAATTTCAATCTATGCCTTAACAGAAGAGGAAAAGGATTTAGAGGATGTCTTTATGGCGATTACGAAGGGGGCAGATGAGGTATGATGGGACGTTTTTCAAATCCGGTTTTAACAAAGGAGCTAAAACTACGATTCCGTGCCTTTAAAAGCTTCTCAGGATTAATGTTTTACTTGGCGGTTTTATGTATTTTTGTAACCGGATTTTTATTAATCTACACGCAGTTTTCTGGCACTGCATTTTTCAGACCAAGTGATAGCTTTACAATGTTTGCCGTGCTTAGTGTCATTCAAATGGGGCTTGTAATGTTTATTACCCCTGGCTTAACGGCGGGAGCAATTAGTACTGAAAGGGAAAAACAAACATTAAATATATTACTGACTACCACACAAAGCTCAACTCAAATTATCGTAGGAAAGCTCTTGTCGTCAGTAGCGTTTTTAGTGTTAATGCTAGTGGCAGGATTGCCATTATATAGTCTTGTATTTCTATTTGGTGGGGTAGCCCCTTCACAGCTAATTACAATATTTTTATTCTATTTGGTTACACTGATTGCAATTGGCAGTATCGGGATTATGTTCTCTACAATAACAAAGAGAACGATTGTATCCATGATTACTACCTATGGGGCGATGATTTTTTTAGCCGGCATAACGGGCTTTCTATTTTTTGTAGGGATGTCCATGGAGCAAATGTTTATCAATACAGGTGGCCCACAGCAAAATGTCACACCATTTTCTCCAATTTCGCATTTCTGGGCGACCATTAACCCTGGCGTATTAATGGTAACGATTCTTTATCCGGAGATGGCAACGAGTTTGGAGTCAGTGACTGGAATTTCGATGCCAGTGTGGATTGGGTATTTAATTTTTTATGTACTTTTAACAGCATTTTGTTTATTTATAGCAATTCGAAAATTACGTGCCAATATGAAAACTAACAGATAGGAGGCGGATGTAAGATGGATCGTCGTCATGTATTGAAGCAATTTATTCGTCGGGCGAAAAGAAGCTTAAATATAGAGCATTCACTTCCAAAATTACAATATGGAGTACTGATTGCATGCTTTTTAAGTGCGGCGATTCTATTAGTTTCTCGCCTTTTTGTTTTCCCGTATTACAGGAATATAGCGATTTACGTGGGGATAGGAGCGTTAATAGCAGTTGTTCTCTTTCTCTGGTGGAGAAGAGTCCGAGATAAGGAGGCTATGCATCGATTAGATAGCTTTTATCCTCATAATGAGCTTGTGACCGCTCTTTCCTTAGTGGAGGAATCGAATCCGCTAGTAGGCTCTATTTTGCAAAAAGCACAAAAGGAATCTTCAGCTGCTTTTGAACGTTTTAAAAAACGAGAAAAGCTTCTTTGGAAGCCGAAAGTATTGATAGGGATTGTCGTAGTGGTAATGGCGATGGGTGCTTTATCGATTTTCCCTTCTGCAACCCAGCAGCAGGCTCTTGTTGTTGAAAAAGAGCAGGAGGTTATAAAGGATCTTGAAAAAGAAGTGGCAGAGCTTCAGAAAAAAACAGATTCAAAGGAAACGAAAAAACAATTAGAGGAACTGAAAAATAAATTAAATGATATCGAAGCCTCAGAGGAAGCCTTGCGGGAAGTTGTGAAAAAGCAAAAGGAATTAAAGCTGCAGGAGCAAAAACTAAAGGAAAAGCAAGAACTAGCCAAGCAGGACAATGGTGAAGGAATGGACGGCTTAACGGCCCAGGAGCAAAAGCAGCTAGAAGAGTTAATGGAGCTGCAAAAGGAGTTAGCGAGTACAGCAAATAGTACACAAACTGCTTTAAGTAAGCTCGGAAAGCCGATTAGCTTTGATTTGCAGAATGCAATTGCTAGTGAACTTGGCTCGGAATCGCCGGAAAATAGCCCGGAAAATGAAAATGGTGAATCTTCAAGTACTGGTAATGGACAACAAAGTGATAATAATAGCGATGATCAAGGAAATAAAAATGATTCTGGTCAAAGTGGACAGCAGGGTCAAGGTCAGGGGAATAGCTCGGGGAACGGTACCGGGAACGGAGGCACAGGAAATGGGGCTGGCCAAGGCTCTGGCACAGGAAATGGCGGTAATGGTCAAGGTCAAGGTCAAGGCCAAGGATCAAATGGAGCCGGTCAAGGTCAGGGAGGTCGCGATTTACTTTCCATTCCCAATCGAGTGGGAGGAAACAGTGAAACATCAGTTGATGGTGGACCTCTCGGTGAAGGTACTGCCGCAGGGGAACAAAAAGGGCCTGTTCCAGTTACAAAAGGAACTATTCGACCATATGAAGAGGTTATCGGGGACTATAAGGATAGCTACTTAAAAAGCTCCGAAAGAATGCAGCTACCAAAGGATTTGCAGGATATTGTACAATCATATTTTTCTTCCATAGAGTCGGAATAAGGAGGACTTAAGAAATGGCCTTTAATGAACAGCAATATAGCGAAATAAGTCTAGAGCTACAGCAGGTAAAACAAGAAATAAGTAAATTCATAGTCGGACAGGAAGAAGCAATCGAATTTACCCTATACGCCATTCTAGCAGATGGGCACGCCTTGCTGGAGGGCTTGCCGGGTCTAGGAAAAACAATGCTAATCCGGACAATTTCAGAGGTATTGGATTTATCCTTTTCTCGAATTCAATTTACCCCGGATTTAATGCCAACAGATATTACAGGAACAAATATTATTGAGCGGGCGGAAAACGGTAAACAGCAATTTGTTTTCCAGCCAGGGCCACTTTTTAGTCAAATGGTCTTAGCCGATGAAATAAACCGCGCAACGCCGAAAACCCAAAGTGCATTACTTGAGGCAATGGGTGAAAAAACGGTAACGATTTTAGGAGATACAAAGAAAATGGCAAGGCCCTTCTTTGTTCTAGCTACACAAAACCCGATTGAAATGGAAGGAACTTATCCTCTACCTGAAGCACAAATGGACCGTTTCCTATGCAAGATCATAGTCCCTTATCCATCTAAAAAGGACTTGATGGAGATTATGAAGCGTACCACAGGGGCAGTAGAAGTAGAATTAGAAAAAGTCATGAACAGTGATAGTCTAATCGTTGCCCAGCAAATGGTGAAAGAGGTGCTTGTGGCTGATGAAATGATGGAATATGCCGTTAACTTGGTTGTTGCAACACATCCAAAGGGAGACTATTCTTTACCAGAGGTACAGCAGTTTGTGATGTATGGAAGTGGCCCACGTGGCTTGCAAAGTATTATTAAATTAGCTAAAGCACGTGCTGTTATGCAGGGGCGTTTCCATGTATCGATTGCAGATATTAAGTCAGTAGCTAAACCAGCGCTTCGTCACCGAATGATGGTGAATTATGAAGGAGAAGCAGAAGGTAAAACCACTGATGATTTGATTGAAGGCATTTTAACTTCAATTCAACAAGGCGTGGGTCTATGAGTAAACAAACCATCATATTACCAGATGAATGGGTCGCAAAAATCAGCCGATTATCCATTGCAACATCCTCCAAATTACGTGGTCAGCATAAAGGGGGCAACCGTTCGCAGAGATTTGGTTCTTCTCTTGATTTTTCTGATTTCCGTGAATATACCTTAGGTGATGATGTGCGGCAGGTTGATTGGAACGTGTATGCGCGAACGGAAAAATACTTTATTAAACGGTTTTTAGATGAGCAGGAGATGCGGGTACATGTTTTGCTTGATGCTACTCGATCAATGGGAGAAGAAAAGAAATGGCGATTCGCAAGGCAAATTGCTTCTGCCATCGGGCTAATGGTTCTAAATCGGGACGACCGATTATCTTTTTCTTATGTAGGTGAAACACAGGCACTTCCCTTTAGGCGAAAAGGAGCAACCTACAGAAAACACTTTCTACAAATTGTTTCTAGTTTAGAAGAAGCAAGTGGGAAAGGTAGTTTTGCGCGAGAAGGAATTAAAGCTTTACCAAAGGATAGCACTGTTCTATTTATCATTACAGATGGGCTTGAACCAATTGCTGAATGGCAGCAATTTTTTAAACGTCTCCCGCGATTTGCAGGCGATATTCGTTGCATTCAAATTGTTACCGAGAATGAGCTGAGGCCATCCTATACAGGAGATGTTCGTTTAATCGATGCGGAAACAAATAGGGATGTAAATGTCTCTGTGTCTAACCGTGTTTTAGCAGGCTATGAAAAAACAAAGGAAATGCATGAAGCGGAATTTGATGCATTAGCGAACCGTTTTGGCATTCGAAAAATCCAGCTTGTTGTGGAGGATGGGCTACAAAACGCTATTTTCCATAAATTACTCAAGTCACATTGGGTACAGTGAGGTGAAGTGATTTGGGATTTACTAATTTAGTATTTTTATGGACAGCATTCATACCGGTTGTTGTCCTGCTATATTATTTTTTTCGTAAAAAATATACAAATCAGCCCGTTTCCTCTACACTCTTTTGGGCTGAGGTTATGCAGGAAACAAAAGCTTCACCTTATTTAAAGCACCTGCAAAAGAATGCGCTACTTTATTTGCAGCTACTCTCTCTCATTTTATTTGTCCTGGCGCTTATGAATCCATTTGTAAAAACAACTGAAATTGCAGGTGAACAGTCAATTTGGATTGTAGATACTTCAGCTACGATGCTCGCTAAAAATGGGGAAGGTAGTACTTTTGAGCAGCATAAAAAGGAAATGAAGTCTTTGGCAGCAGCTCTAGGTGGCAGGCCGTTGACGATTATTACCACTGGAGACGAACCAAAAGCAATTCTCCGTCAAGAAACTCAAAGCTCAGTCATACATAAAGCTATTGAAGATTTAGAAGTCACCTATGAAGAAGAACAGCTACCAAAGGCAATTGATATGGCAACAGCTTTTATCGGAGAAACAGCTACCTCGATGTATTTATTTACAGATTCAGTTGAACGCGGCGAGCTGCCGATTGAAAGTGAGAAAATCACGTGGGTAGTAAAAGGAGCAAGTAAAGACCTAGAAAATATATCGATTACAAGGCTAGCAGCGACAGCAATAGAGGATTCTGCTTTAGCGCTGGTCCAGCTGAAAAATGAAACAAAAAGTCCTCAGGTAGTAAAGCTTTTACTATTGGATGGAGCGGAAAATCAAGTTATTGAAGAGGAAATTACGATACAGGGTGGGGAGGAATGGTCAAAAACCTTTGATGCTCTCCCATTGACTAATTTATTAACAGCAACAATTCAAGTGGATGATGATTATGACATTGATAATACGATGATGACTCTTATTGGAAGTGGAACATCGGAAATCGTCATCGATCAGCAAATGCATCAGCTCGTACAAAAAGGATTCCAAGCATTAAATACTGAAGTGAAAATTGCTCCTTCAGATCAGTTAAAGGATATGGAAGATGCCATGATTGTAACGAATCAAAAGGAGCTACTTGAACAATCAAAATCTCCTATTGTTTTAATTGGGCGTGACGATGTAGAACCACAAGAGGTAAATTCACTGGTGGATGTTTCGCAGGATTCGTTATTTGCTTTTAGTTCGTTAGAGGATGTCTATGTTAGCTCCATCTATCCAGCTTTTGATGACTTTACGACAATTGCAACAATAGATGAAAAACCTTTTGTTCAACGATCATCAAGAGGAGATATTGTCATTTTGGCAGATATAGAGCAAACGGATTGGCCGCTTCACCCATCCTTCCCACTCCTTTTATGGGGAATTCAAAACGAATTGATGGAGGGAACACAAAATTTAGGTACCTTCTCTCCTAATGAGAGTCGCGCTGTTTCACTTACTTCAGGCGAATGGTCGATTTACTCTAATGATGAAGAGTATATCTCTTCTGTAGAGGGAGGCAGTGAATTTCGGGCTCCGACAATTCCAGGGGTTTATAGCATAAGCTCCAAGGAAGAAGAAAAACAGTTTATTGTTCAGCTTACAAGTGGGGAACGTTCGATTCAGGAAGGTACTAGCTTTGAGTTGGGAACTGTTCAAAATAGCGGTTTAGAGGAAACAACAAAGAAATCATTAGTACAGTGGTTACTGCTACCAATTCTTTTATTACTCGTACTAGAGTGGGAGGTGCAAAGAAGACGTGGATTTGCGAATTGATACCCCACTAGCGCTATTACTACTTATTCCACTTGTTGCATACTTCCTTTGGACCTGGTGGAGGCACCGAGACCAGCTAAAGAAAAA
Source organism: Ureibacillus chungkukjangi (assembly GCF_003217295.1). Taxonomy (GTDB): domain Bacteria; phylum Bacillota; class Bacilli; order Bacillales_A; family Planococcaceae; genus Ureibacillus; species Ureibacillus chungkukjangi. The sequence continues at coordinate 11,032 of NZ_QJTJ01000044.1, forward strand.
TCAACAGATCGTTTTTGGTATTCGAATTTTGGCGGTTGTTCTTTTAGTATTTGCAATTTGTTCGCCATATCTATTGCTACCTGTTAAAGAGGAACAGGTTGTGTATTTAATCGACCGCTCAGCATCACTAGACGGCGTGGAGGACCAAGCCATCTCCTTTATAGAGGAAGGCTTGAAGGCTAAAAATGAAAACCATCATGTTGGGATTTATTCCTTTGCATCTAACCTCCAAACAGAATCGATGCTTACAGATACGCTAGAGCATGTTCCGGAGCTAAGTGACATGACAAATAGAGGGGAAACAAATATTGCGCAGGCAATACAATTAGCAACGGGCATTGTCGACCTCAAAAAGGCAACAAGGATTGTATTGTTAACGGATGGTTTAGAAACAAAAGGGAATGCACAAGAGCAGCTTACTAAATTAACAGAATCAAATGTATCGATTGATGTTGTTCAGCTAAGTCAAAACGTAGCAGCGGATGTTTCTGTTCAAAGCTTTACGACACCACAGGTTGCCTATGCAGGGGAGCAACAACAGCTAGTAACAGAAATTAAATCAACAATGGCTACACAAGGGGAGCTTTATTTATATGAAAATGATCAGCTTATCCATCAGAAACCAGTTCAGTTAGAAGAAGGGGCAAACGTATTTACCTACAGATATGTCGGACACGCAGAAGGCTTAGTAAAATATGAAGCGCTTGTTCAAGTCGATGAAGACGCGATTATAGAAAATAATAAATTAACTAGTGTCACAATGGTTCAAAGTACTCCGAGGGTTTTAATAGTTAGCGATAGGGTGGAAGGTTCCTCTATTGCATCTGCCATTGGGACAAATGCAGTCAATTATGATGTGAAAGCCTCTAGTGAATTGCCGAGCTCCCTCTCAAGCTTTTTAAACTACAATGCCATCATTTTTGATAATATCCCTGGTCACCTCGTGGGGGAGGAAAAAATGGGCGTAATCGAGCAAGCTGTAAAAAATTTCGGCGTTGGCTTTATGATGGTGGGAGGAGAAAATAGCTTTGGACTAGGTGGTTATTTTAAAACACCGATCGAGGCATTATTGCCTGTAGAAATGGAAGTGAAGGGGAAACAGCAGTTACCTTCACTTGGGTTAGTCATTGTTCTTGACCGCTCAGGCAGTATGATGGGACCGAAAATCGAGCTAGCTAAGGAAGCTGCTGCAAGATCAGTGGAGCTACTTCGTGATGGCGATACACTAGGTTTTATCGCTTTTGATGACCGACCGTGGGAAGTGATTGAAACAGCGCCTTTAACGGATAAGGAAAAGGCAGTTAATACAGTTTTATCGATTCCTCCAGGTGGTGGAACAGAAATCTTTACCTCCCTGGAGCTAGCTTATGAAAATTTAACCGATTTACAATTGCAGAGGAAGCACATTATTTTACTCACAGATGGGCAGTCCTACACAGCGAGTAGCTATGAGGATTTAATAGAAGCAGGAAAAGAAAATAATATTACTCTATCTACTGTTGCCATTGGAGCTGACGCGGATGGGGCTTTGTTAGAAAGCTTAAGTGAATGGGGAAGTGGACGCTTCTATAGTGTACTTGATGAAACAACTATTCCGTCTATTTTATCTCGTGAAACCGCAATGATTTCGAGAACCTATATTGAAGATAACCCCTTCTATCCAACTATTTATAATGCGGAAGGGTGGAATGCACTGTTTGAAAACGGTGTTCCTCAAATGAATGCTTATATTGGTACCACTGCGAAGCAAACGGCTATGGTAATAGCGGAAAGTGAGAAGGAAGACCCTGTACTAGCAGAATGGCAGTATGGGCTAGGTCGAACGATTGCCTTTACTTCTGATTCCACAGGTGCATGGACAGGTGACTGGGCACGCTGGGAGGAATGGCCAAACTTTTGGCAAACTGCAATTTCAAGAATGCTACCAACCTACAATGAAATTGCCTATGATATTCGCCTAGATGCGCAAGGCTCGTTTGTTATTACTGATCCAACCAATCAGGCGGCATTTTTAGATATAGCTGCTGTCAATGAATTTGGTGAAGAGCTTGAAGTTCAACTAGATCCTGTTTCAGCAAGTAAAGTAAAGGCTACACTTGAAGCTGAACCTGGGCTTGTTTTCTTCCGAATTACAAGCGGAGACGGCACAATCTATCAAGCAGGACAGACTATTCCATATAGTGAGGAATTTGAGCTGCATCCACCTAATGAGCCTCTATTAACGCAAATTACAGAGCGGACGGGTGGGCTATTGTTAGAGGAGCCAGAGCAAGCCTTCCGAGAATTCACCATGAAAGGTGCAGAAAAACAAAGTATTACATTGTGGCTTGTCTTAGCAAGTATGCTACTATTCTTCATTGATATAACGATACGAAGATTTGGATGGGGCTTCTTGCAAACCGTTGGGAAAGTAAAGAAAACACCAGAACAGCCCAAATCTCAAGAAGAAACAAATGTCGGGCAAATATTGAAGGAAATGAAGCGGAAATAATCATAGAGAAAATTTCCTTCGAACGGAAGCTTTAAAATGTAAGTGGGAAAGAGGGGCAACGGTATGACCGTATAGCTCCTCTTTTTGTTATGTCATTAAATTAAACAATTGAATGGCATTTTACCATTGGAAGGGAAAAGAGAAGTTGACCTATGCTATAATATAGCTACTAGACTAAAGGGAAAGAAGAAGGGGTGAAAAAAGTTGACATACCAAGCGTTTTACCGTGTTTATAGACCGCAAAGTTTTCGTGAAATGTCCGGTCAAACACACGTAAAAAGAACCCTTCAAAATGCTTTATTAGCAAATAAAACAACACATGCCTATCTTTTTTCAGGTCCTCGTGGAACAGGGAAAACAAGTACGGCGAAAATTTTTGCAAAAGCATTGAACTGTGAAAAGGCTCCAGCAAGTGAGCCCTGCAACGAATGTCCAACATGTTTAAGTATTACAGAGGGTTCACATCCAGATGTAATTGAATTTGACGCAGCTTCCAACTCGCGTGTAGAAGAAATGCGCGACATTATTGAAAAGGTAAGATTTGCTCCGGCGAATGCACGTTTTAAAGTGTATATTATCGACGAGGTGCATATGCTTTCAACAAGTGCTTTTAATGCACTATTAAAAACATTAGAAGAACCACCTCCACATGCAGTATTTATTTTGGCAACAACTGAGCCTCATAAATTACCCGCAACGATTATTTCACGTTGTCAACGCTTTGATTTTAAACGTTTATCCTCAACTGATATCTTAGAGCGAATGAAAGTCGTTTTAGAGGATATTAACTTGCCCTATGAGGAGCAAGCTTTAAAAGTCATCGCTCAAGCGGCTGCAGGTGGGATGCGTGATGCCTTAAGTTTATTAGACCAGGTTGTATCATTTAGTGGGGATACATTAACTTTAGACAACGCGCTACTTGTAAGTGGATCTATTAGCCAAGATATTTTTTACGATTTAGTGGAATCACTAAAAGCAAGAGAGATAGCAAAGGTCTTAACAGCTATTGAAGAACTAATTGCCGATGGGAAGGATCCACTTCGTCTAGCGGAGGACTTAATTACATTTTTCAGAGACCTATTATTACTGCAAACAAGTAACGAGCTTACAGAATTACTGGAGCTTGTATCTCCAGAGGACAAGTTTATTCAACTCGCACATGAATTTAGTGCCGATACACTTTACGGATATATCGATATACTATCTAAAACACAACAGGAAATGCGTTTTTCTCATCATACAAAAATCTATTTAGAAACTGCTCTATTGAAGATGGCACAAGTACCGAATAGTGGTGCAGTTAGTACGCAAGTTCAAATGGGCACCGTAGCTATAGATCCGGCAATGAATGAAAAAGTAGCAAATCTTGAAAAAATGGTCCAACAGTTAACGATGCAGCTTCAAAATGGCGTTCAAGTACAAGGAAATGCTGGAGGCCAGCAAAAAGAAGCCCCACGTCCTCGTGCAAAATCAAACAACTTTAATGCACCAATTGGACGCATTCGTGAAGTACTAAAGGGTGCGACAAAGCAAGATATTCACAATATTAAAAATGCATGGGCGCAATCATTAAGTCAGCTCCAAAAATCCCAAGCAGCATTGCTAGCTGAGGCAGAACCTGTTGCAGCTTCAAGTAGTGCATTTGTGATAAAATTCAAGTATGATATACATTGTCGAATGGTTGCCGAAAACAGAGAGTTTACAAGCTTTTTCGCTCAATCTCTATCTCAAATGACAGGAACCATGTATGAAGTATTGTGCATTCCAGAAAATGATTGGATGACTCTTCGTCAGAACTTCATTAAAGAAAATGGTCTGAATCAGAAAAAGGAAAATTCCGATGATGAGTCAGATATGGGAAGAGATGACCAAGATGAACCGTTTATTGACGATGCACAAGAAATTGCTTCAGAGGATCCTTTAGTTTTAGAGGCAGAGAAAATGTTTGGCAAGGATTTTGTTGAGGTAGTTGAAGATTAATTTAGAAAGCAGGATGCAATGGCTAGAATTTTTGTTATTGCATGCTGATTACAATTAAATTTAAACATTACTAGGAGGAATTTTAATATGCGTGGAATGGGAAATATGCAAGGTATGATGAAGAAAATGCAAAAAATGCAAAAAGAAATGATGGAAGCTCAAGAAGAGTTAAATGCAAAGGAATTTGAAGGTACTGCTGGTGGCGGTATGGTAACAATTACGTTAAACGGTCAACGTGAAGTCCTTGGTGTAAAATTAGATCCATCTGTAGTAGATCCTGAAGATGTAGAAATGTTAGAGGATTTAATCGTTGTTGCAACAAATGAGGCGTTAAAGAAAGTAGAAGAAACGACTTCATCAACTATGGGTAAATTCACTCAAGGATTAAACCTTCCATTCTAGGAGGAATCATAAATGTATTACCCTGAACCAATATCAAAGCTAATAGATAGCTTTATGAAATTGCCAGGTATCGGTCCGAAAACTGCGGCCCGACTGGCATTTTTCGTTTTAACTATGAAAGAAGACACAGTATCAACCTTTGCAAAGGCATTAATCGATGCAAAAAGAAATTTAATGTATTGCTCGGTTTGTGGGCATATTACAGATGTAGACCCATGTCAAATTTGTTCCGATAAACAGCGTGACATATCAACAATTTGTGTTGTTCAGGATCCAAAAGATGTGATTGCAATGGAAAAGATGCGTGATTATCAAGGTCTTTATCATGTATTACATGGCGCAATTTCGCCTATGGATGGTGTAGGACCCGAGGATATTAATGTAGCTTCATTAATTACGCGACTACAAGATGAACGTGTACAGGAGTTAATTTTAGCAACGAACCCAACAATTGAAGGGGAAGCAACAGCTATGTATATATCTCGTCTTGTAAAACCTTCTGGAATTCGTACAACACGCATCGCACATGGTTTACCTGTTGGTGGCGATTTAGAATATGCTGATGAAGTTACATTATCAAAAGCATTGGAAGGACGCCGTGAATTATAAGGGATTTTTCGTTTCCTTATAAAAAGTTCAAATAATGAGATCTGTTGCAGGTGTTAACCCACTCTTTTGTATTAGTTTTAATAACATGTTTTCGCACACAGTTTGTTCTGGACATATATACAACAGTAGTAACTGATATAGATGTTATTGTCCTGTAATATTAGTATAAGGTGAGTGGAGTCGTGTGATATTCAGTCGTAAAGGGAAATTAAAGAGAGAATTTGACGAAAGACTAGTCAATCTTATAAAAGAGACAAAAGATGACTGGAGTAGTGCTAAAGTGATTGAAGATCTTGTCGATGATTATGATTTAGAGGTCATTGCACATCGGAAAATTGCTGAAAGTGTTCACTTTTATTTATTTAAAGAAGCAAGAATTCGAAAAATATTAATTAAATAAGCATACTAAGGGTAGCCGCAAAAGCATATGCTCCTAAGAATAGATATTCGAGAGGGGAGATATGGTTGACAACATACATAGCAATTGGTGTTGTTAGTGCGCTACTCTTTTTTATTATTTTAATAGGTAGAAAAGTAGGATTTGGGGCAGTTTTTGAAAAGTTAGCGATTCTTTGGTTTAAGCTTGCCTGTTCGTTTGCGCTATTATACATAGCTCATATTATTGTTGATGGGTACGATGTGGTAGTGCCGGTTAATCTGTTTTCAGCTCTTACAATAACAATTCTAGGTATACCAGGTATTCTTTGTATTGGGGTATTAACAGTACTCCAATAATTTTTTTTGCTAAATTACTTGCTATTGGATTATTATGATGGTATATTAATACAAGTCATTACGACGCAGTAAAAAAATATCATTGAATGAATAAAGTTATTGACTTTCATATCGGTAAATGATACTATGTTAAAGCTGTCGATTGAATAACTGTTAAAACTTTTGGAAGAAAGTTGTTGACAGATGATTTGGTAAGATGGTATGATATAAAAGTTGTCACATTGAAGAAAGTGATGACGATGAACCTTGAAAACTGAACAACAAAACGTTAATGAACATAGTTTCTTCTATTAATTTAGAGAAACAAAATTTTGGACATCAAAATTGATGCCAGCACAAAATTTGAGCTTTATCAAATTTTCTCTTTTATGGAGAGTTTGATCCTGGCTCAGGACGAACGCTGGCGGCGTGCCTAATACATGCAAGTCGAGCGGACTTTAGAAAAGCTTGCTTTTC
>NZ_QJTJ01000045.1 GCF_003217295.1 Ureibacillus chungkukjangi
GAAAAGCAAGCTTTTCTAAAGTCCGCTCGACTTGCATGTATTAGGCACGCCGCCAGCGTTCGTCCTGAGCCAGGATCAAACTCTCCATAAAAGAGAAAATTTGATTAGCTCAAATTTTATGCTGGCATCAATATTGATGTCCAAAATTTTGTTTCTCTAATTTAATAGAAGAAACTATGTTCATTAACGTTTTGTCGTTCAGTTTTCAAGGTTCAAATATATTATGGAGCGGGTGATGAGAATCGAACTCACGACATCAGCTTGGAAGGCTGAGGTTTTACCATTAAACTACACCCGCATATTAAATTTATAATGGCGCGCCCGGCAGGAGTCGAACCCACAACCTTCTGATCCGTAGTCAGACGCTCTATCCAATTGAGCTACGGGCGCGTATTTTGAAATGTGCTACTTGGTGCGGCCGAGAGGACTTGAACCTCCACGGGGTTGCCCCCACTAGGCCCTCAACCTAGCGCGTCTGCCATTCCGCCACGACCGCGTTCAAATGAAGACTCTATTAAGTATACACCATTCTCGAACTAAGTCAAGAATAAAAACTGGTGAGCCATGAAGGACTTGAACCTTCGACCCTCTGATTAAAAGTCAGATGCTCTACCACTGAGCTAATGGCTCGTACAAATGGCTGGGGTACCAGGATTCGAACCTGGGCATGACGGAATCAAAATCCGTTGCCTTACCGCTTGGCTATACCCCAACAATGGCGGTCCCGACCGGGATCGAACCGGCGATCTCCTGCGTGACAGGCAGGCATGTTAACCGCTACACCACGGGACCAAATTGTTTTATTGCTATTTAAATAATAAGTGGTGACCCGTACGGGATTCGAACCCGTGTTACCGCCGTGAAAGGGCGGTGTCTTAACCACTTGACCAACGGGCCATGGCTCCGAAGGTAGGACTCGAACCTACGACCAACCGGTTAACAGCCGGTTGCTCTACCACTGAGCTACTTCGGAATAATTTGTTACGACTTATCTTGTCGACTTTTATTATTATAGAGACACTTTCATACAAAGTCAACACTTTTACTAAAACTTTTTTACATTTTTACCATTCCTCTTTAAAACCCTTATATATCAAGGCTTTAAACGTCATTTGAAAGGAAACAACTTTCCTATAATGTGCACTTTTTCAAAAAAACATACATTTAAATTTCATCTAATTAGAACTTTTAACAATTCTTCCACAAAAACGAACTCGCTAGTTTAAAACCATTCATTATTCAACAGTCTTTCTTTCTATTAGTCGGCCGCGGCATTTACCACAGCGGTACTTATTCACATCCATTCGTTTCTTACGCGGATATAATTGTTTGCATTCAACACATTCATATAAGTATGTTTTAGTATTAGTTTGCTTTTTGTTTTCTTCTATTGTTGAACAAAACCTTGGTGCACCGACTTTCTTTAAGAGCGCTCGGAAATCTGCATCTCGATGTTTGTAGCCCATCCCCCTTATGTGAAGATGGTAATGACATAGTTCGTGAAGGATGATACCGCGCAATTCTTTAATACCAAAGATTTCATAGGATTTTTTATTAAATTCGATATTATGACTTCTTAGCAGATAACGGCCCCCAGTCGTTCGTAATCTGCTGTTAAAATAGGCTTGATGTAAAAAGGGTACATCAAAATACTTTTGAGATAATTCCTCTACTAATACTTGTAGTTCTTGATCTGTCATATGTATCCCCTCCTATGAAATAATCTATCATATAATCCCATGAAAAATAAGTGTATTGCACATAAGAAAAAACACTCTGGTCCATCTGGAAACCAAAGTGTTTTGCTAGTACTATATATAATTTACTGAATTAGTTCTACCTGTTTCTCAGGGGCAATCATTGTTAAAGCGATACGACCTTTATTCACTTCTACTTTATCAACCCATACTGTGACAATATCCCCTAGCGAGACAACCTCTAAAGGATGCTTGATACGGCGCTTTTGAAGCTTAGAGATATGGACTAGACCATCCTGTTTTACACCGATGTCTACAAAGGCACCGAAATCCACTACGTTTCGGACTGTCCCTTGCAGCTCCATCCCTACTTGTAGATCCTCCATTTTTAATACATCTGTTTTTAATAACGGTTGCGGGAATGCGTCTCGTGGATCTCGAGTCGGCTTCATTAATGTGTCCACAATATCCTTTACCGTTACTTCACCGACACCAAGCTCGGCACTTAAAGTTTTCACATCTATTGCAGCTAAAGCTTCCTCGCATTTCTTGGAGCCTACATCCTTTTTCGATAAGCCTACATTAGCTAAAATTTCCTCTGCTAATTTATAGCTTTCTGGGTGTATCCCTGTTGCATCAAGAGGATTTTTTGCTTCTGCGATGCGTAAGAACCCAATCGCCTGTTCATATGTTTTCGCACCTAGTCGGGGGATTTTCTTTAGTTGTGCACGGGATATGAATTTCCCGCTATCACTTCGTGCATTAACAATATTTTCTGCTACAGTTTTCGATAAACCAGATACATATTGTAAAAGTGAAGCCGAGGCTGTATTAACGTCTACCCCTACCTGGTTAACTGCTGTTTCTACTATAAATGTTAAAGACTCGGCTAATTTCTTTTGCGATACGTCATGTTGGTATTGGCCAACTCCTACTGCTTTTGGTTCAATTTTAACAAGTTCCGATAAAGGATCTTGTAAGCGACGAGCAATTGAAACAGCACTTCTTTGCTCTACTTGTAAGTCTGGGAATTCGTTTCGCGCTACCTCAGAAGCAGAATAAACAGAAGCCCCTGCTTCGTTAACGATTACATACGCAACATCTTGTTCAACTTCCTTTAAAACGTCTGCGATAAATTGCTCTGTTTCACGAGATGCTGTTCCGTTTCCAATAGCTACAATTGAAATAGGATATTTAGCTAATAAAGCCTTCACTACCGCTTTTGATTTTGCTACATCAGGCTTTGGTGGATGTGGGTATATTGCTGTTACTTCAAACATTTTACCTGTCTCATCTACTACCGCTAATTTACAACCTGTTCGATAAGCTGGGTCTACACCTAAAACCATTTTTCCGCGCATTGGTGGCTGTAATAATAAGCTTTTTAAGTTTTCAGCGAAGATATGAATTGCTTGTTCTTCAGCTTTTTCGGTTAATTCACTTCGTAGTTCTCGCTCAATAGAAGGCTGAATTAATCGCTTATAACCATCTTCAATTGCTTCTTTTACATGGGCAACTGAAGACGAAGAAGAATTATAAGGAATCCATGCCTTCTCCATAATTGGAAGAACTCGATCTATAGGAACCTGAATGGCTACTTTTAGAATATCTTCTTTTTCACCACGATTAAGGGCAAGTGTTCTATGAGGCACGATATATTTTACCGGCTCCTCATACTCGTAATACATTTCAAACACTTTTTTCTCATCTTTATCTGCATCCTTAACAGCAGTTACAACTTTCCCTTCTCTCCAGGAGAATTTTCGTATTTGATCACGAATTTGTGCATCGTCAGCAAATCTTTCTGCTAATATATCCCTTGCTCCAGCTATTGCATCCTCAAGAGTTTCCACACCTTTTTCTGCATTAAGAAACGTAGAAGCGATTTTTTGAATATCTTCTTTTGAGAATTTCATCATTTCCTCTGCTAAAGGTTCTAACCCCTTCTCTTTGGCAATCGTTGCTTTTGTACGTCGTTTTTGCTTATAAGGTCTATATAAATCCTCAATACGCTGTAAAACAGTTGCCGATTGTATCGCCGTCTGTAAATCTTCTGTTAGTTTCCCTTGTTCGTCGATTAAACGGATAACCTCTTCTTTTCGTTGCTCTAGCTGTTGTATGTAGTGATATCTGTCTTCAATCGCTTTAATTTGAACTTCATCTAACGACCCTGTTGCTTCCTTACGATATCGAGCGATAAAAGGAACTGTATTGCCGTCTTCTAATAGTTTGATAACTGCTTCTGCTTGATGTGGTTTAACTAGTGCATCAGTTGCAATCATTTGCAGCATTTTCTTTTCTTCCATCATTTCACAGCCTTTCAATTTTCATAAATTACTCTATCATTAATACTTAATTTGAGATCAATGTCCAAGCTTTGCATTTTGTTTACTGCTTGTACCAATCTCTTTTCATAAATTTCGTTTAATAAGCTTCTCTTTTCTTTTTGAAAATTACGAAGTCGAATAATCTTAGTTTAACATTTACATACCACTTTCTTCTATTATCGTACTTGCTAGAAGTCTTTAATAAAGAAATTAGGTATTCAAACTCAATAAAAAAGTCTACCCATTCAACTAGTTGATAGGTAGACTTGTCCATTTTATTAAGATTCTAAATTGGTATGTAAAAGTTTTACCTAGTTAAAGCTTTTACACTACGCCATCAGCAGTAATGACCTGCTGTAATTTTTTAATAGCCTTTCTTTGAATACGTGATACATGCATCTGAGAAATCCCCAGCATTTCTCCCGCTTCCTTTTGGCTCAGTTGGTCGTAATATGTTAACTTTAATATTTCTTTTTCACGCTCTTCTAAGGTTTCCATTGCCTCTGAAACAACGATTCGACGATTTGTTCTCTCGAAGCCGTCATCTTCTTTCCCGACGACATCCATCAAGGTGACGGTACCACCTTCAGAATCCGCATCAATGGAATGGTCCATTGAAAGGGCATGATAGCTTTTACTCATTTCCATCGCTTCAAGAACATCTTCTTCTTCCACCTCTAAATACTCTGCGATCTCTTGGATAGAGGGTGAGTATTGTAGTTTGGTAGTTAGATATTCAGCGGCGCTTTTAATTTTCGGACCAAGCTCCTTAATCCGTCTAGGTACATGAACATCCCACGTTTTGTCACGTAAAAACCTTTTGATCTCTCCAACAACAGTTGGAACTGCAAAGGCTTCAAAGCTTCTGCCTAATGACGTATCAAAACGTCGAATTGCCCCAAGCAATCCGATCATTCCTACTTGAACTATATCTTCAAAATTAGTTTTACCATAGGAATATTTTCTAGCAATTGATTCTACTAAATTATTATAATGTATTACTAAACGATCTAATGCTTCTTGCTCTTCTGTTTGTTGATATTTTTCTATCCATTTTAATATCTCTTCAGAAGACTTTCGATTATCTGGTGATTGACTGGACATTTTCTTTCACCTGCTCTCTCGTGACATATTTTGTCATGAAAACAGTGACTCCACCTTCGTTATTGTTCACTCTGACCTCGTCCATTAATGTTTCCATTAAGTAAAGCCCTAGTCCACCTTCTCTTAATAATTCAACACTTTCATCTTCTTGGTATGGACCAATTTGTGACTTAACCTCTTCAAAGTTAAAACTATGTCCGTAATCCGATACCATTACTTCGATTTTATCTGCATACAAAGCAACGCCGATGACAATTTCTCCATCCTCATGAAGTCCATACGCATGCTGAACTACATTTGTCACTGCTTCACTTACGGCGATTTTCATATCTTCAATTTCGTCATAGGAAAAACCAACGCGAGAAGCTAATCCAGAAACAGTTAATCTTATCACACTAACGTACTGTGGCTTTGCAGGAACTCGAATTTCAATGTAGTCAAATGCTCGCATTGGTTGTCCCACCTTTTTCTATTTCCATTAATTCACTAAGGCCTGTTATTTCAAATAATCTTGTTAACCTGGCAGACAGGTTAACTAATTTCAAGCTAGCATTTTCTTTAACGATTTTCTTATAAAACGCTACAAATACTCCAAGACCTGTGCTGTCCATATAATTTACATTTGATAAATCCAATTCTACAACTAAGCCTTCTGACAAACGAATCATCTCCAGCTCATCTCTTAAAATTGGTGCTGTATACGTATCAATTTCCCCTTCGATAAAGCCTAACAGTAAATCACCATCTTCTCGGAATTGTACATTTACGTTCATTTTTAAGACACCTCCCACAATTACCTATATGGTCTTTTCCCCATACTGCATTTGTTAAACCTATTATTCTTAAAAAAATTATTTTTTTATGATTACTAGTGTGAAATCATCTTCTAACTTAAAGTCGTGCAGCTTTTGTAAAGCTTTATGAATCGTCTCACACATTTCTTGAGCAGTTAGGTGACGGTTAGCTAAAGCAAGCTCCTTAATAATTTCGCGAGAGTCAAATTCTTCTTTGTTCCGAAAATCTGTTACACCATCAGTCATGACAATAACAAGATCTCCATCCCTTAACTGAATATCCTGTTGGGTATATTTTGTTTCAGGTAAAATCCCAAGTAGTAAGCCTTTTGATTCTAAATCATAGAACTCTTCTTTTTCTGCATTATAGTAAAGAGAAGGTTCATGTCCAGCAGAGCTCCATGTAAGTACATCTGTTTTTAGGTTATAACGCAGATAACATAGCGAAACAAACATACTATCATCTATACTTTTTTCAATGATTCTATTTAAAACTTCCAAAACATACGAAGGATTGCTGTTTGCATATTCCAAAGTATCAAGACCGTATTTTACCATGGACATACATAGTGCAGCTGGGACTCCTTTGCCTACTACATCTGTTACAGCGGCACTTAAATAACGGCCCTTGTCATGCATGAAATGAACATAGTCCCCATTCATTTTCCGAAGAGGGATTGAGAGCATTCCTATATCAATTGATGGCGGATTCGGTATTTCTGTCTCTAATAATAGATTTTGAATTTTGGTTGCGATATCCATTTCAATACGCAGCTCTTCTTGTTTGGCGAGTAAAGCCTGATGTTCCTGAACCTTTAACCCAAAATGAACCATTACTTCGATTAAAAAATCATAACCATGCAACACAGTTTGAGGTATATCATCATAAATCTCCTCAAGCACCTGCTTGTGAATACTAATAACCTCTTCTGGTGTCACATTTTTTTGAATCATACGTTTAATAAAATTCTGGCCGATATATAAATCGCTTTCACTTTGGTTGCCAATATAGTCTGATAAGATTTTTTTATATTGTTTTCTTATCTGCTCCACTTAAATCCACACCCTAACTTAGCCATTTCAATACTTTAACCGTAGTTCCCTTGCCAACCTTAGATTGAATATCAATTGAATCTACAAGTCTCTTAACAGCTGGCAAACCGCCGCCAGTATTACTTGTCGAATAGTCATCCTCTAATACTCTATGGACTTCTTCCATACCTTGTCCTTTATCAATCGAGGAAATCGAAATTCCTTTTTGGCCATTCTCTTCTATTTCCTCGATCACGATTCTCCCAGTACGGGCATATAATAATATATTTTTTGCGAGTTCGCCAATTGCAGTCGTAATTCTAGATTGGTCTACATCATTGAATCCAATATCCTTAGCCTCATCTCGACCTAGCTTGCGTGCAGTTACTATATCTAATTCTGTCACTATCTCTACTATTTTTGCTTCTCTCATCACTGCACCCCCATTTTGCTAATGAATTAAATCGGAACGCATATTATCATTCTAGCAAATATGTATAAATCCTGATATTTCTAATATATATTATCAAGTGTCCTTACATCAAATTTATTGCGAAAAATAGACAAAAGATTTTGGCAATAGCTAAAATGGTCTAACTATTCATAAAAAAAGAATGACCCAAAAGAATTAATCTTTTAGGTCATACCTTTACATTTTATGTATTAAAATTTCATTAATCCTAGGCTTATTTCAAGTGCAACGTCCACTTTTTCCATAAGCTCATCATCTAATTGGGTAATACGATCTGTCAACCTCGATTTATCTATGGTACGCAATTGTTCAAGCAAAATTACCGAGTTTCTTTCAAAACCATACTTTTTGGCATCAATTTCGACATGAGTCGGCAATTTTGCTTTTTGAATTTGCGCAGTAATCGCAGCGATGATTACAGTTGGACTAAATCTATTACCTATATCGTTTTGAAGGATTAATACGGGCCTCGTACCGCCTTGTTCAGATCCCACAACTGGTGAGAGATCTGCAAAAAACACGTCCCCTCGTTTCACAATCAAAATGTCATCCCCCGCTTACGAGACGCTCCACCATATGTTCCGCTTCATACTCTGCATGTAGACATTCGCTACAAATGTTCAGGTTGATTTGCGACATTTCCACATAGCCTTTCATTAAAGCTTCCCGTATTTGATTTGGTTGCTTGTGCGTAGATAATCTACGAGATGAAATATAAACATAACTTTCACTTTCTCGTGATTTTTGCTCAAGTGTATTAAAAGCCATTAACATCTCTTGAGGAAGTTCTAATACTTCCTTTTCTTCTACTTTTTTCGCGTACAAAACAAGCACCTCCACAAAAACCGTACCATTTCAATTCTTTTCTCATTCTATCATCGAAATGATATGTTGAAAAGATAATTATTAAAAAATATGGCTATCCATGTAGTTTTATCGGTTTTTGTTGAAGATTTTGTCGCATTTTACTATTTTTTGTAGTAGATTCTAGGCACTCTGGAAGTAATGATACAAGGGACCTCATAGTTAATTGTATCGCCTTTTGCTGCCCATTCATCAAGTGTAATTTCTTCTTCTTCTTGTTTTCCAATTAAAGTTACTTTTTTACCTATATTATATGCAGCTGGTAATAATAACATACATTGATCCATACAAATTCTTCCGATGATTGGTACACGTACGCCATCTATTAATACATGTTGACCACTATATTTTCGAATTAATCCGTCAGCGTATCCTATTGGGATTGTCCCAATGTACGACGGTTCTGATGCTGTAAAGGTTGCTCCATAGCCAATCGATTGACCAGCTTGAACTTTCTTTACTTCAATGAGTTCTGTTTCTAATGAGAAAGCAGGCTGTAATGGAAACGGTAATTTCGTTTTTACATAGGCAGAGGGTGCTAATCCATACATTGAAATTCCAAACCTTACTGCATCATATTGAAGAGCTCGATCTTTTATAAGCATCGTCGCTGTATTAGCAGCATGCACAAGTCGTGGTTTTTCAGGTAAAGCACTTATAAACTCTTCAAATTTAGCAACTTGATGATGAAAATAAGCGACATCCTCTTCATCTGCAGTAGCAAAGTGTGTAAAAATTCCATCTACAAGTAAACTATCAGAGGATGTTATCGCGTTATACAGGTTTTGTAAGTCTTCAATTTGAGTGACACCTATTCTACCCATGCCAGTATCAATTTTAATATGTAATTTTAAAGGATGCGATAAACTAAACTCCTTAACTTGCTGCACCCAATCAAATGAAAACACTGTTAACGTAATATTTTCATTTGCTGCAAATGGTGCAAATGATGCAGGGGCATAACCCAATATTAAAATATCGATATTTGGGAAGGCTTTTCGAAGATGAAGTGCTTCTTCTGGTGTAGCTACCGCTAATATAGTAGCACCAGCTTCTATAGCTACCGTTGCAACTTCAACATCTCCATGTCCGTAAGCATTTGCCTTCACCACAGCCATGATCTGAACTCCTGGTTGTAAAAATTCCTTCAAGTAACTCACATTGTGTTTTATAGCATCTAGATTAATGATGGCTTTGGTTGGACGGAAGTGCTTTATGTTTTGCATTATTGTTATTCCCTCTTTTAGCAATTATAAACTTCAAATATTTGTAATATTCATTCTTTTATTTTAAATTTTAATACTAGTTCTTGTCCACCACTTTCACTTACTTTAAGAAAATTAAGAGAGAGTTAGCCTTAGAGCGTCCCATTTGTCCACTTTAAGACTAACCTCTCGAATTTTATATATTTATGTGGAACTAGTTACTCACTTTACTTATTTATTTTAATCCACCGGTTGTAACCGAAGCCGCAACTTGTACCATTTCCTCTTGTGTTAGGTTATTTGATGCGATAAAGAATGATACGCCATCACGTTCCCAGCTAATAGATTTTTCAGTAATTGCGCCAATAGTAAATCCTAAATCAGCTGGATCACCAGGTGCATATACTGGAAGAGTTGCGGATTCACCATACTCTACAGGCTGTTGGACAAGTGTGAAGGATTTATCACCCTCGAACGTTAAGATAGCACGCTCTGTTCCATTCTCCATAACTACTTTTTCATCTACTAGTTTTGTATTCTCCCAATTTAATTCAGGATAGTATGTTTGGAATTCAGATTGAACTGGTGCACTTGCACTAGCAGTTTCTTCTTCATTTGACTCAGAGAAGTTTTCTACTGCATACTCGCTTTCTTTATGCTGCATTCCTAGATCGATATTTTTAAACGTGATTACCATTTGCTCTTCTTGTGCTTCGTTTACTACCGAAACAGAAGTTGGAAGCATTGTTTTCTTGTCCACTACAATCTTTTGCGTTGGCATAATACTTTTATGATTATTTCGAGTTGCTGCTGTGAAGATGTAATTCTTCTCATCTTCTTCCATTACCACCTTGTCATCGGCTAACAAGTCTTCAGCTAATGCTCCAATTAGATAGGCTTGGCTATTTTGCTTCGGCCATTCACTTTGGAACTTGTACGTCTTTCTTAGGGAAGGTGTTACTACAAATACGCCTTCATCATTACGGATAATCATTTGTGTTACGTCTTCACCTTGCTGAGTTACTTTCACACGGTAAAATTCTGGATCAGTATGCCATACATTTACATCATAAACTCTTGGTTCAGCACCAGTTTTGATTTCCATTGTGGCATCTAGCTCATATCCTTTTACATCGTTCCACTTATCATTTAGATTTTGCAGAACATCCTCTTGTGAATCCTCCCCACAAGCTGCAAGCATTAGTACTCCTAACAACATAACAAAAAATAAGGTTAATTTGTGTCGCAAAACTCCATCCTTTCTTCTACTACTTTCAGCTCCGATACGTCAAATATATGAGTGGATGTATAACTTTATGCTATCACTTTTGGACAACTTAACAAATTATTAATCAAATTTTTTCTATAGATTATATCGCGTCTTAAGAATGCATTAGTATCACTTGAGCTGCCGCATACTCTTTTGTATGTGTGATGCTGACATGTCCACTCACTAATTCTCCGTTGAAATACAAAGTTGGTTTTCCTAAATCATCTTTCAACACTTCAATCTGACGAAACTCACAATTCTTACCTATACCAGTACCATTTGCTTTAGAAAATGCCTCCTTTGCTGCAAACCTCCCCGCTAAAAATTCTACTTTTCGTAGTTCAGATAGTTGATTAAATATATTCAATTCACGCTCAGATAGAATACGTTGTCCAAATTTTTCTGAACGATCTATTGCTTTTTTTATTCTTGGGATTTCTGCTATGTCTAGTCCAATTCCTTTTATCATATGGAAGTTCTCCTTTTATTATTAATAAAATACAATGTATAATAATCGATATGAGGTGGTTACATGTTTATTCGTACAGAAAATTTTAAACAATTTTTAAAGCTATATCCAATTGTGTCAACGATTATTGCGATTAATTTCATCGTCTATATTATAACAATGCTTCCCTATATTGGTGATGAAGTTTTTTACACAGGGATGAGTGTGAATTATTTAATTGAAGATGGTCAATGGTGGCGAATTATTACATCAATGTTTATTCACGCAGACTTCATGCATGTTTTATTTAATATGTTCTCTTTATTCTTGTTTGGTCCAGAGCTAGAGAAAATTGCTGGGAAAATGCGATTTTTAACGATTTACTTTCTAGCAGGTATTTTTGGTAATGTGGCAACATTCGTATTGCAGGCTGGCAACTACGCAAGCGTTGGGGCAAGTGGTGCTATTTACGGTATTTTCGGTGCTTTCGCTGCGCTTGTCTACTATACTCGCCATACAATGCCACAGCTTAAGCAGGTAATCCTTCCGCTTGTGGTTATTAGTGTAATTATTACCTTTATATCTCCTAATATTAATGTTACGGGACATATCGGTGGTTTAGTTACTGGTTTCTTGCTTGGTCTATCCTATTTCACACCAAAGAATATCATTCGCTGGAGACAGAAATAATTGATACCTTATTAAATGTAAACGAAAAGGCAATCTCTTTTACTAAATCCGAGATTGCCTTTTTTATATCGTTTATTTTAGGTGGTCATTTTTTTCGAGCCAGCTCATCATTTCTTCTATATCTCTAGTTTCAAGATTCAGGGCTTTTGCCGTCGCACCTGTAAATCCAGACATTACCGTTACTTCCACACTAGCAATTTCTCTTCTCTTTTGAAAAAATGTCTGTCTACTTTCCAAAGCTTGAATGCGTTTTTTCTCAACAACAAATGTAACCCTACTAAATATTCGATAACAAAGTGTTAGTTGATTACCGCTAATGGCATAGCCTGTCGTTTTAAATTGCCACAAGCCTAGCAAAATGATTGGTACAATAATCAGCAACGAGAACAATCCATACGGAAACCATATATATGAGCAAAGGGCAATAACTGGCAATAGCCAAACAAAGTCGATTCGATAAAAGAATGGCTTTGCTTTTTTGGGTGGCTTCGTTAAAGCTTGCTGCCATTCAAGCTCAGGAAGCAGTTCATGCAACGGCTTAAATAACCTCGACTTCTTTATTAATGGAAATAGGGTTATCTTTTTTTCTTCTCCACCAAATCCCCCACTTGCACTTTCCACAGCAACTGCAGCAAACCCAAACATTTGCCTTACTGGATTTTCTACGATTTTGATAGCTTGGATTCGATTTAAAGGAATCGTTACCCTCTTCTTTTCTAACAATCCCCTTGTAATAGTTAAACGTTCATTTTCCTCGATTACTGTAAAATCATAGTAATTTATAAATGTAATAATAACAGCAATTACCCATGTAAATAAAAACGAAACAAAAACAGCAAACGCTACAATAACAAAACCAAATTTAATAAAGTCCGAAAACTCTTCGAATAACCATTCAAAAGGAATAAATTCTGCAAATTGGGATAAAGCCGCTGCAACTCCGGCAATTACAACGCCCATACTGCTTGAAGTAGTTGCTAATACGAGTAAATCCTTTTTGTTCATTTTATGGATTACTCTTGAACTCGGAGCTTGCGCTTTCTCAACTGAGTTCCCAGTTTCACTTTGCAGCTCATTTTCATACTCTTCTTCCTTACTTTTTCGAGTAACCAGCTCAATTTGGTCAGCTGCTTCCTTTGTAATTGCAGTTAAAATAACTTCCGGCTTACCGTTCGTACTACCAGCCGTTTCAACCATTACTTGGACAAGCCCAAAAATCCGGTGAAAAATACCCTCTTTATAATTTAAGCTTTGAATTCGATCAAACGGAATATAACGTTTTTTCTTAACTAAAAGACCATACTCAACCCTTAGCTCCTTCTCCTCAAACCAATACACATATGTCCACCATTTAAGAACTCCATTTATTAAGCGAACAATGATTACTAGGACAAAGATGCCCAGAGGAACAATACTTGCCCAGAAGCTTCCATCTCCAGGATTAAACGTAACGTTAAAACCGTTTGCAAAAAAGATAATTAAAAAGGGTAGAATCAATTCTTTTAGTCCCTTTACAAAATCAACTACCGCTGCAACTGGATGTAATTTAAAGCGATCCTCAGACATCATCTTCAGCCACCCTTGCTAGAGTCGAAATACGGGACCTTAAACTATCCGCATCATTTGTAACTAACATTGGGATAATATGTGTTGTAGCAGCTGTTGAAATTGAAATATTGGCTAAATCGTATTTTTTCAAAATCGGTCCTTGTGAAGTATCAACATGCTGGACACGAACCATCGGAATCAATGTTCGCTTCACGATAAATAAGCCATATTGGATTTCAATCTCATGCTCTCGCACCTCATATCGCCAATGGTCCCAGCGAATATTCGGGAAAAGCCAAATCGATGCCAGTCCGACAATTAGTACAAGTGCGATTGCTATATAAACTATGAACGATGGCCACTCAAAATAATAGGTTAAGAAACAAGCAACCCCCATTAAAACAGAGACTACCAAAGTATTAAAAAGACCATACAATCGCCATACAGTTAACCCCTTCCTCGGTATTTGATAATTCAATTGTTTTCGCACAAAATACACCCCTTCTCTTTCCTCTTAATACGAATAAGACTGTTAATTGTTTCAATATATTCAAAATATAAGCTAGTACTTATTAATTTAGCATATATCGGTTTGAAAAAGCGATGCACTTTTAACACATATGGATAATTCTCCAATTGTACACTTTCCCCTAAGCTTAACGAAAATCAAACTAACAACTAGGATAAAGTGATATGTGAATTCCTTGTAGACTAGTTCCGAGTGGGGTTGTGCGATTTAGGTGAAGTGCGGCTGAGTAGGGGTATCTTTTACCCTAAGCTTTGGATTTTATGGTTTTGGGGAAATGAGTCCACTTCTCTTTTACCCGTAACTCCGGATTTTGTTTTTTCGGGGAAGTGAGCACCCTTCTCTTTTCCCCCAGACTCCGGATTTTCCTCTTTCGGGGAAGTGAGCACCCTTCTCTTTTCCCCAAACTCCGGATTTTCCTCTTTCGGGGAAGTGAGTGCGCTTCTCTCTTCCCCGAAACTTCGGATTTTGCCGTTTCGGGGATGTGAGCTATCTTCTCTCCGGATCTTGCCGTTTAGCGATACTTCTTTTCACACAAAAAAAGTGCCCCCGAAAGGACACTTCTAATACTTAATTTAATTAGTCTTCACGACGACGTGGTGTGCTTGAAGAGCGTCTGCGATCTCCGCCGCCTGCGCTACCGCCTTCTTTGCGGCCACCGTCACGGCGACCTCCATCTCTGCGGCCTCCATCACGACGTGCACCGCCGCCTCCACTGCTGCGTCCGCCACGACCGAAGTCACGACGACCACCGCGAGAGTCTCCTCCACGGCCTCGACCGCCTCCACCAGAACGTTCTTTGCGAGCAGGTAATGGACGCTCTTCAGAAATTGTTACTGGTGTTTCATCAGGTTCTTTAGTCATTGATTTAATAGCTGCTGCTACTAAGTCAACTGCATTGTGTTCTTCTAATAATTCATTAGCTAAGATACGGTATTCATTTAAATCATTCGCTTGAACGATTTCAACTAACTTATCCATAGCTACTTTTTGTTGTCCTACTAGTGCTTCTGTTTCACTTGGTGGACGTAGTGGTGTCATACGTTTTTTCGTTGTTTCTTCAACAATACGTAAGTAACCCATTTCACGTGGAGTTACAAATGTAATTGCAAGCCCAGATTTACCAGCACGACCAGTACGGCCGATACGGTGAACATAGCTTTCTGGATCTTGAGGAATGTCAAAGTTATAAACGTGTGTAACACCTGAAATATCCAGACCACGTGCAGCAACGTCTGTTGCAACAAGAATGTCAATTTTATTTTCTTTAAATTGACGTAATACAGACATACGTTTTGCTTGGCTTAAGTCACCATGGATTCCTTCTGCAACATACCCACGAATACTTAATGCTTGTGATAATTCATCAACACGGCGTTTTGTACGACCAAAGATAATCGCAAGCTCTGGTTGGTGTACATTTAAAATTCGAGTTAATACATCGAATTTTTCGCGCTCTTGAGCTTTTACGAAAAATTGCTCGATGTTTTCAACTGTCATTTCTTTTGATTTGATTTTCACTTCTTCAGGGTTTTTCATGAAAGTGTTTGCAATTTTACGAATTGCAGGTGGCATTGTAGCCGAGAATAATAATGTTTGACGAGTGTCTGGAACATTTTCTAAAATCGCATTAATATCATCGATGAAGCCCATGTTCAACATTTCGTCCGCTTCGTCTAATACAAGTGTTTGTACTTGATCAAGCTTTAATGTGTGACGGTTAATATGATCTTGAATACGACCTGGAGTACCAACGATAATTTGTGGTTTATTTTTTAACGCACGAATTTGACGTCCAATTTCTTGTCCACCGTATACAGATAATAATTTAACGCGTTTATCATAACCAATTTTATATAATTCTTCCGAAACTTGGATTGCTAATTCACGAGTAGGGGCAATAATTAATGCTTGGATGTTCGGGTTTTTTGGGTCAATTTTTTCAATAAGCGGTATCCCGAATGCTGCCGTTTTACCAGTACCAGTTTGCGCTTGACCTAATACGTCACGACCTTCCATTGCAAACTTAATAGTGCCTTCTTGGATTGGTGTTGCTTCTTCAAATCCCATACGCTTTAATGAACGTAATGTTGATTCGCTAATATTTAATTCTGAAAAATTTGTCAAACTTCTCAATCTCCTTTTTCCTTTAAGTTGACAAATGGTTACATTTTCAGATGAAATGCGGCAAACTTCGAGCCTAAGTTTTGGAACGTTTCCGATACTTAATAATTCTCCGTCTTCGAACAGAGAGCGATTTTATATGAAAGGGAAAGCCCGGTCTTTGCCGAGCGGTTCATTCTACCCATCTTCTTATGTGTAAAGCTTAATAAAAATAGAATAAAACCGTTAAATTCAAAAAAAAGCACTCTTCATCAATTTTTGTGAAGAGCCTTCGCACAAAATGTATCCATTGCTTATCATAGTCTATCACGGCTCTTAACTGCATTGCAACGAAATTGCTCTTGTTATAATATTCTTAATTTTCGTTTTCCGTTAGAAAATTAAGGAAACCATAGGTCATAAAAAATCATAAAAGTAAATTATTTTTAAAACTTTTAAACAAACACTTGAAAATTCATTAACTTAATTTAGAAATACATTCATCTTCAAACCGCACACAATCATTGAGTAGGCACCACTTTAAAGGTCGTTTCATCGAATCTAAACAATTTGGCTAACTGGTACAGTCCTTATATTGCGCTTGAAAGGTTTAAATAATTCGCTAACTTTTAATTGCCCATGTATTGCATCTTCTGCCAAAACTACATTCCCTACAAAGCTTTAATTACCCTTTTTATCCAATAATAATCCTATTAGAAAATCGTAATTGGAGTAGAATATTTCAAGAAACCCGTCCCATCTTTGCTGGATTTCCTTTAAACCTTTAATTTTTCTACTACAAAAAGAAACACCTTTAAGTACCAACTCGACTTGATCTGACCCAAGAAAGTTAGACATATGTAATTAAGCTGCTTCAAGGACCTGAGTTCGGTATTCCACCGGGCTTAGGTCTTTTAATTTTGCCTT
>NZ_QJTJ01000046.1 GCF_003217295.1 Ureibacillus chungkukjangi
CACGATAAGTACCTTGCGCTTCCTTAGTGGTTGGTCGATGTGTACCCCCACAGTGGACTTTCACCACCTAGATAGTTGCCATGCCTGGCACACACAAAAAAACGACCCTAAAAAGGGCCGCTTCCATTGTCTGTATATAATTTCTGTTATCTTACTGGTTCGATAACTAGGTATCGATTTGGTTCTGTACCTTCTGAATGTGTTTCGATATCAACGCGATTCGCAAGTACATTATGAATGACTTTTCGTTCATAGGATGGCATCGGTTCAAAGGTTACTTTCTTTCCTGTATGAATCGCTTTATCCGCCATTCTTTCTGCCAATATTTCTAATGCTTCTTTGCGTCGTTCGCGATAATTCTCGACATCTAACTTGACCATTAAGAAGGATTTTGCACTTTTATTTACAACTAATTGTGCTAATTGCTGCAATGCATTTAATGTCGCACCGCGTTTTCCAATTAAAAGTGCTGCTTTTTCACTTTCTAGCTTAAATAAAATGTTCTTTCCTTGCTTATGTGTATCAATCGATAAATCTTCAATCCCCATATCTCTAGCAATACTAACTAAATAGTTTTTTGCTGATTCAATTGGATCTTCTTGCTCTTCATCTGAAGCTGCTTGTTTTACTGGTGTTTCAGATACAACCTTTTGTATAACTAATTTAGCTTGTTCCTCAATATTTGTATCAGAAACCTGATCATCAAGCTTCTCCGTTTCATCTATTGAGTTTGTCTTTGCAATTTCTTCCTCTTTTACAGTGACACGTACTTCCGCTTTCCGTGCACCAAAACCAAAAAATCCTTTTTTCGCTTCTTGTAAAACTTCAACTTCTACTTGTTCACGAGTAGTACTTAGCTGTTGTAACGCTATTGAGATCGCTTCTTCTACTGTTGCGCCTAATTGCGTAATTTGTTTCACTTTTTCGCTCCTCCTGTTGTAGCAGGTTCTGATTTTTTTCTATTCCAAGGTTTATAAATAGCAAGGTTTTGAATCACAGAAACGATATTCCCTACAACCCAATATAATGATAAGGCAGCTGGTAAAACAATACCGAAGCCGATAATCATAAATGGCATAATGTACATCATTATTTTCATTTGAGGGTTGTCCATTGCAGGTCCTGTCATTAGTACAACAAATTGA
The DNA here is from genome assembly GCF_003217295.1 of Ureibacillus chungkukjangi. Classification (GTDB taxonomy): domain Bacteria; phylum Bacillota; class Bacilli; order Bacillales_A; family Planococcaceae; genus Ureibacillus; species Ureibacillus chungkukjangi. Next base: position 1,146 of record NZ_QJTJ01000046.1, read on the forward strand.
ATTAAACCAGCTAGTACAGCTAGAATAACACTTGGTTCTGCAAGCGGGAAAATAAGAAACGTTCCTAAATCGATTGTTGGTGTTGCATTCATACGACTAATCGCATGGTAAAAACCGATTAATATCGGCATTTGTACCAGCATTGGGAAACATCCCGCCATTGGGTTAACACCAGAGCTTTGCATCATTGCCATCATCTCTTGTTGGTACTTTTGCTGAGTAACGGCATCCTTTGAAGCATATTTCTTTTGTAGCTCTTTCATTTTAGGCTGAATTTCTTGCATCTTTTTCGAGCTTTTTACTTGTTTAATCGTTAATGGAAGTATCACTAAACGGATAATAATTGTTACAACAATAATCCCAAGTGCATACGAGCCTAATGTTTCTGCAAAATATTTAATTATTGATACTAATGGCCAAACGATATACTCATTCCAAAAACCTTCGCTTTCAGATGAGATTGGCTGATCGAATTCTGTACACCCAGAAAGTAGTAATACTACAGATACTAGAGACAGAATCATCCAATGTCTTCTCTTCAACCTTCATCCTCCTAGAGTAACTATTCACTTTTTTCTGCTATTTTACCATGTAAAGACACTTACTCTCTACTTATAATTATTTCAATTGTATATTAACTATATTATCGGTTACCGTTTATAGGTCCTGTTTGTATTGAAAGCTCTTAGGTAATTATAAATTTTAATCTCTTACTTCTTTTTAATTACCTTGGCAATTTTCAGCACATGTTCAATACTTTTTTTCGTATCATGAAAATCGAGTGTGGCCGCCTGGTTTCGGGCGATAATAACATAGTCCATATCTTGTCTTACTTCATCTTTTATCTCCAAGAACACTTGTCTTATATATCGTTTGATTTGAACTCTAGTGACCGCTTTTCCTATCTTTTTACTAACAGATAACCCAATTCGGAATTCTTGTTGATCTTCTTTCGGTAAACAATACACGACAAATTGACGATTGGCGAAGGACTTTCCTTTTTTGAATACCTTCTGAAAATCCTCATTCTTCTTGACTCTTTGGCGCTTCTTCATTCCTTCACCTGCTATTCTGAATGCTTTCTTATCTTTAAAAATGAAGATTAGAAAAACTCGATTCCAGCTTAGATAGACGAAATCGATGCTTTTCTTATACTGATTGCCTATTAACTTTTCCTATTTATCAGTAAAAAAAAAGCCACTGAAGAAGTTCAGTGGACTTATGCTGATAATACTTTTCTTCCTTTACGACGACGAGCTGCTAATACTCTGCGGCCGTTTTTTGAGCTCATACGTGCACGGAATCCGTGTACTTTACTATGTTTACGTTTTTTTGGTTGGTATGTGCGTTTCATTATATATGACACCTCCATTTATGAAAGTTAATTTCTATCCTACATACAGACCATAACATTATATAAAAAAAAGAAATGCATTGTCAATTAAATATTTAAATCCTCTTTTGTTTGCTATTTTCTCATGTATAAAAATTATCCACAGGGAACAATGTTTATTATAAACAGTGCTTGTGGATAATATTTTTATGTATTTTTTTATCCACAACAGTTACTGACAACTTTTACACAAATCCCAACCCTGTGGACAACTTTTAGGTGAATAAAAAATAGTTATGTGGATAAGCATCGTAAACTATTGAAATGACAATCTTTTTTTGTTACGATGAATGTGTTTTCCTTTGTGGAAATGTTGCGTGGGAAATATATTATCCACAGAATGTTAATAACTTGTGGACAAACTTTAACACAGCTTTGGGATAACAGTTATCCACACGCTGTGAGTATGTGTTTTAACTTCATTAAGAAAATATTTTCTGTATCTAACTAAAGTCAAAAGCGCATTCCGTAATGTGCGAAAATCTCAAGGATTTCAAATGCAAACACAATTATAGGTCCGTGATTTCTATCTTATATAGATGTAGTTTATTTTTTCATAGTGGAAAATATACATGAAAAGGAGTTAAAAGCTTGGAACATTTAGAAGAATTATGGAAAAATGTCCTGGCACAAGTAGAACAAAAAATTTCAAAACCAAGCTTTGAGACGTGGTTAAAATCAACAAAATTACTTTCTTATAAGGGTACTAATGTTACAATTGCCGCGCCTAACTCATTTGCTCGTGATTGGCTTGAAAATCATTATGTTCATCTAATCGCGGGCATTTTATCTGAACTTACAGGTGAAGACTTGCTAATTAAATTTGTTGTTCAAAAGGATCAGGACGATGATAGCCTCGATTTACCCGTTCCGGTAATCAAGGCAAAAAATGACGATGAACATGCAGAAATTTCACCAGGAATGTTAAATCCAAAATATACGTTTGATACGTTTGTCATTGGATCTGGAAATCGTTTTGCTCATGCTGCTTCACTAGCCGTAGCTGAAGCACCTGCAAAAGCCTATAACCCGTTCTTTATTTATGGGGGAGTAGGTCTAGGTAAAACCCATTTAATGCATGCTATTGGCCATTATGTGATAGAGCATAATCCAAATGCAAAGGTCGTCTATTTATCATCAGAAAAGTTTACGAATGAATTTATTAATTCGATTCGTGATAACAAAGCAGTAGATTTCCGCAATAAATATCGAAATGTTGATGTTTTACTAATTGACGATATTCAATTTTTAGCTGGAAAAGAATCTACTCAAGAAGAGTTTTTCCATACATTTAACACTCTGCATACCGAATCAAAGCAAATTGTTATCTCTAGTGATCGACCACCAAAGGAGATTCCAACATTAGAAGATCGTCTTCGTTCTAGATTTGAATGGGGGCTAATTACAGATATTACGCCACCAGATTTAGAAACGCGTATTGCCATTCTTCGTAAAAAGGCAAAGGCGGACGGACTAAATATACCAAACGAAGTAATGCACTATATTGCTAATCAAATTGATACAAATATTCGTGAATTAGAAGGTGCTCTAATTCGTGTAGTAGCTTACTCGTCTTTAGTTAATCAAGATATATCTACTGACCTTGCTGCTGCTGCATTAAAAGACATTATTCCAAATTCAAAACCACGAATGATTACGATTTTGGATATTCAAACGGCTGTAGGAGAGCATTTTAATATTAAATTAGAAGACTTCACAGCGAAGAGACGTACAAAATCCATTGCATTCCCACGTCAAGTGGCTATGTTTTTATCAAGAGAGTTAACCGATTTCTCTTTACCTAAAATCGGCGAAGAATTTGGAGGACGGGATCATACGACAGTCATTCATGCTCATGAAAAAATAGTGAAACTATTAAAAGAAGATCAACTACTTCAGCAAGATATTAAACAAATTCGTAGTATATTAGGTAAATAAACTTGTGGATAAATACTAGAATTCTACACATTTTTATCCACAACTTATCAACATGTGGATACCTTTATTTCAAGCGTGTTTGAATAAGTTATACACAAATCCACAGCCCCTATTACTATATCTATTAATATCTTTTAAAAATAATATTATTAATAAGTGAGGTATAACGATGAAATTTGATATTATGCGAGATCGTTTACTAGACGGATTAAACAATGTCATGAAAGCCGTAAGTTCTAAAACAACTATTCCGATTTTAACGGGAATCAAAATTGATGTAACAAATGAGGGAATGACTTTAACTGGTAGTGATGCAGATATTACAATCCAAACATTCATTCCAGTTGAAGAAAACGGGGATCAATTAATCAATATCTCTGAAACAGGTTCGATTGTATTACAAGCTAGAATGTTTAACGAAATCGTTCGTAAATTACCTACAAACGATGTTGAAATTGAAGTTTCAAATGGTTTGCAAACACATATTCGTTCCGGTAAATCTGAATTCCACCTTATTGGATCAGATGCGTCAGAATATCCTTTATTACCAGAAGTATCGACAGATCAACAATTTGCTATGCCAGCTGATCTATTAAAAGCAATTATTCGTGAAACAGTTTTTGCTGTAGCAACTTCTGAAAGCCGTCCTGTATTAACAGGTGTCAATTGGCAAATCAATGACAATGAATTAATTTGTATTGCAACAGATAGTCACCGCTTAGCAAGAAGAAAAACATCACTAGAACAATTACCAACTGATGTAAAATCTGTTGTCATCCCTGGTAAGAGCTTAAACGAATTAAATAAAATTCTTGATGAATCAACAAATCCTGTTGAAATCGTTATTACTAGTCAGCAAGTTTTATTTAAAGCAGATAATGTATTATTTTTCTCACGTCTGTTAGAAGGGAATTACCCAGAAACATCACGTTTAATTCCAGAAGAATATAAAACTAATATTACGATTAACGGCAAATCATTATTACAAGCAATTGACCGTGCTTCTTTATTAGCTCGTGAAGATCGTAATAATGTTGTTCGCTTTGAAGCATTTGACGGCAATATTGTTGAAATTTCATCGAACTCACCAGAAATCGGTAAAGTAGAGGAACAAATTCAAGTAGAAACACTTGAAGGGGAAAATTTAAAAATCTCATTCAGTGCTAAATACATGATGGAAGCTTTAAAAGCCATTGATGGACAAGATGTAGTGATTCAATTCACGGGAGCAATGCGTCCATTTATTTTACGTTCAGTTCATGATGATGCAATTTTACAGTTGATCTTACCTGTTAGAACGTACTAGTTTCTCAACACCACTAATTAAAAATTTATTATTACAAGTTTGGTAGTAAAAAGCTGCCAGTAGGGCGTCTCAACTTTTAAGAGACGCTCTATTTTATTTTTAAAGCCTATTTCACAAGCAAGATTTAGAAAGTTAAGCTTTGTAAATATGTAATTAGGATACGTAAATCGTGGATTTCTAATAATTTTTGACTATTATTTCGATTCTATGAGCTACTTATTCTGCTTTCTTTGGATTTTTTACTCAAATTTAGGTATGATAGATGGATAGATGCACGTGTAACGGAGGATGAAATACTTTGAATGAACTTGTAATTGATACAGAATTTATTACGCTTGGCCAAGCATTGAAAATGACAGATGCTATTAGTTCAGGCGGTATGTCTAAATGGTTTCTTCATGAAAATGATGTCTATGTAAACGGTGAAATTGATCAACGACGTGGACGCAAATTACGACATGGTGATGTTGTAAATATACCTGGCTGTGGAAGATTCGTCATCGTTAATAAGAACGGTGAAATTTAAATGTTCATCGAGCATTTAAAGCTTACAAATTATCGTAACTATGAAACATTAAAATTAGATTTTTCACCTAAAATTAATGTATTCATCGGGGAAAATGCTCAAGGTAAAACAAACGTTATGGAATCTATCTATGTTTTAGCTATGGCGAAATCACATCGAACAAGTAACGATAAAGAATTAATCCGTTGGGACGCAGACTATGGTAAAATAGATGGTGTTGTAAAAAACCGTTATGGTAGCATTCCAATGGAGCTATCAATTACCAAAAAAGGTAAAAAAGGTAAAATAAACCATTTAGAACAAACGAAATTAAGTAATTATATCGGACAAATGAACGTTGTCATGTTTGCACCGGAGGATCTTAATGTTGTAAAAGGCAATCCGCAAATAAGGCGTCGTTTTATTGATATGGAGATTGGTCAAATATCGCCTGTCTATTTACATGATTTACTTACATTTCAAAAACTTTTAAAACAACGGAATCATTTGCTAAAGATCAATCAAGGGAAAAAGCAAATCGATGATGTTTTATTTGCCATATATACTGAGCAATATATTCATGCAGCTGTCCAAATTATTCGTAAAAGGCTTAAATTTATTGAACTTTTACAGGAATGGGCTGAAAAAATTCATTTTGGGATATCACGTGGACTTGAAAAGTTAACGATCAAGTATCGTGCAACTACTGGCCTTAATCCTGAATGGTCTGAAGAGGAAATGGCTACATATCTCGAAAAAAAACTCGCAGAAGTTAAAAAGAGAGAGCTTGAAAGGGGCGTTACATTAGTTGGCCCACATCGTGATGATTTACAATTTTTTGTAAATGATTATGATGTTCAAACATATGGTTCTCAGGGGCAGCAACGTACTACAGCTTTATCTTTAAAACTTGCTGAAATAGAATTGATTAAGCAAGAAACAAGGGAAGCACCTATTCTGCTTTTAGATGATGTATTGTCTGAGTTGGATGATTATCGCCAATCACATTTATTAAATACCATTCAAGGTGAAGTGCAAACGTTTGTCACAACAACAAGTGTAGATGGGATTCATCATGAAACAATACAGCACGCTAAGATGTTTCACGTGAAACAGGGTATAATCGAAAGCTAAAATTTATAAATACTTTTTGCAGCTATAACTAAATGCTGTAATTCTATATATCTGTTTTAAACATTGTTTAAACAGTAATTTAGAAAAAAAGTGCAAAAGGCTGTATATTTTTGTCTAATTTTAAAATTTATGTTTAGAAAGTTTTAGAAATTTTGTTAAAGCTTTTTATTTTTGACACATACTGAAGTAATGAAAGAGTAGGTGAATATGGTGGCTTTAGAAGAGAAACAAGTACAACAAGCATATGATGCCGATCAGATTCAGGTTTTAGAAGGTTTAGAGGCTGTTCGTAAACGTCCTGGGATGTATATCGGCTCCACAAGCTCTAAAGGGCTTCACCATTTAGTTTGGGAAATCGTGGATAACAGTATTGACGAGGCATTAGCAGGTTTCTGTGATCATATTACTGTTGCAATTGAAAAGGATAACTGGATTCGTGTAGAAGATAATGGTCGTGGGATTCCAGTTAGTATTCAAGAAAAAATGGGTATGCCAGCAGTTGAAGTAATTATGACTGTTTTACACGCAGGTGGTAAGTTCGGCGGTGGCGGATATAAAGTATCAGGTGGTCTACATGGTGTAGGGGCATCTGTTGTAAATGCACTATCCGTTGAAACTGAAGTTTACGTTAAACGTGATGGTCATCTTCATAGTATTAAATTTGAACGCGGTCAAACAGTACAGCCAATCAAGGTAATTGGTGATTCTGGTGAAACAGGTACTACTACGCGTTTCAAGGCTGACCCTGAAATTTTTAAAGAAACAACAGTTTATGAATACGATATTTTAGCAACACGTATTCGCGAATTAGCATATTTGAATCGGGGTATTCGTATTACCATTCAAGATGAGCGTGAAGAAGAAGTACGTTCAGATAGCTTCCACTTCGAAGGTGGCATTCGTGAATATGTCGAGCATTTAAATAAATCAAAAGAACCAATTCATGATCCAATTGATGTAATGGGTGAAAAAGAAGGAATTGTAGTTGAAATTGCTATGCAATATAACGAGGGATTCTCTTCAAATATTTATTCTTTTGCCAATAATATCAATACCTATGAAGGTGGTACACATGAATCTGGCTTTAAAACTGCACTTACGCGTGTAATTAATGACTATGCACGTAAAAATGGTATGTTAAAAGACTCGGATACGAATCTTTCAGGTGAAGACGTACGTGAAGGGTTAACTGCGATTGTTTCCGTTAAACATCCAGAGCCCCAATTTGAAGGACAAACAAAAACGAAGCTAGGAAACTCAGAGGTAAGCTCAATTACGAATTCCTTATTCTCTGAAGGCTTTGAACGTTTTATGTTAGAAAACCCATCAGTTGCACGTAAAATTATTGAAAAAGGCTTAATGGCTGCTCGCGCACGTGTTGCAGCGAAAAAAGCTCGTGAATTTACACGTCGAAAATCAGCTTTAGAAATTTCAAGTTTACCCGGTAAACTTGCAGACTGTACATCAACAACACCATCTGAATCTGAAATTTATATCGTAGAGGGTGACTCTGCGGGTGGTTCAGCAAAATCAGGTCGTGACCGTTATTTCCAAGCAATTTTGCCGTTGCGCGGAAAAATTTTAAATGTTGAAAAAGCAAATTTAAACCGTATTTTATCGAATGCTGAGATTCGTGCCATGATTACAGCCTTTGGTACTGGTATCGGTGAAGAATTCGATTTAGAAAAAGCACGTTATCATAAAATTGTTATCATGACTGATGCCGATGTAGATGGTGCACACATCCGTATTTTATTACTTACTTTCTTCTTTAGATTCATGCGTCCATTAATCGAAGCTGGATACGTATATGCTGCCCAACCACCTTTATATCAAATTAAACAAGGTAAGCATGTCGAATATTGTTATTCAGATGAGGAGCTTCAAGAAGTATTAAATCGTTTAGGAAGTACACCAAAACCAGTTGTTCAACGCTACAAAGGTTTAGGTGAGATGAATGCTGAGCAATTATGGGATACAACAATGGATCCAGAGTATCGTACACTTTTACAGGTGGAGCTAGATGATGCAATGAGAGCCGATGAAATATTCCAAGAGTTAATGGGAGATGAGGTTGAGCCTCGTAGACGATTTATTGAAGAAAATGCAGTTTATGTACAGAACTTAGATATTTAACTTTATTCAGTATGAATTTTCAACTTCTATAAGTGGTGTAATGAACGCTAAAGGTACTACAATCAGTGAGATAACCTCTGCTGAATGGAGTTAAACCTCTTGCGGGTACATTCGATTTTTAAAGAGGATTTAAAGAGGAGGTTAGCCAAGAATTGACACAGGTCTTGTGTTCACTGGCTAACTATCCTGCGTCTCGCGCAGGCCTTTAGCTCGTATGAAAATCTGGATGGTAGTACGCCAGGGTGTATTTGATATGATCGTTTTAAAAGGAGGTCTTCCTTGTGTCTGAAAGTCAACACGAAGGTGTAAAAGGAATAAAAATTAGTGAAGAAGTACAAACATCATTTTTAAACTATGCTATGAGTGTTATTGTTTCACGTGCACTACCAGATGTACGTGACGGTTTAAAACCTGTACACCGTCGTATTTTATATGGAATGCAAGAATTAGGGAATACATCCGATAAGCCCTATAAAAAGAGTGCCCGTATTGTTGGGGATGTAATGGGTAAATACCATCCACATGGTGACTCATCTATCTATGATGCTATGGTACGTATGGCACAGCCTTTTAGTTATCGTTATATGCTTGTTGATGGCCATGGGAATTTTGGTTCTGTCGATGGTGATGGTGCAGCCGCAATGCGTTATACCGAATCTCGTATGTCGAAAATTACGATGGAAATGCTGAGAGATATCAACAAAGATACAATTGACTATCAAGATAACTATGATGGTAATGAAAGAGAACCAGTTGTATTACCAGCCCGTATTCCGAACTTATTATTAAATGGGGCATCAGGGATTGCTGTAGGGATGGCAACAAACATTCCTCCACACCAACTAGGTGAAACAATCGATGCTGTTATTGCATTATCTGAAAACCCTGCAATCACTACAGAAGAATTGATGGAAATTATCCCTGGTCCAGATTTCCCAACAGGCGGAGTAATTTTAGGACGCAGTGGTATTCGTCGTGCTTATGAAACAGGTCGTGGTTCAATTACAGTCCGTGCGAAGGCAGAAATTGAAACAAAAGCAAATGGAAAAGAAACAATTATTGTTAACGAAATTCCATACCAAGTAAACAAAGCCCGATTAATCGAAAAAATTGCTGAACTAGTTAGAGATAAAAAAATTGACGGCATTACCAATTTACGTGATGAATCCGATCGCCGTGGTATGCGAATTGTGATGGAAATCCGTAAAGATGCCAATGCCAATGTAATTTTAAATAATTTATATAAACAAACAGCTATGCAATCCAATTTCGGTGTGAACATGCTTGCTTTAGTTGATGGTCAACCAAAAGTATTGAGCTTAAAAGAAGTTCTATATCACTATTTGGAGCATCAAAAAGTAGTAATCACTCGTCGTACAAAATTTGAGCTGAAGAAAGCAGAAGATCGAGCTCATATTTTAGAGGGGTTAAGAATTGCCTTAGATCATATTGATGAAATCATTTCAATTATCCGTTCATCTCGTTCTGGTGATGAAGCAAAACCAGTCTTAATGGAACGATTTAACTTAACGGACCGTCAAGCACAAGCTATCTTAGATATGCGTCTTGTTCGTTTAAGTGGATTAGAACGTGAAAAAATTGAAAATGAATACCAAGAGCTTCAAGCTTTAATAACTAAGTTAAGAGAAATCTTAGCTGATGAGGGTAAAATCATTGAAATTATCCGAACAGAATTAACAGAAATTAAAGAGCGCTTCAATGATATACGTCGTACAGAAATTACTGCTGGCGGATTAGAAATGATTGAAGACGAAGATTTAATTCCACGTGAAGATTCTGTACTTACTTTAACGCATAATGGCTACATAAAAAGACTTGCTTCGAATACGTATCGTAGTCAAAAACGTGGTGGTCGTGGTGTTCAAGGAATGGGAACACATGATGATGATTTCGTAGAACATTTACTATTCACTTCGACTCACGATACAATTCTATTCTTTACGACTAAAGGTAAAGTATATCGTGCAAAAGGATATGAAATTCCTGAGTTTGGTCGTACAGCTAAGGGTCTACCAATCGTAAATCTGTTGAATTTAGAAAAAGAAGAAAAAGTGACGGCGATGATTCGTGTTGACGAATTCAAAGACGATATGTATTTAATCTTTACTACGAAAACAGGTATTACAAAACGTACACAGCTTTCTCAATTTGCACATATTCGTACAAGTGGTTTAATTGCCATCAATCTTCATGATGAGGACGATTTAATCTCTGTTCGCTTAACGGATGGAACTAAAGATGTCATTATTGGAACACATGATGGAATGCTAATCCGCTTCAAAGAAGAAGAGATTCGCTCGATGGGTCGTACTGCATCCGGTGTACGTGGTATCAAGCTGCGTGAAGGTGATTACGTAGTTGGAATGGAAATCATTGAACCAGGACATGAAATTTTAGTTGTCACTGAAAGAGGCTATGGAAAACGAACTCCAGAATCTGAATACCGTTTACAAAGTCGCGGTGGTGTTGGTTTAAAAACAATCCAAATTACAGATAAAAACGGTCCGATGTGTGCTGTGAAAACAGTAGATGGTACGGAAGACATTATGCTTATTACAATCAATGGTATTTTGATTCGTATGGATGTTAATGATATTTCGGTTATTGGACGTAGTACTCAAGGTGTCCGTTTAATTCGTCTAGGCAGTGAGGAGCTTGTTGCAACAGTTGCTCGTGTGAAAAAGGATGAAGAAGACGACGAGATAGAAGATGAAGAATTAGATCATACTACTGAACAAGAAACAACTGATGAAGTAGATCTAGAGTCTTCAGATTTAAATTCAGATGATGAATAACAAATAGATAAAGGACCAGAAACTTACTTTTAGGTTTCTGGTTTTTATTATGCTAAAATTTGATAGCCCTTGATATTACATAAATTTAATAGTCAATATATTATAGAATTTATAATTTCCATTATTAAGAAAGATAGTAAGTGTAGTATAATTTTATTAAGTCCATCAGTAAAATTTTAAAAGTGACTTAGTTCATGCCTCTATTAGCTTCTTAAAAACTTAAACAGAGAAGAGGTTTTAGTTTGGAAACTACATACGTAAATAGCAATAATTTAAGAGTAGGAAAGGTTATAGCAGAGGATATTTTTGCGAATACCAAGTATCCTATTATTTATAAAAATACAAAAATTACCAATGAAATTTTAGATGTCCTAAAGGTATTTCATATATTTAAGGTGCCTGTATTGGTAGAAGAAGCCGAAAACCAACCAGAACAAATAGATGATTTAACAGGTAATACTATGAACATAGAAGTACCTAAACCTGTAATGACATTTGAAAAAATCTATTTAGATGCCGTGGAGGAATTTAAGAGAATATTCTTTGACTGGGAATCTGGATCGAAAATTGATATTACCAAGGTAAGAGGGATTATTTTGCCTCTAATCGATAAAGTTCAAGAGGAACGCTCCATTCTTTTTAAGCTTAATAGTTTATCGAACACAAAAGATTATTTATACCATCATTGTATTGCTACTGGCTTAATTAGTGCGATTATTACACAAAAACTGGGTTATGAAAGAGGCTTTGTTCTACAAATGGCTGTTGCGGGGGCACTAGCTGATTGTGGTATGGCAAAGATTCCTCCTCACGTGCGTGATAAGAAGGGAACTTTAACAGAGCAAGAGTTTTTTTTAATTCGCCAGCACCCAATATTCAGTTTTAAAATGATTGAAACATTACCAGCTATGAAGGAAGAAATGAAGCTTGCAATTTATCAGCATCATGAGCGATTAGATGGTAGCGGATATGTGGAAGGGCTAAAGCTTGGGAAAATCTCTAATTTTTCACAAATAATTGCAATCGCAGATACTTTCCATGCTATGACAAGTGAACGTGTTTATCGTTCAAAGGAATCGCCATTTAAAGTAATCGAAATGATTAAGGAATCTGAGTTCGGCAAGTTTGATATTAAGATTGTTCAAGCATTAGTAGACTTAGTCGCTGGTCTTCCAATTGGTACTACAATTGAGTTATCAAACTTAGAGGTCGGAGAAATTATGTTTAGTAACAGCTACACACCGACAAGACCACTAATAAAGCTCATTAATACAGGTGAAATTATCGACTTATCTAAACAAAGAAACCTATATATCACCCAAGTTATAAACAGATAGAAATTAGCATGAGAAGAGGCAATCTTCTTGTGCTCTTTTTGTATGTGGGTATGTCTTTAAAATGATAAAGCGAGAAGGAAGTAGAAGATGAGAGTTTAGAAGTCTGAGTTCGAGATGTAGTTCATTGAGAAAATTAAATGCATCTTAAGGTTAACTTCAGCTAATAAGACTATTCAAAGAGTAAAGAGAATGATAGTCCGCATTCGTTAACTCAAAAGATTTGATATCCATATAGGCTTTGTTAATTAGAAAGACTTCTTATAAAGTAGTAATATTTATAATTAATCAGCCGTGTTAAAAGTTTTTGTAGAAAAGTAATATTTTTTGAATAAAGTGTTGACGTTAGGTGAAATACTTGTTATTATAAGTAAGTCGCCAAGAGGTGACACGCTATGAACCTTGAAAACTGAACAACAAAACGTTAATGAATATAGTTTCTTCTATTAAATTAGAGAAACAAAATTTTGGACATCAAAATTGATGCCAGCAGATGTTTATCGGACATTTATAATGTCCGGTATAAAATTTGAGCTAATCAAATTTCCTCTTTTATGGAGAGTTTGATCCTGGCTCAGGACGAACGCTGGCGGCGTGCCTAATACATGCAAGTCGAGCGGACTTTAGAAAAGCTTGCTTTTC
>NZ_QJTJ01000047.1 GCF_003217295.1 Ureibacillus chungkukjangi
AATTCCGCTCCAACATCTTTTTTCTCATTATAAACAAAAGTACCCTACAAGAAGGACTTTTTTTAAAGTGTCCATCTTATAGGGTACATTTTAAGTTAGATTAGTGTCTAACTTTTACGGGGCAGTTCATTGAGAATGGTGTTTTTTTTGATTTATCCTAACTTCGTTGAGAGCCCATATCTGTAAAGACGAGATGGATATCAAATAAGAGGAGATTTTCCGCTTATATACTGAATGGAGCTGGTTTAGGGGTTATATAAGGGAAGTTTTTTCGGTTATGTTAAATAAATTTCCCTATTTTAATGTTTTTCCGGTCAATAGAGGGAATTTCTTCCGCTATTCAAGCTGTTTTTTACCTAACATTCTAAATAACGGAAATTTCTCCGTTTATTTATCAGGTTGGAAGCTTAACCGAATCTCTTCCTCCCCCAGTACCCACTCCAGTTAAGTCTACTAGCCCTCATAGTATCTGTCCAACTTAGTGTAACCGATTCATTATTAATCCCATCCCCCATAACACCCCTTTCAGCCCTCCCCATCCCAAATTATGAGAAAGCCTGCTATTTCACCACCAATATAGCGGATACTTTCGTTTTGGATGTAGATTATTAATAATTAATCCAAAAACAACTATAATAATCGCCCCGATTAAAACCGGATGAAATAAAAATCCCCAACTGTACCCGCTCATCATAATGATAATAGGGTCGCCACATGCTGGTGGATGAAAGGTTCTCGTCATAAGCATGCAAAAAATTGTACAGCAAAGGGCTAGACTCATCATTACTGGGGATGAGCCAAATAAATTCAGGATCGCTATTGCTATAAAGGAAGCAATCAGATGGCTTCCAATTACATTGCGAGGTTGGCCAACAGGTGCATTCCATGCTGTCATTACAAGCATGCTACTTGCACTGAAAGAGGCAATAAACCAGAGTGAATGCGTATATTGAGTTAACTCAAAAATAATAAACATACAAACAAAAACCCCTACCGAGGCGATGAGGGCATCTGATATTGTTGTACGGTTATTAACTGCAGTTTGTCCTTTCATTTTCTGTAGGACAGGCTTTATATGATGGTTATTAATCACAATCTAACACTCCACTAATCTATAATTTCTAATCTAAACTAAACTAAACTCTATTTCTCATGATTTCACACGAAAAAGCTACCTTACTAGTCTAATTGACCTTTAGGTAGCTTAACTATACTTACTTTAAAACGTTCAAAGGCTTTTGATATTCGACTACCCAGTCATCTGCCAGCTGCTTCATTGCAGTCCCGACATAGCCTTCTTGCTGGATTCTTTGTTGAGCCTCAATATCCCCCATCGAAATGGTTACCGTGTCCTCTTCATATTGCTGCTTCTTATGTAAATCTAAAGCAAATACATAGCGTAATTTACCACCATATGCATATTTTAAACGTACAATATGGAAGCCCTGTGAGAATTTATCCTTTAAGCTTGCTATATTGTATGGCATTACTGTTGCTGCAATATAATCAAAGTCCTTTGTATCGATTTGCTGCATGATGACTTTAGCTAGGGTTTTCTGAAGACCAAAGCCTCGAAAATCTGGATGAACATTCGAGATTTCCTGATAAAGAACCCGTTTTAAATCCGACTCATTTACTAGCCCAATCGCGTAACCCAGATGATCAGCATCAATTGCAGGTACTAAAAGTGCTCGAAAAGCAATGAGTTGTTCTTCAACAAATGTACCTACCAATAGACCTTGCCCCTCTAATATATAGAGAAATTCTTCATCTGTTAATGGCTCCAATATATCTTTATTTAGTAAGGCATCATAAACTAATTCCTGTAAAGCAAGAATCTTAGGCAAATGGTTCTTATCGAGTACCTTTACTTCAAAAGGACGCTCACCTAATAGCCCTTCATAAACTGAACTCAAAATTTCCCCACCTACTCTACTAAATCCGAGTATTGAGTAAGCTCAGCAAGAATTGCCTCATCTACACTTACACCTAAACCAGGACGTTCGTTTAGTTGAATATTTGGAATAACATAGCTTTCCTTTAGATCTCCAGGATCCTTCGAAAATTTAACTGGACCGGTTAGCTCCACACTTTTAATAATTTTTTTCGAAAAACCAACATGGAAACCAGCAGCAGAACCAATTGAAGATTCAACCATCGAACCAATTTGGCACTCCATGCCAGCCATCTCAGCCATATTCGCCAGCTTCATAGCAGGATAGATTCCACCACATTTCATCAGCTTAATGTTCACTTTATCCGCTGCACGCTTGGCAATAATCTCACGCATATTGTACATATCACGAATTCCTTCATCAATCATGACAGGAATAGTTGATTTGGATTTAATTTCTACCATTGCATCAATATCGTCCTGAGCAACAGGCTGTTCTAACCAATCAATCCCAAGAGCCTCTAAGTGTCGAATAGCAGAAAGTGTATTTGCACTATTCTCCCAGCCCTGATTTACATCAACTCGAATAGCAATTTCTTCACCAACACGTTCACGTACAGCTTTAATGCGTTTTACATCACTTAAGACATCTTGGCCCACTTTCATTTTGAAAGAGGTATATCCTTCTTCCATCTTTTGTGTGGCTTCCTCTGCCATTTTTTCAGGCTCATCAATACTTAGAACGTGTGTAACCGGAAATTTCTCATGATAACGTCCACCTATTAATTGATAAACTGGAACGCCTAACTTTTTCCCTACCGCATCAAAGCAAGCAATATCAATAGCTGCTTTTGCTGCTGGTGCCCTGTGAACCTTTTTATCCATTAGTTCATGAATCTTTTCAAACTCCATTGGATTTTGTCCAATCATTAATGGTGCTAAAGTATTTTTTAGCATCGCATAGGTTGAATGCGGAGTTTCACCTGTTATATGCTCGTCTGGAACACTTTCTCCCCAGCCGACTACCCCACACTCTGTTGTCATTTTAACTATAATCGATTGAATGTTTGGGTAAGTTGCATAGCTAATTATAAATGGATCGATTAATGGTAAATTTACTGCAAAGATTTCAACTTGCTTGATTTTCATAGTAATTAAACTTCCTTCATCTAAACTAATCTATTAGTTTGTTTTTGCTGCATTACGTAGAGTAGTTGTTAACACTTTGGCACCTGTAATTAAAGCTTCTTTGTTGAAAGTCATTTTAGGATGATGGAGACCTGGTGTTAAATCCGCACCAATTCCAATCATTGCTGCCTTTAATTTCGGTCTTAGTACCGTATAATAGTGGAAATCATCGCTACCAGGTGTGTAAATTGGTTTTTCTAAATGCTCAGTCCCTATTGCCTCGACAATTGAATCTGCGGCAATTTGAGTAGCTAACTCAGAAACCTCTGCTCCTGGTGTGCTATCCAACCAATCCCATTTTAACTCGATTCCAAACATATTGCGAATTCCTTCAAAGCCCTTATCAATTCTTTTTTGAAGCTCTTCAAGCACCGAATTTTTTTGTGCACGAATATCCATTGAAAATGTTGCGTTTCCAGGGATAATATTCGTACTTCCCCCATCTGCAACGATTTTTGTTAGCTTTGCACTATAAACCTCAAAGGGGTCAATATAAATGCTTTTTAGCATTTGTTGAATGGCAAAAATAACATCAATTGAATTTTTCCCTTGATGTGGTCTCGCTCCATGTGCATCAACCCCATGAATGGAGCCCTTCAGGAACATTGCCGCGCCATGATGAATGGCCGGTGTTACTTTTCCTAAAGGTAATTCTTCAATCGGACGTAGATGTACACCAAACAAATACGAAACATCATCGATAACACCATGCTTTACCATTTCAATTGCACCACCACCAGTCTCCTCAGCAGGCTGGAAGATAAAGCGAATGCGTTTATTTAATTTTTCATCCTTTAAATCAAGAAGCGCTCCGAGTACCATCGAAATATTGGCATCATGCCCACAAGAATGATTTGCACGCATTGTACCATCTACCTCTTGCCATAACGCATCAATATCTGCACGTACTGCAATAACTTCCTCTCCCTGTCCTATCTCTGCCACTAGACCAGTTACATCAGAAAAGAGTTTATATTTTATTTTCATTTCATCTAATATCGATGCTATTTTCTTTGTCGTTTCTACTTCCTTCCAGCTTACTTCTGGATGAGCATGAAAATGATCGAACCATCCATAGATTACTTCTTCATAAGTTTTTACCTGACCCATTTTCCACACCTCAAATTATATGTTGGCTTTCTCTATTATACATATGAAAGCGTTACTTATTAACTGCTTCTGCCTATAAATTAGAATTTTGAAAACTAATAACTCACTTCTATAATGGAAAAAACGGCAATTCCCTAGATGGATTTTGCCGTAGGAAGGAAGGAAAGTATTCCCTCCTCATATTAAATCTTATAAGCCTGAAAAGAATCCAGGTGGATATTCTTCATAATTTACAGACTCTTGATAGTTATAATCTACTTGAGCCTGCTGATTCTCTAATTCAAGCTCTTCATCTAATAAATAAGTTTCAAACTTGGATAATAATAGGTTTGTCATTATTTAAACACCTCTTAGTTTGAATTTTCTGATATTTTATATCATACACATTTCTCTTGTTCAATACAACCCATTTTCGTTAACTATGCAAAAAAAGTATCATAAAAATCGCAATTTGTGATAATTATTCATTTGCAATTGTCGAATTTTGCTTATAATCATTGTACAATACAAAAACCCAACTATATAGTGGTAGATTCTTCATTTTGGCTTTGAATTTTGTTGGCTATTGTGGCTTTTAGAAAGGAGTAAAAAAGCCCCTACTAAGAGGGACTAATTTCAAAGTATTTAATATAGTCTTACTTAATCATTAATATGAATTACAGGTAAAAATAAATCGCGAATCTCTTTCCAATTACGCACTCGTTTAAAATCCTCACAGCACTCATTATAAGGCTGGGAATATAGGATACCTTCTCCAGTAAAGGAGTGTAGCTGCTTTACATTATCATCAATGAGGTAATCTGCCTTTACTACCTTTTTGTCCCCACAGAAAATAAAGTGCTCCGGATTTAAAAATGAGAAGTGTTCAAGTAACCATTCATACTTTGCATTAAAGCAACCAGGCACATCCATTGCAGCTGTAGCAATATAGATTTCATAATGCTCACTAAGCTCCTTTAAAACTGAAATTGCATCTGGATCTAATAACTCAAGATCCCTAAAAAAGTCAGGCTCATTAATCATTAAAAAGAATTTTTTCACAAGCTCCGGATGATGTGCCTCTAGTTTAGCTACATCAAATTCTTCTTTAGAGATTGAAAGGTTAAATCGCTCCTTACAAGCTCTTGATGCCTTACCTAGGAAATCTGCTAGTACCTGATCCATATCCACCGCTATACTTTTCATAGTTACCCCCATTAATATAATATTTTTATCCTCAGCATACCTCGACATTTTTTCACCGATTCATAAATTCTAGCCCTCTTTGTTATTAGTGTAAAAAAACCTGTAACGAAAAACAATGAGAATCGGAAACTATTTACAAAAAATATATATCTTTAACAAATTCCGAACTAGTCCAATAACATGGAAAAAAGCCTGCATACGTTAATATGCAAGCCCTTTGAATCTACTAGTTCGTAGCTGTATTTAAGTCTTTGTTGTTCGGTTTGTTTTTATCTTTTGACATTAATTGTAATATGAACATAATGCCGAATACGGCTAATCCCACAAAGTCAGAGAAGGACTCTGGATAAATCATCGCTAAACCTGCCCCAAGCACGATTAAACGCTCTAGCCAGTTGATTTTACGATACCAGAATCCGATAACTCCTGCTCCAATGGCTATCATACCCATTATTGCTGTAAACACTACCCAAATCACTTGCCATAATGTCACATCGATCATTAGTAATGCTGGTGAAAATACAATCATGTATGGAATGATAAACGCTGCTATCGCTAGCTTAGCAGAATTCACCCCAGTTTTGATTGGATCCCCGCCGGATATTCCGGATGCCGCAAAGGCTGCAAGAGCAACTGGCGGTGTGATATCGGCAATAATTCCAAAATAAAATACAAAGAAGTGCGCCGATAATATAACTGTAATTGGTATTAAAGCTTGTGATACATCAGGTGCTAGTAATGTAATTATCGCTGGCGCAGCAATTGTCGATGTAATAACATAGTTTGCTGTAGTTGGTGCACCCATCCCTAATACTAGAGAGGCGATCATAACAAAGAATAATGTTAAGAAGATTTTACCGCCAGCAAGGTCTACTAAACTATTTGCTAAGCTCAAGCCAAGTCCAGTTTTTACTACTACACCAACGATAATCCCCGCACATCCAGTAGCAGCTGCAACTGCCAATGCCGTACGAGCACCATCAACTAGTGCATCGATGATTTCGCGAACACCAAACTTTATCTCTTTATTAATCAATCCAACAAGAATACATGCAACGATTCCATAAAGTGCTGCATGAATAACAGGAATTCCTGACATCATTAATACAATGATTAAGACAATTGGCGTTAATAAATAGATTTTCTTAAATATTGCTTTTCTATCTGGTATTTCTTCATCTTTTAGTCCTTGAAGTCCTAGACGTTTCGCTTCAAAGTGCGTCATAATCCAAATTCCTACGAAGTAAAGAAGGGCTGGAATAGCTGCCGCTTTTGCGATATCCCAATATGTGACACCGCGGCCAATAAACTCAACCATTAAAAAAGCTGCTGCACCCATAATCGGAGGCATTAACTGACCACCAGTAGAAGCAGCTGCTTCTACTGCTCCTGCAAATTCCTTTTTATACCCTAATTTTTTCATCATTGGAATTGTATAAGAACCTGATGTTACTACATTCGCTACAGAACTTCCTGAGATAGTACCCTGCAAAGCAGAAGAGAAAATTGCAACTTTAGCAGGACCACCTACTAATTTCCCTGCTATAGCGATGGCTAAATCATTAAAATATCCACCTACACCCGTTTTAACAAGGAAGGCTCCAAATAATAAGAAAGCAAAGATGTATGTTGCAGAAACACTAAGTGGTGTTCCTAAAATACCGTCTGTTGAGTAGTACATTAGGTTAACAATCTGTTCTAAAGACTGGCCACGATGGGATAAGAAATCTGGCATATACCGTCCAAACATAGCGTAAGCCAGGAATAAAGCGGCGATAATTGCAATTGGTAAACCAACTGCACGTCTTGCCCCCTCTAATACTAATATGATTACGATAAGACCGACAATAAAGTCCATTTGTGTAATACTACCAAGACTTTTAACTAGTCGTTCATAGTTAATCGTCCAATATAGCCCCGAACCCATGGCAGCTATTGCAAGGATGTAATCATAAAACGGTACTTTATCTTTTCTTCCCTTTTTAAAGGACGGGAATAGTAAAAAGATAAATGTTAAAGCAAAGCCTAAATGGATTGAACGTTGAATATAGGCAGTAAATTGACCGAAAATAGCTGTATATAATTGGAATAGTGAAAATGAAAGTAAACCAATATAGATAACCCATTTCATTACACCAGCTAGTCGTCGCAAGTTCGATTCTGTATCATATTTTTCTAATAATTGCTGTTGCTGTTCTTGAGATAACGCTTCAATTTGGTCTGCTGCAGGTATATTTTCCATACTGCCTGCACCAACTTTAGAAGACTTTTTGTCATCCTTTTTCATGTAACATAACAACTCCTTTCAGCTTCTCAAATAATGAAATCCTTTTGATTTCAAATAGAAAGGCATTTCCTCGTCCTAATGACTTTTTTAAATCATAGGTATTCCCTTCATAAATAAACGCTAATTCTAGATTAATATCTCCAACATAAAGTGTAAAGCTATCAATTATTTGATTCTCAAATTCAAGCTTATATTTACCATTTTTATAGCTCAATGTTTGACCCTCCTCAGCATGCGCAGGCATACCGATGGCAACATCCTCATATTCCATTGAAAGTAGCCGTATCTGATTAGAGTCAGTTACTTCATAGGTTTCAAGTACATCTGTTAAATGAATTGAATGGATATAGCGGATAATAAATTTATTATCTTTTGTTACGTTTATGTAAGTACTTTTGGGATGATTCGTTTTTGTTTCTTCAAACGACAGCACCGTATAATTTGGTGAAAACAAAAAAATAATACCAAGTATAGATACAACTAAGAGTAAAATTGCTCTTTTCATTACATCGCCTCATCTAATCAAATGTTCCTTAAAAAGTACACTGAGCTATATATAAGAAAGCAAAGTCAAAAAGAGCTTGAAGAAGCAGTTTCTTCAAGCTCTTCTTTACTACTTATTTATTGTTCATCAAAGTATTTTTGAGCACCTGGATGAACGTCAATTCCAATACCATCTAAAGCAGTTTCAGTTTTAATGAACTCTCCTTTAGGATGACTGATTTCGCCAGCATTTCCGTAAATTGCTTTTGCAATTCCGTATGCTACATCTTCAGATAAATCTGATTTAACTGCAATCATAGCTAAAACTGATACAGTTGGAACTTCTGAAGTTAATCCATAAGTACCTGAAGGAATTGTATCTACTGCATAATAAGGATATTTTTCAATTAGAGCTTCAGCTTTGTCAGCTTCAACCGGTACGATTACTACAGCAGCTGTTGCACCTAATGCTTCAACAGCTGCTGTTGGGTAACCAGCTGTGATAAACGCAGCATCGATTTGACCAGTATTTAAACCATCAGTTGATTCACCAAAGTCTAAATTTTGTGCTTGAATATCGTCCATAGTTAAACCATGTACTTCTAATAATTGCTCAGCATTTGCATAAGTACCAGAACCTGGTGCACCTACTGATACCTTTTTACCTTTTAAATCATCAAATGAAGTGATTCCAGATTTTGAAGTTGTCACTAAGTGAATTGTTTCTGGATATAATCCACCGATTGCCACAAGATCTTCAACCGCCTGTCCTTCAAACATTAACTCACCATTTTTTGCATAGTAAGCGATATCTGTTTGTAGGAAAGCAATTTCAGCATCGCCAGCTTTTAATGCATTAGCATTTGCTGCAGATGCTTGAGAAACTTCAGCAGTTGTTTTAATACCCGTTTCATCTGAAATTAAATCTGCAAAAGTACCACCTAGAGCATAATAAGTACCTTGTGTACCACCAGTTGCTAAACTTAAAAAATCATTAGATTTTGTTTCTTCAGAGTTACCGTCAGTAGCCTCATCTCCGCCACAAGCCGCAAGAACTAGAAGTAACAAACCTAAAACTGTCATTAGTAAATAATTATTTTTCTTCAACTAAAACCCTCCAGTACTAAATTGTTACATTACAGTTTCAATTGTAACTATTCACTTTCCCTTGTGTCAATGATTTTGACACTCTATTAATAGAGTAATTGGTATTTTTACAGCATGAAGGCGCTTTCTTAAAGAGGTTTTAGATATTCCACTATAACGATTTTCCTAGATAGATAGCTTCTTGTTATAATACAGAATTAGTAATTACTGGTATTAACGAACTACATATGCAATTTTAAACCTAAAATAGACTAGCAAATTATTATATTACTTTAAATAAATTTCTACTTTTTAAAATTGAAAAATATGTAAATTCGAATTTCCCTACATACCCATGTAAAGAATTGATTTTCCTCCTCTTTCTAAAATTCAGAAAAAAACTGTGCAAAAGCGCAAAATTTTGCCTTTTTACACAGCCAATTTACTATTTAGAAGAACTAATAACACCACATGCTATACGATCTCCTGAGTTTCCAGATGGGTCTGTTTTATAATCATCTGGACCTTCATGAATTACAATTGCACTACCATCCTTGTCCAAGATAGAGTTTTCCATACCCGGTTCTAATGTTAAGTTTTTCGCTACAAATTCAACTTGAACCGTTCCATCCTCTTCTGGTGCAATGTTTGGTAAATCTCCAAGGTGAGGTCCTTTTGGATTTTCGATACCATGTTGTTTTTCAAGTGGGTTAAAATGTGCTCCAGCTGATTCAAATGTAGGCTTTTCACATTTTCCTACCTCATGGATATGAATACCATGCTCGCCTTCTGGAACTTTAGTTAGTCCAAGAGATATTAATACACCATCTGAGCCTTCAGTTAACTCCATATGTCCAATTTCATTACCTTCATTATCTACAACATTAGCTGCTGCCTTTAAAGTCTCTGGCGCCGCAACTGGTATTTGTTTTTCATCTTCAGCCATTCCAAAAAATCCACAGCCACTCAAAAGAACTGTCATACTACCTAAAACAATAAGATTTTTCCACATATTCATACCCTCCTATATGTACAAGTATTACCCATAATTATGAGAAGTATTCCGATACTGTGGAAAGATACCATTTATACTATTTTAGAGAAAATATTGATTTTCCATGTGGTTAGACCGATATAAAACAAAAGGAGTGATGAATATATGGAATTAAGTTCATTTATGTCTACACAAGTGGCACAGCTACAGCAAACAGTGCAACTGAGCATTATGAATAAATCGCTTAACATGGGTGCAGCCAGTGCTGTTCAAATGCTAGAGCAAATGCCAGCACAGCAACCGGCTGCCCCACACCCTCATAAAGGAACAACGATTGACGTTTCTGTATAAGGGAAAGGATCTTTGATTTTAATCAAAGGTCTTTTTTTACAAAGTTCTCTCTATTACCATAAGCCAAAGAGCAAGGTAGGATATATTGATAAAAGAACACCCCTCATCAATTTTCTTAAAAAAGAATTATTTTATTTACAATTTAGTTCACATTTTTACCGCTGTTGCATATCTTATAAATTAAACCATTTAAATTTTATTATTTGTAAATACCTTATTAATTGTTTGTTAAATGATTTAAATCCACATCTATTGGGGTAAGAATAATTGTATGATGCAGATATAGGCATATTTATTATGCTAAAAAAGTTGAGGAGTGATTTTTATAGGTATCCATAGATTTTTTACAAGCTTAAATGATTTAGAAAGAATTTTCCGTGCTCCTGGTCGTTTTAAATTCGAAGAGCATAATGTAGCTGCTCATTCTTGGAAGGTTTCACAATATGCTATGTTTTTTGCTACACTCGAAGAAATGAATGGTGCAACGATTAATTGGAAGTCACTATATGAAAAAACAATCAATCACGATTTTGCTGAGGTGTTCATTGGTGACATTAAAACACCAGTTAAGCATGCAAGTATAGAGCTTAAACAAATGCTAGCCCATGTTGAAGAGAAAATGATGGAAAAATTCATACAGGAAGAAATACCTTCAGATTTTCAAGAAGTCTTCTCTGAACGTATGAAGGAGGGAAAAGACGAAACAATTGAGGGCCGTTTACTAGAGTTTTCAGACAAACTTGACCAATTTTATGAGTCCTTTGCAGAGTTAAAGCGTGGGAACACTGATAAGGAGTTCGTAATTATGTACCAGCAGGCCCTAGAAAAGCTATTGAAGATGCCTCTTCATGTAAGCGTCCGTTATTTCCGTAATGAAATTTTAAATGATGTAATGCATGAGGACACGCAAATTAATATTGCTGCCCTTACGAATGAAGTGTTAAATACATCAGAATAATTTTAAAAAGTTTTCCAATAATGGAAGGCTTTTTATTTTATCAAAAAATCAATATTACTTCGATTTAAGCCTATTTTGTCCTCTCCACTTATCCAACCATCCCGTTAAATCCATTATTTACAATGGAAAATCGCATGATAAAAATTTGACAATTATCTGCGATAGTACTTACTTGCACAACCCCAAATAATCGTTTAATATAACATTAAAGCTGCGTTGTTCGTACACATATTAAGTTTTAACCTTTGAACTGTAAAAGGGAGTTTTATATAGAAGATGGAATGGCGAGCGTCACACCAAGGTGAATGACGATATACAGGAATTCTTTTGCGAACACCCACTTTGAGGAGTGGTGGTTAAAAACTTTCTATAATTATTACGGCAAGGCGGCTTTGCCATACATATTGTATAGCAAGGCTCATAAGAAATCTTCCTGCATTCATTTGCCGGAAGATTTTTTTGTTGTCTAGTTAAGTTAATTAATTGATTGATGGTTTCTATCCAGATGATCAAGAAACAGAATATCTAGACTAAGCCAATCTTTTTAGAAAGCCCTTAGACACTTTTTATGCATTCGATGATGAAGTTCTTATTAATTAGAAAAAAAGACGTGTAGCAAATGCTACACGTCTTTTTATGACCCGTACGGGATTCGAACCCGTGTTACCGCCGTGAAAGGGCGGTGTCTTAACCACTTGACCAACGGGCCGTGGCTCCGAAGGTAGGACTCGAACCTACGACCAACCGGTTAACAGCCGGTTGCTCTACCACTGAGCTACTTCGGAAAAATTGTATGGTGGGCCTAAATGGACTCGAACCATCGACCTCACGCTTATCAGGCGTGCGCTCTAACCAGCTGAGCTATAGGCCCCAATTGGAGCGGGTGATGAGAATCGAACTCACGACATCAGCTTGGAAGGCTGAGGTTTTACCATTAAACTACACCCGCAAAAAATGGTGGGTCAGGACGGAATCGAACCGCCGACACTTAGAGCTTCAATCTAATGCTCTACCAACTGAGCTACTGACCCGTTCAACTTAAATTTCATAAAAAAATGGCGGTCCCGACCGGGATCGAACCGGCGATCTCCTGCGTGACAGGCAGGCATGTTAACCGCTACACCACGGGACCATTTGGTTGCGGGGACAGGATTTGAACCTGCGACCTTCGGGTTATGAGCCCGACGAGCTACCACTGCTCCACCCCGCGAAAATATAATTGATTGAATATGTATTAGAATAAAAATGGCGGAGGCAGTAGGATTCGAACCCACGCGCGGTGTAACCCGCCTGTCGGTTTTCAAGACCGATCCCTTCAGCCAGACTTGGGTATGCCTCCGAGTTTATATGGTGGCGGCAGAGGGGATCGAACCCCCGACCTCACGGGTATGAACCGTACGCTCTAGCCAGCTGAGCTACGCCGCCATTGAAAAATTATAAGTTTTGGTGGAGCCTAGCGGGATCGAACCGCTGACCTCCTGCGTGCAAGGCAGGCGCTCTCCCAGCTGAGCTAAGGCCCCATTAATAAAGTTAAAGTTAATGGTCGAGAAGACAGGATTCGAACCTGCGACCCCTTGGTCCCAAACCAAGTGCTCTACCAAGCTGAGCTACTTCTCGTTATATGGCGCGCCCGGCAGGAGTCGAACCCACAACCTTCTGATCCGTAGTCAGACGCTCTATCCAATTGAGCTACGGGCGCATATATGAAATGGTGCCGAGGACCGGAATCGAACCGGTACGGTAGTCACCTACCGCAGGATTTTAAGTCCTGTGCGTCTGCCAGTTCCGCCACCCCGGCACATTTGGAGCGGAAGACGAGGTTCGAACTCGCGACCCCCACCTTGGCAAGGTGGTGTTCTACCACTGAACTACTTCCGCATGTGCATATATATTAAGTATTTAATTTCATAGTTTAATAAAAAACTGGTGAGCCATGAAGGACTTGAACCTTCGACCCTCTGATTAAAAGTCAGATGCTCTACCACTGAGCTAATGGCTCTTGCAAATGGTGGAGGGGGACGGATTCGAACCGCCGAACCCGAAGGAGCGGATTTACAGTCCGCCGCGTTTAGCCACTTCGCTACCCCTCCATTTAAACGATGCCGGCGAAAGGAGTCGAACCCTCGACCTACTGATTACAAGTCAGTTGCTCTACCAACTGAGCTACACCGGCATATTTATGGTGGAGGATGACGGGCTCGAACCGCCGACCCCCTGCTTGTAAGGCAGGTGCTCTCCCAGCTGAGCTAATCCTCCACATTAAGAAACAAGCGAAGCGACGTCCTACTCTCACAGGGGGAAGCCCCCAACTACCATCGGCGCTAAAGAGCTTAACTTCCGTGTTCGGTATGGGAACGGGTGTGACCTCTTTGCCATCATCACT
>NZ_QJTJ01000048.1 GCF_003217295.1 Ureibacillus chungkukjangi
AACATTCGAATTCACGGAACACTAGGTTATTTATCGCCAGTGGAATTCAAGAACAGGTCCTTATAAAGATTGTCCAGTTTAGTGTTGACATTCCATTTTCTATATATTCATTAACTAATTGTATTAACTTTTTACTAGCAAACATGTACTTCTCTCTTTCCTTACCTGATCCTACACTCTCTAATAATGGGAAATAACCTTCGATATAACCTTTTAAAAGGAGAATAAGATTTTCATCTTTATCCCGTAAGGTATTAATCTCTTCATAAAGAATTTGTTTATAAAAATAATTTGTCATTTCAAACCTCGATTTTCTAAGTTTACTTTTTGATTTTTTAAAATACTCGCTTGATCTTCAGGAGTCGGATTATAATAAATTTTTACGCTATGCGGTCCAGAATGCCGTAATGCCTTGTATAATCTCATTTCATCATAACCTTCGGAAATTTTTTTCATTGCAAATCCATGCCTAAAACGATGACTTAAATTATTTTTTTTCGTTTCTTTATCAGTTTTTATTCCTACTAGTTCAAAGATTTGCTTTATCCTATAACCCCAACCAGAAGCAGTTAAGGGAGTGTAATTTTGTTGATTTAAAAACAAATATTGATTTTCCCTAACATTATTGTTTTCAGAAACTTTGTCGGCTTTAGATTTATTTTTAAGGTTCTCTAGTTTTTTTTTGGATTTATTGAAAATAATTTCATCTCTAGATTCTTCATAATACTCTTCAATTAAATCTATAAGTTCTTCATCTTCTATAAGGATTGTCCATAATCCAATACCTTCCCAGCTGTAATACTCTTTTGTATAATCTTCACTTTTTTGAGGGACCATCAATCTTTTAGCATGTTGGAAACTTTTATCAGTTATTCTATTTCTTAATTTAAGGACAAAGTAACCAAGATCATTCTTATCAAAATCGATATCTTCAATTGTTAAACCTAAAACTTCACCAATTCTAAGACCATATTGGTACATCAACATAACAATGATCCTATCTCTTATCGAGAATTTATCATCAATAATTTCTAATATTTTTTGATATTCATTTTCTCTAATATATTTAGGTAAAACTGTAATTTTTAAAGCTTTAGGATTTACACTATATTTTTCGGTTTTATATACACTTGTATCATGTTGATAGTTTTGAACTAATGTTTTTTTAAACAAAGGACCTTCTCTAATATTAAAAATTACATCATAAAATTCTCTGTAGACTGACAAATAAGGTCGTAAAGTAGAATGTTTCCTCTCCAATTTAAAATCAAAATCTAAGATATTACCATTTTGTTTCCCTCCTTTTAAGAATTTGAGTAGCTTATTAAGGTTCTCATTATCGATTCCGTCCCTATAATTATTTAACTGGAATAAACTAATATACGAATAAAATATTTTTAATGCTGAAAAAGCTTGCTCACGCTTTTTAATACTGGAATCCTCTAATGAAAAATTAAGAAATTTATTTGCTTCCTTAATACTAACCCCATTTATATCCGTAATTATGTAATACACTTTCCCTTTATATTCTTTTACAAATCCAACAGCGCCAGTCCTTTGAATCATCTTACTATCGCTATCATATCTTTCGTAAATTGTACCTACTGCTGTTTCTATTTTTTTTATTAAGCCCACCGAATCTTTCCTTTCTTACCTTGATTATTTTTACAAATTATGAAGAGTGAATTTCAAGTCTAAAAATTTTTTATACTTAAAAATCATAATTTTCTAAAAAAATGTGTTCGCACCGGTTCTTTTTGGTGCATTTCGGTGCATATTGGTGTTTTAAATTATTTTATTTATAAATGTATATTTAGTCAATAATATTTTAGATTGAAAAACTGTCTAATTTAATCTTTCTATTTTATAATTTATCTATTAGCGTTACAGGAGGCTTTAGATGAATGCTTTAGGGGAAAAAATTATGATTTCTAGAAAAGTGAAAGGTCTTAGTTTAAGGGAATTAGGAAATCGAATAGGTATGAGTCACTCACAATTAAGTAGAGTAGAGAGAGGCGTAAGTAATCCTTCGAATAGTTTATTAAAAAAAATAGCAGATGAACTTGAACTAAAGGTTGAGGAGCTCTTATTACTAAATAATCCGGATTCTTTAATTATTGAAACGAAAGATATTAATTTGAAAAATAAAATAAAATCTATATCCATAAGACGCTATGAAGTTTTTGTTAGGGATAATTTTATTTGTCAGGCTTGTGGATTATCTGCCCCTTCAACTCAATTGATAGTAGCAAATATAATACCTTTCTCTTTAGGAGGAGAATCAACAATTGAAAATTCAATAACATTATGTTCAGATTGCCATATAGGGAGAAATAACCATTTAAGTAAATTTGGACTAGAGGATGACGTTTTTGTAAAACGTTTTAATATAGATATAAATGATTTTATTGATTAGAAAAAAATATAAATAACAAATATTATTGCACTTATTTATAGATTGACATACAAGACACCCTATTCATTTTGAAAGGGTGTTATTTCATAATAAATATTTAAAAATTATTTAGACATATTTTCACTCACCATAATAATTCACAATTAAATTCAAAAAATATTTCATATACATAGATTAATAGAATTAAAGACACTTTCTTCACTATTCATATGACATGTAATATAATACGCGCCTTCGTCATGCCCTTCACCTCACATTATCTCGTTAATTATCTTAAATATTATCATATTTCTAGTTGTAGATGCATTTTAACAATAGTATGTAAAAAATGGTGAGGAAAAAATCTCCCCACCATTCATGCTATCTATTATGCGTTTACTTCTTGCTCCTCAAGCCATTTTAACTGTTGTTGAACGAATTCTTCAGTCAAATTATGTCTTTCAATGAAACGATTGCGTTCATGTTTTGAACATTCAATTGTGCAACCGCCTAAATGTTTTAATTCATTTTCTTCTGAACTAATAATTTGTTTGTTACAATCTGGGTTTCCACAGTTAATATAACGCTCACAAGGTGTACCATCAAAATGATCTCTTCCGACGATTACATGCTCTACTTGGTTAATAGGCACTGTTAAGCGCTCGTCAAATACGTACATTTGACCATCCCAAAGCTGACCTTTTGCAACAGGGTCTTTACCGTAAGTAGCAACTCCACCATGCAATTGACCAACATCTTCACCGATTCCCTCACGCTTTAACCAGCCAGAGAATTTTTCACAGCGGATACCACCTGTGCAATATGTTAACACTCGTTTTCCTTCAAATAATTCACGGTTATCACGTACCCATTGTGGTGTATCTCGGAATGTTTCTACTTCCGGACGAATCGCACCACGGAAGTGACCCACATCATATTCATAAGTATTACGAACGTCTAGTACTACTGTATTATCATCTTGCATTTCATTTAAGAATTCTTCTGGAGATAAATATCGACCAGTAATTTCATGTGGATTCACATCATCCTCTAAGCTTAGGTTTACAAGCTCTGGACGTGGACGAACATGCATTTTTTTGAAAGCATGATTGTCAGCTTCATCAATTTTGAAGACAATTCCTTTAAATAATGGATGATTCTTCATCATTTCCATGTAAGCATTTGTATCTTCAATCGTACCTGAAACAGTACCATTGATACCTTCATTTGCTGCTAGAATACGACCTTTTAGATTCATCTCTTTACATACCTTTAAATGTTCGGCTGAGAAAGCAGCTGGATCTTCAATTGTCGTATAATGATAATAAAGTAAAACTCTGTAATTCATTTATATTCCACCTATCATTTATATTTGCAAGATATATTGATAGTATATCTTTTGTCATTGAATGGCCCTATCTTAAACAATAAAACCAAATAAAAACAGCGGATATAATTATATACCACACTGCCAGACGATGCAAGAAAACTTTCGATTTCAATACATCAGGATATCAATATATCATAAAAATATGATTTATTCCATCGCAACTAAGATATCTCGAATATTTTAATATGAAAAATCCGTCCATTCCTTTACTCTCGGTATACTCACTTGTTGATTATAGGATTGGTCCTTCACATAAATACTTGTTGTAATCTCCTTTAATGTATCAAGAACTGCAGGCTTGTCATCAAAGTAGTAATCTAAATTTAATTGTTTTATAATATCGATTTTTTCTTGGTCCTGCATACCACAGAAAAAACGCTCATCATGTACGGGAAATCCTTTGTCCTTCACCCATTGTCGTGTTTTTTGACAGTATCCTTTGGGACGAGATGTAATATAAAAGATTTCATGTCCCTCACGTTCAAGTTGGTTTAACAGCTCTATTGCTCCAACAAAAGCTGGACAATCCGTGAAGTAGATTTCCTCTAATAAGCTGTTCCACATCTTGCCGCCAGCTACGCTATCTAATCCAAATGCTTCATGGATTTCTACTGTTTTTAATTCACGAAATATTTCAAGCCCAATACTTTGATTGAGCTTTCGATTATAAATATGAAATGCATGCTCTCTTAAATTAATGAGTGTATCATCAATATCAAAACCAAATCTCACAAAAAGCTCCTACTTTCTAAATCTCTCTTTTGATAATTACTATCGGTTATCTTGTGTAAATACCAACCGGCTTAAACAATTTCTACCGCAGGATATGCTGTAATACATAAATCTGGACCAACTTGTTCAATCGAATCGAATTCTAGCTGAAGTCCATCCTCAATACTATCAATATTCATACCTGCAAAAGGCGTTTTCGAATTACGCCCACCTATTAATTTAGGTGCCATAAAAACAAGAACCTTATTAATTAATCCTGCTCTTAAAAAGGAGCCATTTACCTCTGCTCCACCTTCTACTAAAATATCCGTAATACCGATTTCATATAATTCGTCAAGCATTTCTTCCAAGTTTAACCCTTGTTCCGTTTTTGAAACAGTTAGGATTTGAACTCCTTTTTCAGTTAGCCGGTTCACCTTTGCCTCATCAACCTCATCACTCGTAACAATTATCGTTTGTGCTACAGCCGTATTGACAACATTAGCATTTAACGGCGTTTTTAATTCACTATCTAAAATGATACGAATAGGATTTTCCCCTTCACGGTGTGGGAGCCTTGTCGTAAGGGATGGATTATCCGCTAAAACGGTCCCTACTCCAACCAGTATTCCATCCATTTCATGACGAAGCTTGTGTACTTGTAATCGTGCCTCTTCACTCGTAATCCATTTAGAATGGCCATTATGAGTCGCTATTTTCCCATCCATTGTCATCGCAAATTTCGAAATAACAAACGGTCTATTAGCTACCATATTATGAATGAAGCGTTCATTTAATTTACGTGCCTCTTGTTCTAATAAGCCGACCTCAACCTCAATACCTGCAGCTCTTAATAAACTAATACCTCTTCCAGCAACTGATGGGTTTGGGTCCATAGTAGCGACTACAACACGACTAACTCCTGATTCTTTGACCAGATTTGCACAAGGCGGTGTTTTGCCGTAATGTGAGCAAGGCTCTAACGTAACATATAAGGTTGCTCCCTTTGCGTGTTCCCCTGCCATATTAAAAGCATGTACCTCTGCATGTGGTTCACCTGCTTTTCTATGTAAGCCGGTACCAACTATGACACCATCTTTTACAAGAACTGCTCCAACACATGGATTGGGATTTGTGTTTCCCTTGGCTGAAGCAGCTAACTCTAAAGCTAATTGCATGTAATCACTGTCTGTCTTCATCACTACACATACACACTCCTTAAACAGTTAGTTGTTCTTCTGAAATATGTCCAGACTTTTTCACCTTGGTTTCAAGGTAATGACGATTTGTTTCAGTTAAACCGCCCCATAAGGGAATATGATTATGTGCAAGAAGACCATGAGATTTTAAGGCAGCTAATTTTTGAGGATTATTTGTAATCAATGTAACTGGTTTAGATCTTAATGCCTCAAGTACACGAATCGCTTCTTCATAATTTCTTGAATCATCTTCAAATCCTAGTGCATGATTGGCTTCTACCGTATCATAGCCCTCTTCCTGTAAAATATATGCCAAGGACTTAGAGAACAATCCAATTCCACGACCTTCATGGTTCGCTAAATAAAAGATAGCACCACAGCCATGCTCAACAATCATTTTCATAGACTCATGAAGCTGATAGCCACAATCACAACGCTGACTCCCAAAAATATCGCCCGTATGACAAATACTATGCATACGAATAATTGCGTCGTCTGCGTTTGTAAAATCACCAAACACCAATACTGAAGACTGCTGCTTTGATGCCAATTCTGCTTTGACAATCGAATTAAGTATAGAGTCCTTTGTATCATGTTGTTTCTCTGTTGTTACCCATGTGTACCATTGAAAAGTTGTTTCAAAACCCTCTTGCTTTACCGGTAGCTTTACTGGACCAACTAGACATAAATTCTCCACATCATTGAAAGGAACAATCTTCATTTTATCTTTTAAAATATTATTAACATTTGATATATTATCCATCTTTCTATCACCTATCTTTTCTTTACATTTATGAGAATAACCAACTTATAAATTGAATTTTATTTATTATATCAAGTCAATAAGTTAATCTATTACTATTCAATCCTTACTATATTAATATGATATAAGATTTTTTACTATAAATATAGCTTATGTTTAAAAGGAAATTAAAAGCAGTTCATCCACACATAAAAAGTGTAAACAAAGAAAAAGACTTTGTTTACACTCTAAATAAAAATCTATTATTATATTCTTGCAAATTGATTGTATACATCATTTAATGTTTCGCAACCTAATTCGATAACTTTCTCTACATAAATACGCCAAATTTGAGCGGTCATTTTTGCATCTCCTAATGCGTGGTGACGCTCAACAATCGGTATATTATTTTCTATACAAAGTTTTTCCAATGAAACATTATCAAAATCTCGATCTATTAATTTATAAAGAAAGGATGTATCTACAATTCGATGCTTAAACAGTGTTTTAAAATGCTTTGAGCTTACATATTGCATGAAACTTCTTTCATGAGTTGCATGATGGGCAACAAGAGTAGAATCCTGTACAAATTCGAAGAAGTTCATTAAGACATTTGAAATTGGCGGCGCTTCACGTACGGAATCATTTGTAATTCCGGTAAGTTGAACGATTTCTTGTGGAATTTCGTCCTCATAATGAATTAGAGAATAAAATTGTTGCTCCTCCAATATTGTTAACCCATTCATCTTTATTGCCCCGATGGATAAAATTGCATCTCCTCTTTCAGGAGAAAATCCAGTAGTCTCAATATCAAAAACCACCACTTTCAACTTATCTAATGGTGTATTCAATGCATCATCTTTATTAATCTCTTTTTGTAAATGTCTCAAATAAGCCATTTGCTGAGAATTCTGAATACCACCAATACCACCATGTACACGCTTTCCTTGAATCCCTCTTAGTAATTGCATAAATGGTTCAAATGCCATATCAACACCCTTTTCATTTGCACTCCTTAAATTTCTTTCACGTTCACTAATTCAATTACAGCATCATGGAGTTTTTTCCCATATTTAAGAATTCGTTTAATCTCTTTTCTTTGGTCCTTCGTTAGATTTTTTAAATTTAAATAGTGCGTATCATCATACTCTTTTACTTGAAATAAAGTTAAACGATAGTTCATGAGTAATTCGAAATTTCTATAGCTGTCTTTAAGCAATTCTTCATATTCCTTCTTTTCTCGCAGCACTTCAATCCGCTCTAACGTGGAGGTCTCTATAAGACCTTCTTTAATAGATAGAAGTCGAACCGAGTTGACGTAAGGTAGAAATGCAGCATATTTCAAATTAATATGCCCCTGGTAAACCCCGTGTTGCTCCACTAAGATCTGACCCATTGGACCAATGGCATTTTTAAGTAGCTTTACGTTTTCCATTAAACGCTTCAACAATGTTGGATAGTCTTTCTGCTGTTCATAAATCATCGTTTTTAATTGATTTATATATTCTGTATCACCATACAAAGCTCTAGCATCATAAAAAATTTGCAAGTATCGAATGGATTCCCAGCTTTTTTCTTCCATCCACTTATACAACTGGACTTTCCATTCCTTATATGATTTACACCAAATCGGGTTTGAGCTCATTATATTGCCAGAACAATATGGATATCCAACAATATTTAATCCTTTTGATAATTCTTCACCAAGCTTCTTAAAATACAAGTCATTTTCGGTAGTGTATTTTTCATAAACAATCCCATGATCCTGATCACTGATTAACCCTTGTTCAAGGCGCCCCCCACTACCCGTTATAAACCAAGTAAATTTACACGGTGATTTCTTTAATGTTGTTCTTTCTATTGCAATTTCCAGTACTTTTAGCATTACCTGATCATGAAATGTATTGAGCTCAACGTTATTTGATAGGTAGGAGGGTATATGGGCATCCTTCCATTCCTTTATAGACTCATACGTTTCCATAGAGATCACTTCCTTTATAGAAAAAGCCTCTGAATGTCAGAGGCTTTTTGTTTAAGTATAAGGTTTTTTTGATTAGTAGTTTACTAGAATTTATCTTTTGTTGCAGCAGTAGTTAATTTTACTTCTTCTAAAGCCATTTGCTCTGGGTATCCATAGCTACCATGCTCTGAAATATCCAAGCCCATGATTTCTTCTTCTTCTGTAACTCGAAGACCACCCATAACTTTATCCATAATTTTAAGAAGAACAAATGCAACTACAAATGCGTAAGCACCAGAAGCAACAACACCTAAAGCTTGAACGCCTAATTGTTCCCAGCCACCGCCATAGAACAATCCAGCTTGACCCCAACCGATGTCAGTTGATAATGCAGGTAAAGCGAATAAACCGTTAGAAAGTGTACCCCATACCCCTACAGTACCATGAACAGATAAAGCAGCGATTGGATCGTCAATTTTAAGTTTTTCAAATAATTGCATGCTGAATACTACCATTACACCACCGACTAAACCGATGATTACAGCAGCCCAAGGAGCTACAAATCCACAAGAAGCTGTAATGGCAACCAAACCAGCAAGTGCACCATTTAATGTTGTTGGTACATCTGCTTTACCAGTTTTAACCCAAGCTGTAAACATTGCGGCAACTGCACCAGCACCAGCAGCTAATTGAGTGTTTAGGATAACATATCCTAAGAAGCCATCAGCAACACCGAAAGTACTTGCTCCGTTAAAACCAAACCAACCTACCCAAAGAATTAAAACACCTAAAGTAGTATATACTTGGTTATGCCCAGCAAGGACATTTGAAGAGCCATCCTTGTTATATTTACCAATACGAGGCTTTAAAATTATCGTTGCAGCTAAAGCAGCCATTGCACCAGTTAAGTGAACTACTGTAGAGCCAGCAAAGTCTTGTTTACCGTGTTCAGCTAACCAGCCACCACCCCAAATCCAGTGTGCAACTACCGGATAAATTAAAGCAGAGAAAAGAATAGCAAAGATTACGTAGACAGATAGTTTTGCACGCTCAGCAAATCCACCAAACGCAATTGTCAGTGCAACTAAAGCGAACATCACTTGGAAAGAGAAATCGACTGCTGGTGTTAGCCCACCTGCATCTGCTGCGGTTGTTGTATCTCCATAGAAGAAATTCGATAATCCGATAAATGCATTTCCATCTCCATAGATAAACCCGTAACCTACAGCCCAAAATACTAAAGTACCAAGACCAGCAGTGAATATTGTTTTGCCAGCTACATGACCAGCATTTTTCATTCTTGTTGAACCTGCTTCGAGTAAAATAAATCCGCCTAACATAAAGAATACTAAAATTGCACCAATCGCTACCCACAGGTTATCCATTAGCACTACAACAGCTTCCATAAAATTCATTCTCCCTTCTTAAAAAAAGATTCTTCATGTTACGTTATATTATTCTATGATGTTAGGAAATGTAACACGCTTTATTTAACTTAATTTTACATTATATTCCCCTTATGTCAATACAATTTTCATAAATTATTTTCATCAATGTCAGAAAAGTTAACATAACTATATAAACACTTATCTGATAAGCTTTTTGTCTTTAAACTAAGACAACTAGCAATACCACATGTATGCGATTTCATAAAATTCATAGGCTATACCTTACGTAGATGTACATTTTTCAAACTATACCATGGGAAAAAAGTTCCGATTCATAAATGTCAAACTTTTGAGATAAAAAGATACTCACATGTAAATTTGGTTTACAGCTTAATTTCTTTTATGTATAAATATTAGTTATTATTAATAATTAACCGAAACAAAGCAAAGCTCTAGAGATTTATAATCCCTAGAGCTTTTGTTATTAATTAATAATTTTTATTCTAACTTGTTTGCGGCCCCATTGAAGTGCTTCGTTACGAGTTGGGATAAAAACATCAATTTTATTCCCTTTGATAGCTCCACCAGTATCACCAGCAATCGCTTCTCCATATCCTTCAACCCACACTCTTGAGCCTAATGGAATGACATTTGGGTCTACTGCAATTACCTTTTGATTTGGATTAGAACGTAAATCAATTCCAATTGCTGTTGTCCCAGAGCAGCCTTCGCAATAAGCCGTATAAGCCGTTGCAGTTACTAATAGCTCTTTTCCAGAAGCGGGTTCTTCAGACGAACTCTGAGTTACTTTAGGTTGACTAGATTCCGTTTTACTTGGCTGTTTTTTCGCCACATTCTTTTCTACATTTTGCGTTGTATTTACGGAAGCATTCGCTACTATCGTTACTTCTTCCTTTTCACTTCCATCATCATAAAGAATTAAATCCATACCCGGATGTATTGTATAATCTGATAGTTCATTCCACTCCATTAAGTCCTTCAATTCAACTTGGTTATTTATAGCAATTCGGAATAGGTTATCCCCTTCTTTTACCTTGTAAACTTCTGGTTGTAGCATCTTGTAAAATGCAACATCACGATCTAACGCATCATCGAATAATCCGTCACCTAATGGATCTGTGATTATTAAGCTCTCCTCTTCATCATCGGTATGCATAGCAGCTCGATCAATTTCCATCCCATATACATTTGTTGTAGATATCGAAAATACGATAAGTAGCATCATTAAGGTTAATTTAGTTTTCATTTCTTCGTCCTCCTGACAATTAATCTCGAAATTTGTAATTGAATTACGAAATAAGTTCTGTCCACGGACTTACAGAAATATACATATTGATATAAAAATAGAAATAAATTGTAATATTTGTAATAAATGAAATATTTTTATATTCCACCTGAAACACTTATGTAATAGCGTTTTCTCCCATTTTTTAAAGCAAAAAAAATAACTGATTTAGAAGAAACAAACTTCTAAATCAGTTATGAAAATGGTTTTTTGTAACTTGAATAATAGAGGGAAAACTTCAAAATAAACCGACTTTCCCTTGATTTTACACCTATTCATTTCTACTAGTTAAACTTCATGATACAATAAATATTAAAATCTGATTTGATACTACATAGACCTCGTAAAGCTATACTTAAATGTAGAAAGGTGGCTCAAAGTATGAAGATAAATGTACATATAATTGCACCCTATGAAGCAATGTTACCTATAATAAAAGAATGTACTCCACTTTTTCCCGATATGAAGATCTGTGTATCTATAGGAGAATTACAAGCGGGTGTTGATATTGCATTATCAAAAGAATATGAAACAAATATATTCATTAGTAGAGGCACTACAGCCAGGCTCATTAAAGAGGCAGTGAAAACGCCCGTTATTGATATGAATATTACAGGCTACGATATGATTCGTTCGCTTACGCTAGCTTCAAATTTAAGCGATAAATCTGCACTTATTAGTTTTCCTGATATAACCACATTTGCGAAGTCGACAATCGATTTAATGGATCTTCCTATTTCAGTATTCACAATTGAACATACTGATGAAGTTCCCCCTTTAATTGTAGAGCTGAAAAATAAAGGCTATAAGCAAATTATTGGAGATACAATTACCTTAAAAACAAGTGAAGCATACGGTCTAAAAGGATTTCTAATTCACGCTAGCAAGGTAACGATTATTAGATCATTAGAACAAGCAACAGAGTTATTTCATTACATAAATAAAGTAAATATACCTAGTAAAATATTCGAGATTATCACGAAGAAAAATTATAAAAATTTTGTTCTTCTCGATAATCAAAACAATATCGTCTATGAGCATTTTACCACAATACAATTTACTAATGATTTAAAGAGTGAGATGTGTGTTTTGCAAGATAAAAGTGCAGAAGAATGCAAAGAAAAATACACAAGCTTGCCAGCCTTCATCTGAGTATTCATTTTTGTCTTGATAATGCG
>NZ_QJTJ01000049.1 GCF_003217295.1 Ureibacillus chungkukjangi
CGCATTATCAAGACAAAAATGAATACTCAGATGAAGGCTGGCAAGCTTGTGTATTTTTCTTTGCATTCTTCTGCACTTTTATCTTGCAAAACACACGGTGACAGCGAATAAATGAATCAGGTGCTAAGAATAACTCTAAATCACTTAAATTTAAACGGTGATATCCTTCGCGTCCCATTGTTTTAACAAAAGTTTTTCGTAATTGTGTTTCAAGATAAATTACTTGGTCGTGTTTGATAGGGTACCAACAATCATCAATTTTAATGGTAATGTAGTTTGTTAAAAATGGTGACGGCTTTTGAGGGAAGATTGCTGTAATAGCACCTTTTGTTTCTCCTTCTTCTATAAGAGGAATACTCATCCCATAGTAAGGAACTCCAAATACATCAGACTCGATGTATGTATTAATTTTTTGACCATAGGATAGTGCTTTGTGTGCTGCAGAGCCATCTTTTATAGGATCGCCTGGCTTAATTTTTAAATCTACCTTTTTACTAGGCTGATAATATAAATATTCATTTGTATCCGATATTGCAATCGACGTATTCTCCGGAAAGAAATCTTTAATAATCTCCATGATTTCTTCTATTTGCTTTGGTTCCAATTTAAGACACCTCATTTTGTATACATTTTATATCATATAACATCTATTTTACTACAGTTTGTAATAAATAAAATAGAGAAGATTACCGGCAAGCACGCTAATTTTCTGCAAATATAAAAAATACATTCTTATTTTTGTCACTTTTTATTGTTTCCAATAAAAATAGCGTACCGTATACTAATAGGAAAGTGCAGGTTTCATGTATCCTTAGTATTTAGAATTTATATAGAAAGTATGCTGAAATTTGCCATTCTTTATTAGAAAACTTAGCTTTGTTCGAGCTAAAATGATAAAAAGTCCTTAGGTTAATAAGACAAACTGTTAAACTTTCCTATATGTATAAAATAGAGTTTGAAAATATGCGAAATTATGGTAATATTCACTTTAGTCATACATAATTAATTCTTTATTCTTATTAGTAGAATAATTTAAGCTAAATTTTTAGCAAAAAATACTCATTAAGTCAGTTATTTCATAGAAAAATCTATTAAAAAAACTATATTCTTTAATTAATTTAGGTTATATTACAGTAGTCGATGTGTATTGTTGTAGAAT
The DNA here is from genome assembly GCF_003217295.1 of Ureibacillus chungkukjangi. Lineage (GTDB taxonomy): Bacteria > Bacillota > Bacilli > Bacillales_A > Planococcaceae > Ureibacillus > Ureibacillus chungkukjangi. The sequence continues at coordinate 1,160 of NZ_QJTJ01000049.1, forward strand.
ATAACAATATTGCAATTGTATTCTGAAGAAAGATGGGGTAATTTATGCAGCTATTTCCACATTCAATATCTGAAACAATTTCTAAAAGGTACTTTCAAGAGATTGATAGTATAAATCAATATAACGGGATTGAAGATTTTTATAATATTGAATCTAAGCTGTTATTTGAAATCTTTCACTTAGAGTCGGCAAAAGCAAAAAAATCTTTGCACGAAATAATAGATATTTTATCAATCAGATTCGGAAAACAAGTAATCAAAGTGGTAAGAAATTATTTTGTAATCCTTTCATCAATTGTTGCTCGCAAGCTTTTAGATAATCAAGTACCTTCAAAAAAGGCATTTGCTTTTAATCTTGCCTGTGCGGATATGATAGAAAACAATATGAAAGATGCAGAGTTCTTGCAATTTGCTGATGATTTAGTTGATTTTTACGTTTACTTTATAGCAGATCGAAAACAGCCAACCTTTAGACACCAAACAGTAAATAAGGTAATTATGTACATAAATGATGAGCTTGAAAATGATTTAACAGTAGAAAGAATTGCTCAAAAATTTCATATAAGTACTAGCCATTTATCTAGAATATTTAGAGAGCATGTTGGCATAACATTAGTAGAGTATCTAAATGTTAGAAGAGTAGAAGAATCACAATATTATCTTCGTCATACAAATAAAAGTATTACGTCAATATCTGATCAATTCCATTTTTGTAACCAAAGCTACTTCACAAGAATATTTAAAAAATATACAGGTGTAACACCGAAGCATTTCCGTGATGAGCTACATCATGAATTCTACCGCTTTGAAATTCCGGAAGTTGAGTATGAAAACGTATAATGCAAAGTTGATGCAGCATGCAGATTTTTTGGTAAATAGTGAAATGCTTATACTATGATGCGTCATCAACTCGACCAAAATTGGTCGAGTTGTATTTTTCTAATAACCTTATTCTTGTCATTAATATAGTTTCCTATTATATGACCTCGTATTTGATATTCATAAAGTTATTACTGTATACTTCAATTTAGCTAAATAAAATAGTAGGTGGAAAAATGAAAAAACTGAAACTTTTTTCAATGCTAGGCCTTATGCTGTTCGTGTTAACAGGGTGTCAAGCTGTTGAAAATCAGGAAGGCTTCTTTTATAGTACGTTTGTTAAACCGATGAACTGGTTATTAGAATTCTTAGGTAATGATTTGTTTAACGGAAGTTACGGTTTAGCAATTATCGCAATCACAATTGGCGTTCGTTTAATCTTAATGCCGTTCATGTTAAAAAATTACCGTTCACAATCGGCAATGAAATCCAAAATGGATGTTGTAAAACCGAAAATGGACGAGATCCAAGAACGATTAAAGGCTGCTCAAACAAAAGAAGAACAAATGGCAATTCAACAGGAAATGCTAAGCTTATATCGTACAAATGGAATCAATCCTTTAAATATGGGTTGCTTACCAATAGTTATCCAAATGCCAATCATTATGGGATTATATTTTGCAATACTTTACTCTGATGATGTAAAATCACATGAGTTTTTATGGTTCAATTTAGGATCACCTGATATCTTAATGACAATAATTGCTGGTATCGTATACTTTGTACAAGCGAAAGTGTCACTTTGGACCGTTCCTGAAGCTCAAAAGGCTCAAATGAAGTTAATGATTTATATCTCGCCAATTATGATCGTGTTTATCTCATTCACATCTATGGCTGCACTGCCTTTATATTGGTCGGTAAGTGGTATACTGCTAATTCTTCAAACGTATATTGGAAGAAAGTATTTCACTGATCATCCAGCAAAGCCTGTGCCAGAAGCAGGAACGGAAACAGTTTCTTTAGATAAAAAATAATCTAAAAAGTCGGGGTCATATGCCTCGGCTTTTTGTTATCTACGGTAATTTAAATACGTTATCTAAAGATTATAATGCTCGCAATAGGTGACTAGAATTTTTAAGAAAAATAATACAGTCAAACGGGGAAAACAGTGCTAAAATTAAAGCATTGTATACGGAAAGAGGCTTATACGATTATGAAAAGAACTACAACTTTCGGTAATAAGAATAATAGCAAAAAGAAATACATATGGATTAGTGCTAGTGTAGTAGTTATTATAGCTGCGGCTATTGGGGTGTTTTACTATTTCAATCAAAGTAACTTTAACCTCCAAACAGTTGAACCAGCTCCGGTTGAAGATGTAAATGAACAAAATGCAAACCAAGAAGATACTACTAAAATTGAAGAGGATAATATAAAGCCTACAGATGAAGCAAAAACACCTAATACAGAAGACCAACAGGCCGAAACAGAACAGCCTATTACAAATAACGGTTATATTGAGGGGCAACAATTGCCAACAGAGCCTACATTTGTTGAGGGGGTTCTATTAGCAAATAAAAAGTATCCGTTACCAAGTACTTTTGCTCCAGGGGAAAGTGAAGAGGCGCGTAAAGCCTTTGAACAAATGGCAACAGATGCTAAGGTTTCTGGTTTTGATCTTGTAGCATTTAGTACTTATCGTTCTTTTGAATATCAAGATACACTTTATAATAATTATGTAAGTCGCGATGGGCAAGATAACGCAGATCGCTATAGTGCAAGACCTGGATACTCTGAGCATCAGACTGGATTAGCTTTTGATATCGGTGAAAAAGGGGAAGAGGATTTATGGTTAACTGAAGAATTTGGTGAAACAGAAGCTGGGAAATGGCTAGTTGAAAATGCACACAAATACGGCTTTATCCTCCGATATCCACAAGGGAAAGAAGCCATTACAGGATATATGTATGAATCTTGGCATTTCCGATATTTAGGTGTCGATGTTGCCACGAAAGTGAAAGAATCAGGTGTCACACTAGAAGAATACTTAGGTGTTGAATAGAAAAAAGGATGACGATTAAATGCGTCATCCTTTTTTATTAGAGCGAGTAGATTATAGAATTGGTGTTAATAATCGAGAAATAGATTCTTTAAATTTAATGATACCTGCCCGATTCTCATATTTTTCAAGCGTTAGCTCTGTGCAATCTAATATATCCTTTTCGAAAATTTCTGCTAGTTGATGGGAAAGTGTCCGATCGTAAATAAAAGCATTCACTTCAAAATTCAAACTAAAGCTTCGTACATCAATGTTAGCTGTGCCCACTGTTGAAGCTTCATCGTCAATAACAATTGATTTAGCATGGATAAATCCTTTTTCATAAATGAAAATTTTAGCTCCAGCACGTAATAACTGGCCAACATAAGAATAGGTAGCCCAGTAAACAAACATATGGTCAGGTTTGTTAGGAATCATAATGCGTACATCAATTCCTGAAAGTGCAGCGATTTCAATAGCGTTTAAAAAGCTATTATCAGGTATGAAATAAGGAGTTTGGATGTAAATATAACGCTTTGCGCTCATAAGTAATTTCAAATACCCATTTTTGATGGCAGGAAATTCTGTATCAGGCCCACTTGAAACGATTTGAACAGCAATATCGCCCTTTTTCGGAATTGCAGGGAAGTAGCGTTCAGAATAGATAATATTATTATCGCTTGCTTGGTTCCAATCGAGTAAAAAGCGAGTTTGAAGAGGGTGAACAGAACTCCCTTCAATACGTAAATGGGTATCTCGCCAATAGCCAAATTTTTTATTTAATCCTAAATATTCGTCTCCAACATTAAACCCGCCGATATAACCGATGCGTCCGTCAATAATGACAATTTTACGGTGATTTCTAAAGTTTAATCGAGGATTGATAAGGGGGAAAATAGAAGGGAAGAAGACCTCTATCTCTCCTCCAAGTTTAAGGAGAGACTTGAAATGCCTCTTCCTCAAGCCTCGTGAACCCATTTCATCATAAAGAATCCGAACCTTTACACCTTGCTGTGCCTTCTTTAAAAGAGCTGTATAAATACGTTTTCCTAAATTATCTAATTTGAAGATGTAGTATTGTACATGGATATGATCTTTTGCACTCTCAATATCCTCAAGTAAGTCCTCGAATTTTTTAGCCCCATCATCGTAAAGCTGAACATCGTTATCTTGCGTCAGAACAGAGTCGCTTGTTTTTAAGTTCATGTGAATCAAACTTTTATATTTTCCAACCTCATCGAACCTGAAATCCAGTGAATTTTCTTCAAGGGCCTCGATTTGATAAGAGATTAGTTTATCAATCCCAATATCTTTTTGTCCCTCCCAGCGAAACAAATGCTTTTTACGCATTGGTCGACCAAGCAACAAATATAATATGAATCCGGCTAGCGGCAGAAAGAAAAGTACAAGTGTCCAAGCCCATGTTGCGGAAGGGTCTTTTCTTTCTAAAAAGATCACCATAATAGCAAGAACGATATTTAATATGAGAATAATCGGAATAACAGATATGGTATTGAAGAAAATACTCATATAACTGCACCTACTTTATTTTTTATAAAATAATTATAGCTTAACAAGTGAATGAATTGTAGTATTGCAGCTAAAATCAGAACTGTTCAGCGATAAAGTAAACAGACGAAAAATCTAAGTCTTTAAGAGCTTGCTGATTGATGAAAAATTTTAAAATACCAGAATCACCATACATAATCCCTTGCTCGTCATTCGAAACGATTTGCAATAACAAAGTATCGAATTTTTTTAGGAATGTTGAATCCTTTCTTGTATCATATTCAATAAAATATGGATAGCCACCTAATTTGTGTTCGGCAGCAAGAAAGTTTTCAAAATAGATATCCTCAAAGGTTCTTCCATCATCACTTATAACTTCACGTCCAAATTGTGAAGCTTGCAAGAGATGTTCTCTTCTATAATCAAATACAGAAACTGGCTCAAGTTTTCCGTAAAAATCTAGCTTCATTTCCTTTTGGATTGTAGAATCGCTGTTAATATTCAAATAAGAAAAACTTATTTTCAATTGGTCTTCGTTTAAAACTTCTGGAAAGTAACGAATTTTGAAATCTTGTTGAAAGAGCAATTCCACTTTTGCCTCAATCGGATGGTTAAATTTATTCGAAATGAAAAATTGTAACAGCCCTTTATTAGGAAAAAGGGGGCTGGAAGGTAATTGTGCAAAATTTATTTGAGCCAATAAGGGCATAAATTCATTGTTTGTATCTTTTGGACACAAATGAGACTTAGGTAAATAGGGTTATCCTGCAAGCTTGCTTTCGGTTAAAGAGGGGGTTCCATCGGTAGGGGTAAGCCATAAAGAGCTTACTACTGATGACTCAATTTCGTTTCGAAAATATTCTAGTTCATTTGGTAAGTAGATTGAATTTGAATTTTCTCTTTGCACTCTTTTACCTCCAAAAACTATCGGACTTCGCAATTTCATAATGCATTATGAATGCACAACATGAAAGCATTAGCACTTTAATATACGCAATGCTTTAGATATTCATGTACTTATTAGTTAGAAATATCTTTGTATCTAATTATCTATATAATTGTTACCCTTATTTTTAAATAATAAGTAAGAAATTGAAAAGAAAAATTTAGGAGAAATTAGTAAATGTGAACAAAATGTGACTTTTTATTTTGATGTTTGATTTGATTGATTAAAGGTTATAATTCCTTTAGTAGCAAAGATTGAAACAAATTTTTCTTGGATATTTAATAAAATGAAATGCTATTTAGTTGACATTTTCAAAGTTGTAACATAATTGAAAAATATTAGGCAAGGCAAGCATGTTATTATAGACATAAGAATTATTAAGTTAGAGCTATTTAATTTGAAACTTTTAGGCAGTTAATACGTTATTTATAATATATAAAGAAGGTTAGGTGGATAAGCATGACGAAGGAAGTAGACTTAAAGAAAATTGTTTCAAATTTATCTAAATTAGGTGTTACTGCAACCATTACAAAATCCCGTCTTGAATTACTAAAAGTATTAACACCACCAACTCAAACACCACAAGTATAAAATAATAATGAGAATTAGCATAAGAAAATCCCGACTAGAAATGGTCGGGATTTTTTCGGTAGGCTTATAATTTTAAAGTGTTACTCGTCGTCATCATTACTTGCAAACATATATGATTTATAATGGTACTTCATACTGAATACTAAGCCGATTGCTAGGGCATTACCCATTAGGGAACTACCGCCATAGCTTATAAATGGTAGCGGAATACCAGTAATCGGTAAAAGCTGAATCGTCATTCCAATATTTTCGAACACGTGGAAGGTAATCATTGCTATTATTCCTGCACAAACGTACGTACAGAAAGGATCCTTTAAGGTTAATGTCAATTTTGTTAAATGATAAATTAACAGGAAGTATAGACATATTACAAAGCTTGCTCCGATGAAGCCCCATTCTTCTCCAATTACCGTAAATATAAAATCTGTATGACTTTCTGCTACATATACTTCACGGTCTAAATACCCTTTACCAAAGATTTCACCAGACCCAATGGCATTTAATGAAGTGATTAAATGATATCCAGAGCCAGACGAATAAGAGTATGGATCTAACCAAGAGTAGATACGGGCAAACTGATATGGCTGCAAGCCGAATTTATCCTCTAGGAATTCCTGCATATATAGAGCCATCCAAAGTAAAGAGCCGCCTATAGCAACGGCAGATGCGAATACAGGTAGAATAATTTTCCATGAGACACCTGCTACAATGATTAATGCAGCAGTAATTGCCAAGAATACTAAGGAAGAACCTAAGTCCGGCTGCATCATGATAAATGTTAAAGGAATAAGTAAAGTTATCGCGATTTTACCTAATAAAATAAAGTCTGATTTAATGCTTTTTATAAAATATTTTTCATGGTGCTTACTAATGACCCATGCCATAGCAAGAATGTAAAAGGTTTTCATAAATTCAGAAGGCTGAATGCTTCCGATTGGCGTTGAAAACCAGCTTTTTGCCCCGTTACGCTCGATAACAGGACCACTTTCTGATGCGGGAATAACAGCTAAAAGAATCAATAATACAATACCGAAGCCATATAAATACCATGCCATTTTCTTATATTGGTCAGGATCGAAATAAATTACAAATGCGACAATGATGGCAAAAATCACGTAATTTACTAATTGCTGCAATACGAAGTTTGAAGCATATTGTCCAGTTGTCTGTGCAGAAGAAATAGCTAACAAACTAACGATAAGAAATAATAAAATAATTAAAGCAAGCTTCCAATCAAAACGGCCTGCGAAGTTTTGGTTATTTTCCATTTTATTTCACCTAATTAATCTTAAAGATTTTAGAAAAAATTTTCGAACTTGTACATTTTACTTTAACATAGAAATGAATAAAAGGGGACTATCGTATCTATGTTAAAAAGGTGTAAGATATTGGCTGAAGCTATTCTAACAAACAGCTAATTTTTTGCTCTTATTTTCATAAATACTTGGAGTGCGTAAAGTTACGACGAAATGGAAATGAAAATGTTTCAAATTTATAAGTTACATCATATAATAACTATTGTATTGAATTATTGGGGAGTGAGCCTATGGCAAGAAAACAAAAAACTGCGGATGATTTTATGCATCATTTGTTTGTACATATGAATGATGTTGATCATTTTGTGATATACAGTGGCCTGACGTTAAAGCAGTTTGTTAGCTCAGTCGACCCAATACCAAATTTATTATTATTAAAACATGGCTACGATGACGGATCATTCAATATGCATACGCAGTTTGACTTCATACCCATTGATGAATTACCGAAATTTGTTAAGGAAATGGATGATGCTGATGGTGATTTATGCTGGATTGATTTTGCAAGTGAGAAGGATGTTAATCAGTTAACTGCAATTGAACAGGCAGAGCTACTTTACATGAGTCATAAGAAAGAGCCTATCTATACTCCGTTTTATTCTAAGCTACAAAATCGGTATGTGTACTATTCATCCGAAAATGACAAGTTAACAAAGGTTTATTATAGGTATTTAAATGATTCGGAATATCTTGTTACTAATTTATTTAATCAGCTGATAAAAGAAAAAGAAGGTAACGGTAGTTTTTGGCGTAGAAAATCAAAGGATACGATTCCCACTTTAGATCCGGTAGTATTAAAGGCATATCGACCATTTATAAAAGAGGGTGCCTTGTTATCTCTGTACAAAATGGAGAAACAAAATAACTGTTATGGTGTTGAAATACGTACTCTTTCTGACTATGATTATCCCGATGAGGTTTGGGATGATTTAGACATTATAATAAAACAAAACTACGATGAACTAATCAAAATCACTTAAAACTTTCTGTCATAGCACATTTTTGACAGGGGGTTTTTTCACTTTTTTTGCTTACTAAATACCATGTGTTAGTTGGTAGAAAAAAATACAAAGTGCAACTAAGGCGTTTTGCTATACGTCTTTTCGATAAGCCTAGTTTTCTAAGAACTAAGTTTTCGTGTTAAACTAGAACTACTCAATATTTGGAGGGTCAAAAAATGAAAAAGCGCGTTGGTTTATTATATGGAGGGAAGTCTGCTGAGCATGAAGTATCATTATCTACAGCGACAGCCGTTTCAAAAGCTATTGATTATGAAAAATATGATGTATATCCGATTTTCATAACATTGGATGGTCAATGGCTAAGAGGACCTCAGTTAACAAAGCCAGTTGAATCGATTGAACAATTACAATTTAAAAGCGAAGAAGTATCACCAAATAATATTACAGAATTTATTTTAGATAATAATTCCCAGGCTCAATTTGATGTAGTTTTTCCTTTGTTACACGGAACAAATGGGGAAGATGGAACAGTGCAAGGACTATTAGAGGTGCTGAATTTCCCGTATGTAGGAAATGGCGTATTGGCTTCAGCGGCTGGTATGGATAAAGTAACGATGAAACAGCTATTTAGTGTAGCGGGCTTAAAGCAGGTTCCTTATGTTCACTTTATTCGAAACGAATGGAATAACGGCTCCGAGGACCTTATCGAAAAATGTGAATGCGATTTGGGGTGGCCGATGTTTGTAAAACCAGCTAATCTTGGTTCAAGTGTTGGGATTAGTAAGGCTATGAATAGAGAAGAGTTAGTCAAAGCAATCGAGTTTGCTTTCCAATATGATCGTAAAGTAATCGTTGAACAAGGTATTACAGCACGTGAAATTGAAATGGGTGTATTAGGAAATGATGACCCTAAAGTATCTGTAGCCGGTGAAATCAAACCAGTGACTGAGTTTTATGATTATGAATCTAAATATAAAGATGGTTCAACGGCGCTTATTATTCCTGCTGAAATTTCTTCTGAAGTGGAAAGCACTATGAAGGATATGGCTGTTCGTGCATTTAAAATTTTAGATTGCTCAGGAATTGTTCGTTCCGATTTCTTTGTAACAGAAAATAATGAAGTTTATATTAATGAAGTGAATACAATGCCTGGGTTCACACCAGTAAGCATGTATCCGTTATTATGGCAGCATACTGGCGTTAGCTATCCACAATTAATTGATAGCTTAATTGAGCTTGCAATTGAACGTCATACAGAAAAACAACAATTACAATATAACCGAGATTAGAGTGAATTGACATGAAAAGAACATTAAAAGAAATTGCCAATTGGATAAATATTGATTGCCAAAGCTATTCTGATACGATTATAAAGGGAGTCTCCATTGATACAAGAACAATTTCAGAAGGAGATCTATTTATTCCTTTTCGCGGTGAGTCTGTTAATGGACATAAATATGTTGCACAGGCTTTTGAAAAAGGGGCAGCTGCCACTCTTTGGTTAAGAGATGAACCAAACCCTCCGACAGATATGCCTGTTTTATTTGTTGAGGATGCAGAGCTTGCTTTGCAAGAAATGGCTCGTGCTTATCGTCATGAACATCAAGCTAAATTTATTGGTGTAACAGGCTCGAATGGAAAAACGTCGTCTAAAGATATTTTAGCAAGTATGTTAACGCCATTTTATAAAGTACAAAAAACAATCGGTAATTTTAATAATCAATTAGGTGTACCTATTACGATATTAAATCTTGATGAAGATACTGAAATTGCGGTTTTAGAAATGGGAATGAGTGGTTTTGGTGAGATTGAATTTTTAACAAAACTTGCGAAGCCGCATTTTGCTGTAATTACTAATATCGGGGAAGCGCATATGCAGGACCTTGGTTCGCGTGAAGGAATTGCAAAAGCAAAATTCGAGATTATCCTTGGCTTGAACGAGGATGGCATCCTATTCTTTGACGGTGATGAGCCTCTACTTCAAAATTTGGTAAATTCACAAGCACAGCTTACATCTAAAGGCTTTGGCTTCAATACGTCGAATGACTTAGTAGCAACGTCGATTGAAACAACTGAAAAAGGAAGTCGTTTTACTGTTCAAGGTGAAGTGAATGGAGAATTCTTTATTCCTGTTTTAGGGAAGCACCAAGTGAAGAATAGCTTAAATGCCATTTTATTGGGGAAAAATCTTGGCTTAACTAATGAGCAAATTCGCGAGGGTCTATCACAAGTATCATTAACAGATATGCGTATGCAATTGGTTCCTACTGAACAAGGAATATTATTTATCAATGATGCCTATAATGCTGCACCTACCTCTATGATGGCAGCTATCCATTTTGTCCAATCGACTTCGTTGCGTGAGGATAAATGGTTAGTGCTAGGTGACATGCTTGAGTTAGGTGATGACGAGCAAAAATTTCACGAGCAAATCGCAAACGCCATTGATGCTGAAGCAATCTCAAGAGTTTGTTTATATGGCACTAGAATGAAGTGGCTATATGAACAGTTAAAACAAAAATTTGCTAACGAATACTTAATGCATACTGAGAATGATTACGATCAGATTGTAGATTATATAAAACGTCATGCAAATGAAAAATCATTAATCTTATTAAAAGGTTCTCGAGGAATGAAATTAGAAACGGTTTTAAATTCATTTAAGTAAATAAAAGACACCTTTAAGTTGAACTGCCCCGTAAAAGTTAGACACTAATCTAACTTTTACGGGGGTTTTTTTATGGCTAAATTTTCTATCGAACAAAAAATTCAAGCAGTTGAACGTTATATAAATGGGCATGAATCAATGAATG
>NZ_QJTJ01000050.1 GCF_003217295.1 Ureibacillus chungkukjangi
AAAACGCCAAAAATCCCTACTTTTATATTGAAAGCAGGGATTTTACTCTGTATCCAATTAAAAATTTTTAAATTAAAGCACTACACTACATTGAATAACAGAATTTTCTAGAGACACGGGATTTTTAATCAAACATATATAGATAATTTGAAAAAAGCATACTTGCACTTATGCAAGTATGCTTTGACTAGTTATACAAATATCAACCACAAAATAATCGTAAACACAATCGTTGTGACACCTTGTAATAGTGTCGCCATTGTTTGTGCTTTATAGGCTTGCGTTACTTCCATCCCGCTATATTGTGTAACAACCCAGAAGAAGCTGTCGTTTACGTGGGAAACAGTCATTGCACCAGCACCGATTGCCATTACGACTAAGGCTAATGGAAGTGCACCTTCTACGCCGGCTGTTACTAACATTGGCGCGACTAAAGTTGATGTGATGACAAGAGCCGTTGTTGATGAACCCTGTGCTGTTTTAAGAGCTGCTGCGATCAGGAATGGAACAAGTAAGAACAACGAACCTGTTGCTAATGCACCTAAATCCATTTGCTGAAGCAGGTCACCTACACCAGTTTCCTTAATTACTGTGCCAAATGATCCCCCGGCTGCAGTGATTAGTAAAATTGGCGCTGCATCCTTTAAGCTATCGCCAATCCAACCCGTTAATGTTTCTTCATTTAACTTCGGCAGTAATGGGAATGCTGCAAATACGCCTAAAAGTAATGCCACTACTGGACTACCTAAAAATCTAAAGAACATATTGACGCCAGACTCTGGGTCACCTACTAGAGATGCCACTGAACCAATACCGATTAGAATAATTGGCAATACGATAGGAAGAAACGCTTTAAATGTAGAAGGCATTTCACCAAAGGATTTGATTATTTCATCATAATCCATTGCTTCTTCCTGATCTAGAGGTACTTGAATTTTAGACGCTACCTTCACAGCCCATAAGTATCCGACAAATGCAGCTGGAATGGCTACGATTAACCCGACGATAATGACTGTTCCTAAATAATTGGATGCTCCAATATTACCAGCTGCCGCAATAGGACCTGGCGTTGGTGGTACTAAAACATGTGTTGCATATAAACCAGTTGCTAATGCAACACCCATAGAAGCTACTGTTACTTTTGCACGTTTTGCTAATGATTTCTGTAAGCTTGATAAAATAATAAATGCAGAATCACAGAATACTGGAATTGATACAATATATCCGATAATGGTCATTGCCAGCTGTGGACGTTTCGGCCCAACTACTCGAAGTACTACCTCTGCCATACGAAGAGCCGCTCCAGAACGCTCCAAAATTACCCCAATCATTGTACCGGCAACGATGACAATCCCGATACTTGTCATTAAGCTACCAAAACCGCCAGTTATATTAGATACAACATCTAACAACGGCATGCCTGATGCAATCCCTACGAAGAATGCGCTCAGAATCAATGCTAAAAACGGATGAAGCTTTAGCTTTGCAGTTGCAAATACAACGAATAATACCCCTAATAAAATAATCAAGAACAACATACCTTTTCCCCCTTAGTTAACTAATTTTTGAAACACTTCATAAGATTTTTGTGTTAAACTGCTCGCTGCTTCTGACATCGCTTTCTCAGTTGAAATCGAATCACTCGCTACGGAAAAAATATATTGGAAGTGCTCAGCTAATTGCTCTTTATCACTTTCTTCGATACAGCCTGAAAGTAGCACAGTCGGTATCCCGGATTCCCTTGTACATTCTAGAACTCCATAAGGCGCTTTTCCATGCAGCGTTTGCCTATCCGATTTCCCTTCCCCAGTGACAACAAAATCTGCCCCCTGAATTTTTTCGCCATACTTCATCACATCAAGAACAAGCTGAATTCCTTGTTGAAACGCTCCATTTAGGAAGGCGATTAAAGCGCCACCCATTCCCCCAGCAGCACCAGCTCCTTTATAGTCATGCAGACGAATTCCCTTTTCTTTCTCTACAACATCTGCAAAGTAAGTGAGCGCCTGGTCAAAGTACAAAACTTCACCCTCTTGAACGCCTTTTTGTGGGCCAAATATGGCGGATGCGCCCTTTTCACCCACTAATGGATTATCGACATCACAGGCAATTGAAATTTTGCTATCTGCTAATCTAGCATCCCAGTTCGTAAAATCTAGCCTTCTTATGTCAAATAAGCCATCAATGTTTTTTTGTACATCACGTCCATCTCGGTCCAGTAAACGAAGCCCTAGTGCTCGCAGCATTCCGACACCTGCATCGTTTGTGGCACTCCCCCCAATACAGATGATAAAATCTCGAAACCCTTGATCTAATGCATACTTAATCAATTGCCCAGTACCATAGCTTGAGGCTACACGAGGGTTCCGTTCATTGTTATGCAACAGCATAATCCCTGAAGCGGAAGCCATTTCAATGACACAAGTCGTCTGATTCCCCAGTACGCCAATGGAAGCTTCGATTTCTCGTCCTAATGGGTCTAGTACAGTTGTTTTCACATAGTGGCCATTCGTTGCTAACACTAGTGCGTCTACTGTTCCTTCTCCGCCATCAGCTACTGGCATCAGTATCGTTTCAACGTCTTCATTTACTTGTTTTACGCCTTTTTCTATTGCTTGTGCTGCTTCAAGTGCTGTTAACGTTCCTTTAAAAGAGTCTGGACTAATAATAACCTTCATCCTCTCGCTCCTTTCGTATAACCGATTATTTATATTGCATAAATACTTTTCTAGTAAAATTAGTTAAGCGCTTACAAATATTATACTGAGAATCTATGGAAATTTGCATTATGTTAGGTGTACAATATAACTGTATTAGTACAGTATCTTTTTTATACGGGGTGTATAAAATGTTATCTATCAAGCTAGCTGAGGAAATTGTCGATCAAACCATGTTAAGACTGCATCATAATATTAATGTTATAAGTCCAACCGGTGTTATTTTAGCTTCTGGAGATAAGGAACGAATTGATTTGATACATGAAGGTGCCATAGAGGTTGTGAGGATCGGCCAGCCACTTCTCATTGACGAAAAGCTCTCCAGTCAATTTCAAAATTGCAAGCCAGGCGTTAATATGCCGATTCGATATCATGACAAGGTTATTGGGGTCATTGGTATCACTGGTAACCCAAATGAATTGAGTGAAATAGCCAATTTAGTTCAATTGACAACAGAAATGATGGTCCATCAGGTACTAACAGAAAGCGAAAGTGAATGGCAACGAAAAAATGGCGACTTCATCTTTAAAGCCTTGATTGAGGATGAGCCGATGCACAGTACGATTATGGAACGAATACATAAGCTTCCCTTCCTATTGAAGGAGCCGTTTCAAATAATATTACTAAAGCAGGTGGGAAATCATTCATCGAACATTTTGGCCATCAACCTAGAAAATATCCTATATAAGCAACCTGTACTTTTTGGACAATTGGAGCTAAATGAATATTACATTTGCTTGTGTGGGGACGCTGTCAAACAACTGAGGGATATTTTAAATCAGCTGGCTAAGCTACGAAAAAAATTAGAGATTTATATGGGAATCGGTCCGATCGTAAATTCCTTAAGTGAGCTGAGCTATGGCTTTAATGGTTCCAAAACAGCACTTACCTTTTCACTAGAGTTCAAACAGGATACCTTTTTTGAGGAAATAGAGGTTTATACTTTGCTTAAGAATAAGAATGATCATGACGTTCAGAAATTCCAACAGAAGACTTTGTTGGGGCTAAGCGAGAAAATGCTGCATACCTTAGAAGCCTTTTTTGAAAGCGACCTTCAAATTAATATATGTGCAGATCGCCTACAAATTCACCGCCACACCCTTACTTATCGATTAAATAAAATACAGGAGCTCACTGGCTACCAGCCGCAAAATTTCAAGGATGCCTTTCTATTGAAATTAGCGTTAATGCTGAGTAAACAGCGATGAGTTTTGTTTTCGGAAAATTTCGAGAAGAGTAATTCCCCCTTTAACGGTTTTTGCGCTCTTTAAAGCTTCTATTATTTCCAGCTCCCTTTCCATTTGGAAACGGGGGCTTTTTCATTTACCGCAGTTTTATACTAGGTACAAAATATTTATTTCTCACTACAAAAAAATTCCTCCAGTCTGTTTTACATCAAGGTTACTTTACCTTCTCGGTCAATAACCATTACTTATGTCTCAGTTTATCTAATCCAATACTAAGGAATACCGATATTGTAAAGAATTAAATAGACTGGAGGAGATTTTATCGTGAATAAAAAACAACAACAGTTAGATCAATTTAAATCAGACGACAGTAATCAACCGCTTACTACCAATCAAGGGTTAAAGGTTTCGGAGGATGAGCATTCTTTAAAAGTTGGTTCCCGTGGACCGACTATTATGGAGGATTTCCACTTCCGTGAGAAAATGACGCATTTTGACCATGAGCGTATTCCTGAACGTGTCGTTCATGCTCGAGGAACTGCTGCACATGGTGTTTTCGAATGCTATGAGGATGCAAGTGATATTACGAAAGCCAAATTCTTATCAGAAAAAGGCAAGCAAACGCCTGTTTTCGTTCGTTTCTCAACAGTTGCAGGGTCTAGGGGTTCAGCAGAAACTGTGCGTGATGTACGAGGATTTGCAACAAAGTTTTATACAGATGAAGGAAATTACGACCTAGTCGGCAATAATATTCCTGTCTTCTTTATTCAGGATGCCATTAAATTCCCTGATTTCATCCACTCGGTAAAGCCAGAGCCTCATAACGAAATCCCTCAGGCTCAAAGTGCTCATGACACGTTCTGGGATTTTATCGCCAACAATCAGGAAAGTGCCCATATGATTATGTGGCATCTATCGGACCGTGCCATTCCTCGTAGCTTCCGAATGATGGAAGGCTTTGGTGTAAACACATATCGTTTCGTCAATGCAGAAGGACAAGCTCATTTTGTAAAATTCCACTGGAAGCCAAAATTAGGAGTCCACTCTCTAGTGTGGGACGAAGCACAAAAAATTGCCGGAAAAGATCCGGATTTCCACCGTCGTGACCTGTATGACAATATCGAGCAAGGGAATTTCCCTGAGTATGAATTAGGTGTTCAGCTGATTGCCCAAGAGGATGAATTCAAATTCGATTTTGATATTCTAGATCCAACAAAAATTTGGCCAGAAGAAGAAGTGCCAGTTCGTATTTTAGGGAAAATGACTTTAAATAATAACGTTAATAATTTCTTTGCTGAAACAGAACAGGTTGCCTTCCATGTAGGCCATGTTGTACCTGGTATTGATTTCTCAAATGACCCATTATTACAAGGACGTTTATTCTCATATACAGACACTCAATTGATTCGTCTAGGCGGACCAAACTTCCATGAGCTGCCGATTAATCGTCCTGTTTGCCCATTCCATAACAATCAACGTGACGGATATGGACGCCAAACGATAAATGTCGGCCCAGTAAGCTATCATAAAAATTCGATTCAGCAAAACACCCCTGCTCCTGTTCCACCAAGCGAAGGTGGCTACGAGCACTACCAAGAAAAAGTCGAGGGTATGAAGGTTCGTGCACGAAGTGAATCCTTCGAGGATCATTTCTCACAAGCCCGTATGTTCTGGCTAAGTATGACGGATATTGAAAAAGACCATATCCTAAAAGCCTTTAGCTTTGAGGTCGGAAAAGTCGCTCGTCGTGATATCCGTCAGCAGGTAGTTGAGATGTTTGCAAACGTAGATGTAGACCTTGCAACACAGCTCGCGATGAATGTCGGCGTACAGCCACCAAAAATCACTCAGCCTGTTGAGACAACTAAAACTTCTCCAGCAGTTAGCCAGTTTGTGAACCCTATCTTCTCAACTGAAACGAAAAAGGTTGCCATTATTGTCAATCAGAAAACTGAAAATCTAGGGGCAATCATCGATACATTAAAGGCTAAAAAAGTAGCGGTTGAATTAGTTAGTGATAAACAACAAGCAATCCTAAACTTTGATGTTGACCATACATTGGATACAGCTTCTCCTGTTCTTTATGACGGCATTATAGTAGCAGGAAAATTTGATGAACCAAAAGCTCAAAATAAGTTAAACCATTTTATCGAGGAAACGTATAACCATTACAAGCCTCTTGCCTTTTTAGTTGCACCTGATATGCAAAACCCAATAACAATCCCTGGTGATGAAGGCGTTGTGCAAACGGTGGAATCCTTCCTAGAGGCACTACGAATTGGTCGTCATTGGAATCGTGCAAAGGCAATTGGCTAATTAATAACAAAGTAAGCATTTGCATTAATCTTAGGAGGTTGTAGTTAAGCATGACAAATCAATCAAACAACGAACAATCTTATCCAACAATTCCGAACTATAAAAAAGTTACACAAACGCAAGAAGTGACGCTCTCCGTTCCAGAACAAACCCAGAATGCTCAGCCTGGTATTGAGGATTTGATGGAGCCTAAACCGATTATTGAAAATCCAAATTATCTCGGCAGCGGAAAACTAAAAGGAAAAGTTGCCCTCATCACTGGTGGGGATAGTGGGATTGGAGCAGCTACTGCTATTGCCTTCGCTAAAGAAGGTGCAAATGTGGCCATTTCCTACTTTGGTGCACAGGAGGAACCAGATGCTGAACGTACAAAGTCCAGAATTGAAGAGCTTGGCCAAAAATGTTTATTATTAGCTGGTGACTTAAGAGAAAAACAACAATGCTTTGATATCGTGACACAAACAGTAGAAAAATTCGGCCAGCTAGATATCCTGGTAAATCACGTAGGTGTACAGTTCGAGCAAAAGGACTTTTTAGATATCTCAGACGAACAATTCGACGAAACCTTTAAAGTCAATATCTATTCCCACTTCTATACAACTCGGGAAGCATTAAAGCATTTAAAATCGGGTAGCTCAATCATTAATACGGCTTCTGTTGTTGCCTTCGATGGAAACGACAAATTGATGGATTACACGATGACAAAGGCTGCCAATGTCGGGATGACACGTGCACTAGCCAAAAATTTAGTGAGCAAAGAGATTCGCGTCAATGCCGTCGCACCGGGGAAAGTGTGGACACCACTTATCCCAGCAAGCTTCTCTGCAGAAGAAGTGCCACAAGCTGGAAATCCTATGAATCGTCAAGGTCAGCCCTTTGAATTAGCGCCTGCATATGTATATCTCGCATCTGATGATTCTAACTATGTTACAGGGCAAATTATTCATGTAAATGGTGGGCAGATTTTCGCTTAACAACAATTTTAAAACCAGAACAGCTTCTCTTTGAAGTTGTTCTGGTTTTTTAATGTAGAAATCGCTATCCGAAATTCACTTTACGACATAAAAAAAGGAACCCTATTGAAAGGATTCCTCTAGTTTCGCTATTGTAAAATGTTAATTAAAAATTAAAGTTTTACGATGTTAGCAGCTTGTGGTCCACGTTGACCGTTTTCTACTTCAAACTCAACTCTTTGACCTTCGTCTAAAGATTTGAATCCGTCACCTTGGATTGCTGAGAAGTGAGCGAATACGTCAGATCCACCTTCAACCTCGATGAAACCGAAACCTTTTTCTGCGTTAAACCATTTTACTGTACCTTGTGTCATTTAAATGACCTCCATTAAATTAAATTATAAGCTATTCCGAAAAAAAATTCACCTATTACAAAAAGTAGCGAACAAACACGATTACTTCTTGTAATAGGTGAATTGATCTTGTCCATAGAGGACCTTATTAAATACAGTATATACCCTAAAAATGCATTTGTCAATTGCATAGTTACAAAGATAAAATAAACATTATTTCTTCTTATTAAATAAATATAAAGAGCAACCTATAGAAGTTGCTCTTCCCACGAGAATTTTAAAAAGGAATAATGCCCAACACAATACATACAACAATCATTACTACAGTTGAACCGAACGCCCACTTCAAGAAGATACGCTGGAATTTACCGAAATCTTCTCCTACCATTCCAACTAATAAATATGTCGATGGAACCAATGGACTTAATAGATGTACTGGTAGTCCTAACAGAGACGCTCTGCCAATTAAAGCGGGGTCGATCCCGTAAACGGCTCCTGCCTTAGCAAGTAAAGGAAGCACGCCATAGTAGAAGGCATCATTAGACATAAAGAATGTGAATGGTGCACTAAGTATAGCAGTGATTACAGCAAAATGTGATCCCATTGCCTCTGGAATATACTGAATTACTGAATTTGCCATAGCATCTACCATTGTAGTACCTGAAAGAATTCCAGTAAAAATCCCTGCTGCAAAAACCATTGAAACTACAGACAATGCGTTATCAGCATAATTTGCCACACGTTCCTTCTGATCTTTAATATTTGGATAGTTTACAGTAATAGCTATCGCAAATCCTAGCATAAACAACGCAACTGGTGGAAATAGCTCAGTAATTAATGCCACTAAAAGTGCAATTGTTAAGCAATAGTTAAAGATTATCAACTTCGGTCGTTTAAGGTAATCCGCCTCAACCGTAGCTGCCATTTGAGCCATCGCTTGAAAATCTACTTCGATAATTCCGATTCTTTTTCGTTCCTGTCGTCCAAGCATAAACGCCATAAAAATTACAAATAGAGCTCCACCAATCATGGCAGGAATCACTGGTGTGAAAACTTCGGACATTTCTAAATTTAAGGCAGTCATTACCCTTGCTGTAGGACCGCCCCAGGGTAAAAGATTCATAACACCTGAAGCCGAAACAGCAATCCCTGCTAAAAGAATCGGTTTCATGCCAATTCTTTTATAGAGTGGAAGCATGGCTGAAATCGTAATCATATAAGTTGTAGTACCATCACCATCTAAAGAAATCAAAAGGGCTAAAACCGCAGTACCCATTGCAATTTTTACCGGATCCCCTTTTACAACCTTAAGAATTGTCTTAATAATTGGGTCAAATACTCCTGCGTCAATTAAAGTGCCAAAATATAGAATAGCAAATAATATCATAATGCCAGTTGGAGCTACACTTTTAATACCCTCTAGCATCATCGGTCCAATTTCACTGCCAAATCCGCCAATGACCGCAAAAATGATCGGTATTATAATCAAAGCAATCATGGCTGAAAGACGACCTGACATGATTAAAATCATAAAAACAAGAATCATTAAAAATCCTAATAAAGCAAGCATACGTAAACCATCCCCCTAATTAGCAATCTAGTCTGTTTCCCCATACCTCAATATTAAAATAGAAATCGCATATTGTAAGCGATTGCAAAATAATGTAATTTAAGAACATTTCGAAAGTTATGTTCATTGTGTTCACGCTAAAGTTATTTATATTGGCTGAAAAAAAGTGGGTACTCAATAATTTTTTGAGTACCCACTAATAATCTTCAGTAAGATTTTATATCTGATTATACTTTATAATATCTTCTCTCCGGTCTACCCACCGCACCATAGACCACTTCAGCCTTGCATTCTTTTACTGTAATCAAATATTCAAGATAACGTCTTGCCGTTATTCTTGAAGCACCTATTTGTTCGCTTACTTGCTCCGCTGACAAGCCAGAGTCACTCGACTTTAGAACATTTGAAACTTTGACTAGCGTAATTTCGTCGATTCCTTTCGGCAAACTAGATTCCTTTGTGTCATACGAAGATGAAGTTGATTTTTTCAAGAGTTGATTGACAAAATCTTGATCTACTTCCTGCTTTGATTCGATAAGCTTAAACTTTTGAAGATACTCCTCAATTGTTTGATTAAACAGTTCCCTCTTAACTGGTTTGATTAAAAATTGCTCCACACCGTAATTGAGTGCATTTAGAAGAATTTCTTTATCCGTAGCAGCTGTAATCATAATAATATCGATATGAGGAAATTGCTTCCGAATAATTGGCAATAGTTCAGTACCTAGTTGGTCAGGCATGTACACATCCAATAAAAGTAGTTCCGGGTTGTGCTCCTTCAAGAATTCAATTGTATCTTTCCCATTTAACGCTTTCCCAACAACTTCGATTGATTTGAAATTCCCTAAGAATTTTTCATGAATCGCAGCTACACGAAAATCATCTTCTGCTATTACCGCTTTAATGTTCATCGTTCTTCCCCTCCTAAAGGTTTCTTAGGAAGATACACTGTAAATACAGTATTTTCTTTCCCATTTTGCACCTCTATGATGCCCCCTAGCTCATTTACTGTCCTGTTCGCATTTGAAAGCCCATACCCTCTAGGATTTTCGCCTTCTTTAGAAGTAAAGCCTCGCTCAAATAACAAAGGCATATCTTCATCCGAAATGCCGTTTCCATTGTCACTCACTTCAAAAATAATATCTTCTCCTAAATCCGTCGCAAAAAACTTGATGATTGGTAAATTTGTACCATAGACCGCCTCAAACGCATTATCAATGATATTCCCTAGAATAAGTGTTAGCTGAGAAAGATTGATATGTTCCGGAAGTTTGTCGATATAGCTCTGTGCTTCAACTTCAAATATAACCTTTTTCTCTGACGCCTTCCCTAATTTCCCTAATAGAATAACTTGAACTTTGGTATCCTTTATTTGTTTGAAGACGATTTGATTTTGGAATTCCAGTTCAGATGTCTCGCCTTGAATCATTTTGATGGCTTCCTCGTATTCACCCAACTGCAATAAGCCTGAGAGTGCATATAGTTTATTAGTAAATTCATGAGTCTGTGCACGTAGCTCTTCTGAGTAGGTTTTCATTTCGGATAATGTGTTAATCATCTGTTCGATTTCAGTCTTTTCACGGAAGGAAGCAACAACACCTGTAACATTTTTTTCATCTAGAATTGGTGTACAGCTTACAATAATCGTTTTTTTCTTCCATGTCATTTCTTTGTCAAACTGTGGTTCACCTGTTTTCAACACTTCGTATAATGGACTTGATGGAAATAATCCATCGATTTTCGTATGACGAACAGAACCACTTATGCCTAGCAGACTTTTAGCACGTTGATTCATAGATGCTATCATGCCTTTACTATCAACAGATAAAATTCCTTCTTGCACCGAATGTAATACGGCATTTTTTTCTTTATATAGATTGGCAATTTCATATGGCTCCAACCCCAAAGTATCTTTCCTTATACTTTTTGAAAGTAGATAACTGCCTATAATGGATGCTACCAAGGCTATTAGAGAAATAACCAGCTCTTTAGATATAATCTTAAATACCTGCTTTTCAATGTCTTCAACTAAATACCCCACTGAAACGACACCAATAATGTCGCCATTCTCATCAAAAATTGGAGACTTCCCTCTCATGGAAAGCCCTAGTGAACCGCGAGCTTCGGATATATAATATTCACCATCTTCTATAGCTCTTTTACTATCCCCACCAATCATCCTTTTCCCGATTTCAGATTCATTTGGATGGGAATATCTTATACCTTCTCTATTTCCGACAACGATAAATTCAGCCCCTGTTTTCTGCCGAATTTCCTCAACAATGGGCTGAATGCTAGCAGAAGGTTCCTCCAATTCAAAGGCGTCGATGATAGAAGGCATGAGTGATATCGCTTTAGATAACTCTAAAGCTAAGCGACCACGTTCCTCCACGATTTGCTTGCCATTCATATATGTATAATACGATGTTAACAAAAGAATTAGTAAGAAGCTTAGAGATAGCGTAAGCCCCAGAATCTTTGTATGTAATGATACTTTTACCATAGTAGCAACCTTCTTATATTCGTTTCCTTTTATTCTATCGATATATAAATATTGTATCAATAAAAATAAAAGCACCTTCTACAATAAAGTGTACCCTTTGTAAAGGACATTTTGAAAAAGAGCCTAGGCAACTTGTTGAAGCTGCTGTCTGTATTTTGCAGGCGGCAGCTTTTTTAAAT
>NZ_QJTJ01000051.1 GCF_003217295.1 Ureibacillus chungkukjangi
TCTTTCTCCTACTTCTACAAAGGAGTGGGAGAAGAATCAACGAAATTGTTCAAAATTAATTAGCAAAATGTGTCCAATTCTACTTGACGCTTACATTCATCCACTTACCATAGATAGGTATGAAAACGATATGTTCTTTTATGCTTCTGAATATGCACGAATATGGATAGAAACGCTATTCCTATTATCTATAAATGGAGAAATCACAATATATCCTAAAAATACATTAGGGATATTCTCAAATAAATATTTATATACAATTCATTCACATGAGCTTAAAAAGAGGTGAAAGTAAATCTTAATGTAAGTAAAAAGTAAGATATTTCATATTTTCCTCCTATAACTAGTGACTTTCCTTTTTGAATGGTATAATATAACATAAATAATACTTTGTAATAATGCATTCTAAACTTATGTAATAAAGTCAAAGGTGGTAATACGAGTGAAAAACAAATTTAAGTTCTTTAAAATTCCTGGTATTTCTTTTTTAGCAGGGATAATTTTTGTACTGGTGGGATTAAAAGGGGAACAACTCGCAGTCATATATTCTAAGCCTCTTAATTCTACATCCTGGACAACTTCTGGAAGTTTAATAAACGCTTTTATATATATCCCTATCATTATAGGTACTATACTTTTGATTTTGTCTATAGGGACATTTCTTTTATCTTATAATAAATTGCAAAAAAACGCCTTATAACGACAAAGTAAAAAGTCAGCTCTCACAATACTTGAGTAGCTGACTTTTTATACATATTATTTAATATCTCTAGACCAATCTACAAACGGATCTTGAGATGAAGGTTTAGAATAAGATTTATTATATGTTGTTGAATTACCTGTAAATATATTTTTTTCATTTAATTTAAAAGTACCGTAGTCTTTAAATCTAGTCATGTAGTATTGTCTTGAAGAGTAACCAGCAGGTGGTCCTTTTAAAGTAACACCTTTTTGAATTGATTTAGTCATAGATGAACCGAAAGATGTATCTACTACATTTCCAGCTCCTACCGGAACTCCACCACTAATTTCTACTGAATTTGTAGTTGAAAAAGTAGAAGACATTGTTACTGTTTTCCCATGTGCAACGGAAGCGTATTGTTGAGCTTGTAATGGCGATCTGTGACTGAAAACTCTATTTGTTACTGTATAAGAATGATATATAGCAAATGGTTGGATAGCAGAATTTGATTCATCTGTTGATTCATCCTAAAAAATGAACCATTATTAAATGAGGGGTATTTTTACTTGGCAGAACTATTAGAAAAAGTACAAGAACCTTTTGAGGATGACCATTATATTAAGTGGTTAGATATTGATAGAGTACAAGAACTCCTTGTACACGAACATCATTTTTGGGCTATATGTAAGGTTAGAAACAAGGCTGATTAAACGCTTTTGTCATTAATCGAGTGATTTGGATTAACAATTTAAAGGCATTAATGATATTCAACAAACGGGCGCTTTCCTTGAGTAAGGAGAGGGTCTTTCTTCATGAAAAGGGACAGATTGTTGAGTAACGTCCTTTTAATGATTTGGGTATTTATGGTAAAATTCGAGTCGGATGATGAAGTAATGTACTTAAACTATAGGGCAGAAAAGTTTAATCAGTGTAAATACACAATGGGGGAAATTTATGATTAAAGAAGAATTTTTAAAGAACGTAAAATCATTGATAAAAATGCACTCTGACGGATTGCTTGGAGGGGAAGTAATGCCAGAAGATGTTCTAATTGGTGTTGTTAAGGAAGATGAATTAATGGATGTTTTAACATTGGCCATGGCTTTAAACTATCAAAGGAATTCATATAAATTGTGGGAAGCAGTTTTAAAAGCATATCAAGATGAAGAAACAAAGTGGATTTTCAACACTAAGGTAGTTGCTAATTGTAATATAGATATTTTACGAGATGCATTACTTCTGCATCGTGTAGGATTACAACCTAATCGACATCCAGAGATCTGGCAGCGAGTAGCAAAAGGAATTATGAATTCTTCTGAAAAAGGGAATGTTCAAGGTCTGATTGAATCTGTTCATTTTGATATTCTTCCTTTAAAAGAATTAATGCAAGGTACTCGAAAAGTAGATTTCCCTTATTTATCTGGACCGAAAATTTTTAATTACTGGCTTTATGTCTTGGAAAGTTACACGCATATTTCTTGGAGTTCACGTGAACTTATCACAATAGCACCCGATACTCACATCTTGAAGGCTACGGTTAGATTAGGTTTATGTTCTGAGGGAATATTAAATGGTGGAGCAGATGATAGAAAAGTTGTTGCTGACGCCTGGGAGACTGTACTTAAAGGAACAGGATTAGCACCAATTGATGTCCATACTCCATTATGGCTTTGGTCTCGTGCTGGATTTCCTTCATTATTAGAATTTCAAAGATAAACTTTAAAATCTCTTGAAGGAATGGAGCTTTAGGTTAATAAGTAAAAAACAAATATCTTGATATTCAACAATCGGGCGCGTTTCTTTAATAAGAAATGCGTCTTTATTCATGAAAAAGGCCAGATTGTTGAGTTGTTCCTCCAAAAAATAAGACTCAGAGAGAATCTGATAAAGATGTTCATAGACAGACTAATTCTCATACTAATTACACCAACTCTTGCAAAAATGCATTACCCAGTAACTTCTCAGAAGATACTTGGGTAATGCAATGTATGGATATCTATTCAGTAAATAATTGTATGTTGCTAATATCCTTTTCTGAAAGCGATTCTTGCAAGATAATATTTACCTCACTTTGTATAGTACTTATATGCTGTTGACCACTGGGAGTAAGTACTACATAAATACTTCGTTTGTCATCAATATAACTAGTTCTTTCCACTGGCTGCAGGTGGTGTTGCTCAAGTCTTGAAACCAAACGGGATAAAGCACTTTGGCTAAGACTAATCATATTCTGAAGTTGCGATAGTCGGAGTTTCTTTTCGCTTGTTTCATTTAGAAGCATCATTAAGTAAAACTCATTCAAACCAAAATGGTATTTTTGTTGAAGGAAATAATCTAGTGATTGTGTAACTCTATTATGGAACTTTGAAAAGTTAACCCAAGCATGGATTAATTGTTCAGGTTGATTCATGGTCATCACCTTTCAAAAATGATAACACAATTATATCATTCTGTTATCGTATTCCTCTACTATATTGAAATGGTGGAGTTACCTTCCGTGTAACTTCTCTTATTGCATGCAAACTCCAATAGGGATCATTTAACATACCTCTGGCAACGGCAATTAAATCAGCATCTTTATTTGATAAGGTCGCCTCAGCTACTTGCGGATTATCTAACATACCGACAGCTATGACAGGGATTTCAAGTTTCTCTTTGAAAGCTCTGGCAAAGGGGATTTGATAGCCCGGATAATTTCCAGGTTTTAAGGTGCCTGGTACTCCTTCTCCTCCCGACGAAACATGGAAGATATCCACGCCAGCTAATTTATACTTTTCAGCAATATGGAGTGAATGTTCTAATCCATATCCACCATCGATATATTCAATTGCAGAAATTCTCATGATTAAGGGCATATCTTCGGGCATTACGGATTTCACTGAGCGAATGACTTCTATACCAAATTTAGATAAATCTGTACCATATTCATCGTTTCTATTATTAATACTAGGAGACATAAACTGATGTAGTAGATAGCCATGTGCTCCATGAAGCTCTATTGTATCAAAACCTGCTTCGACTGCTCTTCTGGCTGCATCCTTAAATTGCTCAATTGTTTGTTTAATTTCCTGAATTGTTAAAGCACGAGGTTGTTTAAGGCCACCATATTTTGTTTCTTCAGCTAAAGCTTCACCTTGTAAATCTGAAGGTCCAACCGGCTGGATTGCATCTTCAGCTTTTCTACCTGCATGTGCAATTTGTATACCGATTTTTGAACCATGCTTATGAACCTCGGACACAATACGCTTATAGGCAGGAATTTGAGAATCATCCCACAATCCTAAATCTTGGTTCGTAATTCTTCCTTCAGGGGTCACACTCGTCATTTCCATAATGATGAGACCTGTGCCACCTACAGCTCTGGAGACGTAGTGAACAAAATGCCAATCATTAGGTATTCCATCTTCTTTTTCCACAGAATATTGACACATGGGTGCCATTACAATTCGATTTTTAAGTTGTAAGCCTTTAATTTTAAAGGGGGTATTAATTGTTTTCATTATATTTTCCCTCCTGCACTAATTAAATGTATGCGCATGCATATGATTATGATAAATGAATTATTAGATATAAGCAAACGTAAAGGGAAGGGGTCACGGCATAGATAATACAGCTTTCATAATCATTATCTCTTTATTCAATGTAGTGTAGTGCTTTAATTTAAAATCCCATAATTGAATACAAAGAAAAATCCCTGCTTTCAAATTAAAAGTAGGGATTTTTGGCGTTTTAATAGACTTAGGGATATGTGACAATAGGGGACCTTATTAAAGAAAAGCCCCAGTTCAATAAGGATATTTAATTGACTCTCATTTTATTGTGTACTTAAATAAAAGCTCTCCATTATTCGGATCTCTCTCATTCATGAACTCAAACCCTATATTTTTATACAAGTTATACGCTGTTCTATTTTCTTCATTGATACTTAAATATATATCGTTTACGCCATATTCTTTTGAAACTATATCAATAAGTTTTATCATCGCAACTTTCCCATAGCCTTTGCCTTGATGTTTTTCATCAATCATTATTCTATCGATCCAAGTATCTTTATTAAGACCAAATGAACCGTACATAGCAAATCCAATAATTTCATCATCATAATATATAGCTACTGGATGCCATTCAGGAAAGGTTTCAGCTTCTTTTAAACATTCATCTACTGTTTCAATAAATTTGTCTTGTCCAGGCTTTAAATTAATATTTCTAACTTTGTATTCATTAGTATCATCAATATTTTTAAAATGCACATTACTCATGTATTAACTTTACCTCCACAACTAAAAAATTATTGAATTATCCTGACCTGTTAGCTTAATAATATAGTTTCATTTTCTTCTTTAGTCTTATTCAAGTCAGCTAAGTTAATGCCACAAGCTGCGGCATGAACAACTGGATCGTATTTAACGTTATTTTTCAGCAGAGAATAGATTAAATTAGCCAATTTACCACACAAATGACCAATTGCTTTTTTCTTACTCATTCCTTCGTCTACCTTCCGGTCATAATAGACTTTAAATACGGTAGGATGAGATTTACCATTTGCCAATATTATTAAGGATATCTGATAAAGAACACGACGAGCATCCCGAACGCCACCGTTAGTTTGTTTAGCCCCTTTTACTGATGTACCGGATTGTGTATTTTCAGCTGAAACACCTAAGTATTTCTTGAATTCTTTATATGTATTGAATCTTTCAATATCACCAATAACGCCAATTAATGTACAAGCTATATTTTCGCTAACGAAGGGGAGTGAAAGTAGAACTTCAGTATATGGATGGGGTTGAATTCCTTTTTCAGGTAATCCCCATAGGAGATTATGAATTTCCTGATCTATTAGTTTTAAACTTTCTTCAAGCCGTAAGGCTTCTTCAATAACCCACTTTTGGCGACCTACAAGATGTTCAACAGGCACAGCGACAGTATTAGGCATTACTTCTGCTAAAACTTTAGCAGCCTTTTTGGCAACATTTTTAGCTCCAGCTTTTGAAATGGCATTGTATAATTCTTCTTCGCTTGATTCTTTCATTTGTAGTCCGGTAGGGTATTCTAGAACTAATTTCATTACTGAGATTGAACTTAACTTTTTAAAAGCTTTGTTTAAATCAGGATGTGTGACTTTTAGTAACTGTTGTACTTGATTTTTTCTTCTAGTGAGTTGAACGTTTATATACCAGCGATCTCTCATAACTGTTCTAAATAGGGATTGTAGTACTGTTTGCGGTCTTATTAAAGTTACACCTTGCATATTAGGATGTAGTTGTTTATGCCATCCCATATAAGACATTACCTTTGCATCCATGGAATCGGATTTCTCGCTAATCCCTAAATTTTTACGAAATTCCCCAACTGCTTTGTTTTCGATTTGAAACAAATCATAACTCTCATTTAATAAAACTTGTTGGACTAAATAAGAATAATGCCCACCAGTGGGTTCTAAAAGGATTAAGAAGTCATCTTTATTTAAATTGAACTGACTTTCTATTTGTTTAAGGGCGCTTAAAAATTCTGCTATCCCCACACTATCAGAGTTGAATTTTAGTGTCTTAGTGCGCTTCCAAGCTATTCCTTTAGGGTCTAAAAAAGCATCGTATCTTATACAAGAAGCAACATGAAAACTCGCTCCAATGTCAATGCCAACATAGAACTGGTAAAACTTTCGCGGTTCTTGATCTTTAATATCCTCAGTTTTATTTCCATAACTAAATGGACTACTAACGTTTTTCATTAATTTTCCTCCAATAAACAAACAGTATCAAATATCTGACTATCCAAGTTTCTGTTAGAGCTCAAGGCCCAATGTAGCATGTCAGGATTATATCGCCAGATATTAAATCTCAAAGTGAATTAAAGAGTCTTTATTTTAAGCTCCAAACATCGGTAGAGTTTCAACTGTTAAAATAATATTAGATTTAGTTTGTTTTCTATATAGTCTATTAAATATAAAAATACGCCAACTATTTCAAATTTCCTCCTAAAATATAAAAAATCCTGTCGAAATTCACAGGATTTAGTGCTGTATATAAATTACTGTGTGCAGTGCCGTATATAGCATGGAGTGCCTCACGTCAATATAAGAGGTCTAGGAATCTAGCCCCAATCCGGTAGGTCGGAAACACCTTAAAGGGTCACTGCACACCTATATCTTACATGATTTTTTCGAATAAAAAAACAATGTCCCCAAACAATCGGCAGAGTTCCTCTCAAAGAGATCTCACGTTGAATACAAGAGTACATTGATGATTAAATTATATCGTAATTAATCAAATTAAAAAAGCTTACCTTCTAGCATGTAGTTTATTGAAATTACCAATTTAAAAGTTAAAGCATTACAGAAAAAGTTAAAGCATTACAGAAACAATCGGGCGCAATTCTTGAGTAGAATTGCGCCTTTTTCAGCAATAGCCAGATTGTTTAGTAAAGGAATTGAAGTAGCAAAGTTGAAAAGTTTGATTGAAGAAAGTGTAAAGTGGCTCAGTATTTTTATCATTTGAAAAAGTAATAGGAAAAGTGACAAATACATGTGTTAATGGATAATTTTATTTTCGCAAGCTATAGTTAAAAACTCATATTATTAATCAATAAAGCACGGATTATCCAACAAAAAACTCTACATAACAATATAAATGCGGACAGACTTCTCTGTCCGTTTTTATTTTATCTATAAAGTTAGAATGTTTAAAAAACTGTTTACATCGTTAAATAACGATGATATTATTCTTTTATTGTAGTAATAAATATTACTTTATTTAAATAAGGTGTTATTTTTACTACTAATTGAGTGTAAATTTTTTTTATTACTCTTGAAACCGTTATCATTCGTTTGGAAGAAAGATAGGGTTGAAGAATTAAACATATTTCATGAGGGAGTGTTTGCAAATGAGTTATACAGCACCGCTTTTGACAAAAGAAGTTATTTTAAGGGCCAAAAAATTAAATTCAACACTAATTTCAGATGCACTAGGTTGTACAGGTTCAATGGATTACAAAGTTAAACCGGTTTCATGGGGCATGAAAGTAGTTGGAACGGCTTTAACAGTTGATTTGAGAGCAGGAGATAATCTTTTCCTACATCAAGGAATTTACTGTGGGGGCGAGGGGTACGTGCTTGTTGCAGATGGAAAAGGACATACAGAAAATGCTTATCTGGGTGAATTAATGGCTGGAGCTGCAAAAGCAGTCGGTCTTGAGGGAATTGTCATTGATGGACTTGTCCGTGATAGAGAAATGTTGAATGAAATTGGGCTCCCAATTTTTGCAAAAGGATTCATTCCTAATGGCCCTTTTAAGGATGGCCCTGGTGCGATCAATATACCAATTTCCTGTGCTGGAGTTACCGTTTGTCCAGGGGATTTGATTGTCGGTGATGATGATGGTGTAGTTGTTGTCCCGAAAGAAAAAATTGAAAACGTACTCGTAAAAGCGGAAGCAAAGCTTGAATATGAGGAAAAACGGATGCAGACAATTGCTAACTTTGAAGAGAACCGAAAACAAGGAAATGCAGATAAGAATAGTATAGCCCCTGGATGGTTAGCTGAAAAAATTAAAGAATTTGGATTTTAAAGGAGTAGAAGTGACTATGCATTTAGGATTTATTGGATTTGGGGAGGCCGCCTTCGAATTAGCATCCGGTTTAAATGAGCAAGGGATACAAAAAATGATGGCTTATGATCCACTCTGGAATGTACCGGAATATAGCGAATTTATTCGAAATCGGGCTAAAGTATCAAACGTTATAATGTTGGCATCGATTGAAGAAGTACTTAAAGATTTAGAAATTGTCATTGTCGCAGTACCTGCGGATAAAGCGCTAGAAGTAAGCGGACAATTAATGTCACATGTTAATAATAGCCTTGTTTATGTAGATGTTTCAGCAGCAAACCCAAATATCAAAAAACAGATAGCATCAAATGTAAGCGCGTCAGGCGGAAAATTTGTAGATGCTGCGATGATGGGGCCATTGCCAGTTTATAAACATAAAGTACCTATTCTCGCTAGTGGTGATGGAACGGATGTCTTTATTGAAAGGATGTCTGGCTATGGTATGAATATTGAGAAGGTTAGTGAAATACCTGGTGAAGCTACTGCTGCAAAACTAATCCGTAGTATTTATATGAAAGGAGTAGTTGGCCTTTATATTGAATTGTTAGAAGCTGCACATCATTTTAATGTAGAGAACCTTGTCATTGATTCACTGAGTGAAACAATCAATGGAAGAACATTTGAAGAAACAATGAATCGCCTTGTTACGGGAACTTCACTCCATGCCACTAGACGTTCTATTGAACTTGGCGGCACAATTGATATGCTAGAATCAGCTGATATTGATTCCTCGATGTCGAAAGCGGCAAAAGCCAAAATTGAAAAACTCGCTTTATTAAATCTAAAAGAAAAGTATCATGGTGAAAAGCCGGTACATTGGCTGCAGGTTATCGAAGCATTTAAAGTTTCAACATAAAAATACGGCAATCACTATTGCCGCTCAATAGCTTTATAATTTTCATGAGGGGTGTTTGTATGGGGATAGGGATTTGGGCATTGCTAGTCTTTATAGGATTAATTGTTTTTTGGAACCTTGTGCTTAAACGTAATATTGCAGAGGCGATGTTAGCAGGTTTTATAGCAACTTCATTATTTGGGGGGACAGAATTTTTCAATTTAATTTGGAGTGGACTTGTATTTGCGTCTACAAATGAAGTTTTATATGCATCTGTTGCGTTTGTGTTTATGGCGTATGTCATTGATCATACTGCAATCATTACAAAATTAGTGAAAATACTAAACTCATTGCTTGGTCGTCTTCCTGGTGGTGCTGCATACGTTGATACAATCGCATCCGCAGTTATGGGAACGCTTGCAGGGTCGAACTCGGGCAATACGGCAACGACTGGCTCCATTACAGCACCGTGGATGGTGGAATCTAGTTTCACAAGGGAAAGAACAGCTACTATTGTAGCCGGTAATGGTGGTCTCGGTGCAGCATTGCCACCAAGTGCTTCAATGTTCATTATGCTTGGATTCGCACCTATAGCAGCGGTTGTTTCTGAAGGCGACTTGTATGTAGCCTTGTTTATTTCAGGAGTTTATCAAGTTATTTACCGTGTATTCCTAATCATGTATTTCGTTAAGCGTGATAATATTAAAGCGATTTCACCGGAATTTATTCAGCCTCTAAAAGAAGCATTACGAACTGGTTGGAAGTCAACATTAATTTTCTTTGGAGCATTAATACCTATTGTTATCACGATTGGTCCCCTTGCAGAAGGTTTTATGAATAATCCGAGTATCGGGGAAGACGCAATGGACAGTATTTCACTTATCACGTGGATTCCAATCTTAATCATCTTGATTAGTATGATGGTCGGATGGAAGAGTTTACCCAAAACAGCGTCTGGTTGGTCAGAATTTTTAAATAAAGCAATTCCTCGGTTTTCAACAATCGGTGCTTTGCTTGTTTTCGCTTACGCATCTAGTCAAGTACTGACGGATCTCGGACTTCCTGAGGATTTAACAACCTTAATGGAGTCTATCGCAATTTCTAAGTGGCTCATGGTACTGTTAATTTCGCTCCTTGTTGCATTAGTTGCTGGTCCATTGTCATCAACAGCTACCTTAACTGCAATTGGATTGGTTGCCTTTACGGCAATGGTGTCAGCGGGTGTTGATCCGTTGCTTGCAGTTGTGGCAATACTTGTTTTTGCATCCACAGAAGGTGCATCACCGCCTGCTTCAGGGTCAATATTTATTGCTGCCTCTCTGGCAGGTGCTAATCCAGAAAAGACATTTGTGCCGTTAGTAGTATATTTTGTTGTTCCAATCTTATTGATTGGCTGTTTGATTGCAATGGGAATATTGCCGGTATTTGTATAAAGGAGAGTGGGAAATTTGAGGAAAATGATTGCATTTTTATTTAAAACGTGTCTAATGTTGTTTATGATCGGTGGAACCTGCCTTGTCCTTGGTCAGTTGGCTGGTATTCTGTTCCAAAAAGGCGATTGGATTATAAAATCTTGGGAATTATTTGCAAATCCAACATTCATAATCAGTGCAATAGCAGGTATATTCGGTTTCATTCTTGGCTATTTCCCTAAAGAAAAAGTGGATGAAGAGAGGGTATATTCTTCAGATGAAGTTAGTGAGGAATTAGAACTTGTTCGCTAGATTAAAGCAGGCAGACGTTTTATATTAAGTCTGTCTGCTTTTCCTTGTGCGCCCGGCATGCGCATGAACTATAGGGTGTAAGTCCCGAACCCCGAAGACAGAAGTAGAGGTTAGCCAAGAGCAAGGGTGTCCGTGGCG
>NZ_QJTJ01000052.1 GCF_003217295.1 Ureibacillus chungkukjangi
CGCCACGGACACCCTTGCTCTTGGCTAACCTCTACTTCTGTCTTCGGGGTTCGGGACTTACACCCTATAGTTCATGCGCATGCCGGGCGCACAAGAAAAAAGCAAGAGAAGTCTTTTCTTCTCTTGCTTTAATTTACCCATATTAGTATAAATAATTCTTCTTAAATCAAGGGAATCTTGGGAATTGACCGAAATCAGGCTTACGTTTTTCTTTAAATGCATCGCGACCTTCTTTTGCTTCGTCTGAAGTATAGTAAAGAAGTGTTGCATCACCTGCAAGCTGTTGAATACCTGCTAAGCCATCAGAGTCAGCATTGAATGCTGCTTTTAAGAAGCGTAAAGCCATTGGTGATAATTCAAGGATTTCCTCACACCATTTAACTGTTTCGTCTTCTAATTGCTCTAAAGGAACAACTGTATTAACTAATCCCATATCAAGTGCTTCTTGTGCATTATATTGACGACATAAGAACCAGATTTCACGTGCTTTTTTATGACCTACGATACGAGCTAAATAGCCTGCACCATAACCGCCATCAAATGAACCTACACGTGGACCTGTTTGTCCAAAGCGAGCGTTTTCTGCAGCGATTGTTAGGTCACATACGATATGTAAAACGTGACCTCCACCGATAGCATACCCTGCTACCATTGCAACAACTGGCTTTGGAATTTTACGGATTAAAGTTTGCAGGTCAAGCACATTTAAACGTGGGATATTGTCGTCTCCAACATAACCACCATGTCCACGAACTTTTTGATCTCCACCTGAGCAGAATGCAAGCTCGCCTTCACCAGTTAAGATGATAACGCCTACTCGCTCATCATCACGTGCACGAGAAAATGCATCGATTAATTCTGCTGTTGTTTTTGGACGGAATGCATTACGAACTTCCGGACGATTAATCGTAATTTTAGCAATACCGTTATACAATTCATACTTAATATCTTCGTAAGTATGTAAACTTGTCCATTCACGAGTCATTTTTTTACCCCCTATATTATTTCTTTTCTAATGCTTCCAAGATTAGCGTTTGCTAATCCTTTTAATTGAAGGAATGTACCTTTTTGTACGGAATTAATAATGACGTACTTAGGTTAGCTTTCTTTAATCTTTATAGCATCCTTTACTATTGTAGCAAATTGTTCAGGATTTTCCACATGAATCGCATGACCAGCCTGTTTAACTGTCACATTCTGTGCATTTTGTAAAAGCGCTTGCATTTCTTCAGCAATTTTACAAAACTTTTCATCCAATTCACCGGTAATTAATGTAACAGGCATCTTTAGTTCCTCTAGCCTTGACCAAAGAGAGCTTTGAGCGCCTGTTCCCATCCCTCTTAAGCTATTTGCTAAACCTATCTCGGATTGGGATAGTCGTTCTTCTCTAATCGCTTGTTGAGCGTTTAAGGAGAGCTTTTTTTGTGTAGCAAATAAAGGGATGTTCTCCCATTTGTCTACAAATGCTTCTAACCCGTTCGCTTCAATTATAGCAGCAAGACCTTCATCTGATGAGCGTCTTATAGCTCGTTCCTGAGCACTCTTTAAACCAGGAGAGGCACTTTCCAACAGGAGATGCGATATCTCCCTAGGGAAAGCTGTAGCATAAGCTAACGCAACCCTTCCTCCCATTGAATAGCCAAGTAATATGAAATGATGAAGCTTAAGCTGTTGAAAAATTTCATTTAGCTGAAGTAGTTGCTCATCCATTGTATAGGCTGCGATATCCTTTGGTGAATCTGTTTGCCCATGCCCAACTAGGTCAATTGCCACCACACGATAATCAGATAAGGATTGTGCTACAGTGTTCCAGGTTGAAACGCTCCCTGTAAACCCATGAAGCATAACGATAGTCTGCTCTAAATGCTCGTTCCAGATTCGAATATTTACTGTAACACCGCGTACCTTGAGTTTCATTGCTCTAGCTCTCCATGAATACGTTGCCAAAGATTCCTATGGCTAATGACATTTTCCTGGCGATTAGTAAAAATCTCAATTAAGCGTAATGGGTTATTTTGCGGCTCTAATAATTTATCTATTTCATGAAAATCTTTAATCTGTATATATTCCATTTCATACATCTTGGCAACATCCGCGAATTGGAGTGCTGTTGGCGTACCAAATAAGTCCTCATAGTATTCCTTAACTGTAGATTGAGCTAAATAGGAGAAGATTCCGCCACCGTCGTTATTAAACACGATGATGTTGATTTTACATGGCTGATATCGTGTGGCAATTAAGGCATTTACATCATGCAATAAGGCCAAGTCTCCTATTAATAAATACATATCTCTATTTTTCCTAGCTTGGCTAAAGCCGATTGCAGTGGACATAACACCATCAATCCCGTTTGCTCCACGATTTGCAAAAACTTGGATATCCTTATCTGTAGGAACTAAGAAAGTATCAATATCACGAATCGGCATACTGCTACTTACAAAAAGATCACTACCGCTTGGTAAGTTTTCGATTAAATAGCGAACAGCTGCCCCTTCATCGTGTTCAAGTGTGGGATATGAAAGAATATGCTTAACTGCAATTTCCTCACTTTTACGCCATTGCAATAAATATTCTCCGCTAAATTCTGAAGTATCTATATTTAACTCACTAATCCACTCACCAATTGTCCCGTGGATAAAATGTGTTGATACAGCGGCTGAATCACGAAACATTGGGTCTTCATCAATAACAATATAATTTGTTGGAAGAGTTTCAATTAAGAAATTCGTTAAAAATTTCGAAACAGGCTGAGCCCCAAAACGAATGACTGTATCTGCAACCACCTGTTGTTTAAATGATGTGTTTTTCAATAATGCATCATATGTAGAAATGAGATACTGTTCACAATCCTCTGGAATATTTGCTCTTAAATTTGATAGACTCTCAACTAGGACTGGCCATTTCACTTTACGAATAAATGACCACATTAGCTTTAAATCAGTACCAAGAGCAAGTTCACCTACAATTATAAACCCTCTTTTTGTTTGGTTAATAATAGCTGTTAAATCGTCCTTTGCTGCTTGCGAAGGCATGATTTGACCGACATAACTATTTCTAAATGTTGGTGCTTCCAGCTCCTCCTGAAAATCTATTAATAATGGCTCTCGAAACGGCACATTAAAATGAACTGGTCCCAATGGTGCAGAAGTGGCAATACTAACCCCTCTAGCTATATGGCGTTCCACATAGGGCAAAGTTACATTTGCTTCATCTGGAATCGGGAACTCTGCACTCCATTTCACTCGCTCGCCATATAAGGAAATTTGATTTATCGCTTGTGGAGCCCCTACCTCACGCAGCTCATGTGGGCGATCCGCAGTAATGATTATCAATGGTACTCGCGCATATTTTGCTTCTACAATTGCAGGGTAATAATTAGCTGCAGCAGTTCCTGAAGTACATAAAAGAACTACTGGCTTCGCTTTAGCCTTTGCAATACCAAGAGCAAAATAAGCTGCTGAGCGTTCATCTACCTGTCTATAGATCGATAAGCTTTTAGTTGAAGCAAACGCATAGGCAAGAGGCGTTGAACGAGAACCTGGACTAATAACCACATCCTCAACTCCATTTTGCATTAATGCTACAACCATCTTATATACATAGCTTGTTAATATTTCACGGTCATTCATGCAATTGTCCTCCTAAAGCACGTAACATTGGTCGGAACTTTACTAATGTCTCTTCATATTCTGAAATTGGCTCCGAATCTGCAACGATACCGCCTCCAGCATATAAATAAGCTTTGTTATCCTTTAATGCTGCTGAACGAATAGCTACTGCAAACTCACCATTTCCCTCTGCATCAATCCACCCAAGAGGTGCTGCATATAATCCACGGTTCATGTATTCATTTTGACGTATTACAGCCATCGCTTCCTGCCGTGGTACGCCACCTAAAGCCGGTGTTGGATGTAGAAGTTTTACAAGCTGCAGGATAGTTGCATCTGGTGAAAGCTTCCCTTCAACTGGCGTATACAAGTGTTGAATATCGCGAATCTTTAATAGCTTCGGACGCTTTGGCACCTTGTATTGAATGCAATTTTTTTCAAAAGTATTAGCAATCATTTCAACAACATATTGATGCTCACCTAAATTTTTCGCGTCATTTAATAAGCTCTCGCCAAGTAGCTGATCTTCTTCTGCCGTTTTCCCACGTTTAATGGACCCAGCAACACATGAAGAATAGGCTTGTCCATTCTCCACCTTTACTAATCGTTCAGGAGACGCTCCAAAGAATAGAAGATCCTCATGCTCTAAGCCAAATAAATAGCTTTCTGGTTGCTCATTTACTACATGGGACAATACTTGTGGTGAGCTTATTGTATCCTGAAACTCCATTTCTAAAGAACGAGCAATTACAACCTTCTTTGCCTCATTTGCTTTAATAAGGTTTGTAACAGTTGAAATTGTTTGTAGATATTCGTCTTTAAATGGCTCACGATAATTTGTCATAAGCGGTTTACTATAGGTTTTCAGCTCTTTAACTTGTGCAGCGTGAATTAACTGGTCTCGTTCTTTTCGCAGCTGCTCAAATTCTTTAAGACTATTGTGTTGATCTGTTATTAAATGAATGCTGATGTAAGCCTTATCATTACGTATTACTAATTGATATGTAGCTACTGAAAAAAAGCTTTGTGGAAAACGGTCCCACTCTCCATTTTTGTCATTCTTCGGATCAAAGGTAAACCCGCCAAATAAGATTGGCTGTGGTTCAGTTTCTTCTTTTACTATATTTTTAGTTAGCTCTTTCCATTGCTTTTCAATTTGATCAAAGCGCTCATCGCCACTATTATTTTCAATTTTATAAGCATGTCCAAGGCCAACTAATGTGAATGTTTTCTCACGATTTTGCCAAAAAAAGCGTTGTCCTTTATATTGTGATTCACCAGCAGCATAGAAAGCTAATGCCGATAATCTACTTACTTCTATTGTTTCAATATAGAAGGATAATTTTGAATTAATTGTTTCCACTTCTACTTCAGTGGTATGTAACCACTTCTGATGCATCGAATTTCCCTCCATCAAAGGCAGTATTGCCTAGAAAACTTGAGCCATTTTATTTATGAAAAATTTGATTTATTCCTACTAAAAATAGCAGGAAATAAACCTTTCTAATAGCTCATGTGTATTGTTGTCGAATTTACGTTATCTATTCTATCATATCACTTTTTTTACATATACAATATTGATATTGTTTCCTCATTCAATTTTATCTGTTAAGACTGAGTAATCTTGCCAATTAAAAAAAGCGCAGAGAATTTAACTCTAGCGCTAATTAATTTTTAAGGCATATTTCTGGAAACCTCTATTTGCCATAATTGATACCTCTTCATAGGTAAACCTTTTTAGTAAGGCTTTTATAAAGTTTTCATACTCTCCAGCGTTTGCTAACTTTTCAATAGAAAGACCCATCCCATCAAAATCAGATCCAAAGCCAATATGCTGGACTCCCACTAAGGAAGCGATATGCTCTACATGCTTCACTAAATATTCGATAGTTGTACTTTCTTTTCCACTTTCAATAAATGGAGGATAAAATACAACATGCATTCTTCCGCCATGTTTTACTAATTCTTTAATTTGGATATCCGTTAGATTTCTCGGATGATTGCAAATGGCTCTTGCATTACTATGACTAGCGACAAGCTTTTTAGCTAAAGGTAATAATTCAAAGAAACCTTGCTCATTTAAATGAGATACATCAATTATAATATTACGATCATTTAGTAATTGAACAACTTTTCTACCAAAAGGCTTTAATCCCTTTGAAGGATCCTCAGAAGCACCGTAGGCAACTCCATTCTCATGATTCCAGGTTAAACCAACTAATTTCACACCTGCATTTAAAATATGCTCAAGCTTCAATAAGTCTTCACCAATACAATCACAGCCTTCTAAGCTTAAAATTGCTCCAATTTGTCCATCTTCAAGCTGATTTAATTGTTCCCATTCAGTGATGTGTACCATTTCTGGCTCTGCTAAAACTTTTGTATGAAAAGCTTCAATTTGTCGAGCTGCTGCTAAGAACTTCTCGTTGTCAGGAAGATTCGAATGAACAAAGATTGCAAATACCTGTACCTTTACATTTCCTGCTTTTAATTTTTCAAGGCTTGCACTTAGTCTAGCATCATTTTGGAAATTCACATTTTCAAGTCGAGTTAATTTCTCCAATACATCACAATGCAAATCAATAATATTCATGTATCCCCCACCAATTCAATATAACTATATTGTATAGGAAATGGTGGCATAAATTCCATATATCTAGATGAAAACTTTTTCTTTATTGGAATTGATCACGGATGGTTGTTTCTTGGTTATTTTGATGGATAACCTCTTGTGGTACATCCTGTGGACTATCCGATGAAGGAAACTCCCCTGAACCGTCTTCAAAGTCAACAGTTTTTAATGATTTTTGTGAAAGTTCATTCATAATTTCCTCTTCAACTGGTCGTGTTTCCATATCGACCTTCTCTTGACTATGTTCAACACAAGTTAATGTTGTTGGAATAGCCTCAAGTCGATCAAAAGGAATTTCTTGATGGCAAACTTTACATTCACCGTAAGTCCCCTCTTCCATTGCATTTAGGGCTGCTTCAATTTTGTCGATACTTTCTTGTTTAAAATCATCCATCGCATATTCTGTTAGCTGTATAGTTAAATCTGATGCAATGTCACCAGGATGATTATCATAATTTGATAACTCCGTGCTTTCGATATCATCATGCGTTTCAAGACCTTCTTTTAAATCTCTCAATTCCTCTAATAATGTATTTTTTAATTGCTGCATATCGGATTGTTTCATATTGTTGTCCTCCTTTTTCCTATAATTAAGCTTTCCTTTATTTAACTTTTTAAACATAGTAAAATTTGTACAACGTGTAAAAACAGTATTGAATAGGGAAGGTTAAATGGTTAGTTAAATCATGCATAAATTGTGTACTATCTATTTCGACATTGGTGTTAAATAGGTTTTACGAAAAGTGAATGATTATCCGAGATATCGAGATACTTAGAACAAATCAGATTTATAAATAAGGCTCTGTATATTTAATTGTTGTTAATAATTTGGGAAGCCTGGATTTATCTGGGCTTCCCACTTTTGGTATAGTAAGAGAAATATGGATATACAACAATAAGACATATACACGATTAAATTCGTTATAGTGAATACACCCCAAACACAAATATAGTTGTATTAATCATTTGAACCATCTGTATAAAATAACGCTTAAAAACTGTTCACAATAAAAGGCACGAAACGTTTTTAAATTAACGTTCGTGCCTTTTTTAACTGTCCCTCAAAATTTTATTTGCAACTTTATTTTGAATGATTATGTATATCTTATAAACCTTTAATGAACTAAAATATCTTCAATTTAAATACTCTCCTTCAACTTTGCACCTAAGTGTTGAAGTTCAATTCCAATTAAAGCACTTTATTGCTTGAACTAAATTTAACGCGTCCCTTTAAATTTAGTTGGATTTTTCACATAGCTTTCAATTATATATCCACATTCCGTACAAATAATATGTTCAACGGCTACTCCTATAATTGTACTATAACTATGCACCGCTCCATATCCACTTTGCTTACCCTTACCTAATTCTTTTCCACCGCATTTCGGACATTCAGTTACTTTTGCAGGTTGATTCATTCGAAAACCTCCACTTTTAATTAACATAATTTCAATTAATTTACATTATAAATCATAACTTATCTAATAACTAATGACAAATATCTAAAATTGATGTTTGGGAACTTTATTTCGTTTTAACACTGTAAGTCCACATAATCTGGCGAAAGCCGTCATAATCAAATAAGTATTACATATTAAATTTCGATAACCTTAAACTTCGATAGGTTTCTGTCATTTTAAAAATAAATGATGTCAACAGAAATTCTTTGATATTATGTTTTGTACTTTCATTACTATGACTATCCACAAATAAAAAACCAAGCAAGGTAATTATCGAGGTAATTAGAAGCTACCCCTTTAAAACGATGTATCCAATGTTTTAAACGTGAATGAAGTTCATTTACATTTTGGATATAATGTAAACCTTTGATAACGTGTTTTCCATCGTCTGATTTAATACGGTAGTGTTCTATCCCTTTTTCATTCATTGGCATACTTTTCATAGGCTCTCCAAGCATCTGTTACAAATACATTATTAGGTGTTATTTTCGAACCTATTATATGCGATAATTTATCAATATGTTTTAATAAATGTCTAAACGATTTACACATCATTGAACCCTCCAATAAGAATATTTGTTCTCATTATAACCATTCATATGAAAGGTATCAATTTTCAACATCATCCTTTAACAGAGCGATAAATAAAAAAAGTCCTAAAGGTTTGTTAATCAAACCTTTAGGACTTTTTTCTTTAAATTATGACCCGTACGGGATTCGAACCCGTGTTACCGCCGTGAAAGGGCGGTGTCTTAACCACTTGACCAACGGGCCTAACTGATATGGCGGAGAAGGAGGGATTTGAACCCTCGCGCCGGTTGCCCGACCTACACCCTTAGCAGGGGCGCCTCTTCAGCCACTTGAGTACTTCCCCATATGGCTCCGAAGGTAGGACTCGAACCTACGACCAACCGGTTAACAGCCGGTTGCTCTACCACTGAGCTACTTCGGAATATTCTTGTATGGTGGGCCTAAATGGACTCGAACCATCGACCTCACGCTTATCAGGCGTGCGCTCTAACCAGCTGAGCTATAGGCCCATACTTGGAGCGGGTGATGAGAATCGAACTCACGACATCAGCTTGGAAGGCTGAGGTTTTACCATTAAACTACACCCGCAAAAAATGGTGGGTCAGGACGGAATCGAACCGCCGACACTTAGAGCTTCAATCTAATGCTCTACCAACTGAGCTACTGACCCATCTAACCTAATTTGATTTAAATGGCGGTCCCGACCGGGATCGAACCGGCGATCTCCTGCGTGACAGGCAGGCATGTTAACCGCTACACCACGGGACCATTTGGTTGCGGGGACAGGATTTGAACCTGCGACCTTCGGGTTATGAGCCCGACGAGCTACCACTGCTCCACCCCGCGATAATATTATTTATATTTTAAAAAATGGCGGAGGCAGTAGGATTCGAACCCACGCGCGGTGTAACCCGCCTGTCGGTTTTCAAGACCGATCCCTTCAGCCAGACTTGGGTATGCCTCCGTATATTATATCTCCTATGGTGGACCTTGCAGGACTCGAACCTGCGACCGGACGGTTATGAGCCGTCTGCTCTAACCAACTGAGCTAAAGGTCCTTCAAGATGGCGGCAGAGGGGATCGAACCCCCGACCTCACGGGTATGAACCGTACGCTCTAGCCAGCTGAGCTACGCCGCCAGGATATATATATTTAAAAAATTGGTGGAGCCTAGCGGGATCGAACCGCTGACCTCCTGCGTGCAAGGCAGGCGCTCTCCCAGCTGAGCTAAGGCCCCATAAAAGGAATTTTCATTAGTGTTACATGGTCGAGAAGACAGGATTCGAACCTGCGACCCCTTGGTCCCAAACCAAGTGCTCTACCAAGCTGAGCTACTTCTCGTATGTATTGTATTGGCGCGCCCGGCAGGAGTCGAACCCACAACCTTCTGATCCGTAGTCAGACGCTCTATCCAATTGAGCTACGGGCGCATAATAATGGTGCCGAGGACCGGAATCGAACCGGTACGGTAGTCACCTACCGCAGGATTTTAAGTCCTGTGCGTCTGCCAGTTCCGCCACCCCGGCACAT
>NZ_QJTJ01000053.1 GCF_003217295.1 Ureibacillus chungkukjangi
CGCCACGGACACCCTTGCTCTTGGCTAACCTCTACTTCTGTCTTCGGGGTTCGGGACTTACACCCTATAGTTCATGCGCATGCCGGGCGCACAAGAAAACCACCGCGAGTCAATTTCACTCACGGTGGTACATTTTAGCTTGAAGCTTAGATTACTAAAATCAGCTTTCAACTTCCTCGGGAACTTCTTGAGCTGCTTCAGTAGCAGCATTAGATGTCGATTCTAATTGCCTTGGGGCTTTTCCTGTTTTTCTTAAAATAAAGTAGGCACAGCCAAAATTACAATACTCATATAAGTAATCTTCGAAAGTACTGATTCTCGTATCAAAGGTTGCTTTTTGATTTTTGTCTTCAAAGAAACCCTTCAAACGGAGCTGACCGTATCCCCAATCTCCCACGATATAATCGTACTTCGTTAGGATATCTGAATATCTAGCTAAGA
This sequence comes from Ureibacillus chungkukjangi, assembly GCF_003217295.1. Classification (GTDB taxonomy): domain Bacteria; phylum Bacillota; class Bacilli; order Bacillales_A; family Planococcaceae; genus Ureibacillus; species Ureibacillus chungkukjangi. Next base: position 442 of record NZ_QJTJ01000053.1, read on the forward strand.
AAGCATCCTCTTTGAAACCCTCTCGGACATTTTCGATAATTTCATAAGTGTATCCTTCTGCAATAATCATCGAAACTCCCCCTATCTTTAAATCCACAAAAAGTTGGCAGTATTTTTTATATTTCTTCAGCTTGTAATTGTCTAGCTTTTGTTGCTTCGTTTACCTGCTCATCTGCATGATAGCTACTACGCACTAATGGCCCAGCTTGACAATGCTTGAAGCCTTTCTCCATCGCAATTTTACGAAGTTTTCCAAATTCAATCGGTGTATAGTATTTTTTAACCGGTAAATGCTTTTTCGAAGGCTGTAGGTATTGACCGATTGTCATAATATCTACATCGTTAGCTCTTAGGTCGTCCATTACCTCTAAGATTTCATCCCATTCTTCTCCTAAGCCAATCATTAGAGAAGATTTTGTTGGAATGTCAGGCTGCATTTCTTTAGCTTTTCTTAAGAATTCAAGTGAACGATCGTATTTTGCACGGGCACGAACTCTTGGCGTTAGTCGTCTTACTGTTTCGATATTATGGTTTAAAATATCTGGTTTTGCATCCATTAATAATTTTAGGTTTTCTTCTAGCCCACCTAAATCAGAAGGTAATACTTCTACAGATGTTTGTGGTGTTTTACGGCGAATTGCACGAACTGTTTCAGCTAGTACGCCTGCTCCGCCATCCTTTAAATCATCACGAGCAACCATTGTAATTACAACGTGTTTTAAATTCATAATTTCAACAGAATCAGCAACACGTTCTGGCTCTGCTAGATCCAATTCGTTTGGTAGACCTGTTTTAACAGCACAAAAACGACATGCACGTGTACATACATCACCTAAAATCATCATTGTAGCCGTTCTGCGTTCACCCCAGCACTCATGGATATTCGGACAACGTGCTTCCTCACAAACTGTGTGCAGGTTTTTCTCACGCATCAACTTCTTTAAGCCTTTATATTCATCGTTCGTATTTAATTTTATTTTTAACCATTCGGGTTTTCGTAAGATTTGCTCTTTCTCGTTAACAGGTTTACTTGTCATTACTATTTTCGCCCCTATCAATAACTTAGCTTATCGAAAAGACCATCTAGAACAATAAGCCTTAGTTGAACTTTTGCAGTTAGGAAAGTTCTACACTTTCTTATCTACTCTATAAAAAATTAAACATACTGATGTCAATGTAACATATTATTACAAGTTATAACAACTAACTTTCGTCAAGTTTAGATATAAATGCCTTTTAAATTATTCAAAATTCTAATTCGATGGGATTGGAACCTCAATCGAAGGCTGTGCTCCATCTCCACCATTCGTATAAATATGTGGGACTTGACCACGCACTAGACCAATTGCAACTGGAATTGTTTGCTCCACTGTCGACTTCTGACTCGCAAATGGGATAATAATTTGAACATTTACCTGCAAATGAATGTTAACCTCGACCTTTGCATTGTTGATACCAAATTCTGTAATGGATGTTGCCACGTCACTTGCAACATTTCCAATGATGTGAAAGCGAATTGGAACTCTCGGACCTAAATTTCCTAGTAAAGGGAGGTTAAGGGCTTGGGCAATTGGAACGAAAAAGACAATCCCATCCCCTTTTTGAATTTCCCTTACATCATATTCGACATTTTCTAAATCAGGTAATTTCGACAGATCTCCTTGTTCAGCTAGCTCCAAATGCTCTTTAACTAAAGCAGTTGTTTCAGCTCGAACCTGGTTAATAATCTCTGTGTTAAATTTTGTTGTAACCATATAATCCGATTCTGAGGGTAAATCTTCTATAATTTCATTTACATCTAGTACGCTGGATGTTCTCGAATTAATCGCTTTACTAACTACATGTGCAGCAATTTTAGTCGTTTGCACTTGCGCATAATCAACATATGTAGGCATTAAGCGAGCATTTAATATGTATAAGAATGCCGTAATCCCGATTACAAAAACTATAATGAATAAGGTAATTCTATTAGACAGTTTAAGTATTTTCCCTGACTTCTTTTTAGCAAACATCATTCTATTTGGTTTTCGAGAAAACAAAAAAATCTCCTCCTGCTTCAATTTATGAACAGGAGAAGATAACTATTCAGTTTCAAAAATATATTCTGTATCAACTTTTTCAATTTTCACATTCGTCTCTTGTGTCAAATCCAGTTGATACGTTGTTTTTAATAATTGATTATTTTCCTCAAAAATACGTAAGCAAGGTAATGCTGCATTTTGGTCGTTTTGCTTGGCCACAACGCCGCGTCTGCCATCTGACAAGAGTAAAATTGTTCCATTTGGATAGTGAACAACACTTTTCTTCAAAGCATCCACAACTTTTGCATCAAACATTGTTCCTCTACCAGCCTCGATAATGGCAATCCCCTGAGATGGCACCATTTTCTCCCGATAAACACGGTTCGATGTAACTGCATCAAATACATCAGCCACTGCAATAATTTTTGCAAATGGATGTATTTCATAGTCGACTAAAGCGCGTGGGTATCCACTACCATCGATTCGTTCATGATGCTGGAAGGCACAATGAGCGACAAGTAGGGATACAGTATGTAAATTCCTTAAAATATCAAATCCTGAACGAGCATGCTGTTTCATTGTTTCAAATTCTTCGTCTGTTAAACGTCCTGGTTTGAACAAAATGTCTGATGGTGTCACCATTTTACCTACATCATGCAAGATGGCGCCTATCCCGATTGTTCTTAAGTCGCTTTGTGAATAGCCCATTTCCTTTGCTATTGCAAGTGAATAGAGAGTCACCTGAAACGAATGCTGGAAAATATACTCGTCATATAGCATAGTATCCGATAGAATCATTAAAATCTCTTCAGCATTTAAAATAGAGCTGAGTATATCGTCTACCAGATTACCAATTTCTTTTGTTTGTTTATCTATAACAAGTGTTGCAGATTTATTATCTAAACCCTTTATTTTCTGGAAAGCGGCCGTGATTTGTTTGACCGCTTTTTTTCTAACAGCTAAAGGGACTGTTTCTTCGATTTCAATGCCTTCTGAAATTTTATCGTCAATATATACATATTGAATGCCTAATTGTTTTAATCTACTAATGAGGCTATCTGTAACTACAACATCCTTTCTTATTAAAGGAAGCCCAGCCTCATTCCAAATCGGCCTACCGATCATCATTCCTGTTTTAAGCACATTGATTGATATTAAACGCATTCAATTTTACCTCAATTCCTGTGTTAGAAATACATCCTTACGATAATTATAATGAATTAAACTATCTTTTTACCATATTCAATTAAAATATCTCTTAAAAATAATGGCAAATAGTACTTTTTCTTAGCATATTTAAAGCTTGGAAAGAAATACCCAAAAGTAAACATATCTAAAGTTGCAAGCTTATAATATTGATTTAAATCAACAACCTTACCATTCACTAGCAGCTCTCTTTGCTTATTCATAGTAAATTCATAAGTAAGCATTTTCCCAAATATAGAACCTCTAAAGCCAAGACCTTTTAGTTCTAAAAGCGGCCATTGTTCATTTTGAGCTTGTAAGTATACTTCTTTCAGTTCTACTCCAGACAATTCAATGACACATATATTTATCGGATGAGGTAAAATTTTGTGAATATCATAATTGGTAATAATTCCTTTTTTTAAGCTATCCAGTAAAATTCCGGCATTAAACATTGTACAATCAGCATCAGTAAAATCAAGGACAGCCTTTGCAAACAGCTCGGATAGCTGTGAATAGTGAAACCATTCCTTATTATAGTTTTTACTTGTTTGGAAAATTGGTGTTTGTAATAGCTTCTTCCCTTGCTCGGTCAGATTCGCTAAAAATAATGCTTCACCATCTGCTTCAGGCAGGATGGCATTTTCAATTACCATTTCTTTTTTCTTCACTAAATTTCTAGTAGTATGGTCAAATTGGAGAGTTAAATGACCAGTATACATCCCAAATTTGCCACAGCCCGTTAGCAATACGTTGTTTACTACCTTTCCTTCTTCAAATAGATGATGTGTATGTGATCCAAAAATAACATCAATACTTGGACACTCATTTGCTAAAAGCTCATCCTCCGTGATTCCAAGATGGGATAAGCATACAAGAATATCTACCTGATCTCTCAGCTGATTTGCGAAGTATATTAAAACCTCTCGAGGCTCAGTAATATGCCAATTTAATTCCTTATAAAACACTTCAAAAATAGCAGTTGCTCCAATGACCCCAATCTTTGTACCATATTTAGTTTGTAAGATGGTATATGGCTTTAGCCATTTCGGATTAGGACCGCTCATTGGCTCAATATTCCCTACGATTACGTCAAAATTCGCTTCATTATAGAGCTCGTGTAATTCTTCAAAAGCTAAAGTAATTCCCTCGTTATTCCCAATTGTGACAGCATCATATTGCGCTTCATTTAATAATTGGACATTACCCTTACCTAGAGTGGCTTCAGTATAAATATTAGAACGGTCAATATGATCTCCAATATCAAATAAAAAGCTCGTTTCCCCGAGCTTAGAAAATTCTTGGCGCTGGGTTTTAATATAGTTGTGCATTCTTTGCCAATATTCAAAGTGGCTATGTATATCATTGGTATGAAATATATGAATCGTCTCAAGCAAATGGATCACCTCCTTATGATTTTAATAATTGCTAACTATCTAGTTAAATAATCCGTCAATAATTGACCTGATACCTATTAAGAGCATGACGATTTGTAGCACGAAGACAATGGTTTTCGACTGCATTCTTTTATTGAGACCTGCACCGACCTTAGCTCCAACATACGCTCCAATTATAACCGGGATTGTATAAATCCAAGGCACATTCCCTAAATAAATATGACTGGCCGAGTTGACGATAGATGATAAAAACACCATAAACATTGATGTTGCTACTGCTACATGTGGCGGGAATAGGAATAATAATACCATTGCGGGTACAAGTAAGGAGCCGCCTCCAATCCCAAATAATCCAGACACTGTACCAACTACAAAGGTAAACAAAATAGCAAACCAAATAGGATAGCCATAAACAAATTCCTTACCCTCTTTATCCGTAAAGTTTGTCTGTTTTCCATGTTGAACAAACCATTGTATCGGCTTTAATTTATCACGGACAAACAATAATATTGATAAAAACACTAAAAATAACCCGAAAAACAAATTAAAAGAGGGTAAATCTAAGCCTTTATTTAACCATGCACCAAACATCGTTCCGGGTATACTGCCAATAAAAAAGATAAACCCGCTTTTAAAATCAACCTGCTTATTCTTCATATAGGATAGTGTTGAAGAAAGTCCTGTGAAAATCATCATCACTACAGACAGTCCAACAACCTTCTGTGGCGTAATTTCCGGGAAAAATCCAAGATTGATGCCTATGAATAATGTTGCAGGAATTAAGATTACGCCCCCACCCAGACCTACCAGGGAGCCTACTATTCCTGAGCTTAGAGCAATGATTGCTAGTAGGAAATACTCCATCAAAACTCTCCTTCAAAGAAATCGAGCTGCTTTGGTGAAAGTCCATCAAATTCAAGCTCCAACATTTTTTGTAAAGTCTTTGCATTATCTGCAGCATGGTGGCCTGAATTATTATTGAAAAGGACGAAAACCTCCTTGCAAAGCTTCTCTAGATTTCTTATTTTATTTGCCATATCGGTTAATTCTTCTTCATTATAATCATACAAAAACCGAACCTCACGCCAATTTTCCGTCGAGCCTGAATTCCGCCATCCATATACATTACGCCCATGTATTCGTACAAGGGCTTTTTCATGAGTGGCTTCTACCACAAAGGGTACTGATCCTACTCCAGCTTGAGGCTCATCACAAACCGTGTGTATGAATCCCTGCTCTTTCAAAAAGCGGATAGTCTCTGCCTTTCGATCCTCGCTATACCAGGTACTATTACGAAACTCGATGGCAATCGGGAATTCTTCAAGCTGTTGTTTGACATAACGGATATAGTTTACATTTTTCACCGAGCAATCAAACCAAGGTGGAAATTGTACTAAAATCATCGCCAATTTATTTCCATCTTGAAAACCACTCACACTTTGCTTAAATGCCTCAAACATCTCACTGCGTGTTTCATAAGGATTATCATCTCTTAAATGCCCCGTCATCCCTTGATAGGCCTTCACGATAAATTGAAAGGAATCAGGTGTTCCATTAATCCATTTTTCAATATTCTGTCTTGATGGTATCCTAAGTTATATATCCATTTAATAATGGGTAAAATTCAAAAAACCCTATCCTTATAACATTATTTACATTTCGCCCATTTTTCTTGGGTAAAATAATAAAATTATATAAACCAATTTATACATTATTATAAAAAAAATGCCCAAATTGGGCATTTATTATTGTTTATTAATTGTACAATTACTTTTTTAATTAACTCAAGTATTAAGTTTGAATTTTCTTTATGTTGAGTATCTGTGAGTAAAAGGTCAAGATAATCATTGAAAAATCCGTACATTTTTTCTTTTATATCCTATATATATAATAAAAAGAAAATAAGAAACAACTTGTTTCTTATTTATGTCCATAAGTACTAAATATCTCCTTTCCTATGTTCAGTAATAAACGAATTTCACCTTCATTTTTATTTTCAATTAAATTAAATAATAATAAGGACAATTCCTCTTTCTCAAAATGTCTTTCGTTAGTATCTAATCGTTCAAAATTAAAAATATATGATGGAGACACTTCAAGACCTAATACAATCTTTTCTAGCGTTTGTAGAGTAATATTCCTGTCTCCTCTTTCAACACCTGCTAAGTATGAAGTTTGAAGGCCACTCTTTTCCGCCAATTCTTCTTGAGTCATTTTCTTAATTTTTCTAATCTCTTTAATATTTAATCCAACTAACTTTACTAGATTATCCATTATATCACCTCACTTTAAGCCTATGTGAGGTTTCCAAATCATTACAGATACATATATTATAACTTTTATTGATTTATGTACTTATAAGTTATATAATTTTCGTGTATCAAATTATTAATAAGGAGAAATTATTTACTATGAGTAATGTCTTAACTTCAAATATAGCAATAGAAAATGTAATACAATCGAAAATGAGAGGAAGAGTATCCTATCAAGGGTTTGTTTCATCACAAGTAGCAGTTAATTTTTCATATTCAAAACAATTTAATGATCCTTCAGGGAAAGGTTATCAACGACCTATCGATAAAAAAAGATGTAAAGATTTTGCTAATTATTTATCTCAAGGAGAAGATGCACTTTATACCCCGATCCTATTGAATGCTGCAGGACAGTGGGAATTTCATGCATATGATAATAACCGTCCAAATTACGGAAGACTAATTTGTAAGAGAAAAGCAACTTTAATGGATGGACAACATAGGTTAGCTGGTATAAAGGAATATATAAAAGAGACAGAAAGCACATTAAATGTACCATTTTTAGCATTCCACTATTTGGATGAGGATGAAGAGATTAAATTATTTGATGTAATAAATACAAAGGCAAAAGGAATAGGAACATCTTTAAGTCGCTATCTTAATAGAGATAATGATGAAATTAGTTGGATTGCAACTAATTTAATACTAAAACCGGAAAGTCCGTTTTTCAGTAAAGGAACTTTAATTGGAAAAAGAACAAAAGAAAAAAATATAACTCTCCAAAATTTATATAACATCGTAAAGTATCTAACAAAGAAGTCCGAACTTGATAGTTTATCTAAGGAAAAGAAACTTAACTTAGCACTTTTTTATTTCAATCTAATTAAAGAGATTTTCCCTGAAGAATGGGACGATTATAAATTATTCAAACTAACTCATATTACATGCTTATACGGATTAGCAATTGCTGGTAACAAAATAATTAATGATAACTATTTAGTTAAATCCCAACAACCAGACTCAGCAAAAATTGCAAGTATATTAGTGAATCTAAAAGTGATAGATTGGTCCTCTAATGGAGATTTAAAATATTTGAAAGGTTTACCTGGGGCTAATATGCTAGCTAGTGATATTTTAAATTGCATTAAAAATTGAACAACTATAAATTTTAACGGGCGATTACAAAATTTAGGTAATCGTTCTTCTTTTTTATTTTTATAAAAGTATATAGAAATAAAGTTGTTCTTTTACAATAGAGTCGATTAAAACTTAAATAAGTTAATAAAAGTATGAGTAATACTATTCAATGTAGTGTAGTGCTTTAATTTAAAAATTTTTAATTGGATACAGAGTAAAATCCCTGCTTTCAATATAAAAGTAGGGATTTTTGGCGTTTT
>NZ_QJTJ01000054.1 GCF_003217295.1 Ureibacillus chungkukjangi
CGACGTTGACGTGACATAGTAGCACGCTCCCTTAGGTTAGTATGTTAAGTCTACTAGCCCTTATAGTATCTGTCCAACTTAGTGTAGCCGATTCACATAATTAGAAATTTATCACAAGAAAAAATCCTGCATACACAGGATTTTTAATTAAAATTCACTATTATTTTCATTCTTTATTTCTCTTCATTATTTGTAGAGATGCGATAAACCACTTTCATTCCATCCTCATTATTTCTAAAAGAAAAAATCCAATTATTCACAGTAATCACTTTGATTTCAATTTCCTCAATAGAATTAATAATTCTAGATAATCGATTTTTTGCTACCTCAAATGCTCGTTTGATATCTGTAACATCTATTTTAAATTCAATTAAATTAATTGGAATGTAGAAATTATTTAGTATATATTCTTTTCTATTTTCACTCTCATTATCAAGCAAACTTACAATATACATAGTAGTTCCCCTTGTTAAATCTCATACTATTTTTTTAAAAAAGCAGATTAACTCACAATTAGTGAGGATGAATTTATTTGCAACAAATAATATTGGCCACTAAAAAGAATGCTAAAAGATAATAATTATAAGGTTTATTTTTCCTATACTACACCTCCGTAACTATTAATCTCATTAAGAAATTCCTTTATATAAAAAGTACAAACCTTATGGTTTGTACTTTATCGAAAAACCATCAGCAGTTAAGAAAAGCTTGGTTCATAAAAATTCAAACCCTATTTTCATTTGTGAATAGCAACTGCTTGTTTTCCTAACTCTTCATAACTTGTCAGGAAATCTTGTTTATCATGTTCCACCTTACCTTTTAGTGGATCCATAATTGTCACTTTATTCTCTGAGTACCCCATTAATACAACCGCATGTAAATTCTGATACATTTCATGGTATTGATCTGTACCATCTATTATCCATCCGCTATTTTTCCTTGGTTCTGATAAATCAAGAGTTACCCACATTACAACAGGTACACCTTGTTTAACTAGATTTAATATTTCATGGGGTGATTGTCCGCTTGCATTTGTTACTTGCAAAGACAAATTATTATCTGAAATTACACTTTTTGCAGCTTTCACAATAGGTGCCGCAAAAACATATGATGTAGCTCTTTTTTCATAAGGACTTCCCGTATAAGCAACGTTTGGATCAGCTCCAAATTGTATACCTTCCTCAAAGCGAAAATTTTGTTGTGGTAAATAATTATCTGCCATATCTGTTTTAGTTACTTGTAAACCATAATAATTTAAGACCGCTGTTAGTGATGTAATTTCACAGCCATTCGGTAACTCCGGATTTTGCATTACTGTCGGAACTTCGATATTTTGATTTGAATTAGAATTCATAATAATAACATGATAAGGATTAGAATTCTTAAAAGTTAACTTTTCCACAGACGGATAGTTACTTTCTGATATTGATGCAGTTATTAAGTATGTTTTTCCTTCTTCCAATCCATTCAGCTGTGCTTCACCTTCATTTGAGCTAACTACTGAATGAATTTCTTTTCCGGTTAAAACATCTGATAATGTGATTTTCAAATTTGGAACTGGCTCACGACTACTAGATTCAACTGTTAAGACTGTTAATACATTTTCATTTTGATTGGTAATTGAAGTATCTGTGGTTGTATTCAAAGTATTTGTCTTAATTTCACTTTCTAATGAACAAGCCGCTAATAGGCAGGCGAACGTTAGTAGACTAATTGTACCCTTTAATTTTGTAGACATTGATTCACATCCTCTGCTACCTAACTTAAATACGAACTTAGTATACTATTCAAAGTATCGACTATACCATATTAGGAACATGTATATAGTCCAAATTTTACGTTGATTTTTTGCACGACCTTCATAATGGTCGTTTAATAATTTTAAAATTTCATACTGGTTAAAGAAATGACTAGCTGTTTTACTTTCAAATGTCTTTTTTATTTCTTTATAATATTTTTCTTCTTGAAGCCAAAGTCGAATCGGTACAGGAAACCCTAATTTCTTTCTCTTTGCCCATGCTTCTGGAAGAGTTTTATTAGCCGCAAGTCTTAAAGAATATTTAGTATTTTTTTCATTAACACGATAACGAGTAGGAATTGTAGATGCAACTCTCATTACTTCTTTATCCAAAAAAGGCACTCGTAGTTCAATAGAATGAGCCATACTCATTTTGTCCGCTTTCAATAAGATGTCATCGACTAACCATAAATTTAAATCTAGTATTTGCTTTTTAGTAACATCATCTTGGTTCTTCACTTTATCATAAATTGGTTTCACAATTGACTTAACCGATGGGGCTTTTTTGAATTCTTCATTTAAAATTTTAATTGCTTCTTTTTCCTCAAAAATTGTTGCTTGTCCTATAAATGTATCCTCAATCGGTAATCCACCCTTCATAAGAAAATTCTTACCACGTATTTCGGGTAGTTGTTTAGCTAATTCACCTAATGGTCTACGGATAAAACTAGGAAACTTTTTATATTTTCGCATATTAGTGGTTTCATCATATTCAGCATATCCCCCAAAGAGTTCATCTGCTCCCTCACCCGAAAGTACAACAGTAACATGTTTACGGGCTAATTCTGCTAAGAAATAAAGGGGTACTATTGATGGATTGGAATGTGGTTCATCCATCATATACTGAATTTCATCTAATTGTTCAAAGCACAAATCAGGATCTAAAACTTTATTTATATTCTCTATCCCTAATTCTTTTGAAAGATCGACAGCATTATCAATTTCCGAAAAATTTTGGTCACTAAAACCTACTGTGAACGTTTTATCTGGTCTTAGCACGGATGCTACGTAACTGGAATCTACCCCACTTGAGAGGAATGAACCCACCTTAACATCTGAAATTTGATGGGATTTTATAGACTCATAGACTACTTCATCGATTTCTTCGACTATTTCTCCTATAGAACGTTCTACAGGCTCAAAAGTAGGCTCCCAGTAACGTGTTGTTTTAATTTCACCGTTTTCAAAAGTCATATAATGCGCTGACGGCAGTTTATATACTCCTTTGAAGAATGTTTCATTTAAAACAGGAAACTGAAAAGTTAAATAAGGCTTCAAAGCTTGTTGATTTAATCTTTTTATGAAATTTGGATGCGGTAGAAAGCTTTTAATTTCTGATCCAAACATCAATGTTCGATTCATATAAGCAAAATAAAATGGCTTAATACCAAACTGATCTCGAGCTGCAAATAATTTCTTTTTATTTTTGTCCCAGATAACGAAGGCAAACATTCCACGAAGTTTTTGAACAAGCTGTTCACCGTATTCTTCATAACCATGAATTAACACTTCGCTATCTGTTTGCGTTGTAAAAATGTGTCCTTTAGCAATTAAATCGTCGCGTATTTCTTCAAAGTTATATATTTCACCATTAAATATAAGTACAAGTGAATTATCCTCATTATAAAGCGGTTGGTTTCCATGCTCTAAATCAATAATACTTAATCGACGAAAACCAAGTGCTGCTACTCCTTCTACAAATGTCCCTCTTGAATCGGGTCCCCGATGGATAATCTGATTCATCATTTCACCTAATACTTCTTCCGGATTATTTACTTCTCCGATAAATCCTGTAAATCCGCACATAACCTATCTCCTATTTTGTATATTTACATTGATGTTTTACTTATAACTAAAAGCAAATTTTATATTAATTTTTATTTTTGTATGATTTTTTTTGGAGTTCATCAGGAAGCGTTAACTGAAATTTAGAACCTTTACCTAACTCGCTTTCAACAGTAATTGTTCCTTCTAATTGCTTTACAAGTTCAAAGACAATTGCTAGACCTAAACCAGTTCCTCCCATATGTCTTGAACGTGATTTCTCAACACGATGGAAACGATCAAAAATAAAAGGAATATCGACTTCTGGAATGCCCAAGCCAGTATCCTCAACCGTGATACAAATTCCTGATTTACATTTTTTTGTTTCCACCGAGATACTTCCTTTTTCTGTATAATTAATCGCATTTTCTAAAAGATTTAATAGTATTTGTTCTAATCTAAGTCCGTCAGTAAGAATGGATGATATTCCTTTCTCTGTTTCATAAAGTAGTGAGATATTTTTTTTCTTTGCTTTTAATTCTACTTTTTGAAGTGCGGATTCGATGACTTCTTCAACTTCAATAGATTGAACATATAAGTTGATAATACCTTCTTCCATTTTTGACAATTCGAATAATTCTTCAATAAGTTTAGCTAGTCGTTCTGATTCTTTTTCTATAATCCCCGAGTATACCTTTAATTCTTCTTCATCTTTATACTGACCATCTTTAATTACCTGTGCATACCCCTTTAAATAAGAAATAGGAGTGCGTAATTCGTGCGATATGTTAGCAAGCAATTCACTTCTATTCGTCCGATAATTATTTAATTCGATACTTAAATCGTTAATGGCACTAGCTAAAGAACCAATTTCATCGTTTGAATTAATTTGTACTTTTGTACTTAGATTTCCTCTTGCGATTTCTCTAGTGGCCGTCTCCATCTTTAGTAGCGGTTTAGAGAGTCTTTTGGCAAGAAATATTGCATAACCTAAAGCCAAAATAATAGCTGCAAAAATTGAAATAATAATCCAATCTCTTACCGCATGCATTTTTTGATGAATCTCGTCAATTGAAGAAAAAACAAGGACGCCTCCCTTAAACTCATCGCTTACCATAATTGGTTGTCCAACAAAAAAATACTTCTCAAAAGTTATTGGATCAAAACGTTCCCTTTCAAATTCTTCACCTTTTTGCATTGTTTTCAGCCATTCTTTCGGAATGGATGTACCCGTATGAAATTCAAAAACATGATTGGAAATGATTACACCTTTTTCGTTAAAGACTACAATCTCCTCATCTGTAATTGCACTTAGATATTCATAAAATTCGGGTTCATTTTTCATCGAATGACTTACCGCTATTTCGAGTTTATCTGCCAATTCATTTACATTTTCATTAACATGTAGCGAATAAACATTAAGAAAAATACGATCAATTAATATTGCAAAGGGGATTAGGATACTTAAAAACAGAAGCATAATGATTAGACCAAACTTTACAACGATACCTCTTATCTTCACTTTTGCTCTCCTGGTACAATGAACTGATAACCAATACCCCAAACTGTTTTAATGAACTTTTCTCCGTTCATAATGTTTTTTACCTTTGTTCGTATATTTTTTATATGAGTATCAACAATTCTTAAGTCCCTATCTTCGTACTCTTCCCAGATTTGATTTAATAGAATATCTCTTGTAAATATCCGAGTTGGCGAATTTGCTAAGAGTGAAAGTAAATTAAATTCTTTCGTGGTTAACTCAATTAAATGCTTATTTATATAAAGCTCACGACTATTTAAATCCATTCTGAAAAGACCGTTTGAGAATGAAAGAATATTTTCGTTCAACACCTCTCTGCTCTTCATTTGGTCGGTTCTACGTAATAACGCTTTCATTCGTGCCTTTAGTTCATCAAACTCAAAAGGTTTTACTAAGTAATCGTCTGCACCAATCTCCAAACCACGAACTTTATCAGTTAACTCCGTTCTTGCTGTTAACATTAGAATTGGTGTATCATTTTTCTCTCTAATTTTTTGACAAATTGTCCACCCATCTACGTATGGGAGCATAATATCTAAAATGATAAGGTCAAATTCAATTTGGCTTATTACTTGTAATGCTTCTGCTCCGTCTTTTGCCATTGAAACAATATAATCATTTCTCAAATGAATATTTAGTAAGTCCAACATATATTGTTCATCTTCAACAATTAGAATTGATTTCATATGTTAACAACCCCTCAAATTTGATTCATACCTATTACCAATATTTTTGATATCTATATTATTAATACCTCATAAATGAAAAAATATTTTGTTTTAAGATTAATTACTTTGGGGTTAATTATAATTTATCCATTAAATTTGAAGTAAATATGTATTATGTAAAAAAATGTAAGTTGATGTTTAAATTTTATAAAAAAATGTGACTTTCTGAATTTATAAGGGTTTTATTATACGCATATGTGTGGTGTATTATAGAGTAAATATGAATAATAAGTTTCAAAAGATTGAGAGGTTTTATGGAAGAGTCATTAATACAACTATTTGAACAAGTTGGACCTTTTGCTATTTGGCTTAGTTTAATAAGTAATATTCTAATAAGTATCTTGGGTTTGTTACCAAGTGTTTTTATTACAGCTGCAAATGTATTATTTTTTGGTTATATGAATGGATTACTTATTTCTATTTTGGGAGAAGCACTTGGTTCAATTATTAGCTTTATCCTTTATAGAAAATGGCTTAATAAATGGAAAAATAAAAAAAGGCTACAACATCCTCAATTAAAACAATTGGAAAAAACCGAAGGAATGAATGCATTTTGGTTAATTTTATGTTTTCGACTTTTACCTTTTATCCCCTCAGGAGGAGTGACACTAGGAAGTGCTTTGTCTAAGGTTTCTTTACGAACTTTCACTATTGCAAGTACCCTTGGAAAAATCCCTTCACTAATAATTGAAGCTAGTGCATTATATGGTTTGATGTTTTTTGAAACGAAATGGAAAATTATCATTAGTATACTTTTGATTGTAATTTTATTTTGGAAAACAAAGAAAAAAACAGAATGCTCTTAATAAAAAAACATAAATATCAGCTCATCTTAAAAGAAGCCAAACTTATTTAGATTATTAATTTTGGTTTCTTTTTTATCGTTTTTTAGTTATTCAGAACGAGAATATCGTAAGAATCTACTAAGCTATTCAATTAAATGGCCCTTAAACAGAAAAAGACACAATTCTTTTGCAAGAATTACGTCCGATTTTGGAATAAGATAAAATCCTTGTAAACGCTAAAATAAAATGGACAGATATCGCTAAATAAGATTGAACACTTTCGCCAAAAATAACCCTTATCCTTTATACTAAATTGGTAGTAG
>NZ_QJTJ01000055.1 GCF_003217295.1 Ureibacillus chungkukjangi
AATTATATCTTAATTAACCTAATTAAAAAAGCTACCTACTAGCATGTAGTCTATTAAAATTACCGTTATAAATGTTAAAGCATTACAGAAACAATCGGGCCATTATATGTAGTATACCAGTACGTAGTATTTATCGTTAATAACGTTAAATACTACGCTTTTTTTGTTTCTTTATTTACAACATATATTGAGTAGAAAAATATAGTAAACATAGTTTTCATAGATAGAATAAAAAAATTATAGCACTATTGTATCTGGAGGTGATGTTGATGAAAGTGCAAGAGGTTTTAATTGATGACAGAAAGAGATATTTGCTAATTGATGGGGATAACAAACCTGTTGTTCCTGTTTTAAAGTTTCTTAAATATCTAGATAACATTGGAAAAGCGGAAAATACATTAAAGTCATATTGTCATTATTTAAAGTTTTACTTTCAATTTTTAAACGAAAAAGAAAAAGAGTACAAGGAAGTAGATCTTGACCTCCTGGCGGAGTATATTTCTTGGCTTAGAAGCCCTTATCAATCTACTAAAGTAGTTCAATTTCAACAAACAAAAGCAAGAAGATCCGAGCGAACAGTTAATACGATGATGACCTGTGTTCAGAGTTTCTACGATTACCTGATGAGAATTGAAGACTATGAAAAAGACCTATCCGAAAAAACAAAGAAACAAGTGATTGGTAATCATCGATCATTCAAACCCTTTCTACATCATATTTCAAGGGGTAAGCCACATGATAAAAACATATTAAAAATCAAAGAACCACGAAGAGAAGTTTTAACGCTCACAAAAGATCAGATTCAATCTATTCATGATTCGTGTAGCAATATTCGAGACGCCTTATTGGTTCGGATTTTGTATGAAGGTGGCCTTAGAATTGGTGAGGCGTTATCTTTATGGATTGAGGACTTTGATATCGGCTCTACCTCCATTCAAGTAAGAGAATCTAAAACTGTAAGTGGTAAAGGAAGAAGAATATATGTATCTGGCGATACAATGAATGTTTTTCAAGATTACCTGATTGATTATCATGATGCAGATACCAACTATGTATTTATAAATTTAACTGGCCCTAATAAGGGCGAACCATTAAATTATCAAGCAGCTTACGATGTAATAAAACGCATCAGGAAAAAAACTCAGATTGATATTACTCCCCATATGTTAAGGCATACTTATGCCACTGAGCTTCACGAACAAGGGGTTGAAATATCAATAATACAAAAGTTATTGGGTCATTCGAACGTTCAAACGACAATAAATACGTATGTTCACCCTACAGATGACACTATACGAAAAGAGTGGAAGAAAGCACATGACAAGATGAAAGGTGACAATAAAGAAAATGATTTTAAATAAAACTTCTGAACAACAGGCGTTAGCTCTAAGTTATGAGAAAGTTATGCAAGAGTTAAGTGGATATTGGAAAAATGATCAATGGGATCCATTAGATTGCCCACTCTACAAAAAAGGAGCAAAAATAAAAAAACAATCAATAAAATTCAAGGACACATTAAATCCAAGAATTAAAAATGAGTTAAAATATTATTTCTTCAAACGGTTAACTAATTCAGAAATAAATATGGTGACAGTCTGGAGTAATTCTAGTGCAATCAATAGATTACAAGATTTTATCTTGCGATTTTATTCTGATATTGGCTCTATTCTAGACATCCCTTACGAGAAATTTTCAATTCACTATAAAACCTATCTCCTTGAACATGGAAAAAGCAACTTCACAGTAAAGGGCTACCTCCAGTTATACAATCGAATTTATTCATTTTTTCTAGACTGGTATGATCAGCGACAGGAAACAGAGAAAGATATTTGGGATGTTCGGAAACTAGATATTGATTACAATAATAGTAGTTATAGTTATGTTATAAATTTCACTTCCATACCAATGCCCTTTCGAAATTTGGCAAAAAGATATATCCAAAAGCGAGTTCTTATACAAGAGAGTTTAAGTTGGGGTTCAGCCATACAAACTATGGCAAAGCTACAAGAATTCTTTAAGTATATTTATAAGCTGTTTATTGCAAAATAAAAGTGCAGACTATTGCAACGTATTTGTACAGAGTCTAGCACTTTTTTAGTGCCACAAAAAAAGACTTGCCAGCCACCCCAAGTCACTCTACTGTAAAGGTGTCGAATCTCATCAGTGGAGGAATGAAAGGATGCTAGCAATGTCTGAAGTTAATTGTATCAAAACTTTAAGAAACGAAAAAGGACTATCTATTAGCCAAATTGCGGATACATTAGATATAAATTGGAGAACAGCAAAGAAATATGGGGATGGGGATCAACTTCCTCAAGAGAAAACATTTCTAAAAAAAAGAATGATGTATGAAGAACGTTGGGGAGAAATAGTTCTAGATTGGTTAGAAGAGGATTCGAAGGTGAAGAAAAAACTAAGGCGAACAAATAAGCAAATGCATGAGGAACTAGTAGCATTAGGGTTTCCAGGGTCTTATCGAACAGTCTGCGACTTTATTGTAAATTGTAAAGCTGCAAGGGATGACGAACAATCGAAAGGATACGAACGATTAGCTCATCCAGAAGGTGAAGCTCAAGTGGATTTTGGTGTAATGGAGGCTGTACATGAAGGTGAAATCGTTGATGTACATGCATTAATTATGTCATTCCCAGCAAGTAATACCGGTTTTGTAGTACCTCTTCCCTCTGAAAATCAAGAGTGCTTTCTAAGTGGTCTAAAGCTACTATTTAAACAAGCTGGAGGTATTCCGTTAAGCATTCGAATTGATAACTTAACACCTGCGGTTAAAAAGGTACGTGGATCTGAAGGCGAGGCACAATTAACAGATGAATTCATGGCATTTAAAAATCATTATGGATTTAAAGTACAGGTATGTAATCCACGAAGTGGCCATGAAAAAGGAAATGTCGAAAGAAAAGTCGGCTATGTAAGGTATAACTTTTTTAGTGTACCACCTGTTATCAAGGATTTTGATGACCTGACGGAACAACTCTATCAAAAGTTTTTAATAGATAGAAAGAGAATGCACTACCGAAAAGAAGCGATAATCGAAGACCTTTGGGCATGCGAACAAAAGCAATTGCTTAAATTACCAGATAATGATTATTCAGTATTTAAACAAACGACAATCAAATTTAATAAATACAATGAGTTCAAATTAGATCAACATCTTATTCATGTACCGAAAGCAAAGAACTATAGTCAGCTGTATTGCATCACATTTTGGAATGAATTTAAGGTTATTACCAACGAAGGTGAAGTACTATTAAGCGATGCAAGACCCTATATGAGAAAACGTAGATTAATTCCCTGGAAGGATATCTTAAAAGATTGGGTATATAAACCACGAGTGGTCGGACATTCACGCTATCGTGAGTATTTACCTGCAAGAGTACGTGAATACTTACTAACACCCTCTCTGTCTCTAAGAAAACAACGTATCAATGAAATTATTACGTTATTAGTACAGTATGATATGAAAGGAATCAATGAACAGTTCTACGAACTGATTTCAAAGAATGATGAAGTTGTATCAAATCCTTACGATGTCGAGTGGTCACAGTATGATGCATTACAACCCATTGGAGGTGTGAATCATGAAGGAAACCATTGATCAATTATGTAAGCAACTACGTCTAGCTCATATAGCAGAAGGATTTGAAGATGTTCCATTTACAACGCCAAATGAATTCGTCCACCAATTATTATTAAAGGAACGTGATGGACGAGAGCAAGCCAGAGCAGCAAGAAATATTAAAAAAGCACGCTTTCTAGATTATAAAGTTTTAGAGAATTATGAATGGCATAAGGATATCAGTTTACCGCACCATCTGAGTAAAGAAGAATTGATGAATTTAGATTTTATTAAACGAAAAGAAAATGTAATTTTGGTTGGATCTCCTGGTACAGGGAAAACACATTTAGCCTCAGCTTTAGGAAGACGGGCATGTGAAAGAGGATTTGAAGTACGTTTTTATCGTGTGTCTCATCTAGTAGAGGAACTAGAATCTGCACTGGCCAATGGCCGATTAACAAGCTTTCGAAAAAAACTAGAGAAAGTTGATTTAATCATTTTAGATGAAATGGGTTATCTCCCATTTGGAAAAGATGGTGCAGAGCTACTTTTTCAAATAATCTCAGAGTGTTATGAACAAAAAAGTTTGATTATCACATCAAATCTTGAATTTAGCCAGTGGAATCGTGTTTTCTCCGATTCGCGACTGACAGCTGCGTTAGTAGATCGCTTGATTCATCATGCACATATTATCTCATACACAGGATCAAGTTTTCGATTAGCGAACGCACTTTCAAAAAAATTGTAAATATATTGGGTGGCAACACTCTGCATTTCTCGTTGCAAATCTCTGCACTTTTCTCTTGCAAAATACATATAAGCAATATCCAAATTGGAAAGAATTGATTGAACTAAGCAGAAGCGATATAGAGGGTTATATATATTTCTTGCGAACTTCCCCTATGGGTGGAGATAGTGTTCATAAAGGTCAAACTCCATCTGATAATCACATTCATCGCTCAATATCTGTATTAGAAACATTTATTGTATATATCCAAAGATATGAATGGGATGAAGCTCCTAAAAAGCCCGCAGGCTTTCTAATTGTACCTGATGATAAACCACGATTACCCCCAAAGGCATCCGGCCCAATCAAGTACATATCTGATTTTGTTTGGGATCAATTAATGTTTCATATAGATAAACTTCCACAAGATATTATTCCACTTGTAATCTTATTAGAAGCAACGGGTTTTAGAATTTCAGATATCTGTACTTTGAAAATAGATTGCTTGATTCAAAAAGAAGATGGTTGGTGGATTATCGGTGATCAGCGTAAAGTAAAAGAGAAAAATCATCGTGTTCCAATTTCGGAGGAAATAGCCAGTGTAGTACTTTCTCAACAAAAATTAACGAGAGAAAAATCTACTACAGAAACAAATCCTTTAAATTATTTATTTCCTACTTATCATGGCACAAGAAAAGGTCAACCGATTTCTAGGGACAATGTAGTAAATAATTTAAACAAACTAGCTTTTGAGAATAATATAGTTGACGACAAAGGTAACGTTTATCGATGTAAAGCTCATGCATTTAGACATCGTTATGGAGTTAACCTTATTAACAACGGTATGAATATTTTGCATGTACAAAAGCTAATGGCTCATGCGAGCCCGGAAATGACACTAGTGTACGCCAAGATTCATGATAAAACGCTTCGGAAAGAATGGGAGAAAGCAACAAGTAACGGTGCTGTAAGATTGAATCCAGGAGGCACAATTACCGCTACTAGTATGGAAGAACAAGCAGATCAAAATGGATTAGAGTTAGAATGGTTACGCCATAATTTGGATTCCGTTCGGTTAGATCACGGTTTTTGTATTAAAAGTCCCAAAAATAATTGCGACTTTTTGGAACAAACTTTAGAACCACCTTGTATAAAAAACAACTGTCGCAGTTTCCATGTCGATCATACGTTCCTGGATTTTTATAACGATCAAATTCTTAAAATTGAATCGGATATTGAGATATATCAAAAGTCAGGTAGAAACAGGTCAATTGAAATTATTCAGCCAAAGTTGAAAAAGTATAAAGAAATTAGAGATGGAATTATAAATAATGGTGGGGTTTATGGACTTCCTAAAACAAAAAGAGAAGCGAGAAACTGAACATAGAAAAGGATGAAATATAATGGCAAATCAAAATCCAAAAACAGAACCACTGCTTCGAAGTATTGAAGAAAAGAAGCAAAAAACAAAGCAAAAGGTTGAAAGCACCATTAGAGAGATGATTAAGCAGAAAGAGAAGATAAATTTTAATTCTGTATCAGTAAAATCAGGAGTTTCAAAGCCTTTTTTATATAAATACAGCGAGATTAGATCTAGAATTGAAACATTAAGAAAACAGGAAGAAAAATTGGATACACCAAATCAAGTTAAACGAAATATGACAGATTCCTCTAAAGATGTGGTGATTGAATCACTTCGAAAGAAAGTGAAGCATCTCGAAGAGGAAAATAAGAAATTGAAAGAACAATTAAAGGTCGATTGGGCAGCAATTTATAATGAAATAAATTAAAGTTATCCATATCTTTAATTACATGTAAACATTGAATGAGGTTCGATAGAACCTCATTTTTTTCCACGATACTATATATAAGCTCCCGATTCTGGAACAAGGTCTTTTACAGTGAATTTTTTAACCTTAACTCTTTCTAAAGCTTAAAAGTTTTGCTACTGGAGTCAATCCAGCTGTTAATCCTGCATTCAAGTTGCGGTTTGGTTTTTTATTTTGTTGTACTACCCTTTACATCTATAATGTATTCAATCGGTGAATTTCTTTATAGAATAGGAGTTTAGTTAAAATTTAGGTGCGTTTTTAAAGACTTAACTATCGGTCAGGTTAGAACAAGCCATTGTCAATAAAGAGATAAGTAAATGAGAAACGAGTTATTGTATTAGCTATAATATTTATTATTGGAATTACTATCAGGGCAATATAGATTGAGCTTTTTCTTTAGGAAAATTGCTATATTAAGAATAACTATCAGAAAATTTGAACTCACGGGAAAAATTCCTTACACGAAAAAGGGGGAAAAGAAAGGTTTGAGTAATAATATATAAAAGCCACGAAGCACGTTGATATGAATGCGTTTCGTGGCTTTTTGAATGTTTCCAACCCATCATTTGAGAATCGTTTCCCCTTTTTTGTGTATAGTGTATTTGGCAAGCAAAAAATGCATTAAACGGCAATCAAAAATGTAACCACTTGCCAACGAAATTTAATTCTGAATAATTGACTCCTTATAACGA
>NZ_QJTJ01000056.1 GCF_003217295.1 Ureibacillus chungkukjangi
AAGGATGAAAAATGTAGTGGGGGTTGGTTTACATGCCCACAAAATATAGTTGAAAACATCTGTATTGAATTTACACAATAACTAGGACTTGACTCGATAGGCGGAATCTCTCCTTCTATTTAGGCTACTTTTTATCCTATTTCCTAATTAAGTGAAATTTTTCAGGCTATTATTCAGATTGGGCGTTCAACCTGAACGTTCAACCGATAAGAACGAACCCTTTTGATTCCAGATACGGGTATTAGCATCTTAACTAGTTCAAGTACTAAATGCTAACCATAAAAAACCATTCAGCAACCTAAATAATAGCTGCTAAATGGCTTATATTGATTTGTTGAATCGAAGTTTAATCAACTTAATATTAAATAAACTTAAGATTTGATATCAGGAATGCCTCATATACGGCTATTTAGTAGAAGGTGTGTTATATGTGGCGCTTACAAGGCTTACTATTCTATACCGAAATTATTTAACTGAAATATTACTTTATATTTTTATAAAACCGGTGGATGAATTGGAATATACAGCGTTAATAATGCAACACTCACTAGTAAGATTGACAATCTAGCATTTTTTTTCATATTTATATTCTCCTTTAGATTCAGATAAATTGCATAGCTTTCTCAAACATTTTTTCTTGTCGATAATACTCTCCTAATAAATAAGAAAATTGTTGGTGCATTTCTTTTAATTCTTCATTATTTGCTGTATATGGAATTAACCTCCCTTCTAAAAAATCCATTGCTTTCTTTTTTTCTTCTCCCACCAAATATAAATAAAAAGTAGCGAATAAATTAAAACTTAACTTTTTCTTAAGTTTTGCTTCTGCCTTTAGAACACTAAAGGTATTAATACTCTTCTCCACTTGCTCTACGCGAAACTGTGTAATACCTAAGTTATATAAGCAAAGCAGATAATGATCTGAGTCCTTCGACATTAACGAGGCGCTTTTTTCAAAGTGAATCAATGCATTTTCATATTCCCCTTTCATTTGGTACAAATCCCCCAAATTGTGATATACGGCAGGTAAAAGCTGATGTTGCTGTAATAGTTCCACATTTCTCAATAGATGTTCATAGATTTCGATTGCTTCATGAAACACTTTTCCTCGAGAGTAATTGAGTGCCAGAGAAATTAATGTATAAACAATTCTTTTAAAATTAAACTGATCTTTATAGAATTGAAGAGCTTTTTTCCCATATATAATTGCCTGGCTTGGTTCTTCTAAACGTCCTTTTATTAAAGCGAAATGGTAGTAAAACTCTCCTTCTAGTGACCCTAGTTCTGGATGTATTTGAAGTATTTTATTAAGTTCTGTAGCTGCCTCCTCGTATTTACCCTTTGTTATTAAAACTAATGCGTAATAATATGAATGTAAATACCTTTCATGTTGGGAAAAATTCTTTCGGTGGGCATTTAGCCATCTTAATTGATTTTCTGCTAATTTATGCTCGTTAACAAACACATAGTAACGTAATTTATAAAGTTCATATAAATAAATAGATTCCGTAAAACAAATTATTTCTTCGTATTCTTTTAATTTATCTAGTGTCTCTTTTACTCTCTCATTCTCTAGGTAATTTATCTGTTTTTGTAAATCATTTAATAACCGCATAATATTTTGCTCACTATTTTCTACATCTTGAATATTAATATTTAATCTTTCGAGCAATAAACGTATTGTCTCACTATTTGCTTCTTTATTATTATTCTCAATTTTACTTAAATGAGGAATTGAGCAAATCCCCATTGCCACCGAATTCTGTGTCATTCCTAGCTTTGTTCGATAGTACTTAATTAATGAACCCATTTTCATTCTACTAACCTCCTTCCTAGAATTACCTTTTTTATATCTATTATACTTAAAATTTCCCAATAATCAAAAAATTAATAGTATGTTAGATTTAAATTGTAATACGATAACTTAATTTGAAAAGGGGTTAGGACAGATGAAAAAAATGAAAAGTACGTTACTTGGTCTATTGCTTGCCGGATCGATAATAAATCCGGCGTACGCGACAACTATGAATAACAGCGAAGATTACTCAGAAAATAACATTAATCAGGAAAAGTTCCGCGTCTACGTTGAGGCAAACAACAAATCAGCAAAATCAGTATTAAAAAGTCAATATTCTATTCGTTGGGAATTAACAGAGAATGGATTTTCAACTGATATGAATGAGAAACAATTCGAAGCATTACAGAAGAATAAAAATGTTACAGTTACAAAAGTTCCTGTTGTTACCTTAGATACGATAGACTTAGAAAAAGATAATATGATAGAAAGTAAAAAATCGGATTTTGCAATTACTGCGAGGGCCTCTCAACAAATCCCTTGGGGAATTAAAGCAATTTACAACAATAGCACTTTAACATCTACATCTGGAGGAAGTGGCATTAATATCGCAGTGCTCGATACGGGTGCAAACACTACTCATACTGACCTTGTCAATAACGTAGAACAATGTAAAGACTTTACAACTGCTACAACACCTACTAACAATAGCTGTACAGACAAAAACGGTCACGGTACACACGTTGCCGGTACAGCATTAGCTGATGGGGGAAGCGATAAAAGTGGCGTTTACGGTGTCGCTCCAGCTGCAGATCTTTGGGCTTACAAAGTGTTAAACGATAAAGGATCCGGCTACTCAGACGATATTGCTGCTGCTATCCGACACGCAGCAGATCAATCAACATCTACTGGTACCAAAACAATCATCAGTATGTCCCTAGGTTCTTCAGGCAATGACAGCCTAATATCAAGTGCTGTTAATTATGCTTACAGCAAAGGAGTTTTAGTAGTTGCAGCAGCTGGTAATTCCGGCTACTCGGAAGGTACAATTGGTTATCCAGGAGCATTAACAAATGCAATCGCCGTTGCAGCTTTAGAAAATGTACAACAAAATGGGACGTACCGTGTAGCTAATTACTCTTCACGTGGTTATGGCTCTACAGATGGAGATTATGTAATCCAGCAAGGAGATATTGAAATCTCAGCTCCTGGCTCATCAGTTTATTCTACATGGTATAATGGCGGTTATAATACAATTAGCGGCACATCAATGGCTACTCCTCATGTCTCTGGTTTAGCAGCAAAAATTTGGGCTGAAAATCCGTCATGGTCTCACACGCAGCTACGTTCCAACTTACAAACGAGAGCAAAAACAGTAGATATTAAAGGTGGTTATGGTGCTACTACAGGCGATGACTACGCTTCAGGATTTGGATTTGCCCGCGTTCAATAGTCATTAAAAGTAAGCATACTATCATTAGTATTACAGACCATGGACTTGGCATGTCTTCTTTTTAAAATTCCATGAAAACAATAGATTAAAGGCAGAAATCCCACTTGATTTCTGCCTTTATTTTTTAGAATCATCAATTACTTATGAAATGGCTCGCCTTCATTAATACTATACCAACAAATATTTACCCAACAATCTGGCCCTAAAATACAAAAAGAACCCAAATTCATCTTCTGAAAGGTACTGCGCCAGATTGTTGAAGAACGTTATTCAATTTAAATCACCTTTAATTACTTACAGGAATATCTAAAGGTTCATTATAAGGATTTATTTGATATTGCCATACTTTTCCGTCTTCCCCTAAATAAAAGTAAGAGTACATAAGTGCCTTTTCTTCCCTAAAATTTATGTATAATTGATATTCAAGATCGCCGGATAGAATCTCATCAAAAGCTACAACTTCAATTGTTCTATCGTACTTGAAATCGCTATATTGAGCGGAATCGTACAGCCAATTATCCATCCCTTCACCAAAAACAGAGAGCACCTCTGTTCCAAACCTCTCTCTTACTTCGTTAAAAGTTAAACCAATTTCTGCATTTTCTTCTATAAACGCTTTTGTAATATAAACATCGCTTGTTGAGTTGTCTTCCTGCTCATTTGAACAAGCAATAAGAATAAATAGAAGACTTAAGTAAACTAATATTCTTTTCATATATTACTCCCCATCTCCCTCTTCTTCTTTACATTTTTTTACTATCCATTATACATGAAACATGATTTCCTTATTCAAGGAAAGCGCCCGATTGTTGAAGATCAAAATTTATAAAATATAATGTTGTTTAACTTTAGAGAACTAACTTATATAGCCCTTATTTACATCTTTCACACACTACACTATCAGCAGTTCTTGCAATTGCATTATCTAAGCGTGATACTAACATATCTTTTTCAGAAGGCATTGTTAAGGTAGCAGTGAAACGTTGACCTTCTTCGATTTTTTTACTACAACTAGTACAAATTAATTCCTTTGATCGAATTGCATCTTTTAACCTATCCAACATTTTTATCCACTCCTATTCAATTATTTATACAAAGTTAATAACTCGATATCTATGAACTTTAACAAAATTATCCATTTATAGCAACCTAATTAACCGCACAATATGGCCCTATAACGCAAATACGCGATTTTCTTATTGAAGAATTGCGCCCGATTGTTGAATATCATTATTTAAGATATGGTTCAGTTCATTTGTGGTAAAACATATAGTATTGTAACATGTTGTGTTTGTATGAATATAATTCCTATTACTATGATATAATTTCTAAAATATTTCCATCCGGATCTACAACATGGAATACGGTATGCACAGAACTTCTTCTTACCTGAAAATTTTTCGTTTACAGTAGTCGATAAAAATAAAATATTTGCATTGGCTTAGATTTCTGTATTGCTTTTGAGAGAGTGCTATAATAATTTCATGATTAGGGGTAAGATATTCCAAATCTATATTACTATTTTTAAATTTTAGTTTCTTTCTAGAGCGATGAAGTGCAGTTTTAATAGATTCATTACTCACTCTTAACATTGACGCTATTTCTTTTGAAGTGTACCCAAATACATCTTTCAAGGTAATCAGCATAGCCTGTTTCAATGGTAAAGTTGTAAGTAAAATTTCAATTAAACTAGTTTTCTATTGAATCATTACTTCTCCATAAAAGTCCTCGTTAAAATGAATTACTTCTTTACTTTTTCTTTTTTCGTCAATAAAAAGATTTTTAGCCACAGTACATAGGAAAGAGAAGTTGAACTTTCTATTCGGATCTGTCTTTTTTAATCTATAAACCTTTATCATTGTTTCTTGAACTAGATCTTCGGCTGTCCAAGGTGACCCTGACAACTTTTGGCAATATTTATAAAGCTTCTTAATCTCAATCTCTAGATTTTCAAAAACCATATTTTTCATCTTTTTATTAAAATTCATATGTAAGTGTAACTTTTACACTATTATATTCGTTATAAGGAAGAATTTCATTTGCAGGAGGAAGATTATGTTTAAAGTAGGTAGTATTTTTATTCCGGTTACAGACATTGAAAAATCTACAGATTGGTATGTAAAGTTTCTTGGTGTAAAGATAATCGATAGTTGGGGAGATGGTGCCGGCTTTTATTTACCAACTGGAACAGCCCAATTAGCCTTGGTAAAAGTTGAATCCCCTCAACCTACTGAGTTTATTATCAAGGGGGACCAGAAGAATTCCTATTTTAATTTTGTCGTTGATGATATTGGAAATGCCCATCAACAATTTAAACAAAATGGCATAGTTACTACCGAAATAGATGATTTTGGTGGAATGAAATTTTTTGATTTCTTTGACTTGGACGGTAACCCATTTAGTGTGGTTAATGAAGTTAATAATTCCCCTTACCACTCAGATAATATTAGAAAAATGCAAGAAAGAGATAAAAAGAATAAATAAGATTATAAAAAAGAATTACCATTTAAATAAAATTGGTAATTCTTTTTTGTTTTTCTTTCCAACAGATAAATTTTATATTCATGTACACTTCTTTAAAGTGATTTTTTTAGAACTTTATCAAGCACAACCTCAACTTACTGTTGTACCACTACTTGTGGTACGATTCACTCACCTAATCCATAAGCCTTTTATCAAAAAATTCTTTGTAGTCTTATTCAATTAAATAGCCCTATAACTGCATTTAATATTCAGGTACTCAGCAAATTCATATAATTTTGTTTCAATAAATTTGATAACTCACCGGTTACATTATAACGAGCATTTAGGTTAATGTTTTGACAAAGCCTGTTGATTTTCCTTGAAACCCTCGTTTTAGATAAAATTGATGAGCATCTTTTCTTTCACTTCGATTTCCACTGTTTAACACTATTCCATTAGCTCCATGTTCCTTAGCCCATTCTTCTGCTTTTTCAATAAGTTTTTCACCAATTCCTTGTTTTCTAGAATTCGAATCAACTACTAAGGCAACAACTCGTACATAGTTATCATTTTTTTCATAAAGAAAACCTAATATCATACCAATCATACCAACAATAACACCACTTTCTTCAGCCACTAGCGTGTTATACATAGAATTAGAATTTATCTTTGAAAAGCGATGTTCCATTTCTTCAGTAGTTGTTGGATACCCTAATTCTCCCATTAAAACTGCTAATTGACTAACATCTGCTTTAGAAGCCTTTTGTAAACGCTAAAATAAAATGGACAGATATCGCTAAATAAGATTGAACACTTTCGCCAAAAATAACCCTTATCCTTTATACTAAATTGGTAGTAG
>NZ_QJTJ01000057.1 GCF_003217295.1 Ureibacillus chungkukjangi
AATTATATCTTAATTAACCTAATTAAAAAAGCTACCTACTAGCATGTAGTCTATTAAAATTACCGTTATAAATGTTAAAGCATTACAGAAACAATCGGGCCATATTGTGGAGCAACATTTTTTTGGGGAGTGTGATAAAAAGATGCAGTTTTACAACGATAAAAGAATCGCAATACAAGTTTTTATGCAAATTAAAGATCATGCCTAGCAAGCATAAAAGCCTTTATATCAACGGTTTAGGAGACTTGCAAAAAATATCGTATAAACAATGTTCCATAAAAAAAGAGGCAAACATCGATTTAATAACGTTTGTCGTCTCTTTTTTGTGCGTCCCAAATTTTTATTTTTGGGGGAGAGGATTGATCTATCAGGATGAGTTTTGGACGACTTTATTTGTCCGTTGTCTTTTAACATTTTTTTTCACTAAAAAAGTACATTTTATGAATTAAGTCACTTTAAAGCTGATAAGAAATTGTGAAACCTTCCACTTCAACTTACGGCTGCTTAAAAGAAAAGAACTTAAATAAACAGTGGTGCTACTACATGAATTATTATATCAGCTATAAAATGAGCAATCATTGCAAACTCTATTCCTATATAGACAAATAAAGCCCCAAAAACAATCCCACCGATTCCATTAATAAGAAGCATTCCTAAAAATAAGCCTAAAGTCATTTCATAAGTTGAAGCAGCTACTCCATAATGTAATAGACCGAAGATAAGGGCTGCAAAAATTATTGCTGTCCAAATAGAGAAACCTATTGGGATTTTTCCTTTACCCGCTTTTGTAAGTAACCAGATAATAGCTGTAACAAGAAAAAGCCTAAAGATGGTTTCTTCAGTTATACCTGCTCCAAAGGAACCTAACGTACCTAGCCACCACACAGGCTCATTAATGGACGAATTATCAATCCCAAGAGAATATGAAATAAAATAGCTGACAATCATAATGACGATTGAAGTCATAATTCCATATATAACTGACATTCCAACTTTCTTTAAAAGTTGCCTTTCTACATTTTTTTTGCTAAATATTGTTTCTAAAATAGGCATCTTTATCTTTACGCTTTTTCCCATTAATAAAGCTAGAAATAATAAGATAGCTGCTTCCAGTAACATTTGTCCAGAGAATATCAGGGTAAAGAGCCATTCAGAGATACCCATTTCCTTATGGTAACCTTCTCTAGCAATTGCATAAGGAGCCATCGCTAACGCACCTAAAACATTCAAGAATACTAAGGTAAGATAAATTTCCCACTGAATGAGTGGAGACTTTTTATTGGTAACTACCTTATCTTCTTGAATACTTTCATCTTCTTCCTCTAGATCTTCCATTTTCTTTTCCAGTATATTTACTAATTGATTAGAGTCTTCAATATAGATTAATACTTTACTTACTTTTTTCTTCAATCCGAAATAACCTTTATATGAAATAGGTTCTTTAAAAACAATTTCATGTTTTAGCTCTTCTGTGATTCCAAAAATTCTAGTTAATACTCTTGGAAAAACAGTTAAATGAAATACGTCTTTCTCATGTATGATTGCACCATTTTTACTATAGGCAATCTCTGCTTTTCTAATTAGCCTTATATCTCGTATATGAAAAGAAATTTCTCTTCTTGCCCCTATCTTCATTTCAACTACGTTATTTTTTATACAAACAGGTGTGTTTCTTACCCAATTGTAATCACCCAACATATAAAGGATGCTGTATAAATGGAGTCCTGAAAAAACGTAAGCATATGAAGGTTCTACTTTTTTAAAATAAATATGGAATACTATCATTTCTATAATCTGTTCGTGTAAAAGAGCGATAAACAACCAAAAATAGGAGGAATTCTTATGTAGAGAAAATGAATTTTCACTGCTCACCTTGTTTCTTTTCCATCGAAAAAAAGCATAAAATAGAATTTTCCATTCCTTTAAGATAATCGTAATAATCGGGTTATGATCAATCTTACCCTGTTTATACTTAACAAATAGATAGGCTACAAAGACCTCTAATAAAGTTAACAAAATTATTAAGGACACTATCATCTGCTTATCCATTATATCCCTCCCTCTATAAATGTTGATATTTTTTGGAGCAATCGACCTCGATTATCAATTGCGCAAGCATAATGTTTATGTATAGCAATGTCGATACCGATAACTAGAGTATTTTCAGAAACCTGATTAATTTTCTCATCGATTAAAATTCATTGGAATGGAGTCCTCTCTGTAGATGTATGAGTCATGACCGTTGAACTCAAGCATCATACAGAAGGGCTCTTTTGTTTTCAAATCTTCAAAAATCTTTCTAACAGAAATGCTCCCTACTTATGCTTTTTATGCTCAAACCAAAAAAGAATGTATTGGATAATCCCCATTCCTGTTAAAAGAATAATAGGGAAGTAAGGTATATGATTAAAATAAGCAGTTAAAGCTATTGCAAAAGGAAGAGATGATGCAAAAAAAATATATACTTTCCTAGTTGCTTTATACGTTATCCATTGAAGTCCCTCGTCTTCCTCTTTAAACTCCATTGGGATTAATGTAGGCTTCACCTTATCTTTTGGATTCTTTAAGTTGTTAATTGGTATTGCTAAGAGTAACACTAGAATTGGAATACCCAATACTAAAGGATCAATATTCATCCAGTTTGGAACATCTTCAGAATAATGATTTCCCAGCATAATAACCCCTAATCCGAGAATGAGTGCAGCATTGAATAAGGGAGATTGGTAAACTTTTTTTAACATGATTTATTCTCCTTCTAGATAAAATATTTGTTCTACGGGTACCTGAAATACTTTTGCCATTTTTAACGCAAGAGTAATTGACGGAGCGTAGTCCCCTTTTTCGATTAACCCGATAGTTTGCCTTGAAACTTCAATCTTTTCGGCTAAATCTTGTTGAGTCAATCGGTACCTTGCCCGTAATTCGCGCACAGAATTTTTTAACATGGTCTACTATCTCTCCTTATATATTTCATCAATATTGTAAACTTTTAATTATAAAATGTAAACTTTAGTTGTCATTTTGTAAAAAAAAGTTAACTTTTTCTTTCGCAATTTTAATAACCTAAAGATGTATTTTAATAAATAATCAAAAGCCTTCCACTTAATTGCAGAAGGCTTCGTTTTATTCTTGTATTAGAAGTCTTTCGGAATTCTTTACACAATCGGGACATTTAATTGAATAAAGAATAAAAAAAAAATTGGGTATTTATGTTAATATTGAGTAAAGGTTGAAAAAAATAGAGAGAAATATTCAAAAAAACTTTAGATATTAAAGTAAATCCAAATAAACTTCTACAAAAGGGGAACCGAAATGGAGTATCGAATTGAAAGTCTTGATTTTGATTTAAAAGTTATAGGAAAAGGTAAAGTTGTCAAAACAAGTAGAGCCTTTAAAACAATTCCTACGCTTTGGAGTAGTGCCAAAAAAGAAGGATTTTTGCAACAATTAATTGATCTGTCATGGGAAGAACCAAAATGCACACTTGAAGGTCTATTGGGCGTTTGTGGAAAAGAGGCTGCTATAATGGACAATGAATTTACTTACTTTATGGGTGTCCGATATGATGGAGAGGTCCCAAGTGAAATGGAAACCTTCTCTATTACTCATAGTACTTGGGCTGTTTTTCCAGGGATTAGTAATGCTTGGCAACAATTATACACAGAGTGGCTTCCTAATTCTGAATATCAACTTGCTAATATACCTTGTATCGAATGTTATTATCCACCAAAGCATAAACCTAGAAATGAACTTTGGGTTCCTGTAATTCATAAATAAATCTTTTTCTGAGGTTATAATCATCATAATGTTGAATAAACAAGAAACCGTTCAATAATTATAAAAACTCCTATTCCACAATCGGGCGCGTTTATTTAATAAAAAACGCGTCTTTCTTCATGAAAATGACCATGCTTTATTTATAGTGGAAAATATGTATGAATGTGTAAATGATTTATCTTATTTTTAATAATTAAAGCATACGATTTATTAAAAGCACGGAAGGAGAAATATAATAAAAAAAAGTATTTGCTTTTTTGCGATAGTACTATTTCTTTGTTCTGGAATGTATTTTACTTTCTATAAGGGTTCTGCCTCCTCTGAATATGTTATTGGTAAAAAAAATTCAGAAGTTAGTGAAATTAATAAAAAAATAACTGAGACAGAATTAATCGAAAAAATCGTAAATGAACTAAAAGAGAGGGGATACTCTCCTCACGGAGGAGCTGCATATACAATTTATTCAGCTAATAAACAATTGCTTACAATTCCTATGTATGATATTGATTTAAAAAACAAGGAAATGACGAATAAAATTACAGCAATAATTGATGAAGTCATAAAAGAAAATAACTTTAATTCATTTGAAATCACTATAGAAAAAGCTAATCCTTAAAAATAGAAATAACAATATTCAATGTAGTGTAGTGCTTTAATTTAAAAATTTTTAATTGGATACAGAGTAAAATCCCTGCTTTCAATATAAAAGTAGGGATTTTTGGCGTTTT
>NZ_QJTJ01000058.1 GCF_003217295.1 Ureibacillus chungkukjangi
TCTTTCTCCTACTTCTACAAAGGAGTGGGAGAAGAATCAACGAAATTGTTCAAAATTAATTAGCAAAATGTGTCCAATTCTACTTGACGCTTACAGGCTCCTACAAAAGCAGAAAGAAGTTGAATTAAAAATAAAAGGCAAAGTAAAACAAATAGCCCAACAAAATGTACTTCAAGTTATTAATTCAAAGAGCGAAGAAAATATTCAGCAAAAACCAAGAACTATAATTAAAGAACAGAAAGAAAGAAATATTAATTTTTTAAGTTTAATGCTAGAAGAAAAACTAAATATTGAAAATCCAACTAGTCAATTAGAAATCATTAATGAAACCTTCCAGAATAAAAGCTGTAAATATTTAATTAAAAAGGCTGAAGCTAAGCAACTTTATCGAATTGGAGAAACAGCTTTACAGAGAATTATAGCTGAATATAAGATTCCCAATTTTGATTATAAAAGAGTATTTTATATATCTAGTAAACATTTAAAGGAAGTACTAACTAAATTAGAACTTTCCCAAAATCAAATACTAATAGAGTACGAAGGAAATATATCTCTTACTTCAAAAGTCAAATCAATCTATAATAAGCGATTTTCCCCCGAGCGCCTTAATACCATTCTACAATTTGGTCAACTTTTCGAAGTTGGTTGGATATATAAAAAGGAAATATGTGATTCAATTGTAAAAGAAATTGAGCTAGCGGAAAAAATTGAATTATACAAAAAAGAAATTCAAAACAACCTAATAATTGATAAATTATATCTAAAAGCTTTAAAAGATTTAGGGATTATTAATGCTAGGGACATTGAAGAAAAAACTTATTTAAAATATTGGCTTAAGTTCACCTCAAAAAAATTAAAATCAACTACAGGTAATATAAAGACACTTGAAAAGAAGTTTGTACGATTTATAAGTATAACGAATCTCTTAATTTCGAGAGATACATTTGATAAATTAGCTAAATTAAGTTCAAAGGAAATAAATTTGCTTTATCTAAATGATAATACTGAATCTACGTACAAAGAAATTATCTATCAATATATATGTTTTATAGCAGATGAACTAGAAGTGAAATATAATAAAAATCATTTGAGGAATCCATACAAAGAAAAAAATGCTAGGACTTCAGCTAATACTGAAATATATTCAATTAACGAATATTTAGAATTGGTTTCCTATGTATCGGATGTGGATTATCATAAAAAACGATGTTATAAAGAGTTTAAACGCCCCCTCAATAACACTGAAAAATATAAATCTTATGAATCAGTTTGGTTATATATAATTTTGCATCTTAATAATGATTGGAGAAGCCATGATGTTGTTACAAAGGTACCTAGGATAACTCTTCCAGAATCAATTACCGATTTCGATGACTTTTTAAGCAGAAAATTAACTATAGAAGAAAAGGATAAAATTATCGCTGAAATAACTTCTAAATACTTTACTATAAAAAGTTCAAAAAAAGATAAAGATGGACATTTTTTTTGTTCAGAAGAATTACAATATCCATTAGCAAATGCATTAATAGCTTGTACCTTGAATCAAAATCATAAAAATAATCCTTATTTAATTGAATTTAATTCTTCAAACGAATTACCCAATTCATTGAATAAGAGGTTCTTTCAAGAATTCTCAAATACTCAGTTTCTTTTTAAATCAAAAAAAATGAATACAACGCTATCGACTTTCACTTATGAATATATTAAACACTGCACTAACTTAGATCCTATGCAAATTACGAAAATGCTTCGTCCCCATTCATCATTTAATACTACAAAAAAATATATAAAATTATCTCAGTTTGAACTAGACAGACTGTCAAGAAATTTATTTGATGATGGAAATTTTGGATATACCTACGATTATCTTCATAGAATAGTATTTGGTAATTCTTTGAGTGAAGACAAAATTATTCTTCAGGAAAGGAAGAGATATCTTAAAACTTTGTTTGGAGATTCTACAAAATTAGAGAATCTATCTACACAATTAATAAGCATAGAAAGAGACTTTAACTCGTTAACTGAATATTTAAGTTCATTAGATAATACGGAATTGCAAAAAAAATTAATGTTAATCAATTTGAGGCAGCTTCCCGCTAAAAACGAACATTGGCAATGCCTATTGGGAGATTGTTTATTTCTAGATCGAGACTGTGAAAAATGCCCTTTCTCTATTCCTCATTTCTATACACTGGTGAATGTAATTAGCAACCTAGAAAAGATTGTTAATGATATGAAAGTAAACTTCTTAACATCTCTAGAAACAGAAAAAAGATTTAAAGCCAACATTCTTTATCGATACTTATTCTTATTAAGTACTGCCAAGAAGAAGTTCGGTGCAAGTTTTTTAAATGAATTTTCAAATGGTAGATATGATGTCATTTTAGAGAGGGTTAGAAATTTACCCAATATAAAAAAGTACATTACATTACAAGAGGTGTAACAATGGAGATTTCAGAGGAACTTTTTGATTCTACGTATTTTATAGATAATATGCTTTCTGATATGGAAGAAAGGTTTACAGGTCAAAATGAATATATAATAAACGAATCTTATATGGATAATGAATGGATATTATTCGACTATTATTTCAAATCTAAAAGTTATATTTATTTTGACTCAATAGATGAAGAATTACAGATAATATTAAAATCATGGATACTTAATCTTTTTGAAAACAAGTTATCACCTAATCATATCCGGCACATAGCTAATATTGTCATTAAAGCAATGAGGTTCACTAATAACTTCAGTCCGGAATATGAAGATGAATTTAATGATTTCTTTAATAATAATAGAGATACAAACATTTTTAAAGCAAAGAAAATATTAACCTTTCTAGAATATGCAGGTTTCGAAGTTTCTTTGAATTACTATGAGATATTAATTGAATATACAAGCTCTGAACGTCTTCTTACTATGTATGAAATTCCTTCAAGTAAAGATGTACTTAAATTTGATTTAATTATAAAGGATTTTTTTAATTCACACTTATCTACACAAAGTTTTTTAGTCTTCTTTCCTGTGTATTTTTGGTGGTGTTTAACTAATATTATACCTTTGCGTATTAGTGAGTTTTGTTTTATAAAACTAGATTGTCTTTCTCAAAGTAATGAAGGTTATATTTTATCTCTTCCCCGTAGTAAAACACGATTCACTAGGGAACTTAAGTACGATAAAATTTTAATTTCAAATGAGCTTGCTGAAAATATTTTAAGATATAAAGAATTAACTAAGGATTTCGATTTTCGAGAAACACTTATATCATATCAAGTTCAACAAAATAGTTATTTATCTAAAAATACTTCTAATAGTAGTTCCTATCCTTATTCATACTATTATGGACTATTTGATACAATCTTAAATAAATTTTACAAAGAAGTAGTACAAGGTATTTATAACTTCAGAATATTAGATCTTAGTGATACATTAGAAATTACTAATGATAATAAGACAATTAAAAGAATCCGTCCTAATGATACTAGATATTTTGCGTTCTTAAATATGATGCTTCAGGGTTATCATCCTATCGAAATGGCAGCTTTGGGAGGACATACTTCTATATATTCACAATTAACATATTACAATCATTTGGAGTATTGGGTTGATTCTGATTTATTAGATTTAGCAAATTTAAATTATCACCATTTTACAGAACTGCAAAGTTCCTTTGATGAGTATTTTATTATAAAATCCAAAATTATTCCTGAAGTATTAATAAACTCTACTGATACTATTCCCTTAGAGATCGGTTATTGTACCGATAACAATCAAAATTGCCCTGTAGATAGTCATTACATTTGTCCTTATTGGAGAATAAGCTCTAAAGAATATACTATCCATAAAAAAACAATTGCAAAAGAACTGCAAAATCGAAAGTCATCAGTTTCACTCCTCTTTAAGAACTTAATTGGGCTTTATAATACTGCTATTTTTAACCTTAAAGATGAAAGATATGATAATAAAAATTCTAGCTTTAATTTTAAGTTAAGAAATAATGCAAAAATTGTTCAGGATGCCCTTTACAAACTTTATACATTTAAGGAGAAAATCAACTATGAGTAGAGGTAGAAAACAAGATTTAGTAGAAGAATCCTTGTTAAAAGAGTTAGCTAGGGGTTTTTTAGAAAAAGATCCACTCGTTACCATAATTAAACCCCGTCCAATTTTTGAATACTCGTTAGAATTATATAAAAATGGTAAGTTCCCTAAAAAGCTTGTATTTGATAAGCTAAAACTGAGCCACCATCGCAGTTGAAAAGTGAGCCACTTTTATATGAAAATAATCCTAACTTCATAGAGTTAGGAGCGTA
>NZ_QJTJ01000059.1 GCF_003217295.1 Ureibacillus chungkukjangi
CACGATAAGTACCTTGCGCTTCCTTAGTGGTTGGTCGATGTGTACCCCCACAGTGGACTTTCACCACCTAGATAGTTGCCATGCCTGGCACACACAAGAAAAACCTCTCGAAAAAAATCGAGAGGTTTTTGACATTTAATATGATGGCAGAACTACATCATGCCGCCCATACCGCCCATATCAGGCATTGCTGGAGCGTTTGGTTCTGGGATATCTGCTACTACTGCTTCTGTTGTTAAGAATAGAGCAGCTACAGATGCAGCGTTTTGTAATGCTGAACGAGTAACTTTCGCAGCCCTATCAAGCGTTCAGACTTATTTTCCGTTCACAATTATTGGGCAACTACCACTTCCCAATAAGTTTTTACATTTTCTATTGTAAAGTAGTAGTTGCGATTTGGGAATATAGAATATTATTAATTATCCAATCGTTTTAACCTTACTTTTCGTGCTTTAGCCAGGAGCAGATACCCACTAAGAAGCCATTTAGCTGATTTTCGGAATTAGGGGCTCCTTTCACAAAAAGTTTATACTCTTATTCAAACAACCTACCTAAAAAATACTCTTCCATTTCTAAATCGTTTTTTTCAAATATTTCAGTATTATTCTTAATAAATTCCCTCAAATAGTTATCTAGATTAACAGATATTACAGTCAAGTGTTCATCAGTTACTTTCAGGTGTTGACCATGTACTAAAGTAGAGCGATATTTATAGCCCTCTTTTATTATTCCGAATATTTCTTTTTTTTCTTTGGGTGTTCCACCTAATAAAAGAGCTACACGTTCAGCTATTTTATGATTAATTTCTGAAGTTCCTATTGTAAATAAACATTCTAGGGCAGTGCAGTATGATACTATCTTCATAGGCAAGATTGAACTACTTCTTGCTGCCTTTACAAAATACATTGCCCTTTGCATCCGAGTAGAACCCTTACTTTTAAAAAAGTAATCTGAGGGTGGATACTTACCACCAAAACTTCTACCATCAAAATAATCGAAATCAATCGGGTTATAGTTTTCGATAGCTTGTTGTAGCTCCTCATCAGAAAAGACTGATTCTCGTCTTTCATTTGAAGATAAACTGAAGATTTCAGATAATGACGCTTTATAAGTAAAACCATCGTCAAACTCATTTGAATAAGCGATTAAAAAACCATCTCTAACATAAACATTGTTATCCTTTACTTCCCATAACTTGTCTACAAAAAACTGCGCCTGTCTTAGAAATAAAAATGTATATTCTACTCCTTTTTTATCCATATCCTCTTGGGTTTGTATGTCTACAAATTCACCATCAATATAAAAATATGTAGAATCTTTAAATTCTTCAATAGAGTGTACACCCATTGTCGCCATTGTTAATTCATTCATAACTGTTTCTGAAAAAATAGTCTCACCATTAGAAATCCTTGCTCCAGCAAATATTTCTTTTCCTTTATTTTTTATAGACTTTAAACGTAAATTATGAAAAGTTGTTATGAATCTATACTTCATTTAATGCTAACCTCCCAACATACCTATCCCTAGATACAGTTTGCTGTACACCCTTAACCAGAATATTTATTTTTAGTAATCGAATAATGATAAATCTCAATATCATTATCTATAAATTCTCTCCTCTGGGCTGCCTTAAGCGTTTTGAACATGTTTTCTCTTCCAACGCCGTTATCCGTATGAATATAAATCTTATCTTCCCGCAATCCTTTTTCACAAATATACTTTACCAAATCATAACCAGTAGGCAATAAATATCCATTTTCATCTTCTCCTAAGTCATGGTCTAAGGAGAGAATATGTATCTTATAATCTTCAAGGTAATGTATTGCTTCTTCAACATTTCTTGCGATAGTGAAACCATACGGACAATCTCTTAAATCATCTACATACAGATTTATTATCTGTTTAACGATAGGAAACACCTCCAATGTATATGATTTCTTCATATTGTTCTAAAACGTTTTAAATAACTCCCTGACCTTATTTAACCTTCACTTAATTTAAATGAATCAAATTGACTAACAACAATGCTCATTAATGATTTTGAAAGCTCTCAATAGTATTTTGAAACGTTTATTCACTACTCTGATAAAAGATGAATTTTATTCTACCTCAACTTCTTCAAAGTCACAGTAAAGCCTTTCAGGAAGTTGCTCCCAAAAACTCTGTAACGCTTCCTTATACTTAATGAAATCTGAGTCACTAACGTTCAATACTTGCTCATTAAGCACTGTTCTATGAACTTTCAATAAGTTATTATCAGTTACTTCAGATAAAAAGAAGTCAGGTCTCAGCTTTTCTAATTCTGTTGCAGAACCACCATCACCATGTTTAATAACATTAGCTAATAATCTCAATTCATTTATATCTGACCATCTCTTCATTTTCTCTAGGTCTTGTCCAAAATCTGCAAATTCTTCTTTAATAGCTTTTATACCACGTGTACAATAGTTTTTAAAATCAATTTCTTGGCCTTTCTCATTTAATAGAGTTACTCCAGAATGTGTAATTTCATCATATAAGAACTTCCTTACTTGTTGTTCCCAAAACTGATACATTGTAGAAATCCACATCAATTGATTATTATACTTAACTAAAGAAACAGCTTCATAATATTCCAAGCCTTTTTCAAACGCAGAATCTGCAAAATCAGCTTCATCATGTCTATCAGGGTCAAAGTACTGTCCTAACTTTTCATAATGACTTTGTGCTATATCATTAGCTTCTTCTTCTAAGGTTTCAAACACTACTTTTATCTTTTTTTGGTAAACATCTATGTAGTAATCATAGGGTTTCTTCAATCTCTCTCTTAATTGTTTAAATAGATACAGTTGAGCTTGCATAGTGTCCCCCCTATACTTATATTAGTTTACTCCATTATACCAAATTACCTAAAAATGTATAAATGATATAAAAAACTAGTTTATATCGTCTAGACTTTTATTTATATTTAAATTGGTGTTATTTGGCTTGGTCGCTTGACGGGTATAATTCCGAAGCTGCAAAAGGTGTATAACACCCCCTACCTTACGCTCTGTTCTAAGACCTCAACAACTTTACCTCATAAGAGTTCCCATTTAATTTTATAAAAAAAACAATATAAACATTAAGTTTATACTGCGCTTTAATTACTTCTTTGGAGTGTAGGTGAAGGAGGTATAACCCTTTTTTAGAATACGCTCATTGAAATATCGGAAAATACCGCCCCTACCCTGCCGCTGCTATAAATAGCCTACAATCTCTCCTAGCCCTAGTTTAAAGCAAATTAATTGCTCCATATAAAGGAATGACTTTACAAGTCTATTTTGAACTGAAAATTTTCACTTTAAATAAAAATGCTACTAGTCCATTCTCTACCTCTCGTTCTTTTTCTAAAGAAACATCGGTCAATATCATTTGAGGCTTTCTTTTAGATTCAAAAACATTGACTACCCAATTGTCTACTTCATCTTCTAAAGCCTCTATGAGATTAGAATCTACATTCGTTATCTCTTTTAAAAGACAAACATAATACGTATCCTCATCCACTTCATCTAGCCATTCTAAAGCCACTCTTACCGCTTTCAAATCTAATGTACCATCTGGAAATGAAGGGCTTAACATACCAGCAACTGCACCTTTATATACCATTTGTACTTTTGTAACGTCTGTTGGATTACTCCATTGTTCTTGTCCCCACGCTACTCTATACTCTGTATTCTCTGGATGCCCTCCTGTAGCAGGTACGAAAATTGTTTTCTTGGCTTTAAACACTTGTGCCATTCTCTACACCTCTTTCTCATTATCAACCATTAGCGTTCAAACCAATGGTAATTTAACCAATGGTATTTAAACCAATAATAAAGCAACCAATAGTTATTGTCAATGAAAAAAAAGGAAATTTGTCAATCCCCTACCAGCAATGCCTATTTACTTTTTCGTCTCCTGCTCTCACGCTTCATAGCCTTGTCCTCTGCAGGCGATTACTCTTTCTACCTAAGCGAATATCAATGGCTATCCCTTATTAACTATAGTTCTGTGAAGCAAGAGAAAGTACTCTGACCATTTCCAACCTATAGTTGATGTTTATTTCCTGTGAAGTTCCTAATCGCTTTTAAACAGCTCTGATACACCTTTCACATAACTATAAGTAAAATGAGAATTTTATTATTGCTGACTGACTAAAAAAGAAGCCTCCAAATCTTAAAGTGTACCCTTTGTAAAGGACATTTTGAAAAAGAGCCTAGGCAACTTGTTGAAGCTGCTGTCTGTATTTTGCAGGCGGCAGCTTTTTTAAAT
>NZ_QJTJ01000060.1 GCF_003217295.1 Ureibacillus chungkukjangi
TGTTCGAGTCAATTTTCCGGTTGACACTCAAGCATCATACAAGAGGGCTTTTTTTATTTCAAGTCCCCGAAAATCCTTCTAACAGGAATGCTCCTATTCAATTGTTTATACAAAGTTAATAACTCGATATCTATGAACTTTAACAAAATTATCCATTTATAGCAATCGAATTAACCGCACAATATGGCCCTATAACGCAAAAACGCGATCTTCTTATTGAAGAATAGCGCCCGATTGTTGAAGATTGTTATTGAACTAAAATCTTCTTTTTATTTCCCCTCAATATTCCAGGTGCTTATTCCCCTACCATACCGTCATTATCATTATCCCGCATATATGGGTATAACCAATGGTTACTCATTATTGGCATGCTAAAGCCTGCAGCTTTTGCTTCTTTAATCGTTACCTGTCCATTCCCGTCAGAGTATCGATGCTGGAAATATCAGCGTTTGTGTTTGAACTAGTTGAATCAGAAGGCTCACTGCCCGTTAAGCCGAGTGATGCGTTCACTTCATCAAGATTTACATTGTCAAATTTATCAACGATTTCCTTACCCAATAAAGTATAGGTAAATTGATAACTTGAAGGAGTTTGCGTTTCCGTATCCGGATATGTGATAATTGCTTCAAAATTTGTAGCTCCAACAGTTTATGGATCACATCTCAGTATCTACTTTGTCCCTAGTGTCCCTTAAAACTGAGTCGGTTAAATAAATCATTTCCACTCTACTTAATAATCTGTAATCTTATATAAGTAGGCATTAACACCTTCGAAGATGATAATCTCAAGCAAACTGACCCGTAAGTTCAACTATATATCTAACAATCTCACCCTGCTGAATGTAAATCATAAAATAACGGATACGTAACTACATAATTTATACCA
Source organism: Ureibacillus chungkukjangi (assembly GCF_003217295.1). Classification (GTDB taxonomy): domain Bacteria; phylum Bacillota; class Bacilli; order Bacillales_A; family Planococcaceae; genus Ureibacillus; species Ureibacillus chungkukjangi. Next base: position 886 of record NZ_QJTJ01000060.1, read on the forward strand.
TTGGACAATATAGCCTTTATACATCTTTATAAGATAAAAAAACAGACTAGCAAAATATAAAACTAGTCTGTCCTACCTTCAATTCAATGAGTGATAATTGATATCCGTCAAGATTGCATTTACCTTATCAAGTCGCTTTTTTGTTTGTTCTGGGTATCTAATTGCAAGAGCACTGATTATATAATCTGCCACAAACATTGCCGAGACTGCAGAATTATGAAAAGCGATGCTACTTGAGTTACAAGGTAATATTATGTCAGAATGCGAGGCAATTGGCGATGAGTAACTATCAGTGATGGAAATGATTTTTACACCACTTTTTTTCGCCGTCCTGGCAAGATCAATAATTCTCCGGGCATAACGTGGGAAGCTTATAGCAATCACTATATCATTTTCATCCATATCGACAACATTATCCACCCAATCACTTAGATCTGCCACAACAAGGCTAGTATTGCCAAAAAGTCGGTTTAGTCCATGAGTTAAGTATTGTGCAACGGGCAAACCACTCCTTACACTCGTACAAATAATTCGGTTCGCAGACAAAATCATTTTTTGCGTATGTTCGAGCGTATCGTGTGAAATTAGATCAATAGAGTTTTGAATATTTCTAATCTGTGTTTCTGCGTATCTCCCCCACAAATCGTCATCTTCGATTCCTTTTATATTTGCTTCAAGTCTTGTTTGAGGAGCAGCCTGGTTTCTCAAATTTTCTTGAAGACCTTTTTGAAATTCAGTATAACCTGAATATCCCAAGTTAAATGTTAACCTCATTATTGTTGTAGTACTGGTTTTTACTACACCTGCAAGTTGATCTACCGTCAAAAAGGCTACATCAAGTGGATGTTTAATAATATAGTCGGCCACTCTTCTTTGTGTTTCTGTTAATTCACCAATCTTTTGCTGTAATTTCACGATCGGATTTTCCATAATATCTCTCCAGACAAGTGGTCACTGTGGTAAATTTTCCACCATGTTTCATTTGAGAAAATATTATCACGTTTTCCCTTTCTTGTAAAAAAGAAACTTATCTGGATGAATCGATCCCATCAAAATTATTCCCCCACACACATAAAAGACCCCAGGCATCCCAACTGTAGAAGATACAGCTCCTAATGAAAGCGGGCCAACAACCTGAGTCAATTTATTAAACGTCAGACGAAGCCCTAGCCCTTCTGCTACTCGCTCTTTAGGTAAAGCAATCATTGTTGCAAAGATAGATAAAGGCTGACTAATACCGGTACAAAAGCCGAGAATAATGGATAGAATACATAGCCAGAGTACATGTTGGGACAGCGGGTTCATCATATACATGGCCCCGGAAACTAAAATCGAAATTGTTATTATTACATCCCTCTTTAAATACTGGGAAACCCAAGGCAAAATGCCTCGAATTATCATCCCTGCCCCCGCATTAATAGCTATAATCACTCCGATTGAAGACGTAGGTAGCCCATTTTCTGCTGCAAGTAATGGAAAAAAGGCAATATACGTATCTCTTGCTAATAGCACTACTGAACTGACGAGCACTGCTTTTCTTAAATCTGGAATGTGCAGTAATTGAAATGCATTCCCTTCAATCCTTTTCTCTTGTATTGAAATCGATTTTTTCCGTGAGAAAAATAAAGATAATGGTAGCATTCCGACTAAAACAAAACCTAATGTTAAAAAGCCAAACTATAACCAATCGAGTCGCTTAATAAACCTGAAAAAAGTGGTCCGACAAAACTCCCCATTGAAACAGCAATACTAAATACCGTAATATAATATTCCCGCAGTTTACTCTTACGAAATTGACCTGAGTAGGCTTGCATTGACAAAACAAACACAAGTTGTGCAAGACCAGAGAAGATTTGTGAAAAATACACACCCATTAAATTATGAAAAATGCTTAAAATAACCATTGATAAAATCCCTAACAGAATACTTACTATCAATGGTATTTTCACACCAATGTAGTCAATCAGTTTTCCCGAATGAATTGATAAAAATAAAGGTAAAAAGGAAAATAACGCGACAATGATGCCAATTTCAGCATGACTTGCCCCGAGTTCTTCTGCATAAAGAGGGATAAGTGGTCTGCTTCCAGCAATACTCACCATAAACACTGCCGTGCATATAAAAATAAAATATTTATTGATTGATTTTCCTTTTTTCACATAATCTCAACCCTTTCACTTAAATCTAATATGAAATCGAGTAGGAGGGAGTGATTAACTCCCGACCTCTCACACCACCGTACGTACGGTTCCGTATACGGCGGTTCAATTAAGATGAATAACGCAAAGT
>NZ_QJTJ01000061.1 GCF_003217295.1 Ureibacillus chungkukjangi
ACTGTAAAATACTAAAATATAAATCTATAAAAAATAATTTTATGAATTGATAAAAACGGGTTAAACCGTTGATATATCAACATTTATAGAGGGAGGCAAATCATGATGAAAAAACATACAACAGGGATACACCACATAACTGCAATTGTAGGGCATCCCCAAGAAAATATAGACTTCTATGTAGGTGTACTAGGCTTACGACTCGTAAAACAAACCGTTAATTTTGATGATCCAGGAACATATCATTTATATTTTGGAAACGCGGGAGGTAAACCGGGTTCTATCATTACCTTCTTTCCATGGGCGAATGCCTATCAAGGGAGGATAGGGGATGGTCAAGTAGGGGTAACTACTTATGTAGTACCCTCTGGCTCAATTGATTTTTGGAGAAATCGCTTAACAAAATTTGATATTGAATATATAGAAGCAGTACGATTCGGCGAAAACTATCTTCAGTTTGACGATCCGCATGGTTTACATCTTGAAATTGTTGAACGAGAAGAAGGTGAACTAAACCCATGGACATTTGGGGGCGTTTCAAAGGAAGTTGCTATTAAAGGTTTCGGCGGAGCGATTTTATACTCTGCTAGCCCAGAAGAAACTGCTTCAACATTAGTGGATGTTATGGGTCTTGAAGTGGTAGGAACAGAAGGAGACTATACTCGCTTTAAAGCAACCGCTGATATCGGCAACATTATAGATGTGAAAATGACTACAGGTGTGCGAGGGACGATGGGTGTAGGTACGGTTCACCATATTGCATGGCGTGCAAAAGACGATGCAGATCATCAAGAATGGCAAGACTATGCTATGAACCATGGACAACGCGTAACTGAAATAAAAGATCGTAATTATTTTAATGCAATTTACTTCCGAGAGTCTGGGGAAATCTTATTTGAAATAGCGACTGATCCTCCAGGCTTTGCTCATGATGAATCGTATGAAACAATGGGTACACAATTGATGCTTCCAGAACAATACGAACAATTCCGAGACCGTTTGGAAATGTCGCTTATACCAATTGAAGTGAAACCGCTTGACTAAGTAATAAGGAGCGATATCTATGATTTCTCTAAATCCCAAAGCTATGAGTGAGCATGAGGCTGCAAAAATATTAAAAGGCACAATTATTCCAAGACCGATTGCTTTTGTAACAACAATTTCTGATGAGCTGATTGTAAATGGAGCACCATTTAGCTATTTCAATATTGTAACTGCATCCCCTCCTATGATTTCCTTATCCATACAAAGAGAGGGGAGTGTCGTAAAGGACACAGCCCGAAATATAGAGAGCAATGGGGAATTCGTTGTTCATATTGTAGATGAGGAGAACGTGGCGAAGGTAAATGAAACCGCTGCTCCACTACCATATAATAAAAGCGAGTTGGAGCTTGCTAATTTGACCGAGGTTCAAAGTGAAAAGATAAGCGTACCAGGTGTAATGGAAGCGAAAGTCCGAATGGAATGTAATCTTGTAAAAGTAATTCCTATAGAAAAGGATGGTAAGGTTATTTGTGATCTATTCATAGGTGAAGTGATTCAATTTCATTTAGATGAAGGAATTTATGAGGCGAATGGTCGAATAACTGCTGGGATGCTCAATCCAGTTAGTCGATTAGCTGGTGCTGATTATGCAAAATTAGGAGAATTTTTCTCAATTGAAAGACCGAAATAATTTGAATAAGGTGGAGAAATTATGAAGCATATATTTAAAGAAGGTACTAATCCAACTAAACCGGTATTGCTTTTATTACACGGTACAGGTGGAGATGAAAACGGTCTATTAGCTTTAGCTGATATTGTAGACCCTGAAGCTTCAGTGTTAAGTGTTAGAGGAAATGTTTTAGAAAATGGAATGCCGCGATTCTTCCGACGTTTAGCAGAAGGTATTTTCGATGAAGAGGATTTAATTTTCCGTACTAAGGAATTAAATGAGTTTCTAGAAAATGCCTCAAAGGAATATAAATTTGATCGTCAAAATATCGTAGCGATTGGGTATTCAAATGGAGCTAATATTGCCGCTAGTCTTTTATTCCATTATAAAGACGCTTTAAAGGGTGCAATTTTACATCACCCAATGGTGCCAAGACGTGGAATTGATTTACCAGATTTAAAAGAAACTAAAGTGCTTATCACTGCTGGAACAAATGATCCGATTTGTCCACAGCAAGAATCCTTGGAGCTACAACGAATATTAGATTCAGCTGGTGCCTCGGTAGAAGTACACTGGGAAGATCGTGGACACCAATTAACAATGACTGAGGTTCAAGCGGGTAAGCAATGGTATGAACAGAATTTATAAAGTTATTAATTAATTTTATGCGTAGGCAAAGTCTTGTTGACTATGTCTGCGCTTTTATTTTAGAAGTAAAAGTTTGATAAGGAAGGTTTGAAATAATATGAGTACAAATTTATTCCTTCTATATGGAAGGAACTAATTTGAGTGATACATCGTTTTGAAATCTTCCAGAAGGTTAGTAACTAAATTGCTATAAAAGTGTTGACATGTATTATTTAGACATGTAATATAGTAAAAGTCGCTACGGTGACGTGATGAAAACTTAATTGAACTCGAAAAAAAGTAATTGACATCGATTCGATAAGTTGATAATATATAAAAGTTGTCTCGAATAACTGTTAAAACTTTTTTAAAAAAGTGTTTGACACTTCGAGAGAAGATGTGATACTATATTAAAGTTGCTGTAGAGAAATGACGGCAGTGTGAACCTTGAAAACTGAACAACAAAACGTTAATGAACATAGTTTCTTCTATTAAATTAGAGAAACGAAATTTTGGACATCAAAATTGATGCCAGCACAAAATTTGAGCTTTATCAAATTTTCTCTTTTATGGAGAGTTTGATCCTGGCTCAGGACGAACGCTGGCGGCGTGCCTAATACATGCAAGTCGAGCGGACTTTAGAAAAGCTTGCTTTTC
>NZ_QJTJ01000062.1 GCF_003217295.1 Ureibacillus chungkukjangi
TTTGGTTAAGTCCTCGATCGATTAGTATTCGTCAGCTCCATGTGTCACCACACTTCCACCTCGAACCTATCTACCTCATCGTCTTTGAGGGATCTTACTTACTTGCGTAATGGGAAATCTCATCTTGAGGGGGGCTTCATGCTTAGATGCTTTCAGCACTTATCCCGTCCACACATAGCTACCCAGCGATGCCTTTGGCAAGACAACTGGTACACCAGCGGTGTGTCCATCCCGGTCCTCTCGTACTAAGGACAGCTCCTCTCAAATTTCCTACGCCCACGACGGATAGGGACCGAACTGTCTCACGACGTTCTGAACCCAGCTCGCGTACCGCTTTAATGGGCGAACAGCCCAACCCTTGGGACCGACTACAGCCCCAGGATGCGATGAGCCGACATCGAGGTGCCAAACCTCCCCGTCGATGTGGACTCTTGGGGGAGATAAGCCTGTTATCCCCGGGGTAGCTTTTATCCGTTGAGCGATGGCCCTTCCATGCGGAACCACCGGATCACTAAGCCCGTCTTTCGACCCTGCTCGACTTGTAGGTCTCGCAGTCAAGCTCCCTTGTGCCTTTACACTCTACGAATGATTTCCAACCATTCTGAGGGAACCTTTGGGCGCCTCCGTTACCTTTTAGGAGGCGACCGCCCCAGTCAAACTGTCCACCTGACACTGTCTCCTGCCCCGCTAAGGGGCATGGGTTAGAATTTCAATACAACCAGGGTAGTATCCCACCGACGCCTCCCTCGAAGCTGGCGCTCCGAGTTCTCTGGCTCCTACCTATCCTGTACAAGTTGTACCAAAATTCAATATCAGGCTACAGTAAAGCTCCACGGGGTCTTTCCGTCCTGTCGCGGGTAACCTGCATCTTCACAGGTACTATAATTTCACCGAGTCTCTCGTTGAGACAGTGCCCAGATCGTTACGCCTTTCGTGCGGGTCGGAACTTACCCGACAAGGAATTTCGCTACCTTAGGACCGTTATAGTTACGGCCGCCGTTTACTGGGGCTTCAATTCAGAGCTTCGCTTGCGCTAACCCCTCCTCTTAACCTTCCAGCACCGGGCAGGCGTCAGCCCCTATACGTCACCTTACGGTTTTGCAGAGACCTGTGTTTTTGCTAAACAGTCGCCTGGGCCTATTCACTGCGGCTCTCATTGCTGAGAGCACCCCTTCTCCCGAAGTTACGGGGTCATTTTGCCGAGTTCCTTAACGAGAGTTCTCTCGCACACCTTAGGATTCTCTCCTCGACTACCTGTGTCGGTTTGCGGTACGGGCACCTCCCGCCTCGCTAGAGGCTTTTCTTGGCAGCGTGAAATCAGATACTTCGCTCATAAGAGCTCCCCATCACAGCTCAACGTTACAGGAAGCGGATTTGCCTACTTCCACGCCTTACTGCTTGGGCGTACTCAACCAACGGTACGCTTATCTTATCCTACTGCGTCCCCCCATTACTCAAACGGCGGGGAGGTGGTACAGGAATATCAACCTGTTGTCCATCGTCTACGCCTATCGGCCTCGACTTAGGTCCCGACTAACCCTGAGCGGACGAGCCTTCCTCAGGAAACCTTAGTCATACGGTGGATGGGATTCTCACCCATCTTTCGCTACTCATACCGGCATTCTCACTTCTAAGCGCTCCACCAGTCCTTCCGGTCTGACTTCAACGCACTTAGAACGCTCTCCTACCACGGAACATCTAAGATGTTCCATCCACAGCTTCGGTGAATCGTTTAGCCCCGATACATTTTCGGCGCAGCGTCACTCGACCAGTGAGCTATTACGCACTCTTTAAATGATGGCTGCTTCTAAGCCAACATCCTGGTTGTCTAAGCAACGCCACATCCTTTTCCACTTAACGATTACTTTGGGACCTTAGCTGGTGGTCTGGGCTGTTTCCCTTTTGACTACGGATCTTATCACTCGCAGTCTGACTCCCGTGTATAAATATCTGGCATTCGGAGTTTGTCTGAATTCGGTAAAGCGAGATGCCCCCCTAGTCCAAACAGTGCTCTACCTCCAGTATTCTCAATCACGAGGCTAGCCCTAAAGCTATTTCGGAGAGAACCAGCTATCTCCAGGTTCGATTGGAATTTCTCCGCTACCCACACCTCATCCCCGCACTTTTCAACGTGCGTGGGTTCGGGCCTCCAGTGAGTGTTACCTCACCTTCACCCTGGACATGGGTAGATCACCTGGTTTCGGGTCTACGACCACGTACTCATTCGCCCTATTCAGACTCGCTTTCGCTACGGCTCCGCCTTCTCAGCTTAACCTTGCACGTAATCGTAACTCGCCGGTTCATTCTACAAAAGGCACGCTATCACCCATTAACGGGCTCTAACTACTTGTAGGCACACGGTTTCAGGATCTATTTCACTCCCCTTCCGGGGTGCTTTTCACCTTTCCCTCACGGTACTGGTTCACTATCGGTCACTAGGTAGTATTTAGCCTTGGGAGATGGTCCTCCCGGATTCCGACGGAATTTCACGTGTTCCGCCGTACTCAGGATACACTCAAGAGAGAATGAACTTTCGACTACGGGGCTTTTACCCGCTACGGCGGACCTTTCCAGGTCGCTTCGTCTAACTCATTCCTTTGTAACTCTTATGTTGAGTGTCCTACAACCCCAAGAGGCAAGCCTCTTGGTTTGGGCTCTTCCCGTTTCGCTCGCCGCTACTCAGGGAATCGAATAATTTCTTTCTCTTCCTCCAGGTACTTAGATGTTTCAGTTCCCTGGGTCTGCCTTCAAGACGCTATGTATTCACGTCAAGATACTGTTCCATTACGAACAGTGGGTTCCCCCATTCGGAAATCTCCGGATCAAAGCTCACTTACAGCTCCCCGAAGCATATCGGTGTTAGTGCCGTCCTTCTTCGGCTCCTAGTGCCAAGGCATCCACCGTGCGCCCTTAATAACTTAACCTA
>NZ_QJTJ01000063.1 GCF_003217295.1 Ureibacillus chungkukjangi
TGTAAGCGTCAAGTAGAATTGGACACATTTTGCTAATTAATTTTGAACAATTTCGTTGATTCTTCTCCCACTCCTTTGTAGAAGTAGGAGAAAGAATTATTAAAATGGCATCTTGCCAAGTTCTAGTTCTAATTCATGCTTTTCATCTTGAAGTTTGGATACTTTCGCCTTTAAAGAGGCAATTTCCTCAAGTAATCTATCGATCTTCGTTTCATTATTGATTCCTCTTTCATATGGTGAACCAATCCACAAAGTGTCGAATATGAAATCTTCGATATCATGCTCAATAATCTTGTAAAGATTGCCATCCTGGATATTTTTTATAGAGCCATCCGATAACCAGCTCTCAACTTTTTGATGGTCACAAGATTAAACCTAATTCTAATATGATTTCTCTTACTTCATTTATATTTAAAATCTTCATTTAAATGAAATCTCCTTATACCCATTTGCTAATGTTAAAACATACCTTGACGATGCTTCATTCGATAGCTATCATCATTCATCTGTACAACTTCTACTCTGTGTAAAATGCGATCTAAAATAGCTGTAGTTATACCTTCATCTCCCAATAATTCGCCCCATTGATCAGGACTCTTGTTAGAAGTCAAAATAATTGAGCTACGCTCATAAAGATGATTTATCAGATGAAAGAATAGATTTGCTTCACGTGAATCCATTGCCATGTACATTAAGTCATCAATAATTACTAAATCAGAAGATTCAATTCGGTTTAATTGCACCTGTGATTTCCGTGTAAATTCTCTGGTTTTTAAAAGATTGATTAATTCACCCATAGTCACAAACATGACGTTAAATCCTTTTTGAATTGCTTCAATTCCTAATCCTATGGCCAAATGGGTTTTACCAACACCAGGCGGTCCTAATAGAATTAAGTTATATTGTTGCTCTAGCCAATTTAGCTCTTTTAGTTGGTTTAATTGCCTTTCGTTTAAAGAGGTTTGATCAGATAAATCAAATAGTTCCAGCGTTTTCATATAAGGAAACTTCGCCCAACGCATTCGTTTTTCAATACTCTTTTCTTCACGTTTAGTTAATTCGAATTCAACGATTTCTTTAATAAATTCCCGATAAGTCCATGTGGACTGTTCCGCTTTTCTTAATATATTAGGCAGCTCAGTGGCTGTTTCTGTTAATCTTAGTTGTTTAAAATAGTTTTGTAGATTTTCTAAGCCATCATTCATGAGATGACACCCCCTAAAATATCTGTGTATGTGCTGATAGAACGTGTTTCTACTTTGATATTCCTTGTTTTTAACCTACTCGATTCGAGAGGTGGAACTGGTAGTTCTTTGCTTTGAATCTTGCTTATATACTTTGCAATATCATGAAAATCATTGGCACTTGTGAAATGCTCGTCAACACATTTTATTAGGGTTTCATCGATATAATCTGGATAATCATTGGTTGTTTTATGGATGATGGCCAGCTGGTCCCTTTTATATCGAGGATACTCAGCTAGGACCTGATTAATATATGTAGTCGCTAGTTCAGTATTATTAAACTGGCGAATCACTGTTTCTTTATAGGCTTGGATACCTTTTGAACGATCACGTTCATGATTTCGATTTTTGACTAATTTTCCTTTGGCTAATTCAAGACGATGCTTCGCTAGAACTTCACCATCAGGACTTCGTTTAATCACCAGTTGCTGCTGATTGCTTTCATCTACAGCCATTTCAATTGAAACAAGGTTTAGACCTCTTGGTCTATATGTTCCCAGTGGGACAGAGTAACGATTAGATTTATAGTGTATGGTGTTGTCCTTATTAACGGTTCTTGTTATACTAATTGTATTGTTACTCTCTATTGAGAGTGGGTTAGAGACTGGCTTTAAGTGTTGCTTTTCGAGGAGAAACACTTCTGTCGGTCTCTTTTTTGTACCGTTATGTACTTTGTAATTACCCGTACGTTTCAGCCACTCTATACATCGTTCATTCCAATTATCTATAGTAGTGAAAATACGGCTATCTGCGAAATTTCCTTTCACATACTTCACTACATTTTCAATTTTACCTTTCGATTCTGGATCTGCTTTACGACATAAATATATTCTGAACTTACGTTGTTGTTTATAGGATTGAAATTCACCTGTTAAAATAATATCCCCGGCATTTTCACTGACTGTTATTAAATGATCTTGGTCGTAGACAATCTCTTCTGGCATCCCTCCAAAATACTGAAAAGCATTTTCGTGGCTTCTTATCGTATCGCGTGTTGTAAATGGTCGATCTTGCCATTCTACATATTTGTACCGAGAGTGCGATAATACAAAACAAATACAGTACAGTTTCACTTCAGTATTTTCTTTCGTTTTTTGACGAGTTTCTCCCCAGTCAACTTGCATTTGTTTTCCCATTGGCTGTTCGATTATGGCCTCATATTGCCTAACTTTTTTGGTTTTCTCAATTTGATATTCTTCTCGTAACTCACTGACATACATGCGCATCGTACTTTCTCCAACAACCAATTTAGGATGACGTTCTAGTAACCAATCATGCAGTTGTGCAGCACTTAAATGAGGATGTTCTTTGAGCCAAGCGACTAACCAATCTTTATAAGGGTCTAATTTTTTCTTTCTGGATTTTAATGTATTCGCCCACTCATAAGCCTGTTCAGGCGACATTTCCAAATAGCTATAAACCGTCGTTCGAGATATTTTAAGCTGTTCTGCAATCTGTGTTACAGTAAATCTTTGTTCTTTCATTTGTTGGATTGCTAAATATAACATCAATTTCTTTTTCACCTTTCATCATGCCCCCGATTACCAATCTACTACCAATTTAGTATAAAGGATAAGGGTTATTTTTGGCGAAAGTGTTCAATCTTATTTAGCGATATCTGTCCATTTTATTTTAGCGTTTACA
>NZ_QJTJ01000064.1 GCF_003217295.1 Ureibacillus chungkukjangi
TTCAATGTAGTGTAGTGCTTTAATTTAAAAATTTTTAATTGGATACAGAGTAAAATCCCTGCTTTCAATATAAAAGTAGGGATTTTTGGCGTTTTAATAGACTTAGGATATGTGAAAACCTTCGTTAGTTAAATATCACAGTATCATTAAATGGAATTCCAAGATATTTATATTTTATATGAACCTTATTTACTTCCTCGTTGTGAATTACACTAATTCCATAGATTTCATCATTTTTTGTTGCAGCTCCATTATCTAATTTTTCAAAGTTAGAAGATGGTGAAGTTCCTGTTTTCAAGGCTACCTTATCTATATCTGTAAAACCATATTTTTTCGCTTCCACACTGGTATCATCATTCGTTAAGGTAAAACCTTGCAACGCATTACTCACTTGTATCTTTGTTTCCATAGGCTTTTCACTGTTATTCACAGATATATCTAATATATTTATTTCACTAAAGCCTTTATTACCAACACTAACAATAACTAATTTATCATCTTCACTTGATGCAAGTGTACCAATTTCCAATGGTGGATTAAATTTTATAAAGAAATAAACACCACCGATGGTTATTGCTAATACTAAAAATGATATCCAAAGTTTCTTCATTTAGTATTCCATCCTCATTTTGAATTTTTTATTAAACAAATCCGCTTCGTTAGCTTAATAATAAAGGTTCTTTTTCTTCTTTAGATTTAGTTAAGTCAGCCAAGTTAATGCCGCAAGCAGCTGCATGGACAACTGGATCGTATTTACCGTTATTTTTCAGAAGCGAATAAATTAAATTAGCCAATTTACCACACAAATGACCAATTGCTTTTTTCTTACTCATTCCTTCTTCAACCTTACGGTCATAATAGGCTTTAAACACGGTAGGATGAGGTTTACCATTAGCCAATATTATTAAGGCAATCTGATAAAGTACTCGACGAGCATCCCGAACCCCGCTGTTGGTTTGTTTAGTCCCTTTTACTGATGTACCAGATTGTGTATTTTCAGCCGAAACCCCTAAGTATTTCTTAAATTCTTTATATGTATTGAATCTTTCAATATCACCAATAACGCCTATTAATGTACAAGCTATATTTTCACTAACGAAGGGGAGGGATAGTAGAATTTCAGTATATGGGTGGGGTTGAATTCCTTTATCGGGTACTCCCCATAGAAGATCATGAATTTCCTGATCTATCAGTTTTAAACTTTCTTCAAGCCGTAAGGCTTCTTCAATAACCCACTTTTGGCGTCCTACAAGATGCTCAACAGGCACAGCGACAGTATTAGGCATCACTTCCGCTAAAATTTTAGCAGCCTTTTTGGCAACATTTTTAGCACCAGCTTTTGAAATAGCATTGTATAATTCATCTTCGCTAGTTTCTTTCATATGTAGTCCGGTAGGGTATTGTAGAACCAATTTCATTACTGAGATTGAACTTAATTTTTTAAAAGCTTTGTTTAAATCAGGGTGTGTGACTTTTAGTAATTGTTGTACTTGATTTTTTCTGCGAGTAAGTTGAACATTGAGATACCAACGATCTCTCATAACTGTTCTAAATAAGGATTGTAGTACTGTTTGTGGTCGTATAAAAGTTACACCTTGCATATTGGGGTGAAGTTGCTTATGCCATCCCATATATGACATTACCTTTGCATCCATTGAATCTGATTTCTCGCTTATTCCTAAACTTTTACGGAATTCCCCAACTGCTTTATTTTCTATTTGAAACAAATCATAACCTTCAATTAGTAACACTTGTTGGGCTAAATAAGAATAATGTCCACCCGTTGGTTCTAAGAGGATTAAGAAGTCGTCTTTATTTAAATTGAACTGTTCCTCTATTTGTTTAAGGGCGCTTAAAAATTCTGCGATTCCCACACTATCAGAGTTGAACTTCAGTGTCTTAGTGCGCTTCCAAGCTACTCCTTTAGGGTCTAAAAAAGCTTCATATCTTATACAAGAAGCAACATGGAAACTCGCTCCTATATCAATTCCAACATAGAACTGGTAAAACTTCCGTGATTCTTGTTCATTATTAACTTCAGTTTCATTTCCATAGCTAAATGGACTACTGGTGCTTTTCATTAATTTCCCTCCAATAAACTAACAGTATGACATATCTGACTATCCAAGTTTCTGTTAGAGCTTTAAGCCCAATGTAGCATGTCAGGATTATTTCGCCAGATATTAAATCTCATATTGAACTAAAGAGTCTTTATTCAAAGCTCCAAACAACGGTAGAGTTTCAACTGTTAAAATAATATTAGATTTATTTTGATTTCTATATAGTCTATTAAAAAATACGACATGTATTTTAATTTCCCTCCTAAAAAATAAAAAATCCTGTCGAAATTAACAGGATTTAAGCAGCTATATATAATTAGTATGTGCAGTGCCGTAAATAACATGGAGTGCCTCACGTCAATATTAGAGGTCTAGGAAACTAGCCCCAATCCAGTAAAGGTCGGAATCACCATAAAGGTCACTGCACACCTATATTTTACATGATTTTTTTGAATAAAAAAACAATGTCCCCAAACAATCGGCAGAGTTTCTCTTAAAGAGATCTCACGTTGAACACAAGGGTACATTGATGATTAAATTATATCTTAATTAACCTAATTAAAAAAGCTACCTACTAGCATGTAGTCTATTAAAATTACCGTTATAAATGTTAAAGCATTACAGAAACAAT
>NZ_QJTJ01000065.1 GCF_003217295.1 Ureibacillus chungkukjangi
AAAACGCCAAAAATCCCTACTTTTATATTGAAAGCAGGGATTTTACTCTGTATCCAATTAAAAATTTTTAAATTAAAGCACTACACTACATTGAACAACAGATTATTAGATTCAAAATAATAATCAAGATTATTCCCCCAAAACTTTTACAACATTAAAAGTTTTGTGTAGACTATATTGTCAAATACCCAATGTATTTACTGTATGTGGCAACACATTGGTGCTGATGGAATTAAGTAATTGGCTAGGTCCTACAATCGTAAAACCTAACCTCTTTAATTCCTAAATTTAAATTTTTGAATGTTATTAGATAAGTATTTATATGCTTTATAAATCCTTTCTTTTAAAGTACCTCGTTAGTTAAATTGTAAAATAATTACTTATTATAATCGTGCATAATAATTTAAGTACTATTTCTATTATTTTTATCTATTAAAGGAGAAATGATAAAAGTGTTGAAATGATTAAGATACATTTAAATTGCCTTAATTAGAAAGGGAGAGAATCTATGACTGATATACTTTTAAAATATATGTCTGAATTTACTTTAATGAGCGAAGATGAACAGCGAGCAATATCTGAAAGTTTACGAATTGAGGAATATAAAAAAGGTAAATACCTTCTTAGACAAGGTGAACTTTCCTCCATCAAATGTTATTTCGTATTAGAGGGCTGTGTTAGGCAATTTTTTATAGATGAATCGGGTAAAGAAGTCACATCAAATTTTTATACTGAAGAACAAGCTATTCCAGTTATCAATGAAAAAACTCAAGGTGATTTGGCAAAGTATTTCTTGGTGTGTGTCGAGAATTGCATAATAGTTGTTGGTGATGTTGCTACTGAAAATATGATGTTTAACAAATACCCACAACTTGAAATGATGATACGAAAAATGATGGAGATCAACATTGGTGAAATGCAAGAACAATTCGGCGGGTTTATCAGCTCTTCTCCTGAAGAACGATACAAAACCGTTTTAAGGCAACGCCCCCATTTAATCGACCGTGTACCTCAACATCAATTGGCTAGTTATCTTGGCATTACTCCAGAGTCATTAAGTAGAATAAAAAAGCGAATTAAAAAAAGTAATTATTAAAATAGCTGCCCTCACATTTCACCTCTTAAGCAGCGACTATGCACTAAAAACCAACTCGCCAAACATTATGAACCAAATCTCCCCTTTTTCTTTGTGAAAAATTTTAAAAGACCTTCTTAAATTAACTTAAGTCAATGAATGGTGTTTATCCCCTTGTTAATATTTAACTACCAAAGATATTCATTTAGAGGGGGATTTTATGAAAGCGATTGTTTGTAAGAAATATGGTTCACCCGATGTACTTGAGTTAAAAGAGGTGGAAAAACCTTTCCCTACCGAAAATCAATTATTGGTAAAGGTTCATGCAGCATCTTTAAACTTTGGGAACTTAGTTCTTTTGAAAGGCAAACCCTTCTTAGCCCGATTCGCCTTCGGACTAACGAAACCAAAATACTCAATTCCAGGAGGTGACATAGCTGGTACCGTTGAAGCCGTGGGGAAAAACGTTAAGCTATTCAAAGTAGGAGATGAAGTATTTGGAGACCTTTCTGTGTGTGGCTGGGGTGGGTTTGCTGAATATGTAACAGTCCCCGAAAACACTTTAGCCTTAAAGCCAAACAATATCTCCTTTGAGGAAGCAGCTGCTGTACCTATGGCTGGTGTGACTGCCTTACAGGGACTCCGTGATAAAGGTAAAATTAAAGCGGGACATAAAGTATTAATCTATGGTGCATCTGGAGGCGTTGGTACGTTTGCGGTACAAATAGCTAAAGCATTCGGTGCTGAAGTAACGGGCATATGTAGTACACGCAACGTAGAAATATTGCGTTCGATTGGAGCCGATCACATCATTGATTATACAAAAGAGGATTTTGCTCAACATAAGGACTGTTATGATTTGGTTCTTGGCGTGAATGGTTCTAATTCCCTTTCAGCATATAAAAGTGTACTAAAACAAAATGGGAATTTCGTTCACGTAGGTGGTTCCGAGGCTCAACTTTATCAAACATTATTACTTGGACCATTTATTTCAATGACTGGAAGCAAGAAAATAAGCAGCCTATTGCAAAGAGCAAATCAAAAAGACTTACATGCTGTAAAAGAATTACTTGAAAGCAGTAAAGTAAAACCAATTATTGATAAAGGTTTTAAGTTAAGTGAAATAACTGAGGCGTTCAACTATTTTCAGGAAGGGCACGCCCAAGGTAAAGTGGTGCTTACTATATAACGGGGTGCTTACCTTACTTTATCCTTCAATAAAAAGCAGACGGCAAATTAGAAGTCGGTAACGACAATACTAAATCTTCTGCTTTTTATTTCACTATTATACTAACTCCAACCAATCAACCGCTTCACAATGTGTGGAGTATATGTGGCAACAAATTGGTACAGGTGGGTTTAATTATATAGGTGTGGTTCCTATTAAGTATGGTTTTTGGGAAATTTTTAACCATTGTAAGGTAATCTTTTATAAAAATAAGTTATTCCATAAAATGGCCCGATTGTTTCTGTAATGCTTTAACATTTATAACGGTAATTTTAATAGACTACATGCTAGTAGGTAGCTTTTTTAATTAGGTTAATTAAGATATAATT
>NZ_QJTJ01000066.1 GCF_003217295.1 Ureibacillus chungkukjangi
TGTATTTGATAAGCTAAAACTGAGCCACCATCGCAGTTGAAAAGTGAGCCACTTTTATATGAAAATAATCCTAACTTCATAGAGTTAGGAGCGTATAGAGGTGATTTCATTGGAGAAGAAACAGAAGGTACTACTTGCCTTTCATCAAGAAAATAAGAGTCAACGTCAAATTGCCAAGGAGCTTGGGATTTCTCGTAATACTGTAAAAAAGTATATCCAAGAGGATCTTGAAAAAAGAAAACAAGATATTCGAGAATTACCTATTACAGATAACTATGTAACGCCTCCGTCGTATAAAAAACGCAAAGGAAATAAACGTGCTTTAACACCTACGGTGATGAAACGTATTCGAAAAATGTTAAAAGATAATGATTATAAACGGCAACATCAGATGCACAAGCAACAACTAAAAATGATTGATATTCATGAAAAGTTATTAGATGAAGGTTTTGAAATTAGTTATACCACTGTAAGAAATTTTGTAAATAGTGAGGAGAAACATCAAAAAGAAGTCTTTATTCGTCAAAAAGCAACTGCTGGTCATGAGATTGAATTTGACTGGGGAGAAGTAAAATTATTCATTGATCAAACATTACGATCTCTTTCAATGGCGGTATTTACCCTACCATATAGTAATGATAGATTTGCATATTTATATGAATCCGAAACAATGGTGTGCGTACAAGATGCTCATGTAAAATGTATTGACTATTTAGGCTTTGTACCAGAAGTTTTTACGTACGATAATATGCGGACAGTCGTAAAGAATTTTATTGGGACAGAACGTGAGATTACCGATGGGATGAAAAATCTATCGATGCATTATCATTTTAAAATACGACTATGTGAACCGAGAAAAGGAAATCAGAAGGGGCATGTGGAGCGAAGTGTAGAATACATCCGCCGGAAAGCATTTGCCCATCGAGATACTTTTGCAAGTTTAGAAGAAGCTCAGGCTTATCTAACAGAAGTAATCATGAAATTAAACTCTCGCAAGCATTATAAGAAAAACCAAACGCACCATGAATTAATGCTAGAAGAGCGTATAGCTAGGCATGTAAGCACAGAAATTATTCCATTTGATGCCTCTGAGTTGTATGAATTTAGAGTGGACAAATATAGCACGATTACTTATAGACAAAATCGTTATTCTGTTCCAGAAGGACATGTTGGAGAATGGGTGAAAGTAAAAGCGAGTGCGGAAAAAATTCTTATTTTCAGTGAAAATGCCTGTATCGCGACACATAAGCGAAGTTGGCAAATCCATCAATGGATTATGGACATTTATCATTACTTACGTACATTTGAAAAGAAAAAAGGTGCATTGGCTCAAAGTGAATGTTTGAGTCAAGCACCAACAAAAATAAAAAAATTATACAAAGATTATTATATTGGAAATGAGCGAGATTTTCTAGAGTTACTTATTTATCTAAAAGAAAATAAAAATCTAGAAAAAGTCTTAGCAGCGATTGAACAACTTGAGAAGAACCCTATGGTTCAAATAACAACAGAAAAGATTATTTTCTTAGCTAATCAAGGCGAATATATTCATAAAACTGTACATTCCAAAAATGAAGTCACCACCCAATCTCTCGAAAATCTTTCAGCCATAACGGCGTTATTTGAAACGAAAAAGACAGGGGTGCTTCACTAATGGATAAGAGACAAGAAATGATTGAGATGTGTAAGGAACTTCGATTACCAAGCATTCGGGGATTTATTCAAGAAGATGATATGTGGAAACAATATCAGACAGCAGAAGATTTCTTATATCACGCACTAGTGCAAGAAATGGAAGATCGAGAAGTGCGAGCAAAAGCGAATCGCATTCGATCTGCAAATTTCCCTGAAAAGAAACTATTAACTGAATTAGAGTTTGAGAGATTACCGCAAAATGCGGCCTCTCGCCTCCCACATTTAAAGAAATTAGACTTTATTCAAGAAAAACAAAACGTTTTATTAATCGGATCACCAGGTACAGGTAAAACACATATAGCAATTGGTTTAGGAATTGAAGCTTGTTTAGCAGGTTATAAGGTGTATTTTACAACGGTGTCATCCCTTGTAAATCAGTTAAAAGAAAGCCGTTCTGAAAGAACGTTACGTTCATTTGAACTGAAGTTTGAAAAATATGATTTAGTAATCATTGATGAATTAGGTTATATCTCCTTTGATAAAGAAGGAGCCGAGTTATTATTTACTCATCTTTCCCTTCGGGCAGGACGAGCATCCACCATCGTTACGAGTAATTTATCATTTGATCGATGGGAAGAAATATTTCATGATCCAGTTTTAACAGCAGCTTTAACGGACCGACTAACACATCGAGCATACATGGTGGACATGGTAGGACCATCTTATCGAATATTAGATACAAAAGAATGGTTGGAAAATAGTCAGGTTTAAGTGGCTCAGTTTTTAATTAATAAATGGCTCAATTTTTACTTGCGAAATACA
>NZ_QJTJ01000067.1 GCF_003217295.1 Ureibacillus chungkukjangi
TGTTTATGGCATCATAAAAATGTAAGCTATGGCATTTAATTTGTGCAGAAGGGCCGTAGGCCCTGCACAAATTAAAAAACCACTTGTCAACATTCCAAAATACACATACACTTCCTGTTGGGACAAACAAGCGCAGGAGGTATTAAGGAGATGTTGGCAGTGGCCGAAATTAATTATATCAGACATGAGGTAAACAAAAAAGACAGTAACTATTCGGAGATTGGAAAGAGACTTGGAAGAGATCCTAGAACAGTTAAGAAGTATGCAGAACAGGATGATTTTAGTCCTGTAGAAAAAATCAAACAAGACAGACCATCTCCAGTGATGGATCCTATTAAACATATAGTAGATGAATGGTTACTAGAAGATTTTAAACAAAAGAAAAAATTCCGTAGAACTGCAAAGAGAATTTGGGAGCAATTAAAAGAGGAATTTGATTTTAAGGGTTCTGATCGAACAGTAAGAAACTACATATCCCAACGAAAAAAAGAATTGTTAAATGAAGCGAGTCAAGCAGCATTATCGCTAGAGAGCAAACCTGGGTCAGCCCAAGTGGATTTTGGAGAAGCTCCGTTTAAATATCAAGGGGAACAGATAACTCTACCCTATCTGGTTCTTTCTTATCCATATAGTAATTCATTTTATTTTCAGGTATTCCCTGCTCAAAACAAAGAGTGTTTTTTAGAAGGATTAAAGCGGATTTTTCACCATATGGGTGGTGTTCCAAAAACAATTAGATTCGATAATCTTTCAGCTGCCGTAAAGAAGATATTGCCAAATGGCGAACGGCAGTTAACAGAGGAATTTCAGAACTTCGTTCTACACTATGGGTTCGAAAGTGAGTTTTGTAATCCTAATAGTGGGAATGAAAAAGGTCATGTGGAAGCAATGGTGAAGTATGTGAGAAACAATTATTTATTGCCTGGTCTACACGTACTGAACTTAGACGAACTTAATAAGACATTGTGGGAAAAAGCTGAGAAGGATCGTGAGAGAAACCATTATGAAAAGGAATCTTTCATCTCCCAGCTGTTTGAAGAGGATCGGAAAGCCTTTTTGGTTTTACCAAGTAAGGAATACCAATGCATCAGATACGAAACAGTAAAAGCCGATAAGTACGGCTATATTAAAGTGGAAAAAAATCTATATTCTACTTCACCAAGATATGCTTTAAATAAGGTTCTAATTCGTATTTCATATAATTCGATTGATATTCTTACAGATGATTATCAACTAGTCGTTAGCCATGCGCGACTCTATGGTCAATATAGAAAATCGATTAATTGGCAGCCATACTTAAATCTAATGGCCAAACGTCCAATGGCACTTAAATATACTAGTTTCTATGAGCAGTTACCACAAGAGTGGCAAACGTATTTTAATTCATGTACTTCTTCTGAAAAATCAGAGGCCCTGAAGTTATTAGGTACAGTGATGAAAGATTATGATTTTAGTAAAATTACTGAAGCGCTGAAGATTGCATTAGAGCATGGTCATCCTTCGGTTGAATCAATTAAACAAGTATTCTACCAACTAATTAATGGTCGAGGGATACGCGAAGAAGTACATCTCCAAAAGTCATTGCCTATTATGCCGGAGGCTACTAGAGGTCTACAGCATTATAATCAGCTTCTAAAAGGAGCTGAAATAAATTGAGTACGCAGATTCAAGAATTCGCTAAACGATTGAAATTAAGTTGGATTAGAGAGCATTATCAAGAGATAGAAGCCACATCAAATGAAGAGTATTTACTGAAGCTTTTTGAAAAAGAAATTGAGCAACGAGAAGAACGAAAAACAAATCTTTTACTTACACAAGCAAGCTTACCTAAAGTCAATGGGAAACCTTTTGATTGGAAGGACATTGTCCTAACAGCAGGACTAAGTAGTGAAGACCTATTAAATGGAGTATTCATGGAGCAGCAAGAAAATCTAATTTTCTATGGGGGTGTAGGTGCAGGTAAAACCTATTTAGCTACGCTAATTGGATTGAATGCCATACAAAGGTATGGCAAAGCTGTTAAATTCTATACAGCGGCATCATTAGTTAATCGATTATTAGAAGCAAATGAAAAAGGTAATCTCAATAAGCTTTTTAAGCAAATAGAGAAATTGGATCTTTTGATTTTGGATGAGTTAGGTTACATTCCTCTTCACAAACAAGGGGCTGAATTATTGTTTCAGGTTATTTCGATGTGTTATGAAACGAAAAGCATCATAATCACGACAAACCTTCAATTCGGTCAATGGAATCACGTTTTTGGGGATCCAATATTAACGGAGGCAGTAATTGATCGACTCATCCATCATTCGCATTTGATTGTATTTAAAGGCGATAGTTATCGTTATAAGGAGTCAATTATTCAGAATTAAATTTCGTTGGCAAGTGGTTACATTTTTGATTGCCGTTTAATGCATTTTTTGCTTGCCAAATACA
>NZ_QJTJ01000068.1 GCF_003217295.1 Ureibacillus chungkukjangi
TGTTTAGTGCAAAATAGAAGTACAGAGTTTTGAAAAGGAAAAGTACATAACGTTGCAACTCAAGTTTCAACAAAAAAAGGCTTGCCAGCCTCACAATACTTCTCTACTGTAATTGGTGTCGAATCAATGCAGTGGAGGTTGAAAGGAATGCTGGCAATGCCTGAAATCAATTGTATCAAATTAATGAGGAATCAGAAATCCTTATCCATAAATAAAATATCAAAAACGCTAGGGATTAATTGGAGAACAGCAAAAAAGTATGCCGATGGAGATCAACTCCCCGAAGAAAGTAAAAAGAAAAAGTCTGGAATGATGTACGACGAGCAATGGGGAGAAATTGTAGGAGATTGGCTTTGGGAAGATCTTAAACTAAAGAAGAAAGATAGAAGGACAAACAAGGGGATATTTTCTGCACTTCAGAAGATGGGCTTCAAAGGGTCCTATCGGACCGTCTCTTATTTCATTAAAGAATGGCGAGAAGGAAGAGAAGACATTGAAGATGCAACAAAGGATAAAAACTATGAGCGTTTAATCCATCCTCCCTCGGAAGCACAATTGGATTTTGGATTAATGGGGGCCGTTAAAGATGGAATGTATGTAGATATTCATTGTTTAGTTATGACCCTTCCTTTTAGTAATAGCGCATTTGCAATTCCTTTACCAGGTGAAAATCAAGAATGTCTTTTGCATGGAATGAAGGTGATTTTCAAGCAGTTGGGCGGAGTTCCTAAGAAGATTCGTATCGACAATATGAAGACCGCTGTCGTCAAGCCAAGAAATAAGCATGAAGAGGCTGTCTTTACAAACGAATTCCTTCAATTTGCAAATCATTACGGATTTGAACCACAAGCGTGCAATCCCTATTCAGGAAATGAAAAAGGAAATGTGGAAAATAAAGTCGGCTACGTTCGCTACAATTTTATAACTCCTGCACCTGTCATAAAAGATTTAGATCACTTTAGCCAAATACTTGAACAGCAGCTAACGGAAGACCGACAACGCATTCATTATAAAAAACATGTTTCCTTACAGGAGTTATTGGAGGAAGAGCACCAGTATCTATTGGAGCTGCCCCAAGAAGAATATCCAGTTTTTAAACAAGAAGAAGCGAAGGCAAACAAGTATGGAGAAATCACTTTAGACAAAGCAAAGGTTTATGTTCCACGAGCCTATAATTATACAAAACTATCTGTCGTTAAGTATTGGGATCGTTTCAAGGTACTATCTCCTCATGGTGAAATCTTGTATGAGGATCATAGACCATATATGCACAAAAATCGTGAGATTCCATGGCAATCTATCATGAAGGCTTGGTTAGCTAAACCGCGTTCTGCAACCTATTCCCGCTTTTCAGCCTATCTCCCAGGCCGCATATATGAATACATCAATATCTCGAATCTTACGATTCGTAAGGAACGTTTGAAGTGGATCATCGGATTACTAGCTAATCATGATATGAATGAAATCAATGATCGATTTTATGATTTACTTGGCGGGCAATCAGACACATTAAAAGAGCCTGAGGACCATCCTTACGACATTGATTGGAGAAAGTATGATCAGCTTCAAAGCATCTCACAGACAGGAAACGAGGTGCAGCGATAATGAATCTAAAAGAGATGTGCAAAACGTTGAGGCTGGCGCATGTGAGTGATATTTATTCAGATATACCATGTGATGATCCAACCCAGTTTTTAGAAGCTCTGTTTCAAAAAGAACTACAGCTACGGGAGGAAGCAAAAGCTGAACGATTGGTTAAGAAGGCACGATTTTTACAGAAGAAGTCACTTTCGTCGTTTCAATGGAGTGAACATATTCACTTTCCAACACATATCGACTATAAAGAATTATGTACAATAAATTTTATCGCCCGTAAAGAGAATCTAATTTTAACAGGTGCCCCCGGCACCGGAAAGACTCATTTAGCTACGGGTATTGGATACGAGGCATGTAAACAGGGGCTTGAAGTTCGGTTTTATAGAGTTTCAGACTTAGCCGATGTATTGGAGAGAGCATGGAGCGAAGGCAAGCTATCACAGCTTCGGAATCGTTTTAAGAGTGTGGATCTAATCATATTGGATGAAATGGGGTACGTGCCTTTTAACAAGGAAGGGGCTGAGCTCCTCTTCCAACTCATCTCCGACTGGTATGAACAAAAAAGCTTGATCATCACGTCGAACTTGGAATTCAGTCAATGGAATCGCGTTTTCAGTGATTCTAGATTGACTGCAGCATTGGTGGATCGGGTTATACACCATGCCCATATTTTGAACTTTACAGGGGATAGTTTTAGGGTGACAAACGCATTATCAAGACAAAAATGAATACTCAGATGAAGGCTGGCAAGCTTGTGTATTTTTCTTTGCATTCTTCTGCACTTTTATCTTGCAAAACACA
>NZ_QJTJ01000069.1 GCF_003217295.1 Ureibacillus chungkukjangi
AATTATATCTTAATTAACCTAATTAAAAAAGCTACCTACTAGCATGTAGTCTATTAAAATTACCGTTATAAATGTTAAAGCATTACAGAAACAATCGGGTGCTTTTCTCGAATAAGGAGAGGGTCTTTCTTCATGATGGGCCAGATTGTGGAGCAACACAGATAGTTATTAGGCTAAAATTTGAAGATAAATTAGCGTTACTACTTCAAATAATAAAAGGTAAATCCAACTCTAATCTCGAATTGTTTCCAGAAACAAATGATTACGAAGTTGGTGTTTTTTTGGAAAAGACAATATATAAGAGAATACATATTATTGGCTCTGTTGGAAGTGGTAAAACAACTTTAGCAAAAGAAATATCCTCGAGGTTAGATATACCGTATTACGAATTAGATAATGTAGTTTGGATAAGGGATAAGTCCGGGGATATAAGAAGAACTGAACAAGAAAGGGAGGAGTATCTAAACAGTATATTACAATCAGACAGTTGGATAATCGAAGGAATACACAATGAGGATTGGGTAAGCAATTGTTTTCAGAGTGCAGATTTGATTTTCTTTTTAGATACAAAATATTCAATAAGAACTTACCGAATTATAAAGAGGTTTCTAAAACAAAAACTTCGATTAGAGAAAGCAAATTACACACCAACATTAGTTATTTTTTTTAAAATGTTTAGATGGAATCGTTATTTTGAAGACGTTGGTAAAGTTAATTTTTTCAACAAGTATGGCATACATAAAGATAAGATAAAAGTTATTAACAATGCAAATTGCATTAAGAAATACTTCAATTAAAAGGCGCCACCCCTTAATAATATTGGTTTTAAATTCACTTTTTTAAAATTTATGAAGGAGGATTTTAAGAGCAGCAGGCGTATTCAACAATCCGGCGCAATTCTTGAATTAGAATTGTATCTTATTCTGTAATAGGGCCAGGTTGTTGAATAAGGATTTTAAAATAAATGGATATATATGTTGAAATTCGAATGAGGCTGAAAGAGGTTTTATTTAATCAACTGCTTAAAATAAAAATAGGAATAGTAAATGAGGAATGGTTTTGATTAAAGAAATTGATATTACTAACACTAAGATTGCTGAAGAAGTTTTAAACATTCAAATGCTTTCATATAAAGTAGAAGCAGAAATTATCGACTTTTATGATTTACCGCCATTAAAAGAAACAGTGGAAATGTTGCAGAAATGTAGTGAGACTTTCTTTGGCTATTACATTAATGATGAATTATGCGGAGTCATTTCTATAATAGCAGAGAAGGGGATAATTGACATACATCGGTTAATGGTGCATCCTGAACATTTCAGAAAAGGCATTGCTAAGATGTTATTGGGGTTCATTGAGAGTAATAAGGAAGGGTTTGAAACAATAATAGTGTCAACTGGATCAAAGAATAAACCCGCAGTAAGCTTCTATTTGAAAAATGGATTTGCAAAATCAGGTGAAACAAGAGTAACAGAACAAATATCTTTAACTTCTTTTAAAAAGAAAATTTAATATGGTTATATAAGCAATCGGGCGCTTTCTTTGAATAAGGAGAGAGTCTTTATTCATGAATAGGGCCAGATTGTGGAATAAAGTAAACATATATAGGATTACACTTAAACTTAAAGGATAAGTATAAAATTTGTAATTACTATATTTCAAGGTGGTTATACTGTTGAATTTTGATATAAAAAAATCATTAGAAGAGTTAGAGGATACAATCTTTAAACCGTCAGATTTTGAATCAAATTTAATATTAAAGTGTCAGGAATTAATGAAAAAGAAATTAAAAGATTATTCAGTTGAGGATTTAAGAGTAATGATTGGACAAGAGATAGGCTTAAAATATCTTGTTCCATTAGCACTTGATACTCTTATGGAGAATCCGTTTGTAAGTGGGGATTTTTATAATGGTGATCTACTTACGAATGTATTAAGAGTAGATAAGCAGTTCTGGAAACAAAATGAAGATTTGTTATTTGAATTAAATGAAATCATAGCTACTGTAAAAATTACAATAAATACAGTTTTACCTCTTCTCGAGGATTACGAATCACCTTCTTGATGTCTTATTATCTTCAACAATCGGGCGCAATTCTTTAATAAGAATGCGTCTAATTAAATTAAAGGGACAGATTGTTGAATAAAGCCAAGTAAGAAAAATATGTTTATTTATGTTAAAAACTTAATAAGATTTAACAATCGAGGTATTTAATGGAAGATTGTGGTTCATTGTAAACGCTAAAATAAAATGGACAGATATCGCTAAATAAGATTGAACACTTTCGCCAAAAATAACCCTTATCCTTTATACTAAATTGGTAGTAG
>NZ_QJTJ01000070.1 GCF_003217295.1 Ureibacillus chungkukjangi
TACGCTCCTAACTCTATGAAGTTAGGATTATTTTCATATAAAAGTGGCTCACTTTTCAACTGCGATGGTGGCTCAGTTTTAGCTTATCAAATACACCTTCTATCGAAAAGCAAGATTCTGTAGAGATAGATAATATATTTATATTAGATTCTTCTCCACTCATAAGTATTAGTAGTGCCATTCAACATTTTATAATGGCAAATTTTCAATACAAAACTATTATTTTAGTTATAAATGGTAAAGATACACCCAGAGATATGTACCAAAGACAAAATTACAAACTGGAAGGTTATCAATACGAGGTCTTAAAAGTCGAAGTGTAATTTTACAGGAGATGTTTTATTACATCTCCTCTATATTATTAAAAAGGGACTGCTTCTAGATTTACCGGCGTCACTATTCCTCTTTCCCAATCGGTTTTAATGACACTATAGCAAATTGAGTCGTGAATGGTACCGTCCTTATTCTCCCACGCGCTTCTCAAATACCCCTCTTTTACAAAGTTGCAATTACTCAAAGTCTTTCTCATCGCGTAATTATCGCTACGAGTGTATGCTTCAATTCTAATTTTGCTATCTTGTAAATTAAATATGTAATCTACCATCCACTTAATAGTTTCGCTTCCATAACCAAGTCCTCTGTATATACTGTCTAATCTAATATCAAATAGCGGTATCGTATCACTAATATCATGTATAATGATTAAACCAATCTTTTTGTTGGATAGTTCAATCCAAAAGGTCTCACGATTCTCATTGTACCAGCCCTTATTAACTGAATGAACAATTTGTTCTTGTGAAACATTTGGGTCTGTGTGATACTCCCAGAAATTACTTGTCATAAACGAGATCATTTCATTTAGTTCATTTTGAAATAATTTAAATTGTAAATTTCCCATCTCTACCAGCTCCTGTCTAACAATAACCATCTATATAGCTTTAACCTTTATTTCTTATAATCTCTTGGTGATCTTTAGCTAGTTTAAGTAAGTCGAAATTGTCTTGTTGAATTAAATCCATCAATTCATTAGCCTCTTTCCAAGCCATATCATACATAGACTTATCAATTACTCCATTAGTTAGAGCCTCATCAAGTTCCTCTTCATCTAACAGTATTATTTCTCCTGTCGGAAATACAACAATATCCAAATATAAATCATCCATCCACGGAATATTCTTCTCACTGCCAATTTCATAGCAAATATCTATATACCATTGAACAATCTTACCTTGAGTATCAAACATTGTAGTAACGGAATAGTTCTTTCCAATTGGGAAATGCTGTAGCCATGAAAAACCGTTATTAACTATACAAACTTCTTTCCCACCATTTTTTACAATCAAGGGCTCAGATACTTCCTTGATATTGAGCAAGGTGATATATCCCTTAAATATTTCATCCTGATAATAGATTTGTTGATATTCTCGTTTCAAAACTCGTTTCCAATTTGTCCGATTACCGTATTTTCTTTTTAACATCTTCCCCTCCTCCACTTAAAGCAGATTTCTACTATCCTTTTATTCTAAGTTCATTTGTTTGAATAATCAAAAAATAAAGCTAATATTTATATACAGATTCTTTTAGGGGGAGATTTATATGCGTGATAGGGGTTCTTGTATACTTGTAAAGAATCAAAAAATTGTATTAATTAAAAGAATAAGAGAAGGGATAGTTTATTATGTATTTCCAGGAGGAGGAATAGAAGAGGATGAAACACCTGAGGAAGCAACTAAAAGAGAAGTCCTTGAGGAATTAGGAGTTAAAATTCATGTTGAAGATTGTTTTCAAATCATCCAATACAATGGCACACAGTATTTTTTCAAAGAAGAAATCATTGAGGGGAATATCGGGAATGGACAAGGTGAAGAATTTACTAATCCAACTAGGAATCGTGGTACCTATGAACCTATGCGGATTCCTATTGGTAATCTTCATCTTATTGATGTAAGACCTAGTGAAGTAGCTGCTAGTATACAAGCTATTTTCATAAAATAACCTGGACTACACATAATTCCTTGTTACTCTTGGTTCTCCTATTTCTCGAGGTTATACTTCAGTAAGCATTTCTTTTCCTCATACGCACCGATGAACCTTCGGTTTTAATAATAGTTGGGTTATTTTTAAATATAAAAAAACCACTGATTAATCAGTGGTTTCGTTTGCCTAGCGACGTCCTACTCTCACAGGGGGAAGCCCCCAACTACCATCGGCGCTAAAGAGCTTAACTTCCGTGTTCGGTATGGGAACGGGTGTGACCTCTTTGCCATCATCACTAGACT
>NZ_QJTJ01000071.1 GCF_003217295.1 Ureibacillus chungkukjangi
AGATCCCTCAAAGACGATGAGGTAGATAGGTTCGAGGTGGAAGTGTGGTGACACATGGAGCTGACGAATACTAATCGATCGAGGACTTAACCAAATCTTGAAAGCAATCAATGTCTTTATCCAGTTTTGAGAGAACAAGCTTCTTTCAATAAAATAGTCTAGTGATGATGGCAAAGAGGTCACACCCGTTCCCATACCGAACACGGAAGTTAAGCTCTTTAGCGCCGATGGTAGTTGGGGGCTTCCCCCTGTGAGAGTAGGACGTCGCTAGGCAACTAAACCACTGAGTGTTCAGTGGTTTTTTTATATGCAAAAAAGCCCTAACTATTATTAAACCGAAGGTTCATTAGTGCGTATAAGAAAGAGAAATACATACAGAAGTAAAACCTCGAGAAGTGGGAGGACCAAGGAGAACAAAGTGCGGTGTACTTTATTCATGAGCGTCGGCTCAACATAGCTGAAGAAGTTGTCATCTTCGTTGGCCAATTGAAAGTAGGACATAATTAGTCGTATAAAAACCGTAGATATTTCTACAATTTTTTATTTTTCCTTAAATCTAATTAATATAGTGGAAAGAAACATCTAATATAAATTCATGCTCAGTAGCTATTAGGTGCCAATATATATAATAAGGATGGAAGGAAATAATGGATTGAATGCAGTGGGAATAATAATTTAATTTAGACAACAGGTCTTTCTATATTTTAGGTTGAAGATTAACTGTTATTTTTGAAACTAATAAGAAGATATGCAAATAAATATTAGATGCAAAAAAACAGCATATTAAAAATGGAAAATAAATGTTTTGATTAACTATTATTAATAAAATAGCACCAATAACTATACCTGTTAATGAATATATTCCGAGACTAATAAAATAACGTAATAATTTTGAAGTAATGATAAATCTTCCTGCTAAATTGTCTATCAAGATAGAGAGAGGTAATCCTACAAGGAAATAAATAGGTCCCGCATATAGTATAACGAAGATAAATGTCTCAAAAAAAACCAAAATAATAAACATTAGCTTCTCGCTGGGAACTGGGTACATATGAATACCAAGAAAGTAATATTGCAAATAAAATAACTGATATTGCTGCAGTTATGAATCTTTTTAACATTGAATCCTCCATATATGATCAATAGAAATTTTAAGATTACAGGAGAGATAACGTTTGCTAAAAATGTGAGATGATTTATACAAATATTAACAAAGTATAAAAAGAGAATAAATAGGTAATTTTCATAGATTAGCTAAATGGCTAATAATAAAAGTGTAAGAATATTTTTTCTAACAAATACACAAGTTATATATAATCTAGCAATATTTTTAAGTAGGTCATACTTTTCTAATTTATTGAATGCTACTCGTCCTTCAAAGAATAGGAATTGATTAGGCTTATATTATATAGATATATTAGAGGGAGTTCTAATCTAAACAAAATTAAAATTAATTTCTTACTATATACTTGCAATCTGTTTATTATAGTGATATATTATTAACTGTCAGCTTAAGAGTATCAAATAAATACAATTAATGAAAGAAAGTTATTGACTTTGATATGAATTATTGATAGAATTAAAAAGTTGTCGATCGAATTTAATCGATATAATTTAAAACTGTTGACATCTATATATAAGTGGTGTTATAGTAATAAAGTTACTTTTTTTAAAACAGCGGGAAAATTATTGTTGACATAACAAATTAGAGATGTTACAATATTGGAAGTCGCTATTAAAGAGATTAACACGAACCTTGAAAACTGAACAACAAAACGTTAATGAACATAGTTTCTTCTATTAAATTAGAGAAACGAAATTTTGGACATCAAAATTGATGCCAGCACAAAATTTGAGCTTTATCAAATTTTCTCTTTTATGGAGAGTTTGATCCTGGCTCAGGACGAACGCTGGCGGCGTGCCTAATACATGCAAGTCGAGCGGACTTTAGAAAAGCTTGCTTTTC
>NZ_QJTJ01000072.1 GCF_003217295.1 Ureibacillus chungkukjangi
ATCGAGTAGGAGGGAGTGATTAACTCCCGACCTCTCACACCACCGTACGTACGGTTCCGTATACGGCGGTTCAATTAAGATGAATAACGCAAAGTTTCGTAACGAACTTGCAGACTTTTCAGCCCTTGGCTTTCCCAATAGGAATTGCCGAGGGTTCTGTGTAATATGGGGCTATTAGAAATGCGCCAGTACCCTTTCCGGGTGTTTCCCCACTCGTATGCTTTTCCAAAAGGAACTTTCAATCGAGTAAGATTTCTGACTCTTGTTCGAGGTTTCTTCCAATTCTTCCATAGACACATCCTTAATCTTCTTTTAATCCAGCTATCTAGTGATTTGAATGTGGAACTTGTATCTGCTAATGCAAAATAACCACACCACCCCATTAGATACTGGTTTAACTTCTCGATTCTGTATTCCATGGAATATGGCATCTTTCTTGAGGTAATCTCTCGTATTTTCATCTTCATTCGGACTAGACTTGTTTTCGCAAGACGAACTTTTGGTTCTTTGTGATTCGTGAAACTAAAACCTAAGAACTTTCGGTTCCAAGGACGATCTACTGCTGATTTCTTTTGGTTTACTTTTAAACGAAGTTTTCCCTCAATAAATCTTTGTACACTCGCCATTACTCTTAACCCCGCACGTTCCGTTTTCACATAAATATTGCAATCATCTGCGTATCGAACGAATTTATGTCCACGTTCCTCCAACTCTTTATCAAGTTCATCTAGAACTACGTTTGAAAGTAGAGGACTTAAAGGTCCACCTTGTGGTGTTCCTTCTTCTGTACTTGAAACCACTCCATTTATCATGACACCGGCTTGGAGGTATTTACGAATAAGTTTTAATAAAGGTTTATCTGAAATTCGTTTCGTTAATGTTGCCATTAGTCGGTCATGATTAACCTTATCGAAGAATTTCTCTAAATCCATGTCAATTACCCATCGATAACCTTCCTTTAAATAACCCTTTGCTTTCCGAACGGCGTCATGGGCGCTCCGATTTGGACGGAATCCATAACTGTGGTCCGAAAATGTTTCGTCATATTCCTTCGATAAAATCTGCGAGATAGCTTGTTGAATCAAACGGTCTGTCACGGTTGGGATACCTAGTAAACGCACACCACCATCTGGTTTCGGGATTTCGACTCGACGTACTGGTTGCGGTTCATAGGTTCCATTCAAAATCTGCGATTTAATGGTTTCCCAATTTTCGAGCATGTGCTGTCGTAAGGTTTGTACGGGCATCATGTCTACTCCATGGCTTCCTTTATTCGCTTCAACTCGCTTTAGCGCTTGTATCATATTTTGCCGTTCAAGAATTTGATTCAACATCACCATTTCGTTCCTTTCCGTGATTAGCTTATCTTCTTATGCCCATCTGAACTCCACCCTCCGCAAATACCCTCGTGGGATTCACCACTACTTTCTAAGCGTGAGGTTTCTCTGTTTTCTGTGCTCATTCATTCTAGATGGAAAGCCAAGGGCTAATCTCTCTTAATTGTTCAGTCCTTCCGACTGGTTCTAGACCCAATCGTACTATGACCTCTGCTGACTTCTGATGATTCAGCTACTTGTCACCAAGTAGGTTATGAAGGGTACTTCATGTTTCCATCAGACCTCCCCGGGTAAGCACATGCACTTTCACACCATCTATCCGCCTCATTTACTAGGTATGACCTTCGACAGAAAGGACTTTGTTTTGTCTTGCAAACTCATCCAGTCGTAACTAGCCTTGTATGAGATTCGTGTTCCTCGGACCGGTGTTTTGCCTCCAGCTTCCTTCAGATTCCGCGTCGCCACGGACACCCTTGCTCTTGGCTAACCTCTACTTCTGTCTTCGGGGTTCGGGACTTACACCCTATAGTTCATGCGCATGCCGGGCGCACAAG
>NZ_QJTJ01000073.1 GCF_003217295.1 Ureibacillus chungkukjangi
CTTTTTTGTGTGCCGGGCATGTCCGTCAACTAGGTGATGAAAGTTCACTGTGGGCGTTGAGATATGCGAACCACTAGCCAAACGCAAGGGTGTCCGTGGCGACGCGGAATCTGAAGGAAGCAGTAGGCAAAGCCTTGATCCGAGGTACACGAATCACATTCGAGGTTGTTCTGTCTGGATAAGATTGCAAAACAAATCAAAGTCCAAAATATCTCCGGAGGATAGGGCAATAAATGTGGCGGATAGATGAGGTGAAAGTGGGCGGACTTACCCCGGGAGGTCTGATGAATACCTGGAAACAGAACCTATCTAGCGATAGATAGCTGAATCGTCAGAAGTCAGCAGAAGCCATAGTACCAGTTGTGGGAAGGGCTGAACGAAAGGAGTGAACATGACTAGGAGCATTACACGACAGTAAAGACACAGCCAATCGAAAGACTCTTTAATTACCCTGAAGCGCAGAACGTGAACGGAGTGTTAGAGAGAGTGGAACTGTTCATGTGCATCCCTAACTCATGAAAACATATGGAATCAAATGGACTTATTTATTTAATAACAAACCGAGATAATTTAAACGAAGCTTTTAAACGGGTAAAACGAAATAAAGGAGCTGCCGGAGTCGATGTGAAAGATATAGAGGCAACTCGCCAGTACTTAAAAGAAAATAGTCATCAAATTATCGAACAACTACAGACTGGGCGTTACACGCCCCAACCTGTAAGAAGGGTAGAAATTCCGAAAGGAAATGGGAGTACAAGGAAACTGGGCATTCCAACGGTGACGGATAGGGTTATCCAACAGGCAATTGTTCAAATTTTAACACCGATAATTGACCCCATTTTCAGTGAAAATAGTTATGGGTTTCGTCCTAATCGAAGCGCACATCAGGCTATAGAGAAAGCGCAATCTTACATGGATGAAGGATATCGATACGTGGTGGATATGGACCTGGAAAAATTCTTTGACCGTGTCCAGCATGATAAACTCATGTCTCTAGTAGCGAACTATATCAAGGATAAGCCGACACTTAAGTTAATCCGAAAATTTCTAAACGCTGGAATTATGGAAAACGGTATCGTTATACATAATCAAGAAGGTACACCACAAGGTGGACCCTTGAGTCCACTTTTAAGTAACATTCTCCTTCATGAACTAGATAAGGAGCTTGAAAAACGAGGACACAGATTTGTCCGTTATGCCGATGATTGTAATATCTACGTCAAAAGCTTAAAAGCGGGGGAACGAATTAAAGCAGGGATGACTTCATTTATTGAAAAGAAATTAAAACTAAAAGTAAATGAGGAAAAATCCGCTGTGGGAAAGCCGAGCGCACGGATATTCTTAGGAGTGAGTTTTTATAAACACAAACAAACGAGAGTATTCGTGCCAAAGAAAAGCAAAAAGAAATTCGAAGAGAAAATTCGTCGCTTAACGAATCGTAATTGGAGGATTAAAATGGAAGACCGTATCCGAAAGTTAAACTATTTAATACAAGGATGGTCTAATTACTTCAAGATAGGCGATATCAAGACGTACGCAAGAGCAATGGATAAACATATTCGTCGTAGGCTCCGAGCATGTCGCTGGAAAGAGTGGAAAAGAATCGGGACAAAGTACCGAAACCTCATGAAACTAGGTATCAACTCAAATGACGCCTATAAAATGGCAAATACCAGAAAAGGTTACTGGCATTCCTCAAACAACCCCATCATAGATAAAGCCTTAAATAATAAATATTGGGCGAAGCACGGTCTAAAAAGCCTCATCGCTATAATTGATAAACCATAAAACTTTCGAACCGCCGTATACGGATCCGTACGTACGGTGGTGTGAGAGGTCGGCTAGCCAACTAATGGCTAGCCTCCTACTCGATT
>NZ_QJTJ01000074.1 GCF_003217295.1 Ureibacillus chungkukjangi
AATCGAGTAGAGGGAGAATAAGTTCTCGCCCCTCTCACAACACCGTACGTACGGATCTCGTATACGGCGTTTCAATTTATATTACAGTGTGTACTTTTAAGTAACGTTCAAGAGCAGAGGGTATTCCCCTCTGTTCTAGTCTTTTATTAGAGATAGCTCTATGAACAACTTTCGATAATCCGATAAATCGATAACCTTTCCTACAGTATGTTAAGCCTTTGGCTTCTTCTTCGGGTATCCCTAATTGGATTAGAGACCTAATCTGCTTTCTCGGTACCTTCCATTGCTTCCAAATAATTACCCTTATTCTTGAGCGTAGTTTCATATCAGTTTCTCGCATAGCCGTTTTCATTTTTGCAGTTCTAAAGTAATTTACCCAACCGAATATTACTTGTTTTAGTTTCATTATTCTGTAGTCTAACGATATGCTCCAGTTTCGCTTTGTTAATTGCCGAAGTTTCCTTTTAAATTTCTGTACTGACATTGGATGTGGTCGAACTTGATACTTCTTGTCTTTTGAATCGTAGTAATAACCAAACCCCAAGAATTTCAAATCTTTTGGACGAGCGATTTTACTCTTTTCTGCATTGACTATCAATCCTAATTTCTTTTCTATAAACTTCACGACTGATTCCATAACTCTATTTGCAGATTTCTCGCTCTTCACGAAGATAAGAGCGTCATCCGCATATCTTACGAATTGAAGACCTCTACTTTCTAGTTCCTTATCCAGTTCATTCAACATTATGTTACTTAACAGTGGGCTGAGGTTTCCTCCTTGCGGAGTTCCAACCGGTGTTTCTTCATATTTACCCTTTACCATAACCCCACTGACCAAGTATTTTCTTATTAAAGAAATGACATCTCCATCATCGATTGTATTGGATATAATTCGCATTAGTTTATCATGGTTGACTGTGTCGAAAAATCTTTCAAGGTCAATGTCCACTATCCAATTGTATCCATCATTCAGAAATTCGAGGCTTTTTATAATTGCCATCTCACAACTTCTATTTGGTCTGAAACCGTAACTGAATTCACTAAACTCTTTTTCGAATATCGGACTGAGTACTTGATGAATTGCCTGTTGAACGACCCTATCCACTACTGTTGGTATTCCCAGTTTGCGCATCTTACCATTTTCTTTTGGAATCTCCACTCTTAAGGCAGCTTGTGGTTGGTATTTTCTAGTTCTGA
This sequence comes from Ureibacillus chungkukjangi, assembly GCF_003217295.1. Taxonomy (GTDB): domain Bacteria; phylum Bacillota; class Bacilli; order Bacillales_A; family Planococcaceae; genus Ureibacillus; species Ureibacillus chungkukjangi. Next base: position 1,198 of record NZ_QJTJ01000074.1, read on the forward strand.
TGCGCTGACATAGCTCATCCTTGTTCTCTTTCAGATATTGTTTAAGTTCATCGACCGTTATTCCATCGACACCACTTGCACCTTTATTTCTAAAGACACGTAGATAGGCTTCATTCATATTTCGATTGCTTAGAATCTTTTCTAATAGTTGCACACTCGTTTCTCCTTTCCTCTCACGTAGTAAGTAATATCTCCATTTTGGTTATCATTTGAGATACGCTCATACTTTCACCATTAACACATTCGGAGTCCGTCACTTACGCATTTGTGGTGTTGAAACACTATAAATTGTTCTGCCCTTCATGACCAAAGGTCATTACTATGGCATCTGCTGACTTCTTGCGACTAACCTTTTTCGACTGTACTTTTGGTACATCCGCAAGACCTCCCAGGGTAAGACAACTATCTTTCCTCTTTTACTCGCCTGATTTACCCTACAAAGCTACGCACATCTTTTGGACTTTGACTTGTCGTGGAGCCTTATCCCTTTATAGAGCCTTAGTATCAGATTTCTGTTCGTCGAGCCAAGATTTTATTCCACGCTTCCTCCAGCCCTTACCTCACGATAAGTACCTTGCGCTTCCTTAGTGGTTGGTCGATGTGTACCCCCACAGTGGACTTTCACCACCTAGATAGTTGCCATGCCTGGCACACAC
>NZ_QJTJ01000075.1 GCF_003217295.1 Ureibacillus chungkukjangi
CGCATTATCAAGACAAAAATGAATACTCAGATGAAGGCTGGCAAGCTTGTGTATTTTTCTTTGCATTCTTCTGCACTTTTATCTTGCAAAACACAAGAGGAGTTGTGCTTCTTTTTATTGCTATAACATCATACTGAAATTCAATTAAAGTAAATGTGTCTTTAGTTTAATAATAATAACCATTAATAATAATATATTTTCTTCTCATAATATTAATGAGGTGAGGAATGTTATGAAAAATCACTTATTATTATTTTCTTCTATCTTTTTAGCTGCATCTGTTTATGCAAACGAGGATAAATTTGATAGAAACTTTTCAAAGTTAGGATACAAAGAAGTTGATGAAGCTCTTGCTGAAAGTAAACAGCATTTTAAAAAAGAGATTGTTTTACCTAATGAAATTCCAATTACCTTTACACATAGTTTTGCTAGGTTCTCTAATCCAGAAGGTGATTGGAATGATAAGCTGGAAGTTCGATATGTAGATGAAAAATCAGGAGACAATGATTATAAAGTTGAAGTGCGACATATCGATTATAAACTTCTAATAAGGGAAGAAATGATTGATAAGGAATTAAAGTTGAATAACGGTATTCGTGCGATTTACAGCACTACAATGTTTGAAAAACGTAATAATCTTGTATTTGAGATGAATGAATGGCAGTATATCCTTTCACTGGATGAAGATGTTTCTGATAAACCATCAGAAGTATTGATAAAGGTTGCAAATTCTATTGACTAGCTGAGTATAAGAATTCGTAAAGTAAATTAGCTACTCAACAATCGGGCGCTATTGTGGAGCAACACGTTTAGGAAATGATCAACTTTATTATAAAAACAAACTTTTAAACTGCAGAAAAGCATCTATTCTGACCAATCTTTTTTTCAGAATGGATGCTTTTAATTTACACTAAATCTGGGCTTTCGAGGTATGTTTAATCAAAATCAAAATATATTAGAAATCTACATTTATCCTCTAATTATCAATTTCAAAATTTCTCTCTAAATGGAAATTTTACAGAAATGGAATGTAGTTACTAATAATTTTTTATCTAAACTTAATTTCAATCTTTTCAGTTCTTTTAAGAATCGCATTTTCTATCTAAGTCATACCGGAATTTTTAATATAATAGAAAATTAATCAGAGGGGTCTGAATTATCTAATAAATCTAACTCATCTAATATATCCCTTGAATCTGAAGGGGGGAAATCTATTATATTATTAATTTTATTTTTTTCTTGTCTATTAATATTTAGATATGCTGCATGAGGATTGTCTGAAAACATATCATTAAATAACTGGTTAACTATTTCATTTCTACGTTTACCAGTAGTTATTGTATCTATTAAATCTATATTTTGTTTAGAAGATATATCTGCCCATTGAAATAACACCTGTTCATAAACACCTGTTTTTTCTTTTAGTTCTTCATTTATTATTTTTACTCTTTCTAATTCGGCTGTAAGTTTTTGAATCTGTTTCGTATAATTTTCTATTTTGCTATTTGCTTTTGTTAAACCTACCTCATTAACTTGTAATTTATTTATTATAAGTTGTTTTTCTCTAGTACTTAAATTAGATAAATAACTAGTTATTATATCTCTTGTTGATACGGTAGGAAAATTGGTATCTAAAGAATTAAATTGAATAGAACGTTGAGAATTAATTTTATCAATGAAGACTTTCCCTTGCCTTTCAGACTTTCTCCAAAAATCATAGCTAAGCTTTTGTATTTCGCAAGTAAAAATTGAGCCATTTATTAATTAAAAACTGAGCCACTTAAACCTGACTATTTTCCAACCATTCTTTTGTATCTAATATTC
>NZ_QJTJ01000076.1 GCF_003217295.1 Ureibacillus chungkukjangi
CCCCCTCTGTTAGGATAGATGTCGTATCGAGCTTACGTGGTATAGTAAAGTAAAAACACGGAGGTCGAGACGAATGACAATGAAAAGAGAACGTATCCGCTACACGGCTGAACAAAAACAAGCCGTTGTTGCACGTATGATGCCACCACAAAACGAAGCGGTAGCGAAAATAAACGAAGAAACAGGCATTACAGAAGCCACATTATATAAATGGCGTAAGGAAGCACGAGCAAAAGGTAGTGCAACACCTGGCAATGGACAAACAAGCGATAAATGGAGCAGCCATGATAAATTTTTAGTGGTAATGGAAACCTTCTCGATGAATGAAGCTGAGTTAGCGGAATATTGTCGTCGAAAAGGCTTATATCGTGAGCAGATCGAATCATGGAAAGAAGTTTGTCTTCAGGCAAATGGTCAGGCATTTGATCAGGCGAAGCAGTTGAATGGGCAATTAAAGGAAGAAAAGCAACGGGCAAAGGCGTTGGAGAAGGACTTACAGAAGAAAGAAAAGGCATTGGCAGAAGCGGCAGCCTTATTACTCCTTCGAAAAAAGGCCCAGGCGATTTGGGGGGACGAAGAGGACGAATGATTGACCCGTCAAATCGCAAACTCGCAGTAGAATTAATTCAAGAAGCGAATCGAAATGGGGCGCGATTGGCAAAGGCATGTGGAGAATTGCATATTAGTGTTCGCACGTATGAACGTTGGGTAAAAGACGGTGAAATCCAGTTGGATAGACGTCCTACCGCCAAGCGTCCCATACCGAAAAATAAGCTATCTGAAGAAGAACGAACAGAGATTTTAACCGTAGTGAAGCAAGATGAATATGCCGATTTACCACCAACACAAATTGTCCCAAAGTTAGCCGATCAAGGGACGTACATCGCTTCAGAATCAACATTTTACCGTGTATTACGCGAAGAAAAGATGCAAAATCACCGAGGCTTTAGTCAAAAACCGACGAAACGGATACCAGAAAGTCATCTCGCTGTGGCACCGAATCAAGTATGGACATGGGACATTACGTGGTTAGCAGGACCTGTGAAAGGTATGTTTTATCGTCTTTATTTAATCATTGATTTATTTAGTCGCAAGGTTGTCGGCTGGGAGGTTTGGGAAACCGAAGAAGCAAACTATGCGGAGCAACTGGTGCAAAAAGCGGTACTGAATGAAAAAATTCAAGGTGCTCCACTCGTCCTTCATTCGGATAATGGCAGCCCGATGAAAGCCTCCACTTTTCAAGGGTTTCTGGAGAAAATGGGCATTCAAAGCTCGTATTCAAGACCACGTGTCAGCAACGATAATCCCTATTCAGAAGCGATGTTTCGGACGTTGAAATACCGCCCTGATTTCCCGCGAAAAGGGTTTAAGTCCGTAGTGGAAGCACGTGCTTGGGCATTAAAATTTGTCCGCTGGTACAACGAAGTACATTTACATAGCGCCTTGAAATTTGTGACGCCGGTGCAGTGCCATACTGGTAAACATATCGGAATTTTAGAGAAAAGAAAATTAGTGTATGAAGAAGCCAAACAAAAGCATCCAGAACGTTGGGCTGGGCAGACACGCAATTGGTCAGCGCAACAACAAGTCGCACTGAATCCGATAAAAGAAGTCACTCAAGAATAAAAAATTTCCCCTTTTCCCTGTGGATGTTCAATGGAAAGCGATTTTCTTTCCATTGAACATCCACAGGACAGCAAGCACAGCGCGCTAGCTTCGATTGAATTGGGGATTTGAATGAATTAAATATAAATTTAGTAGAGAAATAAAATAGCTCGATGCGACAACTATATTGACAAACACCGATA
>NZ_QJTJ01000077.1 GCF_003217295.1 Ureibacillus chungkukjangi
CTCCCTCTATAAATGTTGATATATCAACGGTTTAACCCGTTTTTATCAATTCATAAAATTATTTTTTATAGATTTATATTTTAGTATTTTACAGTACTTCAATTGATTTACAGTTTTGGGATACGCTTCGCTAAAGCTAATTGGTAGTAATTAACTTTCAGTTCCAATATGTGATGCACAATTGGATCTCTGCGATGCTTATGATGACGTACCCTCCCATGTCTCTTGGCGTCTAGCGCATACATTCCTTCGTGCGGTCTATTCATAAGGCAGAGGCTGGCGATGCTCCTATAGGGACTCGTAGTCGGATGGGATAAATAATGCCGGCTTCTCCGTGTCATCCTTCTGTTTTAGTTCGAGCTAAGATGTTGCTTAGGCTGCCCTTTCGAGACAATAAAGATTTTTCATCATTTGTTGTTCATCAAACTGTATTTTTTTCTTACATAAAGCGTGTAAAATCTTCAGTAATTTCCCACAAAGCACGACAATCGATTGCTTCTTTCGAAGCGGGTTGATGGTGCGTGTAGTGTAATATTCATGTAATTGCTTAAAGGCTTGGTTATGACGAATTAACGGTATCATGACACGGAATAAGAGAGCTCGTAGCTTCCTTCTACCTCGTTTAGAAATGCGTTTCTGACCCTTGTGCTGCCCAGATGAGTTTTCACGTAATGTAAGTCCCGCTAGTTTGATTATTTGGCGTGGATGCTCATATTGCGTGAGAGAACCGACTTCTGAAAGCAGATCGACAATCGTAATATCGCCAATGCCTGGTACAGACGCTAAGTACTCATAATCCTTCATTTGTTTGGCTAATTCGCCTAATTGTTCATTTAGCGTGTCAAGCTGCTCTTGCAATAAATGGTGCTGTTGAAGGAGTGTGGCGATTTCTATTCGTGCCATCACAAGGCCTTCTGTCAGCCCAATGGAGTGCTGAGCCACCTCGACTAACTGCTTCGCCTTAGGTAACTGAGGTGATTTCATGCCCTCTACTTGGCGATATAAAAACAATAATTCTTCCGGTGTTTTCCCTTGAATATCTACTGGAAGAGGCGTTTTTTCTAGTACCGCATACGCCATCTTTCCGAAATTTTTAAATACCTTCGTGAATTCAGGGAAGAACCGATCAATCCAACGTACAATGCGATTTTGAAGTGCATTGAGGTCTTCTTGAATTTTCGAACGCAATGTTGCCCCGTTGCGTAATTCAGCTTCTACGCCTTCAAGTAGTCGTGGATAGCTGAAGCGACCATCCCGCATTAAACGGGCGATGACAAGCGCATCCTTTTGGTCATTCTTTGTTTGAAGATTATCGTCTAACTCTTTTGAACGATTGACATGTAACGGATTTACCATCACAAATGGAATCCCATAGTTCGTTAAAAACGTAGCTAAGTTCATCCAGTAGTGTCCGGTTGGTTCGAAGCCAACGATAATATCCTGTTTTCCATGTATTGATTTTAAAGCGAGTAAGTGCGTGTAAAACGCTTCAAATCCATCCCGTGATTGTGTGACGGGGAATGATTTTTGGAGCACACGCCCTCGTTCATCAATCGCACAGGCATAATGTTTATGCTTGGCGATATCGATGCCGATTACTAAAGTATTTTCAGAAACTTGATTAATTTTATGGTTCGTATTAGAATTCATAACGTAAGTCCTCTCTGTAGATGTTCGAGTCAATTTTCCGGTTGACACTCAAGCATCATACAAGAGGGCTTTTTTTATTTCAAGTCCCCGAAAATCCTTCTAACAGGAATGCTCCT
>NZ_QJTJ01000079.1 GCF_003217295.1 Ureibacillus chungkukjangi
GATAAAGTCCATATAATTGTGTAAAAAGAAAAAGAGTCATTTTATTCTCTCTTGGATACAATGTTTTCAGCGACGATAAACATGAAAAGAGGGAATAATAATGACTCAATTACAGTTTAACTTAGATATGGACTTTTTAAAAGATTCTGTTCTAAATTCTGATTTAAATACTGTTGTAAAATCTGCTTTAGTACTAGTTCTAAATGAATTCATGGAAAAAGAAAGAGACGAATATTTAAATGCAGCGGCTTATGAACGTTCGAGCGATCGAATTGATTATCGAAATGGCTACTACGAGCGTGAAATTGTTATGAGTGTTGGAAAATTAACTTTAAAAGTTCCTAGAACTCGAAATGGCGAATTTTCTACCAGTGTGTTTGAAAAGTACGCTAGACATGATCAAGCATTGATTCTATCGATGATAGAAATGGTTGTAAATGGTGTCTCTACAAGAAAGGTAACTCAAATTGTGGAGCAGCTTTGTGGTGAAACTGTATCGAAATCACTGGTGTCTTCACTGACACAAAAACTAGATCCCATTATTAACACTTGGGCGAACAGACCTTTAAACACTACTTACTATCCTTATATTTTTCTGGATGCAATGTATATTAAAGTGCGTGAACATCACCAAGTTGTATCAAAAGCTGTCTATATTGCAACGGCTATTACCGAAGAGAATAAACGTGAGATTCTTGGTTTAAGCGTGGACCATGTAGAGAGTTATGAAAGTTGGAGTCGCTTTCTACAACACTTAAAATCGCGAGGAATTCAATCCCCAAAGTTAGTTATATCTGATGCTCACCAAGGTTTACGAAAGGCCATCCAACGGGAATTCATCGGAACTACATGGCAAAGATGTAACGTACACTTTAAACGTAATATTATTGAAAAGCTGCCGAAAAAGGATTCAGGAGATTTCCGTCTCATGATTAGACGCATCTTTGATGCAGTTACCCTTGAGGATATGCGCAAATTTAAAGATGAGTTAATGAATCAGTATGCAGAAGATCGCAGATATGAAAAAGCACTTACAGTACTAGATGAAGGTTTCGAAGATACCATTCAATATATGAATTTTCCCAAAGGAATACGTGTTAATATTCGAAGTACGAATTCTCTGGAACGATTAAATCAAGAAGTACGTAGAAGGGAGACCGTAATCCGTATCTTCCCTAATACCCAATCTGCCTTCAGATTAGTTGGTGCTGTGTTAATGCATTATCAAGAAAACGATTATTCAAAAAGAAAAGGACTTTCTAGATAGTACCTTGTTTTACATCTTCAACTCCCATTAATGGAGTATTCCACATTCAGTAAAGGCAGTCAAAGTGAAAAGAGCCTTTGACAGCCTTTACTGAATATGGAGTTAATAAGCCATGGGAGTTAAGGATGAAAAATGTAGTGGGGGTTGGTTTACATGCCCACAAAATATAGTTGAAAACATCTGTATTGAATTTACACAATAACTAGGACTTGACTC
>NZ_QJTJ01000080.1 GCF_003217295.1 Ureibacillus chungkukjangi
TAAAGTGTACCCTTTGTAAAGGACATTTTTAAAAAGACTCTGGGGAATTAGGCAACTTGAAGAAGATGATGACTGTATTGTGCAGGCGTCATCTTTTTTAAGTTCCATTGACCTCGATAATAATTGTAATAAGTCATATAACTCTTAATCTCACGTTTTACTTCTTCTAATGTTTCACACGATTTAAAGTCCGTTTCATCTTTAAAATGTCCAAAAAACGATTCTTGAGGGGCATTATCCCAACAGTTGCCTCGACGGGACATTGACTGGTCTAGCCCCATCTCTTTCACCATCTTTTGAAATTGGGGGCTAGTATAGTGGAATCCTTGATCTGAGTGAATGAATGCGCCTTCGGCCAACTTTATCCCACTTTTTTTCATCTTCTTTAATGTATTTAATGCAATATCTATCGTTAATCTATCAGATGTCTCATATGCTAAAATTTCATTGGTTTCGGCATCTTTTATGGTTGATAAGTACGCACGTTTTCCTTTTCCGTGACTCAAATATGTAATATCAGTTAATAATACTTTTCTAGCGATTCCTTGCTTGAATTCACGATTTAGTAGATTTGGTAAAGTTCTATGTTCTTTCGTTGCTTTTGCCATTCTTCGATAAGGATTAGCTTTTCGAATTGGACAAATGATTTGAAACTTTTTCATGATACGACGAATTCGTTTTAAGTTATATGTAATTTGATACTGATTTTCTAATGTCATTTTGATTTGACGTGCGCCCTTCTTACGACGGCGAAAATTGAACGCTCTTAAAATGATTTCCTTTACTTCTTCGTCTGCTTCATCACGCGCTTGTCTATTAAGTTGCGCTTCTTCTGAAAAATAACGATAATAACCTGACCGAGAGACACCAACTAGTTCACAAAGATAGCTTACCATCCGCTTTAAGTTATGTTTTTTAATGACCAGTTGGATCAATCGAAATTTCTGTTCAGCTGTTAGTTTTTCTTTTTCTTCACCAACATCCTTTCTGCTAAATCGATCTTTTTTAGAAGTTCATTTTCTGCACGTAATAATGCATTTTGAGCTTCTAATCTTGCATACTTTTCTTCTATACTTAATTCACGTTCAAGAGGGCGTCCAGAATAGTATTTACGAGAATCCTCAAGCCCCTCTAAACCATTCTTTTGATAAGCAGCACGCCATCGCTTTAAAGACGATTTTGCTCGTTGAATCCCTACAATTTCAATATCAAATCCTGCATCTTCAAAAATTTGACGTGCAAATTTCCCTTCTTCATATTCTTTAATTGCCATTGCCTTAAATTCATCTGTATATGTTATTGCTTTTTCACTAACAGCTTTAACATAAGGATGTTTCATTAATAATTTCTGTTCTTGCTCTGTAAATAATTTTTTCGACATTTTCTTCCGCTCCATTAATTATTTCTTTCATTATAAATAAAAGTACCCTACAAGAGAGACTTTTTTTAAGTGTCTATCTTATAGGGTACATTTTA
>NZ_QJTJ01000081.1 GCF_003217295.1 Ureibacillus chungkukjangi
TAAAGTGTACCCTTTGTAAAGGACATTTTGAAAAAGAGCCTAGGCAACTTGTTGAAGCTGCTGTCTGTATTTTGCAGGCGGCAGCTTTTTTAAATTCCATTGCCCACGATAATGATTGTAATAGGTCATGTAACTTTTGATTTCACGTTTTACTTCTTCAAGCGTTTCACAATTGCTAAAGTTTGTTTCATCTTTTAAATGCCCAAAGAATGATTCTTGAGGCGCATTATCCCAACAGTTTCCTCGCCGTGACATAGACTGACCTAAACCCATTTTCTTCACCAATGCCTGGTAAATCGGGCTTGTATAATGGAAACCCTGATCGGAATGGATAAAGGCATCTTCTGCTAAATGCGAATGTTTTTTTAATTTCTTCAACGTATTCAGAGCGATGTCCAAGTGTAAAGAAGATGACACTTCATAAGCTAGAATTTCGTTCGTTTCAGCGTCCTTAATCGTTGATAAATATGCACGTTTGCCGTTTCGATATGGCAAATATGTGATGTCTGTCAATAACACTTTACCCACTATACCTTGTTTAAATTTGCGTTTTAATTCGTTCGCATAAATGCGGTGTTCTTTCGTCGCTTTGACCATTCTTCGATAAGGATTTGCCTTGCGAATTGGACAGATGATGTTAAATTTCTTCATAATGCGGCGAATCCGCTTTAAGTTATAGGTGATGCTATATTGGCTTTGAAGCGTCATTTTAATTTGGCGTGCTCCCTTTTTACGTCCTCGGAAATGATACGCCTTTAAAATGATGTCTTTCACCACTTCATCTGCTTCATCTTGTTTGGCGCGATTTTGCGCTGATTTTTCATCAAAATGATGATAGAACCCTGAACGAGACACACCCATTACCTTACATAGATAGCTCACCATACGCTTTAGTTTATACTTTTGAAGCGTCTGGTGGATTAATTCAAATTTTAGTTTCGTTTCGATTGTAATTTCTTCTTCAACATCTGCCTTTCGAGTAGATCGAGCTTTTTTAGTAGTTCATTTTCTGCACGTAATAACTGGTTTTTCGCTTCTAAACGGGCGATTTTTTCTTCTGGGGTTAATTTCCGTTCAGAAGGTCGGCCGGAATTCATTTTACGAGTATCTTGTAAACCTACAATGCCAGAATTACGATAGGCTGCACGCCAGCGTTTCCCCGCTGTTTTAATACGATCCATTCCAATTAAGTCCACACTTAAGCCAGCTTCCTCGAAGATATCTCTAGGTAGCTTCCCCTGTTCATTTTCTGCAATAAAATGACGTTTGAATTCGTCGGTATAGGTAATCGCTTTCTCGCTGACTGACTTTACATAAGGGTTTCTTTTTAGCAGTTCTTGTTCTTTTTTCGTTAATAATCTTTTCGTCATTCTAATTCCGCTCCAACATCTTTTTTCTCATTATAAACAAAAGTACCCTACAAGAAGGACTTTTTTTAAAGTGTCCATCTTATAGGGTACATTTTA
>NZ_QJTJ01000082.1 GCF_003217295.1 Ureibacillus chungkukjangi
TGATCTGACCCAAGAAAGTTAGACATATGTAATTAAGCTGCTTCAAGGACCTGAGTTCGGTATTCCACCGGGCTTAGGTCTTTTAATTTTGCCTTCATACGTTTGTTATTATAATAGTGAATATAATCCGATAGTTCCTTCTCAAAATGCTCCATGCTCTCAAATTCTTGCAGATAAAGTAGCTCAGATTTTAGTAAGCCAAAGAAATTTTCAATGACTGCATTATCCAAACAATTGCCCTTACGGGACATACTTTGTGTGATATTATGTTGTTTTAATGTTCGTTGGTATAGTTTCATTTGATAGTGCCAACCTTGGTCTGAATGTAGAAGGACTTGATCATCTGGTCGAAGCCGCATTACTGCTTGTTTTAACATATCGCCAACTAATTTATAAACTGGGCGACTCATTACCGTGTAGGCAATGATTTCACCGTTACATAAATCTAATACTGGAGATAAATAACGCTTCTCACCAAATAAATGAAATTCTGTTACGTCCGTTACCCATTTCTCGTTCATGTTTTTCGCTGTAAAATCACGATGTAAAATGTTCGGTGCAATTTTCCCGACATTTCCTTTGTATGATCGGTATTTTTTCATACGTACTTCGCATTTAATGCCCATGGCATTCATCAATTTATTAATTGTTTTTGGATCATGAGAGAAGCCATATTTCTTTAATTCTTTAGCAATTCTACGATACCCGTAACGCCCTTTATGTTCGTGGTAAATGGACTGAATAACAGCTTTAACTTCTGCATATTTATCATCACGATTTAAACGCTTTTCCCAGTAGTAATATGTGCTACGTGGAATATCAGCGACTTTAATTAATTCCACCACTTCATAGATTTCCTTTAGTTCATAAATTACTTGCGCTTTGATTTGGTTGGTAATTTTTCTTTCATTTGAACTAAAGTGTTTAACTTTTTTAAATATGCATTCTCCATTTCCAGTTGCTTTATACGCGCCTCTAGTTCTTCTACAGATCCTTCAGCTGGTAAAGTTTTCGTGTCCTTTTTCATAGGTGGTCGCCCCTTTTACTTAGAAACAAGAGTATCATAACCACCAATTTCAAACTTTATCTTCCAAGTTCGAATCAAGCCAGGAGATGAAATGTTAAATATCGCAGCTGTGTCAATAGAGGATGTACCTGTTTCGTTCATATAGTTAAGTACATTCATTTTAAACTCAGCAGAATAGTTTGTATAGGATTTTAGGAATGCCTCTCTACCGTTCTCTTGATAAAGACGAACCCAATCACTGATTACACGCCGAGTAACACCAATATCCTTCGCGATTCCATTCATTGATTCATGCCCATTTATATAACGTTCAACTGCTTGAATTTTTTGTTCGATAGAAAATTTAGCCATAAAAAAACCCCCGTAAAAGTTA
>NZ_QJTJ01000083.1 GCF_003217295.1 Ureibacillus chungkukjangi
TGGAATGTCAACACTAAACTGGACAATCTTTATAAGGACCTGTTCTTGAATTCCACTGGCGATAAATAACCTAGTGTTCCGTGAATTCGAATGTTATTGAACCAATGAACATAATCATTAAGTTCAAGAGCGAGCTGTTCAAGAGAAGCGAAGTGTGCTCCGTTTGCGAATTCGGTTTTAAATACTTTGAACATCGCTTCGGCCACGGCGTTATCATAGGGACAACCCTTCATACTTAATGATCTTTGAATCCCAAATGTTTCTAGTGCCTCTGAAATTAGTTTGTTATCAAACTCTTTTCCACGGTCTGTATGGAACATCTTGATGTTATGTAAATTCCCTTTAATGCTGGCTAATGCTTGATACACAAGGGCTGCTGTCTTATTAGGACCGGCACTGTGACCAATAATTTCACGGTTGAAAAGGTCGACAAATAAGCATACATAGTGCCATTTTTTCTCAACACGGACGTATGTTAAATCACTTACAACTACAGCTAATTGCTCTTCTTGTTTAAACTGACGATGTAACTCATTTTTGATGGGTGCTTCATTACAGGTTTGTTTATACGGCTTGTATTGTGCCACGGTATACTTTGATACCAGTCCTAATTGTTTCATGATTCGACCGATTCGACGTCTAGAAACTACCATCTTCTGCTTCTTTAATTCTACTTTTAGTTTACGAGTACCATAGTTACTACGGCTTTCTTTAAAGAGTCGTTCAATCTCGTTGGAAAGTTCTACTTCCTCTGTGTTATGTGCTTCTTTTTCACTCAAATTGGCATGATAATAGTATGTGCTTTTGGCGATGTTGAGGACGTTACACATTGCTGATATTGAATATTTGTGAGCGTTATTTCGAATCACATCTATTTTCGTCCCATGATCAGCGCTGCTTGCTTTAAAATGTCATTCTCCATCATTAAACGTTGATTTTCTTTACGTAATTTTATTAACTCATTTTCTTCATCAGTACGGTTCTCTTTCGCAGTGAAGGCCCCAGTTTCTTGATGGTTTTTAATCCAGCGATCTAATGCAGATGGCGTGATTTCATATTCTCTACAGATATCTGCACGAGACTTTCCATTTTCATAAAGCTTGACTAATTGAAGTTTAAATTCTGGTGTAAAAGTTCGACGTTGACGTGACATAGTAGCACGCTCCCTTAGGTTAGTATGTTAAGTCTACTAGCCCTTATAGTATCTGTCCAACTTAGTGTAGCCGATTCA